>NZ_JAYMRX010000002.1:0-550362 GCF_038900635.1 Cupriavidus oxalaticus | reverse complement strand
GACCTTGGATTTAGCCATCCTCTGGCGTCTCCATCGTGTTCAACCGGGCAGGCTGAATACCATGAAGAGCGCCTCAGGCGGACATTTCTGCTTTGCTAAAACCGGACATTACCGCTTTGCCGCTACAACCTTCCTTCGCATAATCTATCTTATGTTAAATAATCAGTTTACCTCAGCTTGCCAAGACAAGCCGCCCAATCTCAGCGAATCTTGAACAACCGGTCCATCGACCATGCACCACCACCGCGAGCGATCAGAAGCAGCATCAATCCTGCCCACGTCAGATGGGTGGGCCACGCATCAGGGTAGACGAAGATCTCTATGACCGCCGTCATGCACAGCAAGGCAAACGCCGCTGGCCGGGTCAGCAATCCCAGCACAAGCAAGACCGGGAACAGATGTTCGGCATAGGTTGCCAGATGTGCTGCCAGCTCGGGCGGCACCAGCGGCAGCCGATACTCGCTCTCGAACAGCGCAAAGGTACTGTCCTTGATCGTCAGCACGCCGGTCACCTTGGTTCGTCCTGACAGGAAAAATACCGATGCGATCGCCATGCGTGCAATCAGCGCCAGCACATCATCGTTGATCCAGCGTGCCGCACATTGCGTCAGGATTGTCCATGCGCCCCCGCTGGCGCCGGTGTGGTGCGTGGCTTGGGTCCTGTCTGTCATGGTTGCTCTCCGGCGATGATTGAGACAAAGGCACCCGCACCTATGAGCGAGGCCAGCGTTTGGGCGATGTCGATGCCAGGCTCGGCCATTGCGGCGGATTCGGTGGCGATCTGCAGCGCCTTGCCTTCACCGCAGGCGTCAAGGAACGCGCACATGCCCCGGCCTGCCGCTTGCCAGCACACGCTGCCGGACATGCGAACCAGCAATGCCCCCTCGCCCACCCAGTCCATATCTTCGGCAGGTACCTGGACAGTACGGTTGGCCTGCCAGATCGAGAACGCCGGATGGGCGCCGCACCAGTGCCAGCGCAGCGAGGCGCGGGGCCGCAGCCTCGCGTGAAGCAACGTCTCACCGGCCAGTGTGCTGAAGGCGCCGGCGTCGAGCGCTTCATCGTCGGCGGCAAGGTGGGATTCGGTCCACAGCCGGTCAAGCCGCGCGACGTCGGCAAGGTAAGGCAGTTCGGCCGCCGGCGGAAACGTCCGCAGGAAGTCGGCAAAGCCGGCGCCGTACTCGATCAGGCATACACTGCGTGGCGGCTCGGCACGGGCATGGATCAAGGCAGCCGACCGGAACCAGTCTTCGCCGACCAGCCGGACGACGGCCGGATAGTTTGCCGCCAATGCGTCCACGCAGGCCTTGAGCACCGTATTGCGGTAGACCTGAAAGCCGGGCTGGCGTGTCAGCACTGGTAGCAGCAGATCCGCCCCCTCCTCTGCATAGAGCGCATTCAGGAAGTCTTGCTCGAAGCTCATGCGTAGGCTGCCTCCCTGCCGAGCAGCGCGGCCGCGTGCGCCCGCTCCGCCAGCAGTTCATCGAACGACGGAATGTTCCCATCCCGCTCAATCAGCGTGGGGCGTGGGCCGATGCGGTCTATCAATATCTGGTAGAGCGACCAGACTTCCGGCGCGACCGGTGCATCGTGCGAATCGACCAATAGCGGCTGACTGGCAGTACGGTCAATCGAATGTCCGGCCAGATGGATCTCGCGCACGGCGTCTGCCGGCAGTTGATCGAGATACCAGGCGGCGTCATAGCCAAGGTTGCTGGCACTGACGTGGACATTGTTGACATCCACCAGCAAGCCGCAACCTGTGCGGCGCACCAGCTCCGCAAGGAAATCCGTCTCGTCCCACGTATGCGCATCGAAGTGCAGGTAGTGGGATGGATTCTCGATGGCTATCTCACAGTTCAGGGCATCCTGGGCCAGTGCAATGTTGTCGGCCACCCGCACCAGCCGCTCGGTGGTGCGGGCCACCGGCAGCAGATCGGGGTAGTAGCGGCCATTGAGCGTCGACCACGCCAGGTGTTCCGACATGCGTACCGGATCGACGCGGCGGATCAGTTCGCGCAGGCGGGCGAGATGCTCGCGGTCCGGCCGGGCATCGCCCGCCAGCGATAGCGACACCCCGTGCAAGGCTACCGGATGCCGTTCCCGGATGGCATCGAGCCAGGCCAGGCGCGGCCCGCCCGCCATCAGGTAGTTCTCGGGGTGGACCTCGAACCAGAGGCCGGGCGCGGTACATCGCAAGGCCTCGGCGAAGTGTTGCGGCTTGAGGCTCAGGCCGGCATGGGGTGTCGCGTTCATGGCGCGCGCCTGGTCAGAGCGGCTTGAGCGAGCCCATGCCGCGCGGCGTCTTGATCGACGTGCACGTTCCCACCGGCACATTCTTCCAGGCGTTGCCCTGGTAGTCGGTCTTTGAGGTGCCGGCGCAGGTGGTTCCTTCACCGGCCTTGCAGTCGTTCTGGCCGGCGAGCGACACGCCGTAGCACTTTTCCATCGCAGGCTTGGCCTTGTCCGGGGCCTGTGACGGCGCACTTTGCGCCATGGCGATGCCAGAGGTCAGGGCGGCCAGCGTAATGGCGCTTGCGATCTTCATCGAGTTCATTTGGAAGACTCCTTCGGGTGGACATGAGGACTGGAACGTAGATACCGGCAGAAAGACGGACAGCGCCGCACGGTGATCTGACCGGTAATTCGCAGCGGCACGCCGCCCGGTTACAGGGCCATCCCGGAGAATATTTTTGCGCGCCGCTGTAACCGGATGGCCCCGGGGAGCGAACCTGCAGGTATCAGTGCTCGCGAATTGCCGCCATGGATGCCCTCGCCTATCATCCTGAAACGCTCGCTTCTGCCCCTGCTGACGTGGCTGATCGCCCCGAACGGACCGCAGCGCTCCCTTTTATGAATCCGCTCGCCGACAACGCCCGCCCGGACACTGCTGCAGCCAACCCTGTCGAGCAACGCCTTCGCACGCTGATGCTGGCCGGATTGCAGGGCGACCAGGCGGCTTATCACACTTTCCTGATGGAACTGACCGGGCACCTGCGGGCCTTCGTCCGGCGACGGCTCTATGGCATGCCGGATGAAGTGGAAGATGTGGTGCAGGAAACGTTGCTTGCCGTGCATAACGCCCGCCACACCTATCTGACCGAACAGCCGCTGACGGCATGGGTCTATGCCATCGCGCGATACAAGCTGCTTGACTTCTTGCGGGGCCGCTCGCGCCACACTGCACGACTCGAACCACTCGACGATTTCATAGACATTCTTGCCGATTGCGAAGCGGTACCGACCCACGATGCGCGGCTGGACGTGGACGGGCTGCTCGAACAACTGCCCGACAAGCAGCGCCTGCCGATCGTTCATGTGAAGCTGCAAGGACTTTCGGTTGCGGAGACGGCAAGGCTGACCGGCCTGTCCGAATCGGCGGTCAAGGTCGGCATCCATCGCGGCTTGAAGGCACTGGCCGCAAAAGCAAGGATCCTCTCATCATGAAGACCGACGATCTGGTCACGCTGCTCGCCACCGGCGTCAAACCTGTAGACCGGCATGTCGCGCTGAAATCGTTCATCCTGGCCCTGGCGCTTGGCGGCGCGGGTGCCGTGCTGTTGCTGGCCATTGCGTTCGGCCTGCGGCCCGACATCATGCAGGTTCTGGTGCTGCCAATCTTCTGGATCAAGGTGGCATTCCCGCTGGGGGTGGCTGTCGCGGCCACGCACGTCCTGCGACGGCTGATGGTCCCGGGGGCGACGATCGGCGTGCGTTGGGCCGCGCCTACCCTGCCCGTGCTGGCCGCATGGGCCGGCGCACTGGTTATCCTGGCCAATGCCTCCGGGGCGGCGGAGCAAGCCAGCCTGATACTGGGCCGGACGTGGCGAACCTGCCCGCTCAATATCGCGTTGCTGTCGCTGCCGCTTTTCGTCTCGGTCCATTGGGCGGTACGCCAGATGGCCCCGACACACCTGCGAGCGGCAGGCGCAATGGCCGGCCTGCTCGCAGGCGCCACCGCGACCATCGTCTATTGCCTGCATTGCCCGGAAATGGAGGTCCCGTTCTGGGCGGTCTGGTACCTGGCGGGAATGCTGATTCCGACGGTGCTGGGTGGACTGCTCGGCCCACGAATCTTGCGGTGGTAGTGTCGGGCAGTTCTTCGGGATCAGTACGTGCTTTGCTCGAGCAGCGTGCGGTAGCGCGCGGACCGGCATACATAGTCCTCGGCGTTGGCGCGCAAGTTCTTCACTTCTTCATCGGTCAGCTCGCGTACGGCCTTGGCGGGCGAACCAAGGATCAGCGAGCGCGGCGGGAACTGCTTGCCTTCGGTCACCAGCGCGCCGGCGGCCACCAGCGACTCCGCGCCGATCGACGCGTTATTCAGGATCACTGCCTGGATGCCGATCAGCGCGCCATCGCCAACGGTGCAGCCGTGCAGCATGGCCTGGTGGCCAACGGTCACGCCACTGCCCAGTGTCAGCGGACAGCCCGGATCGGTGTGCAGCACGGCGCCTTCCTGCACGTTGCTGCCTGCGCCAATGGTCACCGGTTCGTTGTCGGCGCGGATCACGGCGCCGGGCCAGACCGAAACATCGTCGGCCAGTTCGGCGCGGCCGATGATGGTGGCTTCGGCTGCCACAAAGGCGCTGCCGGCAATGCTGGGGACGAGTTCGCCCAACTTGTAGATGGTCATGGTGGGGGAATTGAAGACAAAGGGCTGCCACCGCGGCCCGCCCGGACAGGGCGCCGGCCGCGTTGACAGCAGGAAAATGTGTGACGGCCCGCCCGCGTGTAGCCGCTTTACTCGACCTTTACGTTGGCTTTCTTCACCAGCGCGGCATAGCGGCTGGCTTCACTGCGGAAGAAGCTGGCGGCTGCTTCGGGCGTGCCCGGTTCGATCTGGGTGCCCTGCTTCTTCATTGCCTCCAGGACTTCAGGCGAGGTGAAGGCCTTGGCGAATGCATCGTGGACACGCTTGACCTCTGCCGGCGGCATGCCGGCCGGCCCCACCACGGCGAACCAGCCGGCAACGTTGTACTTGGGCAAGCCTTGCTCGGCGATGGTGGGCAGTTCAGGCGCGGCGGCGGAACGCTTGTCGCCGCACAGGCCAATCGCACGCAGCGTGCCGGCCTTCAGATGCGCCGACACCGCGTTGAGTGCGACGACTCCCATCTCCACCTGCCCGGCGAGCAGGTCGTTCAGCATCGGGCCGGTGCCCTTGTACGGCACGTGGTGAGCGGTCACGCCGGCTTCATCCAGGAACATCTCGCCCGCCAGGTGAATGATGGTGCCGTTGCCCGACGATGCCAGGTTGTAGCTGTCCGGCTTGGCCTTGAGCAGCGCCACCAGTTCCTTGACGTTCTTGGCGGGCACCTTGGGATTGACCACCAATACCAGCGGCGTCGTGCCGATGACGCTGATCGGCGTGATGTCCTTGATCGCATCGAACGGCATGTTCTTGAACACGCTGGGGTTGATCACATGGTTGTTCGACACCAGCCCGAGCGTGCTGCCGTCAGGCTGGGCCTTGACGACCGCGGCGGCGCCCGTGATCCCGCCGGCGCCGGGGAGGTTCTCGACCACCACGGGCTGGCCCATGGTCCTGGCCAGCGACGGCACCGCGGCCCGTGCGATGGTGTCGACGCCGGAGCCCGCGCTGATGGGCAGGATGAGACGGACCGGCTTGCCGCCCTGCGCGATGGCAGGTGCCGTGGCGATGCTCATCGACGCCGCGACGGCGGTGGCAAGCCTGAACAAACGGCGTCGGGCCGGATTGAATACTTTCTGGTCGGGGGTCATGGTTTGTCTCCTGGTCTTTGTTTTGTCCTGCTGTCGGGGCATGCTGCCTCAGGCGGGGCCTGGCATTCCCGAGGATTGCGGAAAGAACTCGGCGTTATGCTCGCCCGCCTTCGGCAGCGGACGGCGCACGCCGGGACGGCGGCCGCCCATCAGCAGGGGCAGCAGCACCGTTGGCGCCGTGGAGCCGTCATCCACCTGCATGGGCACCAGCCCGCCGCTGGCCTTCAGGTGCGGATCGTCGAGCAACTGGTCGGGACGCATGATCGGTGCGTACGGAATCCCGGCCGCTTCCAGCCTTGGCGCGAGCACCGCCGGATCATGGTCCTTCAGGATGGCGCCCAGTTCCTCCAGCAGCCTGGGCCGTACGGCCACGCGCGACGTGTTGTCGGCATACTCCGGCCGTTGCGTCAGTTCCGGGTGCTCCAGGACCTTGCACAGCGTGACGAACTGCTTGTCGCTGACCGCGCCGATGAACAGCTGCTCGCCGCCGGCCAGCGTGAAGACGTCGTACACGCTCCACGCCGACACGCGCGACGGCATCGGCGGTGGCACTTCGCCGGTCATGGCGAACTGCTGCATGTGCTGCGAGGACAGGAATACGCAGTTCTCGAACAGCGCACTCTGTATTTCCTGGCCGCGGCCGGTGCTGTCGCGCTCGCGCAGCGCGGCCAGCACGCCGATCGCGCCGAACATGCCGCCCATGATGTCATTGACCGATGTCCCGGCGCGCAGCGGGCGCCCCTTGGGGCCGGTCATATACGACAGCCCGCCCATCATCTGCACCACCTCGTCGAGCGCCAGGCGGTTCTCGTACGGCCCGGGCAGGAAGCCCTTGTGCGAGACGTAGATGAGATGGGGATGCCTGGCCGACAGCGTCTCGTAGTCGAGCCCCAGTTTCCGCATCAGGCCCGGACGGAAGTTCTCGAGCAGCACGTCGCACTGGCCCGCCAGCTCGGCCGCGGCGGCACGCCCTTCATCCGTGGTGATGTCGAGCACCACGCTCTTCTTGTTGCGGTTGAAGGCGCGGAAGAAGCCGATGCCCAGCCCCGGCAGATTGCGCGTCTTGTCGCCGCCGGGCGGCTCGACCTTGATGACCTCGGCGCCGAGATCGGCGAGGATCATGCCGCAGGTGGGGCCCATGACCATGTGCGTGAATTCGAGCACGCGGATGCCGGTCAGCGGCAGGCGCTCGCTGTCGTGCTCGCTGTCGTGCTCGCTATCCTGATAGTTGTCGTGTTCCAGAGCGGTGTTCATGTCGTCTTGCATTCCGTTCGATTCGTTGCGATTCGTTGATCAGGCCGCGGCGCGTGACGATGCGCCGGCGAAGGTCTTCGGCAGGCCCGCCCGCCACAGCGTGCCGTGCAGCGCTTCGCCAGCCAGCCAGCCGGCCACCTCTTCACGCAGCGCCAGGAGCTGGCCGATGTCGATGCCCATGCTGGCCAGCATGTAGGCCAGGTCTTCGCTGGCCACGTTGCCGCTGGCGCCGGGCGCGTGCGGGCAACCGCCGATGCCGGCCAGGCAGGCGTCAAAGCGGGTGACGCCGGACTCCAGCGCGGCAAACACATTGGCGAGTCCGAGGCCGCGCGTGTCATGGAAGTGCCCGCACCAGAAGCGGTCGCCGGCAATGGCAATGGCACGCTCGAACAGGCCGCGAACCATGGCGGGATCGGCATAGCCGACGGTGTCGGCCAGGCTGACCCGGTCGGCGCCGGCGTCAAGCAGGGCCCGCATCAGGCGCAGGACTTCATCGGGTTCGACCCGGCCCTGAATGGTGCAGCCGAAGGCCGTGCCTACCCCGCCCTCGATCAGGGTCTTAGAGCCGGCCGCGTCGCGCGCCGCGCGGATGCGCGCCACCTCCGCCACCACCTCGTCGGGGGTCTTGCGCAGATTGGCCACGCTATGCGCATGGCTCGCCGACAGCGGCACGATCATCAGGTCCGCGCCGCTGTCGATGGCGTTCTCCGCGCCGCGCAGGTTCGGTACCAGCACCGAGGCAAACACGCCCGGAAGGGTGCGCGCATACGACACCAGTTCGGCCGTGTCGGCCAGTTGCGGCAACAGGCGCGCAGGCACGAACGAGCCGACTTCGATCTCGCGCTGGCCCGCGGCATGCGCCTGGCGGATCCACGCCTTCTTCTGCTCGGTGGGCAGGATGGCCTGGATACTTTGCAGGCCATCCCGGAGCCCGACTTCGCGGATGACGGCGTTGGTGGGGTATAGGGCAGTCATGGCAGGAACCTGAATGAGGGTGAGTCGATGGCCTCTACGCGAGAGGCAACGCCACAACTCTAAGACCTTCCGCCATGCTGGAACAGCGATGTTTCGTCCACGATAGCGTTCCAAATCGGAAAGTCTCAAGACATTCCCGAAATTTGCAGCCAGGGCGGGAAGTCCGCATTAAGATTCCGGCAAGGAAACCCAGGAATTTCATCCATGCGAGATCTCGACCTGACCACGCTGCGCCTCTTTGTCGCTGTCTGCGAGACGCAGAACATGGCGCGCGCCGGCGAACAGGAACACATCGTCGCGTCGGCCATCAGCAAACGCCTGGCGCAACTCGAGGAAACTGTCGGCACCACCTTGCTGGAGCGCCGCCGTCGCGGCGTGATTCCCACGCCGGCAGGGGAAATTGTGCTGGCCCATGCCCGCGCCATGCTTTCCGCCGCGGACCGCGTGGCCCGCGACATGGCTGACTTTGGGTCTGGCATCCGCGGCCAGGTGCGCCTGCTTGCCACCGTATCGTCCATGGCGGAGTCGCTGCCGGACGACATAGCGGCGTTCCTGCAAATGCCGGAGCACCGCGATGTCAGTGTCAGCATCGAGGAAAGCCTGAGTACGGAGATCGTGCGGTCCTTGCGCGAAGGATCGGCACCGCTTGGCATCTGCTGGGATGCTGCCGACCTGGAAGGCTTTGAGACCCGGCCCTATCGCAGCGATCACCTTGCGGCCGTGGTTCCGGCCTCGCACCCGCTCGTGAGGGCCGATTCGTGCGATTTCGAGGAGACGCTCGCCTTCGACCATGTCGCCATGCCAGCGCAAACGGCTGTCCAGACCATGCTGGTTCGCCATGCCGCCATTCTCGGCCGCCGGATCGTCTACCGCGCCGTCGTCTCGACCTTCGACGCCGCGCTGCGTTGCGTGCGCGCTAACCTGGGTATCGCCATCTTGCCGGCAGAAATCGCCAGGACCATCGCGCCGGCGTTCAACGTCCAAGTGGTTCCACTGCGCAACGATTGGGCTCGGCGGCGCTTCGCCATCTGCTGCCGCAATTTCTCACTGTTGTCGCCAGTTGCACAACTGCTCGTGGCCCACCTGGAAAAGTGCGCAGCCGACGACGGTCCCGCAGTAGCCAGCGGGCGCTTGTCGAGGAAGGAAACGTCATCGAGCAGCATCAAGAAGCCACGTTGACCCCTCGGTAAGCCTGACCGCCCTCAGCGGCTCGCCCTCGGCGACATCGATACGGCAAACGCTTCGGTGTAGACCGCCTGCACCTGGTTGCCGCGCCGGATGGCCTTGAGCTGCTGCGGATCGCTGACATGCACGTCGACCGTTTTCCCCTTTGGGCCCTTGAGCGTCACCATGCCGGTCTTGCGGTTGACGTTGACGACATCCGCAGTCACGGTCACCTCCCGACCGATGGTGCCGCCGGGCTTGGCTCCGGGCGGCGCGCGTTCGATCGTCTCCCGCTCGATGGCCGTGCGCATGCCGGTCTGACGGGTCATGCTCACGGACAGCGCTCGCTTGTACTCGACGGCGACCACGTCGCCAATGCGGACCTGGTCGAAATTCCGGACGTCTTCGCCGACCTGCAAGTCGGTAACCTTGCCTTGCTTGTTCTTTAACGAGACGGTGCGCGTGGCGCTGTCGATGGCCACCACGGTCGCGGTGGTCTTGACGGTCTCGGTCGCCATCATCGCCCCGACGCCGGACGCGACATGCACGCTGGATTCTGGCTGGGCTGGCGCTGCAACACTGGCTGCGGCCAGCGCGCAGGCTGCGAGTAGCTTGTAGCATTGCATGCTCGGCTCCATGGCGCGGAGAAACTTGCGGATACGTGAGGTTTAGTTCATCCACGCCAAAGTACAAGCGGCGAAGCGCGCGCATGCACAAATGTTGCCTTCGAAAGATATTGGAGAATCCCGGCGAACAGATGCTCGCAATCGGTTTTCCCGCTATCGGCCAAAAGTATTAGCCGCACTGATCCCTTCTCCTCGTTGCCAAGTCCTGGTTTGCGCTGAAGAATGCAGCCATGGACCAAGGGAGGCTGACGATGGAAATGCGTTGGGAGAAACTCTACTCAGGCGGCCTGGCCGAGTTTCACCAGTCCGAGTCCGGGGCCTGCCGTGCGGCGCGGCGCGCAAGCGTGCTGGACGCGGTGTGGCTGGGAGCGCTGTTGACGGTACTGATAACCGGCGGCGCCCTCCTCTTCAGGTGAAACCGACACCGGTATGCGATGGCCCCACGCCGTCTTCTAGGCGGGGTGTCCGGCAAACGATAGCCACGTCATGCGCGTCGCAGCCGCTTGCATCATGCCCCGCCTCGTAGGTATAGTCACCCGCGATGACTCCATCGCGGAGACTTGCCGATGAACGCCTTCATTGCACGCAGCCGGGCCAGCGCCGTGGCGTACATCAACGCCTGTGCGAAAGGGACTGTCGAGCTGGACTATGAGTCAGCGTGGGAGGACGCGATCGAACTCGGGCGAATGGGTCAGAAACTGGGGGTCGATGTCCAGTACCGGACAGTCGAGCATATTTGCGTGGAATCTGCCGACGCCCTGACACGCGGACTGCGTGAAAAGAAGCTGACCTTCCGGCAGCGATACCTCTATTGCAGGTTCGACATGTTTGCGCTGCCTGAGGCGGTCCTGTGCGAACTCGAGACCCTCGCCATCGAGCATGGCGACTACATCTTGCCCGGCCATTTGCTCGGGGAAACTACCCTGGTCTGGCGCTAGCGATAGCGACGAGAAAAACGCGCGCTGCAGTCCGGCGTGGTGGCCTGATGTGGCGATAGGCAGATTCACCTAAGGATCAATCCCTACAGGCAGCATGCCCCCTCGAAAGTAGGATAAGTGGACGAACTACGCGAGGGTTTCCGCTATGCGTCCTCACTATGCTACCGAGGCGGACTGGCCGGACATTAAAGCGCTCCTGCACGCTTCATCATTATCCGTGGCGGGGGTGCAGGACCGGATCGGCCAATACATGGTAATTCGGGATAACGCCGGCCTGCTCGGCTGCGCGGGCCTGGAGCGTTATGAAAACACCGGCGTCCTCAGAGGCCTTGCCGTTGCACAGCGCGCCCGCTCATCCGGCCTTGGCGAACTTCTCATTTCCGCCATCGTCGCGGACGTCCGTCGCAATGGCGTCGAATCGATCGTGCTGCAAACCCGCAATGCGTCA
Source organism: Cupriavidus oxalaticus (assembly GCF_038900635.1). Classification (GTDB taxonomy): domain Bacteria; phylum Pseudomonadota; class Gammaproteobacteria; order Burkholderiales; family Burkholderiaceae; genus Cupriavidus; species Cupriavidus oxalaticus_B. Next base: position 539,215 of record NZ_JAYMRX010000002.1, on the reverse strand, counting down.
GGCTATTTCGCGCGAATGGGCTTTACGCCTGTCAGCTACGCGGAACTCGCTCCGGCGGTCCTTGCCTCCCCGGCAATGCGCCACGACCAGGCCGAGGCCGGGACACTGATGCAGATCGCGCTGTGAAAATCGCCACCGCTGCCGTGGCCGCGCCCTCCCTCGCTAAGGTATGCTTTCGCCTTCAAAACGGTCTTCGCAGGGGAAGCAATGCGGCGCGTCGTATTCAATCAGAAAGGTGGCGTTGGCAAGTCAACAATCGTATGCAATCTCGCGGCGATCAGCGCCAGCGAAGGCTTGCGCACTTTGGTCGTTGACCTGGATGCCCAGGGCAATTCGACCCAGTACCTGATGGGCGCGCGCGCCGGAGAGGCCAGTCCGAGCGCGGCAAACTTCTTCGAGGCGTCCCTGACCTACAGCTTCAAGCCGGTGGACCTGGCGTCGTTTATCCATCCCACGCCTTTTGAGAATCTCGACGTGATGCCCGCGCATGCCGACCTCGACGCGCTGCACGGCAAGCTTGAATCCCGCTACAAGATCTACAAGCTGCGCGATGCCCTGATCGAGCTGGAGGCAACCTACGACGCCATTTACATCGATACTCCGCCGGCGCTGAATTTCTATACCCGTTCCGCACTGATTGCCGTAGAGCGCTGCCTGATCCCGTTCGATTGCGATGATTTTTCGCGGCGGGCCCTTTACACGCTGCTCGATAACGTGAAGGAAATCCAGCAAGACCACAACGACGCGCTGGAGGTCGAGGGCATCGTCATCAACCAGTTCCAGCCGCGCGCCAGCTTGCCGGCAAAGCTGGTCGAAGAGCTGGTCACCGAGGGGCTGCCGGTACTTGAGTCGCGGCTGTCTGCCTCGGTGAAGATCCGCGAATCGCACCAGCACGCCATGCCGATGATCCACCTCGATCCCCGGCACAAGCTGTCGCAGGAGTACCTGGCGCTGCATCGGGAACTGGCAGGCTGAACGCCGTCATTCCTGCGCTGTATCCGGCCCATGGCGCGGCAGCCGTCGCGCCATGGAACCGCGGCTCGCGCAGTCCGGAGCAGCGCTGACCGTATCGTCCGCGACCCGGCAAATGTGCCGGGAGACAAGCATGCGGATTTCGGTGCACCCCGCGCCCCGTCCCTAGGGTAACCCCCGAGCTCCCCCTTCTTGCCTGTTGTCGCCCGCCTGTCTATTCTGAATCCACAATTTGTCCGGACAAAAAAATAATTACGGACAATATGGTTCACGATCCGGTCCACCGGACTTTCCATCCTTCGACAGGAAAGAGGAGACAAGCATGCCCGCCCCACTTCGACTCGCGGCGATCAGCCTATCGCTGACCCTTGCCGTGCTGGCCTTGCCTGGCAATGCGCACGCGGAATTTCCGGACAAGACCGTCCGTATCGTCGTGCCCTACTCGCCAGGCGGCGGCACCGACATCGTCGCGCGCCGGCTGGCGGAGCGGCTGACGCCGCGCCTGAAACAGACCGTGGTGGTCGAGAACAGGCCCGGCGCCAACGGCATCATCGGCACCGACGCCGTGGCCAAGTCGGCCCCGGACGGCCATACCTACGTGCTGGTGGTCAATACGCACCTGCTGAATCCGATCCTCTACAAGAAGATGCCTTACGACACCTTCAACGACCTGATCGGGGTCACGATGGTGGCCAAGTCGCCGCTGGTGTTCGTTACGCAGACGGAGTTTCCGGCCACCAACGCAGTCGAGTTCGCGCGCCATGTCAAGGCGAAGCCGGACAAGTACTCGTATGGCAGCTCCGAGAACATGACCCGCCTCGTCGGTGCCATGTACAACAAGGCGCAGAACCTGGACATGGTCAACGTCGCCTACAAGGGTGGCGCGCCGCTGATGACCGATGTGGTCGGCGGTGTCACCACGGTAGGCGTCACCAGCGTGCTGACCGCCAAGCCGTTCATCACCTCCGGGAAGCTGCGCCCCCTCGCGGTCACCGGGGCGCAGCGCACGCCGGCGCTGCCCAACGTGCCGACCATGATCGAGTCCGGCATGAAGGACTTCGAGGTCTACACCTCGTACAGCCTGTATGCGCCGGCCAAGACCCCGAAGGCGGCGCTGGAGCGCATGCAGAAAGAGGTCCATGCGGTGGTGATGGCGCCGGACATGAAGGAAATCCTGGCCGAACAGGCTGCCACGCCGGTGGCGCAGCCGGTGGACGAATTCAATGCCGAGGTGAAGAAGGACTTCGCGCTCTGGCAACGCCTGGCCAAAGAGGTCAACCTGCAAGCGGAGTGAAACAAGCCAACATGGAAACAACCAAGACCAACACCCAGGGGATCGGCCCCGTGGCGGGCGGCTGGACGCGCCGCGACGTGGAGCAGGACAACAGCTGGATCCATGTGCTGAGCGAGGTGGAGATCGACGCGCTGGAACGGGCGCTGCGCCACGCGCAACAGACCGGCAAGGACCGCTTCGATATGTCGCTGGAAGACTTCCCGCTGGACGCAGGCGTGCGCCAGCGCCTGGTTGCGCTGATCGACGAGACGCAAGGCGGCTTCGGCTTCAAGCTGCTGCGCGGTTTCCCGGTGCAGCGCTGGGATGTGGATGCGCTGCGGCTGCTGTTCTGGGGAATCGGCCTGGCACTGGGCGTGCCGCGCCCGCAGGGCAAGATGAGCCAGTTCGTGTCCGACGTGCGCGACGCGGGCGGCACCTACCGCTCCAATACCGGCCGCGGCTACAACACGCGTTCGGGGCTGGATTTCCATGCGGATGGCAGCGACATGGTCGGCCTCTTCTGCGTGCGCACCGCGAAGAGCGGCGGGTCCAGCCTGATCTCCAGCTCGGTCGCCGCGCATAACGAAATGCTGCATTTGCGCCCGGATCTCGCCGCCGAACTCTATGCGCCGCTGGTCTTCAGCCGCCAGGGCGAGCAGGCCCCGGAAGAAGCGCCGTACTATGCCGCGCCGGTGTTCGGCGTCCGCGACGGGCATTTTGCCTGCCGCCATATCCGCAACCACATCAAGGGCGCGCAGCAAACCTTCCCCGACGTGCCACGGCTGACGCCACAACAGACCGAGGCGCTGGACCTGTTCGATGAACTGCTCGCGCGCGAGGACCTGTGCTACCACATGGACCTGCAACCCGGCGACATCCAGCTGCTGAACAACCATATCGTGCTGCACTCGCGCACCGAGTATGAGGACCATCCCGAGCCCGAGCGCAAGCGCCACCTGTTCCGGCTGTGGCTGTCGCTGCCGCAGGCGCAGCCGCTGCCGCACGGCTGGGTCGACGCCTACAAGGATGTCGATGCCGCCTGCGTGCGCGGCGGCTTCCGCGGCATCGGCATCACGCCGCAGATCCGTGAGTTCGAGGCCCGCATCGCCAGTGCGCACGGCATGAAGCTGCGCATTTACCCCAAAAACAAGGAAGCTGCCTGATGACATCGACCAACACTGAAGCCAACGCGCGCCCGACCATGCGCGAACTGCTGGCGCGCAAGCGCCTGATCGCCGCGCCCGGCGTGTTCGACATGATCTCGGTACGCATCGCCAGCCGCATGGGCTTCGACTGCCTGTACATGACCGGCTATGGCACGGTAGCGTCCTATCTGGGCCTGCCCGATGCGGGGCTGGCGACCTATACCGACATGGTCAACCGCGTCGGCGCCTTCTGTTCCGCGGCCACCATGCCGGTGATCTGTGATGGCGATACCGGCTATGGCGGCCTGCTCAACGTCGCGCATACCGTGCGCGGCTACGAGCGCGCGGGCGCCAGCGTGATCCAGCTCGAGGACCAGGAATTCCCCAAGAAATGCGGCCACACGCCGGGCCGCCGGGTGATTCCGGCCGAAGACATGGTGAAGAAGATCCAGGTCGCGGTGGAAGCGCGCGAAAGCAAGGACTTCATGATCCTCGCCCGCACCGATGCGCGGACCTCGCTGGGCCTGGATGAGGCGCTGCGCCGCGCCGAAGCGTATGCCCGCGCCGGCGCCGACATCCTGTTCGTCGAGTCGCCGGAGTCGGAAAAAGAGCTGGAGATCATCGGCAAGACTTTCGACCTGCCGCTGCTCGTCAACGTGGTGGAAACCGGCCGCACACCGGTGCTGCCGGCCGAGACGCTCGAGCAGATGGGGTTTGCCATCGCGATTTATCCCGCAGTGGGCTTTCTTGCCGCGGGCAAGGCGCTGGAAGACGTCTATGCCCACGTCAAGGCCAACCGCACCTCCCTGGGCATCGGCGACCGGCTCTACGACTTCCCGCGCTTCAACACGCTGATGGATTTCGAGTCGGTGTGGGAGTTCGACAAGCGCCACGCGTCATGACCGTTGAGACCCCCGCCCGGTGGCGCGCTACCGTCACCCTCTCCTGCTCGCTGGCGATACAGATGGTCGCGACCGCCAGCACGCTGGCGTTTGCGGTGCTGGCGCCGGTGATTCCCGGCGTCGAGCTGGCAAGCGTCGGCATCTACCTGGCCATGGTCTATGTCGGCGGCATGCTCGGCAGCCTGGCCGGGGCCGGGCTGGTGGCGGGAGTGGGTCCGGTACGCGCGTCCCAGCTGGGGCTGCTGGCGCAAGCCGTGGCGCTGGGCCTGCTTGCCACCGGCGAGCCCCAGGCAAGGCTGCTGGCCGCGCTGGTCAGCGGCCTGGGCTACGGGCCGATCACGCCGGCAAGTTCCCAGATCCTGGCGCGCAGCACTACGCCGGAGCGGATGGGTTTCGTGTTCTCGCTGAAGCAGACCGGCGTGCCGCTGGGCGGCTTGCTGGCCGGCGCGGCATTGCCACCGCTGGCCGCGCTGGGGTCGTGGCGGGCTGCGCTGGGCGCGCTCGCGGTGCTGGCGCTGGCCGTGGCCGCGCTCAGCAATTTCCAGCGGCGCGAGTTCGACCGCGGAGCGACTGGCCGCATGACGTTCGCCGGCAATCTCGGGCGGCTGTTCGGCGACGTGCTGGCCGATAGCCGCCTGCGCTCGATGGCGGCGGTCTCGCTGCTGTTCTCGGCGTGCCAGCTGTCGGTCAGCGGCTACCTGATGGTGTATTTGACGGCCGAGGTCGGCATCGGGCTCGCGCAGGCCGGCATGGTCTACGCGGTGACGCAAGGCGCCGGCATCGTGGGACGCATCCTGTGGGGCCATCTGGCCGACCTGACCGGATCGCCGCGCGGCGTGCTGATCTTCCTGGCCGTGCTGATGAGCGCGAGCGCGGTGGCCACCGGCCTGTTCACGGCGCAGTGGACGCTGGTGCCGCTGTGCCTGGTTTCATCGCTGCTCGGCGCGACGGCAATCGGCTGGAACGGCGTCTATCTCGGCGAGATCGCGCGGCTGGCGCCCCCGGGCCGGGTGGCGTCGGTCACAGGTGGCGCGCTGTTTTTCACTTACTTTGGCGTGGTGTCGGGGCCGCCGGCGTTCGGCTACCTTGCCGAACGCAGCCACAGCCTGGGCGTGGCCTATCTTGCGTTGGCGGCCGTGCCGGCGCTCAGCGTGGCCTTGTTGCTGTGGAACGGGCGTGCCCGGGGCCGGACGGCGGTGGTGGCGCCCGCCAGCAAGGCAACCGATCCCGACAACCCGCCGCAATCGTCGCTCAACTCGTGATGCGGGCCTGTCGCTTGCCCGTGCGACGGGTCGCGGCTATGCTGCGAGCGTCATTCACCACCACCGAAGCACCGGAAACATGGAACAAGCTGGCAGTCTCGACGACGACGCAGTCGGCCCCGACGCGGACGTGCGCAACGGTGCCGGCCCGCGCTACATGGCGCTGGCACGGACGCTGCGCTCGGAGATCGAGAACGGCACCTACCCGGTCGGCAGCAAGCTGCCCACGGAAATGGAACTGTGCAAGCAGTTCGGCGCCAGCCGCCATACCGTGCGCGCCGCCATCGAGCGGCTGGTCAGGCTCGAACTGATCACGCGCACGCCGCGCGTCGGCACCGTCGTCACCGCATCGCGCGCCAAGGGCGGCTATGAACTGGCCGTCGGGCAGGTCGGCGATCTGCTGCAGTACGCGGCCAGCACCCGCATGCGCGTGGTCTCGCGCGGACTGCGCGTAGTCGATGAAGATGCCGACCCGGTGCTCAGTCCCTACCTGGGCCAGCACTGGCTGGTGATCCGCGGCGTGCGGACCGGCGACGCCGGACCCGCGCCGATCTGCTACAACGAGGTCTGGGTCCACCCGGACTTCCGCGGCGTCAGCGGAACGGAACGGGATATCGAGGCGTCGGTGTTCCACCTGATCGAGCAGCAGTTCAATGTCGCGGTATCGCGCATCGAACAAGTCATCCACGCGGGCGCGCTGCCCGCGGACATCGCGCAATTGCTGCAGGTGCCGCCTGGCACGGCGGGGCTGTGGATCAACCGGCAGTACCGGGATGCGGGCGGCAGGCTGATCGAGATGGCGTTGTCCGTGCATCCTGCGGACCGGTTCTCTTATCGCATGGTGCTGGACCGGACGTGGCGCAGCGTGCAGGGGTAAGCGCGCGCCGGCTTGCATTGGCAGTGGATAACCGGGTTTCCGAGGTCGACTGAAAATGGCAAAAAAATCAAAATTACGTTAATCGCCAGCGGACTTCGCGTGCCGCACACACGCGTTTCAAAGGCCTGAATGCGCCAGCCCAGGAAACCTGGGCGCAAATATGGAGCAATTGGCCAATGGCAAGCGAATTCATAATGCGCACAGGTTTCTGATTGCCGCTTCCGGAGTCTGCGTACCGGGAATATCGAGGGTGTCCAAGCCCCGCCCGGTGCCCGCGTTTCATTTCAACATTATTAGGCGAGCACTTAATTTTGCATGCAAAGGCTGTATGTTGCGAGCACGCATCATGTATTCTTTACAAAACCTTTGCATGGACCTAAACAATCGGCCACCATTCGTCCCGCAAACAAAAATAGAATGAGAACGGGGAATCTGAAGTGGGCGATGCATTACTGCAATACCTGACGGAGCGTCATGCCTCCATACAATGGCGTGACTTAATCGAGGCCTTGGCCGAGGAACTGTCCGCCCAGTTGGGCGATGCCGGTGTCAACGCGCTGATGGCCGCGACCGGCGCCCGTTTTGCCGCCCGCTTCCCGCTCGGGCCCTGCGGCACGGTTGCAGATCTCGAACGCGCCATCGCGCAGGTCTGGCTCGACATCGACTGGGGTTGGACCAGTATTGCCGATGCCGGCGATGCCTTGCTCGTGCACCACCACTGCGCGCCGCGCACGCGGCCGGATGAAGGCAGCAGCGCACCCTGGCAGGCCGCGTTCCTGACCGGCGCCTACCAGCACTGGTTCCAGTCGCTCGGCTCGTCGGGCTTGCTGCAGATCACGCAAGCCTCGCCGTTCGACGCGACCGGAAGCATGAGCTTCCGGCTCGGACGCTGAGCCCGCGACCAGCTCCTTTCACCTCCAAGTCATCTTTTTCATAGCCGTGCCCGCGCTCCTGTCCGGAGCGCGAGCGATGCCCTGTTGCCATGAGCTCCGACGATCTATCCAAGCTGTTCAGCCGCTATGGTGGCCACCCCGAGACCTACCGGGAGATTGTCCGCGAGGACGCTGCCGAAGAGGCCGAGCAGCGTTGGCCCTTGCTCGCGGCGCTGCGGGTAGATCGCAGCGCAGTGGTGCCGCCGGTGCAGGCATTGGGGATCGGCATGCCGGTGGTGCCTGCCGCCGCGCAGCCACTTACTGCGCCAGTTCCTGCGCCGGCCACTGCGGCGGCTACTGCGCCGGTCCTGGCCACCCTCCCGGCTGCCGCGCCCCAGCCAGCGCAACCCTTGCAACGCGCTGCCTGGCCGAATTCCCCGGCAGCGGCCGCCGCGCCACGACCCGCCGGTGCCACGCCGCTGGCGCAGGTGTTCGCGCGGCTCGAAGGCCAGGCTGCGCCCGCAGCGCAGCCCGAGCATACGCCGGCCCGCCGTTCCTTCCTCGATCGCCTGAAACGCAGCTGAGCATCCGTCCGTGAAAATCGTAGCCGTTGTCTCCGCCAAGGGCGGAGTTGGGAAAACCACCTTGTCGGCCACGCTTGCCGATACGCTGGCGCAGGCCGGCAACCGTGTCCTCGCCATCGACCTCGATCCGCAGAATGCGCTGCGCCTGCACTTTGGCATGCCGGTGCAGGATGTCGCCGGCCATGCCCGCGCCACGCTCGCCGGCGAGCGCTGGCTGGAAAGCATCTGGCCGGGCGGACGCGCCCTGGTGATGCCGTTCGGCGGCCTCAACGAGACCGATCGCGCCGCCTTCGAGCAGCACCTGGCCACGCATCCGAACTGGCTGCGCACACAGCTGGACGCGCTCGGGCTGGCCGAGGACGACATCGTCGTCATCGACACGCCGCCCGGCCCGTCGCCGTACATGCGCCAGGCACTGTCGTGCGCGCACGTCTGCCTGGTGGTGACGCTGCCGGATGCTGCGTCGTATGCCACCCTGCCGCTGATGGACGACCTGATCCGTACCTACTGCGAGCGCCGCCCCGGCTTTCTCGGCCACGCCCTCGTCATCAACCAGGTCGACATGGCGCGCCAGCTGGGCAAGGACGTGGTCCAGGTCCTGCGCAACCAGCTGGGCGAGCGGGTCCTCGGCGTCATCCACCAGGACCAGGCCGTCCCGGAAGCGCTGGCGCACGACAGCACCGTCGTCGAGCGCAGCCCGCACAGCCAGGCCGGGCAGGATATCCGCCGCTGCGCCACCTGGCTGCGCGGCAGATTGCAGGCTACCCGGGCTACCCCTCAAGCCATTCTCCCAGAGCACGCCTGATGACTTCGCCGAAGCCCTCCAGGCCTGCCCGGGCACCGGCGTCGCCGAAGAGCGGCCTGGCTCAACGGCTGCTGGACCTGCCGTTCGACAACGCCGCCGGCCGCACGGCCGGGCTGCTGCTCGGCCTGCTGCTGTTTGCGATCGTCGTGACCGTGCCGCTGGATTTCTGGCAGCAGGTCGGATTCGCCGTGGCCTGCTACCTGATGGCCGTATGGCTTTCCCGGACCAAGGGCCACCTCGCGACGCTGATGATGGTGATCCTGTCGCTGGCCGCCACCAGCCGCTACATGTACTGGCGCGTGACGGAGACCACGGCCTTCGAGTCCTGGATCGACATGGCCTTCGGTGCCGGGCTGCTGGCGGCCGAGGCCTATGCCTTCGTGGTGCTGGTGCTCGGCTACTTCCAGACCGCATGGCCGCTGCAGCGCAAGCCGCTGCCGATGCCGCGGGACCTGGCCGAGTGGCCGACCGTGGACATCTTCATCCCGACCTACAACGAGCCGCTGTCGGTGGTGAAGCCTACGGTCTTCGCGGCGATGTCGCTCGACTGGCCGCGCGACAAGATCAACGTCTACGTGCTGGACGATGGCCGCCGCGAGGAATTCCGCGCCTTCTGCGAGAAGGTCGGCGTCACGCACCTGACGCGCGACAACAACCGCCATGCCAAGGCGGGCAACATCAATGCGGCGCTGACGCAGACCAGCGGCGAGTATGTCGCGATCTTCGATTGCGACCACATCCCGACGCGCTCCTTCCTGCAGCTTTGCATGGGCTGGTTCCTGAAGGACCGCAAGCTGGCCATGCTGCAGACGCCGCACTATTTCTTCTCGCCCGACCCGTTCGAGAAGAACCTGCGCACGTTCCAGGACGTGCCCAACGAGGGCGAGCTGTTCTACGGGCTGGTGCAGGACGGCAACGATTTCTGGGACGCCACGTTTTTCTGCGGCTCGTGCGCGATCATCCGGCGTGCGCCGCTGCTGGAGGTTGGCGGCATCGCGGTCGAGACCGTGACCGAGGACGCCCACACCGCGCTGAAGCTGCACCGGCTGAAGTACAGCACCGCCTACCTGGCCATCCCGCAGGCCGCGGGGCTGGCAACGGAAAGCCTGTCCGGCCACGTGGGCCAGCGCATCCGCTGGGCGCGTGGCATGGCGCAGATCTGCCGCATCGACAATCCGCTGCTCGGGCCCGGCCTGTCGCTGCCGCAGCGGCTGTGCTACCTGAACGCGATGCTGCATTTCTTCTACGGGCTGCCGCGGCTGGTATTCCTGACGGCACCGCTGGCGTACCTGCTGTTCGGCGCGCACGTGATCAATGCGCAGGCGCTGAGCATCGCCATCTTTGCGCTGCCGCACCTGCTGCACGCCAACATGACCAACTCGCGCATCCAGGGCCGCTTCCGGCATTCGTTCTGGAACGAGGTCTACGAGTCAGTGCTCGCGTGGTACATCATGCGCCCGACACTGGTCGCCTTTATCAACCCGGCGGCGGGCAAGTTCAACGTGACGCCCAAGGGCGGCGTGATCGAGGAGGCGTACTTCGACTGGATCATCTCGCGTCCCTACCTGATCCTGCTGGTATTCAACCTGCTGGGCTTCGGCCTGGGCATCTGGCAACTCGCGGCGGGCAGCCATGGCATGCCCGATGAAACGATCACGGTGATCCTGAACCTGCTCTGGACCGCCTACAACCTGATCATCATCGGCGCATCCATTGCCGTGGCAAGCGAGACGCGGCAGGTGCGCGAGGCGCACCGCGTCGCCATGAAGCTGCCCGCGACGCTGCGCTTCGACGACGGCCGCGCCGTGGTCTGCGAAACCGTGGACTTTGCCGAGCGCGGCATCGGCATCCGGCTGCCCCAGGGCGTGGTGGCGCGTGTCGGCGAACGGGTCGGGGTGTCGCTTTACCTCCAGAACGCCGAGCACGTGTTCCCGGCCCAGGTGGTCTTCCAGGGCCAGAACCATACCGGCCTGCGCCTGGAGCAGATGGCGCCGGCGCAGGAAATGGCTTTCATCCAGTGCACCTTCTCCCGTGCCGACGCGTGGCTCGACTCGTGGGGCGGCAAGCGGCACGACGCGCCGCGGCTGGCGCTGCGCCAGATCATGCAGATCGGCCTGCTCGGCTTCCGCAACGTGACCTTCCACCTGGGCCGCGAGCTGCGCAAGCTGATGCGGCGCGGACAGGCGGCACGCACCTGAACTCCTGCCCCGCGATCCCCGACTTCATCGATTGCACCGGCGCCGTATGACCCTGCCGGCCGCATCCGGTCCCATACCCAACCTGGCACAAGGAACTCGCCTCAATCATGACGCCGCCCACTCCGGTCCGCACCCTGCTCGTCCGTTGCGTCATTCCCCTGCTCGCGGCCAGCGCGGGCGCTGCAGCTCAGGCGCAGCCGCGCGCGCCGCAGGACCTTGCCGCCCTGCCTGCCACGACCTCTGCCACGGCCACTGCCGCCGGTTCCGGCGTTTCCGCTGCGCGCCCTGCCAGCCGCGTGGTGTCGATGACGCTGAAGCAGCTCGGTGCGGACCTGCCGTTCCAGCTGCGCGGCGTGGACGGGATCAACGGCGTGCCCTTTTCCGTCCGCGCGGACGAGGTCGTCACCGGTGCCCGGCTGAAGCTGCGCTACAGCTACTCTCCCGCGCTGCTGCCGCAGATCTCGCACATCAACGTGCTGGTCAACGGCGAGGTCGCGCAGAGCGTGCCCGTGCCGCGCGACACGGCCGGCAGCAACCTGGAGAAGGAACTGGCGCTGGAGCCGCGGCTGATCACCGAATTCAACCGGCTCAACCTGCAGCTGATCGGGCACTACACCACCGACTGCGAAGACCCGTTCCATTCGAGCCTGTGGGCTACCGTCAGCAACAGCAGCGTGCTGGAGCTCACGGTCATGCCGGTGGCGCTGGCCAATGACCTGGCGCTGTTGCCGCTGCCCTTCTTCGACCGCCGCGACGTGCGGCGCCTGAAACTGCCGTTCGTGTTCGCCGGCTCGCCGTCGCCGGCGGCACTGGAAGCGGCGGGCGCGGTGTCGTCGTGGTTCGGCGGGCTGGCGGGCTACCGCGGGGCCACCTTCCCGGTGTCGCTCAACCAGGTCCCGGCCGGCGGCAATGCCGTCGTGTTCGCCACGCAGCAGGAACGTCCGGCCGGCATCGAACTGCCGCGGCTCGATGGCCCGACGCTGTCGATCGTGCCGCATCCCAATGACCCCGGCAGCAAGCTGCTGCTGGTGCTGGGCCGCGACAGCGCCGAACTGAAGACCGCCGCGCGCGCACTGGTGCTGGGGGCCAAAGCCTTGTCGGGTCCGCGCGCCACCATCACGAGCCTGGAAGCCGTGGCGCCGCGCCAGCCCTACGATGCCCCGAACTGGCTGCGCAGCGACCGCCCGGTGCGTTTCGGCGAGCTGATGCCGGTGGAGCAGCTCAACGTATCCGGCTACCAGCCGGACCTGGTACGCGTGAACTTCCGCGTGCCGCCCGACCTGTTCGGCTGGCGCTCGCGCGGCATCCCGATCGACCTGCGCTATCGCTACACGCCGCGCCCGACGACCGACAAGTCGACGCTGAACGTCAACGTCAACCGCCAGTTCCTGCGCGCGTACACGCTGCGCTCGCTCAAGGACGGCGAAGGCAAGGCATCCGAGCTGGTCGCGAGCGTGCTGCCCGATGGCTCGGTGCCGGCGCGCCACACGCTGCACCTGCCGCTGTTCATGCTGCCGGCGCAGTCGCAGCTGCAGTTCCATTACTACTACGACTACCTCAAGCAAGGGGCCTGCAAGGACGTGCTGGTCGACAACGTGAAGGGCGCCATCGACCCGGATTCGACCATCGACATCTCCGGCCTGCCGCACTTTATCGCCCTGCCCGACCTGGCCGCCTTCGGCAACAGCGGTTTTCCGTTCACGCGCCTGGCCGACCTGTCGGAAACGGCGGTGGTGCTGCCGGCAACGCCTACCGCGGAGGACTATTCGACCTACCTGACGATGATGGGCCGCATGGGCGAGTCGACCGGGTACCCGGCGACCGGCGTCAGGATCGCCGCGCCTGCGGACGTCGGGCAGGTGGCCGACCGCGACCTGCTGGTGATCGGCACCGCGCAGAGCCAGCCGCTGCTGGCGCAATGGGCGGACCAGATGCCGGTATCGCTGGCCGGCGCGGGCAAGCGCTTCACGCTGACGGGAGTCTATGACAGCGTCATGGGCTGGTGGAACGGTGCCGACGGCAATCGCAACCGCCCGGTCGAAGCGAACCTGTCGATCAACAGCCCCGGCACCGATGCGGCACTGGCCGGCTTCGAGTCGCCGCTGGCCGCCGGCCGCAGCGTGGTCGCCATTACCAGCAACACGCCGGGCGGCCTGCATGCCGTCGCCGACACCCTGCTGGACGTGGAGCGCCTGCCGCTGGTACAGGGCAGCCTGGTGCTGGTACGCGGCAACTCGGTCGACAGCCTCGCGGCACAGCAGAACTACTACGTCGGCAAGCTGAATCCCTGGACCTATGCGCACTGGTGGCTGTCGCAGCGGCCGTACGCGATGGTGTTGATGCTGGCGCTGGCCACGCCGCTGCTTGCCGCCGTGCTGTTCCTGATGCTGCGCCATCGCGCCAAGCGGCGCAAGGCAGGCCAGGCATGACCCCGGTCCGACCCGACGCGCGCCGCCGCGCGCTGCTCGGCGCCGGCGCCATCGGCACGCTGGGCGCCGTTGCCGGCGCGTTGCCGGCCGTCGCGGCAGCGGTCGCCGCCACGCCGGCGCGTACCGCCTGTCCGTGGCCGCTCTACGAACAGTTCCTCAGCCGCTTCATGCAGGCCGACGGACGCGTCATCGATCCGTCCGTGCGCGAGCAGCACAGCACCTCCGAAGGCCAGTCCTACGCCATGGTGTTCGCGCTGATCGCCAACGACCGCGCCACCTTCGACAAGGCATGGCAATGGAGTGTGGCCAACCTTGGCGGCGGCAATCTCGCCGACAAGCTGCCCGCCTGGCGCTGGGGCAAGCGCGACGACGGTTCCTGGGGCGTCATGGATGCCAACCCGGCGTCGGATGCCGACCTCTGGTACGCGTATGCGCTCGCCGAAGCCGCGCGCGCCTGGAAGTCGCCCGCGTATGCGCAGGCCGCGCGAGCGCTGCTGCGCCTGGTCGCGAAGCACGAGGTGGTGACGCTGCCCGGTTTCGGGCCCATGCTCCTGCCCGGCCCGCAGGGCTTTGTCCATGACAAGGGCGATGGCGCGCATGTGTGGCGCCTCAACGCCAGCTACCTGCCGGTGCCGCTGCTGCGCCGGCTGGCCACGTTCGATCCTGCCGGGCCGTGGGGCGCGCTGGCGAACCAGGTGCCCGCGATGGTGCAGGCGGTGGCCCCGCGCGGCATCGTGCCGGACTGGTCCGCCTACCAGTCCGGACCGAACCAGCCGGCACGCTGGAGCATCGATCCGGACAAGGGCGATGTCGGCAGCTACGACGCCATCCGCGTCTACCTGTGGGCCGGCCTCACGCCCAGGGCCGACGCCGCGTCGCGCCGGCTGATGCAGGCACTCGCCCCGGTCGCGCAGCTGATGCAAGGCCGGCCGGCGCCGCCGGAAAAAATGCACGCCGCCACTGGTGCGCTCGCAGGCGAAGGCCCGCCCGGCTTCTCGGCCGCGCTGGTGCCGTTCCTGCAGGCTGCCGGCTCGCCGGCGGCTGCGGTACAGCGCACGCGCGCGCAAGGCCTGGGCGACGCGTCGTCCAAAGCCACTTACTACGACACCGTTCTGGGCCTGTTCGGATTCGGGCACGCCGACGGTCACTATCACTTCGTCCCGTCGGGACAACTGGAGCTGCGGTGGTTGCAGGGCAAGAGCGGAGACAAGGCATGCGCACGGCAATGAAGCGGACCCGCGAGTCCTCCCGCCGCCGCATGCGTACGCATGCGCTGGTGCTGGCGCTGCTGGCCGGGGCCATCGCACCCGCCGCGCCCGCCGCGGCGCAGGAAGATCCCGTCAAGGCGCTTGTCGAGCAAGGCAAGTACTGGCAGGCGCGCGGCCGGCCGGACCGGGCGGCCGAGGTGTGGCAGAAGCTGCTGCGCCTGAATCCGGCGCAGCCGGATGCGCTGCATGGCATGGGCGTCGCCGAGCTGGAGGCCGGACGGCCGGATTCGGCGCGCACCTACCTGGATCGCCTGCAGAAGGCGGCGCCGGGCTCCGCGCTGGCCCGGCAGCTGGCCGAACAGATCGCGCGCGGCGGCAGCGCCGGCGCACGGCAGCAGGTCGAACAGGCGCGCCAGCTCGCGCGCAGCGGGCAAACCGAGCAGGCCGTCAAACGCTATGAGGAAGCCGCCGGCGGCAACGTGCCGCAGGGCGACCTGGCGCTCGAGTATTACCAGACGCTGGGCGGCACCGCGCAGGGCTGGGACGCCGCACGGCAGGGGCTGGAGCGCCTGGCGCGCGCCAATCCGGCCGATGCCCGCGCGCAACTGGCCCTGGCGCAGCACCTGACGTACCGCGACAACACGCGCCGGGACGGCATCCGCCAGCTGGAAACCCTGGCCAGCCGCGCCGATGTCGGCAAGGACGCCACCGAAAGCTGGCGCCGCGCGCTGGGCTGGCTCGGCCAGCGCTCCGCGGACGCCCCGCGCTACCAGGCGTGGCTCGCAGCGCATCCCGACGACGCCGCCATTCGCGCCCGGCTGGAAGCCGCGACGCGCCAGCCTGCCACTGCCCGCCAGCCCGACGCGGCGGCCGCCGACGCGATGCGCGGCACGGTGCAGCAGGGCTTTGCGGCACTGAACGCCGGCGACCTGGCAAGTGCCGCCGAGCGCTTCCAGGGCGCACTCGCGCAACAGCCCAACGATCCCGATGCGCTCGGCGGCATGGGCGTCCTGCGGCTGCGGCAGGAACAGTTCGCGGAGGCCGCGGACTACTTCGCGCGCGCTTCGCGCCACGGCGCCGGCAGCCGCTACCGCCAGGCCAGCAACAGCGCCAGCTACTGGTTGCTGGTGCAGCGCGCCGCCGCCCGGCGCGAGGCCGGCAACGCCGCCGAGGCACGCCGCCTGCTCGAGCAGGCGCAAGGCATCGAGCCGAACCAACCTGCTGCGCGGGTGGCGCTGGCCGACCTGCAGGCCGACGCGCGGCAGTATGCCGCCGCCGAGGCGGGCTACCGCCGCGTGCTGCGCGCGCACCCCGAGAGCGCCGCCGCCACGCGCGGACTGGTCGAGGTGCTGCAGGCACAGAACAAGACCACCGAGGCACTGGCGCTGGTCGAGCGCATGACGCCGGCCCAGCGCGGTCAGCTTGCCCCGCTCGGGCGGCTGCGCGCCGACCAGGCCCGCGCCCAGGTGCGCCAGGCCATGCAGCAAGGCGACACGGCCAGCGCGCGCCGCCAGCTTGAAGACGCGATGGCGGCCGACCCGACCAACGCATGGGTGCGCCTGGAGGTCGCGCGCCTGTATATCGCGATGGGCATGAAGGACCAGGCCCGCAGCGTCATGGACAACCTGCTGCTGTCCGTGCCGGGCGATCCCGAAGCGCTGTACGCCAGCGCGCTGGCCGCCGCCGAATCGAATGAATGGCAGCGCGGCCTGGACCTGCTCGAGCGCGTGCCCGCCAACCGGCGCAGCGCCGACATGGGCAAGCTCCAGGGACGCCTGTGGGTCCACGCCGAAGCCGCGCGCGCCAGCGAGCTGGCCGCTGCCGGCCAGCACGCCGCCGCCGTCGGCGCGCTGCAGCAGGCCGAGCGCTTTGCCGGACAGGATGCGGAACTGACCGGGGCGATCGCACAGGGCTACGCGGATGCGGGCGACACCGCGCGGGCACTGTCGCTGATGCGCAATGCGATGCGGCGCGCGGTGGTGCCCGATGCCGGCCTGCAGCTCCAATATGCCGCGGTCTTGCTCAAGGCGCAGCAGGACATGGAACTGGCCGGCCTGTTGCGCCAGCTCGCCGGCGCGGACATGACGCCCGAGCAGCGGCGCGGCTACGACGATATCCGTATCGCCTATATCGTCCGGCAGGCCGACGCACTGACCGCGGCGGGCGATCTCGTTACCGCCTACGACACCCTCGCCACGGCACTTTCCGAGCGCGGCGGCAACCCGGCGGTGCGGGCCAGCCTGGCGCGCATGTACGCGCAGGCCGGCGAGAACGACAAGGCGCTCTCGCTCTATGAAAGCGTGCTGGCCAGGGAGCCGGCCAACCTCGACCTGCGGCTGGCGGCCATCGGTACCGCAACGGCCGCGAAAGAATATGGCTGGGCCGAGCGCGCCCTGCAGCCGGCGCTGAAGCAGGCACCGGATTCCCCGGACGTGCTGACCGCGGCCGGCCGCCTGTACAAGGCACAAGGCAAGAATGCCAGGGCGGCCGAGTACTTCCGCGCCGCGGTCGCTGCCGAAGGCGGCCGCGCGGGCGTTGCCCGCGCCGGTGCGCAGCCCGGCGGCGGCTTCGACCGCGTGCCGGCCAACCCCTTCGTCGGGCTGCCGGGCCAGCGGCAGGCATCGACGCTGCCGCCGGCAGGATCGCCCGCGCCATACCCGGCCGTGCCGGGGATGGCAACGCGGCAGGCCGCCGGCATGGCAGCGGGACAGCCTTATATCCCGCAACCCGCTGGCGCTCCTGCGGTAGCGGCGGCCCAGGCCCCGACGATGGTGCCGGCCTCGTATTACCCCGCGGCTGCCGGTACCGCCAGCACCGCGGCACGCCCCGCCAAGGCAGGACGCGCGCCTGCCGTCGCGGTGCAGCCGCCTCTGCAGCCATATGCGCAGCCCGAAATGGTGGCCGCGCAAGCGTACGCGGCCGGCGTGCCGGCATCGGCCCAGCCACCGCTGGGCGCGCAGTCGCGCCTGCCGTGGCTGGCCGATGCCGACGCGCCATCTGCGCCCGCGGGTCCGAAAACCGCGCTGGAAGAACTGCGCGAGATCGAGCAGCAGCGCACCAGTTCGTTCGCTGGCGGCCCGATGCTGCGCGGCCGCAGCGGCGACTCCGGCATGAGCCAGCTGACCGAACTGCAGGTGGTCGCCGAAGGCAAGGTGCCGGCCGGCGACGGCAAGCTGGTGGCGCGGGTCACGCCGGTGGCGTTGGAAGCGGGCAACGTCGGCACGGACTTCAACAGCGGCAGCCGCTTCGGAACCGGCGTGTTCGGGTGGGCCGTTCCGGGCACAAACCCTCCGCAGGACCTGCTGGGCTTGCCGCTGAATTCGGCCTCTGCCGGCTCACAGAGCGCGTTCGGCGTGGCGCTCGGCATCGCCTACGAGGCAGAGCGCTACGGCTTCGACATCGGCACGACGCCACTGGGCTTCCGCTTCACCGATATCAATACCGGCGGGTACCTGAAACTGCCGCTGACGCAGCGGACCATGCTCGGCCTGTCAGCGTCGCGCCGCCCGGTCACTGACAGCCTGCTGTCCTATGCGGGCGCCCGCGATGCACGCTTCAAACTGGTCGACGTGGAATGGGGCGGTGTCATGGCCAGCGGGGGACGCGCCGAACTCGGCTGGAGCGACGGCTCGTTTGGCATCTACGGCTACGGTGGCTACAGCGTGCTGAAGGGGCACGACGTGGCGAGCAACAACAAGTGGGAGGGCGGCGGCGGCTTCTACATGAAGCTGGTCGACTCGGACACGCAGCGCTTCACCTCGGGCATCAACTTCACGTCGATGGGCTACAGCGAGAACCTGCGCTACTTCACCCTGGGGCACGGCGGCTACTTCAGCCCGCAGACGTACTTTGCGGTCACGGTGCCGCTGGCGCTGGAGGGGCGCAATGGCCGCCTGGCCTACCATGTGCGCGGCGCCCTGGGTGTGCAGTCGTTCCGCGAGGACGATGCCCCCTACTTCCCCACCAACGGCGCGCTCCAGCAATTGGCCAACGCCACGATGCAACTGGCCAACGCCAACAACCTGACCAGCCAGACCTCGGCGGTCTATGCCGGCCAGTCCAAGACCGGCCTGGCCTACAACCTGGTCGGGTCGCTGGAGTACCAGGCGGCACAGCAGCTGTACGTCGGGGGCCTGGTCGGCATCGACAATGCGCGCGACTACCGGCAGTGGTACGCCGGCATGTACGTGCGCTACGCACTGCAGCGCCAGACAGGCCAGGTCGGCTTCCCGCCTTCGCCACCCCGGTCAGCGGTCGGGCCGCTGCCTTTCTGAGGCGCCGAACGATACCGGCGACATTACCGGCGACACCGGCGGCCACGGCCGCCCGGCGGCGCTGATGCCGCGCGGCATTGCGGTCCATTGCCGTCGCCCCTGCATTTTTGCCCCCAAGGCTTCCATTCGTGCTTGTCCATCGCTACGACAACCTTCTTGTGCTCTTCTCCGTGCTGGTGGCGGCGATGGCATCCTATACCGCGCTGACCCTGGCAAGCCGGCTCGCCAACGCGCGCGGCAGCGCGGTCCAGGCCTGGCTTGCGGCAGGCAGCGTGGTGATGGGACTTGGCATCTGGTCGATGCATTTCGTCGGCATGCTCGCATTGCGGCTGCCGATCCCGCTGGGCTACGACCTGCCGTTGACGGCGTATTCGCTGCTGATCGCAGTGGGCGCATCGGGCTTTGCCCTGCGGCTGGTATGCACGGATACCCTGCCATGGCGACGTCTCGCACTGGGCGCGATGCTGATGGGCGGCGCCGTGGCGGGCATGCACTACACCGGCATGGCGGCGATGCGCATGCACCCCGCCATCGACTATGATCCGCTGCTGGTCGCGCTGTCCGTCGTGGTGGCCGTATCGGCATGCGGCGTGGCACTGTGGATGGCGTTCCAGCTTCGCCACCACGGCCGCCACACCACGCAGCTTCGCCTCGGCGCGGCGGTGGTGATGGGCCTGGCGATCGCCGCGATGCACTACATCGGCATGGCAGCCGCGCGCTTTGCGCCCGGCAGCGTCTGCGGGGCCGTGGACAACGGCCTGGCAAGCGACGAGCTGGCGCTGCCGATCCTGGTCATCACCATCTGCGTGCTGGCGGTGGCGCTGATGACGGCCATGCAAGACCTGCGGGTCGAGGCCCGCACCGCGGCGCTGGCCACGTCGCTGGCGGCGGCGCGGCAGGAGCTCGGCTACCTGGCGCTGCACGACAAGCTGACCAGGCTGCCCAACCGCGCGCTGCTGGAAGACCGTTTCGAGCAGGCGCTGCAGGCCGCGGCATGGCGTCGCCGGCGCATGGCGGTGCTGTTCATCAACCTCGATGGCTTCAAGGGCATCAACGATACCTACGGCCACCATGTCGGCGACCATGTGCTTGCCGAAGCGGCGCGGCGCATCGGCGCCAGGCTCGGTGCCGGCGACACCGCCGGCCGGCTCGGCGGCGACGAGATCGTGCTGCTGGCCGCGATCGACGCGCCCGAAGACGCCAATACCCTGGCCCTGCGCATCCTCGACGACCTGCGCGAACCGGTTCAGGTCTGGGGCGCCGGCGGCAAGTCCCTGCAGATCTCCGCCAGCATCGGCATCGCCATCTATCCGGACGACGGCAGCGCGCAGCGCACGCTGCTGCGCAATGCCGACGCGGCGATGCATCACGCCAAGGCATCCGGCCGCGACAGCTGCTGCTTCTTCACGCACGCCATGAAGGACGACGCGCAGGCGCGGCTGGAGCTGGCACAGGACCTGCGCCTGGCGCTGAAGCGCAACGAATTCGAGCTGCACTACCAGCCGAAAATCGCGGCCTCCGACGGCAGCGTGGTGGGCGCCGAGGCGCTGTTGCGCTGGCGGCATCCCAGGCAAGGCTTGCTGACGCCCGACCAGTTCATCGGGCTGGCGGAAAAGAGCGGCCTGATCCTGCAGATCGGCGCGTGGGCGCTGGACGAGGCCTGCGCGCAACTCGCCCGCTGGCATGCCGCGGGAAGCAGCCAGTGGACCATCGCGGTGAACGTGAGCGGCGTGCAGTTCGGCCACCCTGCGCTGATCGGCACGGTGCGCGCCGCGATCGAGCGGCACCGGCTCGACCCGCGCGCGCTGACGGTCGAAGTCACCGAGTCGACGGCAATGCGGGACATGGAGAGCAGCCTGGCGATCCTGCGCCAGCTCGACGAAATGGGGGTGCGCATTGCCATCGACGACTTCGGCACGGGGCACTCCAGCCTGCTCTATCTGAAGCGCATGCCGGCCAGGGAACTGAAGATCGACCGCGACTTCGTGCGCGACCTCGGGCGCGACAGCGAGGATACCGCCATTGTTGCCGCCATCATCGCGCTCGGCCGCACCCTCAGCCTGACCATCGTCGCCGAGGGCATAGAGACCGCCGCGCAGCAAGCCACGCTGACCCGGCTCGGCTGCGATGTCTTGCAGGGCTACCTGATCGGCGCGCCGGTGCCGGCGGAGGCCTTTGCGGCGACGATGGCAGCGAGGGAGCGCACCCGGGTCGTTTCGTGACCCCAGGCCTTCACCGGAACCCGATGCGCCGCGCCCCTTCCCGGAACAGCGCCTCCCCGTCGGCATCGAACGGGAACGTCAGCAGGAAGTCCTCGAGCGTATAGCGCGGCGCGACCTTGTAGATCGCCGCGGCCTGGGCCCGCGCCTGCTCCAGCGAGTCGGCCAGCGCCAGCGCGCAGGCGGCGATGGCGTGGATATGCGGAAACGCATTGGGCCGCGCGGCGGCCTTGACCGCCCAGCCGGCGGCTTCCTCGAACTGCCCGAGCCGGACCAGTGCCATCGCCCGCGTGGCCAGCATGCCGAACAGCATCGGGTCGAACGGACTCAACTGGCGCGACAGGTCCGATGCATCGATGGCCGCCTGCGGGTCGCCGGAGATCGAGCGGACGAACGACAGGTTGTAGTGCCCCAGCGCGAAGTTGGGGCTCAGGTCGATGGATTGCTCCAGCTCGCCGACGGACTCTTCGGGACGGCCCCGCAGCCACAGCGCGCGCCCCATCGCCCAGTGCACCGCGGGGTCGCGGTCATCCGCCATCATGCCCTGCACCGCGGCTTCGTAGGCCTTGTCGATTTCCGGTCCGCGCTTCTCCCAGTTCTGGAACGCGTCCTGGAAGTGGGTGAAGGACAGGCCGGCGTAGGCGCGCGAGAAGGTGGGATCGAGCCGCAGCGCCGTCTGGAAGAATTGCCGGGCCATCTCGTTGTCGGCCCGGCGATACCGGTACATGTGCCACAGGCCGCAATGGTAGGCTTCCCATGCATCGAGCGAACCCGGTGGCTTCAGGATGGCGCGGTTGCGCTCCAGCGTCTCGATCTCGCCGGCGATGGAGGCGACGATGCGGTTGCCGACTTCTTCCAGCACAAGGAAGGCGTCGTCCGGCTTGTGGTGGAAGGTGTCCGCCCAGACGATCCGGGCGCTGCGTGTCTCGGCCAGTTCGACGGTCACGGTCAGGCGCCCTTCGCGCGTGCTGACGGTGCCGCCCACGACGTAGTCGACATTCAGCGTCCGGCCTGCTGCTTCCGCGCCGACGTGGCGCTCATGCAGCGCGAACACGGTCCCCTGCGCGATGACAAACAGGCTGCGCAGCTTGGCCAGCCGCGTGATGATGTCGTGCGCCAGTGCATCGGCGGCGCCGCCGCGCGCCGGCGCCGCGGTGGACGGGTCGACGAAGGGCATCACCGCGATGGAGCCGTGCCGGGGAGTTGCCGGTGCGGCGTCGGCGGCTGCTGCAGCGCTGGCGACAACGACAGCGCTGGCGACCATGGCGCGGCCCGCTGCCGCGGTCAGCGGCGCGGCCATGGCCGCGCGCCAGGCATCGCGGATCGGCCGGCTGTCCAGCCCTTCGGCCTCGAACAGCGTGGTGGTCGCGGCGACATGCTCTTCCCCTTCGCGCAGGCGGCCCTGGCGGGCGAGCGCGGCCAGGATGGTTGCGTGCACCCGCTGGTCGAATGGCGCCAGCTCGCGCCACTTGTCCAGGTAGCCGAACGTCTCTTCGTCGGCAGCGCCCTGCGCGAGCTGTTCCAGCAGCGCGGCGTGGCAGGCCCGGAAGCGCCTTCGTTGCGCGGTGAGCCATGTGCTGAACGCCGGGCAGCGGGCCAGTTCGAGGCCCTCCAGGAAATCCCCTTCGAACAGCATCGCCAGGGCCTGCTGCCGCTGCGGCGCGAGGGCCGTGACGCCAGCCTCGATGGCTTGTGCCACTGCCAGCGCATCGACAAACCCGTCCGCCAGGTCCAGCCAGATGGTGTCCCCGCTGGTGCGCAGCCGCTGCCGTGCTTCGGAATCGACGAGCTTGCGGATCCGGCTCAGGCACCAGCGCAATTCGCCACGTGGATCGTTGGGCACCTCCCATAGCAGTTCGCAGAGCTGGCTGCGCAACACCGGCCGCGGCGCAAGCGCCAGGTACGCGAGCAGCGCGCGGACTTTCCGCGACGCCGGCAGCGACAGCTCGACGCCCTGCTGCCGGACACGAAGCGGCCCAAGCATCTGGATCTGCACAGGCGGGATGCCGGCCTGGGGCGTCAGGTTCGATTCCACGGCAATTTCCACGCCGGCTACCACGCCACCTTCCACGCGCGCGGCAAAAGATCGGGACCGGAACGACCTGGAGACAGGAAAGGAGACAGGATCATGGACACCCCCGTGCATGTGCGCGACCGCGGTCATCTCACCATCGCGCTCGCGGCCGGAGCGGTCTTCGCGCTGGGGCTCGGCCTGCGCCAGTCGCTGCCGCTCTTCATCAGCTTACTCAACTCTCATACCGGCATCGGCTATGCCACCGTCAGCCTGGCCTTTGGCGTGTCGCAGCTGATGTGGGGCGTGGCGCAACCGGTGGCCGGCGCGATCGCGGACCGCTGGGGGCCGCGCCCGGTAATGATCGCCGGTGCCACGCTGTTTTCTGCCGCGGTCGCGGCCACGCCGGCCGCGGACAATGCCATCGCGCTGATGCTGCTGATCGGGGTGGCCGCCGCTGCCGGCTCCGGCGCGATCGGGCCGGCCGTGCTGATGTCGGCGGCGAACCGGCTGATCCCCGAGGCACACCGCGCCCTGGCGAGCGGCATTGTCAACGCGGGCGGCTCGGTGGGCCAGTTCGCGATCCTGCCCCTGACCCAGTTGCTGATCGGCACCGCGGGCTGGCAGCCGGCCCTGGTGTTGCTGGGCGCGGCGGGACTGGCCGCGATCCCGGCAATCCGCGTCATCACCCGCGCGGCGCCCGCGCGCGGTAGCGCCCACGCCGGCATCCCGGGCGGCGGGACGGTGGGCGCCGCACTGCGCGGCGCGTTGCGCGATCCCAGCTTCCTGCTGCTCAACGCCGGCTTCTTCGCCTGTGGCTTCCACATTGCATTCATTTCCACGCACCTGCCCGGCGTGGTCGCGCTATGTGGAATGCCCGCCACAGTCAGCGCGTGGTCGCTGTCGCTGATCGGCCTGTGCAACATCCTGGGGAGCCTGTTCATCGGCAAGGCCATCCAGACCGTGTCGATGAAATACGCGCTGACCGCCCTTTACTTCGCACGCGCGCTGTTGATCCTGGCGTTCTACATGGCGCCGAAGACGCCGGTGACCATTGCTCTGTTCGCCGCCGGACTCGGCTTCACGTACCTGTCGACCGTGCCGCCGACCATCGGCCTGGTCGCGAGGCTGCACGGCGCCCGTTATCTGGCCACGCTGTTCGGCGTCGTCATGCTGTCGCACCAGCTTGGCGGATTCCTGGGCGCCTGGCTTGGTGGCAAGGCCTTCGAGATGACCGGCGGCTACGACTGGATGTGGCTGGCCGATATCGCGCTTTGCCTGCTTGCCGCCACGCTGCACCTGCCGATCCGCGAGGCACGCCCGCTGCCGCTCGCCGCCGCGCAGGTCCAACCCACCTGAGAACCTGAGGAGACTGTCATGCGTTCATTCCACTCGGCATCCCTGCCTGTGCCCTCCCAGACCTTTTTCCGCGAGGCGGGAGCCGGACCCGGCGTGGTCTGCATCCATGCCAATGCCGGCACTTCCGGACAATGGCGCGCGCTGATGGAACATCTCGCACCGGGCTTCCACGTCCTGGCGCCCGATTCCTATGACGCGGGCCAGGGTCCGCACTGGCCGTCGGACCTGGTCATTTCGCTGCGCGACGAGGTGGCGCTGATCGAGCCGGTGCTTGGCAAGGCTGGCCCATCGCCGGCCCTGGTGGGGCATTCGTATGGCGCCGCGGTGGCCCTGGTTGCCGCGCTGGCGCAACCCGGACGCGTGAGCGCGCTCGTGCTGTACGAGCCCACGCTGTTCTCGCTGGTCGATGCGCAACAGCCCGCGCCGAATGACGCCGATGACATTCGCGATACCGTCGCCGCCGCGGCGGCCGCGCTCGACGCTGGCGACGAAGATTCCGCTGCGGAGCACTTTATCGACTACTGGATGGGAGCGGGAGCGTGGCGGCAGATGCCCGCGCAACGCAAGCCACCGATTGCCGCCTCGGTGAAGAATGTCCGCCGGTGGTCGCACGCGCTGTTCACGGAGCCCACGCCGCTGCAGGCATTCCGGTCGCTTGACGTGCCGGTGCTCTACCTCGCCGGCAAGCGCTCGACGCCTTCGGCGCATGCCGTGGCGCGGCTGCTGACGGCGGCGTTGCCGCGGGTGGAAGTGGTGGAATTCGCCCAGCTCGGGCATATGGGCCCGTTGACGCATCCGGAGACAGTCAACCCGGTGATCGCGGAGTTCCTTGCACGCCACCGGCGATGAGCCGCGTCCGCGCCTCCAGCGCTGCTACAAGGCGAGCGTAAACGGCAGCAACAGCGCATTCACCAACAGCAAGCCGAAGAAGACGAGCGCGATGGCCGCGGAGACGCTGCGAGGCCGCGCCTGCCCTGGACCCGCCGTTCGCCGCGTCCACAGGAAGCCGGCCCCCATGCCCAGCACCGCCAGCCCGGAAAACACGCTCTCCGCGGTCAGCGCGGCCGGGTAAGCCCGGGCGGGGGTGGTGTTGAAGCTTTCGATGAACGGGAGCGATTCCATCGCAGCGGGTGCCGGCGTCGGCGCGGCTGCGGGAACCGGCTGTGTCAGCACCTCCGATACCTGAACCACTTGCGGCGCAGGCAATGCTGTCGCCGGTGATGCATCGGGCTCGGATGGCGCAGACGTCTCGTCCGGAACGGCGGTCAGTGCAGGGGCCAGCAGTGGCGCGGTTGCCAGCTCCTGGATGGCCGGGGTGGCCGCCGTCAGCGGCGTCAGCGGCATTATCGGGGTTATCGGGGTTATCGGGGTTATCGGGACTTTGGCCGTGGCCGACGTAGACGGCGCAGACGGCGGGGAAGCAGGCCGCCCCGAAGTACTTTTCATCGAGTCCCGTTCCCGCCAGAACTTCGCGAACAGGCCCTCCAGGCAGCGTGCCGACTCGCATGCATCGCGCCGCGCACGCCACGCCGTGATATCGCCGTCGTCGATCCTGCCCTTGCGCAGCATCCGCTGCTG
Organism: Cupriavidus oxalaticus; assembly: GCF_038900635.1. GTDB lineage: Bacteria > Pseudomonadota > Gammaproteobacteria > Burkholderiales > Burkholderiaceae > Cupriavidus > Cupriavidus oxalaticus_B. The sequence goes on along the minus strand of NZ_JAYMRX010000002.1, from coordinate 513,247 downwards.
TTCGGCGTAGATGCGCTCGTAGCGGTCCGATAACCGGGACGAGTCGCAGATCAGCGCGTGGCGCTGGCGCGGCCTGGGCTCGTCAGTAATGAGCGAGCATCGCACGCCGGATCCATCCGGATTGCTGCAGCGGACCGTGGGTTCGCCCGCAGGCGACTTGCATGCGATGTCGGAGGCCCATGCGCCGCCGACGGCGAACAGGCACGCAGCAACAGCCGCAGCTACCAGCGAGGCGAGGCGCCCGAGGATCCTTTTCATCATGATGCCCCATCGTGAATCGGCCCAAGGCTTTCAAGCTAGTCGCTAGTTGGCGGGTCATACAAGTGCTGGTTTTTGCAGGCCTGCGTCAGCGCACATGGCGCCGGTTCAGCCGGCAGGAAAGCGCGCTGTCCGTCTCTCGCCGCAGCTCGCCGGGCGCACAAACAATGCGAATACCCGCGCCCTTGGCAGGGGTGAAGGCGGCCGGGCTGCCAGTCCCTGCAGCGGCTGACTTCCAAGGCTTGCGCAACTACCAGCGAATCCGCATGCCAAGGTTGCCGCCGCTGACGCTGACATTGCCGCCGATCACACCGCCGGACAGGATGACGGTGTCATTGCCAAAGCCCGCTACCAGGTTGCCGCGGATGGTGCCGCCGGACATGTCGAAGATATTGTTGTCCAGCTTCATGTCGACGCGGCCGATGGTGCCGCCAGTCATGGTGGCGACGTCGCCGTCCTCGAACGCACCCACGATGGTGCCGCCTGACATGAAGAACGTGTCGCGCGTGTCGCCCTGCGACAGCGACCCGATCTGGCCGCCGGTCATGCGGAAGTCATCGGGATTTGCGCCCTGCGCCACCGCGGCGGTGATGATGCCATCGGAGATCACGGCGCGGTTGTTGCCGTTACCCTGGCTGATTAAACGCGCGTTTTAAATAAATTGCCGACTGCCGACTTATGGCGGCGGCGATTCGTTCCGCGGGGAATCAGCGAAATTGCCGAAAATCAGTGCCAGACAAGGCGGGCGCGCAAAGTCTGGCTGCAAAACAATCCAGGATCGAGATAATTGTTTTCGAAATTTTGCGGCACACAATTCCCCGTTGACGAGGGCGGCCAACAATTAGTCTCGGCGGATATTCAAGCAGGTTTCAGGGAATCAGGCAGCCGCTGCGCCGGCACCGTGCAGGGCGGCTTGCAGGGCTTTGGCATGGCCCGGACCACGGTGCTGGTGCCATGGCCGTTTATCCGGAGATTTCCGAATGACTGGGTGGAGTCGAAGCAGCGGTGCAATGACCGCTACCCGACTCTTGCGGGAACACTATTCGAAAGCTGTTCGACCGCTATTCGGCCGTTATTTGACCGTTATTCGACCGCGATACCCTTGTCGCGGATGACCTTGCCCCACTTGGCATAGTCCTGGCTGATGCGCTGGCTCATCTGCGCCGGCGCCTGGTAGCTGGCGATGGCGCCCGCCTTCAGCAGCTTGTCCTGCACGTCCTTGTCGGCCAGGATCTTGCCCACTTCGCCGGAGATGCGGTCGACCACGTCCTTGGGCGTGCCCGGGGGCGCCAGCAGGCCGCCCCACGACACCGCGTCATAGCCCTTGAAGCCCTGCTCGGCAATGGTCTTGACGTCGGGCAGCATGGCGACGCGCTGCGGCGAGCCGACGGCGATGGCGCGCAGCTTGCCGGCCTGGATGTGCGGCAGCGCCGCGACCAGGTCTGCGTACATGATGGGCACCTGGCCGCCGATGGTGTCGCTGATCGCCGGCACGCCGCCCTTGTAGGGCACGTGCTGCATCTCGAAGCCGCCCAGCTGCTTGAGCAGCTCCATGCTCAGGTGGCCGAAGCTGCCGGCGCCGGAGCTGGTGTAGTTGAGCTTGCCCGGCTGCGCCTTGGCCTGCGCGATCAGCTTGGCCAGGTCGGTCACGTTAGGCAGCAGCGTCGGATTGACCACCACCACGATGGGCAGGTCGTAGACCGTGGCCACCGGCGTGAAATCCTTGGTGGTGTCGTATCCCGCCTTCTTGTACAGGAACGGCGCCAGCAGCGTCGGCGTGGCCAGCATCATCAGCGTGTAGCCGTCGGGCGCGCTCTTGGCGACCTGGGCGGCAGCGATGGAGCCCGAGGCGCCGGCGCGGTTTTCCACCACCACCGGCTGCTTGAGGGCTTCGCCCAGCTTCTGGCCGACGATGCGCGATGCGGTATCCGTGGGCCCGCCCGGCGGGAACGGCACGACCAGCTTGATGGGCTTGGTCGGCCACGACTGGGCGAAGGCCGTGCTGACCAGCAGCGGTGCAGCGGCCAGCGCCAGGATCGCGCGGCGGCGGGAATGAACCATACGGGTAATGTCTCGAATACGCACTTTCTTGTTCCAGTTGAATCAGCGCAAGGCAATCCAGCCCCCTTGCCGGGCGCGCTGCGCGTGCGCCATGGGCCTGCCATGGGCACGACGCGCGGCGCGAATGCTCAGGCCGACGCCGGCGTGTCCGGCAGCGTCAACACGCCGCTGGCCTGCAGCGCCTGCAGCTGCTCATCGCTCATCTGCAGCAGGTTTTGCAGCACGGCTCGCGTGCCTTCGCCCAGCGTGGGCGGCGCGCTGCGGATCGGCAGGCGCTGGCCGTCGAGCCGGTAAGGCGGCGCGAACACATGGGTGGTGCCGGCGACCGGATGCGGCATCTCGCGCAGCAGGCCGCCCTGGCGGGTGCGTTCGCTGGTCAATGCCTCGTGCAGCCCGGCCACCTTGCCGCACGGAATGCCGCACGCGCTCATGCGTTCGAGCAGCAGGTCGCGCGCAAAGGTGCGGATCAGGCCCGTGATCAGCGGGGTCAGGGTCTCGCGGTTCCTGGCGCGCTCGACATTGGTGGCGTAGCGCGGATCCTCGACGATGTCCGGGCGCTCGATCACCTGGCGGCAGAACTTGTCGAACTGGCTGTTGTTGCCGACCGCGATGATCAGCGGGCCATCGGCGGCCTCGAACATGCCGTAGGGCACGATCGACGGATGGGCATTGCCGTAGCGGGCCGGATCGCGGCCCAGCAGCATGGCGTCCAGGCCGTAGTAGCCGGTCACCATCAGGCCGCAGTCGTACAGCGCCATTTCGATCAGCTGGCCCTTGCCCTTGCGTTCGCGGCGGAACAGTGCCGCCAGCACGGCCTGCGCGGCGTACATGCCGGTCATCAGGTCCACCACGGCCACGCCAAACTTCAGCGGCGGGGTATCGGCTTCGCCATTGAGCGCCATCAGTCCGGCCTCGCCCTGGATCACCAGGTCATAGCCGGGGCGCTTGGCCTCGGGGCCGCTGGCGTTGTAGCCGGAAACCGCGCAGTAGATCAGATCAGGCTTGATCGCCTTGAGCTGCTCGTAGCCCAGGCCCAGCTTCTCGGCGCCGCCGGTCTTGAAATTGTGGATGACCACGTCGAACTGCGGCAGCAGGTCATAGACGATCTGCACGCCTTCCTTGCTCTGCAGGTCCAGCGTGATCGACCGCTTGTTGCGGTTCATGCTGTTGAAATACGTGGTCTCGGTCTTGCCGATGCGCATGCCCCAGTCGCGCGTATCGTCGCCGCGTCCGGGGTGCTCGACCTTGACGACTTCTGCGCCGAAATCGGCCAGGACCTGGCCGCACAGCGGGCCGGCGAACACACGCGACAGGTCGAGTACGCGTACCCCCTCAAGCGGGAAGTCGATGCCTTGGGATGATTCGGGCGTCTGCAAGTCTTGTCTCCTTGGGCTGTTTCGAGGTACGAGCCGTCTTTGGGAAATCGTAGCCCTTGCCGGGCTGGCGCCACGCATGGCAGGCGTGGCTGTGGTGTGGCGCGCTGGCGTGGCGCGCCCAGCCCATCATTCTTGCTTGGATAAATAGCCTATACAATCCCAATCGACATTGACAAAATGTTCAATAAAATTTGACAACGCTCCGCGCAGGGCCCAAATGCGTGGCGCCCGGGCATCCGACTGGAGTCGAATGCCCGGGCGCCACGTTGACTTCACATTCGCCGGGAGGTACCTGCCTGCTTCAGTGGCTGGCTCCCTCCACCGCGCCGATGCCGGTCTCGGAACGCAGCTCCTGCGCCTCGAAGCCAGCCTTGTCCACGCGGGCCCGCGTCGACTTGTCCGTCACCGAGAAGAACCAGATCCCCAGGAAACCGGCCGTCATCGAGAACAGCGCCGGCGACGTGTACGGGAACGGCGCGCTGTCGAAGTGGAACACGTCCACCCACACGGCCTGCGACAGGATGGTCAGCACCACCGCCGACAACAGCCCGATAAAGCCGCCGACCGTGGCGCCGCGCGTGGTGCAGCCCTTCCACAGCACCGACATGAACAGCACCGGGAAGTTGGCCGACGCCGCCACGGCAAACGCCAGCGACACCATGAAAGCGATGTTCTGCTTCTCGAACACGATGCCAAGCACCACCGCAACCAGGCCAAGGATGATGGTGGTGATGCGCGAGACGCGCAGTTCGACCGAACTCGTCGCCTGCCCCTTCTTGAAGACCGTGGCATAGAGATCGTGCGAGACGGCCGAGGCACCGGCAAGCGTCAGGCCCGCGACCACCGCGAGGATGGTGGCAAAGGCCACGGCGGAGATGAAGCCGAGGAATACATTGCCGCCCACCGCGCTGGCCAGGTGCACCGCCGCCATGTTGATGCCGCCGAGCAGCTTGCCGCTGCCGTCCTGGAAGCTCGCGTTGGTGCCTACCAGCACGATCGCGCCGAAGCCGATGATAAAGGTCAGGATGTAGAAGTACCCGATCCACGTGGTAGCCCAGAACACCGACTTGCGCGCCTCCTTGGCATTGGGCACGGTAAAGAAGCGCATCAGCACGTGCGGCAGGCCGGCGGTGCCGAACATCAGCGCAATGCCGAACGAGATCGCGGAGATCGGGTCCTTGATGAAGTTGCCCGGGCTCATGATCGAGTCCTGCTTGGCATGGACCTCCACCGCCTTGGCGAACAGCGCCTCGGGGCTGAAGTGATACTGCGCCAGCACCATGAACGCCATGAACGAGGCGCCGCCAAGCAGCAGGCACGCCTTGATGATCTGCACCCAGGTGGTCGCGGTCATGCCGCCGAACAGCACGTACACCATCATCAGCGCGCCGACGATGACCACTGCGATCCAGTATTCCAGCCCGAACAGCAGCTTGATCAGCTGGCCCGCGCCGACCATCTGCGCGATCAGGTAGAACGCCACCACCACCAGCGTGCCCGATGCCGCGAACGCGCGCACCGGCGCCTGCTTGAAGCGGTACGCGGCGACGTCGGCGAAGGTGAAGCGGCCCAGGTTGCGCAGCCGCTCCGCCATCAGGAACGTGATCACCGGCCAGCCTACCAGGAAGCCGATCGAATAGATCAGGCCGTCATAGCCGTTGGCATACACCGCCGCGGAAATGCCCAGGAACGACGCCGCCGACATGAAGTCGCCGGCGATCGCCAGGCCGTTCTGGAAGCCGGTGATGCCACCGCCGCCGGTGTAGAACGCGGCGGCGGACTTGGTCTTGGAGGCCGCCCATTTGGTGATGTAGAGCGTGCCGAGGACGAACACCACGAACATGCCGATGGCGGTCCAGTTGGTCGGCTGGCGCACGGCCTGCCCCATGTCGCCGCCGGCGGCGAACACGCCCGCCGACAGCAGCAGCGCCGCGGCGCCGAAGATTGCGTGGCGGGCGTTCATGCGACCTCCCGCTTGATACGTTCGGTCAGCTCGTCGTAGGTGCGGTTGGCATGCTGCACATACAGTCCGGTGATGACCACCGTGAAGACGATCACGAACAGCCCGATCGGCATGCCCCATGTCATCACACCTTCGCCCGTCTTCCTGGCAAGCAGGTCCTTGTCGAAGGCGATCAGCAGCACATAGCCGTAGTAGATCACCAGCATCGCCGCGGTCAGCAGCCAGCCGAGGCGCGAACGCCTGCGCACCAGCTGCAGATAATTGGGATTGGTCTTCAGTCGCCTGACCAGATCTTCATGCATTCCTGTCTCCTGCCATCTATGCGTGGTCTTGCACGGTTCACCCGCGGCGGGACGCCGCGAGTCCGTGCTGCATAAATTAACGGCCGCCCCTTACCTGCTTCTTACACGGTGCAGAAATCGGCACCGGGGGTAAACGCTGAGAACGCTGAGTCGAGACGCGGGGCGGGAGCTCCCCGGCGATGTGGGCTGTTGGTTGGCAAGGGCGGCGCATGCGCCGCAAGTCGGGCCGCACCCAACACTCTTGTCGGTGAACGAGCGGTATTTCCACGCGTAGCGGGACGTCGGCGCCATTTTCTTGCCACTGCATCCGGTGGCATGCCTCCTGCGTAAAAGCAAGCGGACGCTGCAGCGTTCTGCCCGCTTCTTCTGCCCCCTTTTTTGCTTCCTACCGTTCATCGGAGTACCGCCATGATTCGACAGTTCGCTCACACGTTCCTTGCCACCGCTGCGATCGCAGTAGCCTGCACCGCCAGCGTCGCCCACGGCGCAGCGCCTCGCGACAGCGGGCATGCCGGCGACAAGTACGGCTATTCCTTCCGGGTCGACATGCACGATGTGTTCAGCGAAGGCGCACGCACCGGCCGCTTCGACGTGTTTGCCGAGGGCGCGAGCACCGAGGCTCCGTCCGCCAATGCGCAGTTCATGTCGGGCCTGGACCGCAGTGGCGTATCAGCGGATCCTGCTCGCAAGTTCGACGTGTACAACGATGGCGCACTGGCGGGCCTGGACCGCAGCGGCGTATCGGCCGACCCGGCGCGCAAGTTCGACGTCTATTCCGATGGAGCATTGGCCTGAGCAATGCCCGAGATCGGGGCGTCGAATATCCGCCTCGAATGACGAGCAGCGGCGTGGCCGTGGCCTAGCCGTACTTCCCGCCCGGCAGCGCCATCTCGATCGCGCTCATCAGTTCCTGCAGTCGCAGCGGTTTCGCGCACACCGCATCGAAGCCGCTTTCCATCGCCAGGCGCCGGTCCTGCTGGCGCGTGAAGGCGGTCAGGGCGATGGCCGGCACGCGCGCGCGGGACCCCACCACCTCCTGCGCGCGCACTTCGCGGACCAGTTCATTGCCGTCGCGGCCAGGCAAGCCGATGTCGCTGATGATCAGGTCCGGCGTGGCGTTCGCGATCTGCGCCAGTGCGTCGTCGCTGTCGCGGGCGCTGCGGACATGGGCGCCAAAACCCGCCAGGATGGCGCTCAGGGCGGCGGCCGCATCGCTGTCGTCTTCCACCAGCACGATATCGAGTCCGTCCAGCCGCGTCGTGTTCCCGGGTGCGCCGTGGTCGGTGACGCCGGCAACGTCTGCCTCCGCTGGCTCGGGGCTCGGGGTCAGCAGCGGGACGGTGATCTCGAAGGTGGCGCCGTGGCCTACCCCCTCGCTGTAGGCCTGCACGATGCCGCCATGCATCTCGGCAAGGCGCTTGACGATCGCCAGCCCCAGGCCCAGCCCGCCCTGCGCGCGACGGTTGGTACCTTCGCTCTGGGTAAAGCGGTCGAACAGGAATGGCAAAAATTCCGGATCGATGCCACGGCCCGCGTCGATCACGGACACGCTCAGGATTTCCGTATCGGACTTCGCAACCACGCGGACGGTGGCGCCTTCAGGCGAGAACTTGATCGCGTTGGAGATGAGGTTCCACAAGATCTGCTGGAAGCGCGCCGGATCGAGCCACGCAGACTGCGCCAGGTCCGGTGCGATTTCCGCCTGCAGCGACAGCCGCTTGTCGCTGGCCATCAGTTGCATGCTGTCGAGTACGGCGCGGATGACGGTGGCCGGGTTGGCCATCTCGCGTTCCAGCTTCATCTTGCCGACATTGAGCAGCGACACGTCGACCAGGTCTGCCACCAGCCGCTGCTGGATGGCGACATTGCGTTCGACCGCGGCCAGCCCGCGGCGCCCTTCGTCGGTGGTGACGTGGCGGCCCAGCACATGGGTCCAGACCGAGATCACATTGAGCGGGTTGCGCAGTTCGTGCGACAGGATGGCGATGAACTCGTCCTTCATGCGATTCACGCGTTCGACGCCGGCACGCGCCGCCTGTTCGCGTTCGATCAGTTGCTCCTGCTGGCGCTCGAGGTGGAGCCGCTCGGTCGCGTCCGTCACGACCGCGACCCGGTCCCCCGATGGCGTGGTCGGGGAAATGTTCCAGTCGAGGTGGACCGGCTCGCCCGCCGCGTCGAGCAGCGGGAACGATCCCTGCCATCCCACGTCCGCAGGCACCATGGCTTCCGCGGCGCGCGCGGCAAAATCGCCGGGAACCAGCGCGGCGACTGACTGCCCGAGCAGATCCGAGGCCCGCCGGTGCAGCAGCGTCAGCATGGCAGGATTGACGTCGATCAGCTGGCCGCGGGCGTCCAGCACGCAGATGCCGCTGGTGGCCTGCTGGTAGATCGCGCGCAGGCGTGCCTCGCTCTCGCGCAGCGAGCGCTCGGCCGCGGCGGCGCGCGCCAGCGCCGAGACCGTGGCAATCAGCACTTCCGGCTCGGCGGGATGGATCAGGTAGGCCGTGGCGCCGGCATTCAGCCCGCGCGCCTTGTCGTAGTCCTGGACGTAGGTGGCCGACAGGTGGATCACCGGCAGCGTCGCGGTATCCGGGTCGGCGCGCAGCCGTTCGCACACCTGGATCCCGTCGATATCCGGCAGGTTGACGTCGAGCACCATCACCGAAACGCCCGGAGTTCTCGCCAGGCGCAATGCGTCCAGCCCGCAATCGGACTCGGTGGTGCGGAACCCGGCGCTCTTGAGCACGCGCACGGTTGAATAGCGGGTGATCGGGTTGTCGTCGACGACCAGTACGAGGGGAGATGACGCGGACGGTGCTGCGTGCTGCGTGGATTGCGGGTCCATGATCATGCCTTTGCTGCGCCCGCTGGCGCCGGCGCTGCGGGATATGTGAGCGGCAGCGTGACGTAGAAGCGCGAGCCCACATCGACTTCGCTCTCGAAACCGACCCGCCCGCCCAGCACCTCTGCCAGCCGCTTGCTGAGCGCAAGGCCAAGCCCGGAGCCGCGCAGACGGCGCTGCAGCGGCGAATCGATCTGCACGAAATCCTGGAACACAGCGCCATGCATCGCCGCCGGGATGCCAATGCCAGTGTCCTTGACCGAGAACATGACCTCGTCCTCGCCCACCCGATTCGCGGCAACGCGGATTTCGCCGCGCGGTGTGAACTTGAGGGCGTTGGAGATGAAATTGCGCAGGATCTGCGACAGCTTGCGGTCGTCGCTGTAGAGATTCGGCACCTCATGCGGTTCTTCAAAGATCAGCGACACCTCGGGATTGGTCAGCACCGGCTTGAACATGCCGCGCAGCGTATCGAACAGCGCGACCATGTCGAACCATGCCGGGGATACGTCGACCCTGCCCGCCTCGAGCTTGGCCAGGTCGAGCAGGTCGTTGACCATGTCGGCGAACTCCGCTGCGGTCTCGCGCACGAACATCACCTGCCGTTCCTGCTCGGGGGTGAGCGGACCGTCCACGCGATCGATCAGCAGGCGGGTGATGCTCTGGATCGCGACGATGGGCGTGCGGAATTCATGGCTCATGTACGCCAGGAAGCGGCTCTTCAGTTCGGTGGCCTGGCGCAGTTGCTCCGCCTGGATGTCCAGTTCCGCGTACAGTGCCAGCACGCCGCGGTTGGTCTCCTCCAGTTCCGCGCGCAGGCTGTCGCACTCGCGGATCTTGGCGTCCAGGGCCTCGCGCAATTCGTCCGGACTCGGCGGCGCGTCCGGCGGCAGGCGGGAGTCGTCGTGGCTGGCCATGCTCAACCCTCGGCGCGGCGGATCACGAGCACGGTCGCGTCATCCCGGCCCCGGCCGAACTTCCAAACGATAAACGCCGCGATCAGCGTGGGATCGTGCCGCAACAGGCTGGCATCGTCCAGTTGCCAGCGCGACTGCACGCCATCCGAGAACAGGATCACCAGCGCATGGGCCGGCCATTCCATCACCTGCTCCTGGATGGCATGCACCTGGATCCCGGCGGTGCCGTGCTGCGGCAGCAGCGTGCGGTCTGCCGTGCCCGAGATAACGCGGCCCATCACGTTGCCGGCGCCGGCGAAATGGATCTGGTTGCCGCGCAGGTCCAGCCGCGCCGCGCTGATGGCGGCGCCGCGGGTGCTGCGGAGGGCCGCGTGGGCGCGTTCAAGGACCTGGGACGGGCTGCCGCAGGGCTTCTCGGCAAACGCCGCCAGCGCGGCCCTGGCGGCGTCGGCGGCCAGCGGGCCATGCCCGAGGCCGTCGGCCAGCACGACGTCGGCGCCGCCCTCGTGCTGTGCGACGCCCCAGCCGTCGCCGCTGACCTGCTCGCCGGGTGCGGCCAGGCACACCGCCCCGACCAGGCAACCGCGCAACCGCGCCTCGCGTACCGGGCGCCCGCCCGGCTCCCGTTCCCGGTAGAACCGCGCCAGGATGACGCTGCCCTGGCCGAGGCGGCTGACGATGTCGAAGTCGTCGGCCATGCGCTGCACCGCGCCCAGCCCCTGCCCGGCGCTGCCCGCGCTGGAATAGCCGTCGCGCATGCAGCCCTGCAGGTCGCGCATGCCGGGCCCCTTGTCCAGCGAAATCAGCTCGATCAGCATGCCGTCGCCGACGTCGCGGGCGCCAATGTACATGCGGCCGCCGACGGCATGGCGTACCAGGTTGCTGCAAAGCTCGTTCGCGACCACGGCGATCCGGCCTGCCAGCACGCTGTCGAAAGCCAGCCGCGCGCACAGGTCGGCCGCGAGCCGGCGGGCTTCGCCGACCCGGCTGGCGTCGTCCATGGGCAGCACGACGGCGGGACCCTGTCCGCTACTTCCACCGAGTGACACTGACACAGGTTCCCTCCCCGACTTGGGTGCGGATGGAGAAATCGTTGACCAGCCGGCGGCTGCCGGACAGGCCCATGCCGAGGCCGTTGCCTGTGGTCCAGCCATCGGTCAGCGCGAGGGAAACGTCGCGGATGCCAGGGCCCTTGTCCTCGAAATGCAGCCGCAAGCCCCGGCGCACGCCTTCGTCGATGAATTCCCAGCGCATTTCGCCGCCATGCCCGTGCACCACCGCATTGCGGGCCAGCTCGCTGGCCGCCGTAATCATCTTAGTCTGCTCGACCAGTGAAAACTGCAGCTGGGCCGTCAGCGTACGCACGACCGAGCGGGCCTGCACGACATCGCGCTCGTCGCGCAGCGGGATCGTTCCGGTGGTGCCAAGCGCGGATTGCGTCACCTGAGCTCACCCCGCTGCGCCTGGTCCAGCAGCGCCATGCCGCGCTCGACGTTGAGCGCGGTCCTGACACCGGTCAGGGGCAGTCCCAGTTCCACCAGCGTGATCGCCACGGCCGGGCGGATGCCGACCACGACCGTGACCGCGCCCAGGATGCGTGCGATATCGGAAATGCCGACCAGCATGCGGCCGATAAACGAATCGACCATTTCCAGCGCCGAGACGTCGATCAGCACGCCGCGCGACGTGTTGCGCTCGATGCTGGCTGCCAGGTCTTCCTGCAGCCGCAGCGCGGTCTGGTCTTCCATGTCGATCTGGATCGTGACCAGCAGGTAGGACCCCATCCGCAGGATCGGAATTCGCTCCATGGATCTGCCTCCCGGTCAGGCCGGCTGGCGGGCCACGGTGTGCCCCGTCATCCGCATTGCGGTGGCCAGCGCGTCGGCCAGCGTTGCCTTGGTCAGGATGCCCTGCAGGTCGATGCCCAGGTGCACGATGGTCTGCGCGATCTGCGGCCGGATCCCGCTGATGATGCTCTCCGCGCCCATCAGGCGGATCGCGGTCACCGTCTTCATCAGGTGCTGGGCCACCAGCGTGTCGACGGTCGGCACGCCGGTAATGTCGATGATGGCCAGCGTGGAGCCGGTTTCGACGATCCGCTCCAACAGGGTCTCCAGCACCAGTTGCGCACGGCTGCTGTCCAGCGTGCCGATCAGCGGTACCGCCAGCACCCCTTCCCACAGCTTGATCACCGGCGTCGACAGCTCGAGCAGTTCCTGCTGCTGGCGCCGGATGATGTCTTCGCGGCTGCGCTGGTAGGTGGACATGGTCCACTGCGCCATGCGGTCGACGATGGCGGACGTGGCCCAGATCACGTCGATCTGCGCTTCCAGGTTGCTGCGGTCGCGCTGCAGCGCCTCGAAGATGGGCCGTTTGAGCGACAGCACAAAGCCGCTGGTCACGTCCGCGGTCTCGCCTTGCGCGGCGCGCGAGGCCGACAAGTGGGCGAGCGCCTCGCGCAGTTCGGCGAACGGCGCCTGCTCGAAGCCGCCCGCATCGCCATTGGCGCGCAAGGCGGCCTGCAGGCCGTGCAGGATGGAGCGCTGCTCGCTCGCAAGATTGCCGGTGAAGCCTCGGCCGCCGGACAACGACTGGTATTCGGCGGCCCAGCCATCGGCAATCTTCTCGGCTTCGGCATGCAACAGGTCGGCAAGTCGCTGGTTTTCTGGACGCATGTGGATGGCGAAAGTTGTAAGCGATGCACAGGAGACAAACGACACAGTGTCAGTGCATTCTAGGAGAGATTGATAGCTCACTCCACGTTACTTCGCGCTCCACAAAACAAAGACGGGTACAGCCGTGTGCACTGCCGTGCACGGCTGCGCCCGTCTGGTCCAATCACGGATCGCTCTGCCGCCCCCGGTACACCGGCCAGCCATAGCCGCTGTTCCATATCACATCAATATCGGACGCGTGCAGCGCGCTGGCCCTTCAGCGCTCGTGCGCTGCGGCAGGCCCTGCCGGATGCAATACCGGCAGCCGGAACATGAACTCGCTGCCGCCACTGCGGCGGCGCCTGGCCACCAGCGTCCCGCCGTGCGCCTCGACGATCGAGCGGCAGATTGCGAGCCCCATCCCCATGCCGTCGTCCTTGGTGGTGAAGAAGGCATCGAAGACCTGCGGCAGCACGTCTTCAGTAATGCCGCTCCCGTGATCCTGCACGCTGACGACCACCTCCTCCTGCTCTCGGTACGAAGCCACCAGCAGCTCGCGCTGCTCTGCCGGCGTGCCGGCCATGGCGTCGAGCGCATTGGTGACCAGGTTGAGCACCACTTGCTGGAGCTGCACGCGGTCCGCTTCAACCTGCGTGGCGCCAGCGGCGAGCCGGGTCACGGCCCTGACGCCGTGCGCGTCCAGTTCGGGCCGCACCATCACCAGCACCTCGCGCAGTACCTCGTCCGCGGACAGCGGCGCGAGTACCGCCGGCGCCTGCCGCGCCAGCGCGCGCAGCGCACGCACGATGTCGGCAGCGCGCAGCGCATGCTGGCGGATAAAGGCAAAGCCCTCCAGCGCCTCGCCCAGTTCCGGCTGCGGCCGCTTCAGCCAGCGCACGCTGGCATCGACGGTCGCGACAATGGCTGTCAGCGGCTGGTTGACTTCATGGCCGATCGACGCCGCCAGCGTTCCCATCACGGTCAGGTGCGAGGTACGGGCCAGTTCGGCGCGCGCATCGCGCAGGCCGATCTCGGCGGCCACGCGGCGGTTGTTCTCGCCGATCAGCTGCTCGTACAGCCGCGCCGTTTCGAGCGAGATCGCGACCTGCGGCGCCAGCATTTCCAGCTCGGCGACGTGGTTCGCGCCGAACACGCCCGGGGCATTGTTGTTCTCCAGGTAAACCGCGCCGATCAGGCTGTGTCCGCGTACCAGCGGCAGGCACAGCACCGAGCGCACCCCGCTGTCGATGGCGGCCCTGGTGCGGATCGACGGCGCGTCGACCATGGCGTCGGCGAGCACCAGCGTCTGGCGCGTGCGCAGCACGCTGTTGAGCACCGCCAGCGGCAGCGCGTGCTCGGTGGGCGGCGCCGAGCCAAGTGCCACCGTCACCCTGCCGTCGAGCACGCGGCCCGAGGCCTCGATCATCGGCTCGCCGTCCCGCATCAGCACCAGCAGCCCGTAGCGGGCACCCGCGTGCAGGATCACGGTGCTCAGCAGGCTCTCGACCAGGCGATCCATCACGATCTCGCTGGACAATGCACGCGCCGCCTGCTTGCCGAGTTCCGAGCCGGCGAGCGGGAGCGTGGGCCGCGCCGGCGTGTCGTCAGCCGCGGGCGCGTCGAGTTGCGGATATTGCACGGCCAGCAGCGCCGCCTTGTGTTCGGCGCCCCAGCGCTGGTAGCACGCGCGCGCCACAGCCAGATGCTGCCGGGCCGCCGTATGCAGGCCGTGGCGGATGCACAGCATGCCGGCCAGTTCATGCGCCAGCGCCTGCTCATGCACGAAGCCGGCCGCCGCTGCCGCCTCGGCGGACTGCTCGTAGCAGGCCAGCGCACGCAGCGGATCGCCATCCGCCTGCGCCAGCGCGGCATCGGCCAGGAGCAGCTTGTTGCGGAACGTCAGCGGGTTGAGTGCTGCCCAGCGCGCGAAGCAGGCGCGGTGTGCGGCGATGCCGGCGGCCGCGTGCGGTGCCTGCGCGTGCGCCAGCGCAATGCTGAGGAACAGGCGGCAGTCGGCCACGTTGATATGCGCCGGCGCGGACCAGAGCAGTGTCTCGGCGTGGCGCAGGCTGTGCACCGCCTGCGCCCACTGCCCCAGGAACACCGCCGCCATGCCGTCGTACAGCTGGATCCAGAAGCGGGTCGGCAGCGAATTGCTGCATGCCAGCCGCTGCGCGGCGGTGCCGCAGCGCGCGGCTTCCTCCTGCCACCCGCTGCTATCGATACCCTCGCCACCTTCGCCACCTTCGCCATCCTCGTCGCCCGCGCGCAACCGCTGCACGAAATGCAGCTGCGAATGCAGGATCAGCTCGATGTCCCGGTACTGGACCTGGCGCGTCAGCGCCAGGCCGCGCGCGATCTCTTCCGCCACCAGGCACAGCTGCTCCCCCATGACCAGCAGGTCGGAGGCGATATGGTTGCAGGCATAGCAGGCCATGCCGATGTCGCCGGAGGCGCGCCCCAGCGTCACGGCTTGCTGCGCGTGGCTCAGGGCATACGACAGCGGACGCGTCCAGGCGCTGACCTGGTCGACAGCAACCAGCGTCGCGATGCGTCCCGCTTCATAGCCATGGTGGTCGATCAGTGCCATCGCCGCCTGTCCGTACGCCAGCCCGTCCTCGTACGCCTCGTACAGGCTGGCGATAAACACGCCAAACCATGACAGGCCGTACGGAGACTCCGGCGTGGCGCCATGGTCGAGGGTCAGCTCGACCATCTTGGCCACATGCAGGAAGCTGATGCCATCGCGCACGAACAACGAAGAAATCAGCGTGGACAGCAGCCCCATCACGGCATGGATGCGCGGGTCTGCGGTGGCCGGCAATGACGCCAGGCTGGCGATCTGGCGCTTTCCCAGCGCGGCGCGCACGGCATCATGGGCGTCGCGCATGCGCTGCGCGGACGGCGCGCGCTCCAGGTGTACGTCGAGCAGCGCGAGCCCGGACAAGGCGGCGTTGATCGCGCCTTCATAGTCCGAGCGCACGGTCTGCAGGCTGGCGCGCAGACGGTACACGGCAGCCTGGTCGAGCGCGCTATGCGCGCGCGCGAGCAGCGCATCGATGCCCTCCGACGCGGCATCGAGCCGGGCCTGCGCCAGCAGGCATTCGCAACGCAGCAGGTTGGCGGCGTACGCCAGGTCATAGTGCGCTTGCCACCAGTCCGGCCTCATCAGCGCCTGGGCCGTGTCCATGTAGTGCAGCGCCTGCCCGATCGCACCCGAGCGCCAGGCGCGCCGCCCCGCCACCAGCAGCACCTCGACGAAGGCCACCCGTTGCGGCACCGGCAACGCCTGGCTGGCCCGGATCGCCACGCGCTCGATCTGGTTGCAGATCTCGAACGCATGGTCCGCGAGCCAGCCGCGCCAGTGTTCAATCATGATCTGCGCGATGCGCGCGTGCTCGGCGGGGCGTGCGTGCGGCTCGATCATCGCATACGCGGATTCCAGCACGCGGTCATGCTGGAACGCATAGCCGCTCGGCACCTGTACCAGCAAGCCAGCCTCGACCAACGGCTGCAGCTGGCTGGCCAGCTGTGCGGCGCTGACGCCGGCCACGCGGGCCAGCAGGCCGGCATCGCCGCGCAGCCCCACGCAGGCCAGCTGCTGCAGCAGTTCGGTACCGGTGCGCGGCAGCCTGGCGAAGCGCCGGATCATCAGGTCGACGACGTTGCCGGTGTAGTGCTGCTCGTCGACCTCGGCGGCATGCCAGTCCCAGCCGGTGCCGCCGGCGTGCCTGGTCAGCACGCCGTCGTCGACCAGCGTGCGCAGCAACTGGTAGGAAAAGAACGGGTTGCCCGCGGTCCTGTCGTGCACGGCATGCGCCAGCGTCGCGATACGCGCGGGCGGTTCATCGAGCGCGGCGCCGACCAGCTCGGCGAGATCATCGGCAGCCAGCGGCCTGACGGAGATGCGCGTGACCGCCAGCGCGCCGCTGCGGTTGGCATGCAGCAGCCACGAGAAGCGTTGCTCGACGTCCTGGCCGTGGTCGCGATACGCGGCGATCAGCAGGATGCCGCCCGGACGCCGCACCGTGAAGGCTTCCAGCAGCGCGACGGTGAACGCGTCGGCCCACTGCAGGTCGTCGAAGAACAGCACCAGCGGCAGGCCCGGCGCGGCAAAGGCGGAAAACGTGGCCAGCAGCGCGCCGTGCGCGCGGGCCTGCGCCTGCTGCGCCGGCACGTTGACCAGCGGCGCGGTGCGGCCCAGAACCTGCTCGGTCTCGGGCACCAGTTCTGCCACCACCCTGCCCTGGCCCGCCAGCATGCCAAGCCAGCGCTCGCGCAGCGGCGCCAGCGTGGCCTGCGGCGCATCCAGCAAGCCAAGCGTGAGCGCGAGGATGGCCTGCGCCACTGGCGCATACGGAATATCGAGCTGGAGCTGGTCGCTCTTGCCGGCGGCAGTGCGGGCGCCGGTCTGCGCCGCGGCCTGGCGCGAGAAGGCATTGGCCAGCGCGGACTTGCCGGTGCCGGCGCCGCCGGCGACCAGCACCAGCTCGGACTTGCCGGTGAGGCACACGCGCCCCAGCGCGTCGGTCAGCAGCGCCATCTCGCGATCGCGCCCCACAAGGCACGCCGGGACTTGCAGGGCCGGTGGCGCGGGCTGATCCGTCACTGACCGACCTGGCAAAGACCCAGCAGCTGTGCCATCAGCACCAGCTCGGCAAAGGTGCGCGCCTTCATCTTGCGCATGGCCTGCCCGCGATGGATCTTGACCGTCACCTCGCTGATGCCGATTTCGGCGGCGATCTGCTTGTTCAGCAGGCCGGACACCGCCAGGCCCATGACCTCGGCCTCGCGCGGCGAAAGGGTCTCGTAGCTGGCGCGCAATTCGTCGGTCTTGCGCGCGCCTTCGCGGCGCAGGCGGTCCTTGGCCAGCGCGGCGCTCACCGCGTCGAGCAGGTCCTGGTCGCGGTACGGCTTGGGAATGAAGTCCACGGCGCCGGCCTTCATCGCGGCCACGCTCATCGCGATGTCGCCGTAGCCGGTCATGAAGATGATGGGCAGCGGCACGCCCATGCGTGCCAGCCGGCCCTGCAGGTCCAGGCCGCTGGGGCCGCGCAGCCTGACGTCGAGCACCAGGCAGCACGGCGTATCCGGCAACGGAAAGGCGAGCAGCTCGGCGGCGGACTCAAACAGCACCACGCTCAGGCCGACCGAGCGGAACAGGTTGCCGAGCGCATGGCGCACCCCGGCATCGTCGTCGACGACCAGTACGGTCGCGTCATCGCAGGCACTGTCGTCGGCAGGATCCAGGCTTGGGGATGTCACGGTCTGATCTCCGGTGCATGCGTGCGAGGCCGCACGAGCAGCGGATTATAACCAGCAGGCCGCTATCGGCAATGACCGCCATGCCGGCACAGGGGCGATGTACAAGTCACACGCCACTCATACCATCGTGTTAGTCAGGCGCGCGCCGGTGCCGAACGGCTCGTCCGCTTCCGGCGCAATCGCCGCCGGGCAGCGCTAATACCAACATGCAATGGCGATCCCCGCGCTTGCCGTCTAGTCTTCTATCCGGGCCGCGCGCTGCCGTGCCGTTCGCACGGTGGCCGCCGTTCGCCTGCTCCCGCGCGCTCATACACATTGCCTTGAGGATCGACACCATGTCCAACCCGAAGCTCGAAGTCCTGACCCCGCAGAACAGCCAGCTGATCATCATCGACCACCAGCCGCAGATGGCCTTCGGGGTGCAGTCGATGGACCGCCAGGCCATGAAGAACAATGTCATCGGCCTGGCCAAGGCCGCGAAGATTTTCAATATCCCGACCACCATCACCACGGTCGAGAGCGAATCGTTCTCCGGTTTCACCTATCCGGAGTTGCTCGACGTGTTCCCCGATCAGAAGACGCTGGAGCGTACCTCGATGAACTCGTGGGACGACCAGAAGGTCCGCGACGCGCTCAAGGCAAACGGCCGCAACAAGGTGATCGTCGCCGGCCTGTGGACCGAGGTCTGCAACACCACCTTCGCGCTGTGCGCGATGCTGGAAGGCAACTACGAGATCTACATGGTGGCCGATGCCTCCGGCGGCACCAGCAAGGAAGCCCACGACTACGCCATGCAGCGCATGGTCCAGGCCGGCGCGGTGCCGGTGACCTGGCAACAGGTGCTGCTGGAATGGCAGCGCGACTGGGCGCACCGCGACACGTATGACGCCGTGATGAAACTGGTCAAGGAACATTCCGGCGCCTACGGCATGGGCGTCGACTACGCTTACACGATGGTGCACAAGGCGCCGCAGCGCACCGCCACGACGCACGAGTCGGTGGCGCCGGTGCCCGCGCGCTGATCCCGGCAGCCGGCAATGACCGCCGCTTGCGCGCGGCCAGCACGGCGGCGCGCAAGCCTGCTTACAGGCACCGGCAAGGTGCCTTGCCTTCTTCCACTTCCTGCTCTCCGGAGGGCCTGACCGATGAAAACCATCACCACCCAAGACGGTACCCGCATCTTCTACAAGGACTGGGGCGCGGGCCAGCCGGTCGTGTTCTCGCATGGCTGGCCGCTGCATGCCGATGCATGGGACACGCAGATGCTGTTTCTCGCGCGCCAGGGCTTTCGTGTGATCGCCCATGACCGCCGCGGCCACGGCCGCTCGGACCAGCCCGCGCAGGGCAACGACATGGACACCTATGCGGACGACCTCGCCGCGCTGATCGAAGCGCTGGACCTGCGCGACGCGGTGCTGGTCGGGCACTCGACCGGCGGCGGAGAGGTGGCGCACTACATTGGCCGTCACGGCACCGGGCGCGTGGCCAAGGCGGTGCTGATCGGCGCGGTGCCGCCGCTGATGCTGAAGACCGACGCCAACCCGGGCGGGCTGCCGCTGGACGTGTTCGACGGCATCCGCAAGGGCGTGGCCGAGAACCGCTCGCAGTTCTACCAGGACCTTGCGGTGCCGTTCTTCGGCTTCAACCGCCCGGGCGCCAAGGTCTCGCAGGGCACCATCGATGCCTTCTGGGCGCAGGGCATGGCCGGCGGCATCGTCGGCCAATACGCCTGCATCCGCGAATTCTCGGAGGTCGACTACACCGAGGACCTGAAGAAGATCGACGTGCCCACGCTGATCCTGCATGGCGACGACGACCAGATCGTGCCGATCGACGCCTCGGCCAGGCGCGCCGCCGAGCTGGTCAAGGGCGCGACGCTGAAGGTCTACCCCGGCGCCTCGCACGGCATGTGCGTGGTCAACGCCGACCAGGTCAATGCCGACCTGCTCGCCTTCCTGAAGGGCTGAGCGCGATGCCGCGAGGCCGTTTTACCCGCCGGCAGTTCATTGGCACCGCGGCCGCGTTCGGCGCGGCCGTTTCCCCGGAGATATTCGGCATGCAACCCAGCACCGCGCCCAGCCTCATCCTTGTCAACGGCAAGTTCACCACGCTCGACAAGGCCAACCCGCAGGCGGACGCCGTGGCCATCCGCGACGGCCGCTTCGTCGCCGTGGGCACGCGCCAGGACGTGATGAAGCTGGCCGGCGCACAGACGCAGGTCGTGGACCTGAACGGCCGGCGGGGCATTCCCGGGCTGATCGACAGCCACATGCACATCATCCGCGGCGGCCTCAACTACAACATGGAGTTGCGCTGGGACGGCGTGCGCTCGCTGGCCGATGCCATGCGCATGCTCAAGGACCAGGTCGCGCGCACGCCGGCGCCGCAATGGGTGCGCGTGGTCGGCGGCTTCACCGAGCACCAGTTCGCCGAGAAGCGGCTGCCGACCATCGAAGAACTGAACGCGGTGGCGCCCGATACCCCGGTATTCATCCTGCACCTGTACGACCGCGCCATCCTCAACGGCGCGGCGCTGCGCGCGGTCGGCTATACCAAGGACACGCCCAACCCGCCGGGCGGCGAGATCGTGCGCGATGCGCGCGGCAATCCCACCGGGCTGCTGCTGGCCAAGCCCAATGCCACCATCCTCTATGCCACGCTGGCCAAGGGCCCGAAGCTGCCGCCCGAATACCAGAAGAACTCGACGCGCCATTTCATGCGCGAGGTCAACCGGCTGGGCGTGACCGGCGTGATCGATGCGGGCGGCGGATACCAGAACTATCCCGAGGACTACAGCATCATCGAGGAGCTGCACAAGGAAGGACAGCTGACGGTGCGGCTGGCGTACAACCTGTTCACGCAGAAGCCCAAGGAAGAACTGAACGACTTCAAGACCTGGACCACCAAGGTCACGCCGGGCCAGGGCGACGATCTCTACCGCCACAACGGTGCCGGCGAAATGCTGGTCTACACCGCAGCCGACTTCGAGGACTTCCGCGTCGAGCGGCCCGACATGGTGCCGTCGATGGAAGCCGACCTGGAGCCGGTGATCCGCCTGCTGGCGGAAAAGCGCTGGCCGTGGCGGCTGCATGCCACCTACGACCAGACCATCTCCCGTGCGCTGGACGTCTATGAAAAGGTCGCGAAGGACATCCCGTTCAACGGCCTGAACTGGTTCTTCGACCACGCCGAGACCATCTCCGACCGCAATATCGACCGCATTGCCGCGCTCGGCGGCGGCATCGCCGTGCAGCACCGCATGGCCTACCAGGGCGAATACTTTGTCGAGCGCTACGGCGCGCGCGCCGCCGAGGCCACGCCGCCGGTCAAGAAGATGCTGGAAAAAGGCGTCAAGGTAGGCGCCGGCACCGATGCCACGCGCGTGGCGTCGTACAACCCGTGGGTATCGCTGTACTGGCTCACCACCGGCAAGACCGTGGGCGGCATGGCGATGTACCCGCAGGCCAACCTGCTCGACCGCGAGACCGCATTGCGGCTGTGGACCGAGGCCAACACGTGGTTTTCCTCGGAAGTCGGCAAGAAGGGCCAGATCAAGGCGGGCCAGCTCGCCGACCTGGCGGTGCTGTCGGCCGACTACTTCAGCGTGCCCGGCGACGAGATCCAGGACATCACCTCGGTGCTGACCATCCTGGGCGGCAAGGTGGTCTATGGCGACGCCGACTTCAGCAAGCTGTCGCCGGCGCTGCCTCCCCCGATGCCTGACTGGTCGCCGGTACGCCACGTGGGCGGCTACCAGCCGCGGCCCGAAGCGCGCAAGCTGGCGCTGAACACGGCGTGCGGATGCGCGAGTTCGTGCGGCGTCCATGGCCATGCGCATGCCAGGGCCTGGACCGCCGGCGTGCCGACCTCGGACGAAAGCACGTTCTGGGGCGCGCTGGGCTGCTCATGCTGGGCCTTCTGACCGCCGCTGACCGCTACCAATGGAGACCGGCCATGCCTGAACCGATGACTTCCCTTCCCCTCGCGCCGGCGGACGCCGCCGGACTGCCGCGCTGGATGCGCTGGGTTGCCCTGCTGCTGCTGTGCGCCGCCTACCTGCAGGGCGGCCTGTTCAAGCTGGCCGACTTTCCCGGCGCGGTAGCCGAGATGCGGCACTTCGGGCTGAATCCGCCGGTGCCGATGGCAGCCGCCACCATCGTGCTCGAGCTGGGCGCATGCGCCATGATCCTGCTGGGCTGGCGGCGCTGGCTTGGCGCGCTGGCGCTGGCGGGGTTCACGGTCGGCGCGACCTTGATCGCCAACCGCTTCTGGGACGCCCCGCCTGAAGCCCGCTTCATGATGACCAACGCGTTCTTCGAACACCTCGGCCTGGCCGGCGGCTTCCTGCTGGTGGCCTGGCACGACCTGCGCGAGCGCGCAACCCGGCACGGCTGAGCACGATGGCAGAGCAGGCAACGCAACCTTCTTCCCGCCCCGCCGACGGCGGCACCTTCGCGCCGCTGGCGCAGGCGACCTTTGCCGTGCTGTGGGCGGCAACCATCCTCGGCAATGTCGGCAGCTTCATGCGCGACGTGGCCAGCGCCTGGCTGGCCACCGACCTGTCGTCATCGCCGGCCGCGGTCGCCACGATCCAGGCCGCGGCGACGTTGCCGGTATTCCTGCTGGCGATCCCGGCCGGCGTGCTGTCCGACATCCTCGACCGGCGCCGCTTCCTGATCGCGATCCAGGCCGGGCTGGCGCTGGTCAGCGGCGCGCTGATGATGCTGGCCTGGCGCAACGCGCTGACGATCGAAATCCTGATCGGCATGGCCTTCCTGGGCGGCATCGGCGCGGCGCTGATGGGTCCGACCTGGCAGTCGATCGTGCCCGAATTGGTGCCGCAGCAAGAACTCAAGCGCGCGGTCGCGCTCAACTCGCTCGGTGTCAACATCGCCCGCGCGATCGGCCCCGCCGCCGGCGGCCTGATACTGGCGGCGTTCGGCGCGGCCGCCACCTATGGCGTGGACCTGCTCAGCTATGTCTTCGTGATCGCCGCGCTGCTGTGGTGGAAACGTCCTGCGCGCGCCGCCGACCCGCTGCGCGAGCATTTCCTGGGCGCGTTCCGCGCCGGGCTGCGCTTTACCCGCGCCCACAGCAAGCTGCATGTCGTGCTGGCGCGGGCCGCGGTGTACTTTGCCTTCGGCAGCAGCATCTGGGCGTTGTTGCCGCTGGTGGCCAGGCAACTGCTGAAAGGCGGCGCCGGCCTCTATGGCGTGCTGCTGGGCGCCGTCGGCCTCGGTGCGATCCTGGGTGCGCTGGTCATGCCGCGGCTGCAGCGGCGGCTCGACGCCGACGGAATGATGCTGCTGTCTGCCTGCACTACCGCGGTGGTGATGGCCGGGCTATGCGTGGCGCCGCCGGTCTGGGTCGCGCTGTTGCTGCTGCTGTTCCTGGGCGCGGCATGGATCATCGCGCTGACGACGCTGGGCGGCGTGGCGCAGGCCATCCTGCCTAACTGGGTGCGCGGGCGCGCGCTGGCGGTCTACCAGATGGTATTCAACGGCGCGATGGCGGCGGGCAGCCTGGTGTGGGGTTTTGTCGCGCAGGCGCTGGGTACGCCCGGCGGGCTGCTGGTGGCGGCGGCCGGCATGCTGGCGGCAGCGCTGCTGCTGCACCGGCTGCGCCTGCCGCGCGGCGAAGAGAACCTGGTGCCGGCACGGCACTGGCCCGAACCCGAAGGCGCCGCCGATATCGCGCATGACCGAGGCCCGGTCATGATCCTGATCGAGTACTGCGTCCGCGCGCCGGACCGCGACGCCTTCCTGCGCGCGGTCCACCGGCTTTCCGAGGAACGGCTGCGCGACGGCGCCTTCAACTGGGGCGTGATGGAGGACCCGGCCGACCCGGAATTGCTGACGGAGTGGTTCCTGGTCGAATCGTGGGCCGAGCATTTACGCCAGCACGAGCGCGTGCCGCATGCCGATGCCGATCTGCAGCGCGAGGCCGCCCGCTTCCATGTCGGCGACAAGCCGCCGCGCGTGCGGCACCTGCTCGGCGTCGGATTGCCGCCGGCCCCCGCTGCGCGCAGCTGATCCCCGTGGCTTTCTTATTGGAGGCTTTGCCATGAAGCTCTACCTCGTCTCACTCGGCGCCGGCATCCTCGTCGGCATCATCTACGCGCTGATCCAGGTACGTTCGCCGGCGCCGCCCGTGGTGGCGCTGGTCGGCCTGCTCGGCATGCTGATCGGCGAACAGGTGGTGCCGCCGGTCAAGCGCCTGCTCGCCGGCGAGCCAGTCACCATTGCATGGTTCCATTCGGAATGCGTGCCCAAGATCACCGGCGCCCCGGGTCCGACGCTGAACGCGGCCAGCAAGGCGCCCGCGGACGACGCGACGCACTGAGCGGCGCCGGTGGCGCGCCCGGCCCAGGGAACCAGCGGTGGATGCCACGCCGGTCATTGCCATCGTCGACGACGACGCTGCCGTGCGGCATGCCACCGGCGGGCTGGTGCGCACCTTCGGCATGGCGGTGGAGTTGTACGCGGATGCGCAGGCACTGCTGCGGTCGTCGTCGATCGACGGCATCGACTGCGTGATTTCGGATGTGCAGATGCCCGGCATGGACGGCTTCGCGCTGTGTGACGCGCTGCGTGCGCGCGGCTTGCGCATGCCGGTTATTTTCATGACGGCGTTCGACCTGCGGGATTTTGCGCAGCGCGCGCGCGCCGCGGGTGCGGCCTGCTTCCTCAGCAAGCCGTTTGACGATACCGAGGTGCTCCGGTGCATCGAGCGAGCGCTGGCGACGCACCGGAGATCTTCACGCGCGGGGCCTGGTCAGGCCAGCGCGGGATAGTCGACGTAGCCGTGCGGGCCGCTGCCGCCATAGAGCGACGCGTCCTCGAACGGCTTGTTCAGCGGCTGGTTCTCGCGGAAGCGGCGCGGCAGGTCCGGGTTGGTGATCATCTTGCGGCCGAACGACACCATGTCGGCGCGGCCGCTGCGGATGGCTTCCTCGGCCATCTCCTTCGAGTAGCCGTTGTTGACCATCCAGACGCCGCTGTACAGGCGGTGCAGCGCTTCGTAGTCGAACGGCACGTTGTCGCGCGGGCCGCCGGTGTGGCCCTCCACGACATGGATATACACCGGCTGCAGCTTTTCCAGTTCGCGCACGACATGCTCGAACAGCGGCTTCGGGTTGCTTTCCAGCGCGTCGTTGACCGGCGACACCGGCGCCAGGCGCACGCCGACACGGTCGGCGCCAATCTCCGCGATCACCGCGGCCATGACTTCGAGCAGGAAGCGCGCGCGGTTTTCGACGCTGCCGCCGTAGGCGTCGGTGCGCTTGTTGGTGCCGTCGCGCAGGAAGGCATCGAGCAGGTAGCCGTGGGCACCATGCACTTCGACACCGTCGAAGCCGGCGCGGATGGCGTTCGCGGCGGCGGTGCGGAAGTCATCGACAATGCCCGCAATCTCGTCCAGCTCCAGCGCACGCGGCAGCGAGCATTCGACGTAGCCCTGGCCGTTGATATAGGTCTTGGAGTTGGCCGCGATGGCCGACG
This sequence comes from Cupriavidus oxalaticus, assembly GCF_038900635.1. Classification (GTDB taxonomy): domain Bacteria; phylum Pseudomonadota; class Gammaproteobacteria; order Burkholderiales; family Burkholderiaceae; genus Cupriavidus; species Cupriavidus oxalaticus_B. Next base: position 488,110 of record NZ_JAYMRX010000002.1, on the reverse strand, counting down.
GCGCCACCGGCGCCTGGTTGTCCGGCTGGAAATGCGTGTGCGACATGCGCCCGGTGTGCCAGATCTGCAGGAAGATCCTGCCGCCCTTCGCGTGCACCGCGTCGGTCACCTGCTTCCACGCAGCGATCTGCGCGGGCGTGTAGATGCCCGGCGTATTGGTGTAGCCCTGGGCCGTGGTCGAGACCTGCGTGGCCTCGGCGATGATCAGGCCCACGCCGGCGCGCTGGCTGTAGTACTCGACTACCATGTCGGTCGGCACCAGGTCGTCGTCGGCGCGGCTGCGCGTGAGCGGCGCCATGGCCATGCGGTTGGCGAGTTCAAGCTTGCCCAGCCTGACCGGCTGGAACAGCGCATCGGCGAGAAAGGCTTCGTTCTGTGCACCCATGAATGGCTTACTCCGAGGTTGGTGATTGGCCGGCAGCAGCAGCAGCAGCAGCCGGCTGGAACAGGTGGTTGAACATCAGGTCGACGCTGCGGCGCAGCGGCTCGACCGAGCGTTCGAGCTTCATGCGCAGCAAGGCGCCTTCCCAGGTATCCCAGGCCAGGCCGGACAGTTCTTCGGCCGCGATATCGGTGCGGATGGCGCGGTCCGCCTGGGCTTCGGCGATCATCCCGGCCAGGCGCTCGCGCCAGGCCAGTTGCGCAGCCTGCAGCGCCGCGCGGCAGGTTTCGCTGGACGAGGCGATTTCCGCGGCGAAATTGCCGACCAGGCAGCCGGCCCGCTCCGTCCTGGCTTCGTGGTGGGCAATCATCTGGTCAAAGACGTAGCGGATTGCCGCCATCGGCCGCGGCGGCGCCGCTTCCATCATCGCTTCCCACGACCGCTGCAGGTACGCCGCGTACTGCGCGATGATCGCCGCGGCGAACGCTTCCTTGCTGTCGAAATGGTTGTAGAACGACCCCTTCGGCACGCCGGCATGGTCGGTGATCTGCTGGATGCCGGTGGCGTTGTAGCCATGGCGCGAAAAGAGTTCGCGCCCTGCCTTGGTCAGGCGGTTCGGGATGTCGGTCTTGTCTGCGGTGCGGGCCATGGCTTGAATAATATGACCAGTCGTCTTGAAAAGTCAAATGGGTCAGAAGCGGCGATTTCGCCACTGGAAAGCTGCTTTGACTGGTGAAGATGCCGTTCCCTCTACCTTGGTTCGGCACGCCGCACTTCATAGAATGAAGTTGCCTTCTGGACAAGCGGCCCGGCCGCCGCAGCCACCGCCATGCAAGCCGTCGCCTATCCCTACCAGCCGGTGCCGGAACGGGGCACCGTGCGCTGCTTCGTGCTGGCCCTGCTGATGCACCTGTTGCTGGGCGCCCTGCTCTATTACGGCGTGCGCTGGCGCAACGCGGTGCCGGAAGGCGTGACCGCCGAATTGTGGGAGTCCATACCTGAAGTGGTCACGCCTCCACCCGCAGTCACGCCGACGCCGACGCCAAAGCCGGTCGAGGAGGAGGACGCGGATATCTCCCTGCAGGAAAAGCAGCGCAAGGCCGAACGTGCCGCCCGCGACGAAGCGCAGCAGGCCCGGCAGCGTGAAAACGTCCGCGCCGACGCGGCCCGCAAGGAAGCGCAACGCAAGGCGCAGGAAGAACTGCGCCAGGCTGACAACACGCGGCGCCAGGGCGAACTGGCGCGCCTGCAGTCGCAGGCGGGCGGTGCCAGCGTGGGGACCGGTTCCGGCACCTCCGGGCGGCCTTCGTCGGGCTATGCCGAACGGGTCCGGCAGCGGGTCAAGCCGAACATCATCTTCAACGAAGACGTCGCCGGCAATCCGGCAGCGGTGGTCGCGGTACACATGGCGCCGGACGGCTCGGTGCTGTCGACGCGGCTGGCCAAGTCAAGCGGCAACGCCGGGTGGGACAACGCCGTGCTGCGTGCGGTCGCGCGCTCGGACCCGCTGCCGCGCGACGAGAACGGTGTCGCGCCATCGAACATCAACATCACGTTCTGGCCGAAGGACCAGGGCGGCTAGCCGCGGCACCGCGCCAGGCGAAACGGAAAACAGAAGGGGAAAACAAGAGGGGTGGTGCCCATGGGCAGGATCGAACTGCCGACCTCTCCCTTACCAAGGGAGTGCTCTACCACTGAGCCACATGGGCGCACGCTCCGGCCGAAGACCGGAAGATATGGAGCGGGAGACGAGTCTCGAACTCGCGACCTCAACCTTGGCAAGGTTGCGCTCTACCAACTGAGCTACTCCCGCGTACTTTGGCTCCCCGACCTGGGCTCGAACCAGGGACCTGCGGATTAACAGTCCGTCGCTCTACCGACTGAGCTATCGGGGAATTCATCGCGTTTTCAGCGAAGCGCGGATTCTACAACAACGTTGGCGCCTTTTGAAAGGGGGCAACGACAAAAATCCGCAAAACGCTGTGTGCCCGGTGGGCCTGGTGGCGGTGCCGCGCTCGGGGCAAATGACATCTGGCAGCAGGCCGTTGCCGTATCACCGCTGCCGGCCGATCCGGATTCTGTGCACATTGTGCACACCGAGCGCCCGTTCGCTTGTCCCCATCCACCCGATACGCTTGAATCGGGTCACCCTTCCGGCAGAGGAAGGATGGAGACAATGATGCCTATTTCCAACACGGCGCGACCACCGGTACGCGCTGGCCGCGCCGCACTGGCGCAGCTGCTTGAGCCCGCCTCGATTGCCATCATCGGCGCCTCGCGCGATACCAGCCGCATCGGCGGCGTGGCGCTGGACCACCTGCAGCGCCTCGGCTACCAGGGGCAGGTTTTCCCGGTCAATCCGCGTTATGCGGAGATCGCCGGGCTGGCCTGCTATCCCGATGTGGAATCCCTGCCGGCGGTGCCGGACGTGGCGGTGCTGGCGCTCGGCGCCGACGAAGTGCTGCCGCAGCTGCAGCGCTGCCATGCCCGCGGCATCCGGGCCGCCATCCTCTATGCGTCGGGCTTTGCCGAGGCAGGCGCAGCCGGCGTCGCGCGCCAGGCCGCGCTGGCCGCCTTCGCCCGCGAAAGCGGCATGGCCATCGCGGGCCCCAACTGCATGGGACTGGCCAACCTGACCACGCGCGCCATCACCGCCTTTGCCACCACCTTCCGCGCCTACCCGCCGCAGGACGGCCCCGGCGCCGTCAGCCTGCTGACGCAGAGCGGCAATGTCTGCGCCATCGTCTATGCCACCGGCAGGCAGATGGCCGTGGGCTTCCACCAGTTCATCAATACCGGCAACGAAGCCTGCCTGGACTACGCCGACTACCTCGGCTACCTGGCCGACGATACCCAGACGGGCGCCGTGGTCGGATACGTCGAAGGCCTGCGCAATGGTCCGCGCTTTATCGACGCCGCGGCGCGGCTGCGCGCGGCGGGCAAGCCGCTGATCGTGCTGAAGGCCGGCGAAAGCGAGGCCGGTTCGGCCGCGACCCAGTCGCACACCGCCGTGCTGGCTGGCAACCAGGCCATCTACCGCGCCGCATTCGCCCAGGTCGGCGCGATGCAGGCCAGCGACCCGACCCACCTGACCGACCTGGCCTACCTGTCGGGCTTCCGCCAGCGCAGCGCGGGCCGCCGCGTGGTGGTGGCATCGGTGTCGGGCGCAATGGGCGCCCTCTCCGCCGACCTGCTCGGCGCCGCCGGCCTGGACGTGCCGTGCCTGCCCGAGCCGGTGCAGCAGCGCCTGCAGGCCGCCGTGCCGGAGATCGGCTCGGTGGCGAACCCGGTCGACCTGACCGGCCAGCTGTTCAACCGCAGCGGCCTTGCATATGCGGTGCTCGACCACCTCGCGGTGGTTGATGGCATAGACGTGATCTTCCTCTACGCCACCGCCTACCTGCTCGACCGCGTGGCGGACGAACTGATCGACGTGGCGGGCAAGACCGGCCGGCTGATCGTCGTCGCGACCACCGGCGAGCCAGCCAGCCGCGCGCGGCTGGCGGCGGCGGGCGTGGCGCTGTTCCCGGACGTGGCGCGCGCGGCCAGGGCATTGGGCACCTATGTGGGCTGGCTGGGCACGCAGGCCCGGACCGCGCATTGGATGGGGCTGCGCGCACTTGCCTCCGATCATCCGCGGGACGAAGCACTGCCCGCTGCCGCGCTGGACGAGTACCAGGCCAAGCACTGGCTCGCCGGTTTCGGGGTGCCGATCGGCGTGGAAGCCGTCGCGGCCACTCCCGCCGATGCCGCACGCGCCGCCGCGAACCTCGGCTTCCCGGTGGCGGTCAAGGTGCTCAGTCCCGACATCGCCCACAAGACCGAGGTCGGCGGCGTGCGGCTGGGACTGCGCGATGCACAGCAGGTGCACGACGCCGCCGCGGAAGTGGTTGCCGCCGCAACGCGCGCCAGGCCGGACGCACGCCAGCGCGGCGTGCTGGTGCAGCAGATGGCCAGCGGCGTCTGCGAGCTGATCGTCGGCGTGACGCGCGACCCGGTGTTCGGCCCGGCCATGACGGTCGGCCTGGGCGGGATCTTCACCGAGGTCTTCCACGACGTGGCGCACTGCTTGCTGCCGGTGGACCGCTCCATGGCCCGCGAGATGCTCGCCAGCCTGCGCGGCTACCGGCTGATGACCGGCTTCCGCGGCAAGCCCGCCGCCGATATCGACGCGGCCGCGGACGCAATTGCCGCGCTGTCCGACGCCGCAATGGCCCTCGGCGACGCGCTCGTTGAAATGGAAGTGAATCCCCTGCTGGTGCGCGAAGCGGGCCGCGGTGCGGTCGCGCTTGACGCGCTGGTGCTGACGCAGCAGCCGAACCACGACGGAGGCCGGCAATGAGAGACAACAGCATCGACATCCGCCGGCGCGACACGCTGGCGCTGCTGGGCCTGGGCGCGCTGGCGCCGCTGGGTACGCTGGCCTCGGGCGCGGCGCGCGCAGCCGATTTCCCCGCGCGGCCGGTCACGCTGATCGTGCCGTTCGCGGCCGGCGGCGCCACCGATACGCTGGTGCGCACGCTGGCCGACAGCGCCGGCAAGACGCTGGGCCAGCCCGTCGTTGTCGAGAACAAACCCGGCGCCGCCGGTGTGTTGGGCGCCAACGTGGTCGCGCGCGCCAGACCCGACGGCTACACGCTGACGATCATTCCGGAACCGGTGTTCCGGCTGCCCCACCTGCAAAAGACGCAATACGACCCGCTGCGCGACTTCACCTACGTGATCCACCTGACCGGCTACACGCTGGGCGTGGCGACGCGCGCCGACGCGCCGTGGAAGTCGTGGCAGGAGATGGTGGAAGATGCGCGGCGCCGTCCGGGCAAGATCAGCTACGGCAGCACCGGCACCAACGGCACCATGCACGTGACCATGGAAGAGATCGGGCAGAAGCTCGGCGTCCAGTTCAACCATGTTCCCTACAAGGGCGAGTCCGAGATCATCGCCGCGCTGATGGGCGGGCATATCGACCTGGGTGTCACGGCCGGCGGCATCGGCCCGTATGTCGACAGCGCCAGGGCACGCTGGCTGGTGCTCTGGACCGCCGAGCATTCGCGCCGCTGGCCGCGCGTGCCGACGCTGCGCGATGCCGGCGTCGATATCGTGTCCACGTCGCCGTTCGGCATCGCCGGCCCGCGCGACATGGACACGCAGGCCGTGCAGGTGTTGCACGACGCCTTCCGCAAGGCGCTCAACGAGCCGGCGATGCAGAAGCTGCTGGAGCGGCTCGACCAGGAGAACGCCTACCTGAACAGCGCCGACTACGCCGCCTTCGCGCGCCAGCGCTATGAAAGCCAGGGCAAGCTGGTCAAGCGCCTGGGCCTGACTGCCAACCCCTGATGCCCTGATCCCGGAGACCGCATGCAATATCGATCCGTCTTCCACGCCGGCCTGTTCGCCGGCCGTACCGTGCTGGTTACCGGCGCCGGCAGCGGCATCGGCCGATGCACAGCGCATGAGCTGGCCAGCCTGGGCGCGCGCGTGGCGCTCGCCGGGCGCAAGCTGGAAAAGCTGGAACAGGTCCGCGACGAAATCAACGACGCCGCGCCAGACGCCGCGGACCGGCTGACGCTGCACAGCTGCGATATCCGCGACGAGGCGCAGGTGCGCGAAACCGTGGCTGCCGTGCTGGCGGCGCACGGCAGCATCGACGGCCTCTTCAACAATGCCGGCGGGCAGTTTCCGTCGCCGCTGCGCGATATCAGCCTGAAGGGTTGGGAAGCCGTGGTGCGCAACAACCTGACCGGCGGCTTCCTGGTAGCGCGCGAATGCTTTACGCAATGGATGGAAGCCAACGGCGGCGCCATCGTCAACATCATTGCCGACATGTGGAACGGCATGCCGGGCATGGGCCATTCCGGCGCGGCGCGCGCGGGCATGCTGTCATTTACCGAGACCGCGGCGTGCGAATGGGCCGCCGCCGGTGTGCGTGTCAACGCCGTGGCGCCGGGATGGATCGCGTCGAGCGGCTTTGACACCTACCCCCCCGAATTCCAGGCCAAGATCCGCCAGCTGGCGCGCAAGGTGCCGCTGCAGCGGCTGGGCACCGAGGCCGAGGTCTCCGCCGCGGTGGTGTTCCTGCTGTCGCCGGCGGCGGCCTTTATCACCGGCTCGACCCTGCGCGTCGACGGCGGCGTTCCCAACGCCAAGCACACCTGGCCCCAGCCCCAGCACCAGCGCTCGCAGCCGTTCAACGGCTTCCCGCTCTACACGCTGCCGCAATGCCTGACGCCGTCCAACGAGTAAGCGAACACCATGACCCTGCAACCGCCCAATCCGCGCTACTACAGCGCGGACCATGAAGCGTTCCGCGCCAGCGTGCGGCGTTTCTTTGAAAAGGAAGTCGCGCCCAATGCCGAGGCCTGGGACGAAGCCGGCAGCTTCCCGCGCGAGCTGTACCGCAAGGCGGCGGAAGCCGGCCTGCTGGCGCCCGGCTTCCCCGAGGAGTACGGCGGCGCGCCGTGCGACGCCTTCTACCGCATGATCCTGTTCGAGGAGCGCGCCTGGGGAGGGTCGGGCGGAATCGCCTCGGGGCTGTTCTCGCACACCATCGGCGCGCCGCCGATCGCCGCGGTGGGCAGCGAAGCGCTGAAGGCACGCGTGCTGCCGCGGATCCTGTCGGGCGAGAAGATCTCCGCACTCGCGATCACCGAGCCCGACGCCGGCTCCGACGTGGCCCGGCTGTCGACCAGCGCGCGCCGCGAAGGCGACCACTACCTCGTCAACGGCACCAAGCTCTATATCACCTCCGGCATGCGCGCCGACTACTTCACCGTGGCCGTGCGTACCGGCGGCCCGGGTGCGGGCGGCGTCTCGCTGCTGCTGATCGAAGGCGATACGCCGGGGCTGAGCCGCACGCCGCTGAAGAAAATGGGCTGGTGGGCGTCCGACACCGCGCAGCTGTTCTTCGAGGACTGCCGCGTGCCGGTGGAAAACCTGGTCGGCGAGGAAGGCAAGGGCTTTGCCGCCATCACCCGCAACTTCAACCACGAGCGCCTGGCGCTGGCGGCGGCGGCTTGCGGCTATGCGCAGGTCTGCTTCCACGACGCGCTGGCGTGGGCGCGCGACCGCCAAACCTTCGGCAAGCGGCTGGCAGACCACCAGGTGGTGCGCCACCAGCTGGTCGACATGGCCACGCGCATCGAATCCACGCGCGCGCTGCTCGATGACCTGGCCGCGCGGCTGGACGATGGCGCCGCGCCGGTGGCACAGATCGCGATGGCGAAGAACATGGCCACGCGGACCTTCCAGTTCTGCGCAGACCGCGCGGTGCAGTTGCTCGGGGGGATGGGCTATATGCGCGGCAGCCGCGTTGAGCGGCTGTATCGCGAGGTCAAGGTGATGATGATCGGCGGCGGCGCCGAGGAAATCATGAAGGACCTGGCGGCAAAGCAGCTTGGGATCTGAGCGCCGAGTGACCGCTGACAACGTCAAAGGCTGCCAAATGTTGTCTCCCCTCTCCCATTTATGGGAGAGGGGCGGGGGAGAGGGCGGGAGTTGCCACGAAGTGAGGCGCCACGGTGCTTGCCATGCGCCTGCCCTCTCCCCCAGCCCCTCTCCCGCAAGCGGGAGAGGGGAGCAAACAACCCTGCTTATTCCAGCTTCACCCCGCTCCTCTTCACCACCTCGCCCCAGCGCACCGCTTCCGTCCTGATAAAGGCCTGGAACTGCTCGGGCTTGCCGCCGACCGGATCGATGCCGTAGTCGATCAGCCGCGCACGCACGTCCGGCTGGTGCAGCACCGCATCCATGTCGGCCGACAGCTTCGCCAGCACTGCCGGCGGTGTCTTTGCCGGTGCCAGCAGCCCGATCCAGCTGCCCGCCGTCACCGCCGGGAAGCCGGCCTCGGCCATGGTTGGCACGTCCGGCGCGGCGGGCCAGCGCGTCGGGCTGGTAATCGCCAGCGCGCGTACCTTGCCCGCCTTCACCTGCGGCATCATGGTCTGCACCGAATCGAAGATCACCGCGACCTGCCCCGAGAACAAGTCGGGCAATGCCGGCGAGATGCCCTTGTACGGCACGTGCGTCATCTTCATGCCGACTGCCTGCGCAAACAGTTCTCCCGCCAGGTGCGCACCGGAGCCGGCGCCGCTCGACGCAAAGGTCATCTTGTCCGGGTTGGCCTTGCCCCAGCCGACCAGTTCCTTGACGCTGGTCGGCGGCAACTGCGCGCTGCTGACCAGCAGCAGCGGGATCCGGCCGATCATGCTGACGCCGGTCAGGTCCTTGACCGGGTCATAGCTCATCTTGCCGTACAGGCTCGGGTTGATCGCGTGGGCTGCGACCACGACCAGCAGCGAATAGCCATCCGGCGCCGATCTGGCGACGTTTTCCGAGCCGATCATGCCGTTGGCGCCGGCACGGTTTTCCACCACCACCGGCTGGCCGATGCGCTCGGACAGCTTCTGCATGACCAGCCGCGTCACCGCGTCGGATACGCCGCCGGGCGTATACGGCACCACCACGCGGACCGGCCGGTTCGGATAGGCGTCACCTTGCGCCATGGCCGGGATGGCAACGGCAAGGCTGCCGCCGAGCAGGCCCAGCGTCAGCAGGCCGCGGACGCGCGCATTGCGCTTGAGTCGGGTCATGTGTCTCCTCCTTGTCAGGGTTGACCGGGTCTATGCCCAGCTGTGCGGTACGGAAAGCGGGAAATCGAGCAGCATCTGCGCATAGCTCTTGCCCAGCGGGTCGGAGCGCAGGCTGGCCACGCCGCCGCCGCCCAGCGCGCCATGCATCAGGAAGTTCAGCGCGTGCAGGCCAGGCACCTCGAAGCGCTCGACCTCGCCCTCGACCAGGTGGGCGAAGTACGCGCGCACGGCCTGCGCTGTCAGTTGCTCGCGCAGCAGTGCCAGGTATTCCGGCTTGCGGGCGATCACGCCGATGTTCTCGTCATCGCCCTTGTCGCCGCTGCGCGCGCAGGCCAGCGCGACCAGCGGCCGTTGCACGCGCGGTTCGTCGGGGATCGGGGGCAGTGCCGGAGCGTCGACAACTGCGGGCGCCTCCGGCGTGGCGCTGGTTGCGGCGTTTGGCAGCGTAATCACGCCGCCCTCGAATTCCACCCGCATCGGCACGTCGGCCTTGGGCACCAGGAACGAAAACACCTTCACCACCGGCTGGATATCGACACGCCCGGCAAAGGAAGATCGCGTCCCGGCAGCCATCGAGGTCCCCGCCGACGAGCATTCGCGCTGCAGGAAACTCAGGCCCCGCGCCAGCGGATGGCGCGCGCCGATGCGCAGCACTACCTCGCGCGTTGGCAACGGCCGCGCATGGGGGCCGTATTGCGATTCGCAGCCCAGCAGCTCGACCACGGTCTCGGTGTAGTCGGGCATGCCGCGTTCCGCCAGCATGGCGCGGGTGCGCGCCAGCAGCGCGTCGGCGGTGCGGCGCGCCTTGGCCGGGGCGTCGATGCCGCGGATCGCCATCATCAGGCTGATCTGGAAGCCGTCCTGCCAGGTGGCGTTGCCCTTGTAGTGGGTGCCGGGCGCCCTGCCGCGCGCGCCATCCACGCGCACGCGGCCCGGTGCGGCCTGCTCGGTGCGGACCATGCGGAAATCGCAGGTCACGTCAGGCATCAGGTAGCTGGCGGGGTCGCCCACCTCGTATAGCACCTGCTCGGCGACCGCGGCCGGGTCGACCAGCCCGCCGGTGCCGTCGGGCTTGCTCAGCACGAAGCTGCCGTCGTGCGCGCAGTCGATGACCGGGTAGCCCATCCGGTCCCAGCCGGGCACGCGCTCCCAGTCGGTAAACAACCCGCCGGTGGCCTGCGCGCCGCACTCGATGACATGGCCGGCCAGCGTGCCGGCGGCGAGGCGGTCCCAGTCGGTCCAGTCCCAGCCGAACTCATGCGCCAATACCCCGACCACCACGGCGCTGTCGACGCAGCGTCCGGCGATGACGATATCGGCGCCCAGCGCCAGCGCGCGTGCAATGCACTGCGCGCCGGTGTAGGCGTTGGCCGACCACGGCTCGGTCGTTGGCACGGGCCCGCCGGCCAGGTCGGTCAGCCCGTCGGCGCACCATTGCGCGAAACTGGGCTGCACGTCGTCGCCGGTGACCACGGCGATGCGCGGCTTCAGGCCTTGCTGCGCGGCGACCTTGAGCAGTGCGTCCCGGCAGGCTTCCGGATTGAGGCCGCCGGCGTTGGCGACCACGCGCACGCCACGCCGCAGGATCTCGGCAAGGTTAGGCCCCATCGCCGCCTGCACGAAATCGGTGGCGTAGCCCAGCGCGGGGTCCCTGGCGCGGGCGCGCGCCAGGATCGACATGGTGGTCTCGGCCAGGTAGTCGTAGACCAGGTACTGCAGGCCGGGAACCGCCAGCAGTTGCGGCGTGGCGATCGCGGAATCGCCCCAGAAGCCGGAGGCGCCGCCGATACGCACGGTCTTGCCGGTATGTGGCGCGGTATGTGCCTCAGTATTTGCCAGTTCGTTCATGCCGGCTCCTTCGCCATGACATCGGCTTCGACGCGCGCCAGCAGCGAACCGGCGCTGGCCTGTCCGCCGGCGCGCGCGGGCAGTTCAGCGACCACGCCGGCAAACGGCGCGGCAATGGTGTGCTCCATCTTCATTGCCTCCAGCACCACCAGCGGCTGGCCGGCTTCCACGCGCTCGCCCTCGGCCACGTGGACCGCGACGATGCGTGCCGTCAGCGGTGCCTGCAGGACCCCGTCGGCTTCACCGGCATCGCGGCGGCGACGCGGGTCGTGCAGCGGGAACTGCCAGGCGCGGCCGCACTGAAACAGATGCAGCACCTGCTTGTCGGCGGCGAATACCAGCGGATAGGCCACGCCATCGCATTCGACCAGGGCGGTGCCGCTGTCGCCGTCGGCGCGCAGCACGCGCAGCGCGCAGGTGACTGGCTGCTGGCCGTCCTCGCGTTGCCGCAGCGTCACGCGCCAACCTTGGTCGCCGACGCGCAAGGTCGCTTCCCACGCCGTGCCGGCCGCGTACAGCACCACGCTGGCGGCGGCCCGCGCGAGCGTCGCCGGCTTGCCGTTGTCGCCGAGCAGCCCGGACGCGGCCAGCGCGGCGCTGGCCATCACCGGCAGCGGCGGCAGCGGCGCCTGCAGCGCGCCCTGCATGTGCGCATCGACAAAGCCGGTATGCACGTCATTGCCCGCGAAGGCCGGATGCGCGAGGCAGTCGGCCAGGAAACCCTGGTTGCTCGGCACGCCCAGCAGCGCGCAGTCTTCCACCGCGCGCAGCAGTTTGCGGCGCGCTTCCTCGCGGTCGGCGCCATGGGCGACCAGCTTGGCCACCATCGAGTCGTAATGCGTGGGGATGGCGCCGCCCTCTTCCAGCGCATGGTCGACGCGCACGTCGCGGCCAATGGCGGGCGGGCGCCAGCGCAGCAGCGGCCCGCCCTGCGGCAGGAATCCGGCGGGCACGTCTTCGGCGGTCAGGCGGACCTCGATGGCGTGGCCGTTGAGCTTCACCTGGTCCTGCGTCACGGGCAGCGGCTCGCCCGCCGCCACGCGCAATTGCCATTCGACCAGGTCGAAACCCGTGATGGCTTCAGTCACCGCGTGCTCGACCTGCAGGCGCGTGTTCATCTCCATGAAGTAGAAGTTGCCGTCGGCGTCGAGCAGGAACTCCATGGTGCCGGCGCCGACATAGCCGATCGACCTTGCCGCGCGGACCGCGGCCTCGCCCATGCGCGCGCGCAGCGCCGGGCCAACCGCTGGCGACGGCGCCTCTTCGATGACCTTCTGGTGGCGGCGCTGCACCGAGCAGTCGCGCTCGCCCAGATGGATGACATGGCCCTGCGTATCGGCAAAGACCTGGATCTCCACGTGGCGCGGCGCGATCACGGCGCGCTCCAGGATCAGCTCGTCGGAGCCGAACGCGGCCGCGGCCTCGGAGCGCGCGCTTGCCAGCGCCATGGGCAGCGCCGCCGCCTCGCGCACCAGCCGCATGCCGCGCCCGCCGCCGCCGGCCGCGGCCTTCACCATCAGCGGGAAGCCGATCGCGCCGGCTTCGGCCAGCAGCGTGGCGTCGTCCTGCGCCGCGCCCTGGTAGCCAGGCACGCAGGGCATGTCGGCGGCCAGCATCAGGCGCTTGGCTTCGGCCTTGTTGCCCATGGCGCGGATCGCCTCCGCAGGCGGGCCGACAAAGACCAGACCGGCCGCGGCGACGGCTTCGGCAAAGCCCGCGTTCTCGGCCAGGAAGCCGTAGCCGGGGTGGATGGCGTCGGCGCCGCTGGCTCGCGCGGCTTCGATGATGGCGGGGATGTTGAGATACGACTCGCGCGGCGCGGCGGCGCCGATACAGACGGCGCGGTCCGCGAACGATACATGCAGGCTGTGGCGGTCGGCCTCGGAGTAGACGGCCACGGTGGCCAGCCCGAGGCGGCGCGCGGTGCGCATGATGCGCACGGCGATCTCGCCACGGTTGGCGACGAGCAGCGTATGGAAGGGTCGGCTGGTTGCAGACATGGGGAATCCTGTGAATTTCCGGGAATTGGCTGGCTGGCGCTCGTCAGCTCGCCGACTGGGCAGCGCGCACGGCGTCAGCATCGAAGCGCACGGTCCAGTTCGCGTCGCGCTTTTCGCGGAAGGCCGCCACGCCCTCCGCGCCCTCGCTGCGCATGCACTCAGCGAACAGCCGCGAGGCTTCGTCCAGCAGCGGACCCGCCGGCTCCTGCCCGCAGCGTCCTACCAGCGTCTTAAACACGCGATTGGCATGGGGTCCGCAGCGGCCGATGCGCGTCAGCCATTCGGCGACCAGCGCGTCCAGCTCGGCGCCGTCGTCGGCCAGCTGGTCGATTAGCCCGATCGCCACCGCCGCCTCGCCGCTGATGCGCTCGCCGGTAAGGCCCAGGCGGCGCGTGGCGGCGGCGCCGATGCGCTGCACCACGAACGGCGCGATCTGCGCGGCGATGATGCCAAGCGTCGTTTCCGACAGCGCGAAGCGCGCGTCGCGCGTGGCCAGCACGATGTCGGCGGCGCACGCCAGGCCCATGCCGCCGCCCATCGCGACGCCCTCCACGGCGGCAATGACCGGCACCGGCAACGCGCTCAGCCGCTGCATGAAATAGCCGAACTGGCGGTTGCGCGTGGCGACCGGGTCTTCCCGGCTGGCATCGGCATCGAGCCGCGCCTGGAAGTTGCCGACATTGCCGCCGGCGCTGAACATACCGCCGGTACCGCGCAGCACCAGCGCGCGCACCTGCGCGTCGGTTTCGGCCTTTTCGACCGCTGCGGCCAGCGCGGAAACGACCTCGGGCGCCAGCGCATTGCGCGTGGCCGGGATGTTGAGAGTGGCGAACAGGACGCCGCCGGCGCGGCGTACGATCACGAGTTCGGTTTGCGTTTTCTCGGTCATGGCGCTTCCTGCCTGTCAGCCGCGCGACATCAGGCCCATCTGCTTGGCGATGACCTGCAGCATCACTTCGTCCGCGCCGCCGCCGATCGAGCCCAGGCGGAAGTCGCGGTAGGCGCGCGACGCGTGGTTGTCCCAGGTGTAGCCCATGCCACCCTGGAACTGCATGCACCAGTCGGCCACCTCGCGCGACAGGCGCCCGGCCTTGAGCTTGGCCATCGACGCCAGCTCGACCACGTCGCCGCCCGCGATATAGGTCTGCGTGGCCAGGTAGACCAGCGCGCGCAGCGCCTCCATCTCGGTCTTCAGCTCGGCCAGCTTGAACTGGATGAACTGGTTGTCCAGCAGCGGCTTGCCGAAGGCAATGCGCTGGCGCAGGTACTCCGCGGTTTCCTCGATCAGCGCGGTGCAGGCGAGCCGGCGCGCCGCGCCGTTCAGCCGCTCTTCCTGGAACTGCTTCATCTGGTAGATGAAGCCCATGCCCTCCTCGCCGATGCGGTTGCGTACCGGCACGCGCACTTCGTCAAAGAAGATCTGCGCGGTGTCCGAGCACCACATGCCGAACTTCTTGATCTTCTGCACTTCCACGCCGCGCACGCGCTTGCCGTCTTCCCTGATCGGCACCACGATCAGCGATTTGTTCTTGTGCACGGGCCCGTCGGAGGTGTTGCACAGCAGGCAGATCCAGTCCGACTGGGTGCCGTTGGTGATCCACATCTTGGAGCCGGAGATGACATAGTCGTCGCCGTCGCGCACGGCACGCGTCTTGAGCGAGGCCACGTCGGAGCCCGCACCCGCCTCGGACACGCCGATCGAGCACACCATGTCGCCGGCAATGGCGGGCGCCAGGTAGTTGCGCTTCAGTTCGTCGGAGCCGAACGCGGTCAGCGCCGGCGTGGCCATGTCGGTCTGCACGCCCACGCCCATGCCGACGCCTTGTGCGCGCGCATACCCGAGCGCCTCCGCGGCGGCAACGGCGTAGGAGAAGTCGAGCCCCATGCCGCCGTACTCCACCGGCTTGGTGATGCCGAGAAAGCCGAGGTTGCCCATCTTCTTGAACAGTTCGTGCGCCGGAAACACCTCGGCGGCTTCCCATTCGTCGACGAAGGGATCGATTTCCGCCGAAACGAAGCGGCGGATGCTGTCCATGATGTTGCGGTGGTCTTCGGTGTAAAGCATGCTGGTCTCCTGGGATTCGTTGCGTTCTGTTTGTCTGGGAGCGGCGGCGCTCAGAAGCGCCCGACGCCGAACTGGATGGCATGCGGCTGGCGCAGCGCCGCCTCGCGCGCGGTAGCCAGCACAAAGGCGAGCACGGCACGCGTATCGCGCGGATCGATCACGCCGTCGTCCAGCAGCAGTCCGCTGGTGACGAAGGCGCTCGCCTGGCGCTCGAAGTTGGCGACGATCTCGGCGGTCTGGCCGGCCAGCTGCGCCTCGTCGACCGGCTTGCCCTTGCGCGCCGCCTGCTGGCGCGCCACGATCTCCAGCGTCATGGCGGCCTGCTCGCCGCCCATCACCGCGGTGCGCGCGTTCGGCCACGAGAAGCAGAAGCGCGGCTTGAAGCCCCGCCCGCACATGCCGAAGTTGCCGGCGCCAAACGAGGCGCCACAGTACAGCGTAATCTGCGGCACCCTGGAGTTGGACAGCGCCTGGATCATCTTGGAGCCGTGCTTGATCATGCCGGCCTCTTCCGAGGCGCGCCCGACGATAAAGCCGGTGGTGTTCTGCAGGAACACGATCGGCGTGCCGGACTGGTTGCACAGCTGGATGAACTGCGCGGCCTTGGTGGCGCCGGCCGGGTCGATGGGGCCGTTGTTGGTGATGAAGCCGACCGCATTGCCTTCGATGCGGGCATGGCCGCACACCGTGCCGGGGCCGTAGTCGGGCTTGAACGGCAGCCACGCCGAATCGTCGACGATACGCGCGATCACCTCGCGCATGTCGACGGGGCGCTTCATGTCCAGCGTCATGACGCCGTCCAGTTCCGATGCGTCCAGCCGCGGGGCACGGGCCTGCTGCGCCGGCTGTGGCTCGACCCTGGGCCAGTCCAGGCTGGCAACGATGTCGCGCGCGGTGGCGATGGCGTGCTCGTCGTCTTCCGCAAGGTATTCGGCCAGGCCGGTAGCGGTGGCATGCAGGTCGGCGCCGCCCAGTTCCTCGTCGGTGGCGATTTCGCCGGTGGCGGCCTTCAGCAGCGGCGGCCCGGCCAGGAAGGCCCGGGCGCGGTTGCGCACCATCACCACGTAGTCGGACAGGCCGGGCATGTAGGCACCGCCTGCCGTGGAGGAGCCGTGCACGACCGTGATCACCGGCAGCCCGGCCGCCGACAGCCGCGCCAGGTTGTAGAAGATCGCGCCGCCGCGCACGAACTTGTCGACGCGGTACTTGCGCAGGTTGGCGCCGGCCGACTCCACCAGGTGGATGAAGGGCAGCCGGTTCTCCAGCGCGATTTCCTGGCAGCGCACCAGCTTCATGTTGCCGGCCTCGGTCATGGCGCCGGCATCGATGCCGGAATCGGTGGCAAGCACCATGCAGCGCACCCCGCACACAAAGCCGATGCCGGCCACCAGTGAACCGCCCGGCACCGAGGTCTCGGGGTCGGGATCGTCCATGCAGAAGCCCGCCAGCGTGGACAGCGGCAGGAACGGCGCGCCCGGGTCGAGCAGGCGGCCGACGCGCTCGCGCGGCAGCAGCGCGCCACGCCTTGCGAAGGCGGGCCGCGAGCGCTCGGACGCGGCCACGGCGCGCTGCTCCAGGCCGTGCAGGCGGTCGATCAGGGCCTGCATGCCGGCGCGCTGGCCGGCGAATGCTTCGGAGGACGGGTCAATGCGGGATTCGATGGGGATCATGGCGCGTGCCTGTGGTTCCGTGATGGATGGATTGCAAACCACGGCGCCCCGCGCGACAACCGCAATCGCTCAGATTGTGCATAATGTGCACAATCTGCCGAACCAGCGAGGCGCCGCCGGCGCATCCAGCCATGCCCCCCAGATCCCCTGCCCCCGGCGGCGTCCAGAGCCTGGCGCGCGCCTTCACCCTGCTGCAGTTACTGGCCGAGCACCATGACACCGGGCTGGCGCTGCCCGACCTTGCCGTCATGGCGGGCATCGACCGCACCACCGCACACCGCATGGCGCGCTTCCTGGAAGCCGGCGCGTATATCGAGCGCGAATCGGCCGGCAAGCGCTATCACCTCGGTACCGCGGCGATGGCGCTCGGGCTGCGCGCGATGAACCGGCCGCCGCCCAACAGCGCCCTCGTCAGCAAGATGAAGGCCCTCGCGCGCCTGACCGGCGACGCCGTCTTCCTGATCGTGCGCATCGGCGACCACGGGCACTGCCTGCATACCGAGGAAGGCAGCCACCGCATCAAGACCTTCCACATGCTGACCGGCACCTCGCGCCTGCTGGGCCAGGGCACCGGCAGCATGGCGCTGCTGGCCAAGATGGACAACGATGCGGTCCGCGCGCACTACGAACGCCACCGCGCCGAGTACGAGGCAGGCGGCCTGAGCCTGCTCAGGCTGATGCGCGGCGTCGAGCGCAGCCGCAAGCTGGGCTACGCGCTGGCCGGCGCGGAAGGCGTGGCGGGCGTGGGCTACGCCTTGCCGCTGGCAATGGGCGCGGATGCGGCCATCAGCATCGTCTCGACTGCGTCGCGCATGTCTGCCGCACGGCGGCATGAAATGGGCGGGATCATCGTGGCGATGTTCGCGCAGTGAAGCGGCGGCAGGACGCGCGAACACCGTCTCTGCGCGACCTGTCAACACACCGAGCGGCCGCGCACCTCGGTTTTGAAACGCGTCTCTGTCAGGGGCCGCACAGATTGCACCAGCTCTACGGCGTTCAATGGTGACGCAAACCGAGAGATGCAAGCACGCGCCCGCCGCCCTGGCATCGGCCGGGCCAGGCCGCCTTCATTGGAAGACGGAATCAGTCCAGGTGCCAGAACAATAAATTCCCCCGCCGACCAGAGGGAGGGTCGGCACTCTGGGCCACGCCCCGACGTCGGAGCGTGGCTTCTTTTTTAGTTTTACCGGGATGAACCAGGGCTTGTCATGCGGAATCAGGCTCGTTGCGCTTCCCAGGGATTGATGACGGGCACGCCGGCTGCCTGGAAGGGACTCGTGTCGCGTGTGGCCACTGTATAGCGGTGCGCGGTCGCGATAGCGGCAATGTAGCCGTCAGGGGTTGGGAATCCCCTCCCCGCCGCTCTGGCTCGCGTTGCGAGTTCGGCGTAGCAGCGCGCTGCCTCGATATCAAACGGCAGGATCCGTTCCCCGAACAAAACCAGCAGGCCTTCCAATGCTCCTTCCAGCGCAGCCTTGCGACGCCCGGCCGCCAGCGTTCCAATGCCGTAGAGCAGTTCGGCCAGCGTCACGCTCGACAGAAACAGGGTTTCCGCGGCCTGTTCGTTGAGCCAGGCACGCACGCTCGGCGACGGTTCCGGCTTCATGGCTTCGGATACGACATTGGTGGCCAGCACGATCATTCATCGAATCCTGTCGGATCTGCCGGCGTACGGTCGCGACCTTGCTCAATCGCCTCGACATCGGCATTGGTGAGGCCCAGGTCCCGTCCCAAACGCGTCAAGGCGTCGCCCATGCGCAGGCGCTGGGCCGGCTTCACAGCCGCTTCGAGGATGTCTCGCACTTCCGCTTCGGTACTGCGTCCATGCGCGGCAGCTCGTACCCTTAACGCACGATGTACATCGTCCGGGAGGTTTCTTACGGTCATGGTGGCCATGGCTGTCACCGTATCAAAACGATATCAATGCAGTCATTTTATTAAAATGACTGCACCGAGGCGAGGCGAAACCGACTGGTGCGGCTCACGAAGCACCCCGGCAGCCGCCGTTTTTGCCGATGGTAGCTGTCACCTTTGCCTACACTGAACGCATTCCGCGCAAAGGGGCGCTCCATGCCATACATGCTCATCATCAACCGGCGCCGCGCCCTGCGCAGCCTGCCAGGCCGTGCGTTCTGCATCGCCCTGCTCGCGGCAACCGTGGCTGGATGTGAAGCGCCGCCGCGCGATACCTCCATGACCCCGCCACCGCCACGCTTGCCGATCGCCGCTGGCGACGAGGTATATCCGGCGCCCGGCACGGCGCGGGACACCCGCCCTGCGACGCCCTCCCGCTAGCGGAATGCCGGGCGGCAAATCGCGCGCAGCCGTGTCGAAGCTCGCGCCCTTCTTCCGGTCGCATCTGTAAGCGGGAACGACCTCGGGCCCAGCGTTAGCGCTCAGCGCCGGAATGCAAAAGGCCGGCGCGCAAGCGCGCCGGCCCGAAGCGGCATCGATTGCCGTCGTGCCCGCTCAGAACGAGCGCGGCAGCCCCAGGATGTGTTCAGCGACGTACGAGTAGATCAGGTTGGTCGAGATCGGCGCGACCTGGTACAGGCGCGTCTCGCGGAACTTGCGCTCGACATCGTATTCGCAGGCAAAGCCGAAGCCGCCGTGGAACTGCAGGCAGGCGTTGCCGGCTTCCCAGCTGGCCTTGGCCGCCAGGTACTTGGCCATGTTGGCCTGCGCGCCCATCGGCTCGTGCTTGTCGAACAGTTCGCAAGCCTTCCAGCGCATCAGGTTGGCGGCTTCCAGCTCGATGAAGGATTCGGCGATCGGGAACTGCACGCCCTGGTTCTGGCCGATGGGGCGGCCGAAGACTTCGCGCTCGCTGACGTACTTGGTGACGCGGTCCATGAACCAGTAGCCGTCGCCGATGCATTCGGCGGCGATCAGCGTGCGCTCGGCGTTGAGGCCGTCGAGGATGTACTTGAAGCCCTTGCCTTCTTCGCCGATCAGGTTTTCCTCGGGGATTTCCAGGTCTTCGAAGAACAGCTCGTTGGTCTCGTGGTTGACCATGTTCGGGATCGGCCGCACGGTCAGGCCCTTCTTCTGCGCCTCATGCAGGTCCACCATGAAGATGGACATGCCTTCGCTCTTCTTCTTTACGTCGGCCAGCGCGGTGGTGCGCGCCAGCAGGATCATGAAGTCGCTGTGCTGCACGCGGCTGATCCACACCTTCTGGCCGTTGACGACGTAGCGGCCGTCCTTCTTGACCGCCGAGGTCTTGATCTTGGTGGTGTCGGTGCCGGTGGTGGGTTCGGTCACGCCCATCGACTGCAGGCGCCATTGGCCCGAGGCGATCTTCGGCAGGTACTTTTCCTTCTGCGCGTCGGAGCCGTGGCGCAGCAGCGTGCCCATGTTGTACATCTGGCCGTGGCAGGCGCCGGAGTTGCCGCCACTGCGGTTGATCTCTTCCATGATCACCGAGGCTTCGGTCAGCCCCAGCCCGGAACCGCCGTATTCCTGCGGAATCAGCGCGGCCAGCCATCCGGCCGCGGTCAGCGCGTTGACGAAGGCCTCCGGGTAGGCGCGCTGCTCGTCGACTTTGCGGAAGTACTCATCCGGGAATTCGGCGCAAAGCGCGCGCACGGCATCGCGGATTTCTTGATAGTTGTTCGATTGGGTCTGTTCGATCATGGCGCGTCGTTGGCGTAGGTACGGACGGAATTTGCGGCGCTTCGGTCCCATGGGGTGCCCCGTGGGGACGACCGATGCTGGCTTGGCCGCAATAGTCGCTGCGATCGCCGCCCCGGGCAATCAGCCATTGCGAAAGCGCGCCTTCCACAGCGCTTAAGGCCGGCATGCGGCGCCCGGCGGTGCCGTTTTCGCAATCGCCAAAGCCGGCCATTGGCATTGTCAAATAGCGCAAAACCCACTTTGGCGACATCCTCACGGCAATCTCCTGATAAAGACATAGGATCCGCACATGGCAGTGAGCTACCAGCACCTCAAGCAGCGACCGTTCGCCCCTGTACGCCAGCGCTATGCCGAGCGCGACACCATGCTGTATGCGCTCAGCCTGGGGCTGGGCAACGATCCGCTGGACGGCGGCGCCCTGCCCTTCGTGTTCGAGGGCGCGGCGGGCGGGTTGCGCACGCTGCCGTCGCAGGCGGTGGTGCTGGGCTATCCCGGCTTCTGGGCGCGCGAGGCGGACACCGGCATCGACTGGGTCAAGCTGCTGCACGGCGAGCAACGCATGCGCCTGCACCGCGCGCTGCCGGCCAGCGCCGACATCGTCGGCCACAACCGCATCACGCACCTGACCGACAAGGGTGAAGGCAAGGGCGCGATCATGGTGACCGAGCGCCGGCTCGAAACGGCGCAAGGCGAGTTGCTGGCAACGGTGCAGCAGGTCAGCTTCCTGCGCGGCGATGGCGGCTACAGCCAGCGCGACGGCGGCCAGCCCAGCGACGAACCGCTGCCCGCGCTGCGCCCCACCCCGGAAGACCGCGCGCCGGATTTCACCGACACGCAGGCAATCCGCCCCGAAGCCGCGCTGCTGTATCGCCTGATGGGGGACTTCAATCCGCTGCACGCCGACCCGGCCGTCGCCAGGGCGGCGGGCTTCGAGCGCCCGATCCTGCACGGGCTGGCCAGCTACGGGCTGGTCGCGCATGCACTGGTGCGCCAGTGCGCGGACCGCGACCCGGTCCGCCTGCGTGCGCTGGATATCCGCTTCACCGCGCCGGTATTCCCCGGTGAAACGCTGGTCACCGAGATCTGGCGCATGCCGGACAGCCCCAACCACTTCCAGGTGCGCGCCCGCGTCGCCGAGCGCGACAAGGTAGTGCTCAGCCACGGCTGGGCCGAGATCGCCTGATCCCGCGCCATCCCATGCATCCCGCTACCGTGGATAACAACGAACTGGCCTCGGCGCTGCAGGCACTGCTGCAACCCGGCGACCATATCTGGTGGGGCCAGGCCACCGCCGAGCCGCTGACGCTGACGCGCGCGCTGGTCGAGCACCGCCACGCGCTCGCCCGGGGTGGCCGGCTGAGCGTGTTCGTCGGCATCGGCCAGTCCGACACGCTCCAGCCGGCGCAGGCCGACGTGATCGACTTCTTCGGCTATGCCGCCAGCGGTCCGCACCGCGCGCTGGCCAGGGCCGGCGTGCTGGACATCGTGCCGAGCCACTATTCGCACCTGCCCGGCCTGATCCGGGATGGCGCGTTGCGCGCCGACGTCGTGCTGGTGCAGGTGTCACCGCCCGACGAGGAAGGCCGCTACAGCATGGGCCTGGTGCATGAGTACATTCCCGCGGCGCTCGACCGGGCCCGCGTGATCGTGGCCGAGGTGAACCCGGAGGTGCCATGGACCTATGGCAGCCGCCACCTCACCGCGGACCAGATCGACCTGCTGGTCGATGCCGCGTATGCGCCGATCAGCCTGGACCGCAGCGCCCCCGGGCCGGCGGAACAGGCGATCGCGCGCCATATCGCGGGCTGGGTCGAAGATGGCGCCACGCTGCAGATGGGCATCGGCAACCTGCCCGAGGCGGTGGTAGCCGCGCTGCATGACCGCCGCGACCTGGGCCTGCACAGCGGCGCGGTCGGCGACGGCATTGCCGCGCTGGCCGAGGCCGGCGTGCTGACCAATGCGCGCAAGACCATCGATACCGGCATCGGCATCGGCGGCATCCTGATGGGCAGCGAGCGCCTGCGCCGCTGGGCCCACCGCAACCCGAAGCTGCAGCTGCGCGAAACCAGCTACACGCATCATCCCGAGGTGCTGGCCAGCATCGACAAGCTCACCGCGATCAACTCGGCGATCGAGGTCGACCTGACCGGACAGGTGAACGCCGAAGTGGCGGCGGGTGTCTATGTCGGCGCGGTTGGCGGTGCGGTCGACTTCCTGCGCGGCGCCGCGCGCAGCCGCGGCGGCCTGCCCATTGTCGCGCTGCCCGCGACCGCCAAGGGCGCGAGCCGGATCGTGGCGCAGTTGTCCGGCCCGGTCAGCACGCCGCGCTCGGATGCCGGCCTGATCGTCACCGAACACGGCGTCGCCGACCTGCGCGGCCAGACCCTGTCGCAGCGCGTGCGCCGCATGCTGGACATCGCCGCCCCCGAACACCGCGAGGACCTGGAGCGCCAGGCCCACGCCCTGCTGCGCCAGTGCGGCGCGGCTTTCGTTGCCACCACGGGCGCGGCCTGACCCGGCCGCCTGCTTCGACTACCTGACAGAACTTCCAAGGAGACTTCCATGCGCCGAGCCGCAATCGTCACCCCCCTCCGTACTCCCGTCGGCACCTTCGGCGGCAGCCTGCGCCCCGTGTCCGTCGAGGAACTGGCCGCCACCACCGTGCGCGCCGTCGTCGAACGCAGCGGCATCGACCCCGCCCGCATCGATGACGTGGTCTTTGCCCAGTCCTACGCCAACAGCGAAGTGCCCTGCGTGGGCCGCTGGGCCGCGCTGCAGGCCGGCCTGCCGGTCGAAGTGCCGGGCATGCAGCTGGATCGCCGCTGCGGCGGCGGCCTGCAGGCCATCGTCACGGCCTCGATGATGGTGCAGAGCGGCGCTGCCGACGTGGTCATCGCCGGCGGCGTCGAGAGCATGAGCAATATCGAGTACTACACCACCGACATGCGCTGGGGCTCGCGCTCGGGCAACGTGAAGTTCTACGACCGCCTGGACCGCGGCCGCGAGCGTTCGCAGCCGGTCGAGCGCTTCGGCAAGATCTCGGGGATGATCGAGACCGCCGAGAACCTGGCGCGCGACTACGGCATTACCCGCGAGCAGGCCGACGCCTTCTCCGTGCGCAGCCACGAGCGCGCCGCGGCGGCGTGGGAGTCCGGCCGCTTCGACGCCGAGATCGTGCCGGTGCAGGTGCCGCAGCGCAAGGACGACCCGGTCACCTTCGCGCGTGACGAGGGCTTCCGTCCCGGCACCTCGATGGAAAGCCTGGGCAAGCTGCGGGCGCTGATGCCCAACGGCACCGTCACCGCCGGCAACGCAAGCCAGCAGAACGATGCCTCGGCCGCCTGCCTGATCGTGGCCGAAGACAAGCTGGCCGAACTGGGCCTGACCCCGATGGCGACGCTGGTGGGCTGGGCCGCGGCGGGCTGCGAGCCGTCGCACATGGGCATCGGCCCGGTGCCGGCGGTGAAGAAGCTGCTCAAGCGCCTGAACCTGACGCTGGACCAGATGGACCTGGTGGAGCTGAACGAAGCCTTTGCCTGCCAGGTGCTGGCCGTGCTGAAGGGCTGGGAATGGAACGACCAGGACGCGATCGAGCAGAAGCTCAACGTCAACGGCTCGGGCATCTCGCTGGGCCACCCGATCGGCGCCACCGGCGTGCGCATCCTGGCCACGCTGCTGCACGAACTGCAGCGCCGCGGCGGCCGCTATGGCCTGGAAACCATGTGCATCGGCGGCGGCCAGGGGATCGCCGCGGTGTTCGAGCGCTGCTGATCGCCGGCCTGAATGTTGTTTCCCCTCTCCCATGTATGGGAGAGGGGCGGGGGTGAGGGCGGGAGTCTCTACGAAGTGAAACGCTTGCATGCTTGCCATGCGCTCTGCCCTCACCCCCGGCCCCTCTCCCGCAAGCGGGAGAGGGGAGCAAACCAGCGGCATCCATGCAACGCAGCAATGTGAAGCTGTGCCCGTCTTTCGTATTACCTAGGA
Organism: Cupriavidus oxalaticus; assembly: GCF_038900635.1. Lineage (GTDB taxonomy): Bacteria > Pseudomonadota > Gammaproteobacteria > Burkholderiales > Burkholderiaceae > Cupriavidus > Cupriavidus oxalaticus_B. The sequence continues at coordinate 463,937 of NZ_JAYMRX010000002.1, read as the reverse complement.
GTGCAAGTTGATTTCCCCTTCCCGCCGCCACCTGCTGCTGTCCGGACTGGCGCTGTGCGCCGCAACCCTGGGCAGCGTCCCTGCAGCCGCGCAGGGCAACGGCCAGCCGGTCCGCCTCGTGGTCGGCTATGCCGCGGGCGGCCCTGCCGACCAGGCCGCGCGGCTTTTTGCGGCGTCGCTGGGCAAGACGCTCAACGCCAACGTCATCGTCGACAACAAGCCCGGCGCCAATGCCACGCTGGCCGGGTATGAAGTGGTGCGCGGCAAGCCGGACGGCTCCACGCTGTGGTTCGCCGCCAGCGCCGCGCTGACGGTGGCGCCCAACATCATGAAGAGCCTGCCGTTCGATCCGGCCCGCGACCTGACGCCGGTGGCACCGGTGGCGCGCTACTACAACATGCTGGTGGCCAATACGAAGGAACCATTCAAGAGCACGCAGGAACTGGTCGCCTACGCCAAGGCCCATCCCGGCAAGCTCAGCTATGGCTCCTCCGGCGTCGGCAGTTCCAACCACGTTGCCATGGCGCTGTTCGCGCGGCAGGCGCAGGTCGAGCTGAACCACATCCCCTACAAGGGGAATGCTCCTGCCATGACCGACACCATCGGCGGCCAGATCGACGTGATGTTCGACATCATCAGCACCGCCAGCAACTACGTGCAGAGCGGCAAGGTCAGGCCCATCGCCGTGGGTTCGCCCCGGCGCAGCCCGTCGCTGCCCAACGTGCCGACCTTCCGCGAAGCCGGCATTGCCGGCCTGAAGGACTATGAGGCCGGCGGCTGGTACGCCATCTATGCGCCCAAGGGCCTGCCGTCGGAGCTGACGCAGAAGCTGGCGGCGGCCGTGAAGCAGGCCGTTGAAGACGGCGAGCTCAAGAAGCGCTACGCCGAACTCGGCTACGAGCAGTGGAGCGGCACCACGCAGGACGTCGTCAACACCGCCGCCCGCGAGCGCACGCAGTGGGCCGGCGTGCTCAAGGGCGTGACGCTGGACTGAGCCCCGCCCGCACCCGCTCCCGCACATCGACCCGACACAGAGGAAAACCCGACATGATCCGCGATAACGACACCCTGGAAGCGCTGCTCGACAGCGTGCGGCGCTTCGTGCGCGAGCGCCTGGTGCCCGCCGAGGCACTGGTTGCCGAAACCGATGAGATCCCGCAGGACATCGTGCAGGACATGCGCGAGATGGGCCTGTTCGGCATGACCATCCCCGAGCGCTTCGGCGGGCTGGAACTGACCATGGAAGAAGAAGCGCGCGTGGTCATGGAGCTGTGCCAGACCTCGCCCGCGTTCCGCTCGCTGCTGGGCACCACCGTCGGCATCGGCTCGCAGGGCATCCTGATGGACGGCACGCCCGAGCAGCAGCAGGCGTGGCTGCCGCGCCTGGCCACCGGAGAGATCCTGGCCTCGTTCGCGCTGACCGAGCCGGAAGCCGGCTCGGATGCGGGCTCGCTGCGCACCACCGCCATCAGGGACGGCGACCACTACGTGGTCAACGGCACCAAGCGCTTTATCACCAACGCGCCGCAGGCCGGGATGTTTACGCTGATGGCCCGGACCAATCCGGACATCAAGGGCTCGGCCGGCGTCTCGGCCTTCATCGTCGACGCCAAGACGCCGGGGATCAGCTTCGGCAAGCGCGACGTCAAGATGGGCCAGAAAGGCGCGCATACCTGCGACGTGATCTTCGAGAACGTGCGCGTGCCGGCGGCCAACCTGATCGGACTGAAGGAAGGCCAGGGCTTCAAGACCGCGATGAAGGTGCTGGACAAGGGCCGGCTCCACATCTCGGCAGTCAGCGTTGGCGTGGCCAAACGCGTGCTGCGCGACGCGCTCAACTACGCGCTGGAACGCCAGCAGTTCGGCCAGCCGATCTGCGAGTTCCAGCTGATACAGGCCATGCTGGCCGACAGCCAGGCCGAACTCTACGCCGCCGAATGCATGGTGATCGACGCCGCGCGCCGCCGCGACGAAGGCAAGAACGTTTCCACCGAAGCCTCTTGCTGCAAGATGTTCGCCACCGAGATGGTGGGCCGCGTGGCCGACCGCGCGGTTCAGATTCTCGGCGGTTCCGGCTATATTTCGGAGTTCGGCATCGAGCGCTTCTACCGCGACGTGCGCCTGTTCCGCCTGTATGAAGGCACCACGCAGATCCAGCAGGTCATCATCGCCCGCAACATGATCCGCGAGGCGCGCGGCGCCTGAGGGCCGAGCCGTCGAGATGCCCCCATGCTGCCCGCCCTCCCCGCCGGGCAGCCAAGAAGCAACCGCCACGAACTTCATGACTGATTCCGCCGCAAATTCCCTTCCCGACCTGCCCCCCCCTTCGCCGCGCACGGGCGCGCTGAGCCACCTGCGCGTGCTCGACCTGTCGCGCGTGCTGGCCGGGCCGTGGTCCACCCAGAACCTGGCGGACATGGGCGCCGACGTCATCAAGATCGAGAAACCCGGCGAAGGCGACGATACCCGCCACTGGGGCCCTCCGTTCCTGTCGGGCGAGGATGGCGTGCCCACGCGGCAGGCCAGCTATTTCACCGCGGCCAACCGCAACAAGCGCTCGGTCACCGTGGACATGTCGAAGCCCGAAGGCCAGGCACTGATCCGCGAACTGGCCCGCCACAGCGATGTCGTGGTCGAGAACTTCAAGACCGGCGGCCTCAAGCGCTATGGGCTGGACTACGAGAGCCTGAGCGCGATCAACCCGCGCCTGGTCTATTGCTCGGTGACGGGCTTCGGCCATACCGGCCCGTATGCCGCCCGCCCCGGCTATGACCTGCTGATCCAGGCCATGAGCGGCCTGATGAGCATCACTGGCCATGCCGACGGCGAACCCGGTGGCGGTCCGATGAAAGTGGGCGTGGCGGTGATCGACCTGTTCACCGGCATGTACGCCACCACCGCGATCCTGAGCGCGCTGGAAGCGCGCCACTACACCGGCCGCGGCCAGCATATCGACATCGCCCTGCTGGACGTGGCGATGGCGGTGCTCGCCAACCAGGGCGCGGGCTTCCTCAATGCCGACGACGTGCCCCGCCGCCAGGGCAATATCCACCCGAGCGTGGTGCCCTACCAGGACTTTCCCACCGCCGACGGCAACATGCTGCTGGCGATCGGCAACGACGGTCAGTTCGCGCGCTTCTGCGAGGCCGCGGGGGTGGACTGGGCTCGCGACGAACGCTATGCGACCAACACCGGCCGCGTCAACAACCGCAAGGTGCTGATCGCGATGATGATGGAGCTGACGCGCACCCGCACCACCGCCGAATGGGTCGCGCTGCTCGAAGCCAACTCCGTGCCGTGCGGCCCGATCAACAATATCGCCCAGGCGTATGCCGACCCGCATGTGCAGTCGCGCGGCCTGCGCATCGAGCAGTCGCGCTATCCGGGCGAGGAGGCGCCCGCCGGCCAGAGCGTCAATCGGGTGGTGACCGCCGCCAGCCCGCTGCGGCTGTCGGAGACGCCGCCCACGCTGCGCTATGCCCCGCCGGCGCTGGGCCAGCACACCGAGGAAGTGCTGCGCGACTACCTGAAGCTCGATGCGGAGCAGGTGCAGGCGCTGCGCACCAGCGGCGTGGTGTAAGCCGATACGACGACAAGCCGCCGACAGCGTCGCCCGAAGACATGCGCATCGAACTCCAGGCTTTCTCGCCTACGCAGGTGTCGCGGCTGTTGCCGGCGTTTCCGCTGGTGATCGGAGCAAAGCAAGGCAAGACCCTGGTGCGGCGCCGCGGCTTCGAGCGCATGGTCGTACCCGGGCAGCCCCTGGTGGTGGCGCCGTTCGAATCGGTCGACCTGTACCTCGACGGCGGTGCGCTGCAGCCGGCCTGCTGCAGCCTGGAAATGCGCTTGCGGCCCGGCGGCGCGCCCGGCGCGGCGCTGCATCACCGCCTGTCGCAGCGTGTCTTCATGCAGCCGCAGCACACATGGAGCGCGGCCTTTATCGCCGATTTGCTGCGCGCCTCGCCGGCGCAGGTGCGGCGCACGCTGTTCTCGGAAGGCGCCGCGCTGACCGAACTGTGCCGCACGCAGCGGCTGATGCGGGCCTTGTTCGAGGTCTTGCATGACAACCCCTGCACCGGGGAACTGAAGCGCCGCATCGGCTGGTCGCCGCGCAGCGACGTGGAGGCGGCGTTCTACGACTGGTTCGGCCTGTCGCCGCACGCGCTGGCACGTTCCGGCGCAAGGCGGCCGGCCGCCGCCACGCGCGCCGCGGCGTTCGTGCCGCAGTGGCTGGAACATCAACTGGCCTGATGCGCGCCCTTTCGGCAAGCTCGAAAGCGGCCTTCACCGATCCGCGATTGCAGCGTACTTGCCGCGCACATACACTGGCGTCGTCCGGTTTGCCGGACGGCCTTCTACCCCGCACAAGGACTTCCGCGCGATGCCCACGGACCGAGCCAACCCGCAACGGATCAGCGATATCCCCCGCCACTGGGCCACCGAGGCCCCTGACCGCGCGGCCGTCTTCGAGGATGGCCGCACCGTGACCTTTGCGCAGCTCTGGCAGGGCATCGGGGACGCCCAGGCCTGGCTGCAGGCGCAGGAGGTCGGCACCGGCGACCGGGTGCTGGTCGTGGCCGAGAACTGCCTCGCCGTGATCACGCTGGTGTTCGCACTATCCGAACTGGGCGCATGGCCGGTGGTGGTCAACGCGCGCCTCTCGGAGCGCGAGATCGAGGTGATCCGTTCGCACTGCCAGCCCCGGCTGATGCTGTTTACCCACGGCGCCTCCCCCGACGCGCTGCGGCACGGCGTGCGCTACCGTGCCCGCGAAATCGCGCCGGCCGGACTCGGCCCGCTGATGGCCAGCGCCCCCGACCGCGCCAGCGAACGCGAGCCCGAAGCCCTGGCTCGCGAGGTCGCCGCGCTGATCTATACCTCCGGCACCACCGGGCAGCCCAAGGGCGTGATGGTGACGCACCGCGGCCTGCTGCACTTCGCCCGCGTCACGGTGGAATCACGCCGCATGCTGCCGGATGACTGCGCCTATGCGGTCATGCCGATGTCGCATGTCTTCGGACTGGGCACGCTGCTGGTGTCGACCTTCCAGGCCGGCGCCAGCCTTTACCTGAGCGCGCGCTTCAATGCGGCGGATGTCACCGCGGCGATCCGGCACGGGGCGATCACGCTGCTGCAGGGCGTGCCGACCATGTTCAGCCGCATCCTCGCGCATGTGCGTGCGAGCGGCATGCCGCTGGCGCCATCACCCAGGCTGCGCTACCTGTACACCGGCGGCGGGCCGCTCGACCCGACGCTCAAGCAGGAAGTCGAAGCGATGTTCGGCCAGCCGCTGCACCATGGCTACGGCATGACCGAGTACGCGGGCTCGCTGTTCGTCACGCGCATGGACCGGCCGCGCGGCGATTGCGCGGCGGGCGAGATCGTCGAGGGCGCCGAACTGCAGGTGGTCGGGCCAGACGGCCAGCCGGTGCCCGCCGGCGAACCCGGCGAACTGTGGGTCAGGGGCCCCGGTGTCATGCGCGGCTATTACCGCGCACCGGCACTGACCGCCGAGGCGCTGCGCCCCGGCGGCTGGCTCAATACCGGCGACCTGGGCCGGCTCGGGCCCGACGGCGCGCTGTTCATCGTGGGCCGCACCAAGGACCTGATCATCCACTCGGGCTTCAACGTCTATCCGATCGAGGTCGAATCGGTAATCAACACGCATCCGTCGGTGCGCGTGTCGGCAGTCGTCGGCCAGCCTGCCGCGGACGGCAATGAGCAAGTGATTGCCTTTGTCGAGATCAAGGACGGCGAGAAGTTCGATGCGGCGGCGCTGCACGACTACCTGGTCGAGCGCCTGTCGCCGTACAAGCGCCCGGAGAAGATCCTGCGCGTCGCCACCATCCCGACCACGGCCAGCGGCAAGCTGCTCAAGCACCAGCTCAGGCAGATGGTTTCGAAGGAGAAGTAGCGGTAACCACGGCGGCGGCGTTCAGTCCTGCCGCCCGAGCCCGTCCTCGACCAGCAGGTCGACCAGCTTGCGCGCGAACAGCGGCAACGCGCCGACATCCGCCACGCACACCTGCAGCTTGCGCTCGGCCCATTCGTCGTTGAGCTGGACGATGCGCAGCGCCATCGTGCCGGCGTGCCGCGCGGCCGTGCTCTCGGGCAGCACGCCGACGCCGACATTGGCCTCGATCATGCGGCAGGCAGTCTCGAAATTGCTGACCTGGACGCGCCAGCGCAGCTCGCGCTGCAGGTCGGCGGCGGCGCGCTTGAGGAAGTTGTGGATGGCGCTGGCTTCCGGCAGGCCGATGAAGTCGTAGTCGAGCGTGTCGATGAAATCCACGCTGTCGCGCTCGGCCAGCGGGTGGCTCAGCGCGATCGCAAGCACCAGACGGTCGCGCCGGTAGGGCATGACCTCCAGACCTTCGGTGCGCACATTGCCGGCGATGATGCCGATATCGACCATCCCCTCCTGCACGGCGCGCACGATGTCCGGGCTGAGCCGCTCCTGCATGTCGATGGTCACGTCGGGATTGTTGACGAGGTAGGTGCGCAGCACCGCGGGCAGGAACTCGCTCATCGCCGTGGTGTTGGCAAAGACGCGCACATGGCCCTTCACGCCGGCCACGTATTCCTGCAGATCGCCGCTGAGCTGCTCCAGCTGCCGGATCACGCGGCGCGCATGAGCCAGCAAGGTCTCGCCGGCACCAGTGACCTTCACGCCCTGGCTGCTGCGGCTCAGCAGCTTGACGCCGACATACTCCTCCAGGTTCTTGATGCGGGTACTGGCCGCGGCCAGCGACAGGTGGGAACGCTGCGCGCCGCCGGTCAGGCTCTGGGCCTCGGCAATATGCGTAAACAGTTTCAGATCGACCAGATCAAAGCGCATTACATCGTTCCCTAGCGTGGTACGGGATTATCGCGCAAAGGTGGCGCCCGTACACGATGCCGGTGCGAATGGCGCATCGCCGGGGCGAATATCGCCCAGCGTTGGCGGGGCCGGCAAACATTAGCCAGGAATCCGGGAAGGCGCGGGGAGAGGGCAGGCGCTGCCACAAAGTGCCGCGCTTCGCCACGAGACACGCTGGCCCTCTCCCCCGGCCCCTCTCCCATAAATGGGAGAGGGGAGCAACCAATCGACCGACAGGCGTCAAACCACGCCCTCTTCCCGCAACGCATCGATCTCGTCCTGGCTCAGCTTCAGCAAGCCGCCATAGACCTCTTCGTTGGCCCCGCCCAGCGCCATCGCCGGCTTGTCGAACTGCGACGGCGTGGCCGAGAACCGGATCGGCAGCCCCATGCCGACCGCATCCACCTGCCCGAGTTCGGGATGCGCCAGGCGCATCAGCGCGCCGCTGTCGTGCAGCCGCTGGTCATGCAGCACTTCATCCGGCTTGCGCACCGGCGCGCACGGCACGCCGCGCTTGTCCAGCAGCTCGGACACCACCTCGGCCGTGCTGCGCTGGCGCGTCCATGCCGCGATCGCCTCGTTCAAGGCCGATGCATTGCGCATGCGCGGTCCACGGCTGCTGAAGCGCGGGTCGTCCAGCAGCGCGGCCTGGTCCATGGCTTCGAGCAGGCCGCGCATCCAGTCGGGCTGGAACGCCACCACCGCCACATGACCGTCGCGGGTCGGATAGACGCCGAACGGCGCCAGCCGGTCATGGTAATTGCCGGTGCGGGAGGGATAGCCCGCGCGCCCCATCACGTCGAAATGCTCTTCCGCGACCCACGACGCCAGGCAATCGAGCATCGACACCTGCACGCGCTGTCCCTCGCCGGTGCGGCCGCGGTGCAGCAGCGCGGCGAGGATGCCGTTGACGGCGTACATCGGTGCCACCAGGTCGGCGATCGGCAGGCCGCAGCGCGTCGGCGGCCCGTCGGCGTAGCCGGTCACCTCCATCAGCCCGCTCAGCGCCTGAACGATGATGTCCATGCCCTTCAGCCCGGGAAACGCGCTGGGCTCCCCCATGGCCTTGATCGACGCATAGACGATGCGCGGGTTGCGCTGCCTGACCTGCTCGTAGTCGATGCCGAGCTTGGCCGTGGTGCCTTCGCTGAAGTTCTCCAGCACCACGTCGCAGGTCTCGGCCAGCCGCATGAACAGCTCGCGGCCGTGCCCGGACTTCAGGTCCAGCGTGATGCTCTTCTTGTTGCGCGCCCGGTTCAGCACCGTCAGCGAGACCTCGTGGTCTTCGCGCTGGCCAAAATGGATGCCGCTGCCGCCGACGAACGGCGGGTTGGTGCGGGCGATATCGCCGCCGCCCGGCGCTTCCACGCGGATCACCTCGGCACCCATGCCGCCGAGCAACAGCGAGCCGTACGGCCCGGCCAGTGCCACGGTCAGGTCGAGGACCCGGATGCCTTCGAGGGGCCGCGATTGATTTGCTGCCACGACTGTCTCCTGTTCGCGCCTGACCGCGTGGCCGGCGCCATGTGTGTGGATTCGATGCTAGTGGAGCGGCCCGCTTGCGCTCAAGTCATCACTGGCGAACCGCCGATTCGCATTGCGCGAATCGCCTGGCGCGGCTGCGCTCAGACGATGCCGGCCGCGCGCAAAGCCTGCACCTGCGCGCGGTCATAGCCGACCTCGGCCAGCACTTCTTCGGTGTGTTCGCCAACCGTAGGCGGCCGCCGCGCCACATCCGGGGGCGTGCGCGACAGCATGGCCGGGGGCGCCACGATGGGCGCCTTGCGCGGCAGCCCGGGATAGTCGAGCCAGACATAGGCACCCGAGTCCTGGATCGAGGCGTCGTCCAGCGCCTCGCGCGGGGAATAGACCGGGGCGGCAGGGATCCTGGCCTGCTCCAGCGCCTGCAGCGCTTCGGCGCGGGTGCGGCTGGCGCACCACTTTCCCATCAGCCCGCTGAGGAACTCGCCATGCTCGCCGCGCCCCAGGTCATCGCTGAAGCGCGGATCGTCGGCCAGCTCCGGCATGCCGACCAGGCTGGTCCAGCGCCGGAACAGCGGCTGCCCGATCACCTGGGCGATGATCCAGCCATCGCGCACGCGGAAGATGTCCGAGGGCCCGTACGACGGGCTGCGGTTGCCGATCGGGCGCCGGTCGATGGCCAGCGCCGCTTCCTCGATCAGCGCGCCACTGGACAGGTTCAGCGCGGTCTGCAGCAGCGAGGCCTCGACGCATTGCCCGCGCCCGCTCATGCGGCGTTCGTACAGCGCCATCACCGTGCCGAGCGCGCACGACAGCGCCGTCGAGAAATCGACCACCGGCACCATCGCCTTGGTCGGGCTGTCGGGCGTGCCCGACATGTAGACCGCGCCGCTCATCGCCTGGCCGACGCCGTCGAAGCCAACGCGGTGGCCCGCGCCTTCATGGGAGCCGAAGGCGGTGGAAGCCGTCAGGATGATGCCGGGATGGATCGCGCTGAGCGTGGCATAGTCCAGCCCCAGGTTTGCCAGCGTCCTGGGCGGCATGTTGGCCACCACCACGTCGGCGGTCTCGACCAGCCGGCGCACCACCTCGCGCCCTGCGTCGCTGTCGATGTCGAGCGTGATCGAGCGCTTGTTGCGGTTGCACTGCAGGAACAGCGCGCCCTCGCCCGATTCCGTGACGGGCACGATAAAACGGTCTTCGCTGCCGCCGACCCGGTCGATGCGGATCACGTCGGCGCCATAGTCGGCCAGCAATGCCGCGCAGAACGGCCCGGCGATAAAGCGTCCGAAATCGAGGACGCGGATTCCTTCAAGCACCTTGGACATCTTGTTCGTTTCCATGTTGACTTCACTGCCATGCTGGAAACGATCGTGGCGGGCGCACGCCTGCCAGTCAACGCAGGCGCCCGCGGTGTTCCGTGCTTCGAAAATGGCTCCACGCCAGCCGCGAAAACGCGCCGCGCGGCTCAGGCGACCGAACGCTGCCGTTCTGGGGCGCGATGCAACGCGAGACGGCGCGCCGCATCCATGGACAGGCCAAAGCGGTCATAGAAGGCACAGTGGAGGTCGCTGTTGGCGGGCCAGCCGGCAAAGCGCGCCAGGTCGGCCGTCGCCACATGCCCCGACATGGCTTCGAACAGCACGCGCATCAGCCGCTGCGTGCGGCACAGGTCGGTCAACGCGGTGCCTTGCGCGAACAGCGTGCGGCGCACCTGCGCCGTGGACATGCCGAGCCGTTCGGCAATGAATGCGGCGCTCCAGGCGTATTGCGGCTGCAGGAATACCCGCTTGCAGATGCGGTGATGCAGCGCTGCCTGCGCTGCCGCGGGCATCACGCCGTGCAGTTCGAGACAGCACGCCGCGGGTTGCGCGCCGCTGCCATCGAGATGCAGGTCGGTGGCTTCGAAGGCCGCCACCGCGATCTCCTGGCCCGGCAGCAGCACGCGCTCGTAGCCGCGCCGCCTGACCACCACCCGCCCCTGCGTGGCAGCGACCGACAGCGGGAACGCCAGCAGCAGCCGCTGCAGGCTGAGATGCATGGGGGACTGCAGATGGACGCGCATGATGGCTCGGAAAGCGGTCTGTGACGATGGCTATCATCGCCGCCCGCGGGAATTCCTGCCTCTGCAATTTCCGAACACCGCATTCGCCGCCACCACATGGGTCCGTTCGCGGGAATGCTAATGCGCTCCGCTGCGAGACTCGCCGCGGAGCGCCCGGCGGCACAAGCACTCAGGACGAGGTCGTGGCCGGGAACACCGGCGCGCGCTTTTCGCGGAACGACGCCACGCCCTCTTTGACCTCCGGGCCACCGAACCCGAACATCTCCAGCGCCAGGGACGCATCGAAGGTCGGACCCGCCTGGCGCAGCCAGTTGTTCAGCGAATACTTGGTCCAGCGGATCGCCGAGGGTGCGCCGTTGGCCAGGCGCGTGGCGATCGAGACGGCGGTGTCCTGCAGTTCCGCCTCGTCCACGGCCAGCGACACCAGCCCCATCTGCTCCGCCTTCTCGCCGCTCACCGGCTCGCACAGCAGCAGGTGGTACTTGGCCTTGGCCATGCCGCACAGCAGCGGCCACACGATCGCGGCGTGGTCGCCGGCGGCAACGCCCAGTCGCGTATGGCCGTCGACCAGCCGCGCGCTGCGCGCCGCCACCGAGATATCGGCCAGCAGCGCGGCAACCAGCCCCGCGCCGACGGCGGAACCGTGGATGGCCGAGACGATCGGCTTGGCGCAGTTGATGATGTTGTAGACCAGGTCCTTCGACTCGCGCCAGACGCGCGCGCGGGCCTCGAAGGAATCGATCATCTCCTCGACCATGTCGAAGTCGCCGCCGGCGGAGAAGGCCTTGCCGGCGCCGCACAGCACCACCGCGCGCACGCTCGGATCGGCGTCGATATCACGCCAGACGCGGGCGATTTCGTCATGGCCGCGCGCATCCAGCGCATTGAGCCGCTCGGGACGGTTCAGCGTGATGCGCAGCACGCCATCGCCGGGCCGGTCGAACGCCAGGCTGGAATAGTGCTCGTAGGCCGCGCCCGGCGCGGAGTTGCTCTTCGACATGGAATCTCCTCGAAAAAAATGCGGGACTTGTGCAGCGAACAAGGAAATGCACACGCCCCGCGAGTCGGTACGCGCTCAATGTGCCGCGGCGGCGCGGATCTCCTCGAGCGCAGGCGGGTTGTCCAGCGCGGACAGGTCACCGGCGGGCCGGCCGATATAGACGCTGCGGATGACGCGGCGCATGATCTTCGAGCTGCGCGTCTTGGGCAGTTGCGCCACCACGTGAACCACCGACGGGCGGAACGGACGCCCCAGCCGTCCGTCGACATGCGCGCTGACGGCCGCTGCCAGCGCCTCGTGCGACTGCGTCATGGCCGCGGCCGGCACCAGGAATACGACCAGCTTCTGCCCCTTGACCGGATCATCCACGCCGATCGCGGCGGCCTCGGCAATATCGGGCAGCTCGAGCAGCACGTCTTCGATCTCGGCCGGGCCGAGGCGCTTGCCGGCGAGCTTGATGGTGTCGTCGGAGCGGCCCATCATGAACCAGCTGCCGTCGCCGCGGCGCAGCGCCAGGTCGCCATGCACCCAGAGGCCCGCCACGGTGTGCCAGTAGGTGTCGAGATAGCGTTCGTCGTCCTGCCAGAACGACTGCGTCATGCCGACAAAGGGCCGGCGGATCGCCAGCTCGCCTACCGTCTCGTTCAGTGGCCTGCCATCTGCATCCACCACATCGACCGCCACCGAAGGCGACGCGGTATTGAATCCGGCCGGGCTGATCGGCTTGACGATCACGCTGGACAGCAGCGCCCCGGAGACCTCCGTGCCGCCGGTGTAGTTGATGACCGGGCTGCGGCCAGCGCCGAATGCCTGCTGGAACCACAGGAAATGCTCGGGCGCGATGCTCTCGCCGGCGGTGATCAGCAGCCGGACCGTCGACGTATCGCCTTGCGTGGCAACCGCTTCGTTGGCGGCCAGGCCGCGGATCAGCGTCGGCGCCGAGCCGAAATGCGTCACGCCGTGGCGCTCGACGATGCGCGACATGCGCGACCAGTCCGGGTAATCCGGCGCCCCGTCGTAGCAGACCAGCGTGGCGCCGCGCAGCAGCGCGCACGACATCACCAGCGTGCCGGCAACCCAGCCCATGTCCGCGGGCCAGCAGAAAACATCCTTCGGGCTGAGGTTGAAGTGGATCGCCGCGTCATGCGCGATCTTCATCGGAAAGCTGCCGTGCGTATGGACGGTACCCTTGGGCTTGCCGGTGGTGCCCGAGGTATAGATGATCATGAAGGGATCGTCCGGCGACATGGTTGCCGGCGCGGCATCCGGCTGCGCACCGGCGACCTGCTGCCAGTCAGCCACCTTGCCGCCGAATTCGATGGCCTCGCCTGCGTGCTTCCAGACCGTGGTGCCGAGTTCCGGCAGGCGCGACAGCGCCTCGTCGACCAGGCTGCGCGTATCGACCCACTTGCCGCGGCGCGAGAAGCCGGTGGTGGCCACCAGCGCGCTGGCCGAACACGACTCCAGCCGCGACACGATGGCATCGACGCCGAAGCCGCTGAACAGCGGCACCGCCACCGCGCCGATCCACGCGATGGCCAGCGCCGTCACCGTGGCCTCGACGCCGTTTTCCATCAACAGCCCGACGCGGTCGCCGCGCCGGATGCCGAGCGCCTTCAGGCCGCCGGCAAAGCCGGCCACCTTGCGCGCCAGTTCGGCATAGGTCAGCTGCTCGATCGCGCCGCCCTCTTTTTCCGCCACCACGGCGATCCGCTGCGCCATCCCGGGATCGTCGGCCCAGCGCAGCGCCGACTTGACCCAGTTGAGCTTGCCGCCGGGAAACCACCGGGGAAACGGCTGTCCCCTGGAAGCGTCGACATATTGCTCGTAGGGCACGTCCCAGACCATGCCGCAGTAGTCGATGACGGCGTTCCAGTACGCGTCCGGCTTTTCATTCGAGAAGGCCAGCAGTGCGTCGTAGTCCTTCAGGCCCAGGCGCGCGGCCAGCGCCGATACGTTCGCCGTGGCGATATCGTCGCTTGTCGGGACCCAGTCATTGTGCAGAGAATCACTCATCGGAAATCCAGCGGAGGGGTTGCGCGGTTGCCGCGGCGCGAATGCGGCCGGGCCGGTTCGTGCCGCGTCGGCAGCGCCTCGGGACGCTCGCCATCGCATGGATTCAGCGTGCTCGCCGGGCCGGTGGCAGTCAACCGGCGGGGCCCGCTTGTGCCGTACTTTGAAACGGCGCCGGCGGGATTTTCATTGCACGGAACAGTTGCGGTGTGCGCTTTGACGCGCCCGCATGGCATCTCCAGACTCCGCCCACACAAGACCACAACGGAGGAGATGCATGAAGACCCGGATCTACGCAGCCATGCTGTTATCGGCGGCCGCGCCACTGGCCGCCGCGCAGTCATCCGTCACGCTGTACGGCGTGGCGGATATCGGGCTGGAATACCTGAGCCACGCCAACGCGGCCGGCGACAAGCTGTTCCGCATGACCTCGGGCAACGTATCGGGGTCGCGCTGGGGCCTGCGTGGCGTCGAGGACCTGGGCAGCGGCATGAAGGCGGTGTATGCGCTGGAAAGCGGCTTCGACCTCGACAACGGCGTATCGAGCCAGGGCGGCCGGCTGTTCGGCCGCCAGGCCTTCGTGGGGCTGGACCACAAGTGGGGCCGGCTGACGCTGGGCCGGCAGCAGAATGCGTTGTTCGACCTGCTGATCAACTACGAGCCGATGGTGCTGGCGGCCCGCTACTCGTCGCTTGCGATCGATCCCGTGCTGACGGGCCGTTATGACAACACCGCCAAGTACACCGGCAAGTTCGGTCCCGTCACCGCCACCGCGCTGTACAGCTTTGCCCGCGGCACCAGCATCACCAGCGGCGGCACCACGACGCTGGGCACCGAAGTGCCGGGCGATGTGAAGAGCGACCGTGCCTTCGGTGGCGGGCTCGAATATGCCGGTGGCAATTTCGGCGCCACCGTCATCTACGACCAGCAGCAAGGCACGCGCGGCATCACCGGCCAGAACTCGGGACAGACCGACCGGCGCATCGCTGCCGCGGCAAACTTCAGCTTCGGCAGTTCGACGGTGCTGGCCGGCTATCGCTGGTTCAATGGCGATATCGGCGTCGCGCCCGGTTCGCCGCAGCGCCGCAACGACCTGTTCTGGCTGGGCTACCGCTTTCAGGCGACGCCAGCCCTGACGCTGACCGGTGCCGGCTACTACCTGAACAACAAGCGTAACGGGCAGGATCCGTGGATGCTGGTGGCATCGGCGAACTATGCCCTGTCGAAGCGCACCGATGCGTTCCTTAACGTGGGCTACGTGCGCAACAAGGACAACTCCAATCTGGGCCTGAACGGCTTCGGCAGCACCATCACGCCGGGCGAGAACCAGACCGGGGTGATGGTGAATATCCGGCACAAGTTCTGAGGAGCGCGAGGCAGGAAACAAGCAGAAGGTAAAGGGAAGAAGTAAAGAAGCAGTAAAGGGAAGCAGTAAAGGGAACTGGCGCCTGTTCGCGTGTGATAGCGCGTCCAGGCGCATTTTTTTGCATCGGCCCCGCGTCGCGCATCCGATGTACGGAACACCGTCGACGCTGGCGTTGACCCGCCTCCAGCGAGTTTCCGACCATGAAGGCAATAGTGGCCCGCTGCCGCATGCGCGGGGCGTTATGGCCGACGAACAGGCTTCCAGTGTTGTCGAGGCAGTGCTTGACCTGGAGCCGGTCGCCGACATTGCATCGATCCTGGCCGATATGCGACCGGGCACGCATTGACGGATCCAGCGGCACAAAAAAATACCCCGCGGAGAATCGCGGGGCGGAAGCTCGCCTGGAGGCAAGCATGGAGACAACCGATGCCGTTTCCGGCATGCATGTCGTCACTATGCGGCCTCTCTGGGGGACGGCCAATGGTCCTGGCCCTGGTGTCCCGTACATTGAAACGGCGCTTTAACTTCCGCTTTGTGCTGGCGGATGGCCGCGAGACGGCCGCGCGGCTGCGCACCACCTGGGTGCTGGTCAGGCGCGCGGGCGTGTGGCAGATCCTGCAGCACCACTTTTCGCCAACGCCGGACGCGCCACCGATAGGATAGCCGGCGTGCCGCATTGAAATGCGGCACGCCATGCCGCCGGGTTGTGCGGTCAGTCGCGATAGGCCCACAGGTCGACCACGCGGCTGCCGTCATCCGCCAGCAGGCGGAACGCGGCGGGCGCGTAGTCGCTGTCGACTGCCAGCACGCCGGTGGCACTGGCGGGCAGTCCGCTGCAGGCCGAGGTCGACAGCTTCAGGGCCAGCGTATTCGGCATGGCATGCGCGGCCACCGAGCCCGACAGCTGGCACGCCGACGCGCCGGCAACGATCTTGCCTTCCGCCGTGACCGAGAACGCTGCCGAGCCGCCGGCGGGCAAGGCAGCCGTATAGCTGCCAGCCACCGTGCCGGGTTCGACGGCCGCCGCGGGCACCGGATCGTGCCGCAGCAGCGTGAGGCTGGCGCCGGCCTGCGTGCCAGGCGTGGCCACCCAGCCAGCGCTCTTGTCGCGGCGGTAGATCGCGGTGGCCTTGTCGTCCGTGTCGGCGAGCGCAAGGAAGCGGCTGCCGTCGGCGGCGGCATAGTACTTGCCGACCGTGGGATTGTCGGCATCGCCAACGCTGACCACGTAAGCGCCGGGCTCCAGGTCCGTGACCGACAGGCTGGCGGAGGTGCCCGGGCTGGTCGTGCCCGGCGCATCGTCGCCGCCGCATGCGGCAAGCGCCAGCAGCGCCAGCAGGGGGAAAGCTGAAATATGGCGTTTCATCGCGGCACGCCTCACTGGCCGAACAGTTCGCCGAGACGCAGGCGCAGCCATTGCTGGCCCGCCGTGCGCTGGTCGAAGCCGACCTGCATGGCGGTCACGGCCACCTTGGTCTTGTAGACCACCGATTCGTCCTCGGCCTGTGCGGCCGTCGGCGTACCGCCGCCGGCGCCGATGCCGAGCCCGTACGGCGCGGTGCCGTTGAACTTCAGCGCATAGGCGTCGTAGGTGCCATGCCGCGAGAAGGCGAACGGCGTGGCCGCGGTCGGGGCGTTCGGGAAATTCACGTTCAGCGCCAGGCCCGTCGGCAGCAGCGGGCCGCCGCTTGCCTTCGCGCGCAGCGTGTTGACGAGCTTGATGGTCAGCTGCGCCACCACGCCCGAGACCGGGCTCGCCAGGCCGGCGTTATCGACCGAATCCGTGCCGGCGCTCAGCGCAATGGAGGGGATGCCGCGCGACGCCGCGAACTGCGCATTGCTGACGGTACCCGAGCTGTTCACGATGCGGCCGACGTTCTGCCCTTCGTTGGGCCCGGACAGCACCAGGTCCGGCGCCTTGCCCCAGCGGGCCGGAGCCAGTACATCGAGGCCGTACATCGTCGCCATGACCGGCGTGCCGTGCGCGTAGTTGTAGTCGCCGTTGGTGTAGCCCGCCTTGGTGAAGGGCCCCACCGCCGGTTCGCCGGTGGCCGCGGCACCGTTGTGGCAGCCGCCCTCGGCGTCGACCTGGGTCTTGTCGTTGTCCGGCACGATGACCGTGGTGCTGTACATCACGATGCCGGCACCGCGGCCGCTCTGGCCGGTGCAGGGAACGCTGACGATGACGTTGTGGCCCGCACCCTTGAGGGCGTCGTACAAGGCCTTCAGGTTGCTGGTCAGGCCGTCGTCGTTGGTCAGCAGGATATTCAGGGCGAAAGCAGGGCTCGCCGTGGCGGCCAGCACGGCCGCGGCGATCAGGCGCGTCTTCATGTTCGTGGATTCGAAGCGTTTCAGGGATGCGGACAGGCGTGCCCGCGGCGCAGCCGGTTGGATCGGATGGGACCGTTGCTTCGGCGCAGCCCGATGAGGCTGGCAGGCGTAGGCGCCGTCGGCGCCCTGTGTGGTGGCGCCGGCCGGGCGAAGCGCCCTTTGGTATCCGGTGACGGACGGACGCTACGTTACCGGTGGCTTATTACACTTGCATGAACAACAATGCCGGTGTCCTGGCCAGCCCGCGCTGTATCGATCGGTCAATCGAACAGTGGCCATCGATCGGCGCTGCGTGATGCGGCAGGCGCGCTGCCCGCCAGGCGCCACTGAAGGCCGGATTCTTCCCATCTCCCCGCGGTCCAACCGGAACAGCGCAACCGCGAGTGCTGCTGCAGTTCGCACGAATTCTCTACAAGGACTACCAGATGAAGCCGACCAAAGCCTGTCCAATTGTTTTGAGACGCACGCAGAACGGGCCTGAGATCCTGGCGTTCGAGCATCCGCTCTCCGGATTCCAGATCGTCAAGGGCACGATCGAGCCGGGTGAGCCTCCGGCAGATGCCGCCGTGCGCGAGCTGCGCGAGGAGTCCGGCATTTCTGGCGTGGTGACGGCCGACCTGGGCTTGTGGGAATCCGGTTACGAACAACAGGTATGGTCGCTGCATCTCTGCGAGGCATCGCAGCCGCTGCCGGACAGCTGGGAGCATCAGACCGCCGATGATGACGGCCACGTATTCCGGTTCTTCTGGCACCCCTTGCGCGAGGCTCCATCCGATCGGTGGCATGCGTTGTACCGGGATGCGCTGTCCACCATCGGGATGCGGCTGGCACGGGCAGGAAAGTCCTAGAACGACATACAGGCGTGGCTGCGCACCCTGAGCACCGCCTCCTGCTGAAAGCGGGCCTTGTACTCGCCGGCGATGGCGCGTGCCGCCGCCTCGCTGCGCTGGTCGGGGGGATGTGCCAGGCTGAGCACGCGCGTGGCCTCGCTGACGGTCTTGCCGTCTGCGCCACGCCACCGGCCGGAAGCCGGCCAGGCCGTAAAGCCGTCAGGGAAGCGCGGGGCCACGGAGCCTTGCAAGAAGGCCTCCCATTCCGCCTCGGACACCGTTCCGCCGGGCTTTTCGATGCCGAAGTAGATCAGTTCGGCGATTGCCGCCTGTTCTCCGGCCGCGCATGCGGGAGCCGTGGGAGCCGCGGGAGCCGGTACGGCAGCGCAACCGGAAAGCGCGAATGCCAGCGCCAGCGCCAGCGCGATGACGATGACGATGGCGATGGCATTCCCGGCACGAGATGAAGGCGAGCAGCGAATCCGCATCCGTGCAGAGTAGTGCAGCGCCCGGCCCGCGTAAACGCCAGGGATGCCGGGGCGTAGGGATGCCGGGGCTCCCAGCCTTCCGGCATCTCCTCGGGCATCAGCGGCTGTCGACGTCCAATACCGCCTGCGCAAACGCCACCGGCGCCTCTTGCGGCGGGTTGTGGCCGATCTTGCCGCTCAGCTGGCGGTGCTCGTAGGGCCCGGTGAACTTGCTCGCATACGAACTGGGCGCCGGGTGCGGCGCGCCGTTCGCGTCGGCTTCGATGGTGATGGTGGGCACGCTGATCGTCGGCGCGGTGGCAAGGCGTTTCTCGAACTCGTCGAAGCGCGACTCGCCGGCGGCAAGGCCTTGTCGCCAGCGGTAGTTATGGATGGTGATCGCCACGTGGTCAGGGTTGTCGAGCGCGACGGCGCTGCGCTGGAAGGTAGCATCGTCGAACTCCCACTTCGGCGACGCCAGTTTCCAGATCAGTTTGGCAAACTGGTGCGTGTACTGCTGGTAGCCGGCCTGGCCACGGTCGGTGGCGAAATAGAACTGGTACCACCATTGCAGTTCTGCCTCGGGCGGCAGCGGCTTCTTGCCGGCGGCCTGGTTGCCGATCAGGTAGCCGCTGACCGAGACCAGTGCCCGGCAACGGTCCGGCCACAGCACGGCCATGATGTCGGCGGTGCGCGCGCCCCAGTCGAAACCGGCGACCACGGCGGTCTGGATGCGCAGTGCATCCATCAGCGCGATCATGTCGGCTGCGATCGCCGATGGCTGCCCGTTGCGCATCGTGCCGGCCGACAGGAAGGTGGTCGAACCGAAGCCGCGCAGATAAGGAATGATGACCCGATAGCCGCGTGCCGCCAGCAACGGCGCCACGTCGGCGAAGCTGTAGATGTCATACGGCCAGCCATGCAGCAGCAGCGCGACGGGCCCGTCGGCCGGGCCGGCTTCGGCATAGCCGACGTTGAGCACGCCGGCATTGACCTGGCGGATCGCCGCGAATTTCGTATGGGTGCCTGGCGTGGTCGACGGCAGCGGCGCGGTCTTGGGCAGGCCGGCCTCGGGACGGGCGGCTTGTGCCAGGCCGGTGTGCGCGGCGGCCAGCGTCAGCGCGGCAGCACCGAGGAAGCCGCGGCGCGGCAGGTCGATGGTGTTTGACATCCTTCTCTCCTATCAGGTGATCGAACCAGGCACGAGTCTAGGAGGCGCTCGCAAGCGCAATGTGTCGGGGACCCCGGCGTCTTGTATCGCCATGTATCCGGAGGCGGATGCCAGATATGCCGATACAAAAACAGGGCGAAAAAAAGCCGCCCCGGAGAGCGGCCCTTCCGGCCTTCTCGGCCTTTTCGGCCCTTCCCGCCGGCGCGAACTCCGCGGCGGCGTCAGTCGTCCAGCAGCGACAGGTCGCGCACGGCGCCCTTGTCGGCCGACATGACCAGCTTGGCATAGGCCTTCAGCGCGGCCGACACCTTGCGCGGACGCGCCTTGGCGGGCTTCCAGCCCCGGGCGTCCTGCTCTGCGCGGCGGCGCGCCAGTTCCTCGTCGGACACCAGCACGTCGATGGTGCGGTTGGGGATGTCGATGCGGATCTTGTCACCGTCGCGCACCAGCCCGATCGCACCGCCGGCTGCCGCCTCGGGCGAGCAGTGGCCGATCGACAGGCCCGAAGTGCCGCCCGAGAAGCGGCCGTCGGTCAGCAGCGCGCATTCCTTGCCCAGGCCCTTGGACTTGATGTAGCTGGTCGGGTACAGCATTTCCTGCATGCCGGGGCCGCCCTTGGGGCCTTCGTAGCGCACGATCACCACGTCGCCGGCCTTGACCTTGTCGTTCAGGATGTTCTCGACCGCCTCGTCCTGCGACTCGGTGACATGCGCCGTGCCTTCGAACACCAGGATGCTCTCGTCCACGCCGGCGGTCTTCACCACGCAGCCGTCGAGCGCGATGTTGCCCCGAAGCACCGCCAGGCCGCCTTCCTTGGAGAAAGCATGCTCATAGGAGCGGATGCAGCCCTCGGCGCGGTCCAGATCCAGGCTGGGCCAGCGGGTGTTCTGGCTGAATGCGACCTGCGTCGGGATGCCGGCGGGGCCGGCCATGTAGAAATGGCGGACCGCTTCGTCCCGCGTGCGGCCGATATCCCACTGCTCCAGCGCATGCCCGAGCGAGGGGGCGTGGACCGTCGGCACGTCGGTATGCAGCTTGCCGGCGCGCTCCAGCTCGCCCAGGATCGCCATGATGCCGCCGGCGCGGTGCACATCTTCGATGTGGTACTTGTTGGTGTTGGGCGCGACCTTGCACAGCTGCGGCACGACGCGCGAGAGGCGGTCGATGTCGTCCATGGTGAAGTCGATGCCGGCTTCCTGCGCGATCGCCAGCAGGTGCAGGATGGTGTTGGTGGAGCCGCCCATGGCGATATCCAGCGTCATGGCGTTCTCGAACGCCTTGAAGCCCACCGAGCGCGGCAGCACGCGCGCGTCTTCCTGCTCGTAGTACTGGCGTGCCAGATCCACGATACGGCTGCCGGCGCGCTTGAACAGTTGCTCGCGGTCGGCGTGGGTCGCCACCACCGTGCCGTTGCCCGGCAGCGACAGGCCCAGCGCCTCGGTCAGGCAGTTCATGGAGTTGGCCGTGAACATGCCCGAGCACGAACCGCAGGTGGGGCATGCGGAGCGCTCCACCTCGGCCACGTCGGCGTCGGAGTAGGCGCTGTCGGCGGCGATCACCATGGCGTCGACCAGGTCGAGCTTCTTGAACTCGACGGCCTTGGTGACCGGGTTGGCCAGGCGCGTCTTGCCGGCTTCCATCGGGCCGCCGGAGACGAAAATCACCGGGATGTTGAGGCGCATCGCGGCCATCAGCATGCCCGGGGTGATCTTGTCGCAGTTGGAGATGCACACCATGGCATCGGCGCAGTGCGCGTTGACCATGTACTCGACCGAGTCGGCAATGATGTCGCGGCTGGGCAGCGAGTACAGCATGCCGTCGTGGCCCATGGCGATGCCGTCATCGACCGCGATGGTGTTGAATTCCTTGGCCACGCCGCCGGCCGCCTCGATCTCGCGCGCGACCAGCTGGCCCAGGTCCTTCAGGTGCACGTGCCCGGGCACGAACTGGGTGAACGAATTGACCACCGCGATGATGGGCTTGTTGAAATCTTCGTCTTTCATGCCGGTGGCACGCCACAGCGAGCGGGCCCCCGCCATGTTGCGGCCGGCGGTGGAGGTTTTGGAACGGTATGTGGGCATTGTTTTGCTAAGGAATGTCGCCAGAAAGGTTGCGGGCCACGGGATGAACGGCCTTGCGCGCGCCCGTGCGGTCAACCTCTTGAGCTGCGCCCTGGGCAAACCGGGGATTATCCCATAACAGGTCGTGTCTCAGGTTCCGGCGCGGCGGCCGGTGCGGGGCGTGGATGGAGATGCCGCTGGAGATGCCGGAAACCGCACTTCATCCCGCGTAAGACACCGCCCGATACACCGCTCCGGGGGCACCCCCTAGACTGGAATCGCGGGCGCCCCTGTGGCGCGGCTGAGGCGCGCAAGTCTTATGGCAACGAACCCAAGGGCGACAACGGCCAGGCGCCGCGCTGCGGAGCGGCCGGGCAGCCTTCAGGATTACCAGGAAAAGCGGAATTTCCACATTACCCCCGAGCCCGCCGGCACACGGCGCAGGGGGAAGGCTCGGCCGTTGCGTTTCGTGGTGCAGAAACACTGGGCCCGACGGCTGCACTACGATTTCCGGCTCGAACTGGACGGCGTGCTGCTGAGCTGGGCGGTGCCCAAGGGGCCCAGCTACGATCCTGCCGAAAAGCGCATCGCCATCCATGTCGAGGACCATCCGCTCGACTATGCGGATTTCGAAGGCGAGATTCCGCCGAAACAGTACGGCGCCGGCTCGGTCATTGTCTGGGACCGCGGCACGTGGGCGCCGGTCGGCGACGCGCGTGACGGCATGGCTGCCGGCAAGCTGGTGTTCGACCTGTTCGGCGAGAAGCTGGCCGGCCGCTGGGAGCTGGTCCGCATCGCCAGGCCGGGCGACCAGTCGGAACAGTGGATCCTCTTCAAGAAGCGCGACGCGTGGGCGCGGCCGTTGTCGGAGTTCGACGTGCTGGCCGCGCTGCCGGACAGCGTCATCGCCAGGCCACTGGGCGCCCTGAACGAATCCGGGCAAGGCCCGGTCGCAGATGCGGCCGAGGCCATCCGCCACGCGCCGCGCGTGCCGCTGCCGGCCAGGCTGACCCCGCAGCTTGCGACGCCTGCGCCCACGCTGCCGGACGGCGCCGGCTGGATCATCGAAACCAAGTTCGACGGCTACCGCATCCTGGCAAGGATCGACGATGCGCGGGTGACGCTCTTCACCCGCAACGGACATGACTGGACCCGCAAGCTCGGCTCGCTGGCCGCCGAGATCGAGAAGCTCGATATCTCGCAAGGCTGGCTCGATGGCGAGATCGTCGTGCTGCGCGACGGCATGCCGGACTTCAATGCGCTGCAGAATGCCATCGACGGGCAACGCCACGACGCCATTGTCTTCTTTGCCTTCGACCTGCCCTACTGGGAAGGCCGCGACCTGCGCGACTTGCCGCTGGCGCAGCGCCGGGAAAAGCTGGCCACGCTGGTCGGCACAGGCAGTGACCGGGTCCGCTTCAGCGAGGCCTTCGAAGCGCCTGCCGCGCAGATGTTCCAGGCGGCGTGCCAGCTCGGGCTGGAAGGCCTGATGTTCAAGCGGGCGGATGCCGCCTACGTTTCCGCGCGCACGCAGAGCTGGCTGAAGATCAAATGCAAGCTGCGCCAGGAGTTCGTCATCGGCGGGTTCTCGGATCGCGAAGGGTCGAAGACTGAAATCGGCAGGCTGCACCTGGGTGTCTATGATGAGCGCAATAAGGGCGACCTGCTTTATGTCGGCGGCGTCGGCACCGGCTGGGACAGCGAGATGGCCGCGAAGCTGCACAAGCGTCTGGCGGCATTGCAGGTCGACGACAGCCCGTTCGCCAACGAGGCGCGTGGCAGCGGGCGCTGGGGCGGTCGCCGTCCCGCCGTGCCGCGATGGGTCAAGCCGACGCTGGTGGCGGAGATCGAGTTTTCCGACTGGACGCCGGACGGCCAGGTCCGCCATGCGTCCTTCAAGGGCTTGCGTACCGACCGGCCCGCCAGGTCGATCCGGCGCGAAGCGGTCCAGACCGCCGTGACGCCGCATGGCATGGCCGCCATCAAGGTCACCAACCCCGAACGCGTCATCGACAGCTCCAGGGGCATCACCAAGGTCGAACTGGTGCGCTACTACGAGAGCGTCGCCAGCATGATGCTGCCGCACCTCGCCGAGCGCCCGCTGTCGCTGGTGCGCGCGCCGGAAGGCATCGACGCGCCGACGTTTTTCCAGAAGCATGCGGAAACGGCAATGCCGGGGCTGACCGAGCGCCCCGCGTCGCTCTGGCCCGGCCACGGCGCGCTGCTGACGGCCGATTCGGCCGAAGCCATCGTCGCAGCGGCCCAGATGAATGTGGTCGAGTTCCATACCTGGAACTCCACCGCGCGCCAGATCGACCGCCCCGACCGGGTCATCTTCGATCTCGATCCCGGCGAAGGCGTGCCGTGGGAGTCGATGCTCGAAGCGGCCATGCTGGTGCGCACGCTGCTCGACGAGCTCGCCCTGCAGTCCTGGCTGAAGACCAGCGGCGGCAAGGGCCTGCACGTGGTCGTGCCGCTGGCGCCGCGCCGCTCGTACGATGAAGTCAAGGCATTCTCCCGGGCGGCCGTGCAACTCCTGGCCGCCACCCTGCCCCGGCGCTTCACCGCCCGCCCGGGCGCGACCAACCGCAAGGGGCGGATTTTTGTCGACTACCTGCGCAACGGCTTTTCCCAGACCACCGCCGCAGCCTTCTCGGCGCGGGCCAGGCCGGGGCTCGGGGTCTCGATGCCGGTGTCGTGGGAGCAACTTGGCAAGCTGAAAAGTGGCGCACAGTGGACCATCCGCGATGCGCGCGAGTACCTCAGCTTCCAGGTCGCGGACCCGTGGCAGTCCTATTGGGACACACGCCAGACTTTGACCGCCGCCATCGAGCGCTTAAGCTGATTCCAGCCGTACTGCATTGCGGAGACTTCCATGCCTGCCCGTTCCCTCGCCTCGCTGTCCCTCTCCTTCGGCCTGGTATCGATCCCCGTCAAGCTCTACACGGCCACCGAAACCAGCTCGGCTGTGCGCTTCAACCTGCTGAGCAAGGAGGGCTCGCGCCTGAAGCAGCAGTACATCTCCGAGCAGACTCAGCAGATCGTCGAGCGGGCCGACATGGTGAAGGGCTATGAATTCGAAAAGGGCCGCTTCGTGACCTTCTCGCCCGACGAACTCAAGGCGCTGGAAGAAAGCGCCAGCCACATGGTCGATATCGTCGCGTTCATTCCCGAGCAAAGCGTCGATCCGCTGTACTACGACAAGGCCTATTTCATCGCGCCGGACAAGCGCGGCGGCAAGCCTTACAGCCTGTTGCGCGAAGCCATGGCCAGGACGGGACGCTGCGCCATTGCCAAGTGGGCCGCCAAGGGCAAATCGCATATCGTGCAGATCCGGCCGGTCGAAGGCGGACTGGTGTTCCAGCAGTTGCTGTTCGCCGATGAAGTGCGCAATATCGCGGAACTGAATATCGAAGAGGTGGCGGTCTCGGATGCCGAACTGAAGCTCGCGGTCCAGCTGATCGAGCAGGCATCGGAAGACCAGTACGACCCGACCCAGTACAAGGACGAAGAAAAGGCCAGGGTTCTCGCCGCCATCGACGCCAAGATCGCCGGCAAGCAGATCGTGTCGCCGGAGCCGGCCGAGGTTGCCGCCGGCGGCGAGGTCATCGACCTGATGGATGCGCTGCGCGCCAGCCTGTCGAAGAAGGGAGCGTCGGCGGCCAAGGGCAAGGCCGCCGCCGACACTGCGTCCGCCCGCCGCCCCGGCAAGCGCGCCGCAACCCCGGCAGCGCCCACGCCGATCCGGCGCACCGCGAAGAAATCGGCGTGAACCGCGGCGAAGGCCTGACCACGCGGGCGCTGGAGGCACGCCTGGGCGTGTCGCGCCGGCTGATCGGCAGCCTGGTCAGCGCCGGGCTGGTCACGCCCGCACGCGGCCCGCGCGGCGAGCACGTGTTCTCGTTCCAGGACGTGGTGCTGATCCGCACCGCTGCCTCGCTGCACCAGGCACGCGTGGCGCCGGCGCAGATCCTGCGGGCGCTGCGGCGGCTGGAACGGCTCGCGCCGGACCGGCACCTGTCGGGCGTGCGCATGTCCGCCAGCAGCGGCAAGGTCTCGGTGCGCGACCGGCATGGCGCGTGGCTGGTGGAGAGCGGGCAGCGGCTGATGGAATTCGAGCCGGCGCCGGACGATGTGCGCGTCGTGGAACTGGCGCGTGCCGCCGCCAGCGAAACGGCGGCAGACGATGCCTTTGCGCGCGCGCAGGCGATCGAGCCCGTCGATGCCGTGGCCGCGGAAGCCGGCTACCGGCGCGCGCTGTCGCTGTCGCCCGGCATGCTGGACGCCTACCTGAACCTGGGTTGCCTGCTGTCCGACCAGCAGCGCTTCGACGACGTGATCGCGCTCTATGAAGGCGCGCTGGGCTGGCTGCCGGAGGCACCGCAGCTGCATTACAACCTGGGCGTCGCGCTGGAAGATATCGGGGCGCCGCAGTCGGCGCTGGCGGCGTACGATCGTTGCATCGCGCTTGCGCCCGGCGATGCGGACGCGCATTACAACGCCGCGCGGCTGCATCATGAACTGGGACACTTCCAGAAGGCGGTGCGGCACTTCAACCAGTATCGCAAGCTCAACCGGGCGGATTAGCAGGACGGGCCGATACGGCCTACGGACTAGCGATCCGATTCACCACGGGGAAGCGGCGGGCTGCTTCAGCTGAAGCGCTCGCGCATCACCAGCGCGCTGACTTTGTGGCCATGCCAGAACATCTCGTGGATGCGGCCCTTGAGCTTGTCCAGGGTGTCGTCGTCGAGCGTGTCGAAGGTCAGCCTGACCGCGGGCCGGCTGCCGTCGCCATCCATATGCTCGATGCTGCTGTATTCCGGGAAGCCGTATTTCACCAGGAAGGCACCGATCTCTTCGTCGGTGACGGCGGCATCGATGTTGCTAAGCATGAGAACGGACATGGATCACCTCCCCAATCAGTACAAGCGCGACGGACATTGCGTCGCCCGGGGCGTCATGGCTTGACCTCGGTCCACCCCGGCCCGGGATCGAAGGCCCGGATCGCCCCGGCCCTTGCCGCGCTGTCCGGACCAAGGTCGCGCTCGTAGACGCGCCCGTCATGGCTCACCATGAAGCTCTTGATGCCGGTATCCCCGTACCGCAACGGCCACGCGATCACGGCAAACCCGCCAAAGAGCTTGCCATTGACGAGATAGTCATACTTGCCGCCCGGCGCGTGCGAACCCTGCGACGTCAGCAGTCGGTAGCGATAGCCATGGTAGCCCGCGCCGGGCGCGCTGCGATGCTCGGCGCTGAGAAAGGCGGGGCCAAGCGGGCTTTCCGGTTCGCCGGGGCTCGTTGGCCAGTACAGGCCATCGTGCTTGCCGGGCGAGCTGACCAGCTTCGACGCGTACGCCGTCACGCCGCGGTCCTCGCGCATCAGCTGCGCATATTCCGCCTGCGCGTCGCGCACGGCGAGCAAGGTCTGCATCACCGCCAGTTCGTTGCGGCCGATGCGGCGCAGGCGCATCTCCTCGACGCCGGCGCGCGTGTCGAAATGCCAGCCCTTTGCAGTCTTCACCAGCGGTACCGGCATGGTCCACCCGTCGTTGCCCGCGGCAATGCGGGCGCGGTCGGGCCCGTCGGGGCGAATCGCGTGCGACTGGTGCCAGGCTTCCAGGAACTTGTAGCGGATCTCGGCGCCGATCGGCGGGATCAGGTCGGTATAGCGGGCGCCGAGCAGCGTCTTCATGGCGTCGTCGTCGCTGGTTGCAACCGCTTCGCCGAATGCGTTCATTGCCGCCTCGGGCGTAGCGAAATTCTTTTGCGCGTAAGCCGGCGCCGTCGCCAGGGCGAGCAGCAGCCCCCCGAGGCACAACGCCCTGCGGCAGGGCCAGTCCAGGCCCGATCGTTGCGTGCGCTGCATGTCGACGATCCCCCGCTCAACGCCGTCCGCCACGGCCGCCACCACCACCGCGGCCACCGCCAAAGCCCCCTCCGCCACGGCCACCGCCGCCGCTGAAGCCACCGCCGCCGTGGCCGCCGCCACTGAAGCCGCCACCGCCGCCGCGCTCCCCGCCACCGTCGCGGAACGAAGCCTGCTGCGTGCTGGCACGGCCGCGATCGAAGTCACGCTGCGCGGTCGCACCTCCACCGCCTACGCCCTGGAACGCGTTGTCGCGACCCCCGCCAGCGGCCCGGTCCGAAGCGCGAGCCCGGTCGGACGCTCCGGCGCGATCGCCCGCCCCCCCACGACTGCCACCTCTGTCCGCGACGCCCCCGCGGTCCCCGACGCCGCCGCGATCGCCAACACCGCCGCGATCACCGACGCCTCCACGATCACCAACACCTCCACGATCACCAACACCTCCACGGTCGCCAACACCGCCACGGTCGCCGCGATCCCCGCCCGCCATGCGGTCGGACACGCCGCCTTCGCGGCCGCGGAATTCGTTGCGGCGGTTGGCGGCAGCCGCATCACGCCCGCCAAACCGCTCGCTCGTCGCGTTATCCCGGTACGCCACCCCTTTGCGGTGCGAGGCGTCGTGCTGCCATTTCCCTCCGCCCTGCACCTTGGTGCGGTCGAAATTGCGGTCGATATTGGCGGCCTTGTTGACGTTGATGTTGACGTCGCCCCCGCCCCAGTTGCAGTTGCCGAAAATGGCGCCCGCAGCGGCCAGGCCCACGCCCCAGGCAAAGCCGGTCATCAGCGCGGCACCAGGATAGTACGCGGGGTAAGGCGGCCAGTAATACGGCGGGTAGGAAGGATAGCTCCAGGCACCGTACACCACGGTCGGGTTGTAGGCCGGTACGTAGATGACTTCCGGGTTCGCCGGCTCGATCCGTACGATGGTTTGCGCAGGCGGTGCCGACTGCCCTGCCTGTACCGGCTGCGCCGGCGCAGGTTCGACAATGACCTTCTGCTGCTCGTTCGACTTGAGATTGCCCGATTGCTGCGCGCGCGCCCGCAACCGCTGCACGGCGTCGAGCACTTCCTTCTCCTGGCCGATGAAAGCGTCGCCCAGCTTCTGTGTCCAGTCGAGTTTGTCGCTCATGGGCTCCAGCACCTGCGGGAAAGCCACCAGCGACTTGACGCTGACATCCCAGGACTGGCTCTCGACCGCCTTCAGCGCGGCGTCGCCCTTCACCTTCGGATTGGCCTTGACCCAGCGGGCCGCCTGCACGATCTCGAGCGGATAGGTGGAGGCCATCAGCACCTGCGACAGCACCGAATCGGGATAGAGCGCGATGGGCGCGACCAGCGCCTCCAGTTCCTCCGGCTTGAACGGTGCCGGCTGGGCTGGCGCATTCTGCGCATGGGCATTCAGCGCCAGCCATGCCAGGCCGGCGCACAGGCAGGCGCCGACACGGCGCCAAAGACGCATTCCCCGCCCCTCCATGGCCGTCTCCCTTGCCCCGTCGCCGGGCGCCGTCCGGGGCTCAACATTCTGGCCTGCCGTCCGCGCACTGTCCGCGCCAGGCCAGAAAAGGTAATCAGCGATCACGACGTATTGCCCTGTCAAACTATAGGTGGCGCTGTCGCCTCCAGAGATGAAAAATTTGGGAAAGTGAAATAGGAAAAACTTTCGTCGCCAGCGCGCTGGAGAACGCGTCCAATATCCGTGGTTATTGCTATTGTGAGGATTGTTGGCGCGTACGCCAGCACCAGAAGCCGCATGACACGGGCCGGGCCGCCGCACGCCTTGCCACCTCTCCCGATGCTCGAACCCAATGGAGGAGAACCATGGCCAAGCATAAGGACAAGCGCAACGACAAGGACAGGGAGCAGTCCGAGGCCGATACCGAGCCGCCACGCCCGCGGGATCACGCCGAGGACCGGCAGGACGAAGCGCACGAGCCGCGCGAACGCATGTCCGAGAAGGCTTACCAGAAGGAGCTTCGTCCCCTGCATGGCGAGCTGGTCAAGCTGCAGCAATGGGTGCAGGCCAGCGGCACCAAGGTCTGCGTGGTGTTTGAAGGCCGCGACGGCGCCGGCAAGGGCGGCACCATCAAGGCCATGACCGAGCGCGTGAGCCCGCGCGTTTTCCGCGTAGTCGCGCTCCCGGCCCCGACCGAACGCGAAAAGACCCAGATGTACATGCAGCGATACCTGCCGCACCTGCCGGCGGCCGGCGAGATCGTCATCTTCGACCGCAGCTGGTACAACCGTGCCGGCGTCGAGCGCGTGATGGGGTTCTGCAGCGAGACCCAGGCCGAAGAGTTCCTGCGGGCCGTCCCGCTGGTGGAGCGGGCCATCGTCCATTCCGGCATCATCCTGATCAAGTACTGGCTCGAGGTCAGCCCGGAAGAGCAGACCCGCCGCCTGAAGGGACGCATCCACGACGACCGCAAGACCTGGAAGCTCACCGACATGGATCTGCGTTCGTACAACCGCTGGTACGACTATTCCCGCGCGCGCGACGCCATGTTCGCGGCGTCCGACAGCGACTTCGCGCCGTGGTTCGTGGCCGATTCCAATGACAAGCGCCGGGCCCGGCTGAACATCATCCGGCACATGCTGGACCAGATCCCGTACCAGAAGATCGAGCGCAAGCCGGTCAAGCTGCCCGCCAGGCAAAAGGCGCACGGATACCAGGAGCCCGACTACCCCTACCGGTATGTGGATTCGCGCTACTAGGAGGGCAAGGCAGCCGGCATTGGCCTAGTCCGGCAGCTTGCGCGACTTCCAGTCGCCGCTCTTCTCCCTGCAGTACCAGCCGGTCCAGCTCTCGGACACGCCGGCACGGCGGAATTCGCTGTGCAGCTGCCGGCACCGGTCGCCATGGTCCTGCCGGGAACGCAGTGGCGTGAACGCACCTTCCACCTTGCGTTCGCGGGTGTCCGGCGGCAGCGTGAACGTCACGCGCGCACCATCGGCGCCCTGATCCAGCGTCTTGCGGAAGACGTCGGTCAGCACGTCGAACTGCTTCTGCGTCAGGGTGCCGACAACGGTGCCGGCGAGGTAGTGATCAAAGTAGGCAATGGCCGTCCCTGCCGGTGCAAGCGCGGCAAGACATGCGCCGGCGCATGCCAGCGCGTGCAAGACCCTGAATCGGCGCTTCATTTCGCCTCCTTCTACGCGGTTTGGCATGGGACCCGCAAGCGCTGGCGCCAGCCGCGTCCGGCATCAGTCTTCCTTGCCAAGGTAGTCATCGACCGCGCTGCCCACGGTGGGATGGAACTTGTTGCCGAACTCTTCCATCAGCTCGAAGCGCTTGAGCTTGTCCCGCACCGGGTCCTTCATCTCGGCGAAATGCAGGTCGATGCCGCGCTCGCGCAAACAGCCGCTCAGGTCGCGCAGCATGTCGGCCGACGTGACGTCGACGCTGGTCACCGGCTCGGCGGCGACCACGACGCGGCGCACCGGCGTCGGCGAGGCGTCGATCGCTTCTATCAGCCGTTCCTGGAACAGCTCGGCGTTGGCAAAGAACAGCGGCGCGTCCCAGCGGAACAGCACCAGTCCGTCGATGCGCCTGGCCTCCGGATAGCGCTCGATATCGTGGTACCCGCGCAGCCCGTCCACTTTCCCCAGCACGGCATAGTGCGGCCGCCAGCCATCCCAGAGGAATTCGATCACCGCGATGACCACGGCCAGGAAAATGCCCTGGATGGTGCCGAACACAGCCACCGCGGCGAAGCACACCATCGACAGCCAGAACTCCCACTGCTGGATGCGGTAGATGCGCTTCAGGTCGGCGAACTCGAACAGGCCGATGGCCGCGGCGATCACCACCGCGGCCAGCGCGCTGTTCGGCAGGTACTGCAGCAGGTTGGGCGCGAACATCAGCAGCATGGCCACGGCCAGCGCGCCGACCACGCCGGTGACCTGGGTCTTGGCGCCGGCGGCTTCGGCCACCGGCGTGCGCGAGGCGCTGCTGCTGACCGGAAAGCCCTGGAACAGTCCCGCCGCCAGGTTGGCGGCACCCAGCCCCACCATCTCCTGGTTCGGGTCCACGCGGGTATTGGTGCGTGCGGCATAGGTGCGCGACAGCACGCTGGTGTCCGCGAAGGCGATCAGCGCGACCGCGCATCCCCCAAGCACGATCTTCATCAGGTCGGCGCCGTCCAGCCACGGCAGGACAAAGGCGGGAAGCCCCTGCGGCGTTTTTCCCAGCACTTTCACCCCATGCTGGTCGAGGTCGAACAGGCTGACCGCAAGCGTGGCGAGGACCACCGCGATCAGGATGCCAGGCACGCGCTCGAAGCGCTTCAGCGCCAGGATCAGCGCCAGGCTGCCGGCGCCGACGGCAAAGCTGTACCAGTTGGTCTGCCCGGCCACGATGGCGTTGCCCAGCGCGACCATCTCCCGCAGCGGCCCGGCATCCTCGACGGAGATCGCGAACAGCTTGGGCAACTGGCTGACCAGCACGGTCAGGGCGATGCCGTTCATATAGCCGTAGCGGATCGGCTTGGACAACAGTTCGGCGACGAAGCCGAGACGCAGCAGCCCCATCACGATGCAGACCACGCCCGAAACCACGGCCATCATGCTGGCCACCAGCACGGCGCGCGCCGGATCGCCGCCGGCGACCTGCAGGACCACGGCCAGGATCGGCGCGGCCAATGCCGAGTCCGGACCCAGCACCAGGATCCGGCTCGGCCCGAACAAGGCGTAGACCAGCAGCGGGACCATGGTGGCGTAGAGCCCGTAGACGCCGGGCACGCCGGAGGCCTCGGCATAGGCGATGCCGACCGGCATCAGCATGGTGGTCAGCACCAGCCCTGCCGCCAGGTCGCGCGGCAACCAGTCCGGCCGATAGGACTTCAGCATCCGGACGCCCGGAAGCCAGCGCAGCCACCCGGCAGCCTTGCCGGCGTCTCGTTCTGCGAAGGGCGTCAGTTTCTGGGATTCCATGGGCAACCTTCTCATGCGTCACGCCTCGACTATAGGCGTTGGCGGCACAGTCTTGCCATGCCGCGGGCGTGGCGCATGCAGGCGGCGCCAGGGCGCCCCCTCGTTTTCCCGCACTGTCCCTGAATGCAAAGACGTTGTCCCGGAAAGCCAAACCGGCGGCAGCCAATCTTAGATACTTCGCGGGTCGCAACCAACCTGCGCCCACCGCCCGCAAGAGCACTGTCTTCACTGCTGGCGTTGCCTTGGCTGCAGCCGGTGCACTTACTGGAAGAGCTTTCATGATCGGGCAACCTACTACCCATCGCGCAATTGCAACGCCCTCGGGCAAGGCATCGCAATCCGGACTCTACGGCTGGATC
Source organism: Cupriavidus oxalaticus (assembly GCF_038900635.1). Taxonomy (GTDB): domain Bacteria; phylum Pseudomonadota; class Gammaproteobacteria; order Burkholderiales; family Burkholderiaceae; genus Cupriavidus; species Cupriavidus oxalaticus_B. The sequence continues at coordinate 431,133 of NZ_JAYMRX010000002.1, read as the reverse complement.
GTCTTTGCCCTGAGCTTTGGCCTGCTGCTGTCGGACTACATGTCCCGCCAGGTACTGAACGCGGTTTTCCCGCTGCTGAAGGCCGAGTGGTCGCTGAGTGACACCGAACTGGGTGCGCTGGGCGGCATCGTGGCGCTGATGGTGGGCTTGCTGACGTTCCCGCTGTCGATCCTGGCGGACCGCTGGGGCCGGGTCAGGAGCCTGGTGCTGATGGCGGCGCTGTGGAGCCTGGCCACGCTGGGCTGCGCGCTTGCGAACAACTTCGGCGAGATGTTTATCGCACGCCTGTGCGTGGGCATCGGCGAGGCGGCCTACGGCAGCGTCGGCATTGCCGTGGTGCTGTCGGTATTCCCGCGCCACCTGCGCGCGAGCCTGAGCTCCGCCTTTATCGCCGGCGGCGCGTTCGGCTCGGTGCTGGGCATGGCGCTTGGCGGTGCGTTGTCGGCCCATTTCGGCTGGCGCTGGGCCTTTGCCGGCATGGCGCTGTTCGGGCTCGTGCTGGTGGCAGTGTTCCGCCTGGTCGTGACCGAACCTCGGCTGCAGGCCCGGCGCAAGGCGCTGGGCGAGGACGCCGAGCTCGCATCGCGCGAGCCCGCCATGGCCCTGCGTCCGCTGCTTGCCGCGCTGTTCTCGGCGCGCTCGATCCTCTGCGCCTATGTCGGCAGCGCCATGCAGCTGCTGGTGATGGGCGCCCTGATCACCTGGATGCCGAGCTACCTGGCGCGCTACTACGGCATGGCGACGGATCGCGCCGGCGCGGCCGCCGCGGGCTTCGTGCTGGCAGGCGGCATCGGCATGGTGCTGTGCGGGGCGATGACCGACTGGATCGCCCGCCAGGCGCCTTGCCGCAAGTGGGCCGTCGCGGTGGCCTACAGTCTGATCTGCTGCGGCCTGCTGCTGGCGGCGTTCCGGCTGCCCGCGGGCAGCCTGCAACTGGCGCTGATCGGCACGGGCATGCTGTTTGTCGGCGGCGCCGCCGGCCCCGCCAGCGCCGCCGTCGCCAACCTGACGCGCCCGGCCATCCACGCCACCGCCTTTGCCACGCTGACGCTGGCCAACAACCTGCTGGGCCTGGCGCCCGGGCCCTTCGTCACCGGCCTGCTTGCCGACCACATCGGCCTGCGCGGCGCATTGCAGTGGGTGCCGCTGGCGTCGCTGGTGGCCGCCGCCGCCTTCCTTGCCGGCCGCCGCTACTACACAGCCGACCTGCGCCGCCTGGAGAGCCGGAATGAAGCCGCCGCTCCCGCAACTTCTCACTGAACTGGAATCATGAGCCTTTCCCCTGACACCACCGTGCTGCTGGTACCCGGCCTGCGCGACCACGTTGCCGAGCACTGGCAAACCCTGCTCCAGGCACAGTTGCCCAACGCGCGCTCGGTGCCGCCGCTGGAGCACGACAAGCTCAGCCGCGATGCCCGCGTCGCCGCGCTGGACGCCGCCCTGGCCGAGATCGACGGACCGGTCGTGCTGGTCGCGCATAGCGCCGGCGTCATGATCACCGCGCACTGGGCCGCACAACACCGCCGCGAGATCCGCGGCGCGCTGCTGGCCACGCCCGCCGACCTGGAATCCCCCATGCCGGCCGGCTACCCGGACATCGCCACGCTGGCGCAGCACGGCTGGCTGCCGATTCCCAGGCGCCCGCTGCCCTTCCCGACCATCCTCGCCGCCAGCCGCAACGATCCGCTGGCGACCTACCAGCGCGCCGCGGAAATGGCCAGCGACTGGGGCAGCAAGCTGGTCGACCTCGGCGAAGTCGGCCACCTCAATCCCGCCGCGGGCTACGGCCCGTGGCCGCGCGCAACCGCATTGATCGATGAGCTGCTGCGCGCCGGCTGATCCAGCGTCTTGATTTGCAGTACCCGGCATTACCAAACCAGACGGAAATATCCGCATCCCAAAAACCAAAGGAAACAAGTGGAGAACAATCCATGAAGATCAGGACCCTGGCTGCAGCCGCAGCGCTAGCCTGCTCGGGCAGCGCCCTCGCGCAGTCATCGACCGTCACGCTGTATGGCGTGGTGGACATCAACGTCGAATACGCCAACCATGTTGGCGCGGTGCCGGTGGCGAGCAACCAGTTCAACCGCGGCCCCGCAAACGACGTTTACCGCATGAACTCGGGCGGCATCTCCGGCTCGCGCTGGGGCATGCGCGGCACCGAGGACCTCGGCGGCGGCCTGAAAGGGCTGTTCGTGCTGGAAAGCGGCTTTAACCTCGATACCGGCACGATGCAGCAAAGCAACCGGCTGTTCGGCCGCCAGGCCTTTGTCGGGTTGCAGAAGGCAGGCATCGGGCAAATCAGCCTGGGCCGCCAGTACACCTCGATGTTCGAGGCGCTGGCGAACTTCTCGCCGGCCGCCTATGCCACCCAGTACGAGCCGGTGGTGCTGCAGTCCGGCCCGAACTTCCGCGCCGACAACACCATCAAGTACACCGGCCAGTTCGGCCCGGTCACGGCGCTGGCGCACTGGTCCTTCGGCACCGGCCTGGCCCTGCCGGCGACCGTGGGTATCGCCACGCCGATCGGCGGCAATGGCGAAGTACCCGGGCAGTTCCGGCGCGACACCGCGTGGGGCGCCGCGTTGGCCTACCAAGGCGGCCCGTTTGGCGTGACCTTCGGCTACGACCAGTGGAACCCGACCATCGGCACGAGCAACGGGGAGGTCAAGAAGGCCGTGGTTGGCGCCAGCTATTCGTACGGTCCGGCAAAGATCATGGGCGGCTATCGCTGGGGCCAGAACAAGAACGCGGCGGACGTGGTGATCCAGCGCGACGACTTCTACTGGATCGGCGGCACCTACCAGGTCACCCCGGCTATCGGCCTGACGCTCGAATACGCCTACGACAACGTCAAGACCCTGTATGGCGATACCCATGTCCCCAACCCGTGGCAGGTCGCCTTCATCGCCAACTACGCCTTCTCCAAGCGTACCGACGTGTACCTGACCACGGCCTACGCCAAGAACGCCGGCCTGATGCTGGAATCGCTGGCCACGGTCTACGCCAACAGCCTGTCGCTGGGCAACAGCTACGCGCTGGCCAACGGCCAGAGCAACATGTTCGGCGCGGCAGTGGGCATCCGCCACAAGTTCTGACAACGCGTCTCGCGGCATCGATCCCTGCAACCGATGCTCTTTGCGGCCGCCCCGTTTCGGGACGGCCGCTTTTTTTTGACAGTGGAAATGCAGCGGACAGTGGAAATGCAGCGCGCGCCTTGCGCGCGCCGCTGTCAGCGCAGGAAGGCGTGGACGATGCCGGCCGCGTGCTCCGGCCCGGTCACCAGGAAGAGGTGGCCATCATCGACCATCCGCAGCGTCGAGTCAGGAATGCGGGCGGCCAGGATCCTGGCGTTGACCGCGGGAACGATCGGATCGTCCGTGCCGTGCATGACCAGCGTAGGCTGCCGCAGCGCGCCCAGCCACGGCAGGCTGCTCCAGCCCCATGCCGCCAGCAGCTGGTAGAGATAGCCGCGGCCGGGCGGCGGCTGCATGTGCCGGCCGTGTTCGTCGAGCAGCGAAGGATCGTGGCGGAAGGCACCGCCGTAGAGGTCGGCGCCGACGCGGCGCAGGTATTGCGGATCGGTATAGCGGCGCACGCCGATCATCCTGGCGAGCACGGACAGGCGGCCCGGCACCATGATCACGCCCGGCGACGTGGCCGCCAGCACCAGGCGCCGGCAGCGCGACGCATAAAGACGGGCGAATTCCTGCGCCAGCGCCCCGCCCCACGACACGCCCAGCGCATCGACCTGGCCCGTATAGCCAAGATGCGACAACAGGCGGTCGGCCAGCACGCAAAGGCTGGAAAAGCGGTACGGCACCATCGGCGCGGGCGAGCCGCCGGCACCGGGAACGTCGAATAAAATGACTTCGATGCCCGGGAGGGCATCGACAAAGGGGGCGAGCAGTTCGAGATTGGCGCCGATGCCGTTGAAGATCAGCAGCGGCGGTCCGGTATCGCTGCCGGGCCGGATGCCGGCCCGCACGACCTGGCCATCCAGGTCCACGGTCAGCACCTGCAGCTTTTGGCCGGCATGGGTGCCGGCGTCTGTTGTTGTCATCAGCTTGTCCTGGAGAGTTTGCGCACGGGCATGGCCGGCGCGCGGCCATGCCCGCTGCAATTTATTGCTTCGGGCGCAGAATCCCCTTCGCCTCCTCAACGTTCTCGGCGATGCGGCGTCCGACCACCGAAATGCTGTCCGCCTGCGCCTTGTACAGCGTGTCGGTCAGGCCGCGCACGCCGGCAACCGCCTTCTGCAGCGAGCGCGGCAGGGCTTCAGCCAGCTTCGCGGGGGCGTTGCCATCGACGGCCTGGCCGCCGCGCGACAGCGCCTGCAGGTCGGCGGCGGCATCGCTCAGCAGTTCGGCCTGCTGGCGCACCAGCGACTGCAGGCCTCCCAGCAGCATGACGTTGACGCTGGCGATCGCCTCGATGTCCTTGCGGCGCGATTCCAGGATCGCGGCAGGGTCCAGGCGGTTGTTCCGCACGAAGTCGAACAGCTTCTTGTGCGGTGCTTGCGCGGCCGATGCGCCAGCGGTGTTGGTCGATTCCATTTTGCATTCTCCTGACAGTTGGGTTGAGGAATTCAGATTGCGTTGTTGCGGTGTTGCGGTGTTGCGCTGTTTCCGGGCCATGCGCGCTACGCCTCGGTCACATAACGGCCTGGCGCTTCGCCGCAGGGGGCGAAACGCAGGCTGCCGGGCGCTGCCGGCGCGTTGCGCTTCGGACCGGAGCGCTTCTTCAGCCACTGGGTCCAGTGCTCCCACCACGAGCCCTGCTCGGCGGTCGCGCCCTCCAGCCAGGTCTCGGGCTGCGCGCCGGGCGTGCCGTTGCAGAAATACCTGGCCTTGGCATTGCCGGGCGGATTGACCAGGCTTTGCACGTGGCCGCTGGAACTCAGCACGAACTCGGTACGCCCGCCGAACGCTTGCGCCGAGCGGTACACCGCCTTCCACGGCGTGATGTGGTCGGTCATGCCGGCCAGCACGTATTTGTCGCAGTCCACGTCCGACAGCGAAATGGCGTGGCCGAGCACCTGCAGCGCGCCCGGCGTGGCGAGCTGGTTCAGCGTCAGCATGTCCAGGAACTGGCCATGCAGGCCGGCCGGCAGGCGCGTCGTGTCGTTGTTCCAGTAGAGCACGTCGAACGCCGGCGGCGCATTGCCGAGCAGGTAGTTGTTGACCCAGTAGTTCCACACCAGGTCGTTGGGCCGCAGCCACGCGAAGACCCGGCCCAGCATCTCGCCGTCAAGCACGCCGCGCGACGCGCTGCCGTGCCGCGCCGCCGTCACCGCCTCGGGCGTGCTGAACAGCCCGAGCTGCGACTCGGCATCGAGGCCGAACACCGCCACCATCAGCGTGACGGCGTGCACCAGCTTCTCGCCGCTGGCAGCGCAATAGCCCAGCAGCGCCGCCATCGTCATCGCACCGGAGCAGGCGCCATGCAGGTTGACATCGGCACTGCCGGTGATATCGCGTATCGCATGGATCGCTTCGACCAGCGCGCCGACATAGCTATCGAGATTCCAGTCGCGCTGCGCCGCCGTGGGGTTGCGCCAGCTGACCACGAACACCTGCAGTCCCTGGCCCAGCATGTACTCCACCAGGCTCTTGCCTGGCGCAAGGTCGAACACGTAGAACTTGTTGACCTGCGGCGGCACGATCAGCTGAGGCCGGGCATGCACTTTGGCGGTGGTCGGCGCGTACTGGATCAGCTCCAGCACCTCGTTGCGGAACACCACCGAGCCCGGCGTGGTAGCCAGGTTCGTGCCGACGCTGAACGCGTCCTTGTCGACCTGCGCGGGCATGCCGCCGTTGGTCAGGACATCGCTGGCCAGGTTGAACATGCCGCTGACCAGGTTCATGCCGCATGACTCGAAGGTCTTGCGCAGCGCTGCCGGGTTGCCCGCCAGCGTGTTGGTCGGCGCCAGCGCGTCGGTCAGCAGCGACATGAAGTATTGCGCGCGATGCTTGCTGCGCGGGTCCATCACCGAACGCCGCACCGTGCCCTCGAGCGCGTCGCGCCAGGCCTGGTAGCCCTGCAGCGACATGCGGAACAGCGGAAGGTCGCGCCAGGCGTCGTCGCTGAACCGGCGGTCGCGTGCCGACGGCATCGGTGCCGAGCCGTCCAGCACGCTGACCAGGTCATGGGTGAGCTGCGCCTGCTGCTCGAGCACCAGCACCGGCTCCTGCACACACTGTGCGCCGATCTGCTGGGCGGCGGTGATGAGATCCTCGGGACGGATCCCGACAAAGGGATTGGGCCCTGCCAGAAAATCGGTTGGCGCCTCCATCTCGGCTGTACTTGTCATACTGCTTCTCCTGTCTCTTTCTTTCCTGCTTCTGCTGTTGCCAACTCACGCCATGACAAGCGCCAGGGCTTCGGCCACCATGGCCGGCTTGGCTTCGCCCTCGATCTCCATCGTGTTTTCCGTGCGCAGCAGCACACGGCCGTCGCCCTTGCTGTCAGCCGACATCAGCCGGACGCGATTACGCACGCGCGCCCCGGCCTTTACCGGCGCGAGGAAGCGCGTCTTCTCCACGCCATAGTTGACGGCGGCGCGCGCATCCGCCGGCACCACGCCCATGTCGACCAGCTTCCCTGCCAGCAGGGACAGCGTCAGATAGCCGTGGGCGATGGTGCCGCCGAACGGGCTTTCCCGGCGCGCGCGCTCCACGTCCACGTGGATCCACTGCTTGTCTCCGGTGCATTGCGCGAATGCATCGATGCGCGCCTGGTCCACTTCCATCCACGCCGAAACACCGAGTTCCTTGCCGACGAATGCGCCGAGCGTGCCCATGCTGTAGCCTTCAATTGCCATATGCTTCCTTGCTTACCCTGGTTTTCCGTGCACACCGACCGTGTCGGACGCACGCTTGTTTGTCTGCCGCATCGTAGTGGTGCAGCGCGCAAAGGCGGCTACCAAAATCGGCCCAATTGCTGACAATGCTTGCCGCTTTGCGGGGCCGTGGCACGGCGCGCGCGCAATGCGCAGCCGCGGTCGCACGGAATGGCAGGATTTGTCAGTCAGGCGGCAGGCATTGGCAGCACGGTGCGACGCTGCACGAAGTGGGATTTGCCGGACCGGGGTACGGCGGAGGCGCTACTTGCGATCTTGCACGCCAAGCTGTTCGAGCAGCCATTGAACGAATGCGCCGACCTTGTGCAGATGCGCTTCGTTCTGCCGGTAAGAAAGGAAATGGGTTTCACGCGCAATGTGCGCGAACTCATTTTCTCCCAGTGCAATCAGATCGCCCTTTGAGAGTTCGCGCTCTGCGAGCCGGATGCTCTCCAAAGCGATGCCCATGCCATCGACCGCGGCCGAGATGGCAAGCGCGCCCCGGTCGAATGACGCCCGCGGTCGCGTCGGGCAGATCATGCCGTTTGCACCGAACCAATCTGCCCAGGTCACCCGGCTCAGTTGCGAATCAATCAGCGGAAGCTTTTCTATCTGAGTGCGCAGGGGCTCGTTTGCATCGATCAGCGAAGGCGAACATAGCGGGAGGATGCGCTCCGTTCCCAAGGGACGAACGACGAGGCCCGCGCGGGAATGCGCCGAACCGTAGGTAATGGCAACGTCCACTTCGCGGGCGTGCGTCAGGTCGATGGCTTCGGCCCCCGACGATAGCCGGATCGTGATGTCGCCATGCGTCTGCATGAACTGCGGCAACCGAGGGCCGAGCCACTTCACGGCAAAACTGGGCGCGCAATAGACCGCAAGCACTTGCGACTGAGGCGCGAGCGCGACCTCATTGCAGGCGGCCTCGATCACATCGAAAACTCGTGACAGGCTTTCCTGCAGGCGCTTGCCTTCCGGTGTCAGCTCAACGCGCCGCGTGCGCCGGTCAAAAAGCCTTCGCCCGAAGTACTCCTCCAACTCCTTGACCTGGTGGCTGATTGCCGATTGCGTCAGGTGAAGTTCCCTGGCGGCGAGCGTGAAGCTCTCCAGGCGCGCCGCTGCCTCGAAGGCGCGCAGCAGCACAAAGTTTGGAACACGTCTCACGGCAAAGTTTTATACATGAGTGTGGTTCATGCTTTCATGAACACCCATCGTTTGTCAACCAACTCCACGACGGCGACTATGAAGGCGTACCGCAGGCCTTCCGCAAACAAAAAGCACGCCCTGCGAACACCAACCAGTCCCTACACATTTCTACCGAGGAGTCGACATGGCAGCAGTAATCGAGCGCGCCCCGCAGGTCTTCAACGACACGGAGCGCACCTCCATCTACCAACCGGAACAGACGGGATTGATCTATCCGTCCGTGCCGAAATTCGCCACGCCCGCCGAAGAGCGGCAGCATCGCAAGGAGCGCCTGGTCGCTGCCTGTCGTGCCTTTGCGCTGGAACGTTTCGACTACGGCTTCGCCGGCCACCTGACGGTGCGCGATCCCGAGCATCCGGAGTTGTACTGGACCAATCCCATGGCGGTTCACTTCGCACAGGTGAATATCTCGAACCTCATCTGTGCCGACCATGAGGGCCGTGTGGTGGAAGGCGACTATGCCATCAATCGCGCCGGCTTTGTGCTGCACGCCGCGGTGCATGAGATGCACCAGGACATCGTTGCCATGTGCCACGCACATACCGAGTACGGCACGGCGTTTGCCTCGCTGGGCAAGGGACTGGACCCGATCACGCAGGATGCGGCGGCCTTCTACGAGGATCACGTGGTGATCGGCGACGAGGCCGGCAAGGTGGCAGTGGAAGTGAAAGGCGGCCACAAGGTGGCGAATGCATTCAAGGGCGTCAAGGCGGCCATTCACCAGAATCACGGCCTGCTTACGGCGAGCCGCCACAGCATTGAAGCGGCGGCCTTCTGGTTCATCGCCCTTGAACGTTGCTGCAAGCAGCAACTGATGATCGAGGCGACGGGCATTACGCCCCGACTGGTAACGCCCGAACGCGCCCGCTACAGCCGCGAGCACGTGGGCAGCGACTACATCGGCTGGCTGCATTTCCAGCCGATCTGGGACCACCTGCGCGTGACCCAGCCAGACATGTTCGATTAAGCACCGGCATCGCACGCCGGGTCCGCGCGGACGCGGACTCGGCTACAGGCCCCAACCCACCGTGGCGCAATGCCAGGGCCGGCCTGCCTCCAGATCGATAAATACAGCCCCAGGGAGACACCCCATGCAAACCACAACCAGCGTGGTGACGCCTTACGTCGCCACCGAATCGGCTACCTATGCGAAGGTCATGTGGCGGTTATTGCCGTTCCTGTTCCTCTGCTATATGTGCGCGTATCTCGACCGCATCAATGTCGGCTACGCCAAGCTGCAGATGATGCAGGACCTTGGCCTGAGCGATGCGATTTATGGACTTGGGGCGGGCATCTTCTTTGTCGGCTACCTTCTGTTCGAAGTGCCCAGCAACCTGATCCTGCTGCGCGTGGGTGCGCGACGCTGGATCGCACGCATCATGGTGACGTGGGGACTGATCTCTGCGGCCATGATGTTTGTGAAAAGCCCCACCAGCTTCTACATCATGCGCTTCCTGCTAGGCGTGGCCGAAGCGGGCTTCATCCCGGCGATTCTGCTTTACCTCACCTACTGGTTTCCGGCCTCGCGCCGAAGCAAGGTCACCGCGCTGTTCCTGACCGGCATTCCGATGTCCGGCGTCATTGGCGGCCCGCTGTCTGGCTGGATCATGAGCGCCATGCACAACTCGCACGGCATGGCCGGATGGCAATGGCTCTTCTTGCTGGAGGGCATTCCTACGGTACTCGTCGGCGTCATGGCCTACTTCTACCTGGATGACAAGGTCGCGGATGCCAAATGGCTCAGTTCCGACCAGCGCGCGATGATCGAGAAGAACCTTGCCGCGGAAAGCAAAGGGCATGCGCTGCATTCCGTCCGGGACGGCCTGACCAATCCCCGCATCCTGCTGCTCAGCCTGATCTACTTCTTCTTCACCATGGGGCTGTATGGGGTGAGCTTCTGGCTGCCGACCATCGTCAAGGCCAGCGGTGTCTCGGATCCTCTCGACATTGGCTTGCTGTCGGCAATTCCCTATGCCGCGGCAACGGCGGCGATGATTCTGGTCGGCCAAAGTTCGGACGCCCGCGGTGAGCGGCGCTGGCATCTGGCCCTGCCCGGGGCAATCGGTGCGCTCGGCCTGTGCGTCAGTGTGGCGTATGCAAACAACACGGCTGTGGCAATGCTGGCGCTGACGATCGGCACGATGGGGATCATGACCACCATCTCGCAGTTCTGGACGCTGCCCCCGGCGATTCTCGGCGGCGCGGCCGCTGCGGCCGGTATCGCGTTGGCGAATTCCGTGGGCAGCATCTCCGGTGTCATCAGCCCCTACCTCATCGGCTGGGTGCAAACGAACACCGGCACGACTGGCAACGGCGTGCTGGTACTGGCTGGAAGCCTGGTGATTGGCGGCCTGCTGGTGTTCACAGTGCCCGCGCGCCTGGTCAATATCGGCAGGCGGGACCACCGGTAATGCCTGATGCGAAGCTGGCTATGCCGTCTGGCGCGAGTCACCAAGGTAATCGTCCAGGCGGCTGGTCAGGTTTTCCCTGGCGCGGGTTGTGTGCAGATCAGTGAGTTCGGCGGCACGGGCAGGATCGCCTGCAGCAATGGCCTCGGCAATCGCTTCGTGCTCGTCCCAGATGGTTTTGCGTTGCTGGGCCGAGGATTGCAGAACGGCCCCCATGGCCCGCCGCAGATGCACCCAGTAGTTCTGTGCGCTCTGCTCCAGGAATGGATTGCCCGCAGCGCGATAGATAGCGTGGTGGAAGGCCATATCGGCGTCGATCATGGCTTTCACATCCTTGCCCTGCGCCGCGCGACGGCCGTTCGCAATGATCTTTGGATCGACCTTGAAATGCTGTTGTGCTGCGAGCCGCGCAGCCAGCGCGTCAAGCGAACCGCGGATTTCATAAAGATGCCCGATCGAGACCGCGTCCAGCGGCGTGACAAGTACACCCCGCCCCGGCGCGTCCTGAACGAAACCATCCTTCTTGAGGATCCTCAGCGCCTGGATGACCGGGGAACGCGACACCTGCATCTGCTCGGCGATTTCCTCCTGCGTGAGGCGGGTTCCCGGGGCCAGCGTGCCATCGCTGATGGCATCAAGAAGCATCTTGTACACCTCATCCACAAAGTCGGGACGGGATTGAATCTTTGGAAAAGTGGTTGCCATGGCACTGCCCTTTGCACTCTGTATTCAGTGCATTTTGGTTGAACGGCTCTCTCCATGCAATGCCATCGTGCTGACGCCTGGCAATGTCCTTGACTTTGCGAAGCACTCGCACCAACAATCTGAACTCTGAATACAGAGTTCAGATTTGAAAGTATAGTAATCGACAGGAACAGACCCATGAAAGTTTTCTACGAGAAAGATGCTGATATGTCACTTCTGCGCGGCCAACAGGTCGCCGTGATCGGATATGGCTCCCAGGGCCATGCCCATGCCCTCAACCTGAAGGACAGCGGCATCAACGTTGTGGTCGGGCTGCGCGAGGGGGGCGAGTCCTGGCGGAAGGCTGCCTCTGCCGGCCTGCAAGTCGCCACGATGGAGAAAGCGGCCGCCGCCGCTGACCTTGTCATTCTTCTCATCCCCGACGAGACCATTGGCAAGGTCTATCGGGAGGTCATCGAACCGGCCATGCGTCCAGGCGCCACACTGGCATTCGCGCACGGCTTCAACATCCACTATGGGCAGGTGATACCGCGCACGGACCTGGATGTCGTCATGATCGCGCCCAAGGCGCCGGGTCACACGGTACGCGCGACGTACGCGGAAGGCGGCGGCGTCCCGGGCCTGATCGCCATCGCGCAAGACCGCTCCGGCCGCGCACGGGATATCGCTCTGGCCTATGCCACGGCCATCGGCTGCGGCCGTTCCGGCGTGATCGAAACCAATTTCCGGGAGGAGACCGAGACCGATCTCTTCGGTGAACAGGCGGTGCTGTGCGGCGGAACGGTGGAGCTTATCAAGGCCGGATTCGATACGCTGGTGGAAGCGGGCTACGCCCCGGAAATGGCCTACTTCGAGTGCCTGCACGAGCTCAAGCTGATCGTCGATCTGATCTACGAGGGCGGCATCGGCACGATGAACTACGGCATCTCCAACAACGCCGAATTTGGCGAATACCTGACCGGCCCGCGCATCGTCACCGATGACACCCGTGCCGCCATGAAGGCCGTGCTCGCATCCATTCAAACGGGTGAGTATGCGAAATCGTTCATTCTCGAGAGCCAGGCCGGAGGCCCGACACTGCAATCCCGCCGGCGCCTGACGGCAGCGCACCCGATCGAGATCGTTGGCGCAAAGCTGCGCGAGATGATGCCGTGGATTCGCAAGTCTGCCCTGGTCGACAAAGCCAGGAACTGATCACTCAATAAGGCCCCGGTTCAACGTATACCCCAACTTACAGGGCGAAATCGCGCCCCTAAACTCTGTATACAGAGTTCAGAACTCAGTAGTCAAAGATAGTCCGACACCCACAGGAGACTTACCATGGCCACCACACCTTTCGAGAAGCATGACGCCGGCAAGACCACCGGAGGCAATGCCGCCAGCACCCCCGTCGTCAAGAAGCTGATCCCCTTCGGCGGCTACTACACCAACCGTGTGCCCGACCACGACCCGGAACTGACCGAGACCGGTCCCGGTACGCCGATGGGTGAATACATGCGCCGCTTCTGGCATCCGGTCTGCATGTCGATGGAGCTGACCGATACGCCCCGCTTCCTGAAGATCCTCAATGAGGAACTGGTCGCATTCCGCGATGGCAGCGGCCGGGTGGGCGTGCTGCATGCGCATTGCTGCCACCGCGGCGCATCGCTCGAATATGGCGCGATCCAGGAACGCGGCATCAAGTGCTGCTACCACGGCATGGTGTTCGATGTCGACGGTGCCTGCCTGCATGTGCCCTTCCCCGAAGGCGAGGAGAAAGAAGCGGAGAAATACGCCTGCTCGATCCGCCAGGGCGCATACAAGGCCATCGAGCGCAACGGGCTGGTGTTCGCTTACATGGGGCCGCCCGAAGAAGAGCCGCCGTTCCCGGAATGGGAGCAGGACTTCACGGTGCTGCCGACCGATGAGCTGGTGGCGTACAGCAACTTCCAGCACTGCAACTGGCTCCAGGTGCAGGACAACGCCGCCGACAACTTCCACCCGACCGCGCTGCACGCCGCGAAAAACGTGGTGGGCGGCAAGTTCCAGAGCACGACCTTCGATGAGGTCGGCGCTGCATCGATGGAAGTCGCGCCCGACATGCAGTTCATTCCCGTCCACGGCGGCCGTGGCCTGGCCTGCGCCGGCGCGCGCCGCGTGGACGAGGACAAGATGTTCCTGCGCATCCAGCACCAGGTGCTGCCCAATCTCAGCCTGCACGCGTACACGTCGGAAGACGGCTCGCAGAAGAAGCTGTTCAGCCGGTTCCACATCATTCGCTGGACGGTGCCCGTGGACGACGAGAGCAGCAAGATGATCGGCTGGCGCGTGATGGGGCCGGGCATCGACACGCGCGGCGTGGGCGACAAGCGCCTGGTCGGCTACGAGAGCATCGACTTCCTCGATGGCCAGGTCGCGATGCGCCGCCCTGAACGCTTCGGCAAGTACTCGCTCGAGGACATGCCGCCGATTCCGTCGAACCATCGTGAACGCGAGAACTACAAGAACGCGCAGTACGCACCGGGTGACTATGAAGCCATCATCAGCCAGCGTCCGATCGCGGTGCATTCCCTGGAAAATCCGACCAAGTTCGACGCCGGTTTGTTTGCCTTCCGCAAGATGCTGCGCGACGCCGTGCGCGGCACCAACGCCGCCGCCGCGGCGCAGGGCTTCGCGGAATGGCTGCGAGAGGTCAACGGTGCCCCGAACAGCTACTGCTCGGGCAACGTCTTCGAGCTGCCTCAGGCCGACACGATGGAGCAAGAAGTCGCCAACCGGCGCCTGCTGGCGCGCAAGGCGGTCGCCATCCTGACCGAGGCCGACAGTCTCAAAGGCGAGGCTCGCGCGGCGTTCGTCAAGGCGAAGTTCGACGAACTGGAGCAAAGCCTCAAGGCTTGAACGAGCCGTTGATCGAAATCGCCGGGCGGCACTGAACCGCCCGGCAGGTGTACCTGGAGACGCGAGGTTCCATATGAACGCCCCCACCAATGAGCGCGAAGCGCTGACTCACCTTGAACTGGTCCTCCGGCAGGTCCGCATGGAAGCCGCCGGGATCAATTCCTTCGAGTTCGTCGATCCCGACGGGAACGAGCTGCCCGCCTTCACACCCGGCGCCCACATCGATGTTCACATCGCCCCAGGTGTCATCCGGCAATACTCGCTGTGCAACAGTCCGGAAGAACGCCATCGCTATGTCGTGGCTGTCCTGCGCGACGAGTCAGGACGCGGCGGATCCCGGGGGATGCACGAAATCCTGCGTGTTCCGAACCGGGTCAGGGTGAGCGTGCCACGCAACAATTTCCTGCTCGCCGAGGGCGCAAGGAAGGTCATCCTGATCGCCGGTGGCATCGGAGTCACGCCGCTTAAAGCCATGGTTCACCAGCTTGAGGCGGAGTGCAGGGATTATGCGTTGCACTATTGCGCCAAAGGCCCCGAGTACGCAGCCTTCGAAGCCGAGCTGCGGGCCATGGCCAGGACCGGAACGGTCCAATGCCACTTTGACGGCGGCAATCCCAAGAACGGTCTGGATATTGCGAAGCTGCTCGAGCAGCCTGAGCCCGATACCCATATCTACTACTGTGGGCCCGGCGGCTTCATGGAAGCCTGCAAGCAGGCTGCGGCGCACTGGCCGCCGGCGTCGGTGCATTGCGAACACTTCAAGGCCCCGGTGCAAAAGGCGCCCGGTGAAGGCAGTCAGCCCACGGAAGGCTATGCAGTCGAACTGGCCAGATCCGGCCTGACGCTGACTGTCGCACCGGACCAGAACCTGGCCGAAGTTCTCCAGCAAGCCGGTGCGCCCGTGGAGACTTCATGCCAGTCCGGACTATGTGGCACTTGCAAGGTCCGGCACCTTTCAGGTGAAGTCGATCACCAGGATTTCATCCTGGATGATGGCGAACGAGAAAGCTTCATGACGCCATGTGTGTCACGGGGTTGTGGTGGCACACTCGTGCTGGATCTGTAGTCAGGTTCGACGGAGTTCGGTCATGCAGAGCGAAAGCTGCACTTTCGCGCTTGT
Organism: Cupriavidus oxalaticus; assembly: GCF_038900635.1. GTDB lineage: Bacteria > Pseudomonadota > Gammaproteobacteria > Burkholderiales > Burkholderiaceae > Cupriavidus > Cupriavidus oxalaticus_B. Next base: position 415,976 of record NZ_JAYMRX010000002.1, on the reverse strand, counting down.
TCTTCTTTTCTGCGGCTTGGCTATGATGGCCATCGCCGCCAGCCGCCCCACGGCTCGTTCCGACCCATCTTCCGCGTTAACCCTGATAAGAAATCCGTGACTTTGACAGTTTGCTGACAGCCTTCCCCTCCTAGAATCTGAGCCCTGATCAGCTGGATCAGGCGATGCCAGCCAGCGACTCTCTCTTTACGACAGGAAAAGCAAATGGAAGACGGTGCACGCGAACAGATCCCGGCCACGCTGATCCCCGGTGACGGGATCGGTCCCGAAGTGGTGGACGCCACCGTCAGGGTGCTGGACGCGCTCGGTGCCCCGTTCGCCTGGGATCTCCGGCGCGCGGGCATGGCCGGCGTCGAATACAGCGGCGAGCCCATGCCGGAAGACACGCTGGACAGCATCCGCCGCACCGGCCTTGCGCTGAAGGGCCCACTGACCACTCCGGTGGGCGGTGGCTTCCGCTCGGTCAATGTGCGCCTGCGCGAAGCCTTCAATCTTTACGCCAATGTGCGCCCGGTGCGAACGATCGTCCCCGGCCGCTTCGACAACATCGACCTGGTGCTGGTGCGCGAAAACATCGGCGGCTTCTACGTGGCGCACGACTACTACATCCCGGTCGGCGACGACCCGCATGCGGTGGCGGTGTCCACGGGCACCAACACGCGCGACGCCTGCCGCCGCATTGCGCGCTTTGCGTTCGAGTATGCCGTCAGGAACGGCCGCAAGAAGATCACGGTGGTGCACAAGGCCAATATCCTGAAGGCGCTCACCGGCATCTTCCTGGAAGCGGCGCGGGAAGTCGCGAGCGACTACGCCGGCCGCGTCGAGATGGACGACATCATCGTGGACGCCTGCGCGATGCAGCTGGTGCTCAACCCGTGGCGCTTCGACATGCTGCTCTGTACCAACCTGTTCGGCGACATCCTGTCGGACCAGATCGCAGGCCTGGTAGGCGGGCTCGGCATGGCACCGGGCGCCAACATCGGCGACCACGCGGCGATTTTCGAAGCGGTGCACGGCTCGGCGCCCGACATTGCCGGCAAGGGCATTGCCAACCCGATCTCGCTGATGCTGGCTGCCGGCCTGATGCTTGACCACGTGGGACGCCAGGACCTCGCCACGCGACTGCGCTCGGCCATCGAGCTCGCCGTCAGCCAGGATCAGGTGAAGACCGGCGACCTGCACGGCACGGCATCGACGCTGCAGTTTGCGGACGCGGTGGTGAAACGCATCGTTTCCGCCGGCTGACCTCCCACCCCGGCAGCACGCGGCATCCGCCGCGGGACGCGACAAGCCGCCAGCGCGGCGGCTCGCGTTCAAGACTGCCATCCTCCGCGGTCATTTCATACCCCGGCTCGCCCTGCCGCGCCGGCGGGATGGCCTCGCCCTGAATCTGGTGCGCCAGACAGACGCGCCCACACACCCGACCAGGACCCGCCACGCGGCCTGGCCGGCAAAGAGATATAGAAGACGATGTTGACCCTGCTCGCCTATTCGATGGTGATCGTGTTCATGGCACTGATCATGACCAAGCGGCTCTCCGCCATGGTGGCGCTGATCCTCGTTCCGATTGCGTTCGGCGCGATCGGTGGCTTCGGCCCGGAGCTCGGGCCGATGATGCTGGATGGAGTCAGGAAGCTGGCCCCGACCGGCGTGATGCTGATGTTCGCCATCCTGTATTTCGGCGTGATGATCGATGCCGGCCTGTTCGATCCGGTGGTGCGCCTCATCCTGAAGGTGGTAGGCGGCGATCCGGTCAAGATCATCATGGGCACCTTCGTGCTGGCCGTGCTGGTGTCGCTCGACGGCGACGGCTCGACCACCTATATGATCACCTGCGCCGCCATGCTGCCGCTCTACAAGCGGCTGGGCATCAGCCGGCTGGTGCTGGCCTGCGTGATCATGATGGCGGGCGGGCTGATGAACATCCTGCCCTGGGGCGGCCCGACCGCGCGTGCCGCCAGCTCGCTGGGCGTGGACGTGGGATCGCTCTTCGTGCCGATGATCCTGCCGATGATTGTCACCGGCATGTGGGGTCTGTTCGTGGCATTCCTGCTCGGCCGCCGCGAACGCGACCGGCTCGGCAGCATCGCGCTGATGAGCGCCGGGACCGCTCCCTCATTTCACTCGGGTACTTCGGTTGGTTCGGGTCCTGCGGGTCATGACATGCAGGAACCCGGCGCCGGCGATCCGCAGATCGCCAGGCCGAAACTGCTGTGGTTCAACTTCGTGCTGACCATCGGCCTGATGGTGCTGCTGATCCTCGGCACCTTTCCGCTGCCTGCGCTGTTCATCGTCGCCAGCGCCATCGCGCTGATGGTCAACTACCCGAGCCTGCACGAACAGAAGGAGCGGATCAGCGCGCATGCGGCCAACGTCGTGCCGGTGGTATCGCTGATCTTCGCCGCCGGCATCTTCGTCGGCATCCTGTCGGGCACGAAGATGGTCGACGCGATCGCAAACAGCGTCATCAGCGCGGTGCCGGACTGGATGGGCCCGTACATGGCCGTCGTGACCGGCGTGCTGAGCATTCCGTTCACGTTCTTTATCTCGAACGACGCCTTTTACTTCGGCATCCTGCCGATCCTGGCCAAGGCCGCCGCCGTCTATGGCATCAGTGCCGCCGAGATCGGCCGCGCATCGCTGATCGGCCAGCAGGTCCACCTGTTGAGCCCGCTGGTCGCATCGACCTATTTGCTGGTCGGCCTGGCCGAGGTCGAGTTTGGCGATCACCAGCGCTACACCCTGCTCTGGGCGCTGTCGGCAGCGGCGGTCATGATGCTGGCCACCGTTGCCTTCGGCGTGATCCCCATCATCGGCCAGGCTGCCTGAGACAAAGCGCGCATGCACAAAACCATCCGCACCATGCGCTGAGCCGCTGGCCTTGACGATGGCCACGAGCGCCAATCTCACTTCAAGGCAAAGCGCACTGTGGCAGTCTTGCCGTCGGCGAACCTGATCGCTGCAACTGCCTTGGACCCGGCAGCAAGCGCCAGCTTGTCGGCCGCCACCAGCGCATTGCCCGCGCCCGGGACCAGCGCGGTTTCGGCTTTCTGCGTTCCGGTCAGCACGGTCAGCTTGCCGCTGGCCCCCGCCACCGGCAGCTTCTTGTCGTGGTCGTCGACATAGATGGTAATGCTGCCGTCGTTGTTGACCAGCTCGAACTGCAGGTCGCTTGCGGTCTGCACGGCGCCGCCGTATTGCGCCGGCTTGGCGCCATGGGCCATCGCCAGGCCAGACAGGCCCAGGCTCGCTGCGAACAACACTGCGGAAAGCTGCTTTTTCATCGTGTACTCCGTGTCTGCGGCGACTCTGGGGCGTCGCCGCCATGGCCCTTGGTTCAGTAGGCGTCGTTGCCTTGTTGCGCAAGGATGCGCGCCAGTGGCTGGCGACCGAACAACCAGAATGCGAGCGGTGTCAGCAAGGTATCGAGGAGGGTCGAACTCATCAGCCCGCCGAAGATGACGACGGCAACCGGGTGCAGGATTTCCTTGCCGGGTGCGTCGGCCGCCACCAGCAGCGGCACCAGCGCAAACGCGGCGACCAGTGCCGTCATCAGCACGGGTGTGAGCCGTTCCAGCGAGCCCCGCACGATCATGGGCATGCCAAACGCCTCGCCCTCCAAGCGGCACAGGTTGATGTAATGGCTGACCTTGAGGATGCCATTGCGCGTGGCGATGCCGGTCAGCGTGATGAAGCCGACCATGGACGCCACCGACAGCGTCAGGCCGCCGACCCACATCGCGATCACGCTGCCGATCAGCGCAAAGGGGATATTCGCCATGATGATGAGCGCCAGCGTCGCCGAGCGGTAGCGCGAGTACAGCACCAGGTAGATCAGCACCAGCGACAGCAGCGCAAGCAGCACGATCCGTTGCGTTGCCTGCTCTTGCGCCTGGAACTGCCCCTCGATGCTGACGAAATACCCGCCCGGCAGGCCCGCCTGCCCGACCGCACTGCGAACCTTGCCGATGATGGTGCCCATGTCGGAGCCGTCGGTGTTGGCATAGACCACGATGCGCCGGCGGCCGTTCTCGCGCCCGATCTGGTTCGGCCCGTCGCCTTCCACGACGGTGGCGATCGCCGACAAGGGCACGGGACCGCGCGGGGAATCCAGCATCACGCGCGCGAGGTCCTGGGGCGCGCGGCCGGCGTCGGGCAGGCGCACCACCAGGTCGTAGCGCCGCACGCCATCGATGACCTGCGTCACGCGGGTGCCGTCCGACAGCGTCTGCAGCGCCTTCAGCGCCTCGCCGGCGGGAATGCCATATTGCGAGGCCTTGCGGTAGTCCAGGTGCACGTTGACCTGGGGAATCAGTACCTGCCGCTCCACGGTGATGTCGACCAGCCCGGGAATGCCCGCGAGGCCGCCACGCACCCGCTCGGCCAGGCCCCGCAGCGTATCCAGGTCATCGCCATAGATCTTCAGCGCAATCTGCGCCCGTACGCCGGAAAGCAGATGGTCGAGCCGGTGCGAGATCGGCTGGCCGATCGCGATGGCCGCGGGCAGGCTGGCCAGTTGCGCGCGAATGGCGGCCATGACCTCCTCGCGGCTGCGGCCGGAGCGCTTCAGGTCAACGTCGATCTCGGAAGAATGCACCCCTTCGGCATGCTCGTCGAGTTCGGCGCGCCCGGTGCGCCGCCCGACCTGTGTCACTTCGGGAACCTGGCGAATCAGGGCCTCGGACAATGAACCCATCCGGTTCGCCTCCGCCAGCGATGTGCCCGGGTTGAACATCAGGGACATCACCAGCGATCCCTCGTTGAAGGGCGGCAGGAAGGCGCGTGGAAGCAGCGGCACCGTGGCGGCAGCCAGCACGACTGCGGCCGCGGCTCCCAGCAGGATCGGCCTGGCGCGCGGAAAGCACCAGTCGAGAATCCGCGTGTCGACCCGCTTGAGCCATGCCACCAACGCGCTGTCCGCATGGCCGAGCCGCGTCATGCCGGGCAGCAGGTAGTACGACAGTACCGGCGTGACGGTCATCGACACCAGCATCGAGGCAAGGATCGACACGATATAGGCGATGCCCAACGGCGCGAACAGCCGCCCTTCGATGCCCGGCAGCGCGAACAGCGGCACGAACACCAGCACGACGATCAGCGTGGCATAGACGATCCCGGAACGCACCTCGACCGAGGCTCGCCAGATCACCTCCAGGACCGACGGTGGATCTTCCATGGTCCTGCGCTGCTTGAGCCGGCGCAGTATGTTCTCAACGTCGACCACGGCATCGTCAACGAGTTCGCCGATGGCGATCGCCAGGCCGCCCAGCGTCATGACGTTGATCGACTGGCCGAGCCAGTGAAACGCCAGGGCCGTGACCGCGAGCGACAGCGGGATGGCGACCAGCGAAATGGCGGTGGTGCGGGCGCTTAGCAGGAAGACGAACAGGATGACGGTCACCATGATGGCGCCGTCGCGCAGTGCCTCGACAACGTTGCCGATCGAGGCCTCGATGAAGTCCGCCTGCCGGAACAGTACCTGTGGCGCCGACAAGCCCGCCGGCAATCCTTGCTTGAGTTCCCCGAGCGCGCGCTCGAGATCCTGCGTCAGCCGCACCGTATCCGCGGCGGGCTGCTTCTGCACGCTGACGATCACCGCCGGCTTGCCGTTGAAGCCGGCATCGCCGCGCTTGAGCGCCGCCGCGTAGCGCACGCCGGCGACCTGCTCCAGCATGACAGGCATGCCGTCCTTGTAGGCGACAGCCAGGCCCTTCAAGTCGTCCAGCCGGTTGGTCCGGCCCAGATTGCGGATCAGGTACTCGCGGCCGTTCAGGTCAATGAAGCCGCCGCTGGTATTGGCCGCGAACTCGCGCAGGGCGCCTTCGACCTGTGCCAGCGCGACCCCGAATTGCGCCATCCTGGCCGTATCAGGCTCGACCCGCAACTGCCGCACCTCACCGCCGATCGGGATCACCTGGGAGACGCCGGGCACGGACAACAGGCGCGGGCGCAGCACGAAGTCCGCGTACTCGCGGGCCTGCATGGGACTGGCCCTGGCCGGATCGATCGGCAAGGCGATCAACATGATCTCGCCCATGATCGACGACACTGGCCCAAGGATGGGCGTCAGCCCGCCCGGCAACTGCTCCTTGACCAGCGTCAGCCGCTCCGACACGAGCTGCCGGTTGCGATAGACATCGCTGCCCCAGTCGAACTCGGCGTAGACGATCGACAGGCCCACGCCCGACACGGACCTGACCCGCGTGACGCCGGGCATGCCATTCAGGGCGGTCTCGATGGGGAACGACACCAGCAGCTCCACCTCCTGCGGCGCCATGCCACCAGCCTCGGTCAAGACCGTCACCAGGGGCTTGTTGAGGTCCGGGAACACATCCACCGGTGTGCGCCACGCCGTCAGCGCACCATACGCCATCAGCAGGAATGCGAAGGCCAGCACCAGCAGCCGGTTGCCAAGGCTGGCGCGAACGATCCAGTTGAACATGCGCGCCGCCCCCTAGCGAATCTGGTTGATCAGCGCGGCGCCGGAGACGACCACGCGGTTCTCGGGCGACAGGCCCTTGATGACGACCACGGTGCGCGCATCGAGCGTGCGGAACTCGACCGGCTGTGCGATGAAGCGCTGCGTGCCGGACTTGATCCACACCACCGGAAGGTTGCTGGCATTGCGCACCAGCGCTTCGCCGGGCAGCGCGATGCCCTTGACGCTGTCGCTCAGGCGGGCGACCACGGTCACAGGCTGGCCCACGGCCAGCGGCGCGGTATTGGCCGTCAGCCGGAACATCAGCGGCACGGCGCCGTTCTTCAGGCTGCGGCCCGCGCCGATGAAATCCAGCTTGCCGCCCCCGGACACACCTGTCCCGGCCAGCGTGCCATCCTGGATGCGCGTGGCCAGGGACGCATCCGCGGTATTGGCCTCAATCAGCATCCGGGCCGGATCCACCACCTCGTACAGGACATCGCCAGCGGCAACGACCTGCCCGGCCAGGACATTGGCCGTGGCGATGACGCCGGACGCCGGAGAACGCAACGCGTCGGTCTGGTGCAAGCTCTTGCCGACGGCGTCACGCTGACCCGTCAGGCTTTGCACCTCCGCACGGGCCGCTTCGATTTCCTTGCGGGGGATGCTGTCCTGCAGCGACTCCAGCCGCTCCAGCCGCTGCCGCGCCAGCTTGAGGCTGGCACTGAGGTTGGCAAGCTGGGCCTGCTGGTTGCCGATATCGAATGGCTCGTTCTTGTGCCGCAGCAGCGCCAGCACCTGCCCTTTGCCGACGCGCTGACCGAGCACGGGAAAGCCACCGTCGGGCGGCTCGATCCAGCCGGCATGCCCCGCCTGCAAGCGCCCGCCCGCATTCGGGTCGATGGAGACCACGGCGTTCAGCTCGACGGTCACCGGGTGTGCCGCTTCCTGCGGCATCAGTGTCCGGATGCCCATGCGGCGCTGGGCGAGCTTGGGCACCTGGACGCTGCCATCGGGCAGGCGGGCCAGGCCACTGCCCGTGGCCGCGGCCGGCGCATCGAGGTGCTCGCCACTCGGCCCATGTGCGCCCGGACCGGCCCATGCCTGAGCTGCCAGGCCCACGATCGAGATCGCCGCCACCTTCGTCATCTTGTTCATATCGGTTCTCATGCTTTCTTCCCGGCGTGGCGACGGCGCAGCAGCGCCGTGCCGGCAATGGCCAGCGCCACGGCTGCCGCACCCCAGAGCCACCACGACCGCGTCCAGCCGGAGTCACCGTGCGCATCCTGGTCCGAGGCAACGTTCAGCGTGCCCTCGATCAGGTCGGCGTCGTTTCCGGCGACCAGCGTGAAAACCAGCGCGTGATTGCCAGGCTGTCGCAGCGCCTTGAGCAGCTTCTCGTCGGTAAAGGCGTAGTCGCCGATATCGGCATGCAGCGTGCCTGCTGCCTTGAGGCCGCCGAACTCGACTTCCAGCGTCCCGTTCAGGACCGGCTCGTTGGTTTCGTAGCGGTCCACCAGGACTGACAGCTCGTCTGCCGAGAGCGTGCCGACCAGCTCGAAGGCCTCCGTGCTGGCTTCAACGACGGGCTGCGCCGCTGCCATGGCGGCGGACGTTGCCGGTGCATCGAGGTGCTCGCCGTTGGGGCCATGGGCGCCCGGTCCGGCCTGTGCCGCGCAAGCCAGCAGGAACAGAAGGACGAGACAGAAGGGACGGATCATGGGAGAACTCCGAATGCCTGGTTGAGGGCGGCAACGGCAAGTCCGCGCCGCGCACGCTGGCGAACAAGGTCGGCTTCGGCTTCGAGCGCCTGGTTTTGTGCCCGCAGCACTTCCGGCAAGCCGATCTCGCCGAGGTTGAAGGTCTTGCGCAACAAGGCCGCACGCTCCGACAGCGTGGCGCTGCGCTCTTCTGTCAGGGCGAGCTGCTGCTCGGCCAGCGCCAGTGCGGCCTTGGCGGTGTCGATATCGGAATGGAGGTTCCGTTCCGCCCGCTCCAGTTCGGCTCTTGCGGTCATCAGCTCGGTCTGCGCGGCGGTCTCGCGCGGCAGGTTGCGCGCGTCGGTCGCAAACGGAATCTTCACGAACAGGCCAATGGTCTGGTCGCTCGGCATGCCGCCGCCCGCACGGTCATTGCGGTACAGCACGCCGACCTCCGGAGCATCGCGGCGCGATTTGCGCAGGTATCCAAGCTGGCGCTCGTTTCGGTCCACTGTCCGCTGTGCGGCTGCGAGCCTGGGGTGGACAGCCGGGTCGACGACCACGGCGGGCGCTTCGTCGTACCGGGCCGGCAGCGCCGAAGTACCCGTCGACTGCAGCAGCCGCGCGCGTGCGTCGACCAGGCGCGCCTCACTTTCGGCAACCAGCCCCTGAGCGGCCAGGTAGTCCTGCTGCGCCAGCAACAGGTCAGTACGCGCCAGGTCACCCGCCGCGACACGTCGCCTGACGTCGTCGCGCAAAGAAGCGGCGACCTCGGCACGGCGTGCCAGGACGTCGCGCTCCCCATGCGCCGCGGCAAGGTGCCAGACTCGCTCGCGGACCTCCGCCGCGACGTTGAGCTGCGCCAGCGTGGCGCCGGCCTCGGCTTCGGCTATCTGGGCATCGGCAAGGTCGCCGCGCGCACCACGCTGGCCAGGCATCCAGATGGGAACACCAAGCTGAACCTCACTCTCGCGCAGCCCGCGCTTCTCGGTCCACCGGTCATCCCGGTGCAGCAGGCCCAGCGTGGGCGGGCCGGCGATCAGGGAATCCGCCTGGATGCGGCCGGCAGCGGCCTCCTGGCGCCGGCCCTCGGTGGTCCGGGAGGCCACGGATCGCTCCCAGGCGAGATGAAACAATGCGTGCAGGTCGGCCGGCGGTGTCTGACCATAGGCCACAGACGCAAGCAACGTGGACGCGACAAAGGCAATAAGTGATTTCTGCATGGAATCCCCAGCGCAACGCAATGACGAGCGAATGCGGCGGGGCGCGGCGCTACAGGCTGCGCCGCGATCAGAAATCCAATGGATAGCGCCCCGCCGTCAGGCGGGCGCGTGAGGAGGTCGTAAAGGCGGACTGCCGTCGGGATGCGGGATGGCGCCACCGAGAAACAGTGGCTCCGACTGCGTATGTGGCAGCAGTGGCGGCAACACCGGAACCGTCAGTGCCGCCTGGAAGTTCATGCCGTAGTCGAAGTCGAGCTGATGCGAAGCCGAGGCCGCGGAATCATCGAACTCGATATCGCCGTCGTCATCGTGGTGATGGGGAACATGTTCGGCGTGCTCAAGCATGTGCTCCAGCACCGAACCGGCCGGGTGCGCGAGCTGACGCTCCACTGCGGCAAAGGCCTGCAGCGGCATGAGCAGCATCAGGAGGATAGCAATCACGCGCGACATGGGGTGCAATTCTACATGAGCCGTGGGTCGTCGTTCGCAATGGGCGAGAAAGGGATTCACGTCCATACCCTGACGTCATCGTGGCTCAAATCCGTGCGCGGTCCCGGCGCCGAGCGCCTAGAATGCTGAGTGAGCCAAGGCTCACAGAAGGCGGCTGCATTGTCTTCCTGTCCAAAGAACATCACGACTTGAGGAGAGCGAGATGACCGTACGCAAATTGCCCGCAGTTTTCGCAGTGCTGATCGCATTCACTTCTCTGGGTGCGACTGCGCAATCAGCACCGGGAGCCCAACCGGGAGCAATGCCAGCAGGCGAGGTTCCGAAAGCCCCCCCGACGACGGCACAGGCCAAGGCCATGATCACCGAGCGATTCAAGGCGGCCGATGCCAATCATGACGGCAAGTTGACCCGTGACGAAGCGCAGGCGGGCATGCCGCAGGTCTACCAGAATTTCGACAAGATCGACGTCAAGAAGCAGGGCTCCGTCACGGAACGCCAGATCGGCGCGTATTGGATGAAGAAAACGAAGGATCAGATGCAGAAGGAAGATCCAATCTGGAACTGAGGACGCCGAAGCGCTCCAAACCCGCCAACGTACTCACGCGGACCAGCCCCGCGCCCTGCCGCCAGGCACGCCCCCCCCTGTTGCTGAGCATGCCAATGGCCGGGCGCGGCAGTCGCTTGACGGTCGGCCTGGAGGGATCCTGTGGCTCGCTGTGCTCCCGCAGCCTGCACGGTGGCCCTGCCGACACCGGATAGAGACTAATATGAAGAACGCACCCGCCCCGTGGGCAACAGTAACCACCGAGGGAGACCGCAATGGCGAGAAGACTGAGCCGGCTCGCAGTAACGACTGCGGCACTGATGGCATTGACATTGGCGCCTGGCTCCCGCGCCGATGAAGTCCCGCTGATCACCGGCAAGCAGTGGACGGATTCCTCCGAGCAGACAAAAAAAGCCTACCTCGTAGGCCTTGCCAACCTGGTCCAGGTTGATATTGCCTATCACGAAGGCAAGCCGCCGCCTGACTCGCAAAGCATCGTTCCGCGCTTTGCGAGAGGGCTCAAGGGCCATTCGCTCGACTCGGTGCGCCAGGGCGTGGATCGCTGGTACGCGGCACATCCTGACCAGTTGCAGCGGCCGGTCATTGAAACGATCTGGTTCGAAATGGTTGTTCCCGGTCTGCAGACCAAGAAGTAAGGTGACGCCATGAAACGACTCCAACTGATTGGCGTAGTGCTGGTCGTCGCCAGCGCTGCCGGATGCACGAATATGACACCGCAGCAGCAAGGCACGGTGACCGGCGCCGGCATCGGCGCCGCGGCGGGTGCTGGCATCGCGGCCATCGCGGGAGGCAGCGGCTGGACTGGCGCGGCGATTGGCGCCGTGGCCGGCGGCGTAGCGGGCAACATCAAGGGCAGCAAGCAGCAGCAGTGGTAAGCCGCCCTGGCGCCCATGGCGCAGGCATGCCCTTCCCCACGGGAACTTGTCGTCGCCTGGCCGTCCGCGCGCAGTGGATCGGGCCCGCATGGCCTGCACGGGCCCCTTGGCTCGTTCTGCGGGAGACGTTTCACATCAGACCTTGCGCTCACAGCAGTGTCCTTGCTGCACCGGCGGACATCCGACCGTCCCGAACGAGCAAAACACGCAACACTCGCCAGGAGCGGGCTTCAGCAGCGCCTTGCAGTTTGCGCACTCATAGAAGAACACGCAGGCATCCGTCGGCATCGTCTCCCGCTGTGCCCAACCGCAATGCGGACAAGTCAGAACGGATTCAAGTATGACGTCTCGCATCGCCCCTCCGTTGCAAGAAACGGCACACCGCCACGCGGTCCGCACGGGTCAATGGCCCGCGAGTTCATCTGTGAAGCCCAACTCTCTCATGGTATCGCGGGTAGCGATGAACGAACGCAACGGAGTCCGTTATGTCGCAGACATTGCGACCTTCTCCCGCTACGTTTCTTCAATGAAACTTAGAACAGTGCTGTACTGAACTGTGAGGGAAGGCCGTGTACGATCGTGACTTGCTCTTTGCCGCACTTGGGTTGGCTTTGTTCCTGGGCTACTTGTATTTCGGTGGTGTGCCGCTCTACGAGAAGGTGACGGCCGGCCTCAATGCCATCAGTGCCGTCATCCAGACCGCCAGTCAGGCAGGCGAGGACCGAGCCGGACGCGTGCGCTAGTCCCGGATGCTGGCGCAGGGTTCTACGGCGTGCGTCGGTAGGCGTTGGGCGTACTGCCGGTCCAGTGCCGGAAGGCCCGGTGGAAGGCCGTGGGATTGTCGAAGCCCACGTCGAAGGCAATGGCGGTGATCGCGTCATTGGAGCGCGTCAGGCGCTGGATGGCGATGTCGCGCCGCACGCTGTCCTTGATCGCCTGGAAGGTGGTGCCTTCCGCGGACAGCCGGCGGCATAGCGTGCGCACGGAGCAGTGCAGCGCCGCGGCCACGTCTTCGATGGTCGGCGCTACGGGCAGGCAGTCCGCCACGTACTGCCTGACGCGATGGCAGGTCATGGGTTCGGCGAACGTGACGAAGATCCAGTCCTCGGGCGCGCGGGCGAGGAATTTTTCCAGGTCGGCCTTGCGCTGCCGCACCGGCATGTCGAGGAATGCCGCGTCGAAGACTATGCCGCCGCGCTCGCAGCCGAAATGTACCGGGCCGGGAAACAGGTAGAGGTGGTCGCTTGCCTGCGCGGGCCGCCCTGACGGCAGTTGCACCGCCTGCAGCGGGATCTTGTGGCGGATCAGCCATGACGCCACGCCATGCACCAGCTTCAGCATCAGCTCGCGCGCCATCGGGTTCACGGCCGGCCCCGCCGCGGCCTCCACCAGTTCCACATGCGCGGCATTGCCTTCGCGCCGCGACTCCACGCGGAATTCGTCCAGCAGCAGGCGGAAGAATTGCCCGAAGCGATGCAGCGCCACTTCGAGCCGTGGCGCATCCAGTAAGCTCAGGCACAGGTACTTGAGCGTGCCGTTGCGCAGCGGACGGCTGAAGATGCCGGGCATCTCGTCGTCGAGCTCGTGCGCCAGCAGCCGGTACAAGGTCGAGAACTGCTCCTGCGTCACGCGCGCCGCGGGCTCGACCATCAGTTCCGCGGCAATGCCCGAGCGCTCCGCCAGCTGCGCGATCAACGCGGGATCGGCACCTGGCAGAAAGCCGTGGACGAAGGAAACCGGGACGGTAGGGGACAGGCAATTCACTTGAAAGCCGGCATCTGCTGCCGCGGGTGAGAACGAAAATACGGCGCGTCTGCGCCATCGCTCCGACACTGTGCAACGTTGCCCGGGCCACGCACATCGTGTTTTCCCTGACTGTCCCGAAATGTCAAACGATCGTCCCGGATCGTCAAATTGCTTCATGCCGTTGACCGATACTTCGGTTCATCCGAATGACGATGAAAACAGGCTGACGGACCGCGAACCAGCAAGTTCTGGCCGGACCGCTTGCCAATTACACCCAGGAGCAACAGCATGCAATTCCTCGACGATTCCCTGCACCCCGAGAACATGGACAAGGTCGTCATCACCGTGGCCCCCTATGGCCCGGAGTGGATGCCCGAGGATTTCCCTGAAGATATTCCGGTCACCATGGAAGAACAGGTGCAAAAAGCCGTGGACTGCTACAACGCCGGCGCCACCGTGCTGCACCTGCACGTGCGCGAACTGGACGGCAAGGGCTCCAAGCGCCTGTCGAAGTTCAACGAACTGATCGCCGGCGTGCGCGCAGCCGTGCCCGACATGATCATCCAGGTCGGCGGCTCGATCTCGTTCGCGCCGGAAAGCGATGGCGAAGCCGCCAAGTGGCTGTCGGACGACACCCGCCACATGCTGGCCGAACTGACGCCGAAGCCCGACCAGGTGACCGTGGCGATCAACACCACGCAGATGAACATCATGGAGCTGCTGTACCCCGAATACCTGAAGGGTACGTCGCTCGAGAACCCGGCCTACCAGGCAGCCTACAGCGAGATGACGGTGCCGGCCGGCCCGCAATGGGTGGCCGAGCACCTGCGCCGCCTGTCGGCCGCCGGCATCCAGCCGCACTTCCAGCTCACCGGCATTCACGCCCTGGAAACGCTGGAGCGTCTGGTCCGCAACGGTACCTACATGGGCCCGCTGAACCTGACCTGGATCGGCATCGGCGGCGGCTTCGACGGCCCCAACCCGTTCAACTTCTTCAACTTCATCCACCGCGCGCCGGATGGCTGCACGCTGACCGCGGAATCGCTGCTGAAGAACGTGCTGCCGTTCAACATGATGGCCATGTCCATGGGCCTGCACCCGCGCTGCGGCATCGAGGACACCATCATCGACCAGCACGGCAACCGCATGACGTCGGTGCAGCAGATCGAGCAATGCGTGCGCGTGGCCAAGGAACTGGGCCGCGAGATCGCCTCGGGCAAGGAAGCGCGCGAGATCTACCGCATTGGCACCTGGTACGACAGCGCCGAGGAAACCCTTGCGGCGCACGGCATGGCGCCCAACCGCAAGGCCGGGCAGAAGAACCTGCCGCAGCGCGCGGCCTGACGCGCATCGCCTGGCCGCGGGCGCCCCGCTCCGGCCGGGCGTTCGCCGCCTTGCGCCCCTGACAAACCACGACACCGCTGAAGTCATGAGCCCTGCCCCCGCCGTCGCCAATCCGTGCCTCAACATCTGCCGCCTGGACGTGGCCGGCAAGTATTGCCAGGGCTGCGGCAGGACTCCGCTGGAAATCGGCACCTGGGACCGCATGACCGAGGCCCGGCGCGCCGAGGTGCTGGCCGAGCTGCCAGCCCGCCAGCCCTGGCGCCGCGCGCAAGCCGCGTCCGCGCCCTGATTCCCCCTCGCCCGCCGCCAGGCACGCTTGCGTCCGGCGGGCGTCATCAAGCTGCTGCCATGAACTACCCCACGACGCTTACGGTCGATGCCTACTTCGACCTGATCTGCCCCTGGTGCATGATCGGCAAGAAGCACCTGGAAACCGCCATCGAATGGCTCGCCCGGGAGCACCCGAACGTTGCGGTCCGGGTCGCCTGGCACTCCTACCCGCTGATCCCGACCACGCCACCGGAGGGCAGGCCCTACCGCGAGTTCTACCTGGCACGGCTGGGAGGCCCCGAGGCGCTGGCAGCGCGCCAGGCGCAAGTCTGCGCCGCGGCGCGCGAAGCCGGCATCACGCTGGCGCTGGATCGCATCGAGACCTTTCCCAGCACGCTGCTGGCCCACCGGCTGGTCCGCCACGCCGTCAGGCAAGCCGGCCCCGATGCCGCTTCGCCGCTGCTGGACGAGCTGTTCAAGCGCTACTTCGTCGGCGCCGAGAACATTGGCGACCCGCAGGTCCTGCGGCGCGCGGCGGCAGCGTGCGGCATCGAATTGCCTGACGCAGGCGCCAACGACGGCCCGTCCGACCTGGACTGGCTGCCCCCGCTGCACGACCCGGAGCAGCGGCAGCTGCGCGCCGGCTTCGGCGTGCCGCATGTGGTTTTCAACGGCACGCACAGCGTGTCGGGCGCCCGGCCGCCCGCGGTGCTGGTCGAGGCCATGCAACGGGCCCTTGCGCGCGCAAAGCAGCGCGCCACGCTGGCTGCCGGCTGAATCTGCCCGCTGAACCTGCTCGCACCGGCACGAAGCGGCGCGCGCCCGATCTCTTCAACCTGATCCCATGACCATCCCGTCCAGAAGGCTGGCATGGGCCAGTTCCATCTCATATCTTTAAACGGAGACAACCATGCCAACCCGCCCCACCCTGTTCCGTCCCCGCCACGCGGCGGTTGCCGCCATGCTGGCACTGGCGATGCCGGCCGCGATGGCCTGGACCAGCAAGCCCGTGCGCATGCTGGTGCCGGCGCCTGCCGGCGGCACCATGGACGTGATCGCACGCCTGCTGGCCGACCAGCTTTCGGTCGACCTCGGCACGCCCGTGGTGGTCGACAACAAGCCGGGCGCCGGCGGCGGCATCGCGATCAGCGCGATGCTGGCCGCGCCGCCCGACGGCCAGACCATCATGGTGACCGCGACCAACGTGCTGACCGAAGTGCCGCACGTGCTGAAGACCCCCTACAACACCATGAAGGACATCCGGCCGCTGGCCGCGGTGGCGCGGTCGCGGCTGCTGCTGGTGGGCTCGCCCACGCTGCCGGCCAAGGACTTCACCGGCCTGGTGAACTACGCGCGTGCCAATCCCGGCAAGCTCAGCTTCGCGTCCTACAGCGCCGGCACGGCGTCGCACTACGCGGGCGTGATCGTGAACCAGAAGGCCGGCATGGACCTGCAGCACGTGCCGTTCGCCGGCTCGGCGCCGGCGCTGGCCCAGGTGATGGGCGGCCAGATCGCGGTGATGTACGACGGCATGGTGACATCGCTGCCGATGATCAAGGCTGGCAAGCTGCAGCCGTACGCCGTGGCGTCGAAGAACCGCTCGCCGCTGCTGCCGCAGGTGCCGACCTTCGCGGAACTGGGCTATCCGGATGTGGAATTCAGCAACTGGGTTGGCGTGATCGCATCCGCGCGCGTGCCGGTAGAGCTGGCGCAGAAGATCCAGACCGCGACCTACAAGGCCGCGGCGACGCCGAAGGTGCAGGAGCGGATGCAGGCGCTGAGCTATGAGCCGATGCCGGCGCAGTCGTTGCAGCAGCTCGGGCAGTCGCTGCACGAGGAGTTCGAGCGCAATGGCGCGATTGTGAAGGCGTTCAATATCCAGCCTTGATGGGATTTCCGGTCGGGACCATGCCGCCGGTTTTCTCCCCTCACGCCTCCTTCGGGAGGCGTTCTTCATTGTGTCTCGCAAGGCCTTCAAAGTGCGGCGCGGACCAGCCCCATTCTTTCGTGCCATTCTTGCACGCGACTCGTCCGCGGACATCCCGCAGGGAAGCCAGGCTCAGGCATCCTTCCAGAGCAATGGCCGCGGGACGAAACCGAGTTTCGCCTTCGCTGCGCTGTTCGAGGCCCCTGTCAGGCGGGTGTGATAGTAGACCGCTTCTTCCCCGGCAGCCTGCCGTGCTGCCTCGACGCTTACGCGAGACGGCTCCGGGGCATCGACCCAGCGCGCGAATGCTGGCATCCACCTGGCAACGGGAAGCGGGTCATCATCGACCACGTTGTACACGCCGGGTGCAGCCGTGAGCGCAGCAACCGTCGCCGCGACCGCATCATCGATATGGACGAACGACCAGACTGCATTGCCATCGCCGATGATCGACATTTCTCCTTTCCGTGCCTGCTCCGCAATGGCCCCGTCCGGTCTGTACCAGGTGCCGGGACCATAGAAGAAACCATAGCGCAGCACCACGCCTTCCAGCGAGGCCGAGTCCATGACCGCATTCTCATAGGCTCCGATGACCCGCGCGCTTTCCCCGATTTCGCCGGGAGCGTCGCAGCGAAGCCCGGCCATTTCGTCGGCAAGCTTTCCCGGTGGGGCAGTTAGGTAAAAGCCGCGCGACTGCACGATGTAGCGTTTCACGCCCAGCGCCTCGGCAGCGGCCAGCAAATTGCCACCTCCCTCCCGATGGAGGCGCGTATCGTCGGGCATTGACTTGATGATGTCCGCCGGATTCGCAGGAAGCCACGTGAGCTGGTCGATAACCACGTCGGGCGACGCGGTCCGGATGGCGTCCTGAACGGACTGTGGGTGAAACGCATCCGCGAAGGACACTCTGGCGCCGAGCTCGCGCAGCCTGTCGGCACCTGCGCCGGCGCGGGTCATCCCTGTCACTTCATGGTTCAGCGCGCGAAGTACGCGCACAAGCGGCAATCCGATAGCGCCCGTGGCGCCCGCGACAAAAATCTTCATGAGCTTTCTCCTTGATGCTGCGCAGCCAGGCAGTGCAGCGATGAGTCAACGACACAGCGGAGCCGAAGGCGACGCTCCGTTTGGGTTCGATGAGCCGCATTGTGTCTGTTCGCCGGACGCTGAAAAAGCACCAAAAACCGGGAGAAACTCTGTACCACCTATCCCACGACGCTACCCGCGACGCTGCGCTAGGAAAACTTGCGGATCAGCTGTTGCAAGCGATCGCAGGCAGCCGGTACCTGATGTTCGATCGCCGTCGCGACGCCAAGAAGCAGGCCAGACCGCTGCGTGGAGGCAGAGCAGTACCAGCCCGATAACGGCGCGGGCGCCAGCCCATAGGCATAGGCTTCCCGGGCGATACGCTTGTCGTCGGCGCCGTCCGGCAGCCTCGCCACTACGGCAAGGCCTGCCGGATAGGCGTGAAATCCCCTGGCACTGAGTGCCGCCAGGACCGCATCGCTGCGGGCTGCGTAAATGCGTTTCATGCGACGCAGGTGCCGCATATAGTGCCCATCCCGCATGAATTCGGCCGTCGCCATCTGCACCGCCGGCCCGGGCGCGGAAGCGAGGCAGGCGACGACTTCATCGAAGCGCGACACCAGGCCGGGCGGCGCGACGACGAAGCCCAGCCGCAGCGTCGGACTGAGCGTCTTGCTGAACGACCCGATGTGGATGACCCGTCCCGCTCGATCCTGCGATGCCAGTGCGGGAGCCGCCCGGCGCCTGAGCTGGAGTTCGCCAAGGTAGTCGTCCTCGATGATCCAGGCTCCCGCGCGGCTTGCCCATTCGAGGAGCTGCAGGCGACGACCGAGCGATAGTGTCGGGCCCAGTGGCGCCTGTTGCCCTGCGGTGACCAGGGCCACCGCGGCATCCGGTGCATGCGCTTCGCCATAGCTGACGTCGATGCCATCTTCGTCGACCGGGACGGGAACCGTCGTGAGCTGGGAAAGTGCCATGGCCCTGCGACTGGGCATAAATCCCGGGTTCTCGACCCAGGCTTTTCGGCCTTCCGCCTGGATCACCCGCAGCGCGACACCGAGCGCCCCCGAAAAGCCGGCGGTAATGAAGACCTGCGAGAGCTGACATTCAATCCCTCGCGACAAGGCCAGGTGCGCCGCGATTTCGCGCCGCAGTTCATGCTCGCCGCGCGGATCCGGGTAGGCCGCCGGCGCCTCCACCTCATCACGTGCCGCACGCGATCGCAGTCGCGCGAACAAGGTGGCCGGGAAGCAGTCCGATGCCGGCACGCCCATCTGAAAGACTGCGGGGCCGGGCAGGAAGTGCTGGTACAGCTCTGAGCGCAGATCCGTCTCGACCGAGCGCGCCTGTACCGCGACGGGCCTTGCGACCGCGGTACGGTCGGAAACCCTGGTTCCGCCGGCACGCGACGAAACGACCAGTTGCGCATCGGTCAGCCGCTCGTACGCTGTCTTGACGGTGCCTCGCGCCACGCCAAGCTGGGCAGCAAGGTCTATCCACGACGGCAACCGGGCGCCGGCAACGAGTACGCCACTTTCGATAGCGCCGGTGATGCCAAGCCGTATCTGTTCTGCCAGTGAAGTCTTGGACGCACGGTCCAGCTTCAGACCCAGGATCTTCGTCATCGCCTCTGGTGCATTGCCTCTGGTGCATTCAGAAATTGCGTTTTTGGTTCTTTTTTGTGAACCACGTGGAGCGCATGATTCTAGCCTCCAAGGAGCCAAACATGAAACTGCAACGCATTCTTCTCTCCCTGCTGACAGCTTCCGGGATGGCCTTCACCGGGGTCGCTGCGGCCCACGGTGCCGGCGACACGGTCAAGCCGAATTTCTCAAGGGAAATTCCCAATATCCCGGGCAAGTCGCTCATTGCCGTGGAGGTTCTCTATCCGCCTGGCGGTGCCTCGCTGCCGCATACCCATGCCAGGTCGTCGTTCATCTATGCATACGTTGTCTCGGGCAGTATCGCGAGCAAGGTCAATGACGAGCCGGAACGTGTGTACAAGGCGGGGGAAAGCTTTTTTGAAGCGCCCGGCTCCCGCCACCCGGTGAGCCGCAATGCGAGCAAGACAAAGCCGGCAAAGCTGCTGGCCGTGTTCGTAGTCGACTCGGCCGACAAGGAACTGACGATCAACGACAAATAGGAGTTTGAAATGAGACTGGATTACACCAAGGCATCGCCGGGCGGTGTCAAGGCATTTGGCGCCGTGTACGGCTATGTCATGCAATCGGGCCTTGAAGACGTCCTCGTAGAACTGGTCTATCTGCGCGTGAGCCAGATCAATGGGTGCGCGTATTGCCTCGACATGCATACGCGTGACCTCGTCAAGAAGGGCATCACGCCTGCAAAGCTCGCGCTCGTGCAAGCCTGGCATGAAGCGGGGCCGTTGTTCAGCGAGCGCGAGAAGGCCGCACTCGCATGGGCTGAGTCGGTCACCCTGGTGGCGGATACACATGTGCCCGAGGAGGACTTCAAAGCCGCGGCCGCGGTATTCAGCGAGAAGGAACTTGCCGACCTCACCATGGCGATCAGCCTGATGAACGCCTACAACCGGCTTGCCATCAGCTTTCGCCGCGCACCGGATTCGGCGTTGGCTTCGAAAGACTGAGGCCTGTCGTCCTTCTGGCATTGAACCAAAAAAATAGCGCCAGTCCCCGCCTAAGGACTGGCGCCAAGCTCCTTACCTTCCCTCTCAGGCTACGTTTTCGCGCAGCTGCTTCTTGTTGATCTTGCCAACGCTCGTCTTCGGGATCGCCTCGACGAACGTGATGCGGTCAGCTTCGGGCACCGCGTACTTGCTGATGCGCTGCGAGTCGACGTGCCCCAGCAGATGCCCGCGGACCTGCTCCGCACCCACTTCCACGCCCGGCTTGCGCACCACGAACGCCATCGGCCGTTCACCCCACCGCGCATCGGGCACGCCGATCACCGCGCACTCCAGCACGCCGGGCACTTCGGTGATCAGGTTCTCCACCTCGATCGACGACACCCACTCGCCGCCGGTCTTGATCACGTCCTTGATGCGGTCGACGATCTGCACGAAGCCGTCCTGGCCCATCACCGCGACGTCCTGCGTGTGCAGGTAGCCGCCGGCCCACAGCTCTTCAGATGCCGCCGGCTTGCCGAAGTACGCCTTGGTCAGGAACGGCGCGCGCAGCACGATCTCGCCGCGGCTCTTGCCGTCGCGCGGCAGGTCCTGCATGTCTTCGCTGACGATGCGGTAGTCCACCAGCGTCACCGGACGGCCGGTGGAGCAGCGCATGCGGACTTCCTCGGCACGGTCCTTCGGCACGCAACCGGGAGGCAGCTGCGCCAGCGACACGATCGGGCCGGTCTCCGACATGCCGTAGCCGGCGAAGATGTCGATGCCGCGCGCCAGGGCCGCCTCGCACAGCGCGGGCGGCAGCGCCGAGCCACCGATGATGATCTTCCACCCGGACAGGTCAGGCTTGCCGTCGGCGGAGGCCTGCAGCAGCATCTGCAGGATGGTCGGCACGCAGTGCGAGAACGTGACCTTCTCGGTTTCGCGCAGCTTCAGCAGCTGATCGGGCACGTAGCGGCCCGGCAGCACCGTGCGCAGCCCCAGCATCACGGCGACGTACGGAATGCCCCACGCCAGCACATGGAACATTGGCGTGATCGGCATGTAGACATCTTCGCGATGCATGCGCTGCCCTTCGCGCGGCGAGCACAGGCTCGTCGCCGACGCCAGCGTGTGCAGCACGATCTCGCGGTGGCTGTAGCAGACGCCCTTCGGATCGCCGGTGGTGCCGGTCGTGTAGAAGGTCGCCGCCTTGGTGTTCTCGTCGAAGTCCGCAAACTCGAAGTCCGCCGGCGCCTGCGCCAGCAGCGCCTCGTACTCGCCGGCAAACGGCACGCTGGTCTTGGGCACGTCCTGGCCATCGGCCAGCAGCACGAAGCGCGGGTTGCCGGTGAGCTGCGGCCGGATCTGCTCGATCACCGGCAGGAAGTCCGGGTGCACCAGCACGATCGCGGCGCCCGCATCGTTGAGCGTGTACAGGATCTGCTGGGGCGACAGCCGCACATTGACGGTGAACAGCGTGGCTCCCATCATCGGCACGCCGAAATAGCATTCCAGGTAGCGGTGGCTGTCCCAGTCCATCACGGCCACGGTGCTGCCGTGGCGGACGTCCAGCGCGGCCAGCGCGGAGGCCAGCTTGCCGATACGGTGGCGGAAATCGCGGAAGGTGTAGCGCATCTCGCCGCGATAGCTGATCTCCTGGTCGCCGTAAAGGCTCAGGGCATTGGTCAGCAGCTGCTTGACCAGCAGCGGATAGGCGTAGGCCGACTTGGCCGGTGTGATCAGGTTGTCTTGCATGTTCATTTGCTCGAATCCAGCGCTCAGTACGGCCTGCTGCCGATGATGCCGGCCCGCTCCATCTTGCGGTGGCACGGCGGATAATCCATCACCGCGTAGTGCTGCGTCGCGGTGTTGTCCCAGATCGCCACGCTGTCGGGCGCCCAGCGCCAGCGCACCTGGTACTCGGGGACATAGGCCTGGCTCACCAGGTAGCGCAGCAGGTCGGCGGCGCCCGGATTGGCGTCCTGCCCGAAGCGCACGCGCGCGGCGGTGTGGTAGTTGGTGAAGTGCGTGGTGAAGGCGTTGACGTAGAGCACCTTCTCGCCGGTGTCCGGGTGCGTGCGCACGACCGGATGCTCGGCATCGGGATACTGCGCCTTCAGCGCCAGGCGCTTCTCGATCGGCATCGCGGCGCCGAAGCTGGCTTCGATGCTGTGGCGCGCGCGCAGGTCGGCGATCTGCGCCTTGATGTGGTCGGGCAGCCGTTCGTAGGCCAGCGCCATGTTCGCCCACATGGTGTCGCCGCCCACCGGCGGGCATTCCACGCAGCGCAGCACCGCGCCGAACTGGGGCGCCTCGCGCCACGTGGTGTCGGAATGCCAGGCGTTCTCGTAGCGGTCGTTCGGCTGGTCGGGGGTCTTGTAGATGCGCACCAGGCCCGGGTGTTCCGGATCGCTGCCGGCCACCGGGTGGTCTTCCAGTTCGCCGAAGCGGCTGGCGAAGGCGACATGCTCGGCACGGCTGAACTTCTGGTCGCGCAGGAACAGCACGCGGTGCTGCAGCAGCAGCGCGCGGATCTCGGCGAACAGGCCGTCGTCGCGCACGGCATCGGCCAGGTTGACGCCGCTCAGTTCGGCGCCCAGCGCGCAAGTGAGTTGTTGGACTCGCATGGCATCGGCTCCTCAGATGACAAAGATCGACGAACCGGTGGTCTTGCGCGACTCCAGGTCGTGGTGCGCCTGCACCGCGTCTTCCAGCGCGTAGCGCTGGTTGATCTCGATCCGGATGCGGCCGGAGCCGACATGATCGAACAGTTCCCCGGCCAGCTGCGCCTTCTCGGCCGGATCGAAGATGTAGTCGGCCAGCGCCGGGCGGGTGAGGAACAGCGAGCCCTTCATGGCCAGCAGCACCGGGTCGAACGGCGGGATCGGGCCGGAGGCGGTGCCGACGCAGACCATGGTGCCGCGGCGCCGCAGCGAATCCAGCGATGCCGCGAAGGTGCTCTTGCCGACGCTGTCGAACACCACCGCCACGCCGACGCCGTCGGTCAGTTCACGCACGCGCTTGGCGACATCTTCATGGCTGTAGTTGATGATGTGGTCGCAGCCGTGGGCGCGCGCCACTTCGGCCTTGGCCTCGCTCGACACCGTGCCGATCACGGTGAGGCCCAGCAGCTTGGCCCATTGCGAGACGATCAGTCCGACGCCGCCGGCCGCTGCATGCAGCAGGATGGCGTCGCCGGCCTTGAACGCATGGATGCGGCGCATCAGGTAGGCCGAGGTCAGGCCGCGCATGGTCATGGCCGCCGCGGTCTCGAAGCCGATGGTGTCCGGCAGGCGGATAAGCGGCGCCGCCGGCACCAGGCGCTCGGTGCTGTAGGCGCCCAGCGTGTTGATGAAGCCCGTATACGTGACGCGATCCCCCACGGCAACGTTGGTCACGCCCGGGCCGATGGCCTGCACCACGCCCGCGGCCTCGACGCCCATGCCGGACGGCAGCGGTACCGGGTAGGTGCCATTGCGGAAGTAGGTGTCGGCATAGTTCAGGCCCACCGCCACGTGGCGGATACGCACCTGCCCTGCGCCGGGCTCTCCCACCGGGGCGTCTTCGTAACGCAATACTTCGGGGCCGCCAGTCTCATACATGCGGACGATCTTTGCCATGCACTTGTCTCCTTGAATCACTGCGGCACAGGTGTGTGCCGCGCATGCATGCAATGTAGGCCGCCGCGGCCCGCGCGGCTTTGCAATAGGCTCCAGCGGCTTTGCATTTCATGCCAAGCCCGCCTATCATGCCGCTGCAAAGACAATGCGGCGGCCTTACCGAAGGCCAGCCGCCATAAGCGGGAGACAACCTTGGACACCCTGGTACGTGCGGCTGCACTGACCAATTTCTTTGAAGTGGCCGGCGCGCTCGGCCTCAATACGCAGCCCTTGCTGCGCACCGCCAGGCTCAGCCGGACGCTGCTGGCGGAGCCGGACCAGCGCATCCCGGTAGGCGCCTGCGCCACGCTGCTGGAAGCCGCCGCCAAGGCCGCGGACTGCCCGACCTTCGGCCTGCGCATGGCGGAATCCCGGCAGCTGTCGGACTTTGGCGTGATGAGCCTGCTGATCAGCCAGCAGCCCACGCTGCGCGCCGCGCTCGCCACGATCATCCGCTACCGGCACCTGGTCAACGAATCGGTGTCGATCCTGCTGGAAGAGGCCGGCGGCGCGGTCATCATCCGCCAGGAAATCGTGCTCGACCAGCCTTCTCGCCAGGGCACCGAACTGGCGCTGGGCGTGGTGTTCCGCCTGTGCCGGGCCTTGCTCGGCTCGCACTGGCGCCCGCTCAGCATCAACTTCACGCACCCGGCGCCAGACGACCTGCGGGTCCACCGGCGCATCTTCGGCTGCCCGCTCGAGTTCGACAGCGAATTCAACGGCATCGTGTGCCGGGCAGCCGACCTCGACGCGCCCAACCCGACCGGCGATCCGGCGATGGCGCGCTATGCCCAGCGCTTTGTCGACACGCTGCCGCGCTTCAACGCGCCCAGCATCGGCCGGGACGTTCGCAACGCCGTCTACCTGATGCTGCCGATGGGCCGCGCCACCTCCGAAGGCGTGGCCCAGGGACTGGGACTAAGCCTGCGCACCATGCAGCGCCAGCTCGACGAAGCCGGCGAAACCTTCACCGACATCCTCAATGAGGTGCGGCGCGAACTGGCGCTGCGCTATGTGGAGAACCCGCAATACGCGATGTTGCGGGTGGCGGAGCTGCTGGGCTACAGCTCGGCCAGCACGTTCACGCGCTGGTTCTCGGTCCAGTTCGGTGAACCGCCGCTGACGTGGCGCCGGCGCCACGCAAGCGGCAACACAGACGGCAACGCAAGCGCCGCGGGCGCTGCATCCATGCAACGATGAGCGCGAGCCCTTCGGACGCCCTCGGCTTGCATTTCGCGACACTTGGATAACGCGATGTCTTACTACCTTCGCAGCGCCAGCCTCACCAACTATGTCGAAGTGGCTCGTGCCGTTGGCCTGGACCCACACCAGCAAATGCGCGCGGCCAAGATCAGCCGCGACGTGCTGCTCGATCCCGATATCCGCATTCCCGCCGCGCTGGTCGGACGCCTGCTGGATTCCTCCGCACGCGCCGCGCAGGTCGACGACTTCGGCCTGCGCATGGCGGAGCTGCGCCAGTTCTCGAACCTCGGGCCGCTGGCCTTCGTGGTGCGCGAGCAGCCCACGCTGCGCCGCGCGCTGGAGTCCATGGTGCGATACATGGGCCTGCAGAACGAATCGCTGGCCATGCGCCTGGAGGAAGCCGAAGGACTGGTCATCATCCGGCTCCATGTCCTGAGCGAGGAGTCCGGCGTGCTGCGCCAGGCCACCGACCTCGCCGTGGGCGTGATGTTCCGCATGCTGAGCCTGTTCCTGGGCACCTCGTGGCGCCCGCGCAGCATCTGCTTCACGCACCCCGCACCCGCGAGCGTGGCGACCTGTACGCGCGTGTTCGGCATCGACCCGCTGTTCAACCAGGACTTCGACGGCATCGTCTGCGTCGCCGCTGACCTGGAGGCCCCGCTGCCCTCCTATGACCCGGTGATGGCAAGCCAGGTCAAGCGCTACCTCGGCAGCCTGCTGGCCCAGGCCAATGCCACCGCGCCGGACAAGGTGCGCAAGCTGGTCTACGTGCTGCTGCCCACCGGCATGTGCTCGGTGGACCGGGTGGCGCAGCACCTGGGCGTGGACCGGCGCACCATCCACCGCCGCCTGGCGCGCGATCAGACCAGCTATTCCGAGATCCTGAACCAGGTGCGCGCGGGGCTGGTGGTCGGCTATATCGAGAACCCCGACAGGCCGTTGTCAGAGGTGGCGACGCTGCTGGGATTTACTTCACTGAGCACGTTTTCGCGCTGGTTCAGCGGCGAGTTTGGCTGCAGCGTGTCGAAGTGGCGCTCGCTGCAGGCCCAGCGTGCATAGGCGCGGGAACGCCGGCAACCGGATCATGCGCCACGCCGGGCCGCCTCGATCTTGGCGATATCGATTTTCCGCATCGTCATCATCGCGTCGAAGGCACGCTTGGCTGCCGCGCGATCAGGATCGGTGTACGCCGCGGTTAGCGCGCGCGGGGTGATCTGCCACGACACTCCCCACCGGTCCTTGCACCAGCCGCACTCGCTTTCCTGGCCGCCGTTGCCGACGATCGCATCCCACAAGCGGTCGGTCTCGGCCTGGTCATCCGTCGCGATCTGAAATGAGAAGGCCTCGCTGTGCTTGAAATGGGGGCCGCCGTTCAGGCCAATGCAGGGAATGCCGGCGACGGTGAACTCGACTGTCAGGACATCGCCCTGCTTGCCGTCGGGATAATCGCCGGGGGCGCGATGCACGGCCGTGACAGCGCTGTCGGGGAAGGTCTCGGCATAGAAGTTCGCAGCGTCAAGGGCGTCGCGGTCGTACCACAAACAGATCGTATTCTTGCTCGGCATGTTGTGTCTCCTAAAAAGGTGAGCACGGGGCATCCGTGGTCATCGAACACTAAAGAACGCCGGCCGGAAACGGTGTCCCGGTCGTCGGCTCAGGCGTCGATATTAGACCTTTCCCGCCGCATCCCCAATATGCCGTGAACGCCATAAACACACACTAGCGTGCCTGCACCGCCTCGCGCTTTACGCTTTCCGGATTGATCTGCCTGGCATCAAGGCGACGGAAAACCAGTCCCGACAGCACGGTAACCAGGCCCATGCTGAAGAAGGCGAGCTGGTAAGCCGGCGCCGCCACCCCCAGTTTGGCCGAGAACAGGCTGACGAGCCCGCCGCCGACCGTCACGCCAAGTCCGATCGCCAGCATCTGCACCATCGAGAACAGGCTGTTGCCGCTGCCGGCGTCCTCGCGCGACAGGCCCTTCAGCGTGACGCTGTTCATCGCGGCGAACTGCATCGAATTGGCGCACCCGAAGACCGACAGTTGCAGGATCGACAGCGCCAGCGGCCAGCCCGGCGACATGGCCGCGAACGATGCAATGGACGCGCCGACGATCCACGTGTTGACCAGCAGGAACATGTCGTACCCGAAGCGGTTCACCAGCGGCACGATCCAGCGCTTGGAAAGCGTACCGGCGATGGCGATCGGCAGCAGCATCAGGCCAGAATGAAACGGCGAATAGCCGAGCTGCAGCTGGAACAGCAGCGGCAGCAGGAACGGTACCGCGCCCGAGCCGATCCGGCATACCAGGTTGCCGGCCAGGCCG
This sequence comes from Cupriavidus oxalaticus, assembly GCF_038900635.1. Lineage (GTDB taxonomy): Bacteria > Pseudomonadota > Gammaproteobacteria > Burkholderiales > Burkholderiaceae > Cupriavidus > Cupriavidus oxalaticus_B. The sequence goes on along the minus strand of NZ_JAYMRX010000002.1, from coordinate 388,663 downwards.
ACGCTGAAGTTCGGTTCGCGGAACAGCGCCAGCCGGAACAGCGGCGTGGCGTGCCGCCTGGCATGCGGGATATAGAGCAGTCCGCTGCCGATGCTGACAGCGGCCAGCAACGCGCTCCACGGGCCATGCCCGCCGTGCTCGAGCGCCAGCGAAAACGTGACCATGCACAGCGACAGCAGGCCGCAACCGATCCAGTCGAACGGCGGCGCCGTGCCTGCCTCTCCCCGCGGCAGATAGCGGCGCACCGCGAACAGGCCCACCATCCCCACCGGCACGTTGATCAGGAAGATCCAGTGCCACGAGGCGCTCTGCACCAGCCATCCGCCCAAAACCGGCCCGAAGATCGGCCCGACCTGGCCGGCGATCGAGACGAAGGCCAGCGCCGCGATGTACTGCTCGCCCGGGACATTGCGCAACACGGCCAGCCGGCCGATCGGCAGCAGCATCGATCCGCCGATACCCTGCAGCACGCGCGCCACCACCAGTTGCGGCAGCGTCCACGCGGCGGCACAGAACACCGAGCCAAGCACGAAGATGAGGATGGCGCTGAAATAGACGCGCCGCGTGCCGAATCTGTCCGCCAGCCAGCCCGAGGCCGGCGTCAGCATCGCCATGGTCAGCGTATAGGCCACCACCACCGGTTTCAGGTCGAGCGGGCTTTCGCCGAGACTGCGCGCCATCGACGGCAGCGCGGTATTGACGATCGTCGTGTCCAGCGTCTGCATGAAGAAACCGGCAAAGACGATCCATAGCATGGCCTGGCGGGAAAAATCCTGGCCGGCGGCGGGGGCTGAAGCGGTATGCATGAGGGTCTTCGGTGAGGCGTGGCCGGAGAACTCCGGACAGCTGCCTGCATGCTACGCATGGGCCGCCCCATCGGGAACCCCTCTGGTCTTGTTGACTGTCATCGGAAAGTCCGATGACAATGCCGCGATGCTCAATCCCGTATGGATCCAGACCTTCGCCACGGCTGCCGCGGCGCGCAGCTTCACTGAAGCGGGGCGCCAGCTCGGCCTGTCGCAATCATCGGTCAGCGACCACATCCGCCGGCTGGAACAGAGCGTGAACCGGCGGCTGTTCGTGCGCGACACGCACTCCCTGTCACTGACGCCCGATGGCGAGGCGCTGCTGGTCCATGCGCGGCTGATCCTCGAATCGCTGGCGCGCGCCGAATCGCAGTTCAGCGGTCCGCGGCTGCAGGGCCGGGTCCGGCTGGGTACCTCCGAAGACCTCGCGCAGGGGCCGCTCCCCAACCTGCTGGCGGCGTTCCGCGCCACGCATCCGGATGTCGAGCTCGAGATCACGATCGCAATGACCAGCAAGCTGTACGAGGGCATCGAGGCCGGCACGCTGGACCTGATCGTCGGCAAGCGCCGCGAAGGCGAGCGCCGCGGCGTGCCGCTGTTCCTGGGCCAGCTTGAATGGCTGGCGCGGCCCGGCACCGTGGTCGACGTGGGCCAGCCGCTGCCGCTGATCCTCGTCAACGAGCCCAGCGTGACCCGCTCGGTGGTGCTGGACACGCTGGCCAAGGCCGGCTGGCGCTGGCGGGTGGCCTGCACCAGCAGCAGTCATTCGGGCTGCATTGCGGCGGCGCGCGGGGGACTCGGGATAACGGTACGGGCGCAGAACCTGACCGGCGGCGGGCTGGTGCCCCCGGTCAACGTCGATGCCCTGCCGCCGCTGCCCGGCATCGAATTCATCACGCTGGCGGCGCGGCGCCTGACGCGCCCTGCCGAGACGCTGCAGCAGCTGATCCGCAAGAGCGACCTGCGCGCGGGGCGGGTGGACTGAACGCGATGGCGCTCAATCCGATCGACCATGCCGCAGCACCCTGCCGGCGTGCGCATCGACCGTCCCGCCGTCCCGGCAGGCCAGCCTGCCATTGACGAACACCGCGAGAATGCCGGTACTGACCGCAGTCGGGTTCTCGTAAGTCGCCGCGCCGCTGACGGTCTCTTCATCGAATACGACTATGTCGGCATGCGCGTCCTCAGCGAGCACGCCCCGCCCTGCCAGGCCAAAGCGCCTTGCGCTCAGACCGGTCATCTTGTGGACCGCCAGTTCCAGCGAAAAGATGCGCCTTTCGCGCACATAGTGCCCCAGCACCCTGGGAAACGTGCCCCACAGACGCGGGTGCGGGCTCACGTCATGCGCCAGCCCGTCGGACCCGACCATGGTCAGCGGATGCTGCAGGATGCGGCTGACGTCGTCCTCGCTCATGGCAAAGTAGATCGCGCCGGCCGGCTGCAGCGTTTGCGCCAGCTCTTCGGGCGTCACGCCGCGCTCGCGCGCCAGGGCAAACAATGAGCGCCCGGCCGCGCCTGGATCCGCCTTCGACCAGGTTACCCGCACATCGTCCGACTGCGCCACGCGTCCGGGCAGCAGCATGGTGGACGAGGCATTGTAGGGATAGCAGTCCAGGCAAACCGGCTGGCTGCGGGATGCGTCTTCGATCAGCGCCAGCGTCTCCACCGAACGCCCATGGTTGGCCTTGCCGACCAGCTTGTGGTGCGACAGCACGGTGTCGATACCAAGGGCGCGTCCGATCAGCAGCGCCTCGCGCAGGGCGGAGTCGATGGCATCGCCCTCGTCGCGGATATGCATGGTGATGATGCCCCTGGCATTCGTCAGCGGCGCACCCACCGCGATGACCTCGTCAGTGCTGGCGGCCTGTGCCGGCGGGTAATAGAGCCCGGTAGACATACCGATGGCGCCGGCCTCCAGCGCCATGGACAGGTCCAGGGCCATCAACCTCTCTTCATCCGCGCTCGCGGCGCGGTCCAGACGGTCCATGCGCCGCACGCGCAGCGTCGTGTGGCCCACCAGGCAGGCGGCATTCACCGCCGGGCCGGACTGCTCCAGCGCGTCCAGGTAAGCGCCGAAGCGGCCGTAGCGCCAGGCGTCGGCTCCCAGCAGATCGAGGGGCGCCGGCGGCGCGGCCACGGCCTGCAGCGGAGCCAGGCTGATGCCGCAATTGCCTGTGATGACCGTCGTCACGCCTTGCGACAGCTTGGGATGCGCGCCGGCTGGGGCATCGAGCAACAGGCGGTCGTCATGCGTATGGACATCGATGAAGCCGGGGGCAACGATGCGGCCCCGCGCATCGAAGCGCTCTCTGGCAGGTACACCCGAAAGGTTTCCGAGCCCGGCGATGCGGCCCTGGCCAATGCCGACATCCGCCTGCCGGCGCGGTGCGCCGGTGCCGTCGATCACCGTGCCGCCTTCGATGATAAGATCTAGCATGGTGTTCATTCACTCGTCTCGCTTGTCATTGGCATTCATTGCTGCGCGAAGAAGTCGGAGATCTGCCTGATATCCTTTGTCCTGGTCAATGCCAGCATCAGCAGGATCCGCGCCTTGGCCGCCGTCAGCGCGCCGGCCGCCATGCTTCCCGAAACCTTCGGCGTCACGATGCCGCTCACCACGCGCGAGCCACGCACGATCGGGATACCCTTGCCGCCGAACTCACGGATCAGTGCTTCGTGATCCGGGCTGGCATTGCCGTTGCCGGTGAAGCCGATGACCACCCCCTGCGCGCCCTCGTTCACCGCGTCGCGCACCAGTTGCATCTCCTGCCCCTGGTAGCGGTACACCAGCTCGACATGCGGAAGTCTGGTGACACCCGAGACGTCGAAGTACAACTCGCCCTTGGCGCGCGCCGGCTCGTAGTAGTAGATCACCCGCTCCCCCGCCACGGCACCGAGGTAGCCTTGCTCGACGGAGCCCATGGCATCGACATTGAGCGTGTTCATCTTGGTGACGTACCGCGCCGCACTGATGCGGTCGTTCATCACCACCATGACGCCACGGTCGCGCGAAGCCGGGTCGGCGGCCACCATGACGGCATCGAGAAGGTTCACCGGCCCGTCCGCGCCGAGCGACGTCGCGGGGCGCATCGAACCGGTCACGACGATGGGCTTGCTGGACCGCGTGGCCAGGCTCAGGAAATAGGCGGTTTCCTCCATCGTGTCGGTGCCGTGCGTGACCACGACACCGGCGACGTCCGGCTCCGCCAGCACCGCGTTGACCCGCTTCGCCAGGTTGAGGATGTTCTCGCTGGTGATGACGTTGCTGCCGACATTGACGATCTGCTCGGCCCGCACGTTGGCGTAGTTGTGGATCTGGGGCACTGCCTTCAGCAGGCTGTCGACGCCAGCCAGCGGGCCGCTGTAGTTGGCCATGTCGGTGGGCGAGCGTGTCGAACTCACAATGGTGCCGCCTGTGGCAAGGATGACCACGCCGGGCCTGGGCGCGGCGCCGGCCGGCTGCGGCGATTCCTTTGCCGGCTGGGCGGCGGCGGGAAGAATGAACATGTTTGTCACGGCGAACCACGCCAGCAGTGCGCGAAATGAGGTCTTCATGATTTCCAGTCGGTTGGGAGGTTCGATGCTCAGTCCACTTGCGCGCCGGAGCGCTGCACTACGCTGGCCCAGAGCGGGGTTTCGCGCGCGACACGTTCGGTAAGCCGCTCGGGCGCGCCGGTCAGCGTCTCGAATCCGATGGCGGCATACCTGTCACGGACTGACGGCTTCGCCAGCACGGTGTTGATGACGCTGTTCAGCTGCGCAACGATCGCCCTTGGCGTTTGGGCGGGTGCGACAATGCCGCCCCAGGCCACGATGTCGTAGCCCGGCACGCCTGACTCGGCGATCGTCGGCGTCTCCGGAAACAGGCGGCTGCGTTGCGCGCCAGTCACGGCCAGCACCGTGAGGCGCCCTGCCTTGATATGCGGCGAGATTGAACTGAGGTTGTCGAACATCAGGTCCACCTGGCCGCCCATCAGGTCCTGGATCGCTTGCGGGCTGCCGCGATACGGCACATGGGTCATCGAGGTGCCGGTCATGGCCTTGAACAGTTCCCCGCCCAGGTGTCCGGTCGTACCGTTGCCGGCGGAGCCCATGGTGAGCACGCCCGGCTTCGACTTCGCCAGTGCGATGAGTCCCTTGACATTGCTCACGCCAAGATCCTTGCGCACCACCAGCGCGTTCTGGACATAGCCGAGCAGCGCGACCGGCACGAGCTGCCGGTCCGGGTCATAGGGCAGCTTCCTGAACAGCGCCTTGTTGATGGCCAGCGTGCCCACGTTGCCATAGCCAATGGTGTAGCCGTCCGGCGCGGCATTGACCAGGTCGACCATGCCCACGTTGCCCGCGCCGCCAGGCTTGTTGTCCACGATGAAAGACTGGCCCAGTGAAACGGACAGTTCTTCCGTCAGCAGACGGCAAATGGCATCGGGCGATCCGCCCGCCGCCGACGGCAGCACCAGCCTGACCGGGCGACCGGGCCAGCCGGCGGCACGCGGCAGCCCGGATATGCCAAGGGATGCCGCCGCGATGCCGAGCTTCAGCACCTCGCGGCGGGTTAGTTGTCTCATGTGCATCGACTCACCTCTCCTCGTTGGAATCACTGGGTGTGTTCAGCCGGATGGTAGAAGGGGCGTAGAGGTTGGACAAACCACATTTACTGCGGGCGGCATGAGAAATCCTCATGGTCGGTCAGGTAATTCCCCTGTATCCTGCGCTTCCATCACGACTTTGCCTCCGCTTTCCTCATGAACCTTCACGTACGCGCTCCGTCGACGATGTCGCTGCTGTGCCTGGAGGCCAGTGCGCGCCTGCATTCCTTCACGGCGGCCGCGAAGGAGCTGCAGCTGACGCAGGGAGCCGTGAGCCGGCAGATCCAGACGCTGGAAGACCGGCTCGGCGTGAGGCTCTTCACGCGCACGCGGGAAGCGCTGGTCTTGACGGATGCCGGGCGCTACTACCTGGGGGAGATCGGGCCGCTGCTGCAGAAGCTCGAGCGTGCCACCGCCAACGTGATGGCGCTCAAGGGCCGGGGGGGTGCCCTTTCGTTGTCGGTCGGGGCCTCGGTGGGCACGTATTGGCTGATTCCGCGTTTGCCCGCCTTTACGCGGGCGCATGGCGAAATCACGCTCAACCTCGGAACGCGCGTGGGCCCGGTCGATTTCCGCACCACGGCTGTCGACGCCTCCCTGGAATTCGGCGATGGCCAGCGCGCGGGCCTGCACAACGAGTTTGTCTTGCCGCTGATGCTTTCGCCTTATGCCGCGCCGGCGTGGATCGCCAGCAACGGCAAGGCGGTCGACGCCGATACGCCCCGCGCGTCACTGATCCACCATCAGACCTTGCCCGATGCATGGGACGAGTGGTTCCGGCTGGATGGCATCGCCGGCGAAGCCGGCCGGGAAGGCCCCCGCTATGAAATCATGTCGATGGCGCTGAATGCCGCCGTGGCCGGCATGGGCGTGGCGCTGCTGCCGCCGTACATGGCGGACGACATGGTGGCACTGGGGCGGCTGAGGCGCCTGTCGCGCCGCAAATGGCGCTATGCCAAAGGCTATTACCTGGTCTATCCGGAAGACTCCGCGGCGCTGCAATCGCTGCAGGTGTTCAGGGAGTGGCTGCAGGAACAGGCATCGGAGAGCGCCTAGGCTGCCCGTTCCGCGGCGTTGCCGGCTTGAGATGCCAGGTCTATCCCCGCCACTGTGGCCGACGCTTTTCCACGAACGCCGCAATCCCTCCTTCGCGTCGTCGATCGCGGCCGCCCTTGCCCCGTTCGGGCTATGGGGCACGCGTCACATTTCTCATCGTGAAAGCGTCGCTTGCTGGCCATTGCGGGGATCCATCACCGTCGCCTATCCTGTCCTAACCGGCAGAGCGAACCTGTTAGGAACAAGACGTACCTGAACAAGGCCGGACAATAACAAGGGGAAATTCCCCAAATGCGGGCTGATGCGAGAGGCATGCGCCGTCCGCGCGATCGGCTTGGCTGGAATCACGGGGTGAAACCATCGCACGCGGTGCCGTACCGGCCGTGGGCGGGACACTCCGTTGACAAAACATGGCCGATGCATTCCTGTTCAGCAAGCCTTTCACGTTTCTCGCCTGTCCCGGCATGTCGGAAGTCAGGGCCGGCGTGGATGCTCTTGAATCCCTGCCCGGACATATGTTCTGGCTCGAGAATGAGGACTTCATACGCCGCGTCCACGTGCCCGGCTTCCTCGCGCAGAGCCGTGCCGCGCTCGAGGCGGTGATGCCCGGCGGGGCCGCGCTGGTCGACGCGAAGGCCGACGAGATCCGGCGCAGCACGCATCTCGTCCCGGCCCTGCAGCGGCTCAGCCCGGAAGCGGCCGCCGCCGCCCACTCGTACTGCTACTGGCGCTATTGCGCCGACGTACTCGGACGCTCGCAAGGCATTCCGCGCAGCGCGATCGAGCGCCAGTTCGACCGCGCGGTCGCGCCGCGCGACGGTGCGCACAAGCTGGAATGGATCTGCCCATGCTGCGATGGCCAGGCGCACTACCAGGTCGACGGACTGCTCGCGTCGCAACGCGCGGCACGGCAGGGCGGCTTTTCGGTGGAATGCCCGCATTGCGGGCATCGGGAGAGTTTGTATGCCGGCTTCCTGCACGCCGGCCGGCTGGAGTGTGGCTGCAGCGTCTGCACCGGCTTCATCCAGACCCTGGCAGGCCAGCTTGCCAGGCCCGCGCGCAAGCTGGCGGGCGGGCTGGAAGCGTTCGCCTGGAAGCATGCCGTCGATACCGTCGCCGAGATCCACGAACTGAAGGAGTCCGCCTTGCAGCGGCTGGCACGCGGCGACACGCCCTCGGACAACGCGCTGGCCTTCGCGCATGCCGTGCAGGCGGACGGCGATCGCCCCCTGCCGGACATCCTTTGCCAGATCGATCCCACGCTCGAAGGCCGGCTCGACAAGAACCCGCGGGTGTGGGCACTGCTGTGCGAGCTGCTGCAGGAAGGCGTGCTTGACTGCCAGTGCACGATCTACGACCAGGACAAGTGCCAGCAGGTCGCGCTGGAGCTTTCCTTGCTTGACGACGACCCGGCCGCGGCCAACCCCGAGGCCCACGATCAGCTCGATACACTGCTGAAGGGCTATGAGCCATCGGCGCGCGACGCCTTCATTGGCTGGCTGCAGGCGCTGAAGCGCTTGCGGCTGTGCGCGGCGCGATTCAATGTCGCCGTCGACGTGGCATGGCGGCCCAGCGTGGAGCATTGCCGCATCCTGACCGCGCGGCGGCAGGACGGCGCGGGCGCGGCCAGCCCCCAAGCCAGCGCGCTGCCGCGCTGGCAGCCAGTGTCGCGCATGCGGCGACCGGACCGGCCGGTTTACCTCGATGCCGAACTGGAAGCGGTGCAGCTGCTGAAGGCGCTCGGGTATATCGTGTTCAGTCCGGAGGATATCCGCTCGCAACAGGACAACCTGGAAGACATTGCGTAACGCGTTTTCTTGCTGAGGCACGATATGACCTCCGCTGAACTGAAACTCGATCCCGCCACGGCGGCGCTCGTACTGATCGACCTGCAATACGGCATCGTCGCCATGGACGTGCAGCCGCAGCCGGCCAGCGAGATCGTCGCCAGGGCGAGGCAACTCGCGGCGGCATTCCGCCGCGCGCAGGCGCCCGTCGTGCTTGTCACCGTTGGCAATGCCCCCGACGGCAAGGATGCGCTGGCGCCTGCGCTCGACACACCCTTTCCTCCGGGCCACCGCGGCCCCGACTGGTCGACCCCGGTTGCCGAGCTGGACGCCCAGCCGTCCGACCTGCGCGTCATGAAGCGCCAGTGGGGAGCCTTCTATGGCACCGACCTGGACCTGCAGTTGCGCCGCCGTGGCATCCGCACCCTGGTGCTGGCCGGAATTTCCACCAACGTCGGTGTGGAGTCGACCGCCCGCGACGCCTTCGAACGTGGCTATGACCAGGTATTCGTGACCGACGCAATGGGCTCGCCGTCCGCGGAAGCGCACGCCAACACGCTGAAATACACTTTTCCCCGGATCGGCCGCCTGCGGACCACCGACGAAGTCATCGCCGCGCTGCGGACCTGACCACGGCCGCTGGCACGTTTCCTGGAGACGCCGCTTGCGATGGAAGGCTTTGGGCACTAATCCTATGAAGGAAGCGTCCCGAGGAGGCCCCATGGCGCAATGCACAAAGTGCGGATGCGATAACCCCGCGGGCGCCAACTTTTGCCAGCAGTGCGGCAGCGCCCTCGCCCGCCGGTGCCGCCGCTGCGGCCAGGCCCTGGCGCCGGCGGCGCGCTTCTGCAGTGCATGCGGCGAACCTTGCGGCGACCAGGCGCCCTCTGCACACGCCGAGCACGCCGAGCCCACCGAGCACGCCGCGCACACCGCGCCGGCCTCTCCGCTCTCGCCCGTGTCTTATACGCCGCCCCACCTGGCCGAGCGCATTCGCAGCGAGCAGGCGGCGCTGGAGGCCCGTGGCGAGGCCGCCGGCGAGCGCAAGACGATCACCGTCCTGTTCGCTGACATGGCTGGCTCGACCGCGCTGATCCACGACCTTGACCCCGAGGACGCCCACCGGCTGATCACGCCGGTGATCGACCTGATGATGGAGGCGGTGCACTACTACGAGGGCTACGTTGCCAAGTCACTGGGAGACGGCATCCTGGCGCTGTTCGGCGCACCGATCGCGCATGAGGACCACCCCCAGCGTGCGCTCTACGCCGCGCTGCGCATGCAGAAGGCGATGCAGCGGCACAGCGACCGGCTCAGGCTGGAGCAAGGCATCTCGCTGCAGATCCGGGTCGGCATCCACACCGGCGAAGTGGTGGTGCGCTCGATCCGCAAGGACGATCTGCACACCGACTACGATCCGGTCGGCCACACCATCCACATCGCGTCGCGGATGGAGACCATGGCGGCGCTCTCGTCGATCTTCGTCAGCGAATCCACACAGCGGCTGGCCGAAGGCTATTTCGCCTTCAAGCCGCTGGGCGTTGCGCAGGTCAAGGGCATTCCCATGCCGCTGGCCGTCTACGAGCTGACCGGCATCGGGCCGCTGCGCACGCGCTTGCAGGTGTCGGCGCATCGGGGCCTGGCGTGCTTCGTCGGGCGCGACCGGGAACTGGAGACGCTGCAGCAGGCGCTGGAGCGGTCCGCGGCGGGACAGGGGCAGATCGTTGCGGTGGTCGGCGAGGCCGGGGTCGGCAAATCGCGGCTGTTCCATGAATTCAAGGCGCGTTCGCCCGGCAGCTGCCTGAAGCTGGAGACGTTCTCGGTATCCCATGGCAAGGCCTTTGCCTACCTCCCGCTGATCGAGCTGGTGAAGAACTATTTCCAGATCGAGGCCCACGACGACGAACGGAAGTCCCGCGAGAAGGTAGCGGGCCGCGTGGTGATGCTCGACCGGGGACTGGAAGACGTGCTGCCGTACCTGTTGCACCTGCTCGGCATCAGCGAGCCCGGCTCGGCGTTGCCGAACATGGATCCGCTGATCCGGCGCCAGCGCACGTTCGAGGCAATCACCAGCCTGCTGGCGCGCGAGAGCCGCAACCAGCCGCTGGTGCTGTTGTTCGAGGACCTGCAATGGCTGGACAGCGAGACCGAAGCCTTCCTGGATGTTCTTGTCGACCGGCTTGCCGACGCCAGGATCCTGCTGCTGCTGAACTACCGGCCCGAGTACCAGCATGGCTGGAGCCATCTGGGCTGCTATACGCCGCTGCGGCTCGACCCGCTGGGCCTGGCGGAAGCCGGGCAACTGCTCACGGCGCTCCTTGGCGACGATCCGGCGCTGGCGGACCTCAAGCGCCTGATCCTGGCCAAGACCGAGGGCAATCCCTTCTTCATGGAAGAAGTGGTGCAGACCTTGTGCGAGGAGAAGGCGCTGCTTGGCGAGCCCGGCCACTACCGCATCGAGAAGACGCCCACGGCGCTGCATATCCCGACGACGGTACAGGGGGTGCTTGCCGCCCGCATCGACCGGCTGTCCCGTGCCGAGAAGGACCTGCTGCAAACCCTGGCCGTGATCGGGAAAGAGTTTTCGCTCAGCCTGATCCAGCGGGTGGTCGCGCAATCCGATGAGCAGTTGCGCCCGCTGCTCGCCCAGCTCGAGTCGGGCGAATTCATCTACGAACGGCCTGCGTTCCCCGACACCGAATACACCTTCAAGCACGCGCTGACCCAGGAAGTGGCCGGCAACAGCCTGCTCTCGGAGCAGCGCACCGCGCTGCACCAGCGCACGGCCCAGGCGATCGAAGCGCTGTTCCAGAACCAGCTGAAGGACCACTACGGCGAACTGGCCCGGCACTACAGCCTCAGCGGCAACGACCCCAAGGCAGTGGAATACCTGCAGTACACGGGGCAGCAGGCGATCCAGCGCTCGGCCTACCACGAGGCGATCAGCCACCTGAATGCCGCGCTGGAATTGCTCGCCCGCCAGCCGGATACCCCGGAACGCGCACACCAGGAGCTCGCGCTGCGGCTGGCCATCGGGCCGGCGCTGACCGCCGCCCGGGGCTTTGCCGCAGCCGAGGTCGAGACCACCTACAGCCGCGCGCTCGCCCTGTGCGGCCAGGGCGGCCAGGGCGACGACACGCTGCAGCTGTTCCCGACGCTGGTCGGGCTGCGTACCTATTTCTCGCTGCGCGCGGAACACGCGAAGGCCTACCGGCTGGGCAAGCAGCTGCTGCGGCTGGCCGGGCAGACGAACGATCCGGAGCTGTCGGGAGAAGCGCATGTCGCGCTCGGGATGACCGCGTACTACCTGGGCAGGTTCGGCATCGCGCGAGTCCATCTGGGCGATGCCCTCGCGCTCTATGGCGCAGGACCCCATCTCACTCATCTGAACGTCCATGGCGTGGATCCTGAGGTGCGCGCCCTGTCGATGTCAGCGCTCGTGCTCTGGGTGCTTGGCTATCCGGACCAGGCCCTGCAGCGGGCGCAGGACGGGCTTGCGCTGGCGCGGCAGCTGTCCCACCCCTTCAGCCTGGCGCATGCCCTGTGCCAGGCCGCGGAACTGCACCAGTTCCGCGGCGAGCCCCGACTCACGCAGGAACATGCCGACGCCACCATCACGCTGTCGACCGAGCAGGGTTTCCCGCTCTGGCGCGCGTGGACGACCATCCTTCGCGGCTGGGCGCTGGCGGAACAGGGGCAGCAACAGGCAGGCATCGCGCTGATGCATGAAGGGCTGGACGCCTATCATGCGACGGGTGCGGTCCTGGGGAATTCGCACTTCCAGTGCCTGCTGGCACACGCCTACGGACGCCAGGGACAATGGCAGGCGGGGCTGGACGCGCTTGCCATGGCGAAAAACGCGGTGGATCAGACCGGTGAGCACTATTGCGAAGCGGAATGGCACCGTCTCAACGGCGTGTTGCTACGGCAACGCTCGGCTGCCGGGGAGCGGCCTGAAGACGAGGCGCAAGCGCAGGCGTGTTTCCACAAGGCGATCGAAGTGGCCCGCCACCAGCATGCCAGGTCGCTGGAACTTCGGGCTGCCCTGGATCTGGCGCAGCTATGGCGGCAGCAAGGCAAGGAGCAGGCCGCCATCCAGCTGCTGGCGGGCGTCCGGGCCGGGTTGACGGAAGGCCTCGACAGCACGGACATGCAGGACGTGCCCGCGTATCGTTGATGCCATGCAAGCGTCCGGATTGCAGCAGCAGCCAGGCGCAGCGACCTTCACGATCCTGTTCGGGGCCTTCGACCGCCACAACTTCGGCGACCTGCTGCTTGCACATGTGGTGCGGCGCATGATCGGCCAGCGCAGCCCCGCTGACCAGCTCCGTTACGGCGGTCTTGCCGAGCGCGACCTGAGGCGCCATGGCGGCCATCGGGTCCACGCGCTGGCGCGGCTGTCCGCCACCGTGGGCGACGCCGCCGTCGATGTCATCCACGTGGGCGGCGAAATCCTGACGTGCTCGCTGTGGGAAGCCGCCGTGATGCTGCTGCCTCCCGCGCAGGCCGGCGCAGTGGTGGCGCGGCTCGACAGCCGGCCGCGCGAGCGCGCGGCGTGGGCGCAGCAGCAACTGGGCGTGCCGGACCTTGTTCCCTACCTGTTGCCTGCCGGCCTGTTTGCCAATGTCAGGCGTGTGATCGTCAACGCCGCCGGGGGCATCGGGCTTGGATCGGTCGAGCCCGGCATGCGGGCCGAGGTGGTGGCCAAGCTCGGTGCCGCTACCAGCGTCGGCGTAAGAGACCGGCAAACCCGGTCCGTGCTCGCCGACAATGGCATCGACTGCCGCCTGGAGCCGGATCCGGCGATGCTGGTGGCCGAGCTGTTCGGCGATCGCATCCGCCGGCGCGCCGGCCACGGCGAATGCGCCCGTATCGGGTCGGCTTTCCCGGGCGGATACCTGGCGGTGCAGTGCAGCGCCGATTTTGGCGACGACGCCACCCTGTCGGAGCTGGCGTCCCAACTCGAATGCGTCGCCCGGGACAGGCACCTCGGCGTGGTGCTGTTCCGCGCCGGCGCCGCGCCATGGCATGACGACCTGGCTTGCTACCGGCGCCTTGCCGCGCGCTTGCGCGGCGCGCCCGTCGCGATCTTTGGCTCGCTTGACCTGTGGGACATCTGCGCGTTGATCGCGCACAGCCAGGGCTTCATCGGCAGCAGCCTGCACGGCGGCATTGTCGCGGGCGCCTTTGCCTTGCCGAGGCTGGGCCTGCTGCGGCCCGGCCAAGCGCCCGGCGCCAGCAAGCAGGTTGCGTTCGCCGCGGCCTGGGACACGGCCGGCGCGCCAGCGGCCGTCCCCGTAGAGACGCTTGCCGCGGGCATGGACACGGTGTTGGCAATCCGGCCTGCACAGCGCCGGGACTTGGCGCGCGCATGGGCCGCCGCATGCCGGGCTGCATTCAGGCTGGTCCAGGCGCGCTGACCGCGCCGGCCCAACGCAAGACGGCGCGACAGGGCATCTGCCCCATCGCGCCGTCGACCCTTGCGGGCAGAAGACTCAGTGCCCGGCGCTCTGGCCGCCGTCGACATGCAGGATCTCTCCCGTCACGAACGGCGCGCCGTCAAGGTACAGCACGGCATCGACGATATCGCGCATTTCCCCCATATGCCCCACCGGATGCAGCGCGCCCAGCGCCTCATGCGTTTCCGGCGCATGCATCGGCGACTTGATGATGCCGGGCGACACCGCGTTGGCGCGGATGCCGGTCTTCGCATACTCGATCGCCAGCGACTTCGTCGCCGCGTTCAGCCCGCCCTTGGTCAGCGAGGCCAGCACCGATGGCACGCCGCTGATCGCATGGTCGACCAGGCTGGTCGTGATGCTGACCACATGGCCGCTGCGCTGCTTCTCCATTTCGGCAATGGCCAGCTGCGTGATATGGAAGAAGCCCGTCAGGTTGATGCCCGTGACGTTGGCATAGTCCTCGTCGGTATAGCTGGTGAACGGCTTGGCGACGAAGATCCCGGCATTGTTGACCAGCGTATCGACGCGGCCGAACCTTGCCACGGCCTCCGCGATGACGCGGCGCGCGGTGGACGGGTCGGCGATATCGCCGGCGACCGCCAGGATGTCCTGGTCGTCGGACGGCTTGATGCTGCGGGCGGTGGCGACCACGCGGTGTCCGCGTTCGCGGAATGCCTTGACCAGTTCCGCGCCGATGCCTTGCGATGCGCCGGTGATGACGACAACCTTCTGTGCTGCACTCATTCTGTAACCTCGATGTCAGTTGATTCGGCTTTCGGGCCGATCGGGCCGACGGCTCCGATGGGCTCAAATCTAGGAGAACCGTCCCGTGATTCGAAGACCTCCACGGAACAAACAGTTGTGCTCGCGCGGAACAAATGGCGCCGGAAGCACCGTTGCCGAAGCGGCGAGACATCGACTTCCGGCCGCTTTTCCGCCCGCGAGACGGCCGCCATCGACTTCTGGCAAAGGCGCACATATGATGGCGACACCGCTTCCCGCCACCCGCATGCGCCGCCTGACCCGACCCGATGAAACGGCAATTCGATGATCTCCAGCTTGGCAGCATCGAGCTGTTTTGCCTGGCTGCCGAACTGGGCAGCTTCACTGCCGCCGCGGTCGCGGCCGGCGTGACGCCGCCGGCGGTCAGCCGCACCGTGCAGCGGCTGGAAGAACGGCTGGGGGTACGCCTGTTCGTGCGCACCACGCGGCAGATCCGCCTGACCGATGAAGGACGGCTGTATTTCGAGCAAAGCCGGGGTGCGCTGGCGCAGCTGCTGGATGCGGAGCGGCAGGTCAGCGGCCAGCGCGCGGCGCCCGCGGGCCGGCTGCGGATCAGCTTGCCGACGCCTTATGCCCACTACCGCGTGCTGCCGGTCCTGCCGGCGTTCCGGGCGCAATACCCGGAAGTCGAGGTCGACGTGCATATCAGCAACCGCAACGTCGATTTCGCTGACGACACCTATGACCTGTCGGTGCGCGGCCGCGCGCCGGACGATTCGAACCTGATTGCGCGCAAGCTGGAGGATGCCGAGCTGGTGGTCGTGGCCACGCCCGCCTACCTGCAGCGCGCCGGCACGCCCAGGTCACTGGAAGACCTGCTCAGGCACGAATGCATCCAGTTCGAACGCCCCAGCAGCGGCCGGCGCATTCCCTGGACCTTCCGCGTCAATGGCGAAGACACCGATATCGTCACCACCGGCGGGTATGCGGCGACCGAAGATATCCTCGGCGGAGCCACGCTGGTGCGCGCCGGGGCGGGCCTGTTCCAGACCTATCGCTTCGTGGTGGAACAAGACCTGCGCGACGGCACGCTGGTGGAAGTCTTGCAGGAATTCAGCGGCAGCACGCGGCCGTTCGTGCTGCTTTACCCGTCGGCCCGGCACGTGACGCGCCGCGTGCGGGTCTTCGTCGACTTCCTGGTCGAGAAATTTTCCGCGTAAATTTCCACCTCGGCGGGCGCGCCGCGCTCATGCAGGCTTGACCTGCGCAATGACCACGAGAATCACCGCTGCATTGGCGGGCTGCTGGAAGTGCGAGGAAATGGTCCGTGCATGGCCGGCCTTGTCTCCCAGCACGTCGCGGAACAGGTCGGACGCGCCGTCGAGAACCGCAGGCTGGTCGAACCAGCCCGGCGCACCGGCAATATGGCCGTCGACGCGGACGATATGGTCCAGGCGCCCGAAGCCACCCAGGTGGGCATCGATCTGCGCCAGCACGTTGAGCGCAGCGAGTTCGGCGGCAAGCTTGCCCTGCTCGACCGTCAGGTCCTTGCCGATCTGGCCTTGCCAGGCCACCTTGCCGTCCTGCAACGGCAACTGGCCGGAGATGAAAAGCAGGTCTCCCGCCTGGCTGACGGCGGTATAGCTTCCCAGCGGTTGCGGGGGCCGCGGCAACGCCAGGCCGCGCGCCGAAAGTCGTTCATGAACGGACATCGTGTGCTCCAGTCAGGTCGGGTGTGCTGTCAACGGGCGGGAGTGCGTGCGGCTGGCCTGGCTTGCGCCAGCGCAGTCTTCGGCTTCCTCCTGTCAGGCTCACTTTAGGTGCGGGTTGTCCGGAGATACAGGCACTGGCAGGAACAGGAATAGAAACGCCACGGAACAAATCCGCCGGGCCCTGGCCCTGGCTCGTCAGGTTCCATGGGTGTGCAGCAGCGCAATCAGGCCCGTCCGGCCGCTTCGCGAACGAAGGGTCCGGGCGGGCTCGGTGGGCGACCTCTGACAGTGTCTAATCGTTCGCAGGTTCACCCTTGGACTTCAGCAACACATGCCGCCCTTCGCTGACGGTCCCGTTCTTGCCAACGGCGTAGAGCACGTAGTCGCCGGCAATCGCAAGCCCTGGAAGCGGCGGAGCGGTGACGTCCAGTTTGCCGTCGTTGTGAACCCGGACCGGCAGCTTCACGTAACGGTTTCCCCAGGTCCAGTTGTGCGTGATCGGACCGGTCCGGACCAGCGTCACCGACTCGACCTCGGCGCCGGAGACGTCAAGCTTGAAGCTGCTCCCATAGTGGATGCTGTTCGGGCTCTTGGTGATGACCGGCTTCGCGCCCTTGAAGAAATACGGGGGCTTGTAGAACTCGATGACCGGTACGGCGGCATCACGCTGCGCCTGCGTCTGCGGTGATCCGGGTATCAGGTTGACCCGGTTGCCTCCCATCACCCATACACCGCCATTTGGCATCAGCAGCGCTGTGGAATGGTCATGCCGGGGCACCGGCGAAGTGGCCACGTCGGTCCTGCTGCCGTCGGCCGGATTGAACAACTGATAGACAAGGCTGTTCACGCCGTCATCGGCACCACCAACGACCAGCAGTTTCCCGTCCGGCAGCGCGACCACATTATTCTGCGAGACCGGCAGGGCCAGGTTGGCGAGGGACTTCCACTTTGGCGCGGCACTGGAGAAATTGATGGTTTCCGCAACGGCTGAACCCGGTGTGTTGCCACCATTCGATCCGCCGAACAGGAACACATCCTGCGACCACGTGCCATCCGCGTTGATCGTCACCATGATGGCCCCGGCGCCACTATCGTGGGCATTCTGCGCCGTGTCCACATATTGCCAATGGTTTTGCGCCGGCGTGGCGATCAGCGGATCGGCCAGCGCGGCCTGGACATCGAACAGGTAGGTCTTGCCGCTGTAGAAGAACGGGTCATATCCGCGGATACTGAGCCCGCCCGGTTCCCCAGGCAGGGGCGGCACGACTTCGGATGTCACCGCGACCTTCCAGTCCTTCTCGCCAGGGCCGGTCTGGACCACGAAGGCGCGCGGATACATTGGCAGCAGCTTGCGCGCGCTCTCGAGCGCAACCGTCGTGTCCGTCTTGGGGTCGTACACCTCCGGCACCGCCTGCCGCACCTTGGTGGCGCTCGCATTGGCCGACCCTACGCTGGTATCCTGGTCCGAACCGGACAGGACCAGGATCTTCCCGTCGGGCAGGGTCACGGCGGTCGGGTACCACCGTTGGTACTTCAGGTCCGAGGAAATCGGCGGGTCGGTGTTGTCCTCATTGAGCGGATCGCAATGTGACAGGACGCCGGTCGGGTCCGATTCAAAGCCTGACCTGACGCAGGGCGTAGGCCTGTATACCCATTGCTCGGTCTTGGGGTCGAATATGTTGACTTTCCTGCCGCCATTGTTGCCGCCCTTGTCATGCAGCCCGACGACGTAGATGCGGCCATCGATGCCGGCCACGTGGCCATTGCAGAACAGGTTATAGCCCAGTCCCCTGGAGAAGCCGGCGTCCGAAAAGAACGGGTCGGTATAGCTGATGTCCGCGCTGGTCAGGTCGGCAATAGCAGTCTTGGTGAATACGCCGGTATCGATCAGGGACTGTAATCCGCAGACATCGACGATCTGCGTGTTTTCGCGCTCAAGGTCGGAGCTGTAGCGCGACCAGCCGCTTTCGTCGAGTTGCCCGAGCCCGAAGCCGCCCTGTACCAGATCTATGTACTTCTGGTTGAATCCAGGGAAGCCACCGCCCTGCACCGGCGGATTGAGATAGTGTTTCGGCTTGTACTCCGATGGCCGCATCCAGATCAGCATCTTCGGACATTCCGCGTATTTCTTGTTCCAAATAAGGGAGGTGTGAATAAAGTCCTTGTGGACCGGAATCAGTCCGCTGTTTACCCCGCATACCGCCGCACCCGCGGCAGGACATGCATCCGCCGCCGAAGCGGTGCCGACCGGCGCGGCGATAAGCCAGAACGAGCATGTGCCTGTCACCGCCAGTGACAGGGCCTTACGACGATTTGCCATACGACCACCTATGAGGCCATCTATTCAGGAATGGAGCCTGGAGGCCTGCAGCCAGCACGGCCCCCCAGCCTCAAGAAGCTGTTTCATGCAAGGTACGCGGTGCCCTCCTTCACTGAGATCTGTGGCGCATTTGGCTATGCCCCTGGACGGGCGGAACATGCCGCAGGGTCGCGAGACCGGGGCGCGCGCGGGGCGATATCCCTGGTCTCGGCCGGCCCCCTCCAATACTTCCTTCGGGCGTTAGCTTCGCTGCCAACTTGGGCGCGCACCGGTGTCGCCGGCGCACGCCCGGCATCTCCCCGGAATATCGAATTGACTTGAATGGCGAAGCGAGATCGGTGCCAACCACGCTAGCTTCTTGATTCTGTTCGGAAATGTCGCGGCGGAAGGATTGCCGGCCAGCGCAGGCCGGAAGGATCGTTTCAGGAAGGAGACAACTACGCGGGAGTTCGCATGTCCCTAGCGGGGCAATGAGCCGTCAACCTCTTGCCGTTTGTGCCGCGAGGCAGGACTCGCGCCGCCAACGGTGGAACGCACGGTGATCCACTGGTGATCCACTGCGCAGCCGCATCGAAACTTCGGCCACGTCGGCGGTTCTAATTTTTTGTATGCCGGGCAAAGTGTCGGCCAAGGTGTCTTCCCAAATTGTCTTCCTAAATTGTCTTCCAAGCGGCGCACCATCTGGTTCTGGGCTGCGGTCGGCACCGTGGCGGTGCTGATCGCCCTGATCGTCCTGTCGCCGCCCGTCAAGAGCTTCGCCGACCAGGCCATCGACTGGGCCCACGCAACAATGGAACAGCATCCCGGGGCGGGCGCGCTGGTCTTCTTCCTGTTCTCGGCCGTATCTGCCATGCTCGCCTTCGCCTCGAGCGTGGTGCTGGTGCCGCCGGCCAGCGCGGTATGGGGCAAGCCCCTCACCGTCCTTTTGCTCTGGGGTGGCTGGGTGCTGGGCGCCGTTGCCGCCTACGGCATCGGCCGGCTCGCCTATCCATTGCTTGCCCGCAGCGGTTACGCGGACAAGCTGGCGAAGTACCAGGACTACGTGTCGCAGCGCATGAAATTCTGGGCCGTGCTGTTGTTCTGTATCGCCGTGCCGTCGGAAATCCCCGGCTATCTCTTCGGCACGATGCGCTACCCCTTCCCGAAGTTCCTCGCCGCCATCGCCATCGCCGAAGCTGGCTATGCGATCGGCATCGTCGTCGCGGGCGAGAGCCTGGCAATCGACCGGCCCCTGCCCTTCTTCATCGCCGTCAGCATCCTGGCGGTCGTCGCGGTGCTGGCGGGCCTGGCGCTGCGTACGGCCAGGAAGCACAAGTCTGGCGGCCTGCGCCGGCGCTGAGGCCGCATGTTGCCTGGTCTGAAGGGGGGCGCTCCGGCTGGGTCGGGCCAGGCGATGAAGAGCAGCTCGCGCGTGGGGCGCTAATAGGCAAGCTTAGGCATGAACTGCCCGCGCCCCTCCGGGGTCATGTCGAGCAGGCCCCAGAGCGCACTGACGGCATCGCCGGAGCGGTGGTCCGTGCCAGGTTCCGATGGCGCCCAGGTAAGATCGCTGCCCCAGAAATGGCGGACCTTGCCATGATCGAGACGGAATACGTTGAATGCGGTATCGTCCCACTCCTCGCCGGGCTTCCCGCCGCGCAACGTCCTTATCTCCTCAGGCAGTTTCGTCGAGTCTCCGAAATAGTCGGCGTCGTAGCTGTTGCCTGCGGTCGAGACGAACTGAAGATGCGCCCACCCCCGCTCGCGCGCCCACGCGACCAGCCGGGCAATGGGCGACTTGGCGACGATATAGAGCGCGGCGCGCTGGCCGACATGCCTGGCCGCGCCGTTGACGCAGTCGAGCAACAGCGTGCACATCGGGCACGGCGTGTCGCGGTCCGGGCCGTACATGAAGCTGTACAGGATCAGGGTGCGATGCGGGCCGAACAGCCCGGACATTGCGACCTGTTCGGGCATGCCGTTGGCGCCGATCCGCTCGAACAGGTAGTCCTGCGGCACCTCGCCGCCTGGAGGCAGGGCCCTGCGTTGGGTTGCGACGGCCTCGATATGCCTTCGCAACGCGATTTCCTCGTCAACCAGTGCGTTTCGCGCCTTGCGGTATTCGGCGCTTTCGTTGGGATAAGTGACGTGCGACATGCTCATCTCCTGCGGTTGCTCCCCGTTAGTCTTGCCAACGCCGGGATCGGTTCTCCGCAGATCGATGCCCCATCGCACTGCACTTGCGCGCGCCTGGCCTCAGCACGCCGCCAAATGATCCAGCAGGCGGGCCAGCGCTTCCCGGTATTGTTTCTTCATCAGCCTGGCCTGTCTCTGGTTTCCCGCAGCGGAGGCCAGTGCCAGCCCACTGCCATGGGCATGGTCGATGAGGATATCCCGCCATGGCAGCGGCTCGGCTGTGATCTCTCCCAGCAGCGTGGTGAGGCGGTCGGTTACGTCGCGGCTCACGCCCGCGAAGGCTAGCGGTTCGGCAAAGATCGCCAGCGTCAGTTGCGGATGCGATCCCACGGCGTCGTGATAGCGGGTCAGGATCCGCTGGATCTCTGCCCGATGGTCCGCTGGCCTGCCCACGCCTTGCAGCACCTTGGCATAGACGCGGTCCGACAGCGCGCGCAGCAAGCCCGCCAGGTCTTCCACATGGTGATAGAGACTCATCGGCGTCACGCCCAGCCTGGCTGCAAGGGCACGCATTGTCAGCCCTTGCCCGCCACCTTCATCCAGCAGCGTCAGCGCGGCATCCAGGATGTCGTCGCGCGTGACGCCCTTGCCTTGCGCCGGACGACCGCGGGGCCGGTTCATTGCTTCACCCGGTCTTTGTTCACCCGGTAGGTGGATTGCACCAGCCCCGACGGGAAGCTGCGGCTGGCGACCAGGGTCAGGTCAATGTCATGCGGCAATTCGCCGAACAGCGTCCTGCCGGATCCGAGCAGGACCGGGACTGTGGTCAGCACCATGTCCGCGACCAGCCCGGAGCGCAGGAAGGCATGGACCAGGCGCCCGCCGTCGACATACACCCGGCGCACCCCTTGCGCCGCCAGCGCTTCCATCGCCTGCCGCGGGGCGAGATCGGAAAAAGAAACCTTTCCCTGCAACGCCTCGGGCACGGCTGCGTCGGCCAGTTGTCCGGACAGCACCAGGACCGGCAACTCATAGGGCCATGTATCGATGGCAAGGATCTTTTCATAGCTGCCTCGGCCCATCACGATCATGTCCTTGTCGGCGATGAAGTCTGCATAGCCGTGATCCTCGGTCGGATCGTCGCGCTGCAGCAGCCAGGAGATGTCTCCGTCCGGGCGGGCGATATAGCCATCGACACTGACGGCGAGAAAGACGTGTGCGGTGATCATTGCATGCCCTTATTTATACGCCGTATATTTTTATCGATGTCAGGCATAAGCGCAAGGCGGTACCCAGGCGCATGGGCCAGGTAGCGTTTTCCGAAGCAACGATTCGGAGAGATCGAAATGGGCGAGCTACGGAATGACAGGGCCCGGCAACATGAAATTCACGCGGCAGTCGCCGCAATGATCGTGCCCAGGATGCGCATGCCTTCCAGGATCTGCGCGGTCGTCAGGCTGGCATAACCCAGCACCAGCCCGGGCGGCCGCGGCCGGTCCTGCGACCGCTGCATGGCAAACAGCGGCGACAACGGATAAACGCCCACGTCCTTCTTGCGCGCGGCAGCCGCCAGCGCCGCTTCGTCCCGCGGGCGCAGCGACGGCAGCCACAGCACCACATGGAGGCCGGCCGCCGTGCCGCTGACCTGCGCATCCGCCGGAAGGAAGCGGGCGATGCCATCCAGCAGCGCCGCACGGCGGCGCTCGTTCTCCCGGCGCATGCGCCGCACATGGCGTTCGTAGGCGCCGCTCTCGATCAGCGAGGCCAGCACGCGCTGCTCCAGCACCGGCGCATGGCGGTCGGCCAGCCGCTTGGCCTGCCTGAACACCGGCACCAGTTCGGCGGGCAGCACCAGGTAGCCGAGCCGCAGCTGCGGCGACAGTGCCTTGGAGAGGGTGCCGACGTAGATCACGCGCCCGTCGGTGTCGATCGACTGCAGCGTGTCGATCGGGCGCTGGCCGTAGCGGAACTCGCCGTCGTAGTCGTCTTCGACGATCCAGGCATCGTGGCGCTGCGCCCATTGCAGCAATTCCATGCGCCGGCCGACGGGCAGCACGCCGCCCAGCGGGAACTGGTGCGATGGCGTCACGTATGCCAGGCGGACACGCTCATCCTGCGGCAGGCGGGCGGTATCCAGGCCGTGCTCGTCAACGGGCGTGGGCAGGCACGTGGCACCGGTCGCCTCGAAGCAGCACCGGGCCATCAGGTAGCCGGGATCTTCAAGGGCGAAGGCATCGCCGGCATCGAGAAGCAGCCGCGCGCACAGGTCGATGGCCTGTTGCGAGCCATTCACCACCACGATCTGCCCGGGTTCGCAGGCAAGCCCGCGGGCTCGTCGCAGATAGCCCTGGAGAGCGCGGCGCAGCGCAGGGTCGCCTTCCGGCGCCGCATAGCAGAGGCCGTCCTGCTGGCGCAGCAGTTCGGCCTGGTATGCGCGCCGCCATGCCAGCGTGGGGAAATCCCGGGACGCCACCGCGCCATAGCGGAAGTCGAAACGAAGCGGTTCCGCGTCGGAGAATGCCGGCATGCCGATGTCTGCCAGCCGGCGTCCGAAGCGGGACAGCGGCAGGCAGGAGGCAAGGCGCGGCGTCCCGGCCGCAGTGGCAGGCGCCGGCGCCGACAGCGCGCTGGCAACCCGCGCCGCGCGCCCCGCCGACGTGACGAGAAAGCCTTCGGCCGCAAGCTGCTCGTAGGCGGCGGTGACCGTGGTGCGGGATACCGCCAGCTCGGCCGCCAGCGCCCGCGTGGACGGTGCGGGCGCGCCCGGCGGCAGCGTGCCGTCCGCGATCTGGCCGCGCAGCAGGTCGTAGATGCGGCGCCCCGCGCCGGTTGCGCCTGCTCGCGTGCCGATCGGCTGCCGAAACTGGTCCATAAAGAATCCTCAGAACTGGACCTTCCGATTGTGCCAGTTACAGGCGACAGTAGCTACGACGCCAAGCCCCCATTCGCACCATGTATATCCCCGCCCACTTCGCCGAAACCCGCCCCGAGGAACTTGCGCGCATCATCCGCGCGCACCCGCTTGGCATGCTGGTCACCCAGGCAGACGGCACGCTGGATGCCGACCACATTCCGTTCGAGTTCGACACCGACGCGGGATCGCACGGCGTGCTCAGCGCCCACGTGGCGCGCGCCAACCCCATGTGGCAGCGCTGCCCCGCCGGCACTCCGGTCATGGTCGTCTTTCGCGGCGCCGAGGCCTATATCTCGCCAAACTGGTACCCGAGCAAGCACGAGACGCACCGCCTGGTGCCGACCTGGAACTACGAGGTGGTACACGCGCACGGCACGCTCACCGTGCATGATGACGAACGCTTCGTCCGGCGCATCGTCGCGCGCCTGACGCGCCGGCATGAAGCGGACGAACCCCGGCCGTGGAAGATGGGCGATTCCACGCCCGAATTCATCGACGGCATGCTGCGCAATATCATCGGCATCGAGATCGCCGTCACGTCGCTGCAGGGCAAGGTCAAGCTGAGCCAGAACCGGGAAGCGCGCGACCGGCTCGGTGCCGCGGAATCGCTCGAAGCGCGGGGACACGCAGACCTCGCGCAGTCCATGCGTCGTGCCGGCTAAGGCAAGCGCATCGGACATGCCGTGTGCCGTGCCGGCGCGTCGCAGCGATCAGGCCACAGCGCTCTCCATCGCCGCCTCGTATTGCCCCAGGCACGCCATGGCATTGAGCCGCGAGCGCTGCAGCAGCGCCCGTTGCGCCAGCGCGGCATTGGCTGGCTCGCCGCGCCACGCCAGCAATGGCGGCTCCTGCAAGGCGCGTCCATAGGAGAAGCTCAGCCGCCAGGGCAGCGGGCCCAGCCGGTTCATCGCGTCGAGATTGGCGGTGGCCTCGGCAGGCGTCTGGCCGCCGGACAGGAAAAAAATACCTGGCACCGCGGCGGGCACGGTGCGCCTGAGGACCTGTACGGTCTGCACGGCAACCTCTGCAGGCGCCGCCTGCCCGGCATCCTTGCCGGGAAGCACCATGCTGGGTTTCAGCAGCATGTGCTCGAACACCACCGCATGCCGCTGCAAGGCGTCGAACACCTCATGCAGCACGGCTTCGGTGACTTCCGCGCAGCGCCCCATGGTGTGCGCGCCGTCCATCAGCACCTCGGGTTCGACGATGGGCACGATCCCCGCCTCCTGGCAGATCGCGGCATAGCGCGCCAGCGCTTCGGCATTGGCGTGAATGGCAAGCCGGCCGGGCAGCTTGTCGGACACGTTGTAGACGGCGCGCCATTTGGCAAAGCGCGCGCCCTGCTGGCGATAGCCGGCAAGCCGTTTTGCCAGTCCGTCGAGGCCCTCGGTGATTTCATCCCCGGGAGCGTGCGCCAGCGCGAGCTTGCCCTTGTCCACCTTGATGCCGGGCACGATGCCCTGGCGGGCGGCCAGGTCCGACAGCGGCGTGCCATCGTCGGCCCGCTGGCCGAGTGTTTCCTCGTACAGGATCACGCCGCTGATGAACTCGGCAAGGCCCGGCGCGGACAGGAGCAGGTTGCGCCACGCCCGGCGGCTCTCCTCGCTGGAGGCCACGCCGATGCGGTCGAACCGCTTGGCGATGGTCGGCCCGCTTTCGTCGGCGGCCAGCAGGCCTTTGGCGCCCTGCACCATGGCGTCGACGGTGGCTTGCAGATCGCTTCGTGTGTCCATGACGTTGCTCCGCGAGGTGGGTATAGCAACAGCATTGGCGCGTGGGTGCGAATTCGCAAGCGCCGGGCGTGCGGGTCGTCGCGGAAGGGGAACGGGACAATGCGATGGCACTACGGGCGCTTCCGGATCGCTTCGGTGACACCAGCGCAAGCCGGCAAGCTGGCGTCGGACATGTACACAGGACAGGATGTACCGTCTTGCGCCCGAGCGGCCGGCGCCCCGGAACACGTTACGTAACGCGTAACGCCGCCCGGTCCTGCGCAGCCGCCCGCCAGCACCTCCTGCTCGGCCGGCTCGTCCCCGCAAACTCTTGTCCCGCCCCGTTCTCCGCGCGATTCAACGCGGCCCGGCATGCCATCCGCTGCGCTGGCACCGGACTTGCTGATCACTTTCCGGAGCGCTGGTCACGATGCCTGCGCCGGCGGACGGGGAAGCAGAACGAGACCGGGGAGAAGCAACGATGTGGACAACGCGCGGAGCGTCAGCCTGGGACCAGGCAATTGGGCGCAGCCCTGAAGCGAATGCCGTGGTGATCGACGACATGCCGGTCTACCGGCACGGCGTCATGCACTTGCTGGGCGGCATGCCCGGCGTCGGCCGCGTTGAA
The DNA here is from genome assembly GCF_038900635.1 of Cupriavidus oxalaticus. Classification (GTDB taxonomy): domain Bacteria; phylum Pseudomonadota; class Gammaproteobacteria; order Burkholderiales; family Burkholderiaceae; genus Cupriavidus; species Cupriavidus oxalaticus_B. The sequence continues at coordinate 362,839 of NZ_JAYMRX010000002.1, read as the reverse complement.
CTGGTCGAACCGCAGGCGCTCGCCACCCGCGGCGCGCGCCTGCCCGCGCCGGCCCTGCTGGTGTTCGGCATGCCGCAGGAACTGGCCGAGGGCTGGCACCTGCTGCGGCAGGCCAGCGTTGTGCTCAAGCCCCGGCGCCTGCTGCTGGTCACCGAGAACATGTGGCTGCGCCTGCCGCCGGGACTGGACGGACGCTTTGCGCGCTGCCTGCCGCGCTCGGCGTCGCTGGTCACCGTCGAACAGGAAGTCCGTGCACTGCTGGGGCTGGCCAGCTGCGCCGAAGCGCCGCCGTTGCAGGACGGTGCGCCGGTGGGGTTCCGGCGGCCGTTTCACGCCATGGCGTGAGACTGGCGGCCGGCGAGTGGCGAACGTCCGTGCCGGCCGCCTTGCCTGAAGTCCTCGGCTGACAGGCCGGGTTCGGCCCGGCGCCGGTCAGACGGGATGCCGAACGGCTGTGCTGCGAGGCAGGCGGCATCGCGCCCTCCCCCTCATGTGGCTCTGCGGCGCGCCGGCGAATTGCGTACCGGCCCCGATCTTGTATATGCTGCGCCCTGCACCTCCATTTCCGGGAATTTCCTGGACCGCTTACCTCAGCACAAGGATCGGGCAGGCCTGCATGTTCCAAGTCATCCGTCGAATCCGCCAGCGGCTGCGCTACCTGGACCTGACCCTGAACGCCAGCCGCAGCGTGCGCATCCGGGTGGTCGAGCGGCCCGGGCTGTGGATGGACAGTGCCCGCCTCGACGCCATGCTGGCCGAGATGCGCGGCGTGGTGCAGCGGGGCATCGGCAAGGATCTCGACTACGGCGTGCTGTCCGGCGATCCCGAGCGGCTGCGCCGCGCCGTGGTCACGCTGCTCTACGACCGCGACAGCGGCCATCCCATCGCCTTCAACGCGCTGTCGATCATGCCGATCGAGGTCAGGGGGCGGCCGGTCGACGCCATCCACCTCGGGCTGGTGATGGTCGACCCCGGCTATCGCACGCAGGGGCTTTCGTGGGTGCTGTACGGGCTGACCTGCATCCTGCTGTTCTTCCGCCGCGGCCTGCGCCCGATCTGGATCAGCAACGTGACCCAGGTGCCGGCGATCATCGGCAAGGTGGCCGAAGTCTTCGTCACGGCGTATCCCAATCCGTTCGCGCCGTCGCGGCGCAGCTTCGAGCACCTGAGCGTGGCGCGCGAAATCATGAAATCGCACCGCCATGTCTTCGGCGTCGACAAGGATGCGGGCTTCGACGAGGCCCGCTTTGTCATCACCGATGCCTACCGCGGCGGCTCGGACAACCTCAAGAAGACCTTCGACGCGGCGCCCAAGCACCGCGACGAGCGCGTCAACGCGCTGTGCCGGCGCGAACTCGACTACCAGCGCGGCGACGACTTCCTGCAGGTCGCGCGGCTGGACCTGGCCAGCGCGCGCAAGTACCTGCTGCGCGAAGTCCCGCGCGACTCGCTGCCGGCGATCCTGTCGCAGGTGGCATTCCTGGCGCTGGGCCGCATCGTCCTGCCGCTGGTGCACTGGCTGAATCCGCGCGAGCCGATGGGAGACCTGCGCGCAAGGAACCACGCATGACCGCATCCCCTGCCTTTTCCTACGAAGAATTCACCACCCGCAATATCGGCTTCGTGACCGAGGGCGAGCAGCAGCGGCTGCGCGACGCGCGCATCCTGGTCTGCGGCGTCGGCGGCATGGGCGGCGCCTGCCTGCAGGCGCTGGCGCGCATGGGCATCGGCGGCTTCGCGCTGGCCGACTTCGACGTGTTCGAAGTGTCCAACATGAACCGGCAGGTGTTTGCGAGCCTGGCCACGGTCGGCGTCGGCAAGGTCGAGGCCACCGTCGCGCAGCTGCGCCAGGTCAACCCGTCGCTGCATATCGAGACGCTGGGCCAGGACTGGCCGGGGCGGCTCGACGACCTGCTGGCGCGCTACCCGATCGTGGTCAACGGCATGGACGACATGGCCGCCGGCATCGCGCTCTACCGCAAGGCGCGCGAGCATGGCGCCACCGTCATCGATGCCTATACCGCGCCGCTGCCCTCGGTCACCGTGGTGCGGCCGCACGACCCGCGCCCGGAAACGCGCCTGGGTTACCCGACCGCCGGCATGGACTGGCAGGCGCTGACCCCGGAGATCCGGCAGGCCTGCCTGGGCAAGGAGCTGGAGTACGTCATGGTTCATTCCAGCTCGGCCCGGCATGTCGATCTTTCGATTGCGAAGGACCTGCTTTCCGGCAAGCGCAAGCGCATGTCGTTCGCGCCGATGGTGATCACCACCGGCAACCTGATGGCCTTCGAGGCAGCCAAGCTGGTGCTGGACCGGCCGCGGCTGGCGGATGCGCGCGGCTATTTCTTCAACCCGTGGACCATGCGCGTCGAAACGCCGCGCAACGCGCTGGCCGCGTGGCTGATGCGCGCCGCGGTCCGGCGCTTCATGGCGAGGCTGCTCCGTGATTAACGCGCTGGCCAGCGATGTCACCGTAACCTGGCTGGGCGCGCTGGGCTGCGGCCTCTACCTGCATTTCCTGTGGACGCGCCGCGAAGCCGGCACCGGCACCGGGCTGTTCCTGTTCGGCGTACTGACGGCATTGCTGGCGGTGCGGGGCTTTGCCTGGCTGCTCGGCGGACCGCTGCTCGGCCGGCTGGTGTTCGCCGCGGCCACGCTGCTGCCGATCGCGACCACGCTGTTCGCCGAACAGCTGCTGCGGCGCCATCATCCGCTGTGGCTGAAACTGCTGGCGCTCGGTGTATCGGTGATGTTCTTCGCCATCAACCTCGTTGCCGACCTGTCCACCAACGTGCCGCTGCTGCTCGCCTTCCTGGCCTGCTATGCGCTCGTTACCGCGAGCAATGGCTGGTTCCTGCTCTGGCTGCGCGATGCCGACCTGTCCAGCAATGAAGAGCGGCTGGCGCGCGCGGTGGTCGTGGTGGTGGCGCTGGCCGTGCCGCTGGCGGCAACGGATTTCCGCGAGGAACTCGGGCATGTGCCGGTCCGGCTGGGCGCGCTCGGGGCGCTGGCCTTCGTCTACGTGCTGCTGAACCTGTCGGATTCTCAGCGCGTGGTGCGCGGGTTGCTGGCGCATATTGCCGCGGCACTGGTCTTTGCGGTGGTCCTTGCCGGGGCCATGGCGCTGGCTTCGCACGGCCCGGGCCAGGGATTCGTGCAAGCCTGCCTGCGTGGCATGCCGGTGGCGCTGGCGTGGGTGTTGCTGACCGCCATCTTTGTCCGCATCCGCGCCGTGTCGCTGGCGGGCGATGGCAACGCCTTCCTGCGCTGGCTGCTCCATGCCCGGCTCGATACCCCGGACGGCTTCCTCCATTCGCTGCGGCGCCTGCCGCAGACGGCCGACCACGTGGTGCTGGGCGACGCCGAGCTGGCTGGCTATGCGCTGGGCGAGCTGTTCGCGCTGGCCGGCAAGCGGCGCGAGCCGGTGTCGATCGGCGATGCCAGGGCGTGGGCCCGGCAGCCCCAAGGCGGCGGCACTGGCAGCGGCATTGAAGCCGCGGAGCAACTGATCGACCTGATGGAGCGCCACGAAATGACCCACGCCCTGCTGATCGCACGGCAACCCGCCATGGTGGTGTTGCTGAACCTGCCGCAGGGCGCCAATGCCGCCATCGGCGAGCTGCGCGCCGCCGTCATCCTGCGGCTGGCGCGGCACCTGCGCCGGCAGGAGGCCGCATGACCGAGGACATGACCGAGGACATGACCGCCGGCGTGACCGTGGAATTGCGCGAAGGCGATTTCGATGCCTTTTTCGCCGCGCCGTTTGCCTGCTATGGCGACGCTACCCATTTTGTCTCGCCGATGAAGGGCGACCTGGCGCGCGCACTGGATGCGTCGAAGAACCCCTTGTTCCGGCAGTTTGCGCGCCGCACCTGGTACACCGCGCACCGCGACGGCCAAATCGTGGGACGCATCCTGGCCCATGTGCACGATGCCTCGAACCGGCTGTACGGGCAGAAGCGCGGGTATTTCGGCCTGTTCGACTGCATCGACGACATTGCCGTCGCGCGTGCGCTGCTCGATGCCGCCGCCGGGTGGGCCAGCCGGCACGGCTGCGACGAGCTGGCGGGCAGCTTCAACCTGACCATCACGCAGATGATCGGCATCGTCACCGATGGCTTCGGGCACGCGCCGTACACCTACCAGGAATACACGCCGCCGCACATTGCCCGGCTGCTCGAAGCCTGCGGCTTTGAGCGCTTCTTCCCGATGCGCACCTTCGAGATGGACGTGCGCGGCTACGATGCCGAACAGTTGCTCGGCGAGCGGCAGCGTGCGCTGGCCAGCGATCCGGACTGGCAATTCAAGCCGATCCGCCGCCGCGGCTTTGAAGGTCGCCTGCGCGAGGCGTGCGCCGTGCTGAACGATGGCTTTGCCGCCAACCCGATGTTCGTGCCGCTGACGGATGCGGAATTCCTCTACCCCTGCGACGGCATGATGTGGATCATCGACGAGCGGCTGTCGTACACCGCGTACTACCGCGGCGAGCCGGCCGGCGTGCTGCTGTGCGTGCCGGACCTCAACCCCTTCCTGCGCGCCACCGGCTTCCGGCTGAAATGGTCGACGCTGTGGCACTTGCTGCGGTTCCGCGCCAGCCGCAAGCGCGCGGCGGTCATCTTTTTCTCGGTACGCCAGGCGTTTCACGGCCAGGGCGTCAACGGCGTGCTGCTGCATCGCCTGCTGACGGCGATGCGCGGTGCCGGCTATTCGCACCTGGGCATCAGCTGGGTGTCCGATACGAATGGCGCAAGCCTGCGGCAGATGGAAAAGCTCGGCGCCACCGAACTGCACCGCCTGCACCTGTTCCGCAGGGCGCTGGCGCCGGAAAACGGCAACTGACGATGCTGACACCAGACCAGCAACTGGCCATGATCGCGCAGGCCGCGCGCGCCCCGAGCGCCCACAATATCCAGCCTGCCCGCTGGCACTTTGCCGGCGAGCGCATCCTGCTGCTGGAGGATCCCGCGCGCTGGCTATCCGTGGGCGACCCGACCGGCCGGGATAACCGGATCGCACTGGGCATGGCGTGGGAGGGCATGGCGCTGGCCTTGTCGACCATCGGCTTTTCGCTTTCGTCGCCGGAGGTCGCGGTACTGCCCTACCCGCCCGCGGCTGCCGGCTCGCGGATTGCGGCCACAGGCCGGCTCCGGGCAGGTGCCAGCGCAGACCCGCTGGCTGCTGCGCCCGAGCAACGCCGCGCCTGGCGCGGCCCGTTCGCCCGCGCCGACGCCGCGCAGCTCGCGGCCATGGACCAGTGCATCGCCGCGCATGCCCCGGTTGCCATGGCGGCGGAGCCAGCCAGCACGGCGCAGATCGCCAGCTGGCATGACGATGCCGCCGCAGCCGCCTTCCACGACCCCGCCTTCGCACGCGAGCTTTACCACTGGATGCGGCTGTCCCCTCGCGCCGCTGGCTGGACCCGCGACGGACTGTCCGCCGAGTGCATGGCGCTGTCGCGCTGGGAAGCGATGGCAGCGTCGGTCGCGCTGCGACCGACGGTGGTGCGCATGCTGGCGGCGCTGTCGCTGACCGGCTTGCTGGCCGCGGAAGCCGCCAAGGTCAACAGCGCCGCCCGGATCGTGCTGATCCACGCCGAGCGCGACGTGACAGATTTCGAGGTCGGGCGCCGCTGGTACCGGTTCTGGCTGGACATGGCCGCCCGCGGCTGCGCCGGCGTGCCGATGTCGGCCCTGTCCGATTCGCCGCGCCACGCCGCATTGCTGACGGGCCGCCAGGCGCTTCCGGCGGGCCACCGGCTGGTCAACGTGATGCGTTTCGGCCCGATGCCGGACGCAGCGATTCCCCGCAGCGCGAGGCTGCCGGCGGCGGAGCTGCTGCACGCGGACGCCCCGCGCTAGAGCAGCTTCAGGAATTCCAGCAGCGCATCCCTGTCGCTGTCCGACAGGGCGGTGAACTCCCGCTCATGGCCCCGGTTGTCCCGCCCCGGCGTCGCGGTGTCATAGAGCACCGGGCTCGACCACGGCCGGTAGTCCGGCGGATAAACCCACGTTCCTTGCGCATCGGGCCGCCCGGCGATCCCCACCCTGGCGTAGTCCAGCGCATGGCCGCCCACCCAGAACCGGCGCGGCCGCGCCTCCGGATGCATCAGGTGCCACAGCGTGGGCACCGAGCCGTTGTGCAGGTAAGGCGCCGTCGCCCATAGGCCCGACAGCACCGGCGCCACATAGCCGCCGGTGTTGGCCGCATCGATATGCTTGCCCAGCGCAGAACGCCCGATGGCCTGCAGCAGGCTGGCATCGATCGCCTGCCAGCGCGTGGCATCGGTGCCGAGCTCCGCCTGCGCCACCAGTCGGTTGGGATAGCTGACCAGCCGGGGCCGCGCCGTGTCCTGGCTGTAGCTGCCATGGCACTGCGCGCATTGCGCCGCGTAGACGCCGGCGCCGCGCGCCGCGCGGACCCGGTCGACCGGACCGGGAAACGGCGGTGGCGTGTAGCCCGCCATGAACCGCATCACGTCCTCCACCTGCGGAATGGCGCGGCTGGCGCGATCCGGCGGCATCCCCATGGTCGGCACGGTAAAGAAGGCCACGATATGCGCCAGCCGCCCGGGATCACTGGCGGCATCCGAGACCACCGGCGCGAAGCGCGCCGCGCCCTTGTTGGTATAGACCCCGTCATAGAGCAGCGACGAACGCAAGCGCCGGTCGCCCAGTTCCGGGATCGAGGTCGAGCCGCTCGCGCCCGCCCCGGCAGAGAGCAGATGGAACTGGAACTTCAGCGCCGCCACGCCATTGGTGCTGCCGGCCGCGCCATTGCTGAACGGCAGCGGCGCATCGCCGCTGGCCGCGAGTTCGTCGATCCGCCTGACCAGCCGCGGCCAGACGAACTTGCGGATGGTCGCCAGCTCGTCCGTTGAGGTATCGGGATACAGCCGCGGAATGGCCGCCAGCAGCCTGTCGGGGTCGGACTTGAGCCGCTTGACCGCGTGGTACACCGCGTTGACGAAGCCATCGAGATTGAGCGAGGTATTGGGCAAGCCCAGCCACACCTTGCCGCTCGGCTGGCCGTCCTTGCCGTAGGTCACGCCCGCATGGCACGCCGCGCACCCGAGGTTCGAGACTTCCAGCCGGATCCTGGGCAGGTCACGGCCGACAGTGCCGCTGACGATGCCGAGCGGCTTGTCGAAGCGCGGCTGCTGCGCATGCGGCCAGTTCAGGATGCCGTCGGGGTAGATAAACCCGAACTCCCGCAGCGCGCGCCGCAATGCCTCCGGCGCGGGGGCCGCATCCGGCGCGTTGGCCAGTACCAGCGCGGTGGTGGCCAGCTTCCATGGCAGTGCGTTGGTTTCGAGCGTATCAGTGCTCAGGCCGCCGAAGTCGTCGAATACGAAGCGGGCCGCGCCGATCTGCGCTGGCGTGCCACTGCCGGCAAACTCCCGCATGGCCGAGGACTCGCCATCGGCATAGCCGCGCAGGAAATCGCAGCCAGCGAGTGTGGACAGCAGCAGCCCTGTGGTGATTGCGCGTGCGAGAGGCATCGTCGTTGCCCGAGGATCGAGCCTCGCATTCTAGTCCGTCGGAACAAAAAAAGCGGGCTTCCTAAGAAGCCCGCCCAGTCTGCTACCAGTGGATCGGTCTATCTGATTCGCTGCACGGTTACGCTGCCACCTGCGCGCCGGCTGCGGCAGATTCCTTCGCGAACTGCTGCCTCGAGGTCGCGACGTGCGAGGCCAGCACCGGCCGCAGCACCGCGATTGCCAGGCACGCCGCGGTCAGGTCCATCACCGCTACCGTGTAGAGCACCGTCGACCACGTGCCGGTGGCTTCCATCAGCAGGTTGCCGATCGGCACGAACAGTGCGCCGATGCCCTTGGCGGTGTACAGCACGCCGTAGATCTTGCCGATGTGCTTGGTGCCGAAGGCATCGCCCGCCAGTGCCGAGAACAGCGAGTAGACTTCGCCCCAGGCCAGGAACACCACGCCGGACAGGATCAGGAAGGCGTAGGGGTTGCTGCCGAAGTAGCCCAGCGCGATGATGCCCAGGCCTTCCAGCGTGAAGGCGATCACCATCGTCTTCTCGCGGCCGATGTTGTCCGAGATCCAGCCGAACAGCGGACGCGAGATACCGTTCATGATGCGGTCAAGCATCAGGGCGAGCGGCAATGCAGCCATCACGAAGAAGTGCAGGTCAACCTTGAACTCCTTCACGCCAAGGTCCTTGGCGATGACGCCGAGCTGGGCCACGGCCATCATACCGCCGGTAACCACCAGCACGAACATCACCAGCATCAGCCAGAACAGCTTGGTGCACAGCGCTTCCTTGAGGGTGTAGTCGCGCGTGGCCTGGGCCAGCTTCTTCGAGCCACGCACCTCGCCGGTCTTGGGCGAGCGCAGGAACCACGCCGCGACAAAGGCCAGCGACCCTTGCAGCAGGCCGAAGAACAGGAAGGTGTGCTGGAAGCCCTGCGACTCGATCATCGCCGCGATCGGCAGGATGGTCGCCGCCGAGCCCGCGCCGTAGCCGCCGGCGGTCAGGCCGACCGCGAGGCCGCGGCGGTCCGGGAACCACTTGAGCGCGTTGTTGATGCAAGTCGCGTAGATGGAGCCTACGCCCAGGCCACCGACCGCGGCGCCGACATAGAAGCCCATCAGCGTGGTCGCCTGCGAGTTGATGCACCACGCCGCGCCGATAAAGAGCGCGCCGAAGGCCACCATCATGCGCGGCCCGAACTTGTCGATGAAGTAGCCCTCGATCGGCGCCAGCCAGGTCTGCACCAGCACGAACACGGTAAAGGCAATCTGGATGCTGGCGCGTGACCAGCCGTAAGTTTCCTGGATTTCCGGCACGAACAGCGTCCAGGCGTACTGGATGTTCGCGGTGGCGATCATGCAGACCACACCGACGATCAACTGGATCCAGCGCTTGGACTCCGAAGACTGATTGGGGTGCAGGGCCCCTGCCGTTGCGTTACTCATAGCGCGCTCCTTGAACCGTGTGTTTCGGGAAATCCGTGGGGATGGACGAAGGTGGGGACGCCATGCGCGTCAGCTTGCAGGTGGCTCCTGGCATTATGTGTCTCCTGTGTCGTGGGCATTAACTGCCTTTTATTGCGACGCCGTATCGACGTCTCCCGCACTCACCTGTTTTCAAAACTACGAGATGCGATGGGATACACAGTATGTGATATATCAAGGAAGTACAAGACGAACCAGCGGCAGGGTTTTCACTAGCCCGTCGATTAATGAGGAATATGGCTGGAAGACCGGATTCAGGATATTCACGCATCAGTGAGGAAGACGCATGAATAAGTGCGTCATATTCCTTAAATCCAATGCTGGCGCGGCTTTGAGGGAAGTGTTGACGACTTGGACAAAAGCATGTCAAATGCTGACCAATCCCGAAACATTGCGATTTTGTAATGTTCCGGGAAAAATCAGGGTTTTCACCGAACAAAATCAGAAGGCGGTGAAATAAGACTCCCGATTAATATCGATCAAGAATAATCAAGAATAAAAAAAAGCCCGCAGGCGTCCCGGCGGGCGGAGTCATGCTGCGGGACATCAGCCGCAGCATGTCCCGTATTTATAAGCGATTATCCGGAGCAAATAAACAAGGCCGCGACTAGTGGATTACCCGTTGTGCGTGTCCGATGGCACGAAGCCGTCCCCCGCTGCCCCGAAGCCAGGTCCGCGCCGCCGGGCGCAGCATGCCACTGGCAAGCGGTGCCGCTACCGCCCCCCAAAGCAGCGCGGCGGCCGAGTGTGGGCCTTTGGCGCCCCCGGACAAGCGCTACCAGCTACCCGATCACGCCGGACAAGCTCCTGCCGAAGCTGCCACGGCAGCCTTGACCGGCGCGACAGTCCATTCGTAACCCAGCAGCACGCCGGCGATGCCGCCGTCGTGGTCGTGATCGATAACCGCCACCTTGGCCCGCTGCAGCGCATCGACGCGCTGTCCCGGCAGGCCGAAGCTGGCAACCAGCTCGCCGTCGCCCAGCGGCGGCAGCGGCTTGCGGCGGTCCATGCCGGCGAAGCGGATCTGGTTGTACAGCGCCCACAGCAGCAGCACCACGCCGTTGAACACGCCCACCAGCACGTACACCGACAGCGTCCCCATGGTTGGCAACATCGCGGACCAGAACGGCACGTCGGGGCCGGCCGGCGCTTCCAGCAGGATGTCGCGGATGCCGCCGGCGAACAGGTAGAAGAAGCCGATCCACGCCAGCGCGGTCAGCACCGCGTCGAACGCCCGGCGCAGCGGTGCGCGCCGGGTGCGGATGATCATGTTGTCGGGATTCATGACGATTTCATCGATTGGATGCCGCGATCGGGGCTGTCCCAGCGCGCACGCTTGCGCCGGGTCTTGAGCATGACCTTGGGAAAGGCCAGCAGCGTGGTGAACATGCCGACCAGCCAGTACGCCAGCGGGTACCAGATGATCCAGTACAGCGTGCGCCCCAGGCGCGGCTCGTAGCGCCGGTCGATCGCCACGCTGATCATGAACTGCAGGATGCAGACGGCCGCCAGCACCATGCCGGTAAAGCCAGGCGGCATCAGCTTCTGGATGCGGATATGCTCCGGCAGTTCGATGAAATGCCCCAGCGCCCACAGCACGATCGACATGGCAAAGGCGAAGGCCCAGCTCGCCGACAGGCAGTACTCCGCCATCAGCGGCCACAGCCGGCGGTGGCGCCAGATCCAGATCGAGCGCACGTTCTTCATGAACACTTCGGCGCCGCCCTGGGCCCAGCGCAGCCGCTGCTTGAACAGGCCGCGCACGGTCTCGGGCATCAGGATCCAGCACAGCGCGCGCGGCTCGTAGAAGATCGACCAGTGGTCGCGCTGCAGCTTCCAGCTGATGTCGATGTCCTCGGTAATCATGTCGAGGCTCCAGTAGCCGACGCGATCCAGCGCGCGGCGGCGGAACGCGGCGACCACGCCGGACACGGTAAAGACCTGGCCATAGACGCGCTGGGTGCGCTTGATCAGCCCGATGATCGACGAGAACTCGCCGACCTGGATGCGCCCCACCAGCGTCGAGCGCGTGCGGATGCGCGGATTGCCGGTGACCGCGCCCACGCGCGGGTTGGCCACCATTGGCGCGACCAGGTAGGCGGCAGCGTCGGGATCCAGCGCCGCGTCGCCGTCGATGCAGACCAGGTATTCGCCGCGCGCGGCCAGCGCGCCCATGCGCAGTGCCATCGCCTTGCCCTGGTTCTGCGCCAGGTGCACCACGCGCAGCCGTTCATGGCGCTGCGCCAGCGCTTCCAGCACCGCGCCAGTGCCGTCGCGCGAGCCGTCATTGATGGCGATCACCTCGAACTCGGGATAGCGCTGGCCCAGCGCGGCCAGCAGCGTCTCTTCGCCGTTCTGCTCTTCGTTGTAGCAAGGGACCAGGATCGAGATGAACGGTGTGCCGGGCACCTCGGGCGGCATCCGGTTCTCGCCCCACTGCCACTTGCGCTCCCAGTGCAGCCAGAAGTACACGCCGCCGGCCATCCACAAGCCGGACATGAACAGCGGATAGAAGAACACGAAGGCCAGCAGCAGGTCGCCGGTAGCAAGGGCGGCCAGCGCGAACGGCAGCGCCAGCGCGAGGCACAGGATGACCAGGGCAAACAGTCTTTCGATCATGGTGCGGGGTACCAGGCGTTAGACAGCGCCGGGCGGATCACGTCGAGCCGGGGCTGGTTGTTCAGGAAGTCGTCGGGGTAGTAGCCGAAGCTGCGCGCGCCGCGCCGCTGCAGGCGCTGCATCCAGCCGGCCAGCACCTTGCTGTCGACCGGCGTCTCTGGCTTGCGCCAGTCGCGCGCCTGCAGTTCGAACACCGTGCGCCGGAGCGCGCCGGGACGCTGCGCCACCGCGTCGACGATGCGGTCGAGCCACTGGTTCTCCTGGCCGCGCGGCACCTGCTCCATGTACGGCATTGCCATCGGCGCGGTCCAGTCGTACGCGGCCAGGAAGTCGTCGAGGTTCTGCGCGAACCACGCTTCGCTCTCCGGCTGCAGAATGGGCATGGCGAAGATGTTGCGCGCGGTCTTGATCGCCGGCCCGCGGATGGCGCGCACGCGCTGCGTCAGCGCCTGAGTGAAATCGACCAGCGCACGGCTCTTCATGCGGGTCCAGCGCTGCATGGTTTCCGGATCGGCGCGCAGCGCGGCAATGTTGTCCGGCAGCCCGGCCTTGCGGTACGCGGCCAGTGCCGGCGCGCTGGCGTCCTCGAAGTCGCCGAGGATGGCATCGTCGTGGAACAGGATGCCCTCGAAGAACGCGTGGCGCGCCAGGTCTTCATAGACTTCGGTGATGCGCTGGCGCGCCACCGGGTCGAACGGCGACAGGCGGCGGTATTGCCTGGCGTCGACCTCGGCGCGGTTGGCGGCCGGGTCCCAGCGCGCCACGCGCGGCAGCGACGGATCCATGTCGAAGCTCAGCACCGGCATCCAGGCATAGACCTTGACGTTGGTGCGGTTGTCGAGCTGCCATGCCACGCGGTTGAACAGGTCGGCGCGCATTGGCAGCCAGCGGTTCGGGAAGTACACCGACCTGACCAGGCCGTCGCCGTCTTCGTCGGAGAAGGCCTGCAGAAATACCGTGTTGATCTTCAGGTCGTGGATGCGCTGCACCAGCTGGTCGAGGTTGCGGTTGATCTGGGCCGGGTCCGGGTCGTAGACGTAATCCAGGTCGACGTGCGCGACGCGCATGGCGCTGGGCTCTTCCATCGTCGCCACCGACTGCGCGAAGGCGCGCAGGCCGGGATCGTCGGCGAGCAGCATGCGCGCGCCGGACATCAGCCTGTCGACCCTGGCCAGGCCGTCTTCCAGCGTCAGCGCCATCTCGTAGCCGTTCTCGCCGATGATGCGCAGCGCGGTGCCGCCTTCGGCGCCGTACGGCCAGATCCATACGCGCACCGGCTTGCCGGTGACGGCATGGATCTTCCTGGTGATGCGCTGCACGTCGGTGCGCACGCGCGCCTCGTAGGCGGCGTCGGTCTCATAGCGGCCGGTGCCGGCGTCGAAGCCGCGCACCGCAGCGGCCGGCTCGGTATTGCCTTGCGGGTTGGCGTTGATGCCGTAGTGCAAGGCATCCGTGTGCGCGCCGATCTCGACCAGCCCGGAGGCGGAGATCTCACGCAGTTGCTGCCAGGTCAGCAGGCGGTCCCGCGCGGTCGGCGTGCCGCCGAAGTCGACCGGCTGGTCCGCAGGCGTATCGAGCCACGCCCCGACCGGCGCCAGCACCGCGGGCCAGCGATACGCCTTCAGGATCGGCAGCACGCGCGCATGAAAGCTGCGGTAGCCATCATCGAAGGTCAGCAGCACCGCGCGCGCCGGCAAGGGCTTGCCGCCGCCGCGGGCGGCCAATACCTGGTCGACCGAGACCGCCTGGTAGCCGTTCTCGCGCAGCCACGCCAGCTGGCCGATCAGGTGGTCGGTACGCACGCTCAGGTAGGCCTGGTCGGGGTCCTTGTCTTCGACGTCGTGGTAGGCCAGCACCACCAGGTGGTTGTCCGGCCAGGGCTGTTCGGCGGCGGCGAGCGGGCGCTGCGCCGGCGGCGTGAACACCGGGATGTCCTTGGCGCAGCCGGCCAGCAGGCATGCGGCGAGCAGCAGCCAGAGCAGGCGGCGCCAGGCGCGCTGCGGGAATCGTGTCATGGCGGGTTCCGGGTCAGAATCGGTCAGAATCGATAGGTCAGGTCGAACACGATGCGCAGTTCGCGCTCGCGCTGGCCGTCATAGGGCCGGCTGGTGGCGGTGACGGTCGCGCCCACGTCGAACACGTCGTTGGTGCGGTAGCGCTGGCCGTAGCCGAGCAGCAGGATCGCGCCGGTGCCGAAGCCTTGCTGGCTGTACGTGCCGGCGCCGGCCAGGAACTGCTGCTCCCAGGCGGTCTCGTAGCGGCGGTACAGCGTATGCGTGAGCCGGGCCGACGGCAGCACCGTCAGGTCGGCGCGCGGGCTGTAGTACGACACGTCGGTGCGGCTGTTGCGCGAACTCCAAAGGTCCACCAGCAGGTCGGCCTTCAGGTGCGGCGCGGTGTAGACCCGCTGCACGCCGGAGATGCCGCCTTCGAGCCGGTCATTGCCATCGCTGAAGTGCGATGGCGCCACCGTCAGCATCCATTCGCTGGCCTCGCTGGCGCGCCAGCGGCCGTAGACCTGCACGTTGTTGGCATAGACACCGTTGAGCAGCGCCTGCAGCGGCGTGGCGGTTGAGCGCATCGCGGCAGAGGCGCCGATGCGCCAGCGATCGTTCAGGTCATAGTCCACCGCCACCCGGCCGCCCTGGCGCGCGCCATAGCCATACCCGTGCGTGGACAACTCGGCCTCGACGGTCAGGTCGCGCACGCGCCGCTGCACGCCGGCACGGGCCCAGCGGTAGTCGACACGTCCTTCGTCGAAACGGCCGGTGGCAAAGCCCACGCCGCCGAAAGCGCGCCAGTCGTAGTGGATCGGCGGCGTGTACAGCACCGACTCGATGCCGAAATTGCCGTCGCCCACCACCGGGCTGTCGTTGGCCAGGCCGCGATAGCCTTCGATGCGCAGCTCGGCCTTGTTGTGCACGGCCCACTCGCGCGCCAGGCGGCGGGCGGTCAGGTCTTCCGGGAAGCGCGCCAGCGTATCGTCACGCAGCATTTCCGCCTGGCGCCATTCCTGCAGGTCGAGCGCGGCGTGGCCCTGCTGCACTTCCACCGCGAGCGCGCGCGGCGCCAGCGTTTCGGCGGCCTTCAGTTCCTGCTCGGCGGCGCGCGGCCAGCCGCGCGCCAGGTACACATTGGCCAGGCCCGCGCGCAGGCCGGAATGGCCGGGCGCGTTGCGCACCAGGTCTTCCGTGCGCTGCTGGGCCTGCGGAGTGTCGTCGGCCTGCAGGCGCGCGCGCGTGGCGGTCTGCTCGGCGGACAGCCACAGGTCGTTGGGCTGGCGCGTCGGCTGGCCGCGCACCCAGCGCCACTGCGACTGCTCGGCGCGAGCCTCGCTCACGACTTCGCCCGCCGGATCGAAGGCTTCGGCTTCGGCGTTCGCGTAGTACAGGCCGGTCTGGGCCTTCAGGCGCGTTTCAGGGTCAAGGCCGGGCGGGTTGGCTTCGCGTACCTGGCGGAACAGTCCGGCGGCCTGCTCGGGATGGCGCAGGTAGAGATAGGCCGAGGCGACGTCGCCCAGCGCATAGACGGGCACGGCGACACCCTCGGCGCACAGCGCCTCGTAGCCGTCGACCACGTCCTGCATGCGGAAGCGCGCATGCAGCGCGCCGAGGCGGTCGATGCGGGCGCGGCGGTACAGTGCCTGGCTTTGGCCATCCCTGGCGTCCCTGGCGTCCCTGGCGTCTTTCGCGCCCTGCGCCTGCAGCGCGGGCAGCAGCGCGTCGTATCGCGCCAGCGCGCGGTCGGCGATGGCAAAGCGCTCGGCCTCCATCCGCGTGGGCATGTCGGCAAGCCGCACCAGTTCGGCGATGGCGTCCAGTTCCAGCGTCTGGCGGGCCGCGGTGTCGAACAGCGCCGGATGCTCGCCGGCAACGCGCAACGCCGCATCGGGCAGCCGGGCGCGCTGCAGCGCGGCCACGTAGGCGCGCACGGCGTCGGCGCGCCCCGGTGCGCGGGTATAGGCCTGGTCGGCCTCGAACAAGGCCTCGTGCGGTTCGCCTGCGCGGGCCTGCGCATAGGCCAGCGCGAGGCGGCTGTCGACATCGTCCGGCTGCCTGCGCACCAGTGCCTGGCCAGCAGCGACGGCTTCCGCGTGCTGGCCGCTGTCGGCCAGCACGCCGACCTCGCCCAGCGCGAACACCGGCTCGGCGGGGAAACGCTGGCGTCCTTCGCGGTAGCGTGCCAGCGCCTCGTCCCAGCGCTTCTGGTCGCGCAGCGCGCCCGCCGCCGCGGCCAGCACCTGCGGCGGCGCCGTGCGTGCGGCGCCCGCGTGTTCCAGTTCGCCGTAGGCGGCCAGCAATTCGTCGGAACGACCGGCCCAGCCGGCGATGATGATCCGGTCAAACGCCGCGCGCCGGTCCGAGGGAGCGCTGGCCACGCGCTCGCGCAGCATAGCCAGGGCACTGCTGTAGTCGCCGGCGCGGGCGCGCTGGATCAGGGCATCGTATTTGGCGTCAGCGGCATCAGCCTGCGCGGAAGCCGGCAAGCAGCAAAGTGCCGCCGCCAGGCCGGCCGCGAGCCCGGCTGGCATGCGCCGGCGCAAGGCCTTGCGCCGGGCGGGTCCGGTGCCGGCGCACGAAGGTTGCGTCATCAGTGAATCCATGGGATCCGCAGCCTGTCTCTTCTATGCCCGAGCGCCGGCCCGCCTGCTGGAAGCGTGCGCGCGCCTGGGGTCCGTTATCGGCAGATGACATGCGGCACGGAGACACGGAACCCGATCGGGCCTGGCCGCAGGAGAGAGACGGCAGGACAGGCCTACGGGATCCGGCGGGTACCGAGGAACCACGCCGGATGGCCAGCCCGCGATGGGCATGGCGTCGTGCAGACGCTACCGCCGCGGGTGGCGGGGTGCGTTGCCGCAAATCGGGAGAAAGTGTAAGCGCGTTGCCAAAATCAAATCGTGAACATTCGCAAACACATTTACAACTTGCATCGAATTCCCGGTGCGAATTCTGGCGGCCCTCCGCGACTCGGGACATTACCCGTTCGGGGGAAACATTGCACAGCGCACTGGCCGGAGCGCCCCGCCTGGCTTGGCGCTGCGCGGGCCGGCGGACAAAGGCGAGATTCCGTGGCGGCTTTTGTAGGCATATTGGGTAATGTCCTGCATTGACCCTTGCGCGCGAATCTCTTGATTATCTCGGCGGCGCGTACATGCCCCCGATTCCTTAAATCAACCAAATGGCGGATTCAGGGTCGATGAATGCTGCCTTGGCGGCAAACCATTTGCCCGTGCTGACCACTTAGTCGTCGGGGGCCCATTATCAGATTCGGGACGGGACAGCCAATGCTGCGGCCCACCCGCCACTTTGTATCGCACTGTATCTGGCGCGGCACCGGACATGAAATCTTGCATTACGGCCGCTGCACGGAAACAAGCGGGATACGCGCGGGCGATTCAATGCAGCCATCGACCCAACCGGAGCCCGACGATGCCCGCCTGCCTTGCACTGCCTGCCCCCGCCGCGCGGCGCGCCGCGCCACTCCGCCGCAGGAGCCGCCCATGATCGACGCACTGCTTGCCTTCCTCGCCGGCGTTCTGACGATCGCTTCGCCGTGCGTACTGCCGGTGCTGCCGATGCTGCTCGGCGCTTCCCTGGGCAAATCGGACCGCCTGCGTCCGCTGGCGATCGCGCTCGGGTTCGTCACCGCGTTCTCGGCTTTTGGCATTGCCTTCGGCGCGCTGTCCAGCGCCTTTGCCGACGCCCATGGGGTGGTGCGCAACGCCGCCATCCTGTTCCTGCTGGTGACCGGACTGGCGCGGCTGTGGCCCGCCGGGTTCGCGCGGCTGGCCGGGCCGTTCGGCGGCATTGCCGAACGCCTGGCGGACCGGCTCGGCAGCGTGGGCGGCAGCGGCATGGCTGGCGGCTTTGTGCTGGGCATGTCGCTGGGCGTGGTCTGGACCCCTTGCGCGGGGCCGGTGCTGGCGTCAATCCTGGCGCTGGTGGCCAAGGCCCAGGATCTGCAACGCGCCGCCGCGCTGATGGGGATGTATGCCGCGGGCGCGGCCATCCCGATGCTGCTGATCGCCTATGGCGGCCAGTTCGCCACCACCCGTGTGCGCCGGCTGGCGCGCCACACCGAGCGGCTGCAGCAAGGCTTCGGTGCGCTGGTGGTGGTCACGGCGGTCGCCATGTACTTCCAGTACGACACCCTCGCCATCGCGTGGCTGACGTCGCTGGCCCCGCTAACCTGAATTCACTGGCGGAATCTTTTCGCTGAATTTACCCGACTGTCTGACACCGGAGACTGCACCATGCACCGCATCCTGCGCACCCTGCTTGCCGCCACCACCATCTTCGCCGCCACCCACGGCGCTCCCGCTGCCGCCGCGGCGGCGGATTTCGGCAAGGCGCCGGAATTCACCGGCATCGAGAAATGGCTCAACTCCGAACCGCTGACCCTTGCCGGATTGCGCGGCAAGGTCGTGCTGGTCGATTTCTGGACCTTTGACTGCATCAACTGCATCCGCACCCTGCCCCATGTGCGCCAGTGGTACGACAAATACCGCGACAAGGGGCTGGTGGTGGTCGGCGTGCATACGCCCGAGTTCGGCTATGAAAAGTCCACTGCCAACGTCCAGGCCGCGATCAAGCGCTTCGATATCCGCTACCCTGTGGCGCAGGACAACATGTATGCCACCTGGAACGCCTGGCGCAACCAGTACTGGCCGGCGCTGTATCTTGTCGATGCCAGCGGCAATGTCGTCTACAAGCACTTCGGCGAAGGCAACTATGCCCAGACCGAAGCGGCCATCCAGAAGGCCCTGGCCGACGCCAAGCCCTGACCCGTCCGGCGCGCGGCGCGGTGCCCGGCTAGCGGCGCTGCGCGCTGGCCGTCGGGGGCAGCTTCAGCAGCGGATACGGGTTGATCGCGCCTGCGGCGGCATAGATGCCGTAGTGCAGGTGCGGCGGCGTGCCGCGCGCGTTGCCGGTGGTGCCGACGTAGCCGAGCACCGTGCCCGGTGCAACGATATCGCCGGCGCGTATCGCCGCGTAGTCGTCGAGGTGCGCGTAGTAATGCATCTGCCGGCCCGGTCCCATTACCCAGACCACCTTGCCGCCGAGCGAATTGGTGCCGACGCGCGAGACGATGCCTTCCGTGGCCGACAGCACCGGCCGGCCGCGCGGCGCGAAGATGTCGATGCCTTCATGCTTGCGCCCGCCGGAGCGTGCGCCATGCCAGGTATCGCGCAGCGCGCGCGCGGCGACGCCTTGCACTGGGACCGGCAGCGCGGTCGGCGCAGGGCGGGCCGCCAGCCGCGCTGCATAGATGGCGCGTTCCAGCTGGGGCTGCAGCCATGGCCATGCGGCCCACAGGGTCGCCGCCACCACCGCCACCACCGCCAGCCCTGCCAGGCGACCGGGCAGCGGCCTGCGGCGCGGCGCATCGCCGTACCGTGACGATGCGGGCGAGGCAGACGAGGCGGACGGGTCCGGACCCGGTCCGCGATGGGGATCGAATTGAGGCATATCCGCTTCGACGGCGGCGCGGCCGACAAATTCCGCATGCTGCCACGTGGCGTGCACGCCTCCGCGCCGGTGGCTGGTGCAAACCGGCGAACCATTGCCGGGCAGGCTGGTCATACTCGACTTATCGACAGCTACGAGGAGAAGGCATGGATTGTCCGGTGTGCCCGCAAACGCAACTGGTGATGTCCGAGAGACAGGGCATCGAAATCGACTATTGCCCGAAATGCCGCGGCGTATGGCTGGACCGCGGCGAACTCGACAAGATCCTGGAGCGTTCCATCGCCGCCGCACCCGCGGCACCCTCACCCCAGGCCGTGGCGCCGGCAGCGCCGCCCCAGCAGGGCTACGGCGACCGGGACCGTGGCCATGAATGGGGGCGCGCTCGCGACCATGACCGGGACCGCTATCACGACGAACGCCAGCAGAAGCACTATCGCAAGAAGAGCATCTGGCACGAGCTGTTCGACTGAACGGCGGCTGCGCGCAATACCGCGCATCACCATACCCCAGGAACGCCGGCGGCCCCGCTATCCTTTGCGCCGCCGGCGCGCAATCTCCCCCGCTGCGTCGCGCAGTTCCGGCGGCAGCGCGCGGATCTCCGCCGCAAAGAATGCCCGCTCGGCCGCGCGCAGCGCGGGCAACTGCGCGGCCAGCCGCTCCACCGCTGCGCAGGCTTTGGCCGTTGCCCCTTGCTCGTGTGTCAGGTACCAGGCCGACTCCAGCAACAGGTTGGCCAGCTGCAACGGCCCCAGGCTGACATGACCCGCGTCGTGGTCCTCCAGCGCAAAGGCGGCCACGGCAGACCAGCGCACGAAACCTTTGGCCGGAGCAAACGGCGCGTGGAAGGGGCGCAGCGCGTCAATGGCATCGGCTACGGACAGCGGGCGCTGCCGGCGAAACGCAGCCACGCTCTCCCCTCCCTTGCCCGCACCGGCATCGCCGGGCGCATCCGGCCCGCAGCTGCCGCGCGCAATGCGCAACAGGAAGATCGCGTTCCACGCGGTGCCGCCGCCCACCCCGAAGCGGTCGCAGATCCATTCCGACAATCCCAGCCAGCGCATCGCCTGGCGCTGCACCGCGCCGGCATCGAGCGCGCGGGCGGGATCGACCAGACCATGGCGCCAGAACAGCCACAGGCACAGGCCGATATTGGCCGCGGCATGTTGTACGGCGTCGACCGAATCGGCTTCGTAACCGGCTTGCAACGCCGCCGCGAAGGCATCGAGGGCACGTTGCGCCGACAGCGCCGGCGCCACGCCGCCGGCGCTGTCCTTGCCCATCGCACCGGACTTGAACAGCAACCCCTCCAGGTTCAGCACCTCGAAGCGCAGGCGCGGGTTGTAGCGCACCGCCGGGGATAGCTCCGGATCCGCGCGCAGCGCGGCCAGCCCGGCGCTGGCGCCATCGTGGTCGCCGCGCGTATAGCGGGCCCAGGCGCGCACCACGTGCGCCATCGCCGCGAAGGTGGGCATGGCGGCGCCGGGGCTGCCTGCCCGGGACAGCCGGTCAAAACGCGCCAGTGCTGCGCGGCTGTGCTCGAGGCTGCCGCAGCGGCGCCAGGCCAGGCTTTCCTTCAGCAGCGACAGCGCCTGCTGGAACGGATCGCCGGCGCTGCGCTGCGCCGCGCGGAACGCTTCGGCCACGGCGGTGCCGTGCGCGCCGGCATAGCCGTCCTGCGCGCTGCGCATGGCCTGCGTCAGTTCGCTCCAGAAGGCCATGTCGCGCATCACGTAGGCCGCGCCGTCCGGCATGCCGGACACTGGCGCCGCCGCCTCGGCAAAGCCGAGCTGCCGGGCCAGCGCCGCCGGGCCCAGCGTGCGGCCCTGCGCGACGAAGCGCAGTTGCCGGGCCTGCGCCGCCGTCATCCAGAACGGCCCGCGGCTGCGCTGCGCGGGGTTGGCCGTTGCCGGATCGCGTTGCCGGTCCGCGCCCCAGCCCAGCGTCACGCCCCACCGGGCAAAGTCCCCGAAGGCGCGCGATACCAGCATGCGCAGGTTGGCCGCAGCCGGAAAGGCGCTGCGCACGGCAGCCGCTGTCACGTCACCGCCGCTGCGCTGCGCATGCCAGGCGCGCGCCAGCAGCCAGACCGACTGGAAGCGGGCGGGCTCGCCATTGACGCGATAGGGCGCGCAGACGTCGATGCAAAGCAAGGCGGCGGGCATGGGCTGAAGCAGTAGCAGGCTGGGGGTCGGAGGCGGTGCAGCGCCGTCATGTTACGCAAGTTACAGCGTGCGCGGTTGGCGTGCGTGGGACGCTCTCCTATGCTGCGCACCACGGTCCGGGCCCGGATTGCCATCAGAAGATTTCCATCAACCCAATACGCTACTGCCATGCCTATCCGAATCGCCCGTTTGCTGTCCCCGATGGCCGTGGGAATCGCCCTGCTCACTTCCGCCCTGCCCGCCGCCGCCGCACCACAAGCCGCACCACAAACTGCACCGCTCGATGCGGAAGCGCTGTTCCGCCAGGCCGGCACCACCGGCACCATCGTCATCCACGACCTGCGCCGCGATCGCATCCTGACCTACAACGCTGCGCGCGCGGCCACGCCGTACTCGCCTGCGTCGACCTTCAAGATCATGAACTCGCTGATCGGCCTGGACAGCGGCGCCGTGGCCGACATCGACCACGACACGCTGCCGTGGGACGGCAAGGTCTGGCTGGTCGGCGGCAAGGCTGTCCTGCCCGAAGCCTGCAATGCCGACGTGCCGCTGCGCGTGGCCTTCCCCAACTCGTGCGTGCCCGCCTACCAGGCACTGGCGCGACGGGTCGGCAGCTCGGCCTACCAGCGCTACCTGACCGCCTCGCATTACGGCAATGCCGACAGCTCGGGGCCGGTCGACCGCTTCTGGCTCAATGGCAGGCTGCAGATCTCCGCCTACCAGCAGATCGATTTCCTCAAGGGGCTGGTGCAGCGAACGTTGCCGTTCTCGCCGGCCGCGTTCGATGGCGTGGACCGGCTGACGGTGATGGAACGCACCGCAAGCTATACGCTGCACGGCAAGACCGGCTGGGCCGATTCCGCGCAGCCGGCGGTGGGATGGCTGGTGGGATGGGTAGAGCGCGGCGGCGACAACTACCTGTTCGCGCTCAATCTCGACCTGATCAGACCCGAGCACGCCAAGGCGCGGATGGAGATCGCGCGCGCGGCGCTGCGGCAGGCGGGGGCGCTGCCGGATTGAGGGCACCTGAAGCGCGGCCGATCGGCGGCGGCGTTGTCGCCCGTCATGTCGGCCAGTAACTGCCAATTCCGATTTCACATTCAGATACTTCCGACGCACGTTTGCTCTTTCGGCCAGTAGCTTTGCCGGGGCGGAGGCGCAGCCAGCGCCTGCCGCAGGCAACTGCAACGGGACCCACAAGAGCCGTCCCACACACGGAGGTAAATCGAATGAAGACATTGGCAATGGCGGCAGCCGTTCTGTCAGCGACCTCACTGCTGGCCGCATGCGGCGGCGGTGACGACGGGACCAGCGAGACGCCGGCGAAAACACCGCCATCAGAGACAGCGCCGGCACCGGCACCGGAACCAGCGCCAGCCCCGTCACCCTCGCCCTCCCCAGCGCCGGATCCGGCGCCGACCGGCGAGTTGCTGCCGAGCCTGAGCGCACCGCAACCGGGCTCCACCGCCCTGGTCGGCAACGGCAGCGAAGGAATCTGGTCCAGCTTCGGCAACGCTACGCTGGTGGACGGCAGCGGCAGGTTCGTCAGCACGGCACTGCTGAGCGTGCTCGGCGGCACGTTCCAGTTCTCCGGTTCGACGTGGACGCTTGGGCCTGACACGGTCGTCGAGAACGGGTTCGTGAACCTTGCGACAGGCTCCGGCACCATTACGCCCGCCAACCGCCTTGACGGCAGCTATGCCACCACGCCGGGCGGGGCCACCAGGACCCTTGCCGCCACCTACGACCCGGCCAATGCCCTGGCCGTCGAACAGTCGTCAATCTCGGGCAGCTGGAAACAGAATGGCTTTGCCATGCAGATCGATGACACCGGCAACCTGACCGGGACCTACACGAGCGGCACGCGCGTCTGCGATCTCAAGGGCACGGTCGTGCTGGCGACGCCCGGATCGGCCAGGAACCTGTATGCAGTCAATGTCGAGCCGACCGAATCGACCCAGCCGGGCAACACCGGCTGCGCGTTGTCCACCCGCGTCCAGCACAAGGGATATGCCGCGATCCGTTTTGCGCCGGTGGATGGCGCTACGCTGGTCAACAGCGACACGCGCTACCTGCGCACGCTGCTGATGGTCGCCCGCACGGGCACCGGCGGTTATTTCATGACGCAGATGGCCAGGCAGTAGGTCTCAGGGCACCGTCCCGCCGAGCTGCCGCAACAGCTTCTTCACGATTTCATCGTGCAGCGCCAGCGCGGCAGCGAGCGTCGGTGCCCCGTAGCTTTCGTTGTCCTGCTCGCCCATCCCAGTCACGCGGGTCACGAACAGCGGCGCGTCGCCTGATGCCTGGGCCAGACCGCGAAAGCGCGTGGTCACCACGCCGCCGCTGTCCTGCAGCAGCGTGCGGCGAAACACCGGATCGTTCTCGGCCATCCAGCGTTCCCATTCCTCACGTGCCGCCTCCACCGGCCGGTTCTTCAAGTCCAGCACGAAGTAGCGGCTCCATTGGCCAGTTTCGGTGCGGGCCTTCATCTTTTCCCCTGCGTTCGGTAGTCCGGTCTCTACGCTAGCCAGCCACGCGCCAGCGCGCAAGCGAAGTGCCCCGTGAACCACACCGAGGCTGCGACAACGCTTCATCCTGCGGGTTTTCCCGCAGTTGAGTTCTGACGCCGAGTATTCTTTAATTCAATCTGAATTAATTAATACAGAGCCGGCGCCCTAACCCGCCGGCCACAGGACGGAGACAACATGACCGCATCCAAGGCAGGCCGTGGCGTGAATTCCGCCAGCTTGCGCCTGTACAACGAACGCGCGCTGCTGTTGGCATTGCGCCGCGCCGGCGAGGCGTCGAAGGCCGATCTGGCGCGGACGGCACAGCTGACCAACACCGCAGTGGGCAGCATTGTGCAATCCCTGGCCGACGAAGGCCTGGTCGAGCAGGCCGGCCGCCGCACCGAGGGCCAGCGCGGGCAGCCCGCCAGCCTGATCCGGCTCAAGGCCAAAGGCGCATTCGGGATTGGCGTGAGGCTCGACCGCGCCAGCATCGAGACCGTGATGGTGGACTTCGCCGGCGAGCTGCTCGCCAGCCATGCACACCAGCTGGTCCTGCCCCATCCCGAGCAGGCGCTGGAACTGGTGCGACGCGATATCGAGGCGATGCGCGCCCGGCTCAGCCCTGGCGAGCAGAAGCGGCTGCTGGGAATCGGCGTGGCGCAGCCTTATAACCTCGGGGCATGGCTGCGCGAGCTCGACGTGCAGGGCGAGGACTTCCAGGCGAGCTTCCGCGCCTGGGATGAAGCCGACTTCGCCGCGATGCTCAACGCCGTCACCGGCCTGCCGGTGTTCAGCGAGAACGACGGCACCGCGGCCGCGGTGGCCGAGCTGTTCTACGGGCGCCACCACGCGCAGCATTTCCTCTATGTGTTCCTCGGCCCGGCCATCGGCGGCGGCGTGGTGCTCAACGGCGACTGCGTGCGCGGCGTTTCCGGCAATGCCGGCGATATCGCCATGATGCCGGTGCCGCCCAGCACGCTGCCGTCAGCACCCGCACCTGCCGGCAGGCGGCGTGACCTGCTGTTGTCGCGCGCCTCGCTCAATGCGCTGACGCGCCACCTGCGCTACCACGGCGTGGCGGTCGACGGCCATGCCGACCTGCAGCGCCAGGCCGAGCTGGGCCATCCGGCGGTGGCGCAATGGATCGACGACTGCGTCGACGCGCTGGCGCCGGCGCTGCAATCGGCGCTGGCGGTGCTGGACGTGCCGCTGGTGATCTTCGACGCAGACATCGACGGCGGGCTGGTGCCGGCCCTGATCGAGCGGCTGCAGCGGGCCCTGAACGACAGTGCCCCTGAAGCGCGCACCCCCGCCACCGTGGTGCGCGGCTGCTTCGGCGCCAATGCCGGCGCGGTCGGCGCCGCGTCGCTGCCGATGTTCATGAACTTCTCGCCGCGTGCCGAGCTGCTCAAGGGCGCCTCGGCCATTGTCCCGGAGGCCCGCCATGCCATGGTCTGAAGCATCGCGCACCCTGCCCCAGCCCCAGCAGCAGCGCCCCAATGGCGCAGCCGCTGCCGCGCCGCTGCTGGCGCTGCGCAATATCTCCAAGACGTTTCCCGGCGTGAAGGCGCTCAGCAACGTGCAGCTGACCGTCTATGCGGGCGAAGTCCATGCGCTGATGGGCGAGAACGGCGCCGGCAAGTCGACGTTGATGAAGATCCTGTCCGGCGCCTACACCGCCGATCCCGGCGCCGAGTGCCGCATTGCCGGCGAGCCGGTCGCTTTCGGCGGCCCGGCCGCGGCACGCGAGCATGGCATCGCGGTGATCTACCAGGAGCTGAGCCTGGCGCCGAACCTGAGCGTGGCGGAGAACATCTACCTCGGCCGGCATCTGCACCGCCATGGCATGGTCGACCGCGCCGCGATGGCCAGCGCGTGCGAAGCCACGCTGGCACGGCTCGGCGCCGACTTCACGCCGAACACGCCGGTGCACACGCTGTCGATCGCGCAGCGCCAGCTGGTCGAGATTGCGCGCGCGGTGCATTTCGAGACGCGCATCCTGGTGATGGACGAGCCCACCACGCCACTGTCCACCCGCGAAACTGACCGGCTGTTCGCGCTGATCCGCCAGCTGCGCGCCGAAGGCATGGCGATCATCTACATCAGCCATCGCATGGCCGAGATCGACGAGCTGGCCGACCGCGTCACGGTGCTGCGCGACGGCTGCTTCGTCGGCACGCTGGAGCGCGACAACCTCACCCGGGCCGCGCTGGTCAAGATGATGGTGGGCCGCGACCTGTCCGGTTTCTACACCAAGACCCATGGCGAGACACGCCGGGGCGAGATCATGCTGTCGGTGCGCAATATGTCCGATGGCCGGCGCGTGCTGCCGTGCAGCTTCGACCTGCGCGCCGGCGAGGTACTGGGGCTCGCGGGCCTGGTCGGCGCCGGCCGTACCGAGCTGGCGCGGCTGATCTTCGGCGCCGATGCGCGCAGCGGCGGCGCGGTGTTCGTCGCCGGCACGCCACTGGCGATTTCGAGCCCGCGCGAGGCGATCGACGCCGGCATCGCCTACCTGACCGAGGACCGCAAGCTGCAGGGGCTGTTCCTGGACCAGAGCGTGCACGAGAACATCAACCTGATCGTGGCGGCCCGCGACGCGCTGCGCGGCGGCCGGCTCAATCGCGCCAGCGCGCGCCAGCGCACCACGCAGGCAATCCGCTCGCTCGGCATCCGCGTGGCGCATCCGCAGGTCAACGTGGGCGCGCTGTCGGGCGGCAACCAGCAGAAGGTGATGCTGTCGCGGCTGCTGGAAACGCGGCCGCGCGTGCTGATCCTGGATGAGCCGACGCGCGGCGTGGATATCGGCGCCAAGGCGGAGATCTACCGGCTGGTGGACGAGCTGGCCCGCTCGGGCGTCGCCGTGCTGCTGATTTCCAGCGAGTTGCCGGAGGTGGTCGGCCTGTGCGACCGCGTGCTGGTGATGCGCGAAGGCGAGCTGGTCGGCGAAGTGGCCGGCTGTGCCGACGCGGCTGGCATGCAGGAACGGATCATTGCGCTGGCGACAGGCGCGGGTGGGGACATTCAACACAGCACACTGCATTGACGATGCCCGCGGTTTGCTCCCCTCTCCCAAGAAGTGGGAGAGGGGCCGGGGGAGAGGGCAGGCGTGTGGCAAGCATGTCGACGCTTCACTTTGTGGATGCTCCGGCCCTCTCCCCCACCCCTCTCCCGCAAGCGGGAGAGGGGAGCAAGCAATCGGTTCGCCATCGCAAGAAATAGAACGTAGTACGCACGTCAGCCCACGCAGGCACGACGTTCCGACAAGGAGACACCATGCGCAACCCCTTCCACCCCAGCGCCCACGCCACAGCCGCGGTCGCCCCATCCACCGGCCCCGCCCTGCCCGGCGCCGCCGGCCGCGCCACCACGCAGGAACGCCTGCGCGCGCTCGGCATGCTGCCGGTGCTGGTGCTGCTCTGCTTCGGCTTCACGCTGCTGACCGACAACTTCGCCAGCCTGCAGAACCTGTCGATCATCGCGCAGCAGGCGTCGATCAACCTCGTGCTGGCGGCGGGCATGACCTTTGTGATCCTGACCGGCGGCATCGACCTCTCGGTGGGGTCGATCCTGTCGGTGTCAGCGGTGGTGGCGATGCTGGTATCGCTGATGCCGCAGCTGGCGGCGCTGAGCGTGCCGGCGGCGCTGCTGTGCGGGCTGCTGTTCGGCCTGGTCAACGGCGCGCTGATCGCCTTCATGAAGCTGCCCCCGTTCATAGTCACGCTGGGCAGCCTGACCGCGGTGCGCGGCCTGGCCCGCCTGGTGGGCAATGACAGCACCGTCTACAACCCCGACATCTCCTTTGCCTTCATCGGCAACGGCGACCTGCTGGGCGTGCCCTGGCTGGTGGTGATCGCGGCGGCCGTGGTGGCGGTGTCGTGGCTGGTGCTGCGCCGCACGGTGCTGGGCCTGCAGATCTACGCCGTCGGCGGCAATGCCGAGGCGGCGCGGCTGTCGGGCATCAAGGTCTGGGTGGTGCTGCTGTTCGTCTATGCCGTGTCCGGGCTGCTGTCAGGGCTGGGCGGCGTCATGTCGGCGTCGCGGCTGTACGCGGCCAACGGCCTGCAGCTGGGCCAGTCCTATGAGCTCGATGCCATCGCGGCGGTGATCCTGGGCGGCACCAGCTTCGTCGGCGGGGTCGGCTCGATCGCCGGCACGCTGGTGGGCGCGCTGATTATCGCGGTGCTGTCAAACGGGCTGATCCTGCTGGGCGTGTCGGATATCTGGCAATACATCATCAAGGGGCTGGTGATCATCGGCGCGGTGGCGCTGGACCGCTACCGGCAAAAGGGCTCGGCGCGGACCTGAGCCACGCCCTGACAGGAGACACACCGATGTTCAAGCCGCTTTCCTTTTCTTTTCTCAGCGCACTGGCTGCGGTCGCAGTGGCCGCGCTCTGCGCGCTGCCGGCCGCCGCGCAGTCGTCGTCGCAGCCTGCCGCACAAGCCCCGCAGCGCCAGCTCAAGAAGGTCGGCGTAACGCTGGGCTCGCTCGGCAACCCGTACTTCGTCGCGCTGGCGCGCGGCGCCGAAGCCGCGGCCCGCCAGGTCAATCCCGACGTGAAAGTCACCGTGCTGTCGGCGGACTATGACCTGAACAAGCAGTTCACCCATATCGACAGCTTTATCGTCGCCAAGGTCGACCTGATTCTGATCAACGCGGCGGATGCGCGCGCGATCGAGCCCGCGGTGCGCAAGGCGCGCAAGGCCGGCATCGTGGTGGTCGCCGTCGACGTGGCCGCCGCCGGCGCCGATGCCACGGTGCAGACCGACAACACCCAGGCGGGCGAACTGGCCTGCGGCTTTATCGCCGAGCGGCTCAAGGGGCGCGGCAACGTGATCATCCAGAACGGGCCGCCGGTGTCGGCCGTGCTCGATCGCGTCAAGGGTTGCAAGGCCGTGCTGGCGCGGCACCCTGACATCCGCATCCTGTCCGACGACCAGGACGCCAAGGGCTCGCGCGAGGGCGGCCTGAACGTGATGCAGCTGTACCTGACGCGCTTTCCCAAGGTGGACGCGGTCTTCACCATCAACGACCCGCAGGCCGTGGGCGCCGACCTGGCCGCGCGCCAGCTGAACCGCCGCGGCATTTTGATCGCTTCGGTCGACGGCGCGCCCGATATCGAGGCCGCGCTGAAGGCCGATACGCTGGTGCAGGCCTCGGCCAGCCAGGACCCGTGGGCGATCGCCCGCACCGCGGTGCAGCTGGGCGTCGGCATGATGAACGGCCAGCGTCCCGCCGCCCCCACCGTGCTGCTGCCGTCGACGCTGGTGACGCGCGCCAACGTCGGCCAGTACAAGGGCTGGGCCACGCCGCGATGAGCGGCAGGCACCCGCCACCTTTCCAATCCCTTTGCCGAACGCACCAATTCCTCCCGACATGATGGACAGCCTTTCCGCCGCGGCTCCGGCCGCTGCCCACGCGCCCGAATTCGACTTCGTCCTGTTCGGCGCCACCGGCGACCTGGCGCGGCGCAAGCTGCTGCCGGCGCTGTTCGATGCGCACGCCGCCGGCGCGCTGCACCCGCGCGGGCGCATCCTGGCGCTGGGCAGCCAGCCGCTGTCGCACGACGCCTACGTGGCCATGCTCAACGACGAGGTGCTGCCGGCGCTGGCCGGCAATGCCGCGGCGTGGCAAGGCTTCCTGGAGCGCATCGTGTACCTGCAGGTCGATGCCAACGCCGATGCCGGCTTCGATGCGCTGGCCGAACTGGTCAACGCCCGCGCCGCGCCGGTGGTGGTGTGCTACCTGGCGACCGCGCCGCACCTGTTCGCCGCCATCTGCGCGCAACTGGCGCGCGTGGGGCTCGCCGGCGAGCGCAGCCGGGTGGTACTGGAAAAGCCGCTCGGCCATGACCTGGCCTCGTCCGAAGCCATTAATGCCGAAGTGGCACGCCATTTCGCCGAGGACCGGATCTACCGCATCGACCACTACCTCGGCAAGGAGTCAGTGCAGAACCTGATGGCGATGCGCTTCGGCAACGTGCTGTTCGAACCGCTGTGGCGGCGCGAATGGGTGCGGCAGGTACAGATCACCATTGCCGAGGAGCTGGGCGTGGAGCGCCGCGGCGGCTTCTACGACGGCATCGGCGCGCTGCGTGACATGGTGCAGAACCACCTGCTGCAGCTGCTGTGCATGGTGGCGATGGAGCCGCCCACCAGCCTGTCGGAAGACGCCATCCGCGACGAGAAGCTCAAGATCCTGAAGGCGCTGCGTCCGATCCGCACCGAGGACGTGGCCGAGAAAGTGGTACGCGGCCAGTATTGCCGTGGCGCCGCGGGCGGCAACCCCGTGCCCGGCTACGCCAGCGAGCCCGGCATCGCCCCCGACAGCCGCACCGAAACCTTCGTCGCCATCCGCGCCGAGATCGCCAACTGGCGCTGGGCCGGCGTGCCGTTCTACCTGCGCACCGGCAAGCGCATGCAGTCGCGCGTGGCAGAGATCGTGATCCACTTCCACGACGTGCCGTACCCGCTGTTCCCGCATCCGCTGGGCACCATGGCCGGCAACCGGCTGGTGATCACGCTGCAGCCGGAGGAAAGCATCCGCCTCTACTTCCTGACCAAGCAGCCGGGCGACACGCAGGCGCTGCTGCCCGCGTCGCTCGACCTGCAGCTGACCAGCGCGGCGCCGCGCGTGCGGCGCGTGGGCGCCTATGAACGGCTGCTGCTCGACGTAATCCGCGGCCGGCTGGGCCTGTTCGTGCGCCGCGACGAGCAGGTGCAGGCCTGGCGCTGGGTCGCGCCGATCCTGCAGGCGTGGGAAAACACCACCGCGCCGCCCAAGCCATACACCGCCGGCACCTGGGGGCCGGCGGCCTCCAGCGCCCTGCTGTCGCGCGACGGCCAGGCCTGGCACGAAGAAATGTAGGAGCCATCGACATGACCACCACCCTTCCCGCCTGGCAAGCGCTGCGCGCCCATGCCGAGACGATGCGCCACACCCATATGCGCGACTGGTTCGACGCCCCGCATGGCCTGGCGCGTGCCGACCGCTTCACCGCCGAGGCCTGCGGCCTGACGCTCGACTACGCCAAGAACCGGATCAGCGGCGAGACGCTGCAACTGCTGCTCGAGCTGGCGGCACAGGCACGCGTGTCCGAGCGGCGCGATGCCATGTTCGCCGGCGAGCCGGTCAATACCACCGAGCGCCGCGCCGCCCTGCATATCGCGCTGCGCGCTTACCCGGAGGACGGCTACCGCGCGCTTGGCGTGCCGGTGGGCGCTGACGTCGCCGCGGTGCTGGGCCAGATGGAACGATTCGCCGATGCCGTGCGCAGCGGTGCCTGGACCGGCTTTGACGGCCGCGCGATCACCGATGTGGTCAACATCGGCATCGGCGGCTCTGACCTGGGGCCGCGCATGGTGTGCCGTGCGCTGGGTAGCGCCGACAGCGCCAACAGCGCCAACAGCGCCGGGCCGCGCATGCATTTCGTCGCCAATGTCGACGGCAGCGACCTGGCGCGCACGCTGGCGCCGCTGGACGCCGCCACCACGCTGGTGATCGTCTGCTCCAAGACCTTCACCACGCTGGAAACCATGGCCAATGCCTGCACCGCGCGCGACTGGTTCGTGCAGCAGGGTGCGTCGCGCCCGGACCTGGCGCGCCATTTCGTGGCGGTCTCGACCAACCGCGACGCGGTGGCCGCGTTCGGCATCGACCCGGCCAATATGTTCCCGATCTGGGACTGGGTCGGGGGACGCTTTTCGCTGTGGTCGGCGGTGGGCCTGTCGATCGCGGTGGCAGCGGGCTTCGCGCGCTTCCGCGAACTGCTCGACGGCGCGCGCGCGATGGACCTGCATTTCGCCAGCGCGCCCGCGGCGCAGAACCTGCCGATGCTGCTGGGGCTGCTCGATGTCTGGTATCGCAGCTTCCTCGGCGCCGGCAGCCGCTGCGTGGCCCCCTACTGCGAGCCGCTGGAACTGTTACCTGCATTCCTGCAGCAGCTGGAGATGGAAAGCAATGGCAAGTCGGTGCGGCTCGACGGCGGCAGCATCGAGGCAGGCTCGGCCCCGGTGGTGTGGGGCACGACCGGCACCAACGGCCAGCACGCCTATTTCCAGATGATGCACCAGGGCTCGCAGCTGGTTCCGGTCGACTTCATCGCCACGCTGGAGCCGGTCAGCGACCTGCCCGGGCACCATGCCAAGCTGCTGGCCAACTGCTTCGCGCAGGGCGAGGCGCTGCTGCGCGGCCGCACCGCGGAAGAAGTGCGGTCGGAAGGCGTCAGCGATGAAGCGCTGGTGCCGCACCTGGTGTTCGAAGGCAACCGGCCCAGCAATACCTTGCTGCTGCGGCGGCTGGATCCGTGGCACCTTGGTGCGCTTCTCGCCCTGGCCGAGCACCGGACCTTCGTGCAGGGCGCGCTGTGGCAGATCAATTCCTTCGACCAGTGGGGCGTGGAACTGGGCAAGAAGCTGGCCGCACCGATCCAGCGCGAGCTGGAAGGCACGGCGGCGGCGGCCCCGCACGATGCCTCCACCGCCGCACTGATCCGCCGCGCGCAGGCCGCTCTGGCCCCGCAAGGCGCCGCGGCCTGAGCTTTCCGCCGGAGATTCCCGATGTCCACGCCTACCTCCCTGCCCCGCTATGTGGTCTTTGGCGAGGCGCTGACCGACATGGTGCGCCAGCCCGACGGCAGCTGGCTGGGCCTGCCTGGCGGCTCATGCTGGAACGTGGCGCGCACCGGCGCGCGGATGGGCATTGCCACCGCGTTCGCCGGCGCCGTCAGCCAGGACCTGTTCGGCGACGACCTCGCGCGCGCCAGCGCCACGGCCGGGCTCGATGCGCGTTTCCTGCAGCGCGTGCCGCGCTCGCCCTTCCTTGCCTTCGTTGCCTCGCGCCATCCGCCGCAGTATTTCTTTGTCGGCGACGACAGCGCCGACCTGCACTTCGATCCCGCCGCGCTGCCTGCCGGCTGGCGCCAGGCCGCCGAAGTCGTGCATTTCGGCTCGATCAGCCTGGTGCGCCAGCCGCTGGCCGCACGGCTGTGCGAAGAGGCCGCGCAGGCCGCTCAGGCCGGCAAGCGCATCGCCTTCGATCCCAATTTCCGCGACCTGATGCGCATACCGGACTACGCGGCCGTGCTGGCGCATATGCTGCGCCTGGCCAGCTACGTAAAGATCTCCGACGAAGACCTGGCAGGACTGTTTCCCGGCCTCGACACCTCCACTGCACTGGCACAGGTACGCTCCATGTCGCCCGACGCTACCGTGATGCTGACGCGCGGTGCCGACGGCATGACGCTGCTCAAGGGCAGTGGCACGGTCGAACAGCCTGCGCTGCGTGTCGAAGTCGCCGACACGGTCGGCTGCGGCGATGCCGCGATGGGTGGGTGGATGGCCGGGGTGTTGTCGGGCGCGGCGCACGATCTGACTGCGCAGGCGCGACTTGCTGCGGCAGCCGCGGCAGTAGCAGCGACGCGGGCCGGGGCTTATCCGCCGTCGCGCGAGGAAGTCGAGGGCTTGATCGCAGAAGCACGGTAGGCACTGCTCGCCGTCGCAAGAAACGAACCATCGGACTGGCAAAGTGTTGCGCTAAGCCTGACCGCAATGCCGCGCGCAAGGAGCGCCGGCCAATTTAGTTGCGATCCGGCGCTGGACTCTTATCACACTGTGATAGCATACCAATGCGCGACCCTGGCCTCGACACATTGCTGGATCTGAATGGCACCCGCTTCGTTCTCGACGAAGCGGGCATTTGCTGGGTGAAGTTCGATATCAGCGTCTGCGCTGTATCGCCTGAACGCCCGCACGGTCTCAGGTATTGCCTGACCCTGCATGATCGTAGTGGCCGGCGCTTGCTTGGTTTCGATAATGCTCATGGCATCCGTGACCGATGCGGCCGCGCCCCACGTACGCGCATCGCATACGATCACCAGCATGTGGGTGCCCGCGTTCGGTTTTATCGCTACAAGGATGCGTCCAGCCTGCTGCAGGATTTCTGGACTGAAGTTGACAAGATCCTGCGGCTCAAGGAGTGAACAATGACCAGAAAACTCAAGATCGGCATCGCGTCACTGGAGGATTTCAAAGCCCGGACCATGGCCATTGCCCGCGGAGAACTCAAGCCCGGGAAGAATGAGCCCAAGGTCTGGTTTCAGTCGCTGGACGTCCTTGCCAAAGTGCTGTCGCCGGCCAACCGCCACCTGCTTGCCCTGATCGCCGAAGTCAATCCGGAATCGCTCGAAGAGCTTTCCGAACGCACCGGACGTGCCGTGTCGAACCTGTCGCGAACGTTGCGTACGATGGAAAGCTATGGCCTGGTTCACTTCGAGCAAGGGCCACGCCGCAAGCTCGCTCCACGCGTCGACTATGGCGGCATAGAGCTCGAGCTGGCCTTTCATTGAGCGGGCGATACCCATACCCGCTCCCTGGCCGGCTCCGCGCGCTACGGCAAGAACGCCGGCGACAACAACCGCAGCCCGATCGTAAAAAACCGCTCGCCGGTCCCGCCGCCGAACACATTGCCATAGGTGGTATCGACCTGCATCCGGTCCCGCACGACCCAGAAGCGCAGACCCGCCTGGAACGATGGCTTGCCGCGGTTCTCGCCGAAGGTCTCGGCCACGATGGCCACGCGTGGATGTACCTGGGTCTCGGTGCCGACACCCCAGGTCATGCGCGTCTGCCCCGCCTCGGTATCGCGGTTCGCGCCGACGTTGAGGTGCGCCAGGAAGCGGTCTTCGGCAAACGAGAACGACACCGGCAGGTTGACATAGACGTTGCCAAACAGCTTGCGCTGTTCCGCGGTCGGATGATGGATCACGCCGGCGGTAAAGGCGACGCCGTAGCCGCCGGTTTCCAGCGGCCGCAACAGCGTCTTGCCCTGGAACTGCACGTTGGTGAAATCCGTGCCGCCGTCCACACGCTGCAGCGACCCGCCCAGTGTCAGTTCGAGATTTCCCGTCGGGTTGCAGCCCGGCAACGCCCAGAACTCATTGCCGCTGGACTGCACTTGCATCCACGATTCGAGCTGGCAGGACTTGGGATCGACGATGCGGGCATCGTCGGTAATCAGCGGCCGCGCGGCGAGCGCGGGGCGGCAGGCGGCGGCCAGCAAGGCCACCGCAGCGAGACGGACAAAGATTTGGGGCCATGCCATGGCAACCCTCCTGGACACATGCAGGGACACGGCCGACGACGATACACGACGGTCGTGACACGATTTCGATGGACAGGAAAGGGACGCCGCCGGCCCAGCGACAGCGCGCGCTGCTCGCGCGCCCCCCGGGATTGACGCCATGGAAACCACTGCAGGCAGCGTTGCCGCGCCTGCAGCCACAAGACTGCAGTTGCTCAGCAAGCCATGGCGGCCCGGGGAGATCCCCTTCCGCGGGAATGACTGGAACAACTGTCCACGGATAGCTCCGCTTATCAGAACGGGGCGCAGTGTAATGCCTGCGTTGGAAGCGGGTCAACCACCCGCGCCATGGATTTCGTGGCCGGTCAGGAACCCGCCTTGTAGTTGGTTTCCTTGACGATGCGGGCCCAACGGGCCGTATCTTCGGCGATGGTGGTGGCGAACTGCTCCGGCGTGCTGCCGACTGCCTCATAGTCGATCGCCGCCAGTTTCTCCTTCATTTCCGGCAGCGCGACGATACGCGTCACCTCCTGGTTCAGCCGGTTGACGATCTCCTTCGGCGTCCCCGCCGGCGCCAGCAAGCCGGCCCACGAGTTGAACGCCATGCCGTCGAAGCCGGCCTCCTGCATGGTCGGCACCTGCGGCAGCGCCGGCGATCGCCTGGAGGCGAACACCGCCAGCGGACGCAGCTTGCCCGCCTTGATCATCGCCATCGAGTTGAATGGGTCGATGGTCATGTCTACCTCGCCCGACACCACCGCCTGCATCTGCGGGCCGGTGCCCTTGTACGAGGCGCTGACCACATCAGGAATGCCCGCGCTTGCCTTGAAGCTCGCGGCGATCAGCTCGATCATGCTGCTGCCTGCCGACAGGCTCAGCGGCCGGGTCCTGGACTTGGCCAGCGCCACGAACTCCTGCACCGTCTTCGCCGGCACCGACGGGTGCACCACCATCACGAAGCCGATATTGCTGATCAGCGAGATCGGCGCAAAGCTCTTCAGCGGCTCGTAACCGGCCTTGTACAACAGCGGGCTGAGCGTCTGCGCGCCGGCCGTGTTGAGCAGCAGCGTGTAGCCGTCCGGCGCCGCGCGCGCAACGATATCGGTGCCGATGATGCCGTTGGCGCCGGGGCGGTTCTCCACCACCACTGGCTGCTTCAGCGCCTCGCCCAGCTTCTGCGAGATCAGCCGCGCCACCACATCCGTGGCGCCACCGGGCGCAAACGGTACCACCATGCGGATCGGCTTGCTGGGATAGGTGTCGCTCCAGGCCAGCGTGGGCAGGGTGCCCAGCACGGCGG
Source organism: Cupriavidus oxalaticus (assembly GCF_038900635.1). Lineage (GTDB taxonomy): Bacteria > Pseudomonadota > Gammaproteobacteria > Burkholderiales > Burkholderiaceae > Cupriavidus > Cupriavidus oxalaticus_B. Next base: position 326,719 of record NZ_JAYMRX010000002.1, on the reverse strand, counting down.
TGCACAGCAGCGCGCGGCGGCGCAGGTTGACGTTCATGGGGCTGTCTCCGGTTTGCGGACTGTGCCAGCACAACGCACGGCTCCGCTTTTATTCACAAAGGTAAATCAGATTTTATGTCCATGAATTTCGTCGTCAACTGAGGGTATGTACGGACGAAGCGCGCCACGGCCAAAGCAAAAACCTGGCCAACCACCCTGATTCAAGCTGGGTGTCGCTTCCCACTCCCAGCTTGAATCCCACCCCGTTGGCCATCGCAACGATGGCGCAGCGCCAGGCAACTCCCCGTCTCGCCTTTTGCGACAACGTTTTCCAGCGCATGACCGCGCCATCCCGGCGAACTGGCGAGCGCCATAAGTGGCTATCAGGCCTATGTGCGGCACCTCACATGGCCATCCTGGCTGCCGCACTAAGCCGTCGCGCGCACTGCACGCCCAGGTAGTTGTGATCCATTGGCGGGTCTGCGTTCGCTCAAGACCGTTACGGTCCCCGGTCCGCCTGCCGAAGTCCTGGACGAATTCGTCAAGGACAAGGCGGCCGCCATCCAGCTCGGCAAGGCGCTGTTCTGGGACATGAAGGTGGGCAGCGACAACAAGACCTCTTGCGCAAGCTGCCACTTCCATGCCGGTGTCGACAACCGCATCACGAACCAGCTCTCTCCAGGCCTGCTGGGCGGCGATAAAACCTTCCAGCTGGGCCGGCCAAACTACACCTTCAAGCCGGAAGACTTCGGGTTCACCAAGCATGTGCAGGTGAACCAGCCGCAGCCGCAACTCTCGAACGTCAATGAGGTTTCCGGCTCGCAGGGGGTATTCACGGCGAACTTCGTTGAGTTCGGCACAGGCAGCACGGGCGATGTCTGCGCCAATGTTTCCGACGACATCTTCCACGGCGGCACGGGCTTCAACATCAACGGCGTCAACACGCGCCAGGTGACCGGGCGCAATACCCCTTCTGTCATCAATGCGGTATTCAATTTCCGCAACTTCTGGGACGGGCGCGCCAACAACATGTACAACGGCGGCGACCCGTTTGGCATGCGCAATCCGGAAGCCCTGGTGTGGAAGAACGAGGGCGGCGTGGTGAAGCAAGCCAAGTTGGCCATTCCAGGCGCCTCCCTGGCGTCGCAAAGTGACGGCCCTCCCCTGAGTTCGGTCGAAATGAGTTGCAATGGACGGTCATTCATGAAGCTCGGCAAGAAGCTGCTTGGCCAGCGGCCGTTGTCCGGCCAGGTCATCGCGGCTGACGACAGCGTACTTGGCCCGCTGGTGTTACTGCGCAGCAAGGATCAGGTACCGACCTACTCCGAGATGATCAAGAAGGCGTTCCGCTCCCAGTACTGGAACTCGCCGACGCTGTTGAAGATGTCGGCTGCGGATGAGGCGAAGTTCGCCACGATGGATCTGTTGCCTCCGCGCCAGTTCAAGCGCGGTACCGGGAAATTCGAGGTAAGCCAGATGGAGGCCAACTTCGCGCTCTTCTTCGGCCTCGCCGTTCATCTTTACGAATCCACCCTGATTGCCAACGACACGCCGGTGGACCGTTACCTCGAGGGCCAGACCACAGCCCTGAATGAGCAGCAGTTGCGCGGCGCCAGAGTCTTCACCGGGGCCGGGCGTTGCGGCTTCTGTCACTCGGGTGCTGAATTCACTGCCGCCTCATTCTCCAGCGTGACCAGGCAGCGACTCAGGCGGATGCCGATGGGCGATGGACTGGAAGCTGTCTATGACAACGGCTTCTACAACATCGGCGTGCAACCGACCGCAGAGGATCTCGGCGTAGGCGGGATAGACCCGTTCGGCAATCCGCTTTCCGAAACGCGGATGGCGCAACAGGGTAAGACCCATTTGCTGGGCAACGGCTTTGATACCACTAAGGAGACGGCGGTGGGCGCTAACGAGCGTGTGGCTGTTGACGGTGCCTTCAAGGCACCAGGTCTGCGCAATCTGGAGTTTACCGGCCCGTATTTCCATAACGGCGGCAAATCCACCCTGATGCAGGTGGTCGACTTCTATAACCGCGGCGGCGATTTTGCGGACGTCAACACGGCTAACCTGGACCGGGGCATCAGGCCGCTCGGCTTGACAGAGTCGGACAAGCAAGACTTGGTGGCTTTCCTGCTTGCCCTGGGTGATGACCGCGTGCGCTATCGCAAAGCGCCGTTCGACCACCCCTCGCTGTGCTTCCCCCAAGGGCATAAGGTCAGCAATACCGGGGCCTTGCTGCAGGACGGAAGCACCGGGAACGGCGTGGACAACACGGAATGCATTGGCGCAGTGGGCGCTGGCGGCGCGAGCAGCGGCCTCAAGCCGTTCCTCAACCTTGATCCGTTCCAACGCTAGCGGAGAGCGTGTTGGGGGTCCATCCCGTGGGGTCGGGGCGGGATGGACTGCTGTCAGGCGTCGAGCCTCCAGCATGGCGTGGATAAAACGGGCCGGTCGCGCCAACAGTGGCAAGCAGGTCTTAACAATCCGGGCCAGTCCATTGTCGCCATAAATTGTCGAGGACGGCAACTCAATTTCATTGAACGACAATCCGGCAAGAAAATGTCCAATGCCGTGGCGCAGCCAGACCGGCGCTGACATTGTCACTGCAGATATATGTCGGCGTCGATTATCGATTTTCAGAACAGACTACCGGCATTGCCCACCCTGTTCACCCGCGATTCTCATCACCTCTCAACAAAAGCGGGCTTCGATTATTATCGACCGACAAACTCTTTCCGGACGATTCCTATATACACCAATTCGCGCACCAATAGCATCACGGCGTCGGAATAATCAAATGGATTGATTTTCTATTTACTTTCCGGATAGCATGCCGGGCGCGGCGCGGAAGCCGCATCGACGCTTCCGCGCTCACGCATTGCCCCTCCCGGCGGCAAACGCCGGCCGGCCCGGAACAAACGAAAAAGGTGGAAACATCCACCCGCATAAACAGGAGACGTTAATGGCACCTTTGCTGTTCAGGGTGGAAGACCGTCCGCCGCGCATCACCACCGTGCTGCTGGCGCTTCAGCATTTGCTCGCCGCTCTCGGCGGCATTATTGCGGTGCCGCTGGTGATCGGCGGGGCATTAAAGCTGCCGACCGCGGAAATCATTGCGCTGGTGAATGCCGCCTTGATCGGCTCGGGCGTGGTGACCATTATCCAGTGCAAGGGCGTGGGGCCGGTCGGCATTCGCCTGCCGTGCGTGATGGGCACCAGCTTTTCCTTCGTTGGCGCTGCCATCAGCGTTGGCGCCGAGCACGGCGTCGCCGGCATCCTGGGCTCGGCGCTGGTCGGCTCGCTGCTGATGATCGTCGGCAGCCATTTCATGCCGACCATCCGCAAGCTCTTCCCTCATACCGTCACCAGCGTCGTCGTCACCATGATCGGCCTGTCGCTGATCCCGGTCGCGGTGGACTGGGCCGCCGGTGGCCGCGGCAGCCCGCAGTATGGCGCGGTCGGCAACCTGGCGATCGCGGCTTTCGTGCTGGCGCTGGTGGTCGCGTTGGTGCAGTGGGGCAAGGGCATGATCTCGGCCTCGGCGATCGTGATCGGCATGCTGGGCGGCTATCTGCTTTGCCTAGCGCTGGGGCTGGTCGATTTCACGCAGATGCGCAATGCGCCGGTGCTGGCGCTGCCGCAGCCGCTGCATTTCGGGTTGACGTTCCCGGTGTCGGGCATCGTTGCGATGGCGATTGCCTACCTGGTGACGACGGTGGAATCCACCGGCACCTTCATGGCACTGGGCTCGGCCACGCAGACGCCGATCACGGGCAACAAGCTGTCGCGCGGCATCCTGTGCGACGGCTTCGGCTCCGCCTTTGCCGCGCTGATTTCGAGCCCGCCGCTGTCGACCTTCGCGCAGAACGTCGGCGTGGTGTCGCTGACCGGCGTCGCCAGCCGCCACGTGGTGGCGCTGACCGGCGTGATGCTGCTGCTGGCCGGGCTGTTCCCGGTGCTGGGCGCGCTGGTGGTGACGATTCCGCAGCCGGTACTCGGCGGCGCCGGCCTGATGATGTTCGCGATGATCGTCTCGGGCGGCATCAACATGCTGAGCCGGATCGAGTTCACGCAGCGCAATACGCTGATCGTGGCCGTATCGATCGGCTGCGGCCTGGCGGTGACCTTCCGCCCGGAACTGCTGTCCAAGCTGCCGCTGTTCGTGCAGGAGGTGTTCGGCTCGGGTATCTCGGTGGGATCGCTGGTGGCGGTGACGCTGAACCTGGTGCTGCCGGGCGGCAAGGCTGAACATGCCGAGGAGGCGCAGCACGAGGACGTGGCGCAGGCTTCGGGCGAACTGGCCTGAACGCATCCGCGGTGACGATGCTGGCGGGCGAGCCCACTTTGGGGCGCAGACCGCCAGCATCGCATGTGGTGCAACGGCAGTCCGGTGTCAATACTGAGCGCTCGGGGCGCTTGCCTCAATCCAGCCGCTTTCCCGCCGTCTCGGGCACCATCGCCAGCCCGGCCAGCGATATGACGCCGCAGCCGATCACATACAGCGCCGGCGCGCTGGCATTGCCGGTCAGCTCGATCAGCCAGGTGGCGATCAACTGTGCGAAGCCGCCAAACACCAGCACGCCGATGCAATAGACGATCGACAGGCCGCTGGCGCGGATGCGGCGTGGGAACAGCTCGGTGATGAGCACCACGCTAGGCACCACGTTCAGCACCAGCGGCAAGGCCAGCATCGCGACCACGGCAAGCAGCGTGCCGAGCGATGGCCTGGCGTTGAGCAGCAGGAAGGCGGGATAGACCAGCGCCAGCATGGCGACGCGAGACCACAGGATAGCGGGCTTGCGGCCGATGCGGTCGGACAGCCTGCCGGCGTACGCGGCGAATGCCACCTGCACCAGGGCGGCGACACAGCCTGCGCTCATGCTGAGCCCGAGCGGGATCTTCAGCACAGTCGCAGCGTAGCTGGTCATGTAGTGCAGCACGATATAGGTCGCGGAGGTGCCGCCAATCGTCAACAGAACGCCAGCTACCACCACGCGGCCGTGTCCGCGGAAAATCTCCGCCAGGCCGGCGCCTTCGTGGCCCGGCGCCGCTCCAGCGGCCGGCGCTTCGGCAGTTTCCTCCAGGTGGCGGCGGATGTAGAGGCCGAGCGGAATGACCAGGATGCCGATCGCGAACGGCACGCGCCAGCCCCAGCTTTGCAGCGCGTCCGGCGACAAGCCGTTGGTCAGCGACAACCCCACCACCGCACCGAGCAGCACGCTGATACCCTGGCTGAACAGCTGCCAGCTGCCGTAGTAGCCGCGGGATTGATCGTCGGCGTACTCCATCAGCAGCGCTGTCGACGCGCCGACTTCGCCGCCCAGCGCAAAACCCTGCAGCAGCCGCGCCAGCACGATCAGCATCGGCGCGGCCAGCCCGGCCTGTGCATAGGTGGGCGAGACCACGAACAGCAGCGAGCCCAGCCCCATCAGCCAGAGCGTCAGCGCCATGGCCGGCTTGCGTCCGACCCGGTCGGCGTAGAGCCCGATCAACAGGCCGCCGAGCGGGCGCGCGACGAAGCCCACGCCAAACGTGGCCAGCGACAGCATCAGCTGGCCGAGGCTGCCGCTGACAGGAAAGAACAGCTTGCCGATCAGCACCGCGAAGAAGCTGTAGACGGTGAAATCGTAGAACTCAAGGCCGTTGCCGATAGTAATGGCGGCAATGGCGCGGCGACGCGGCACGGCGCGGCCGGCCGGCTGCGCCGCGATAGCGCTGTCCAGCGGCTGCGCTGGCAGGGAAGTGGACATTCGGTGTCTCCGTGGATGAGGTGGTGCCGGCCTTGAGGGCCGGTCATTGTCGTTGGTGGCTGAGGCGCGGCTCAGCGCAGGTAGCGCTCGACCAGCCGGACCCAGTAGGTGGCGGCAAGCGGCAGGCATTCGTCGTTGAAGTCATAGCCCGGGTTGTGGACCATGCAGCCGCCCTCGCCGTCACCGTTGCCGACAATCAGGTAGCAGCCAGGACATTCCTCCAGCATGAAAGAGAAGTCTTCGCTGCCGGTCAGCGGCACCATGTCGCCGATCAGGCCGCCCTCGCCCAGCCACTCGCGGGCAACCTCGCGCGCCAGTTCCGTGGTGGCCGGGTCGTTGACCAGCACCGGGTAGCGGCGGTCGTAGTGCACCTCGGCACTGGCACCAAAGCTGTCCGCCTGGGCATGCGCCAGCGCGGTGATGCGCGCCTGCAGCAGGTCGCGCACTTCGGCCTTCAGGGCGCGCACCGACAGCCGCAGCTCGGCACTCTCGGGAATCACGTTGGACGCCTTGCCGGCTTCGATCGCCCCGACGGTCACGATAGCCATGTCAAGCGGGTTCACGTTGCGCGACACCACCGACTGCAACGCCATGACCATCGACGCGCAGGCCACCACCGGATCGACCGCCCGGTGCGGAACCGCGCCATGGCCGCCACGCCCGGTCACGCGGATGGTGACGGTATCGGAGGACGCCATGAACGGGCCGGGCAGGAAGCCGAACTTGCCGGTCGGGTGTCCGGGCATGTTGTGCAGCGCGAACACCGCATCGCACGGGAACAACCGGAACAGGCCCTCCTTGACCATCTCGCGCGCGCCGCCCATGCCTTCCTCGGCCGGCTGGAAGATAACGTGCAGCGTGCCCCGGAAGGACTTGTGCCCGGCCAGGTAGCGCGCCGCGGTCAGCAGCGTGGCAGTGTGGCCGTCATGGCCGCAGGCGTGCATCTTGCCGTCAATCTTGCTGGCATACGGCAGGCCAGTGGTTTCACGGATCGGCAGCGCATCCATGTCCGCGCGCAGGCCGATGGCAGGGCCGTCGCCGTGGCGCAGCGTGCCGACCATGCCGGTGCGGCCCAGGCCGCGATGCACGGCATACCCCCATGCCTGCAGGCACTCGGCAACCAGGTCGCTGGTGGCGAATTCCTCGAAGCCCAGCTCGGGATGGGCATGGATGCGGTGGCGCAGGTCCACCATCTCTGCTTCGATGGCGCGGATGCCGGGCAGGACGGGATCTGGATGCATGGGGTCTCCGAGGTGTTTTTGGGGCGATTGCGGGGATTGCGTGCGGCGATCTTAGGCATCGACCGCTCGTGCCGATAGCCACAAAACTGTTATCCTGACAACCACTGGTTGTCACCCAGGAATCCACCATGTCGATGAAGCTGCACCAGATCCAGGCGCTGGTCGCCGTTGCCGATGCCGGCAGCATCCGCGCCGCCGCCCGGCTGGCCGGACTGTCGCAGGCAGCGGTTACCAAGGCGCTGCGCGAGCTGGAAAGCGAAGCCCGGCTGCCCCTGCTCTCGCGCACCGCCAGCGGCGTGGCGCTGACCGAGGCGGGGCAGCGGATGCTGGGCCATGCCCGGCTGGTGGTCGGGCAACTCGCCCGCGCCAGTGAGGAACTGGCCACCCTGCGCGGCGAGGGTGTGGGACGGCTCAGTATCAGCGTCACGCCGTGGATCATGCTGACGTTCCTGCCGCGCGCACTGCTGCGTTTTCGCGAACGCATGCCTGGGGTGCAGGTGGAAATCTTCGAAGGCCTGACCGCAGTGGCGTTGCCCCGGCTGCGCGAAGGCACGCTTGACTTTGCCGTGGGGCCATTCACGGCCGCGATGTCCACGCAGGAATTCGAGTGCGAGCCGCTGCTTGCATACACCTCTTGCGTGATCTCCCGGCGCGGCCATCCATGCGCGCAGGCGCGCTCGCTGCAAGCGCTGCTGGAACAGGACTGGGTCGTCAACTACACCACGGCCAGCTATGAGCCGTTCATGCGCAACCTGTTCTGGCAGCATGACGCACGGATTGACCCGGCGCGGCTGCATTGCGCGCACTCCACCGCGCTACTGCTGGAGTTGATCCGCAATGCCGGCATGATCAGCTACTGCCCGCGGCCGCTGCTGCTGACCGAGCCGATGCGAGGCTGGGTCCACGCCATTGCCCTGGCCGAGCAGTTCGAAACCAGCCGGCTCGGCATCATCACGCGCCACAACGCGGTGCGCAGTCCCGCGGCGCAGTGCTTCACCGATTGCCTGCTGCAGGAGATCCGTCGCCGCGCGCGCTCGGCGGCGCAAAAGGACAGCGAGTTGTTCGACGAGCTGGAAGTTTTGTACTGAGCGTCGGACCTCGCGGCAGGGAGGCAGGGAGGGGGAATGGCCGGATCTGTGCGATACACGCATCCGGCCCCGCGTGGCCCTCGCTGCGGCTTCAATCCAGCGTGATGTTCGCCTTCCTGATCACCTCGCTCCAGCGCTGGGTCTCGACGCGCACCAGCGCGGCATATTCGGCGCTGGTGCCGGGCATCGGGATGGCACCCTGCGCTGCAAGGCTCTCCGCAGTCTTCTTCTCTTTCGCGATCTTGTTGATCTCGAGCGAGAGCCGGTCGACGATGGCCTTGGGCGTTCCCGCCGGTGCCAGCACGCCGGACCAGGAGTCGACCACCAGGTCAGGGATGCCGGCCTCGGCCATGGTGGGGACATCCGGCAACGAAGCCACCCGGCGCGAACCCGCGACCGCAAGCGCGCGCATCTTCCCGCCCTGGATTTGCGGCAGGACGTTAGGCAGGTTGACGAACATCAGGTCGATCTGCCCCGACATGAGGTCAACCGCCGCCGGGCCCGCGCCCTTGAACGGCACGTGCTCGAAACTGGTGCCGGTCTTGTGCTGGAACAGCTCGCCGACCATCTGGTTGACGCTGCCGTTACCTGCGGAGCCCATGAACAGCGGCTTGCCGCCAGACTTGGCGTAGGCAACGAGATCCTTCACGGTCTTCGCGGGCACCTTGTTCGAGACCACCAGCACGTTCGGCACAGCGGCGAACAGCGCCACCTGGACAAAGTCCTTGTTTGCGTCGTAGGGCAGCTTCCTGTAGATCAGCGGGTGGATGGACTGGTGCCCCGACGAAGCAAGCAGCAGCGTATAGCCGTCAGGCGGCGACTTGGCGACCAGGTCCGCCCCCAGCGTGCCGCCCGCGCCGGGCTTGTTCTCCACGATGACCTGCTGGCCCAGCGTCTCCGACAGGCGCTGCGCCAGCACGCGGCCAATGAGGTTGACGGTGCCGCCGGCGGGGAACGGAACGACGAGGCGGATCGGCTTGTCCGGATACGGGGCGGAGGCGGCGGAGGCAGCCGTGGCGACGCAGGCAGCGCTAACACCCGCAATCAGTAATCTGGCGATTAGCTTCATGGTGCTTGGGCAGGAAGAAGGATGGATTGGATCAGGCCGCTGCCAGGGCGGCGATGTCGCGCTTCATCTGGTCGCGCGCCGCATCGAGGCGCTGCCGTAGCGACATCACGGAAGCCAGCACAGTCTCAAGATGGGCCTGTTGACGCTCGATGGCAAGTGCCACTTCGGACGGCGCTGGGCCGCCGTTGCGGCGTGCATTGACGCTCTCGACGGGATCCAGGTACTGGCGCAATTTGTCCTCGGGCCATTCTATGGCGCGGCCGATCACGTCCACCGCGGCGCGGTCGAGCATGGTGCTGGTCACTTCGCCGGCAGACTGGCCGGCATCGAGGGCAATCCGCACCAGGCCTCCCACGACATGGTGAGCGTCGCGGAACGACAGTCCCGCGTCGGCGACGAGCCCGTCGGCCAGGTCCGTCGCCACTGAGAAGTCGAACCTGACCCGTTGCAGCATGGATTGCCGCCTCGGCTCCACGCTGCCGACCACCAGCTCGAACAGCGACAGGCAGCGCGCCGTTTCCTCGCAGCACTCCCAGAAGCTGCGGATGCTCTCGCGGCTGCTGTCGCCGGTGTGCGTGAAGTGCGTTCCCTTGACCGCAATCAGCGCGGTAGTCAGCAGCCCGACCACATGGGCGCTCTTGCCGCGCAGGTATTCGAGCACGGCGGGGTTCTTCTTCTGCGGCATGATGCTCGAGGTGCTCGCCACGCGGTCGGGGAAGGACAGCAGGCCGAATTCCGGCGTGGACCATACGTAGAAGTCCTGCGCCACCCTGCCCCACGTCAGCGCGACGATGGCCATGGCGGACATGGCTTCCCAGGCGAAGTCGCGCGATGCCACCGCATCCAGCGTGTTGTGCACCAGCGAACCGAAGCCGAGCGCGGCCGCCGAGACGCGCCTGTCGATCGGAAAACGCGTGCCGGCCAGCGCGCCTGCACCCAGCGGCATGGCGTCGATCCGCGCCAGCGACGCGTGCAGACGGTCCATGTCCCGCCCCAGCGCCTCGGCCACGGCGCTCAGGTAAAAGCCGAAGGTGATCGGCTGCGCCGGCTGCAGGTGCGTGTAGCCTGGCATGACCGCATCGGCGCATTCACCGGCGCGTTGCAGCGCCACCCTGCGAACGCTGCCCAGCGCCTCGATGGTATCGAGCACGATGCTGCGGGTGCGCATCCGGTCGATCGTGGCCGCGATGTCGTTGCGGCTGCGCGCCATGTGCAGGCGTCCGCCGATGTCCCGGCCGCTCACCTCCATCAGCCGCGCTTCATAGTTGAAGTAGGGATCCTCGCGGGCGGGATCCAGCGTCACTGCGTCAGGGCCTTCGGTTTCCATCTGCTGCAGGCCGCCGGCCAGCCTGCGCGCGACCTCGGGCGACACGAGGCCGGTCTTGTGCAGCATCAGCAGGTGCGCCTGGTTCACCTCGGTGAGGTAAGGGAATTGCCTGGTGAAGTCACGCGCAAGGCGCGGACCGTAAATGTGCTCGCAGATTTCTCGGGCAAGCGGCTCGTTGAGCCGGCGGCTGACTTTGGATTCCATGGTTCGTAGTGCGTTGTGTGATGAACCCAGTATCGAAGCCAGCCGCATACCGGTCAAATGACAGTTTCAAGGGGTCGCATGCATTTTTGATATGGGCATCCGGCAATGCCTGTACCATGCCGGCATGAACTTCAAGCAGATTGAAACCTTTCGCACCGTCATGCTGACCGGCTCCATGACCGTCGCGGCGAAGCAGTTGCATACCTCGCAACCGAATGTGAGCCGCGTCATCGGCAAGCTCGAAGCGGAGCTCGGCTTCGAGTTGTTCGACCGGCTGCCGGGGCGCGTGGTGGCGACCAAGGGCGCCGAAGCGCTGTTCAAGGAGGTGGAGCGCGCCTTTGTCGGACTGGACAGCCTGAGCGACTCGGCGCGCGCGATCCGCGACGCCGGCGCCGGCACGCTGCGCGTGGCGGCCGCAGCGTCGATAGCGCTGAGCGTGCTGCCTCTGGCGGTCCGGCGGTTCAGCGAAAAGTACCCGCAGGTGCGCATCGTGTGCGACACCAGCGAGTCCTACGTGATTGCCAACTGGATCGCAACGCAGCACTGCGACATCGGCTTCGTGTCGAACATCTCCGACAAGCCGGGGGTTGTGGCATCCGTCATCCATACCGAAAGCGCGGTGTGCGTGGTGCCGGCGCGCCACCGGCTGGCGAAGAAGAGGCGGCTCGTCCCGGAAGACCTCGCCGGCGAGCGCTTTATTTCCTTGCCCGGCGGCAGTTCGTCTCGACATGCAATCGACGCCGTGTTCCGCGACGGGGACCGCATCATGGCGCTAGAAACGCCCTTCGCCGCGACGATCTGCAGGATGGTCGGCGAAGGGCTCGGCGTGAGCCTGGTGAACCCCATCGTCAGCCGGACCATGAAGTACCCGGGCGTGGCCGCCATTCCGTTCAAGCCCGATATCCCGTTCCGGAGCTATATGCTGCGCGCGCAGCTGGCGCCACGCGACACGCACGTCAACCATTTCGTTGCCTGCATGCGAGCCGCCTTCGACGCCGTGTGACCGAGGGCGGCTTACTGCCCGCCGACGGTCGCATCGATGCGATACACGGCACCACTGGCCGCCGACGTCCCGCCGTCAGCCAGTACATAAAGCGCCTGCGCGGCATCCACTCCGAAGGAATACACGTTGCCGGGGATCGTGACGTTCCAGTCGACCTGCTCGGCCGCGCCACCGTCGCGGAACACGAAGCTCGACAGCCTGCCGGTGCACAAGTCTGAATGGAAATAACGGCCTTGCAGCGCAACCAGCGCATTGCCCCGGTACACATAGCCGCCGACGATGGCGCAGCGGCCGGCATCGTGGCCGTACTCGAATACCGGCAGCGTCAGCCCGGCCGTATCGCAGGTAGCGGCGCCCACGCACGCGGCGCCTTCCATGCGGTCCCATCCGTAGTTCAGCCCGGCGCTGGTGGCCTCGGCGACGTCGACTTCCTCGCGCTGGTCCTGGCCAACGTCCGCGATATACAGCCGTCCGGAATCGAATGAAAACCGCCACGGATTGCGCAATCCGAATGCCCAGATCTCGCCCCGCCTGCCGCTCTGGCCGGCAAACGGATTGCCGGAGGGAACGCCATAAGGCTGCCCCGACGCGCCGCTGACATCGATGCGCAGCACTTTACCGAGCAGCACCCCGAGATTCTGCGCATTGCCGGACGGATCTCCGCCACCGCCGCCATCGCCGGTGCCGACATAGAGCATGCCGTCCGTGCCGAACGCCAGCTGGCCGCCGTTGTGGTTCTGGAAGTTGCTGTGCGGGATCGACAGCAACACCGTGCCCCTGGCGTCGGCAATGTCGGGATTGCCCGCCGACACCTGGTAGCGCGCGATGGTAATGGCGCCGTTGTTATCCGTGTAGTAGACGTAGAAGCGGCCGTTGCTGGCATAGCCGGGATCGAATGCCATCGACAGCAGGCCGCGCTCGCCGTCGGTGGTGGTCAGCGCATCGATATCGAGGAAGGGCGTGCCCAGCAGCGCGCCGTTGCGCACCACGCGGATGCGCCCGGCGCGCTCCACGATGAACAAGCGCGCGTCGCCCGCGGGCGCGGTGAGATAGATCGGCTCGGCCAGGCCGCCGGCGACTTGCGTCAGCGACAGGCGCACCGACTGTGGCGAGCCATAGACGACGTTAGCCGTGGCGCCACCGCCGGCGCCGACAGTCACCGACTGGGCCGGCGGCTGCGGCTGGTATTGGCTGGTGCCGGCGAGCACGTCGGCGGCGCTGACGGTGTAGGTGCCGGTGGCAAGGTTGGACAGGGTTGTCGACTGGGCGACGGACTGGCGGTATTGACCCGGGCCAGTCACCGTGAGCGACGCCGGAGTGCCGGACGGCAGGCCGGTTACCGTCAACGACAGCGATCCCGGGCCGCCGCCGCTACCGCCGCTACCGCCGCTACCGCCGCTACCGCCGCTACCGCCTGAATTGCCGGAACTGCCCCCATCGCCGCCGCCACCGCCGCACGCCGCCAGACCGAGGCAGCAGGCAAGAAACCATTGGCACAGCGAAGATCGTAGTGAGACTGACATGATGCACTCCTGCCACCCCGGCGCCTGCTGCCACGCAAGAACCGCTCCATGCCATGGCAAGGTTTGCCTGTCTTACCCCTTGCCGCCCCGCCAGACCTGCAGCGGATCCCAGCGCGGCGCGGCGCCTTCCGGCTGCGGCAGATCCTGCGCTTCTGCCATCATGGCCTCGGCCCGCGCCTGCAGCTTGTCCAGGCAGCGTGACAGCACGCGCGCTTCCTCGGTGCTCAGGCATGCCGCCAGCTCGCGGTTGAAGGCGCGCGCCTGCGCAAAGGCGCGCCGGTAGACCGCTTCACCCTCTTCCGTCAGCGTGAATGCGGCGGCGCGCCGGTCCTGCGCACGCGCCTCGCGCCGCACCAGTCCGCGCTCGACCAGCGCGTGCACGGCGCGGCTGGCAAGCACCTTGTCCAGGCCAGCACTTTGCGCCAGCTCGGTCAGCCGCGTACCCGGCTGCTCGCCCAGGAAGGCAATCATGCGCCATTCGCGCCGCGTCACGCCGGCCGTGGCGCGCAGGTGAAGCCCCGCGGCCCCCAGCGCCACGCGGTTCAGGTGATAGACCCGGTAGTTGATGAAATCGCCCAGCCGCCTGGGCCGCTGCAGCCGGCTGCCGCCGTCGTCGTGTGCCATGCCCTGCCCGCGAATTAGTTGACTTTGTCAATTATATCGACGGGTGTTAGCGTGCCACCCATACCAAACGACAACCCGGAACCGAGGAGACACCGTGAGCCCCCGCAACTGCCTTTCCCGACTTGCCGCCTGCCTGGCGGCCACTGCCACCGCCTTCACCGCCTGGGCGCTGCCCGCCGGCGCGCAGTCGGAGCGCCCGCTGCGCATCCTGGTCGGCTACCCTGCCGGCGGCACCGCCGACCTGGCTGCGCGCCTGGTCGGAGACAAGCTGCGCGAGACGCTGAACCAGAACGTGGTGGTGGAGAACAAGCCGGGCGCCGGCGGCCGGCTGGTGATGGACTATGCCCGCACCCAGCCTGCCGACGGCCATACGCTGGTGGTGGCCAATTCGGCCGTGATGACGATCGCACCGCTCGTCTACCGCAAGCTCAACTACGACATCCAGCGCGACTTTGTCCCGGTGGCGCAGGCGGCCAACTTCCAGCTGGCCCTGGCCACCGGCCCGGGCAGCCCGGCGCGCTCGCTCAAGGATTATGTGGCATGGCTCAAGGCGGGTCCGCAGAACAACTCCTACGCCTCGCCGGCGCTGGGCAGCATCCCGCATTTCTTCGGGCTGATGATCGGCAAGCAGGTCGGCGTGGAGATGCTGCATGTGCCGTTCAACGGCTCGGCGCCGCTGATGAGCGCGCTGGTGGGCGGGCAGGTGCCGGCCTCGGTCGATACGCTGGCCGACCTGACCGAGATGCACCGCGCCGGCAAGGTGCGCGTGCTGGCCACTTCCGGCACGCAGCGCTCGGTGGCGCTGCCCGATGTGCCGACCTTCACCGAGCTGGGCTACAAGGGCATCGAGGGCGAAGGCCGCTACGGCGTGCTGGCGCCCGCCGGCACGCCGCGGCCGGTGCTGGACAAGCTCAACGCCGCCATCGTCAAGGCAGTGACGTCGCCCGACGTGCGCGACAAGTTCCTGAAGCTGGGGCTGGAACCGGCCACCGGCACGGCTGACGCGTTTGCCGGCCTGCTGAAGGCGGACGCCGCCAGGTGGGCGCCGGTGGTGAAGGCCTCCGGCTATACCGGCGACTGACAAGCCGCAGCGAGCCACCATGCCGATCCGCAACACCCTGTTCATCATGTGCGACCAGTTGCGCCGCGACCACCTGGGCTGCTATGGGCACCCCACGCTGCGCACGCGCAATATCGACGCGCTGGCCGCGCGCGGCGTGCGTTTCGACCGCGCCTTCGTCACCTCCGGCGTCTGCGGCCCCAGCCGCATGAGCTTCTACACCGGCCGCTACGTCAGCAGCCACGGCGCCACCTGGAACCGCGTACCGCTGTCGGTCGGCGAAGTCACGCTGGGCGAATACCTGAAGGACAGCGGCCGCGCGCTGGCGCTGGCGGGCAAGACCCACGTGATGCCCGACAACGCCAACCTCAGGCGCCTGCACCTCGACGGCGGCACCGAGCTGGAGGCCTTGCTGCGCAGCGGCCATTTCACCGAGGTCGACCGCCACGATGGCCATCATGCCGAGCCGCGGGGCGCCTATGCGGACTGGCTGCGCCGGCACGGCTACGACAGCGCCGACCCCTGGACCGACTACGTCATCAGCGCCGAGAACGCGCAAGGCGAGATAGTTTCCGGCTGGCACATGCGCAATGCCGGCCTGCCCGCGCGCGTGGCCGAGCCGCATTCCGAGACGGCTTACACCGTCGACCAGGCCATGCAGTACATCGGCGCGCGCGGCGACGAGCCGTGGGTGCTGCACCTGTCGCTGGTCAAGCCGCACTGGCCCTACCTTGCCCCCGCGCCCTATCACGCCGCATACAAGCTCGACGACTGCCTGCCGCTGCGCCGCCACGCCGCCGAACTGGAAGACCCGCACCCGGTGCTCTCGGCGTACCGCACGCAGGAAGAATGCGCCAATTTCATGCGCCAGGAAGTGTCGGATACGGTGCGCCCCGCCTACCAGGGGCTTATCCAGCAGATCGACGACCGCCTCGGCCTGCTGTGGGACCAGTTGGAACGCCTTGGCCGCTGGCAGGACACGCTTATTGTCTTTACCGCCGACCATGGCGACTTCCTCGGCGACCACTGGCTGGGCGAGAAGGAGCAGTTCTACGACACCGTGCAGAACGTGCCGCTGATCGTCTACGACCCCTCGCCCGAGGCCGATGCCACCCGCGGCAGCGCGCCGCAGGACATGGTGTCGGCGGTCGACGTGGTGCCGACGGTGCTCGATGCGCTGGGCTTGCCGCCGGCCGGCCATCGCATCGAAGGCCGCTCGCTGCTGGACCTGACCCGCTCGCGCGATGCGGGGCAATGGCGCGATTTTGTCGTTTCCGAGCTCGACTACGCCTACCGCGGCGCACGGGTCGCGCTCGGCCGCCATCCGGGCGAATGCCGGGCCTGGATGGTGCGTGACGCACGCTGGAAATACGTCCACTGGCAGGGCTTCCGGCCGCAGCTGTTCGATCTGGAAGACGATCCGGACGAGTACTTCGACCTGGGCGCCGACCCGGGCCATGAAACCGTGCGCAACGCCATGCGGCTGCGGCTGCTGGACTGGTTCTGCACGCTCAAGCCGCGCGTGACCGTGACCAACGAGGAGGTCGCGGCCAAGACCAACGTGTACAAGCAGGCCGGCGTGTTTTTCGGCGTGTGGTGAACGCGGCGGGTACGGAACCTGCAAACGCATGGGCGTCCGCATTCACCGCACCCCGCCATGAAACCTGTCACGCTGATTGGTGCCCCCACCGACGTCGGGGCCGGCACGCGCGGCGCCTCGATGGGCCCCGAGGCACTGCGCGTCGCCGGCCTGGCGCAGGCGCTGGCACGCAACAACCTGCTGGTCGAAGACACCGGCAACCTGGCCGGCCCCGCCAATCCGTGGCAACCGCCGCAGGACGGCATGCGCCACCTCGACGAAGTCGTGGCGTGGAACCGCGCCGTCTATGACGCGTGCCTCGGCACGCTGCAGGCGGGCCGGCTGCCGCTGCTGATGGGCGGCGACCATTGCCTGGCGATCGGCTCGATCAGCGCCGCGGCGCGCCACTGCCGCGATACCGGCAAGACCCTGATGGTGCTGTGGCTCGATGCGCACGCCGACGCCAATATCGGCACCACCACGCCCACCGGCAACATGCACGGCATGCCGGTGGCCTGCCTGTGCGGACACGGCCCCGCGCCGCTGACCACGCTGGCCGGCCCGGCGCCGGCGGTGGAGCGCAGCGCGATCCGGCAGATCGGCATCCGCAGCGTCGATGCGGAGGAAAAGCGCCGCCTGCACGAACTGCAGCTGGCCGTGTTCGACATGCGCTACATCGACGAGAACGGCATGCGCTACACCATGCAACAGGCGCTGGCCGGCATCGACGCGCAGACGCACCTGCACGTCAGCTTCGACGTGGATTTTCTCGACTGCGTGATTGCGCCTGGCGTGGGCACCACGGTGCCGGGCGGGCCGACCTACCGCGAGACCCAGCTCTGCATGGAAATGATCGCCGACACCGGCCGTCTGGCATCGCTCGACGTGATGGAGCTGAATCCGGCCTGCGACGTGCGCAACCAGACCGGGCAACTGGCCGTGGACCTGGTCGAAAGCCTGTTCGGAAAATCGACGCTGTGGCGTCCACCGCCTGCCTGAAAAAGTTGCACGGCGTGCCTGTCGATACTGCAACGCCATGCCCCATGCGGCACCCCGGGGCCCGCGAGGCGCGCGAACCGGCGCCGCCGCGGGCCGGCGGCCGGTGGCGTACCCCTTGCAACACCGGTAGTCAGGCCCACTGTTCGGGCCGGCAACCGGAGCGATCATGAAGAACATCTGGATCCTGGTGGCGGACGAATCCGTTGCCCGTGTCTTCGCCTCGCATGCAAACGCCGCCCCGCTGGCGGTGGTCGAAGAAATTACCGATGCCGCCGCGCACGCCGACCGCGCCGACCTGCGCCGCGACGCCTATGGCCGGCGTGGCCACGCCGCGTCGCAGGGGGATGCTGGCCATCCCGGCGCGCATCAGGTCGGCCCGTCCACGGTTACGTCGTCCGCGGGCGAGGACGAACTGCACCAGGAAGCGCAGCTGTTCGCGCACCGCGTCGCGGATTTACTCGCGGACGCCCGCAACAAGCAGCGCTATGAAGAACTCGTGCTGATCGCGGCGCCGCGCTTCCTCGGGCTGCTGCGCAAGACCTTGCCTGCTTCCGTTACCGACTTGGTGACGCGCGAGATCGACAAGGACTTTATCCACGTGCCCAACAACGACCTGCAGCAACGGCTGGCGGACGAGGGCGTGGTACCTGCGCGCCGTGACGAGCGCGTGAATACAGGAAGGGATCGCTAGAAGGGGCGCTCAGTCCTGCAAGCGCGCCAGGGAAGCGGCCGCCGCACGTGCGTGCGGGCGGCCGCGCGAGCGTGCGGGCGTTCAGCGCGCCGTGCCCGAGCCGCTGGTCGAGCCGCTGGAGCCGCTGGACGTGCCGGCAGGGCTGGTGGTGCTGGTCGCGCCGGACGTGCCGGTCGAAGTGCTGGAACTCGGCGAGCCATAGCCGCTGCGGCTGCGTTGCTGTTCAGACACCGAGCCCGAACCCGACATCGATCCCGACCCGCTGGTGCTGCCGGTTGCGGTGCAGCCAGCCAGGATGCCGAGCGAGGCGAGCAAAGCAGTGCCAATGCGTAGCGTCGTTTTCATATGATCCTCCGTCTTGCAGGTTGCGACCGGGCCTTGCATCGATCACCGGCCGGCGAGCGCGCTGGAATCGCCGCTCCGCTGCGTTATCACGCAACTGACGTACCAGTAGCCGGCGGCGAAGCCGGCAATGGGCCTGCCGTTGCCAACCCTGCGCCGGGAAAGGACCTGTCTGCGGGCTTGCTGCAGTAGGAAGTGCGCGGCGCGCGTAAAACTTACCGCGCGGCCCGGGCGCTGGTAGTGCAGCGCTTACAGAAAAACGCTGCCGCACACGCCGGGCGTATCCATACGCCGGCCTGCCGCCCTTGTCTGACACCAGCAGTCGGCGGCGTCCGACAGCCGCGCGCCACCAGGCAGCTATCTTTCAAAGACAGCCCTTTATGCCGAAGCGCCCGGCTATGTTGCCCGTACCCGACTCCACTCCTCCGATGCCACATGCCGAGCCGCCCGCCCCCGCCGAAGTAGCCGGGCCGGCAGCGCCGCCCGACGCCCCGATGGTGGCGGTCGCGCCTCCCAGCGTTTCCGCGGCGCTACAGCGTGCCAGTACGGCGCTGGTCGTGCTGGCCGCGCTGTTCTCGCTCTATGCCGTGCATCTCGCCCGCGATTTCCTCGTGCCAGTGGTGATCGCGATCGTGCTCGCTTATCTGCTCGACCCGCCGGTATCCGCGCTGCAACGGCTGGGCATGCCGCGCGTGGCGGCCGGCACGGTGGTGCTGCTGGCATTGCTGTGCGCGCTGCTCAGTGGCGCCTATCTGCTGCAAGGCCAGGTGGAGTCCATCGTCAACAGCCTGCCCGAGGTAGCCAGCAAGCTGTCGCGCTCGGTCGGCGCCCTGCTGAGCGGCGACGATTCGATGTGGCAGAAAGTCCGGCGCGCCGCCACCGTGCTCAGCGGCGCCGGGCAGCCGCCGCCGCCGCGCGTGCCGCATGTGGTGGTGGACCATTCGGGGGACCAGCTCAACACCATGCTGCTGGCCGGTTCGGTCAGCATCTTCACGATGGCCGGCCAGGCGGTGGTGGTGGTGTTCCTGCTGTATTTCCTGCTGCTCGCGGGCGATACCTTCAAGCGCAAGTTCATCAAGATGGTCGGCAATACCATCTCCGAAAAGAAGATCAGCGTGCACATGCTGGACGAGGTCAACCGCTCGATCCAGCGTTACATGGGCATGCTGCTGGTGACCAATGCGGCGCTGGGCGTCTGTACATGGATGCTGCTGAAATGGCTGGGAGTCAATAACGCGGGCAGCTGGTCGATTGCCGCGGGGGCGCTGCACCTGGTGCCCTATTTTGGCGCTATGGCGATCGCGGTGTGCCTGGGCATGGTGACGTTCATGCAATTCGGCACGCTGGGCATGGCCGCGGCGGCCGCGGGCGGCTCGCTGTTGATCGCCACGCTGATCGGCTCGCTCGTCACCACGTGGATGATCGGGCGCATGGCCAGGATGAATGCCGTCGCGGTGTTCGTGGCGTTGCTGCTTTTCACCTGGCTCTGGGGCGTGTGGGGGATGCTGCTCGCGATCCCGCTGATCACGATCGCCAAGGTCGTGGCCGATCACATCGAAGGACTGGAAGTGGTGGCGGAGTTCCTTGGCGAATAGTCAGTTCGCTTTCGCACGCGCCGGCCCAACACCGGCCCGGATCCGCGCTTCACCCCAGCACCTATACTCAATCCACCGATGCTGCACCACAGCATTTTCCTGCTGCGGAATTCGTGCTGGAGGAACCAACATGCCTTTGTGCGACCTTTGCCTGTCGCAGCTGGACCGGCCGGGCCATTTCCCCCCACATGCGCGCCTGCTGAAGTCGGCGACGCTGCTCACCACCAGCGGCCAGAACGCTTTCGTGTATCGCTGCGGCGATTGCGGCGAAAACCTGCTGCTGGCCTCGGCCGACGGCGAGGCGCCGGACCGGTGGACACGACTGGATGCCGATGGCTGGCGCTGAAGATGGAAGCGGCGGTGGGCAGGTCAGCCGTTGCCCTTCGGGCTGCCTTGATCTGGGGCAAATCTGCATTGGATCGCTGCCCGGATAATTTTGCTCAAGCCGCCCTTTCCGCCGACCAACCACGCCATGGCCAAGAAATTTCCGTTGCACCCCACCCATCCCGAGCGCGTCTGCTGGGGTTGCGACAAGTACTGCCCGACCGACGCCATGGGATGCGGCAACGGCTCCAGCCGGACGCAGCACCCCATCGAACTGCTCGGCGACGACTGGCTCGACTACGGCGACTGGGGCATCGAGGCCCCGGACACTGCTGCGCGCGAACGCGCTCCGGCCTAGCCGACGCGCATCACCACTTTCACGCACCCGTCCTGCTTCTCCCGGAACGTCTGGTACATCCCCTTCCTCCGGCGTGCAACGATGGCTGATCACGAATGAGGGATCGAATTCGCCTTGCTGGATGCAGCGCAGCAAATCGTCCGGGCACGCGCGGCAGGCTCCCGGACGATTTGCACGCGATGGCGGCAAGAACTACAACGCGGGCGGGATTAAAATCGCCTTCACGGCTACTCTGCCTTTCCCCCACAGCCCCCACGGAACCATCATGCTGAACCTCCAGGATTCTTCGCTGCTGCGGCAGCAGTGCTATGTCGACGGCCGCTGGATCGATGGCGAGCGCCGCATCGACGTGACCAACCCCGCCACCGGCGAACGCGTCGGCCAGGTGCCGCAGCTGGGCGCCGATGAAACCCGCCAGGCCATCGAAGCCGCCAATCGGGCCCTGCCGGCCTGGCGCGCGCGCACGGCCAAGGAACGTTCGGCGCTGCTGCGCAAATGGTTCGAGCTGATCCTGGCCAGCCAGGAAGACCTGGCGCGCATCATGACCGCCGAACAGGGCAAGCCGATCGCCGAGGCACGCGGCGAGATCGCCTATGCGGCCTCGTTCATCGAATGGTTTGCCGAAGAAGGCAAGCGGGTCTATGGCGACACCATTCCCGCACCGGCCACCAACCAGCGCATCGTCGTCACCAAGGAGCCAGTCGGCGTGTGCGCGGCGATTACGCCGTGGAATTTCCCGGCGGCGATGATCACGCGCAAGGCCGGCCCTGCGCTGGCGGTCGGCTGCACGATGGTGCTCAAGCCCGCGTCGCAGACGCCGCTGACCGCGCTGGCGCTGGCGGCGCTGGCCGAGCGTGCCGGCATTCCGGCCGGCGTGCTGTCGGTGGTGACGGGCTCGGCGAGTGCGATCGGCGGCGAAATGAGCAGCAACCCGCTGGTGCGCAAGCTGACCTTCACCGGCTCGACCGAGGTGGGCCGCGTGCTGATGGCGCAGACCGCATCGACCATCAAGAAGGTTTCGATGGAGCTGGGCGGCAACGCCCCCTTCATCGTGTTCGACGATGCCGACCTCGACGCCGCGGTGGAAGGGGCAATCGTGTCGAAGTACCGCAACGCCGGGCAGACCTGCGTTTGCGCCAACCGCATCTATGTGCAGGCAGGCGTGTACGAGGCCTTTGCGAAGAAGCTGGTGGCGGCGGTCGCCGCGCTCAAGGTCGGCAACGGCATGGATGACGGCGTGCGCATCGGGCCGCTGATCGACGACAAAGCCGTGGCCAAGGTAGAGGAACATATCGCCGACGCCGTGGGCAAGGGTGCGCGCGTGCTGCATGGCGGCCAGCGCCACGCGCTCGGCCATTCGTTCTTCCAGCCAACGGTGCTGGCCGATGTCGCGACCGGCATGCTGGTCGCGCGCGAGGAAACCTTCGGGCCGCTGGCGCCGCTGTTCCGCTTCGAAACCGAGGATGAGGTCGTGGCCATGGCCAACGATACCGAGTTCGGCCTGGCCAGCTACTTCTACGCGCGCGACCTGGGCCGCGTCTGGCGCGTGTCGGAACGGCTGGAGTACGGCATGGTGGGCGTCAATACCGGGCTGATCTCGAACGAGGTGGCGCCATTCGGCGGCGTCAAGCAGTCGGGCGTCGGCCGCGAGGGTTCGCACTACGGCATCGACGATTACCTGGTCATCAAGTACACCTGCATGGCCGGGATCTGACCCCGTGGCGGCGCCTGGCGCGACCAGCGCGCGCTGAACGCACTAGTCGCACTAGTCGCACTAGTCGCACTAGTCGCACTAGTCGCACTAGTCGCACTAGCGTCCGCCCCGCGACCCTGCCGTGCTGCTCTCGCAGCCGGGGCCACAGGGCTGTTCCGGCGAGCACGCCAGGCGGAAGCGCTCGATCTGCTGGCGGAAGCGCTGCATCTGCTCGAACTGGTAGCGCGCATGCTCGGCGCCGTATGGCTTGCCTAGCTCATGCAGCGCACAGTCGGCGTCCCGCGACAGCGCATCGAGCGCCTGTGCCAGCGCCCGCCCTTCCACGCTGCGATGGCGGCGCAGGCGCCACGACAGCGCTTCCTGGCCCTGGCCGAACAGGCTCTGGTCGAGATGGCCAAGCCGGTCGGCGGTGGCTTGCGCATCATGAAGCGCCGCCAGGTAGGCACAGACGGCCGACAGCCGCTGGTTGATCTCGCCGCCGCGGTACAGCAGCTCGCCGGCGCACTTGCGCAATCGCTCCGCCGCGCCATGCTCGCCCGCCGGCGGGCCGTCGGGCACATAGGTGCCGAGCGGCCGCACCGACAACACCAGCCCCGGTGGCAGCACGCTGGTACACAGGCTGGCCAGCTGGCGCTGCAGCGCGCCATCGAGCTCGCAGCAGGCCACCACGTCGGCCTCGATGTAGAAGTCCAGCGACGCCTGCCGGCCCTGCCCGCTGTACACCACCGTGCGCACCGGCTGGTGTCCGGCCTGTACCAGCACGCGAAGCGCGGCCTCGATGCAGCGCTGCGCGATGCCGTCGCCCGGCAGCGCGCGGAACAGCGCGTGCGCGTAGGGCATGCCGGTGATTTCCGTGCGGGTCGGCAGGAACGCGCCCGGCTGGCTGGGGTTGCCGGACAGTCGCAGGCTGGTCTCGACGTAGCTCGGGGCAGTACACGTCATCAATAACTCCATGGTTGATTGCTATGCCCGTGCGGGCGGTGGCGGGGCGCGCAAGTGCCAGGCTGGCATCAGCGCGTCCCGCCGGCAGGCTGCGAGGCCATCACGATCGCCGCATGCATGCCCCGCAGCGGATGCCGCGCCTCGGCCTCCGTCAGCGATGCCAGCACCTTGCAATCGTCCAGCCGGAAGCGGCACAGCAGCAGGTTCGAGCGCGCCAGGGCCACCATCTGCGCCGGGGCCAGCGCGGCCAGAGCGCGCCCCAATTCCTGCCGCATGCCAAGCCGGAACAGTCCCTCGGCTTCGTGCTCGCGCAGCAGGCGCTGCGCCAGCATCAGGTATGACAGGTTCAGCTGCTGGATCTCGCGCAGGATGTCAGCTCCTGCAACGCCGCGGTCCGCCGCGCACGGTGTCGTGCCTGCGCTCGCATCCGCGGCGTCGGCGTCCTCTGGCTTGCGCGTCATTGGATGGGTGTCGTCCCAATGGCGGTTTCGGCGAAACCGGCGGCGGTGTCCTGGGCGGGCCGCGTCGAGATTGCCGGGCGTTCTGCGATGGCGCGCAACGCGGGCTTGTTCAGTAATTCGACGCAACGGCGCCGCACGCGGATCAGCCCGATCCCGGCCAGCCGCGAGAACTGGCGGCTGACCGTCTCCAGCGTCAGGCCGACATAGCTGCCGATTTCCTCGCGGCTCATGCGCAGGATGAACGCCGACGATGAAAAGCCGCGCGCCGCGAAACCGTCGGCCATCGACAGCAGGAACGTCACCAGCCGCTCCTCGGCGGTCATCAGCGCCAGCATGGTCTGCATGGCCCGCGCGCGCTGGGACAGGCAGTCGAGCGCCAGGAACAGCGGTATGGCCAGCGCGGGCGCTGCGGCCGTGGTGGCACTGTCCAGATCGACCGCTATCATGCACAGCCTGGTATCTTCCAGCGCCGTGGCATACGACGCGTAGCGAGCGCGCACGAGGCTGTCGAGCCCGACCAGTTCACCCGGAAAATGGAAGCCAACCACCTGTGTGCGCCCGTCTGCGGTGGTGACATGGGTCTTGACCGTGCCGACGCGGATCGCATAGAGCGCAGTGACCGGATCGCCGATCAGGTACAGCGGCTGCCCCTTGCGCAGCCGGATGCTGCGCTGCGGCTGCGGACCGGCAGCGGGATGCGCATGCCGTGCCAGGCCGGCGCCGTGGCAGCCATGGGCGTGGGGGCAACTGTCGCAGCAAGGCAGCGCGTCGGGCGGCGCGGACCAGTCTCTGGTCGGTGGCAATTGCATTGTTTCGTGACAAAGATTGACGGCGTATAAAAGCTGTGACCGATTTTATGGATCGTGCACCGCGTAACAATCTGTATCTTCCGAATCGTCGTCGCGAAGGTTCGGACCACTCAGGCGCCGCAGCCGCCTGCTTGGGCGCGGGGCGCGGTATCCTTATGTCATGCGCAGCGCCGCGCGGCGGCGCTCGCTTCCGGACATCGCCGGCAAACCGGCAGCAGCGAACCCAGATTTCGCCATGAAAAAAGCCCCCGCCGGCGCCGACGGCCCGGCCGCACACGCGTCACTTCGCAAGTCGCAGGGCAATGCCCCCGGCGACGCGACTCCCGACGCACCCTACCGGACCCTGGTCGAGTCCGTGCAGGACTACGCCATCTTCACGCTCGACGTGACCGGGCATGTGTCGAGCTGGAACAAGGGCGCGGCGCGCATCAAGGGCTATACCCGTGAAGAAATCCTGGGCAAGCACTTCTCGACCTTCTACACGCCCGACGCCGTGGCACGGCGCTGGCCGGATGCCGAGCTCAAGGCCGCCGCCGAGTTCGGGCGCTTCGAGGACGAAGGCTGGCGCGTGCGCAAGGATGGCAGCCGCTTCTGGGCCAATGTGGTGATCACGGCCCTCAAGGATCCGGACGGCAAGCTGATCGGCTTCGGCAAGGTGACGCGCGACATGACCGCGCAGCGCCGCACCGCCGAAGCGCTGCGCCAGAGCGAGGAAACGCTGCGGCTGCTGGTAGAGGGCGTGAAGGACTACGCGGTCTTCATGCTCGATCCCGCAGGCATTATCGTCAGCTGGAATTCCGGTGCCTCATACATCAAGGGCTATCGCCGCGACGAGATCCTGGGCCGGCATTTCTCGGTGTTCTACCCGCCCGACGACATTGCCGCCGGAAAGCCCGCGCGGCTGCTCGAACAGGCCCGGCGCGGCGGCCGCGTCGAGGACGAAGGCTGGCGCGTGCGCAAGGACGGTTCGCTGTTCTGGGCCAATGTCACGCTGACCGCCGTCTACGACGAATCGCGCGCGCTGCGGGGCTTTGCCAAGGTCACCCGCGACATGAGCGAGCGCCGGCGCCACCAGGAGCTGGAGCGCTCCAGCCAGCGCATGAGCGAATTCCTGGCCACGCTGTCGCACGAGCTGCGCAATCCGCTGGCGCCGGTGCACAGCGCGCTGGCGGCGATGCGGCTGGCGCCCGACGACCCGGCGCTGGCCAACAGGAGCCTGAGCCTGATCGAACGCCAGGTCACGCACCTGAGCCGGCTGGTCGACGACCTGCTCGACATCGGCCGCATCAACTCCGGGCGCATCGAGCTGCGCACCGCGCCGCTTGAATTCAACGAAGTGATTGCGCTCGCCACCGAGGCGGCACGGCCATCGCTCGAGGCAAAGTCGCAGCACGTCGCGGTGCAGACCCACGCCGCCGCGATCCCGATGCACGCGGACAAGATCCGGCTGGCGCAGGTGATGCAGAACCTGATCCTGAATGCGTCGAAGTTCTCGCCGGCTCAGACCACCATCAGCATCGTCACCGCCGTACAAAAACGTACCCTTCTGGTACAGGTGATCGACCAGGGGCGCGGCATCGCGCCGCAATCGCTGGAAGACATCTTCAACATGTTCGTGCAGGAAAGCCGCCCCGGCACCGATGCACATGGCGGCCTCGGCATCGGCCTGTCGCTGTGCCGCGCGCTGGTGGAACTCCATGGCGGCACCATTGCCGCGGCAAGCGCCGGGCCGGGCATGGGCAGCACCTTCACGTTGCGGCTGCCGCTGCCGGTGGCGCAGGAAACCGCCACGATGCAGCCCCCGGGGCAGGCCGCGGCCGGCGGCCATGCCAGCATCGTGCAACAGGCACAGCGCATCCTGCTGGTCGACGACAACCGCGATGCCGCCGACAGCCTGGCGATGCTTCTGGAAATGTGCGGCCACGACGTGACCATTGCCTACGACGGCGCCGAAGCGCTGCACGTGGCGCCCCGCTGCCGCCCGCATATCGCGCTGATCGACCTGGCCATGCCGGGCATGGACGGTTTCGAGGTGGTGCGCGCCATGCGCGGCGTGGCCGGCACCGATCAGACCCGCTATGTCGCGCTGACCGGCTTCGGCCAGCCTGCCGACCGGCAGCAGAGCGAGCGCGCGGGGTTCGATGCGCACCTGGTCAAGCCGGTGGAGCTGGAGACGCTGTTCGGCACCATCGCGCGCCTGCAGCGGCGCGAATAAGTTCCGCGCGACCGCCCCGCTGCGATCTGCGCAGGCGGCGGAAGGCCACCTTCGCCAAAGCCAAACCCGCGCCGCCGCGCGCTGCGACACACTGAGGCCCGTTCCATCGCCAGAAAACACATGAAGGAGACAGCGATGCAGGGTTGGATCAGGCGTGCAGCCAGCGGGCTGCTGTTCGCACTCGCCGCCACGGCGGCAGGCACGGCACTGGCGGACTACCCGGACAAGCCGGTCCGGCTGGTGGTGCCCTTCCCGCCCGGCGGCGCGACCGACCTGCTGGCGCGCGAGATCGGCAATGCCCTGTCGGCGCGGCTGCAGCAGCCGGTGGTGATCGACAACCGGCCCGGCGCCGGCGGCAACCTGGCTGCCGTCGCCGTGGCGCGCGCGCCCGCCGACGGCTACACGCTGCTGTTCGGTACCTTCGGCTCGCTGGCGGTCAACAAGAGCCTCTACGCCAGGCCCGGCTACGACCCGCTCAAGGATTTCGCCCCGGTCGCATCCGTGGCCTACCTGCCCAACGTGCTGGTGGTGCATCCCTCGGTGCCGGCGCGCAACGTGCAGGAACTGCTGGCGCTGGCGCGCAAGGAGCCGGGCAAGCTGACCTATGGCTCGTTCGGCAACGGCTCGTCGTCGCACCTGGCGGGTGAGCTGTTCACCCATCTCGCCGGCGTCGATATCGCGCATATTCCGTACAAGGGCAGCGCCGCGTCGATGACCGACCTGATCGGCGGGCGCATCACGATGATGTTCGACAGCGTTTCCACCGCGTTGCCGTATATCCGCGACCACCGCGTGCGCGCGCTGGCGGTGACCACGCAGAAGCCCTCGGAACAGTTGCCGGGCGTGCCTACGCTGGCCGCCGCGGGCGTGCCCAACTACGAACTGACGGCATGGTTCGGCGTGGCGGCGCCGGCCGGCACGCCCAAGGCAGTCGTCGACCGGCTCAACGGCGAGATCGTTGCCGCGCTGAAGCAGCCGGAGTTGTCGGCGAAGCTCGCGAGCCAGGGCACGGTGCCGTTCCCGGCCACGCCCGCGCAGTTCGGCAGCTATATCCGCGCGCAGTACGAGAAGTGGGACGGGCTGATCAAGTCCGCCAATATCCGGCTGGACCAGTAAGCGGCCAGTAAGCGGCCAGTCAGCTCCCAGTCAGCCGGCCGCGCCGCGCAACGCGCCGAAGCGCCACGACAAGCGCCGTGCCGCCTGCCGCACCAGCGCGGCGGGCGCGCCTTCGGTGCCGCTGTCGAAACTGCCGCTCGACCCCATCACCGCGATCACCAGCGCCAGGCTTCCGGTATGGTCGAACACCGGCGCCGCCAGCGTATCGATGCCCGGCACCGGGTGGCTCAGCGCGTTGTCGATCTGCGCCGCGCGCACCTTTGCCAGGCGGGCGGCGTAGTCGGCCGCAGGCATTCCGTCTTCCCCCAGCACCTGCCCGACGGCAGCGCCGGCCATGCGCAGGTAGTCGGTTTGCAGCAGCCCGGCGAGCACGTTGGCCGGCAGGTGCGCGGCCACGGTGCGGCCGATCGCGGTGTGGACCAGCGACAGCACCGTGCCGACGCGCAGGCTGACATGCTGCGGCCGCGCCGATTCCTCAAGCCTGACCACGGTCGGACCCATCGGGCCCAGCACCGCCATGGCCACGCTCAGGCCGGTGGTGCCGGCAAGCTCGATCACTTCAGGCTCGGCCTCGCGCGTCGGCGACAGCCGCTGCAGCGCAACCAGTCCGAGCTCCAGCCCGAGCGGACCGCACAGGTAGTTGCCGGCGGCGTCGCGCGCGAGCAGCCCGGTCTTCTGCAGGCTGACCAGGTGCGGGAATGCCTTGGCGGCGGGCATGCCGGCAGCCAGCGCGAGGTCGCGCAAGGCCAGCGGACGGCCAGCGGCGACCAGCGCGCCCAGCAGCTGGCCGGTGCTGTCCAGGGACTGGATGCCGCGCTGCGGCTTGCCGCCGTCGGCGTCGGCATCCGGGCTGGCGATGCCGGCCGGGTCGGGTATGCGGTTCGGGGTCATGCCTGGTTTTCCTCTTCGGCGCCTTCCGCACCTTCCGCACCTTCCGCACCTTCAGCACCTTCAGCACCTTCAGCACCTTCAGCACCTTCAGCACCTTCAGCACTTTGCGCACGCAGGGTCGCTGCGATATCGGCCGCTGCCGCCATCAGCGCCCGTGCGGCGGTGCCGTTCCAGTCGACGTCGATGGCGCCGGTCGAGCCGACCAGCGTCAGCACCAGCCGCAGCGCCCCGGCAGCGTCCAGCACCGGCACGCTGAGGCTGCTGACCGCGGGGCTGGGCGTGTCGATGCTGCGCTCGATGCCGCGCTCGCGGATGACCTGCAGCGTGCCGCCGAAGTCCTGCAACTGCGCCGCCAGCTGCGCTTCCGTGGCGTCCGGCTGCTGCGCGCGCCACAGCGGCTGCCACTGCGCCGGTGGCCGGAACGCGCAGTAGACGCGGCCGGTGGCGGTGGCCGCCAGCGCCATCACCGTGCCCACGTGCAGGTTCACATGCAACGGCGCGCTGGCGGGCACGTAGCGCACGATGGTCGGCCCCTGCGGCCCGGCGATGCTGATCGCCACGCTGAAGCCCGACGACCGCGCCAGCGCGTCGACGCGCGGCAGCGCGGCGCGGTAGGCCGGATCCTGCTCCAGGCGCAGCATGCCCAGCTGCAGCGATAGCGGGCCGGGTTCGTAGCGGCCGGAGACATGGTCGCGCTTGAGCAGGCCCAGTCGTGTCAGGCTGACTAGGTAGGCGTGCGCCTGCGCCGGCGCCAGCTGCGCGGCCTCGGCCAGCGCGGCCAGCGGCATCGGTACGCGCGCCGCCGCCAGCGCGGCCAGCAGCCGTCCGCCGACTTCCACGCTCTGAATGCCGCGCTGGGCCTTGTCAGCCTTTTCCGGCTTCCCGTCCCTTTCAGCCTTGCCGGCCGCGCCGGTTGCCTTGCCCCTGGCCATTGCCACCCTGTGTGATCGGAAAACCCGGATATTAATCGAACGCCTTCCGCGCGCCCTCGAATCGGGGTAAACCCGCAACCCAATCAGCCGCTCGATCCACTTGCCTCGTGGTGCCGCTAATTTGTTTTAGACAAATGAATTAGCTATTGATTAATTTGGCGGACTTTCCTAAGATGGCACTACCCCGTCGCAACACGCAGGCATCGCCGCGTGGAAGACCCATAGAAACGGGGGCGAGACAGCCCGTGCCGCCAGACCCGAACTGCGGCATGCCCGCCATGCGCACGTGCCGTCTTGCTCCCCCTCACAAAGGAAGACGCCATGTCCAAGGCATTTGCATCCCAAGCCGACCTCGAAGCCAAGCAAGTCACCTTTACCCAGCTGTCCGAGAACGCCTGGGCCTACACCGCCGAGGGCGACCCCAATTCCGGCGTCGTGATCGGCGACGACGGCGTGCTGATCGTCGACACCACCGCCACGCCGGCGATGGCGCAAGACCTGATTGCGCGCATCCGCACCATCACCGACAAGCCCATCAAGTACGTGGTGCTGTCGCACTACCACGCGGTGCGCGTGCTGGGCGCATCGGCCTACTTCGCCGAAGGCGCGCAGCAGATCATCGCCAGCCGTGGTACCTGGGAAATGATCGTCGAGCGCGGCGAGGCGGACATGAAGTCCGAGATCGAGCGCTTCCCGCGCCTGTTCGCCGGCGTCGAGACCGTGCCCGGCCTGACCTGGCCGACGCTGGTATTCGAGAAGGAAATCACGCTGTTCCTCGGCAAGCTGGAAGTCCGCATCGCCCACCTGGGCTCTGGCCACACCAAGGGCGACACCGTGGTCTGGCTGCCGCAGCAGAAGGTGCTGTTCTCCGGCGACCTGGTCGAATACGACGCCGCCTGCTATTGCGGCGATGCCCAGCTGGAAGAATGGCCCGCCACGCTCGACGCGCTGCAGGCGCTCAACCCCGAGAAGCTGGTTCCCGGCCGCGGCCCCGCGCTGACCACGCCGGAAGATGTGAAGAAGGGCCTCGCCTATACCAAGGACTTCGTCACCACGCTGTTCCAGTCCGGCAAGGAAGCAGTGGCCGAAAAGCTCGACCTGAAGGCCGCGATGGCGCATACGCGCCAGGCCATGGACCCCAAGTTCGGCCATGTCTTCATCTACGAGCACTGCCTGCCGTTCGACGTCTCGCGCGCCTATGACGAGGCCAGCGGCATCCGCCACCCGCGCATCTGGACCGCGCAGCGCGACAAGGATATGTGGGCCGCGCTGCAGGACTGAGCGGACGAAGACCCATAACAAGTCGGGCAACGAAGCAACACAGAGTGGGATGGAGAGACAGGCATGAGCAGCATCGACTACCAACGGATGTCGTTTGAGTACCAGCCCTGCGCGGAACAGCGCGGGACGCAGGCGGATGGCCCGGTCCATCCTGTCGTGGTGGTGGGGGCCGGTCCGATCGGGCTTGCCACCGCCATCGATCTGGCGCAGCGCGGCGTGCGCGTGGTGCTGGTCGACGACGACTGCACGCTGTCCACCGGTTCGCGCGCCATCTGTTTCGCCAAGCGCACGCTGGACATCTTCGACCGGCTGGGCTGCGGTGAGCGCATGGTGGACAAGGGCGTGAGCTGGAACGTCGGCAAGGTGTTCCTGCGCGACCAGCAGGTGTACAGCTTCGACCTGCTGCCGGAGAGCGGCCATCGCCGCCCGGCGTTTATCAACCTGCAGCAGTACTACGTCGAGGGCTTCCTGCTGGAACGCGCGCAGGCGCTGCCCAATATCGAGATCCGCTGGCACAACAAGGTGGTCGGCCTGGAGCAGCGCGCGGACGGCGCGGTGCTGACCATCGAGACGCCCGAAGGCTGCTACCCGCTGGCCGCTCGCTACGTGGTGGCCGCCGATGGCTCGCGCAGCCCGATGCGCAAGCTGCTCGGCCTGGACAGCAAGGGCCGCACCTTCCGCGACCGCTTCCTGATCGCCGACGTGAAGATGGAAGCCGACTTCCCCAGCGAGCGCTGGTTCTGGTTCGACCCGCCTTTCCACCCCAACCAGTCGGTGCTGCTGCACCGCCAGCCGGACAATGTCTGGCGCATCGACTTCCAGCTCGGCTGGGACGCCGACCCGGTGCTGGAGAAATCCCCCGAGCGCGTGATTCCGCGCGTGCAGGCATTGCTCGGCAAGGACGTCAGGTTCGAGCTGGAATGGGTCAGCGTGTACACCTTCTCGTGCCTGCGCATGGACAGCTTCCGCCACGGCAATATCCTGTTCGCCGGCGACTCGGCGCACGGCGTATCGCCGTTCGGGGCGCGCGGTGCCAACAGCGGCGTGCAGGATGCCGAGAACCTGGCGTGGAAGCTGGCCTACGTGCTGCAGGGCCACGCTGCCGACAGCCTGCTCGATACCTACGCCAGCGAGCGCGAATATGCCGCCGACGAGAACATCCTGAACTCGACCCGCGCCACGGACTTCATCACGCCCAAGAGCGCCGTCAGCCGCGTATTCCGCGATGCGGTGCTGACGCTGTCGAAGCGGCATGCCTTTGCCCGCGGCCTGGTCAACAGCGGCCGACTGTCGGTGCCAGCCGTGCTGCACGGCTCGCCGCTGAACACCGGCGACGCCGATGACGGATATGCCGGCGGCATGGTGCCAGGCGCGGTCTGCGCGGACGCGCCGGTGTCCGGGCCGCAGGGTGCCGGCTGGCTGCTGTCGCACCTGGGGCAGGATTTCACCGTGCTGCTGTTCGGCAATCCCGATGCCATCGACGCCGCCACGCTGGCCGACCTGTCCGCGCTCGGCCAAGGCAACGTACCGCTGCGGCTGGTCTACGTCACGGACGCGGCGCAGCCGGCGATGACCTGTTCCAACGCCACCGTGCTGCGCGACGACCAGGGCCTCGCCGCCGCCCGCTACGGCGCCGCGCCCGGCACCTGCCACCTGGTGCGGCCCGACCAGCATGTGTGTGCGCGCTGGCGCCGTGCCGACCCCGCCGCGATCCGCGCCGCGCTGGCGCGCGCCACCGGCGCCGGCCTGGCCGCGCCGGCCCCTGACCGCATCGCCGCCTGAAGCGGACCGCATGCCGCAACGCACTCGAACAGGAGCCGACAACATGCCCGCCACCCTCAATACGCAACCCAACCTCACCCGGCCCGACGATTTCTACGAAGCGCTGATCGAGATGCACCGCGATCTCGACGACGCCCAGAGCCAGGCCGCCAACGCGCAGCTGATCCTGCTGCTGGCCAACCATATCGGCGACCACGACGTACTGCTGGCCGCGCTGCAGGCCGCGCGCGAAGGCGTGGCCGACATGCCGGGCGCCGCAGCGCCGGCAGCCTGACACGGCACGGGCGCGGCCAGGCCGCGCCCCGCTCCGCTCTTTCCCTGGCCTGACCCAGCTCCGCCAGACAGCGCGCAACAGACGCGCCCGGCGGCGCCATTCCTGGCTGCAACCCACCCCGACGCAACACCCGCAGCCACCACCATACGGAGACAAACAGCATGAGCCATCCGGTCTCAGGGGATCTTGCGTCCCTGCATCTGACGCCCGCCAACACCACTGCCCTGCCAGCGCTGCCGGCGCGAGAGGAAGACGCGCTCTACCGCAAGGTGTGGCTGCGCATCATCCCGTTCCTGTTCGTCTGCTACGTGGTCTCGTTCCTGGACCGCATCAATATCGGCTTCGCCCAGTTGCAGATGAAGCAGGACCTTGGCTTCAGCGACGCCATGTACGGGCTGGGCGCTGCAATTTTCTACGTCGGCTACGTGCTGTGCGAGGTGCCGAGCAACATGCTGCTGGCGCGCTTCGGCGCGCGCCGCACCTTCACGCGCATCATGGTGCTGTGGGGGCTGGCCTCGGTGGGCATGATGGCCGTGTCGACACCGGCGCAGTTCTACACGCTGCGATTCCTGCTGGGCGTGTTCGAGGCGGGCTTCTTCCCCGGCATCGTGCTGTACCTGACCTACTGGTTTCCGGCGCGGCGCCGCGCCGCGGTGATGGCGATATTCTTTGCCGGCGTGGCGGTGGCGGGCGTGCTCGGCGGCCTGGTCTCAGGCTGGATCATGCGCGACATGGCCGGCGTGCTCGGCCTGCAGGGCTGGAAGTGGATGTTCGCGATCGAAGGTGCGCCTGCGGTCTTGCTCGGGCTGATTGCCGCCCGCTGCCTGGTGGACGGTCCGGAACAGGCCCGCTGGCTCGGCGCCGGCGAGCGCGCATATCTGATCCGCGCCGCCGCAGGCGAGGCGGCCAGCGCCGCCGATGCAGCGAAAGACGGCCATTCGCTGCAGGCGCTGCGCCGGGTGCTGCGCAACCCGCGCGTGTACCTGTTCGCGTTTATCTATTTTTCGCTGACTTGCGGTTCGCTCGCGCTGAGCT
The DNA here is from genome assembly GCF_038900635.1 of Cupriavidus oxalaticus. Lineage (GTDB taxonomy): Bacteria > Pseudomonadota > Gammaproteobacteria > Burkholderiales > Burkholderiaceae > Cupriavidus > Cupriavidus oxalaticus_B. The sequence goes on along the minus strand of NZ_JAYMRX010000002.1, from coordinate 292,505 downwards.
TCTGGATGCCGCTGATCATCCGGGATTTCGGCATCACCGACGTGATGTCGGTCAGCCTGTATTCGGTGGTGCCCAATGCCGTCGGTGCGGTCGGGCTGATTCTGATCGCGCGCCATTCCGACCGCACCGGCGAGCGCCACCGGCACTTCCTGCTGTGCACCGCAGGCGGCGCGCTGGCACTGGCCGCGCTCACGCTGCATCCGTCCAGCCTGGCCATGATGCTGGCGATCCTCTCGGTTGCGGCGGTGCTGATCTTTGCCGCGCTGCCGGTGTTCTGGTCGCTGCCGCCCAGCTACCTGCCCGCTGCGGGGGCCGCGGCCGGCATCGCCATGATCAGCAGCGTCGGCATCACCAGCGGCATCGTCAGTCCGTGGGTGATCGGGCAGATCAAGACCCGCACCGGCAGCCTCGACCATGCGCTGTTGCTGCTGGCGGCGCTGCTGCTCGCCAGCGGGCTCGCAATGTGGCTGGGCGTGCCGCGCCAGCCCGTGCAAGGGTCCCGCCAGGCCCGGCAGGATTAACCTGCAGGAAGGGCCTGCAGCGGGGTTCGTCAAACCGGAAGGTCCGCACCCGCACGGGTGCGGCGTTCAGTGGGACCGGCCGCAGGGAATGACCTGCGCGATCTCCTCGTGCATTACCTCGACCACATCGTCGATCTCCAGCCCTTCGGCCGTCACCAGCACGTCCTGTCCGCGGCCGATCGCGTAGACCACGCCGCGCCAGCGGCCGGGCTCCACGGCCTCGCACAGGCGGATATTGAATTCGGTGTCCTGGTCCTGGCTGTACACGGTCACCAGGTCGCCAATCTGGGGAGCCTGTACCGCTTCTCCGTCGAACGCCCGGGCCACCACGGTTACCGGCGACTGCGTCAGCCCCCTGGCAAATCTCGCACGCATGGTCCGCTCCTCTAATGCGATCCAAGTCCAGCTTACAAGAGGGGCGCCAAATAACCAGAAATTTCCATGAAAAAGTCGGGCTTGCTGCCCTCCGCGCAGTCCGGCCTGTCAGACGCTGCCGGATAGACAGCCGCCGTACATCGCCCACAATAAAGGCATGGACAGCCAAGGAGATAGCAAAATGGGCACGAGCATACACGTTGTGCCGCATCGGGATGGCTGGGATGTCATCCATGAAGGCGCCCGCTACGCGGAATCCCACCACGCCACCCAGGAAGAAGCCATCGCCGCCGCGACCACGCAGGCGCAGCGCGAGCATGTTGAACTGCTGGTCCACGGCCGTGATGGCCAGATCCGCTCGCGCAACAGCTTCGGCCACGATCCACGCACCATACCGGGCTAACCCCGCGGGCTAACCCGGCCTCGCCGGACAACGCTTCCGGCGCCCCACCCTGCGCAGGCGCATCCATACCACCGCACCGGGACGAACTGCAGGCAGCAGCCGCCATCGCAGCCGCGGCGGTGCCGCTGCCGCAGGTCGATGACCCCGCCCAGAACCCCTTCTCCGGACCCTTCCCCAACTCACTCTCGAGGATTGCAGAGCCACTATGCGCGCGCGGCACTGCCGCGGCAGTTCGATGCGCTGCTGTGGTTCGACCGCACGCGTGCGGTCCCGGCCTTGCCGGCCAGCCCGGCGCCGGGCGCGCCGGAGACCTGGCCGTCCGGGCTGTAGCGAGGGCTATAGCGCGGGCTATAGCGGCTGCTTGCGGGATTTCGGCGCCTTCGGCTCTGACGCCGGATAGTCATACCGCTGCGCCGACTGCGGCCCCTCGTTCACCGCTGGCGATGCCGGCGTGGCGGGCGTGGCCGGCGTCGCGCGGCCGCCGCTGGTGGATGGCGATGCAGGCGTGGCCGGCGTAGCCGGCGTGGCGCGCCGCGTATCGCCCTGCCCCGGCATGACATCGGACGCGGAAGTTCCTGGGGCACGGGTGTCGGCGCCTGGCCGCGTGGTCGTGGTCTGGGCCCAGGCCGGAACGCTCAGCAGCGCGGCCAGTGCAAAGCTTGCAAGATGCTTCATGGAATCTCCTTGTTTCCGTGGATAGCCGGCCTCATTGGACAGCCGGCCGCGAGTCCGTGGCCGATGCGAAAGTCGTGCCATGCGGCGCTCGCTGGCGCCTCACCCGCCGGTACGGTCCGGCGCCACGCTGGCGTGGTTGATCACCTCCCGAACGCCACCGGCCGATCGAATGCTGGCCTCGACCGCCGCGCGAGCCTCCTGCGTGCCGACCGCGCCTTCGATGGTGACGCGCCCGTCTGCGACATTCAGCGCGATCTCGCTGACATCGAGGCCGCTGTCCCACAGCCGCGCGCACAGCGCGGCCTGCAGTTCGACGTCAGCGGCGGTGACTGCGTTGCCGCGCGGATTGGCTGGCTGCGTATTGGATGAATCCTGCATGCGTGGCCCCCGGCGTCAGTACATGCGCATGCCGTGGCCCGGATGCGCAGCCGTAGCCTCGCCCCGCGCCACGCGCAGGTGGTTCACCACCTCGGTGACGCCGTAGATCTCGTCCGCGATATCTTCGATCCGGTACTTCTGCTGGCGATGCGGCACGCAGCCCTCCAGTGTGACCACGCCCTGCTCCACCCGCACCTCGACATCTTCCACCTCCAGCCGGGCGCTGCGCGCAAGCTGCTCGCACAGGTCTTCCAGGATGCGCGCGTCGCTGCGCTGGTAGTTGCGCGGGCCTACGGGGCGTACCGAGCGCGCCTGGCGCGGTCCACCGCGATACAGGTCCATGCGCTCGTTGTAGCCGGTAAATTGCCGGTAAGGATCCCGCCCCCGCGGCGCTTGCCGGCCGCGTGCGTCTGATGGGTTGACGGACTGCCAGCCCTGCGAGCCCACGAACTCGCCGGGGTCCACCGGCTCGTCATAGTCGTAGACGCCATAGGCGCCAACGTAGTGGCTGCGCATATCGGTTTCCGGCACGGCGTTTTCGTGCCAGGGTGGTCCGCGCCGGTTGTCTCTACGGTCCATTGTCGTCTCCGCTTTCCGTGCCGGTCATTGCAGCGCCGCTATCTGAGGCGCCATCATCTGCGGCGCCACCATCTTCGGCGCCACCATCTTCGGCGCCGTTACTTCTGCCGCGGCGGCACCAGGCCGCGGTCGGGATCGCTGAGCTTGCCGGCGCGCAACTGCTGCACCGCGCACGCCAGCGCACGCGCCACGTTGTCCACCTCGCCGAATACGCCCTCATCCTGGTCGAGTTCCACATGGCTGGTGGCATAGGGCTTGTAGTAGCCGATGAACCGGTCCAGCCTCGCCTGCGGGCCGGCATCGATCAGGCCCATCCAGTCGAGCCAGTCTGACAGCGCGCGGCGCACGCCTTCGATGCCGGCCACGTCGCCGTGGACCACCAGCCCGTAGGTACGGCCTGCCAGGTGCTTGGGATAGTCCCACCCCGCCAGCTCGATCGCCTTGGCACGCACCGCGTCCTTGCCCTGCGTGCTGGTCGGATCGGGGTTGCCGCCGTCGGCGCAGACCAGCCGGTCCATCATCAGCTTGAGCGGGCTGCTGGCCTGGTACCAGTAGACCGGCGTGACGATCAGCACGCCATGGCAGCCGGCCCAGCGCGGATAGATGTCGTTCATCCAGTCGTTGACCTGGCCGAGCGCGTGGTTGGGGTAGCAGCTGCAGGGCCAGTGGCATAGCGGCATCGAGGTCGAGACGCAGCCCTTGCACGGATGGATGCGCAGATCGGCATCCGAGGTAAGCAGGCTCAGGTCGAGCATATCGATCTCCATGCCCTGCGCTTCCAGCGTTGCCCGCGCGCGCTGCGCCAGCCGCCATGACTTGGACATCTCGCCGGGGCAGGTGTAGTCGTTGCGCGCGGCGGCACAGACCAACAGCACGCGCGAAGGCGTGGCAGGGTCAGCCTGCCGTTGCTGCGCCACGCGGACCGCCTCGCTGGCCGCGCGCCATTCGTCGGACAGCTCGTAGTCCGGATCGGCGTAGCCGGGCCCGGCCTTGTGCTTCAGCGGCGCCTTTCGGCCCTCGTGATAAGCCTCCCACGCAATGCGCTCAAGCCGCACCAGGGCGTCGTCCTCATCCCGGTACGCGGGGTCGGTGAAGCGCGCCATGAAGCGCTGCCGGAAAGTTTCGCGCGGCAGCGGCTCGCTCACCTGGCCCTTGCGGACATCGCCGGGATCACCGGGATAGCGCTGCTTGCGGGGTGCATCCGGCGCCGGCTGGTTCGGCTTGCGCGTCGGGTCTGGCATAGGTGTCTCCGTGGTCGAGTCGCCGTGAACTCTGCGATGTGTGTGCTGGTACAGGACATGCAAGATAGGCGCCATCGTTCAGCGCCGTGTATAGCGCCCGCGGCCACGCAGCTTTTACAAGGCCGCTGCTGGCGCTGCATGTACTTTTTTCCTCGCTTGAGGGGCTGGCGCGACGCTGTGACGACCGCTGTGCGGAGCCTCGCGGGTACCGCCGCGCTGGCACGGAAACTGCCGCCGCTGCCATCAATTCCTTTCCGGATGCCGTCATGGACGTCATGGAAATCCTGGTCGATGTGATGCGCAGCGCCGTGGGCGAAGGCGATGACCTGCAGGGGTGGCAAGGCGCGTTGCGCGCCGCGGTGATATTCGCCGGTACGTGGTGGCGGAGTTCGCGCCGATGATCCAACGCGACGCAATCGCAGCCTCGGGCGATCACCGCAGCGTCGCCCTTTATCTAAGGCGCCACGGCATCCATGTGGTGACTGCGGAGTCCTGTACCGCTGGCCTCATTGCCTCGCGCATCGCAGAAGTGCCGGGCTGCGGCGATGTCCTGTACTGCTCCATCGTCGCGTACTCACCATCGGCGAAGGAGCAGTTGCTGCGCGTGCCGACGGAAACCATCCGCCGCTACGGGCTGACCAGCGAAGAAGTGTCGCTCGCGATGGCGCTCGGCGCGATGCAGCTCACCGGCGTCGACCTCGCGCTGGCGAACACCGGCGTGGCCGACGACGGCGGCGACGGCGACATCCCGGCCGGCACGCAATGCTTTGCATGGGTCTTCCGCCGACCCGGCCATGCCGGCCGCTCCCTTCTGGCAGCGCCGGCGGGCGCGGCGCACTTCACGGAGACCCGGCGCTTTCCCGGCGAACGCAATGCCGTACGGGAAGCCGCGGCGGACTGGGCGCTGGCCCGGATCTGCCATTACCACGAACTGGCGCGCCGCGGCGAAGGCAACCGCACCGCGGCGCACGACTGAATTGCCGGACACGCCCCCGGGCGCAACGGCATATCCGAGGGCCCTGGGCCCGACCGACGTAGTCTTGCAATGGAGACCATCATGAAACGCACCCTCGCCACCACGGCACTGGTCGTCGGCACCGCGCTCTGCCTGCCGGCCTTCGCCCAACAGGCTCCGGCCTCGCCTACCGCGCCGAATCCGAGCGCGCCGCCGATCGAAGGCGCCGGCGCCTCGCGCAACCAGCCGGCCGCCACCGACATGACCACGACGCCGACCGACACCACCAAGGACACCGCCAAGCCGAAGTCGAAATCCGGCAAGCAGACCAACACCGCCCGCAGCAAGAAGCCGCGCGAACAAGGCACGCCGCCGGCACCGACTGCCGATGCTCCGAGCGGCCCCAAGGGCGACACGCCGGACCCGGCGGTCAAGAAGTAAAGCGCATGCCGTTGCGCACGCATTAAGCATCGAACGCGATCGCGGCGGGCCTTCCGCGGACGGGCTCCCGCCCGACCGGTGCTGCTCAGATATCCCCGCGCAGCGCCCGGGTCGCCTGCGCCAGCGCGGCGTCACGCTCGCGCTTGCGCCAGCGGTGGCAGCGCCACAGCTCCTCCAGGTAGGGCAGGCCGGCGAGCAAGGCGACCGCGATGAGCAGTCCGCCCAGATAGCCCGGCGGCAGCGCGACGGGCTTCCACGCCAGCGCCAGGCGCGCCGGCTCGCTGCCCGCGCCGAACAGCGCCAGGAACTGGCCCCAGTACATCACCACCACGTAGGAGGCGGCAGCCATTGGCAGGACTTCGAGCAGGCTGTGCATGTGCTGCTCGACCGGCGCGATATGGCGGCGCTTGCTGGCGTACTGCACGTCCCACCACGCCGTGGCCTCGTGGATCACGAGCGCCACCAGCACGACGGCGATCATCAGCGCATTGACCTCCAGGAACAGCACCATCAGCAGCGGCAGGCCGACCTCGGCCAGCATCAGCATGTGCAGCAAGGATTCGCGCACGCCCGCGTTGCGCTCGATGTGCGTGACGCGGTGGCACAACCAGTCGCCTGCGCCGGCCAGCAGCCACAGCGGCACCAGGCCGTACATCAGCACCAGGCGCGCGGCATGCTCGAAGGCTTGCAGGTCGGCAGAGGCGGCAGTGGGCATGGTGGGAGGGTGTCCCGACGATGTTCCGGCAGCAACCGGTTACGCGCGCGCCGCCTGCGCACGGTATTGCTCGCGCAGCACGCGGAACAGCTCATGGCTGACCTGTACGCCGCGATACTGGCGCCGCACTAACGCCCGCACGCGCGAGCCCAGCACGTGCGCACGCAATGCGCGCGCGTAGCGCCGTTGCACCGCCTGCTCGCCCTTGCTGACGGCGTGCAGGATGGCGCGGTCCGAGCGGTGCTTGCCAGCCCGGCCGCGGCATGCCGCCGCCGGCATGGCTTCCGGCACCTGCCCGAGTTCCAGCAGGCACCCCTGCAGTTCCTGCGCCGCCAGCGCGAAGGCATTGGCGCGGCTGGTCAGCAGCGACTTGAGATGCGGGTTGGCGGCGGCGTGTGCCGCGCGCCGGCAATCGTCCTCGCCCTCGCGCGAGATCGCGATCAGCGCGTTGAGCACCAGGATCTTTTTCTTTGCCATCGCACACCTGCCTGGTCCGCGGCCGGACCCGTAGAGTCATCGATCGGGACCGCCGAGGCCGGCGGTTGCTGGCGGGCGCCCCGCACATGGCGCATGTCGGTGCGGGACAAGGATAGCGGCTCGGCGCCTGCGCTACCAGTGCTGGCTACCAGTGCTGGCTACCAGCGCTGTCGCGCGCCGCCAAAGGCCCGGCGCGATGACGCCTGCCAGGCCTTTCGTGCTTCGCGCATGCCGCGCAGGTTCATGACGACCAGCGCCAGCTGCAGCACGATCAGCGCATACGCATCGCCGTGCCATCCCCACGCGATCCACAGCACATTGCTCGCCAGGAACACCCAGAAGCCCGCGCGACGCCGTCCAATGGAGCGCGATCCCACCAGCCAGGTGGCCAGCACCGTCACCACCATCGCCGGCCATTGCGCGGCCTCCAGCCACCAGTCCATGCACGTTTCCCCGGTTGTCCATCCAAACCTTGTGGCAAGAAGCGTACCGGGCCGTGCGCCTGCGCAACGCCGCATGCCTGGCGAAGGGCCGCTTCTTGCCATTGGTCATGGCGTACCCGGTACTTTTTACAAGCGGTATCGTCAGGCGCACATTGCCATTCGCCGGAAATCCTTTGGTGCGGCGCGGCTCCACCGCATATCTTTTATCGAGCGGGCGCGCTGGCACGCACTTCGCATGGGTGTGCCATCCCACCCGGCTGGCCCTCTGGCGCCGGATGGGTGATTGTTGCTCCGCCGGAGCTGAAACCGGGAGGATTTTGTGCGGATCTGCCAGATCGACCTGACCGGGACCCCGGACGCCGACGAACACGCCTTGCAACGCGTGGCGGCACTGGGCTTCGACCACGTACTGATCGGCGGCTGGCCGCAACTGTCCGGGACTGACACGCTGGCGGCGTGCGCCCGGCATGGGCTGGCGCCGCTGCTCGACATCTCACTGGACCGCTACAGCGCCGATGGGGAAGGCGCTCCCGATCCCGACTGGATCGACGCCGCGGCCCCCGCCTTCGCCCCGCACGAAACCGACAACCATCTGCCCGGCGCACGCCTGCGCTGGCATGACCCGCAAGTCGCCAAGGCACTGGTGCAATGGTGGGCCGCGCGGCTGCGGCTGGCATGGGCCTCGGGCGCAGCCGGCTTCTGCTGCCGCGCCCCGGCACGCGTGCCCGGCAGGCACTGGGCCGCGCTGGCCGATACCCTGCGCAACGACGCCGCGCCGCCCGAAGCACGCGGCACGCCGCTGCTGCTGGCATGGACGCCCGGCCTGACCCCCGCACAGCTGGACGACCTTGCCCCGGCCGGCTTTGATGGCGCCTTCTGCTCGCTGCCGTGGTGGGACTTCCGCAGCGCCTGGCTGACCGAGGAAATCGCGCGGCTGCGCCGCTTCGGCCGCGTGCTGGCGCCTCCGGCGCTGACGCCTGCCAGCCAGGATGCGCTGAGCGCACGCCGTGCGCTGTGGACCGCGGCCGCCATCGGCGACGGCATCCTGGTGCCCGCGGGCTTCGAAACCGGCGGGACGCTGGCGCGCGACCCGCTCGCCCCGGATGGCAATAGCCAGGACGGGGCACCTTACGACATCACGCATGAACTGCTCGAAGCGACCACCTGGCTCGCCTCGCGCGACCCCGCGCCGGCGCTGGCGGTGCGGCTGCTGAGCGGGTCCGAGGCACCATTGACGGTGCTGGCGCGCCTGCCCGCGCCGAACGGCCTGTGCGCGGACCCCGCCACAGGCAACGGCTTTGCCACGCCCGATGACGCCGCGGCGTTGATGGTGGTGGTCAATCCCGACCCGATAGAGCCCGGTACGCTTGGCGCCGACCGCGTGCTGAGCGCGCTGCCGCATGCCAGTGCCCACCTCGAAGCCACGCCGGGCGGACCCGGCGGCACGCTCGACGCCAGCCACCGGCTCGATGCGTTGGGGTCGATCACGCTGGCACCCGCCGACATCCGCCTGTTTGAAGCGCCGCCGGTGCCGCTGACCCGGCCCGGCCTGCCGCGCGCCGACGCGCGCGCGCCGCACGGGCACGAGACCCTGGCCGCGACCGGGCTGGGCAGTGTGGTCGCCGCCATGGAAGCGCCGCGCGTCGCCATCGAGCGTGTCGAACCCGCGTGCGACGACGGCCGTTTCGCGGTTCGGCGCATCGTGGGCGAGCGCGTGGAAGTCAGCGCCGATATCTGGATGGACGGTCACGACAAGCTGGCGGCGGTGGTGCTGTGGCGTGCGCCTGGCGAGACGGACTGGCACGAAACGCCCATGCGGCACGTGATCAACGACCGCTGGCAGGGCAGCTTCCCGCTGGTGGCGCTGGGCCGGCACGAATTCACGGTCGAGGCCTGGCGCGATCCCTATGCCAGCTGGCTCGATGAAATCGGCAAGAAGCGTGCGGCAGGCCTCAACGTCAGCCTGGAGACCGAGGAAGGCGCCCGGCTGATTGCCGACGCGCTGCTGCCGCCCGCAGGCAGGAACGGCAAGAAAGGAAGCAAAGGTAATGGCCGGAAAAATGGCCAGGCCTCGCCCCCGGACAGCGAACTGTCCGCCATCGTCGATGAGCTGACCGCCGCCGCGGGCGACGACGAAAGGCGCCTGGAACTCCTGCTGTCCACACGCACCGCGGCCACCATGCAGGCCCACATGGCCACGCCGGCCGGCCGGCAGTTCGCCTCGCGCCACCCGGTGGCGCTGCCGGTGGAAGCCGACCGCCTTGCCGCCCGCTACGCCAGCTGGTACGAGCTGTTCCCGCGCTCGCAAAGCAACGACGAGCAGCGCCACGGCACCTTTGACGATGTCATCGCGCGGCTGCCGGCCATCCGCGCGATGGGTTTCGACGTGCTCTACTTCACGCCCATCCACCCGATCGGCCGCACGCACCGCAAGGGCCGCAACAACAGCCTGCGCTCTGAGCCCGGCGAGCCGGGCAGCCCCTACGCCATCGGCGGCGAGGAAGGCGGGCACGATGCGTTGCATCCGGAGCTAGGCACGCTCGACGATTTCCGCCGGCTGTGCGGCGCCGCCGCCGCGCACGGGCTCGAGATCGCGCTCGACTTCGCGATCCAGTGCTCGCCCGACCACCCGTGGCTGAGAGACCACCCCGAATGGTTCGCGCACCGCCCCGACGGCTCGCTGCGCTACGCCGAGAACCCACCCAAGAAGTACGAGGACATCGTCAACGTCGACTTCTACGCCGCGCCGCCCGCCGGCGCCGCGCTGTGGCAGGCGCTGCGCGACGTGGTGATGTTCTGGGCCGACCACGGCGTGCGCATCTTCCGCGTCGACAATCCCCACACCAAGCCGCTGCCGTTCTGGGAATGGATGATCGCCGACGTGCGCGCGCACCACCCCGACACCATCTTCCTGGCCGAGGCCTTCACGCGGCCGAAGATGATGGCAAGGCTCGCCAAGCTGGGCTTCAGCCAGTCGTACACCTACTTCACCTGGCGCAATACCAAGTGGGAGCTGACCGAGTACCTGACCGAACTGACGCAGAGCCCGCTGCGCGAATTCTTCCGCCCGCATTTCTTCGTCAATACGCCGGACATCAATCCCTATTTCCTGCACCACGGCGGCCGGCCCGCGTTCCTGATCCGCGCCGCGCTGGCCACGTTGCTGTCCGGGCTATGGGGCATGTACAACGGCTTCGAGCTGTGCGAGAGCGCGCCCTTCGTGCTCGACGGCAAGGTGCGCGAGGAATATCTCGACTCCGAGAAATACCAGCTGCGCGCGCGCGACTGGCACCAGCGCGGCAATATCGTCGCGGAGATCTCTCGTCTTAACGAGATCCGCGCCGGCCATCCCGCGCTGCAAAGCCACCTGGGATTGCGCTTCTACCATGCCGGCAGCGATGCCGTGCTGTGGTTCGCGCGCTTCGTTCCCGGTAGCGACTACCTGTTCGGCGACGACGTGCTGCTGGCCGCGATCAACCTGGACCCGCGCAACGCGCACGAGGCCGATATCGAAATGCCGCTGTGGGAATGGGGCCTGCCCGACCATGCGCGCGTGGCCGTGCATGAACTGATGCGCGGCCAGCGCTTCGAGCTGCAGGGCAAGCACCAGCGCATCCGCCTCGACCCCGCGCAACTGCCCTTCACGGTGTGGCACGTTCGCCCGCTGGACCGGCCGGCGCCGCGCCCCGCCGCCGCCCCGGCATCGACGGACCCGCATGGCGCCTGACCGGCATACGTGGAGACACGATGAAACGCCTCACCGAAACCGCCAGCGCCGCGCTGCTCAATGCCGACCCGCTCTGGTACAAGGATGCGGTCATCTACCAGCTGCACATCAAGTCGTTCTTCGATGCCAACGGCGACGGCGTGGGCGATTTCGCCGGGCTGCTGGCCAAGCTCGACTACCTGGTCAATCTGGGCGTCGACACCATCTGGCTGCTGCCGTTCTACCCGTCGCCACGCCGCGACGATGGCTACGACATCGCCGACTACCGCAACGTCCATCCCGACTACGGCACGCTGGCCGAGGCGCGCCGCTTAGTCACCGCGGCCCATGCGCGCGGGCTGCGCGTGATCACGGAGCTGGTCATCAACCACACCTCCGACCAGCACCCGTGGTTCCAGCGCGCACGCAAGGCCAAGCCCGGCTCGGCCGCGCGCAGGTACTACGTCTGGTCCGACCATGACCAGTCCTACGCCGACACGCGCATCATCTTCTGCGACACCGAGAAATCCAACTGGAGCTGGGACCCCGTCGCCGGCGCGTACTTCTGGCACCGCTTCTACTCGCACCAGCCGGACCTGAACTTCGACAACCCGCAGGTGCTCAACGAAGTACTGTCGGTGATGCGCTTCTGGCTCGACATGGGCATCGACGGGCTGCGGCTGGACGCGGTGCCGTACCTGGTCGAGCGCGAAGGCACCAGCAACGAGAACCTGCCCGAGACGCACGCCGTCATCCGCAGCATCCGCGCGCACCTGGACCAGCACTTTCGCGGCCGCATGCTGCTGGCGGAGGCCAATATGTGGCCGGAAGATGCGCAGCAGTACTTCGGCCTGACGGGGCCCGAGCCGGAAGGCGACGAATGCCACATGTGCTTTCACTTCCCGCTGATGCCGCGCATGTACATGGCCATCGCGCGCGAAGACCGCTTCCCGATCACCGACATCATGCGGCAGACGCCGGAGGTGCCGCCCAACTGCCAGTGGGCCATCTTCCTGCGCAACCACGACGAGCTGACGCTCGAGATGGTGACCAGCAGCGAGCGCGACTACCTGTGGGAGGTCTACGCCACCGACCGGCGCGCGCGCATCAACCTGGGCATCCGCCGCCGGCTGGCGCCGCTGATGGAGCGCGACCGCCGCCGCATCGAGCTGATGAACAGCCTGCTGTTCTCGATGCCCGGCACGCCGGTGATCTATTACGGCGACGAGATCGGCATGGGCGACAACATCCACCTGGGCGACCGCGACGGCGTGCGCACGCCGATGCAGTGGTCGCCGGACCGCAATGGCGGCTTCTCGCACGCCGACCCCGAGCGGCTGGTGCTGCCGCCGCTGCAGGGCCCGCTGTACGGCTACGAGGCCGTCAACGTGGAGGCGCAGGCGCGCGACCCGCACTCGCTGCTCAACTGGATGCGCCGCATGCTGGCGCTGCGGCGCAAGCATCGCGCGTTCGGGCGCGGCACGCTGCGCTTCCTGTTTCCCGGCAACCGCAAGATCCTCGCGTACCTGCGCGAGTTCGAGGGCGAACACATCCTGTGCGTCGCCAACCTGTCGCGCGCGCCCCAGGCGGTGGAGCTCGACCTGTCCGCCTTCAACGGGCGCGTGCCGGTCGAGATGATGGGCGCCACGCCCTTCCCCGCGATCGGCACGCTGACGTACCTGCTGACGCTGCCGCCGTATGGCTTCTACTGGTTCGTACTGAGCGAGGAGGCGCAGCCGCCGTCATGGCATGTGGAGGCGCCTGAACAGATGCCAGACCAGATCACACTTGTGATGCAGAACATCGGCCGCCCCGAGCTGACCGATGCGTCGCGCCGCGCCCTCGCCACCGAGGTGCTGCCCCACTACATCGGCCGGCGCCGCTGGTTCGGCGGCAAGCACGAGCGCATCGAGCGCGTCGGCATGGCGTACCTGCTGCCCTTCACACGCGGCAGTAATGGCGAGGAAGTCTACCTCGGTGAAGTCGAGGTGGCGCTGTCCGGCCGCACCGAGCGCTACCAGTTGCCGGTGGGCATCCTGTGGGACCGCGAGAGCGCCGACGGCGTGTCGCAGCTGGCGCACGGGCTGTCGATGGCGCGCGTGCGCCAGGGCAGCCGCGTGGGGCTGGCCACCGACGGCTTCGTGGTCGAACCGTTCGCGCGCGAGGTAGTGCAGGCGCTGCGCAAAAGCGTGGAGCTGCAGGCCGGCCCGGACCGGATCCGCTTTCGCGCCGAACCGGGACTGGCCGCGCTGGAACTGGAACGCGACCCGATCGAGTGGATGTCGGCCGAGCAGTCGAACAGTTCGCTGTCGTACAACAATGCCGCGGTGCTCAAGCTGGTGCGGCGCCTCTCCGGCGGCATCCATCCCGAGGCCGAGATGACGCGATACCTGACCGCGCAGGGCTATGCGCACGCGGCGCCGCTGCTGGGCGAGGTCGTGCGCACCGGCGCCGACGGCGTGCCGCATACGCTGATGCTGCTGCAGGGCTACATCCTGAACCAGGGCAACGGCTGGGACTGGACACTGGACTACCTGGGGCGCGCCATCGACGATGCGCTGCCGGCCAAGGAAAGCGAAGACGAGTTCGCCGAGGCCATGAACGGATACGCCGCGCTGGCGGGCACGCTGGGGCGGCGCCTGGCCGAGCTGCATGCGGTGCTGGCGCGCCCGACCGACGACGAGGCATTCGCGCCGGTGCCTGCCACCGAGGCCGACGCGCGCGACTGGGCCGCGCAGGCGCTGCAGGCGCTGGAACGCGCGCTGGCGCTGGTCGACAAGCGCGCCGACAGCGTCCAGGGCTCGGTGCGGCAGGCGTTCGAAGCCGACGTGCAGACGCTGACGGCCGCGCGCGGCGCGCTGCCCGCGCTGGTAGAGCAGCTGGCCGCGGCGGCGCCCGGCAGCCTGCAGACGCGCTTCCACGGCGACTTCCACCTGGGCCAGGTGCTGATCGCGCAGAGCGACACCTACCTGGTCGATTTCGAGGGCGAGCCGGGCATGCCGCTGGACTGGCGCCGGCGCAAGACCTCGCCGCTGCGCGATGTGGCCGGCCTGCTGCGCTCGCTCGACTATGCCGCCGCCACGGTCGGCACCGACCGCCAGGAACGCACCCATACCGAGCTGCCGCCGCAACTGGCCGAACGCCGCGCGCTGCTGCTGGAGCGCTTCCGCGCCACCGCCAGCGAAGCCTTCCTGCATTGCTACCGCCAGCATATGGAAGCTTCGCCCGCACCCTGGGTCGACGCGGACCAGCTGCAGCCGCTGCTGGACCTGTTCCTGCTCGAACGCGCCGCCTACGAGGTCGACTACGAAGCCGCCAACCGCGTGGCGTGGATCGATTTGCCGGTGAGCGGACTGGCACGCCTGCTGCGCAAGCTGCTGGCTCAGCCGGGAGGCCAGCCATGAGCCCCACGACCACCGCAACCCACGACACGCCGCGCACCGGCATGCTGCCGCAACATGAACTCGATGCACTGCTCGGCGCGCGCCACCACGACCCGTTCGCGGTGCTGGGCCCCCACCGTGACGGCGGCGGCGACGGCGACGGGCTGCTGGTGCGCGCCTGCCTGCCCGGCGCCGTGGCGGTGCAGCTGGCCGCCGCCGACGGCGCCACGCTGGCCGAGATGGAACGGCTGCATCCCGGCGGCATTTTTGCCGCGCGCCTGCCCGGCAACGCGCGGCGCGCCACGGCAACGGACTACCGCATCCGCGTGACCTGGCCGGACGGCACCGAGCAGTGCAGCGCCGATCCCTACGCCTTCGACCTGCTGCTGGGCGAACTGGACCTGCACCTGATCGCCGAGGGCCGCCACTTCGAGCTGGGCGAGTGCCTGGGCGCGCAATGGCAGCGCGTGGACGGCATCGAAGGCGTACGTTTCGCGGTGTGGGCGCCGAATGCGCGGCGCGTGTCCGTGATCGGCGAATTCAACGGCTGGCACCAGGCACGCCATCCGATGCGGTTGCGCCATCCCAGCGGCATCTGGGAGCTGTTCGTGCCGGCCGCGCTGGGTGCCGAGCCCGGCAGCCGCTACAAGTACGACCTGCTCGACCCCGACGGCACCGAGCTGCCCGACAAGGCCGACCCGCTCGCGCTCGCCACCGAAGCGCCGCCGGAGACCGCCTCGGTCGTCACCGCGCCGGGCCAGGGCGCGCCGCCATTCGCCTGGCACGACGACGACTGGATGGCGCGCCGCAAGGCCGCCGATCCCTACGCCCTGCCGATGTCGGTCTATGAAGTCCATGTCGGCTCGTGGCTGCGCGCCGCCAACGACAGCCGCCACGGCTGGGACATCCTGGCCGAGCGGCTGGTGCCGTACGTGCAGGAACTCGGCTTCACGCATATCGAACTGCTGCCCATTACCGAACACCCCTTTGGCGGCTCGTGGGGCTACCAGCCGCTGTCGCTGTATGCGCCGACCGCGCGGCTGGGGCCGCCGCAGGCCTTCGCCGCCTTTGTCGACCGCTGCCACCAGGCCGGCATCGGCGTGATCCTGGACTGGGTGCCGGCGCACTTCCCGACCGACCCGCACGGGCTCGCACGCTTCGACGGCACCGCGCTCTACGAGCACATGGACCCGCGCGAAGGCTTCCACCAGGACTGGAACACGCTGATCTACAACCTCGGCCGCAACGAGGTGCGCGGCTTCCTGCTGGCCGGCGCGCTGCACTGGCTGGAGCACTTCCATGCCGACGGGCTGCGCGTGGACGCGGTCGCTTCCATGCTCTACCGCGACTACAGCCGCGAGCCGGGGCAATGGGTGCCGAACCGCTACGGCGGCCGCGAGAACCTGGAAGCGGTCGCGTTCCTGCGCGAACTCAACGCCGTGGTCCATGAACGCTGCCCCGGTGCGCTCACCATCGCCGAGGAATCCACCGCCTGGCCCGGCGTCACCGCCAGCGTGGCCAGCGGCGGGCTGGGCTTCGACTTCAAGTGGAACATGGGCTGGATGCACGACACGCTGCGCTACCTCGGGCATGAGCCGGTACACCGCGCCTGGCACCACCAGGACATGACCTTCGGGCTGGTCTATGCGTGGTCCGAGGCCTTCGTGCTGCCGCTGTCGCACGACGAGGTCGTGCACGGCAAAGGCTCGATGCTCGGCAAGGTGCCCGGCGACCACTGGCAGCGCTTTGCCGGCCTGCGCGCCTACTACGGCTTCATGTGGACCCATCCCGGCAAGAAGCTGCTGTTCATGGGCAGCGAGCTGGCGCAGTGGCAGGAGTGGAACCATGACGCCGAACTCGACTGGGCGCTGCTGGACCACCCCATGCACCGCGGCATGCACGCGCTGGTGCGCGACCTGAACCGGCTCTACCGCGAGCTGCCGGCGCTGCACGCGCTCGACCACAGCCCCGAAGGCTTCCAGTGGGTGGTCGGCGACGACAACCACAACAGCGTGTTCGCGTGGCTGCGCCGCGCCGCGCCGGGCAGCCGCGAAGTCGTGCTGGTGGTGGTCAGCATGACGCCGGTGCCGCGCCGGGGCTACCGGCTCGGCGTTCCCTTTGCCGGGACCTGGCAGGAATGCCTGAACACCGATGCCGAGTGCTACGGCGGCAGCAATGTCGGCAACGGCGGCACGGTGACGGCGGTGGATGTGCCCTCGCACGGCCAGCCGGCCTCGCTGGCGCTGACGCTGCCGCCGCTGGCCACGCTCGTGCTGCGGCTCGACCATGCCGAGGGTGAATAAGGCGCAACGACATGACCCGACCCTTCGCGGACCGGCTGCTGCCGGGCAGGCCGTACCCCCTGGGCGCCCACTGGGACGGGCTGGGGGTCAATTTCGCGGTGTTCTCGGCGCATGCTTCACGCATCGACCTGTGCCTGTTCTCCGAGAATGGCCGCAAGGAACTGGCACGCATGCCGCTGCCGGAATGCACCGACGAGATCTGGCACGGCTACCTGCCCAACGCTGCGCTCGGCACGCTGTACGGCTACCGCGCGCACGGCCCCTACGATCCCGCGCACGGGCACCGCTTCAATCCGCACAAGCTGCTGCTGGACCCGTACGCGCGCCAGTTGAGCGGCCCGGTGCGCTGGGCCGATGTGCTGTTCGGCTACCGTCTGCAGAGCGCGCGCGGCGACCTGACCCCGGACCGCCGCGACAGCGCCCAGAGCATGCCCAAGGCGGTGGTGATCGACGAAAGCTTCCACTGGGGCGACGACCGTCCGCCCGCGGTGCCGTGGCCCGCCACCGTCATCTATGAAGCCCACGTGCGTGGCCTGTCGATGCTGCGCGACGACCTGCTGCCCAACCTGCGCGGCTCGTTCGCCTCGCTGTGCGACCCGCGCTTTATCGACCACCTGGTGCAGATGGGCATCACCACCGTCGAGCTGCTGCCGGTGCATGCCATCCTGCAGGACCGCTTCCTGCTGGAGCGCGGGCTGCGCAACTACTGGGGCTACAACACCATGGCGTACTTCGCCCCGGAACCGGCCTACCTGGGCACCGGCCAGCTGCAGGAATGCAAGGTGGCAATGCGGCGCCTGCATGCGGCCGGCATCGAAGTGATCCTGGACGTGGTCTACAACCACACCTGCGAGGGCAACGAGCTGGGGCCGACGGTATCGTGGCGCGGCCTGGACAACGCCAGCTACTACCGCCTGATGCCGGGCGACGAGCGCCACTACATCAACGACACCGGCTGCGGCAACACGCTCAACCTGTCGCATCCGCGCGTGCTGCAGATGGTGATGGACTCGCTGCGCTACTGGGTGCAGTGCTACCACGTCGATGGCTTCCGTTTCGACCTGGGCAGCACCCTCGGGCGCGAGGGCAACGGCTTCGACCAGGGCTCGGGCTTTTTCGATGCCCTGATGCAGGACCCGGTGCTGAGCCGCGTCAAGCTGATCTCGGAGCCGTGGGACCTGGGCCCCGGCGGCTACCAGCTCGGCAACCACCCGCCCGGCTTTGCCGAGTGGAACGACAAATTCCGCGACACGGTGCGCCGCTTCTGGCGCGGCGATGCCGGCAAGCGCGGCGAGCTGGCCGCGCGGCTGGCCGCATCGGCCGACCTGTTCGACCGGCGCCACAGGCGCCCGTGGGCCAGCGTCAACTTCATCACCGCGCACGACGGCTTTACGCTGGCCGACCTGGTCAGCTACGGCAGCAAGCACAATGAGGCCAACGGCGAGGACAACCGCGACGGCACCGATGACAACGCCAGCGCCAACTGGAGCCCGGACGGCAGCGTTGAGGGCCCGACCGACGATCCGGAGATCCTCGAGCGCCGCGGCCGCGTGGCGCAGGCCCTGATGGCCACGCTGCTGCTCGCGCAAGGGACGCCCATGCTGACCGCCGGCGATGAATGGGGCCGCACCCAGCACGGCAACAACAACGCCTACTGCCAGGACGACGAGATTTCGTGGCTGCACTGGAAGCAAGCCCAGACGCCTGGTGCGCAGCCGCTGCAGCACATGGTGCGACGCCTGCTTGCGCTGCGCCGGCGGCTGCACGCGCTCACCGGCGACCGCTTCGCCCATGGGCGCCACGAGCCTGCGCGCGGCATCGCCGATATTGCCTGGTTCGATACCGACGGCAAGCCGCCCACCCCGGAGGAGTGGGCCGACCCGGAGGTCCGCACGCTGGCGCTGCGCCGCGCAGCGCCGCCGCCGCAGCCTGAACGCCCGCTACTGGGCTCGCTGCCGGAAGAGGAGGAAGATGAAGACGTTGCGCGCACGGTGCAGGTGACACTGCTGCTGCTCAACGCCGGCGAGGCCGAAGCGTCGTTCCTGCTGCCGGAGCCCAGGTTGGCCTGGACCCTTCTGTTCGACAGCAGCCGGCCCGAAGCCACCGAAGCCGAGCTTGCCGGCGAGCCGGTGAGCGAAAGCCAGGTGGTGCCGGGCCATTCGCTGGTGCTGCTGGCTGCCCCGGCGCGCAGCCGCGAGAACCCGCACCAGGAGAGCCCGCCGCTGGGCGCGCCGCAGGAGACACAGGAATGACCCGACGCACGCACCGCGGCGCCGCGCCACACCCCGCGCCACACCTCACGCCACTGCAGAAGCTGGCGCTGCGCGCGGACCTGCAGCCGCATTGGACGGATGCCTGGGACCAGCCCCGGACCGTCTCCGACGGCGCGCTGCGGCGCGTGCTGGACGGCCTTGGCCTGCCCTGCGCCACGCCCGCCCAGTGCGAGGCCTCGCGCGCCTGGCTCGCGGCCGATGATGCCGCCCACACGCTGCCGCCGCTGGTCACTGCCCAACGCGGCCAGCCGGTGGCGGTGCCGTGGCCGCACACGCTGCCGCAGCGCGCGTACCGGCTGACGCTGGAAGATGGCGCCATCGTGAGCGGCACCGCGGTTCGCGCGCACGCGGACGGCAACCCCGCCGGCACAATGCTGCTGCCGCCGATCGACGTCTGCGGCTACCACCGGCTCGAACTGGGCGATGCGCAGACGGTGCTGGCGGTGGCACCGGCGCGCTGCTATGGCGTAGCGGACGCGCTACGCCACGCCGGCCGCGCTGCCGTTGGCGCCGGCGCACGCCCATGGGGGCTGGCGGTGCAGCTCTACAGCCTGCGCCGCGGCGCCGACTGCGGCATGGGCGACCTGACCGCGCTGGCCCGGTGCTGCGCCAGCGCCGCCGCCCTGCACGCCGACGTGGTCGCGATCAACCCGCTGCATGCCGGCTTTGCCGCGCTGCCGCAGCGCTACAGCCCGTATGCGCCCTCCAGCCGGCTGTTCCTGAACCCGCTATACGCCGATCCCGCTGCGGTGTTCGGCCAGCAAGCGCTGGACGCGGCCATCGCGGCGCTCGGCATCGGCGAGCGGCTGGCGGCGCTGGAAGCGCTCACGGAGATCGACTGGATCGCGCTGGCGCCGCTGCGCTACGCGGTGCTGCACTGGCTCTGGCAGCGGCGCGAGACGCTGCTGCCGCGCGCGGCGCTTGACGACTGCGCCGCCTTTCGTGCCCGCGGCGGCACGGCACTGCATGCGCACGCCTGCTATGAAGCGATCCAGGCGCAGCGGCTCGCCACGGCAAGCAATGGCATGAACCACGCCGCGGCGCCGGACTGGCGCTGCTGGCCGGTCACGCTGCGCTCGCCCGCCGACGCCGCGGTGGCAGCCTTTGCCCGCGACCACGCCGACGACGTGGCCTACCATGCCTTCCTGCAATGGCTCGCCGCCGATGGCATGGCGCGTGCGCAGCGCGCCGCGCACGACGCCGGCATGGCGATCGGCGTGGTCTGCGACCTGGCGGTCGGCGCCGACCCGGGCGGCAGCCAGGCATGGACCCGCCAGCAGGAGATCCTGGCCGGCTTCCATGCCGGCGCGCCTCCGGACCTGTACAACCCGCTCGGCCAGGACTGGGGCGTGGCGGTGTTCTCCCCGCGCGGCCTGCGCCGGCAAGGCTACGCCGCCTTCCTTGAAATGCTGCGCGCCAACCTCTCGCATTGCGGCGGGCTGCGCATCGACCACGTGCTGGGCCTGGCGCGGATGTGGCTGGTGCCCGCGGGCGCATCCGCCAGCGACGGCGCCTACCTGCGCTACCCGCTCGAAGACCTGCTGCGGCTGGTGGCGCTGGAATCCTGGCGACACCGCGCCATCATCATCGGCGAGAACCTCGGCACCGTGCCCCCCGAACTGAACGCGGCGCTGGCCGCTCGCGGCGTGCTCGGCATCGACGTGCTGTGGTTCCAGCGCGAAGAAAAGAGCACGGTGAACACGGCAAGCGCGGTGAGTACGGCCGAAGCCGAGGCAGCGGCCGATCCGGCGCCGTTCCAGCCACCCGCGCAGTGGCCGCCCGAAGCCATTGCCACCACTTCCACGCACGATCTGCCCACTGTCGCCGGCTGGTGGGCCGGACGCGACCTCGAATGGCGCGACCGGCTCAAGCTGCTTGCGCCCGGCGAAACCCTGGCGCAGACCCAGGCAGGCCGCGCCCGCGAGCGCAGCGCGCTGTGGCGGGCGCTGAATGACGCCGGGCTGTGCCACGGCCCGGAGCCCGGCCCGGCGCACGCACCGCTGGATGCCGTGCTGGCCTGGCTGGGCAGCGCGCGCACGGCACTGCGCGTGGTGCCGCTGGAAGATTTGCTGGGCGAGGCCGAGCAGCCCAACCTGCCCGGCACCACCAGCGTCCATCCCAACTGGCAGCGCCGGCTCGAACCCGACGTACGCGCGCTGGCCGAAACGCCGGCGCTGCGCGCCCGCGCCCAAGCCGTTCGCAGTGGCCGCCACGGCACCCTGCATCCGCCGCCGCGCAGCTAGCCGCCATCGAGGTGGCGCCTACCCCACCCGCGCCGCGATCCGGGCGCGCACTGTTCCCTCATCCGCTAAGCTTGACCCACCAGCATGCGCAGGAGGTTCCGCCATGAAGGAAGTGACCCGGCCCGAGCACGCCGACGACACCCGTACCGCCCTGTCCGGCGCCAGCCTGCGCCGCGCGTTCCTGGACCACGTGTTCCATACCCAGGGCAAGCTGCCCGGCCACGCCAGCCAGAACGACCTCTACCAGGCCGCCGCGCATACCGTGCGCGACCGCCTGGTGCAGCGCTGGATCAGCACCGCGGAAGCGTACCTGGGCCAGCCTTCGCGCACCGTGGCCTACCTTTCGGCCGAATTCCTGATGGGCCCGCACCTGGGCAACAACCTGATCAACCTCGGCATCTTCGACGAAGTGCACGAGGCCATGGCGGCGGCGGGACTCGACCTCGACCGCATCCTCGAGCAGGAAGTCGAGCCGGGGCTCGGCAACGGCGGCCTGGGCCGGCTGGCGGCGTGCTTCATGGATTCGCTGGCGACGCTGGAGATCCCGGCGCTCGGCTACGGCATCCGCTACGAATACGGCATCTTCCAGCAGACCATCATGGACGGCATGCAGGTGGAGAAGACCGATACCTGGCTGCGCAACGGCAACCCGTGGGAGATCCAGCGCTCCGAATGGGCGGTGCAGGTGCGCCTGGGCGGCCACACCGAGCACTACACCGACGACCGCGGCCACTACCGCGTGCGCTGGGTGCCGGCCAAGACCGTGACGGGCGTGCCCTTCGACTCGCCGATCCTGGGCTACCGCGTCAATACCGTGAACACGCTGCGGCTGTGGCGCGCCGATGCCACCGAGGCCTTCGATTTCCATACCTTCAACCGCGGCGACTATCTCGGCGCGGTGAGCAAGAAGGTGACGTCGGAGAACCTGACCAAGGTGCTCTATCCCAACGACGAAACCGCGCAGGGCAAGGAGCTGCGGCTGGAGCAGCAGTACTTTTTCGTCGCCTGTTCGCTGCAGGACATGCTGCGGCTGCTGGCCGTCGACGGCATTCCGGTGACGCGCTTCCACGAAAAGTTCGCGGTGCAACTGAACGACACGCATCCGGCGGTTGGCATCGCCGAACTGATGCGGCTGCTGGTCGACGAGAACGACCTGACATGGAACGAGGCCTGGGACATCACCCAGCGTGCCTTCGCCTACACCAACCACACGCTGCTGCCCGAGGCGCTTGAGCGCTGGCCGCTGCCGCTGTTCCGCCGCGTGCTGCCGCGTCACCTGGAAATCATCCTGGAGATCAACGCGCGCTTCCTGGACGAGGTGCGCATCCGCTTCTACGGCGACGAATCGCGGCTGTCGAGGCTGTCGCTGATCGACGAGCACGGCGAGCGCCATGTGCGCATGGCCAACCTGGCGTGCGTCGGCAGCCACGCCATCAACGGCGTGGCCGAGTTGCACTCGCGGCTGATGCGCGAGGACGTGCTCAAGGACTTCCACGCGATGTGGCCGGAGAAGTTCACCAGCATCACCAACGGCGTCACGCCGCGGCGCTGGCTGGCGCTGTCCAATCCGAGGCTGACGCGGCTGGTGACGGACGCGATCGGCGATGGCTGGATCTCTGACCTGGAGCGCATCCGCGTGCTCGAGCCTTATGCCGACGACGCCGGCTTCCGCCGGCAATGGCAGGCGATGCGGCGCGCCAACAAGGAAGACCTGGCGCAGCTGATCCGCGACACCACCGGCGTGGTGGTGGACCCGTCGTCGATGTTCGATGTGATGGTCAAGCGCATCCACGAGTACAAGCGCCAGCATCTGGCGGTGCTGCACGTAATCGCGCTGTACCACCGCATCAAGTCAGACCCGGGCGCCGAGATCCAGCCGCGCACCTTCCTGTTCGGCGGCAAGGCCGCGCCCGGCTACGAATACGCCAAGCTGATGATCCGCTTCATCACCTCGGTCGCCGACGTGATCAATCGCGACCCGCAGGTGCGCGACCGGCTCAAGGTGGTGTTCCTGCCCAACTTCAACGTCACCTACGGCCAGCGCATCTACCCGGCGGCGGACCTGTCCGAGCAGATCTCGCTGGCGGGCAAGGAAGCCTCCGGCACCGGCAACATGAAGTTCGCGATGAACGGCGCGCTCAACATCGGCACCATGGATGGCGCCAATATCGAACTGCGCGAGGCGGTCGGCAACGACAATTTCTTCCCCTTCGGGCTGACCGCGCCCGAGGTCTATGCGCTGCGCGCGAGCGGCTACGATCCGGCCGCCTACTATCACAGTAACCCGCAATTGCGCGCGGTCATCGACCTGGTGCAGCAGGGGTTCTTCTCGCGCGGCGATCCGATGTTGTTCCGCCCGCTGTTCGATCCGCAGGCGGGGCACGATCCCTACCTGCTGCTGGCGGACTTCGCTTCCTATATGGAATGCCAGCAGATCGTCTCCGACGCCTTTGCCGACCCGGATCGCTGGCAACGCATGTCGATTCTGTCGTGCGCGCGTTCCGGACGTTTTTCGTCGGACCGCGCCATCCGCGAATACTGCGAGCGCATCTGGAATGTCGAGCCGGTGCCGGTGCGTTTGCTGCACCGTGCCAGCGGCGCGCCGTGGCAGGTTGATCCGGGCGCACGGGGTCCGCGCGCCGCATAGCCATGCACGCGCAAGCACACTCGAGACGGGCAAGCAGTGTGCGGTATCGCATGCGCGGGGCCCCGCATGCCGGGCAGTACTTTCTACAATCGCCCATGTAACAAAGCTGTCGGCCCGGCCGCCCGCCTGCCCGCGCGCTGCGCCGCAAAAACGCCGTTCTGCTGGCATGGAGTTCGCATTGCGCTAGGGCCGCCGCAAGGCAACTTTCCAGTCCGCAGACTCAGACGCCAGCCGATGGCAGGAGCCGAATTTGAACGCGAACCCGTTTCTGCTCGCCCCGGGTGCCAGGTCCGTCCTGCCAAGCCTGAGCCCGCTCGATTGCTTTGCCGCGCCGTCTTCGCGCGCCTTTTCCTCCAATGACGAACAAGCCCCGGACTACTTGTTCGGGCCGGCCTGGCTGCCCGACGGGCGCGTGCGCTTCCGCCTGTGGGCACCCGATGCGGCTGCGCAAGGCCACGCCGTGCGGCTGGAGATCGCGGGCCTGGGGCCGGTCCATATGGCGGCGGGGCCCAATGGCTGGTTCGAGGCGATCGTGCCGTGCTGCGAAGGGGCGCGCTACTGGTTCCGTCTCGACGACGGCACCACCGTGCCCGACCCGGCCTCGCGCTGGCAGGCCGACGACGTGCACGGCCCGAGCATGGTGCCGGCGCGCGACGCCGCCGCGGCGTTTGCATGGACCTGCCCCGACTGGCGCGGCCGGCCGTGGCATGAAGCCATCGTCTATGAAATGCACGTCGGCCTGTGCGGAGGCTTCGCGGGCGCCGCGCAGCAATTGCCGCGGCTCGCCGCGCTGGGCTTCACCGCCATCGAGCTGATGCCGGTGGCGGAGTTTCCCGGCGGACGCAACTGGGGCTATGACGGCGTGCTGCCGTTCGCGCCGGAGTCCAGCTATGGCACCCCGGACGAGCTGCGCGCACTGGTCGACCGTGGGCACGCGCTCGGGCTGATGGTGCTGCTGGACGTGGTCTACAACCACTTCGGGCCAGAGGGCAACTACCTGCACCGCTATGCCAGTGCTTTCTTCCGCTCGGACCGGCAGACCCCGTGGGGCCCGGCCATCGATTTCCGGCGCCCGCAGGTGCGGCGCTTCTTCACCGAGAACGCGCGCTACTGGCTGGAACAGTTCCGCTTCGACGGACTGCGGCTCGACGCGGTCCACGCCATCGAGGACGAAGGCTGGCTCGCGGCGCTGCCTGGCGAATTGCGCACCATGCTGGCCGATGGCGCTGGCGGCGAGCGCCACCTGCACCTGGTGCTGGAGAACGACGACAACGACGCCGCGCTGCTGGCACAGGGCTTCGACGCGCAATGGAACGATGACGCACACCATGCGCTGCATGTGCTGCTGACCGGCGAGGACGACGGCTACTACCGCGACTACGCCGGACCCGCCGGCGCCGGCGGCGCCGCGGTCGAAGCGAGCGATGCGGGCGATGCGGGGGGCCGGCCCGCGCTGCGCCATCTCGCGCGCGTGCTGGCCGAAGGCTTCGCCTACCAGGGCGAGCCGTCGCTGCACCGCTCAGGCGACTCCACCGCCGCCACCGCCACCGCCGCCGTATGCCGCGGCCAGCCCAGCGCGCATTTGCCGCCCGCCGCCTTCGTCAGCTTTTTGCAGAACCACGACCAGACCGGCAACCGCGCCTTCGGCGAGCGGCTGGCCAGCCTGGCCGACCCGCGCGCGCTGCGGGCCGCGGTGGCGCTGCAGCTGCTGTGCCCTCAGGTGCCGTTGGTGTTCATGGGCGAAGAGACCGGGGCGCGTGAGCCATTCCTCTACTTCACCAGCCATCCGCCGGAACTGGCCAGGGCTGTGCGCGACGGCCGCCGCCGCGAATTCGCCGCCAGCGCGGCCTTCGGCGACGATGCGCGTGCCGCCGCCATCCCCGACCCCAACGACCCGGCCACCTTCGAAGCGTCGCGGCCGTCGCTGGCGGACGACGCCGACTGGGCCCCTTACTACCGCGAGCTGCTGTCGATCCGGCGGCGCGAGCTGCTGCACCGGCTGCCGGGCTGCCAGTCCGCCGGCGTCGATATCCTCGGCCCCGCGGCGCTGTGCGCGCGCTGGCGCCTGGTGGACGGCATGGAGCTGAGCCTGTGGCTGAACCTGGGCGACGAAGCGGTGCCCGCCAGCCACCCCTGCCGCGACCAGCACATGGCGCTGCACGAGAGCACGCCCGGCGCTGCCGCCGAACTGTCCTCGGGCATGCTGTCGCCACTGGCCTGCGTCGCCACACTGTGCGAGCCCGCCGCGGCGCGCCCCAGGTAATGCCGGCCACGGCAGCCACCGCGCCTGCAGCCGCGCGCGGCCTGCCGCACGCCACCGCACGGCTGCAGCTGCATCCTGGCTTCACCTTCGCCGATGCCGCCGGCGTGGTCGACTACTACGCCGCGCTTGGGGTCAGCCATCTGTACCTGTCGCCGGTCTGCGAGGCCAGGCCGGGCTCCACGCACGGCTACGACGTCACCGACTTCACCCGCGTGCGCGCGGAACTGGGCGGCGAGGCGGGCCTGAAGGCGCTGGCTGCGTGCGCGCGCAGCGCCGGCCTGGGGCTTATCGTCGATATCGTGCCCAACCACATGGCGGCGGACTGCACCCATAACGGCTGGTGGCGCGACGTGCTGGCCCACGGACGCGCCAGCGCCCATGCCGGCTGCTTCGATATCGACTGGACGCCGCGCGACCCGGCACTGCATGGCAAGGTCTTGCTGCCGATCCTTGGGCAGTCGTACTGGGATGCGGTCGTCGCCGGCGAACTGCGGTGGGTGCCGGCCAGCGGCGACCAGCCGGCCCACGTACGCTACTTCGACCATGTGCTGCCGCTGGCGCCGGACAGCCCTGACGCAGAGGCCACCGCCAACGCCGGATGGTACGACACCGCCCAGCACGCCGGACGCACCCGGCTGCACGCGCTGCTGGAACGCCAGCACTACCGGCTGGCCTGGTGGCGCACCGCGGCCGCCTCGCTGAACTGGCGCCGCTTTTTCGAGATCAGCGACCTGGTCGGCGTGCGCGAGGAAGACCCGCAGGTCTTCGACGCAGTCCATGCGCTGCCCCTCCGCCTGCTGCGCGAAGGCTGGATCGACGGCGTGCGCGTGGATCACGTCGACGGGCTGGCCGATCCCGCCGGCTACTGCCGCCGCCTGCGCGCCGAGCTCGACCGTCACGCCGCCGCGCGGCCGCCGCTGCTGCCGCTGCAGCGCCCCTGGCTCGTGGTCGAGAAAATCCTCGGCAGCGGCGAACGGCTGCCGCCGGACTGGCAGGTCGACGGCACCACCGGCTACGACTTCATGGACGACGTGGCAGCGGTGCTGCACGACGAGGCTGGCGAAGCCGCGCTGACCGCGCTGTGGGCCATGACCAGCGGCGACGCGCGCCCGTACGCCGCGCATGTACGCGCGGCCCGTTGCCTGGTGCTGCGGCGGCACCTCGTCGCCGAATGCGACGGCGTGACCGCCCTCCTGCACGCCACCGCGCAGCAGGAGCCGGGCACGCGCGACCTCACGCCGGCGGCGCTGCGGCATGCGCTGATGGCGCTGATGGCGGCCGTGCCGGTCTACCGCAGCTACTACGACGCGCAGCCCTCCGCGCGCGACGCCGCCGCCGCGCATGCCGATGACGCCATGGTCGATCAGGCGCTGCAGTCCGCGCGTGGCAGCCTGGCGCCGGACGAAGCCGTGGCGCTGGCATTCATCGCCGGCTGCCTGCGCACGCAGGCAGCGCCGGAGAGCGACACCGGCGTGCTGCGCCGCCGCCTGCAGCAGCTGATGCCGGCACTGGCGGCCAAGGCCGGCGAGGACACCGCCTTCTACCGCTATGGCCGCCTGCTGTCGCGCAACGAGGTCGGCAGCGACCCGGCGCAGCTGGCCATGCCGCCGGCGCAGTTCCACGCCCGCATGGCGGCGCGCCGGCTGGCCAGCCCGCATGCGATGCTGGCCACTGCCACGCATGACCACAAGCGCGGCGAGGACGCACGCATGCGGCTGGCCGTGCTGAGCGAGCTGCCGGGCACTTTCGCCGACGCGGTTGCCGCATGGGAACGCGACTGCGCCTCGCTGGTGGCCACGCTGCCGCGCGCGCCCGACGCGGCTGACCGGCTGATGCTGTACCAGGCGCTGGTGGGGGCATGGCCGATGGAGCCGATGGACCATGCCGGCGAGGCGATGCCGGTACCTGAAACCCTGCTGGCGCGGATTTCCGCGTGGCAGGTAAAGGCCATCCGCGAAGCCAAGCGCCATGGCAACTGGACCTGCCCCGACGCCGGATACGAAGCCGCATGCGAGGCATTCCTGCGCGGCATCGCAGCGGCGTGGCCGCAAGGCGTGCTGGCGCAGATCGGCCGCTTCGCCCAGCGCATTGCCACCGCCGGTGCCGTCAACAGCCTGGCGCAGGTGCTGGTGCAACTGACCGCCCCCGGCATTCCTGACCGTTACCAGGGCACCGAAGGCTGGGACCTGAGCCTGGTCGATCCGGACAACCGCCGGGCGCCAGATTACGGCCGGCTGCAGGCGCGGCTGGCGTGCGGCGCGGGCTGGGCGCAATGGCTGGCGCACTGGCGCGACGGCCGGCTCAAGCAGCAGCTGGTGCGCCATGTGCTCGCGGCGCGCAGCGCCGACCCCACGCTGTTTGCCGACGGCCAGTACAGCATGCTGGCCGCACAGGGCACGCTGGCGCAGCAGGTGCTGGCGTTTGCGCGCAGCACCGACTCGCGCCAGGCCATCACCGTGGTCACGCGGCTGTCCGCGGCGCGGGTCGACCCGGCGTTGCCGCGCATTCCGCCGGCGTGCTGGGGCGACACCACGCTGAACCTTGGCGCGCCGCAGCCCGGCCGCTGGATCGACGCGCTGACCGGCCACCGGCTCGAAGCGCCCGCCGGGCGCCTGCGGCTGCGCGACGTGCTGGGCGGGCTGCCGGTGGCACTGCTGCTGCGCGAGCCCTGAAGCCGCGCGTCACAAGCTGGGCATTTGCCGAACCGGGGCTCGCGAAGCGATCGGGGTCAGCGGCGGGCGCGGAGTGCCCGGCGCCGCATACGGTCCAGGCTGTCCATGCGGTCCATGCGGATCCTGCAGCCCGTGCGGATGATGCGGGTCCGCCTGCCCATGATGGAATGGCTCCGCTCCCGGAGGCGGGTCGCGCTGCGCCTGGCTGGGCGAGGCGCTGCGGTCCTGCGGCAGGTAGGGCCGGATCACGACGGCGACGTAGTCGTCTTCCTTCGGCGTCACCACGATATAGGCAAGCCCGGACATGACCAGCCCCACTTCTCCGAGTTCGGTGGCAATGCGCGCCACGATAAAGCGCTGCAGCAGCAGCGGGTTGACGCTGTCGTCGATCGCAAGCGCCGCGGTGCAGATGGTCAGGAAGCAGCGCTCGACTTCGCGGCAGACCACCACCACTTCATCGAGCGCATAGCCGGAACGGCTGGCACGCACCAGGACCGAAACGCCGGAACTCGGCGCGGCTCGGTGCCAGCCGGGCTTGATCTTGAAACTGGGCAGCGTCAACCCCGAGCCCGTGTCCTGCGCGACCGTATTGAAGCGCTGGGCGAAGTCCAGCGGGGTGATCGCGAGCAGCTGGCGTTCGACCGGCGCTGAGGAAACCGACACTGACGAAGCCAGGATGACGGTGGACAGGATGCTGGCGAAATTCATTTCAACCCTCGCAACAGGATGTGCCGCTCCCCCCGGCCGGCTGCGCTGATAGGCCCGTTGGCACGCGGCAAACGGGGCCGCCGCGGCGTAGGGCCGGCGTGGCGGGTTGTGCTCGGCGGCACATGCCGTACGCCAGTTGTGGCCAGCATTGCTTTCACTATAGACAGGTCCGCACGCAAGCACACGACGGTACGCAAGCGGCGCGCCACCGGTCCGCGTGCCTGCGCCGAGGGCGGTCCTGCCGGCACCATTTACGCTCGCCGCGAGACACATGCACTTTCTGCAGCTACTGTAAAAAGTACGGCGCCCGCCGTCAGCGAAGCGACGCCGGATGGTCCGCCACGCTGCGGCGCAAGGCGCACAACAGGTACCGCATGCACTTCCGTGGCGGCGGGAACGGAGCTTGCAGGTCTGGGAGCAGGTGCGGGCAACGTTGCGCAGCCCGCCGCTCATGCAGTACGGTGCGCCGTACAGGAGGACAGGAGGATCGCCATGAAATTACGTACTCGCTCCCGCATTCGCCGCCTGGCGCTGCCGCTGGCGGTACTGGCCATGGCAGTTGCGCCGGCAGTGTCCGCCGGCCCCGCCGATTCCCCGGCGGCCCCATCCTCGACGGGCCGCACCGCCGCGCCGCGCGACACCGAGATCGCCAGCGACCGCGCCATTACCTCGGAGGTCCGGGCACGCCTGGCGAACGCCCGCACGCTCGACCCGGCAAAGATCCGCGTGTCGACCATGGACGGCGTCGTCAAGCTCGAAGGCTCGGTGCGGGACGACAAGCAGCGCGTCATGGCCATGGAGCTGGCGCGCTCGGTACGCGGCGTGACCGCGGTATCCGACGAACTGCGTGCCGGTACGGATTAACGACGCAGATACCGGCATGAATTGCCCTGGAGACGCCATGAGCACCCATCGCCAACCCGACCATGACACCACCCGGCGCCGCAGCGAGCCACGGCCTGACCCGCACAAGGGCGGGCCCGACACCGAGCACGAGCGCGGCAAGCCGGGACGCGACCGCCGCCACGACGTCGAGCACGAGCACGACATTCCCGACGAGAACGGCGAGCCGCCTTCCGTCAAGCGCCAAGGCGGCAATCCGGAGGAAAGCGAACCCCCGGTGGAGAACACCTGAGCGCTGCCGCGAGGCCACACTGGACCGCGCGGGAATGACCCAGGCAGAGCCTCAAGGAGAGAGCATGAGCAAGACCATACGTACCGGCGCCCGCCACGGGAACCGTGTCGGCAGCACCAGCGGCACGCGGCGCGACGGCGCGCAAGCTTCCGCCGGCGGCGACCGCCCGCGCGACAAGACCGCGACGGGCGCCGCGCGGGCGCAGGCCGGCAATATCCCCAGCACGCTGGATCCGGACCTCGAGCAAGAGACCAGCGACATCGAAAACCACATGGAGAGCGAGATCCGGCAGCGCGACGAAGAAGCGCACATGCCGCCGGAAGACGAAATCCCGGAAGAAGAGATTGCCGACGAAGTGGTGCGCGCGGCCGAAGGACTTCCGGCCGAGGTGCCGGTCGACAAGGCCGACCGTACCGACGATCGCGAAGAGCACCCGCCGCACCCGCCCCGGCGCACCGAGGACTAAAGCACAGGCCAACCTAAACCCGGCCCAACGGAAGAACGGCGGCGGCGCAGAAAACCTGCGCCGCCGCCCGCGCCCTCGTCCTTCCGCTGCGCCCTTATTCTGCAGCGTTCCCCCGGCCTTATTCCGAAGCCAGCAACCCGTAGCGCTGCACGCGGATGTGGTTGATCACGTCCTGCACGCCGAACACGCGCTCCGCAATGTCTTCGATATCGTATTTGGTGCGGCGGTCGTTGACCTTGCCTTCCAGCGTCACCACGCCCTCCTGCACGCGGACTTCGACGTCGCTGACATCGAGCTCGTCATCGCGCGCCAGCCGGTTGCAGACCTCGTCGTGAATGCGGTCGTCGTCGCGCCGGTAGTTGCGTGGGCCGGCGGGACGGCGCTGCGAGGCAGTGTCCCACTCGTTGCCGATGTCGCCATACCCGCGCGCTTCGCGCTCATAGCGCTCGTCCTGCCAGCGGTAGCCATAGCGCTCAGGCTCGCCATAGCCCCCGCCAAAGTCCCTGCCATAGCCACCATAGGCGCCATAGCCACCATCGCGGTCATCGCGCTCGTAGCGGCCGCGGCCCCCGCCCGCCGGCCTGCGCCGCGACCACTCATCCTCGTAGCGGCCGTCGTCACCGCCACTGCCGGCATAAGTGCGCTCGGCCGGCCAGCGCCATTCTTCGACGTACAGCCCATACCACTCTTCATCGCCTGGCGTCACGTCCTGGGTCTGGTCGCGCGGCAACCGCTCTGCGGCATTGCCGTAGCGGCCACCGCTGAGTTCTCGCTGGCGCCGGTTGCGCGACTGGGCCGGAATGCCGCTGTAGCCCTGTTCGTTGCCGCCATACTGCTTGTCGGCGCGCCTGCGCAAGTAGTTGTCGTCGCTCTGTCTCATCATCGTGCTCCTATGTTTGCCGTGTGCTTGCCGATGCTTCGGTACGGCTCCCCGGGGCCGCGGCGGCGGAAGACGCTTCTGCCAGCGGCACCTCAAAGCAGGCCAGCAGCGGCAGGTGGTCCGAGGCAACGCGCGCCAGCGGCGAGCGGTGGCTGGCCACCGACACCAGGTGCGCGCGCGGCGAAACCCAGATCCGGTCCAGCGCGAATATCGGCATGCGCGAGGGAAACGTCGCCGTGTGCGGAGTATGTTCGAAATACGCGTGCAGCCAGCGCAGCGGACGTCCCCACAAGAACCACTCGTTGACGTCGCCCAGCAGGATGGTGGGCAATGGCGGCGCCGCGGCCACGTAGTTCAGCAGTTGCTGCACCTGATGGCGCCGTTCGCCGGGGCGCAGGCCCAGGTGGGTGGCAATGACGCGCAGCGCGCTGGCGTGCCCCGATGCGGTACAGGCAAGCGTGACGTCGATCGCGCCACGCGCCTCGCAGCCCTTCACCGTGAGGTCGATCTGGTTGACCGCCTGCGGCGCGAAGCGCGTGAGCAGCGCATTGCCAAAATCCGCATTGCCGCGCACGCGGGTAAAGCCCGACACCACGTGCATGCCGGTGTGCCCGGCCAGGTATTCGAGCGTGTGGTCGTTGCTGCTGCCCGACTCGACTTCCTGCAGCGCGACGATATCGGCGCCGAGTTCTTCCAGCACCGCGGCGATCCGGTCGGGCCGGTAGCGGCGGTCGGTGCCGACGGCGCGATGGATGTTGTAGCTGACCACCGTCATGCGCGCGAGCCCTGTGGACGGCACGGGGCCGCAGTGCAGGGCCTCTCTGGCATCCGGCACGCTCAGCTGGTCGTTGGCCGCTTGCGCGCTGTGGAGTCCACGCGCTTGCGCAGGAATTACAAGAGGCGGTAAGTCCGGTTGCATTCGCATTTTGCCGCGACCTCCCGACTGGGAAGGCTGGAAAGGCCCTTGCCCGTGCGGCGGCATGTTGCCGCGCACGTGGCAAGCGGCCGTTGCGAAAATCGCCTTGTCAGGCGCTCGAGATCAGGCACCGTCCAGGAACTGGCTGCGCGGGCCGAGTCGGCGGCCCAGTTCCGGGCTGACCCAGCGCGTCCCTTCCATGTACGGATCAGGCGCGCGCTGCATGGGTTGGGTGGCTATGCCAGGCTGCGCCGGCACGGTAGAAGGCTGGGCCTCGGGCGCGGGCGCGAGGTCCTGGCGCGTAGGAGCGTTGGCGCCCTGCGTGTATGGATCGAATTTGTCGGTGCTGCGCGCGCCTTGCGAATAAGGATCATAGGTGCCGCGCGGCGTGCCGGGCGTCATCTGCGCCATGGCGGGAATCGCAGCGGCGGCGAGCGCGACGGCGGCGAGGAGTCGGCTGGGTCGGATATGCTTCATGGTTACCTCCGTTCAGGGCGCGATGTGCGCGCCAGCAACCATGAGCAAGCGAAAGGCGTGCCCGTGCCGGTGGCCCGGTCTACACCCCTCGCTCGCGGCAAGCGGCTCAGGCCATGCTGACCTTGCCCCGCGCGCCGGCCTGCTGCGTGCCGGCCTTGCCACGCGCCAGCACCGGCACCAGCGCCGCGCCGGTATGGCTGGCCTGGATCCGCGCCAGCGACTCCGGATCGGCTGCGCCGACGATGGTGCCGCCGCCCGCGCCGCCTTCCGGCCCCAGGTCGATGATCCAGTCGGCCTCGGCGATCACGTCGAGGTCATGCTCGATCACCACCACGCTGTGGCCGCCGTCGGTCAGGCGGTGCAGCACGCGGATCAGGCGCGCCACGTCGGCCATGTGCAGGCCGACGGTGGGCTCGTCCAGCACGTACAGCGTATGCGGCGCCTTCTGGCCGCGGCGCGTGATGTCGTCGCGCACCTTGCTCAGTTCTGTGACCAGCTTGATGCGCTGCGCCTCGCCGCCTGACAGCGTCGGCGACGGCTGGCCCAGCGTCAGGTAGCCCAGCCCCACGTCCTTCATCAGCTGCAGCGGGTGCGCAATATTGGACATCGATGCAAAAAATTCCACCGCTTCGTCGATCTCCATGGTCAGCACATCGCCGATGTTCTTGCCGCGCCAGGTGACAGCGAGCGTCTCGGGATTGAAGCGCTGTCCGTGGCAGACGTCGCATGGCACTTTCACGTCCGGCAGGAAGCTCATGCCGATGGTACGCACGCCCTGCCCTTCGCACGCGGGGCAGCGGCCGTCGCCGGTGTTGAACGAGAAGCGCGACGCGGTATAGCCGCGCGCACGCGCCTCCAGTGTATCGGCGAACAGCCGGCGGATCGTGTCCCATACGCCGATATACGTGGCCGGGCACGAACGCAGCGTCTTGCCGATCGGGGTCTGGTCGACTTCAAGCACGCGGTCGATCGGTTCCCAGCCGGTGATGGCGTCGCAGCCATACCAGTCGTGATCGACCTTGAGCGGCGTCCTTGCCACCGACTTGCCCGCCTTTGCCTCCTTGGCCTCTTCCTTCGCCGCATTGCGCGCGCGGCGCGTGGCCGGCGACGACAGCACCGAACGGCCTACCGCGTCGAGCAGGTTGGTCATCAGCACGTCGCGCGCCAGCGTCGACTTGCCCGAGCCCGACACGCCGGTGATCGCCACCAGCCGCGACAGCGGGATACGCGCGGTCACGTTGCGCAGGTTATGCAGCGAGGCGCCGTGCACGGTCAGCCATTGCGCCGGATCCGCCGGCTTGCCGGCCGCCCCCGGCTGCACCGGGCGACGCGCCTGCAGCGGGTGGATGATCGGCTGCGCCAGGAACTGGCCGGTGGTCGAAGCCGGCGCCGCGGCAAGCTCCGCCACGCCGCCCTGCGCCACCAGCGTGCCGCCGCGCTTGCCCGCCCCGGGGCCGATGTCGATGATGTGGTCGGCGCGGCGGATGGTGTCTTCGTCATGCTCGACCACCACCAGCGTGTTGCCCTTGTCGCCCAGCTTGCGCAGCGCGTCGAGCAGGATCTGGTTGTCGCGCGGGTGCAGGCCGATGGTGGGCTCGTCCAGCACGTAGCAAACGCCCTGCAGGTTGCTGCCGAGTTGCGCCGCGAGGCGGATGCGCTGGGCCTCGCCGCCGGACAGGCTCGGCGCGGCGCGGTCCAGGCTCAGGTAGCCCAGTCCCACTTCTTCCAGGAACTGCAGCCGGCTGCCGATCTCGCTGACCACGTCGCGCGCGATCTCGGCGTCGCGGCCGGCCAGGCGCAGGCCGTCGACCCAGCGGCGGGTATCGGACACGGTCCATTGCGCCACGTCGACAATGGCCTGCGTGTCGAACGTGACCGCGCGCGCCACCGGGTTCAGGCGCGTGCCGTGGCAGTCGGGGCATGGCGCTTCGCCCACGCCTTCCGGTTCCAGCTCCTCCGACGGCAGGCTCTGCTCGCGGCCGCGGTTGTCGTCGGCCAGCACAGTATCGTCGAACGCCGCGCGCTGCTCGCGCGTCAGCGCCAGGCCGGTGCCGACGCAGCTGCCGCACCAGCCGTGCTTGCTGTTGTACGAGAACATGCGCGGGTCGAGTTCCGGATAACTGGTGCCGCACTCGGGGCAGGCGCGCTTGGTCGAGAACACCTTGACCTCGCCCACGTGCGCGGTGCCGCCGTTGCTCATGGCATGGTCCAGCCCATCGAGCGGCGCGAGCAGGTGCATCACGCCCTTGCCCGCTTCCAGTGCCTGCGCCAGCAGTGCGCGCAGTTGCTGCTCGTTCTCGGGCGTGATGACCAGGTCGCCGACCGGCAGCTCGATGGTGTGCTCGCGGAAACGGTCCAGGCGCGGCCACGGATCGACCGGCAGGAACTCGCCATCGACACGCAGGTGCGTATTGCCACGCGCCTTGGCCCATTTGGCCAGGTCGGTATAGACGCCCTTGCGGTTGACCACCAGCGGCGCCAGGAATCCGACGTGCTGCCCGCGATGGTCGCGCAGCAACTGCGCGGCGATCGATTCCGGGCTCTGCGACGTCACCGGCGCGCCGTCATGCACGCAGTGCTGGATGCCCAGCTTGACATACAGCAGGCGCAGGAAGTGCCAGACTTCGGAGGTGGTCGCCACCGTGCTCTTGCGGCCGCCGCGCGACAGGCGCTGCTCGATCGCGACGGTGGGCGGGATGCCGTAGACCGCATCGACCTCGGGCCGGCCCGCCGGCTGCACGATCGAGCGCGCATAGGCGTTGAGCGATTCCAGGTAGCGGCGCTGGCCTTCGTGGAACAGGATGTCGAACGCCAGCGTCGACTTGCCCGAGCCAGACACGCCGGTGACGACGTTGAACTTGCCGTGCGGGATATCGACGTTGAGCGACTTCAGGTTGTGCTCGTGCGCGTTGACGATGCGCACCACGTCCTCGCCCTCGATCTCGCGGCGCGCGCGGCGTGCCTGCAATACCGCCTGCAGCGGCACGCCTTCGGATTCGGCGCCGGCGGCACGTTCGGCGGCAAGCGTGCCGGCTTCGCCGAGCGCGGCGTCATAATGGATCAGCGCCTGGCCGGTATGCGACCCGGCGCAGCCCTTCACGTCTTCGGGCGTGCCGGTGCAGACCACGCGGCCGCCGGCATCGCCGCCTTCGGGGCCCAGGTCGATCAGCCAGTCGGCGGCGCGGATCACGTCGAGGTTGTGCTCGATCACGATCAGCGAATGGCCGCTGTCGAGCAGCTTGCCGAAGGCCAGCATCAGCTTGGCGATATCGTCGAAGTGCAAACCCGTGGTCGGCTCGTCGAACATGAACAGACGGCGCGGCAGCGTGTTGCCGCGGGTGCGCGACGGCGTGGCCTGCGCGGCTTCGGCAAGGAAGCCGGCCAGCTTCAGGCGCTGCGCCTCGCCGCCCGACAGCGTCGGCACGGGCTGGCCCAGCTTCATGTATTCGAGGCCGACATCGACAATGGGCTGCAGCACGCGCAGCACCGCGGCATCGGCGGCGAAATAGGACGCCGCTTCGCTGACGGTCAGTTCCAGCACGTCGGCAATGCTGAGCGCGCGCGGCGGCTGCCCGGCGATGGCGCGCTCGATCTTCACCTCCAGCACTTCGGGACGATAGCGGGTGCCGTCGCAATCCGGGCAGCGCAGGTAGACGTCGCTGAGGAACTGCATCTCGACGTGCTCGAAGCCCGAGCCGCCGCAGGTCGGGCAGCGCCCGTCGCCGGAGTTGAAGCTGAACGTGCCCGCGGTATAGCTGCGCTGCAGCGCCATCGGCGCCTTGGCGAAGATCTTGCGTATCTCGTCGAACGCGCCCACGTAGCTGGCCGGGTTGGAGCGCGCGGTCTTGCCGATCGGCGACTGGTCGACGAACACCACGTCATCGACCAGGTCCGCGCCGGTCAGCTTGCGGTACGCCCCCGGCGCTTCCGTCGCCTTGCCGAAATGCCGCGCCATCGCCGGATGCAGCACGTCCTGCAGCAGCGTGGACTTGCCCGAGCCGGACACGCCGGTCACGCACACCAGCCGCTGCAGCGGGATCTCGACGGTGACGTCCTGCAGGTTGTGCTCGGTCGCGCCTTCCAGCACGATGCGCGGCAGCGCGTCGTCGACGGGGCGGCGTTGCCAGTGCGAGGCATCGGCCACGCGGCGGCGCCCGCCGAG
Source organism: Cupriavidus oxalaticus (assembly GCF_038900635.1). Taxonomy (GTDB): domain Bacteria; phylum Pseudomonadota; class Gammaproteobacteria; order Burkholderiales; family Burkholderiaceae; genus Cupriavidus; species Cupriavidus oxalaticus_B. The sequence goes on along the minus strand of NZ_JAYMRX010000002.1, from coordinate 255,068 downwards.
ATAGGCACCGGTCAGCGTGTCGGCATTGCGGATATCGGACGGCGTGCCGTCGAAAATGATGTTGCCGCCGCGCTCGCCCGGGCCGGGGCCCATGTCGATCAGGCGGTCCGCGGCGAGCATCACCGAAGGATCGTGCTCGACCACCACCAGCGTGTTGCCCGCGTCGCGCAGCCGGTGCATGGCCTCGACGATGCGGTTCAGGTCGCGCGGGTGCAGGCCGATGCTGGGCTCGTCCAGCACGAACAGCGTGTTGACCAGCGAGGTGCCGAGCGCGGTGGTCAGGTTGATGCGCTGCACTTCGCCGCCGGACAGCGTGCGGCTCTGGCGGTCCAGCGTCAGGTAGCCAAGGCCGACGTCGCACAGGTACTTGAGCCGCGTGCGCACTTCGGCCAGCAGGAGCTTGAGCGCGTCGTCCAGCATCGCGCTGGGCAGCGTCAGCTCGTCGAAGAAGCGGCGGATGCGCTCGATCGGCAGCAGCATCAGGTCGTGCACGGTCAGGCCCGGCAGCGCTTCAAGCTGGCTGCGGTCCCAGTCGACGCCGCGCGGCAGGAAGCGGCGTTCCGTGGCGAGCACGGCGTCGGCATTGTCCTTCGAGCCGAGGCGCCACAGCAGCGATTCTGTCTTCAGGCGCGCGCCGCCGCAGGTTTCGCACGGGGTGTAGCTGCGGTACTTGGACAGCAGCACCCGGATGTGCATCTTGTACGCCTTCGACTCCAGATAGCTGAAGAACCGCATCACGCCGTACCACTGCTTGTTCCACTGGCCGTTCCAGTCGGGCGAGCCATGGACGACCCAGTGGCGCTCGGCCTCGGTCATGTCGGCCCAGGGCGTGTCGCGCGGGATGCCGGCCTTGCCGGCGTAGCGCATCAGGTCGTCCTGGCACTCTTTCCAGGCCGGGGTCTGCATCGGCTTGATCGCGCCATCGCGCAGCGACTTGCGCGCGTCGGGAATGACCAGCCCGAGGTCGACCCCGATCACGCGGCCAAAGCCCCGGCAGGTTTCGCAGGCGCCGTAGGCGGAGTTGAACGAGAACAGCGCGGGTTGCGGGTCGGCATAGCGCAGGTCGCTTTCCGGGCTGTGCAGGCCGGTGGAGAAGCGCCACACCGGACCATCGTCGCCATCGGCCAGCACATAGATGTTGACGCGTCCGCCGCCGCGCTTGAGCGAGGCTTCGATCGCCTCCACCACGCGCACCTTTTCGGCGTTGCCGATGCGGAAGCGGTCGGCCACCACGTCCAGCAGCTTGCGCGCCCCGGTGGGCGACTGCACCACGCGCTGCGCCTGCACGCGCGTGTAGCCGCTGACGGAGAGCCACTGCTGTACCTCTTCCTCGGTCGTCGATTCCGGCAGTTCCACTGGGAACGTCACCACCAGCCGCGCATCGTGGTGCGGCTGCCCTTCCGACGTGCGCGCCAGCAGTTCGGCGTAGATCGTCTCCGGCGAATCGTGGCGCACCGGCAGCGCGGTCTGCTTGTCGAACAGTTCCGCCGCGCGCGCATACAGCAGCTTCAGGTGGTCGTTCAGCTCGGTCATCGTGCCAACCGTCGAGCGCGAGCTGCGCACCGGGTTGGTCTGGTCGATGGCGATCGCCGGCGGCACGCCGTCGACGCGCTCGACCTGCGGGCGATCCATCCGGTCCAGGAACTGGCGCGCGTAGGCACTGAAGGTTTCGACGTAGCGGCGCTGGCCTTCGGCATAGAGCGTGTCGAACACCAGGCTGGACTTGCCCGAGCCGGACGGCCCGGTCACCACGGTCATCTCGCCGGGGCGCAGGTCGAGGTCGACATCCTTGAGGTTGTGCTGGCGGGCGCCGCGAATGCGAATCAGCTGCTTGCTCGACACGTTTTTTTCTTTCGGATCAATGCGTTAAGGGAGGGACAGGCGTGGACGCGGGGCGGCGAAGGCTCAGGCGGGCCTGGAGCAAACCACCATAGCACAGCGGTCGGGCAGGTTCGGGAAGGTGTAGCCCATGCACTGTACATCCATACAGTATAACAGTTTGGAAAAGAATTCGTATCGGTCTGGAACAGGCAGTGCCGCCACTGGCTTGCCGCTGCCTGAGCCTCCGCCGCCAGATCGGCAGCGTCGCGGCTGTCGACAATAGCCAGGCCATCCCCACTCCTGACCGGCTCCCAAACTTTTTTTGTAGAGATATCTACATTATTGAAGTATGCGTTATGGGCTTTTAAGATGCGCTCATGACCGCCTCCCCTGATTCCTGGGCCCTGCTGATCGTCACACTGCCCACCTCTGGTGCCACCGCTCGCATGCGCATCTGGCGCGCGATCAAGACTCTCGGTTGCGCCGCGCTGCGGGACGGTGTTTATCTTCTGCCCGGGAAGGCGGAGCAGGTCGGCCAGTTGCGCCAGCTCGCCGACGAAACTCGGCAGGAAGACGGCCAGGCCTGGCTTTTGCAAGTCAGTGCCACGAATCTGGAAGAAGAAACCGCGTTCCGGACCTTGTTCGACCGCAGCGCCGACTATGGCGAACTGCAGGCCACCCTGTCCGAAGCGCGTAACGCGCTCTCCGATCAGGACCGCGCCGAACTCAGTCGACTGCTGCGCCGCCACGGGCGCGCATATGAAGCGATCCGCAGGATCGACTTCTTCCCCAATGAGGCTTCGACCCGCGCAGAAGCGCAGTGGCATGACTTGCGCCGAGCCGTCGAGGCACTTCAGTCGCCAGGCGAGCCCCAACCCCTCACACGAATGATCCCGCGCCGCGATGCCGCCCAGTATCAGGGGCGGCGTTGGGCCACGCGCCGCAACCTGTGGGTGGACCGCGTGGCGAGCGCCTGGCTGATCCGGCGCTTCATCGATCCCCATGCGCGGTTCCTCTGGCTGGAGAGCCCGGCCGACTGCCCGGACGACGCGCTGGGCTTCGACTTCGATGGTGCGACCTTCACGCACGTGGGCGATCGCGTTTCATTCGAAGTGCTGCAGTCGAGCTTCGGCCTGGAGACCAACCGCGGATTATGCCGGCTCGGCACTATGGTCCATGCGCTGGACGTTGGCGGCATCTCGGTGCCTGAATCCAGCGGCTTCGAAGCCATGCTGGCCGGTGCACGCGCGCGCCTGCAGGATGACGATGCCGTGTTGGCGGAAATCAGTTCGGTGCTGGATTCGCTCTACGCGCATTTCTCGGCAAACACGAGATCCTGACTTCAACCTCTCCGGTATCCCCATGCCTCGTACGCAACAAGCCGCCGTGACATCGCAGCAACCCGAGCAGCCTGGCTACACGCTCTCGCACCTCGTGGCCTACTTCCTCCGGCTGGGCACACTTGGATTCGGGGGCCCCGTAGCACTGGCCGGCTATATGCACCGCGACCTGGTAGAACGACGGGGATGGATCAGCGACGGCGACTACAAGGAGGGGATCGCGCTGGCACAACTGGCGCCGGGGCCGATGGCGGCGCAACTGGCCATCTACCTCGGCTATGTGCACTACCGCATCGCAGGCGCGACGCTGGTTGGCCTGGCCTTCGTTCTGCCGTCCTTTCTGATGGTGCTGGCGCTGGGATGGGCCTATGTGCGCTTTGGCGGGCTGTCCTGGATGCAGTCGGTGTTCTACGGCGTGGGTGCCGCCGTCATCGGCATCATCGCCATCAGCGCGTATAAGCTGACCACGAAGAGCGTAGGCAAAGACAAGCTGTTGTGGGCGATCTACCTGACCCTGGCCGCGGTGACGGTCATCACGGAATCCGAGATCGCCTGGCTGTTCCTGGCCGCCGGCGCGTTGGTCTGGTTCTGGCGCGCCCCACCCAAGTGGCTGCGCCAAAGCGGCGTCAACGCCCTGGCCGTCACTCAGGTGCCGGCCGCGAGCGGCTTGTTCAGCGCACTGGACTGGTCGCTGCTAACGCAACTCGGCGTATTCTTCGCCAAGGCAGGCGCCTTTGTATTCGGCTCGGGGCTCGCGATCGTGCCATTTCTCTACGGCGGCGTAGTGACTGAATACCACTGGCTCAACGAAAAGCAGTTCGTCGATGCGGTAGCCGTCGCCATGATCACACCCGGCCCCGTCGTCATCACGGTCGGATTTATCGGTTACCTCGTGGCCGGCGTGCCTGGCGCCTGTGTGGCGGCATTGGCAACCTTCCTGCCATGCTACCTGTTCACGATACTGCCTGCTCCTTACTTCAAGAAGTACGGCAAACTGCCCGCCATCCTGGCCTTTGTCGATGGGGTCACGGCGGCGGCCATTGGCGCTATTACCGGTGCTGTGATCGTACTGGCCAAGCGTTCGATCATCGATGTTCCAACCATCCTGCTGGCGCTTGGCACGGCCGCGCTGCTGCTGAAGTTCAAAAAGCTGCCTGAGCCGGTCATCATCACCGGCGCCGCGCTGATCGGCCTGGCCGTCTTTCCGGTGCTGCACCACTGATCCTCCACGGGAGCAAGCTGGCGACCGTCCCGTGGGGAGCCGAATATCCGATGATGGGGCAGCCACCGACCTCAACCGAAGGACCGAACGATGACGAAATACCTTATCTCCTTTCCTGGAACGGCGATGAAAGTCCCCGCCGAGGACTTTGCCGCCGTGGGCGAAGCTGCGCGCGAGGTCATACGCGAGGCGAAGGCTGCAGGCGTGTACGTGTTCGGTGGTGGTATCAACGCGGACGTCGCGCCACTCATGGTCGCCTCAGACGGCACGGTCACAAACGAAACCTATCCTCAGACGAAGGAGTTCGATGGCGGCTTCTGTGTCCTGCAGCTCCCGTCGCGCGAAGCCGCCATCCTGTGGGCTGCAAAGATCGCCAAAGCTTGCCGCTGCTCGCAGGAACTCCGCGAGTTTGGGTATGACCCCGAGAGCTGACGGGCAGGGCCTTTTCCTCAGTCGGTGGATCCGAACCAACCGCCAGTTCTGTCGTGCGCTGGCGGAACGCTGGACCTTCGTCGGAAAGCGGCCGCGACGCGGTGCAAGCCGTTCGCTGGCGGCACCTTTGATGCCCTATAACTAGCAAACACAAGTGGGGCGTGCGCTCCGGGACCCGGAATGCAACCTGCCCGGTCCGGCGTGCTGCTATCGGTATGGCTGGAGGGAAGGACACATGTCTGAAACAAGCAAAGTAATCCTGGTCACAGGGGCTAAAGGGCGCCGGTCGAAAATCGTCATCATTTCCGCTATTACCTCCGTGCAAGCCCTACCTCAGAAAACGCTTGCGCTGCGGAAGTCGCCGGAGAGTGCCCTTCAGGCCGGCTTTCCAGTCGCCGCTGCCGCACGGCCCGCCGCTTCGAGTGGCGGCTTGACGCTCTCCAGGGCACCACCGCCGTCGCACGGCACAAGCGCGCCCGAGATGTACCCCGCATAGGGCGATGCCAGGAACAGCGCAAGATTGGCGATATCGTCCAAGGTGCCAAAGCGCTGCATCGGCACGCTGGATTGCGCGGCGGCGCGCTCCGCCTCGGTGGGCGCCATCAACCGCCGGAAGCCCTCCGTACCCTCGATCGGCCCTGGCGAGATCGAGTTGATGCGGATGCCATCACCGCCCCATTCGAGCGCGAGCACGCGCGTCAGTTGGTCGACCCCCGCCTTGGCGGCACTGGCATGCGCCTGGTAGCGCATCGGCACGAACGACTGTGGCGCCGTGATATTGATCACCGCCGCGCCCGGCTTGCGCAGGTGCCCATAGGCCTGGCGCAGGACGTTAAAGGTGCCGACGAGATCGATGTCGACCACCACGCGAAAGCCGTTCGACGACATGTCCTTCGCCTCGCACAGGAAGTTGCCGGCGGCGCCAGAGACCACTACATCGACAGGGCCGAAGCGTTCGACCGCTTCGGCGAACGCCCGGCCTACCGCATCGAAATCGCGCACATCGGCGCAGACCCCAAGGACCGGCCCGCCAAACTGCGCGAGCTGCCGGTGCGCGGCATCGACGTTCTCCTGCTTGCGGCTGGCCACGGTCACGCTGGCGCCTTGCCTGGCGAACGCCTGGGCGATGCCGAAGTTGATGCCGGTGGTGCCGCCGAACACGAAGACGTGGCGGCCGGTGAAATCGAGATTGACTTGCATTGACTTACCTCGTGAAGAACGCCACCAGGGCCGGAGCGGCCTGGCCTCCCGTTGTCATTTGAACCTGGGTGGCCGCCTTTCGGTAAAGGCGGCAATACCCTCGGCGGCATGAGCGCCGGCAGCGGACTCGACCATCAGGCTGTGCTCCAGATCGAGCTGCGCAAGCAGTGTTCGTTCGTGCGCGCCGTCGACCAGTTGCTTGATCCGCCCCAGCGCTGCGGTCGCGCCGAGAGCCAGTGTTTCAGCCAGCGTATCCGTACGTGCCAGGAGCTCCGCATCCGGGACCACCTCGCTCACGATCCCCATCTCCAGGCATTGCCGGGCCGAAAGCACCCCATTGGTGAAGAAGAGTTGCTTGGCGCGCATGGCACCCACACGGCGTGCCAGGAACCACGACGAGCCGGCATCCGGCGTGAGCCCGATGGCGGAATAGCCGCCGCGCAACTTCATCGACTCGGCCGCCAGCACGATATCCGCGCAAAGTGCCAGGCCAATGCCGCCGCCGCCGACCGGCCCGTTGACGGCGCTGATCACCGGAACCGGCAAGGTTGCGAGCTTGTACAGCGCCGCATGCAGCGGGCCAAGCAGTTCGTCGAGCATGGACGGCAGGCTCGCGCCGGCGTGGAGGAAGGCGTCGATGTTCCCACCGGCGCAGAACTGCCGCCCCACAGCACGCAGCACGACCGTGCGTACCGCCGTGTCGGCTGCCAGCTCGTCGATGCACCCGATCAGCGCGCGCGCCGCCTCGGTGTCGATGGCATTGCCCCGCTCGGGCCGGTTCAGCGTAATGGTGGCGACGGCACCTTGCCGCGTCAGAAGGACGGGTTGGTCCATGTCAGGCTCCCGGAGATGATGGCCAGTGGTCGAGATAAGCCGATCCGCGGCTCAGCCCTGGCGCTGCAGGATCGCGACGGATACCGCAGTGCCCAACCCGCCGTTGTGCTGCAGCGCCGTGCGGGCGCCCTCGACCTGCCGCTGGCCGGCGCTGCCACGCAATTGGGTGGCGAGCTCGGTGATCTGCGCCAGCCCGGTCGCGCCCAGCGGGTGCCCCTTGGACAACAAGCCACCTGACGGACACACCACCACCTGGCCGCCGTAGGTGTTGCGACCCTCGACAACGAACCGCTCAAGGTCTTGCTCTTCGCAGAAGCCCAGGCATGCGTAGGTGAGCAATTCGTTGCTGACGAAGCAGTCGTGCACTTCCGCCACGTCAATGTCCTGCGGCTCCACGCCGGCCATGGCGTATGCGCGGTCGGCCGTGCGCCGCGCCGCGCCCCGGCTCAGCGCATCGGGCACGTTGGGCGGATCGAGGTCGGCAGAAATATCACTGCCTATTTCGTGCGCGAGGATCGCCACATCGGTACGCAGCCCGTGGCGTCGCGCAAACGGCTCGCTGCACACGATCACGGCGGCGGCGCCACAGCTCGGCGGGCAGGCGTAGAGCTTGCGCAGGCGCCCCCAGACCGTGGGGGCGGCCAGCACCTCTTCGACTGTGAGCGGGTCGCGGAAGATCGCGTAGGGATTGTGCCTGGCATGCGCGCGCGCCTTGACTGCAATGCGCGCGAACACCTCGTCCGGGATATGCAGTTCGCGCGCCGTCCATTCGAGCTGCGAGCCGAACATCATCAGCGCTGGCGGCAACGCGCGTTCCGCTTCGCCAAAGCCCATCGCCGCCGCCACGCTCTCGCGGTGGCGCTCCAGCGGATCGGCATGGCCTGGAAACACCCGGTCCAGCGCGCCGGGCTGCATTTGCTCAAAGCCGACCGCAAGCGCGCATTCCGCCGCGCCCGCCAGCACTGCCTGCCGCGCCAGATACAGCGCCGAAGAACCCGACGCACAGTTGTTGTTGACGTTGGTGATCGGGATGCCGGTCATGCCGACCCGGTAGAGCGCGCGTTCCCCCGAGCACGAGTCTCCGTAGACGAAGCTCGCGAAGGCCTGGTCCACCAGGCTGTATTCGATGCCGGCATCGGCCAGCGCCGTGCGCACCGCGTTTTCGGCCATCACGTCATAGGGGTCGCTCTGGCCGGGGCGCCGGAACGGCACCATCCCGACGCCGGCGATCAGTACATTGCTGCTCATGGATCTCCTCGTCCCTGTCATCAGATGCTGCGATTCTGCGCGGTCCAGTACGGCGTGCGCAGGTCCTTCTTCAGCACCTTGCCGTTGGGGCTGCGCGGCAGGGTGGCGACGAAATCCACCGACTTCGGTGCCTTCACGCTGCCCAGCCTTTCCTTGCACAGCGCAATCAACTCCTCGCCGCTGACGTCCATGCCCGGGTTCAGTTCGACCACGGCCTTGACGGCCTCGCCCCAGGTGGCGTCCGGCACGCCGATCACCGCACAGTCCTGCACCGCGGGGTGGGCCCAGATCACCTGCTCGACTTCACTGGGGTACACATTGAAGCCCCCCGTGATGACCATGTCCTTCTTGCGGTCCGTGATGCGCAGGTAGCCGTCGCCATCGATGTGCCCGATGTCGCCGGTGTGCAGCCAGCCGTCGACGATCGCCTCGGCCGTCTTCTCCGGCGCCTTGTAGTAGCCCTTCATCACCAGGTCGCCGCGCACGCAGATCTCGCCGGTCTCGCCGGTGGCAAGCGGCTCGTTGCGCGCGTTCATGATCGCCACGCGCACCAGCGGGCCTGGGCGGCCGCACGACAGCAGCCGGGCTTCGCCGGCGATCTCGCCGCCGGAGAAGTTTTCCTCGGGCCGCTTGATCGCGATCGATCCTGGCGCCTCGGTCTGGCCGTAGGCTTCCATCATGACCGGCCCGAACACCGCCATCGCACGGCGCAGCTTTTCGGCCGACATCGGCGCCGCGCCGCAGATGAAGTACTTCAGCGAGGAGTAGTCGTGCTCCCCGATGCCCGGCATGTCGAGCAGCCGATAGATCACGGTCGGCGGCAGGAAGAACTCGCTGACCCGGTGCTTCTCTATTGCCCCGACCAGCGCGGCAGGATCCGGCTTGGTCAGTACCACCACCGTGCCGCCACGCGCGGTACACGGCAGCGACAGCACACCCGCCGTGTGCGTCATGGGCGCGGCGGCCAGGTTCACGATCTTCTCGTCCGCGCGGTAGCTGCAGGCGATCATGAACTGCGCGCAGAAGGCCTGGAAGCTGCGATGGGTGTTCATCACTCCCTTGGGCAGCCCCGTCGTGCCCCCGGTTGGCATCACGGCGATCGTGTCATCCGGCTCGTACGAAACCTCCGGCCTGGTCGCCGGTTGCCCCGCAATCCAGTCCGGGAGTCCGCTCGCGCCTGGCACGGCTTCTTCGATGCAGACATAGAGCCTGACCTTGGGCAGCTTCGGGCGCATTGCCTCTACCACGGGCGCGAACGCCTTCTGGAAGAACAGCACTTCGCAGTCGAAGCCGTCCAGCAATTGCTGGTTCTCTTCCGTCGAGCCGCGCGGATTGACCGGCATCCACGCCATGCCGGCTCGCCACAGGCCCAGCGTGCAGGTCCACGCGGTGGGATGGTTAGCGCCCAGCACCGCGCCGGTCTTGCCGCGCCCCATGCCCTCCGCGAGCAGCGCGTGTGCGATGCGGCATGAGAGCTTGCCCACCGCCTCGAAGGTGAACACCTCGTCATCCATCACGTAGGCCACAGCATCGGGATCGATCTGCCAGCCGCGGTCGAAGAAATCGATGATCGCCATATCTTGTCTCCTGAGGCCCGGCTTGCGCGCCCGAGCGCCGCCGGATCTCGATCAGGCACTGTCGCCGACCGGTTTGAAGTAGCGGATGTCCCAGATGTTGCCCATGCGCTCGTCCGCCAGCACCGCGCACACGCGCATGCCGGTCTTCACGGCCTCGGTGTCGACTTCGCCGAGGTAGTGCATCAGGGCCGTATCGGCACCATCGAGGCGGATGAGCCCCAGGACATATGGGCGGACCACCGGTTGCAGCATCCCGGGCTCGCGCACGATGGTGTAGGACACCAGCGTGCCGGTGTCGCTGACGTCGACCCAGTCGCGCAGTTCGGCAAAGCACTCGGGGCAGGACAGCCGCGGCGGCACGTAGGTACGCGCGCAGGCGGTGCAGCAGGTCGCGGTGATCCTGCCGTGGTCGCGCAGCGCGGCGAAGAAGCGGCCGTTGGTCTCGCCCACGTCGTAATTGATGTCGGCATAAAGCACCGGCTGGCGCAAGATCGCGGGTTCCGCGTCTTCCAGGTATGCGGGATACATGGCCTTAATCTCCTTGTGTTGTGGCAGGTTCTCGCACCGGCTCCCAGTAGAGGATGTCGGTCATCAACCCCTTGCGCTCGGCTTCGGGCCGGAACACGGCGCGTACGCGCATGCCGTTGTGCACCTTGCTCGGATCGGTTTCGCCGATGTAGTGCCACAGGAAGCCGGCATTGCGGCCCGGCGAATCGACCATCAGCACGCCGACTGGATAGGCGCTTGACTGCACCGACAGATCGTTGGTGTCGATGAATGGCATGTTGAACGACATGAAGCCCGCCACCGTGGCCTCGGGCCCCATCTCCACCCATTGCGGATCCTCGAAGTTCTCGCCATGGCAGACGCTGCAAACGGCCTGCGGCGGCAGCATGCTGAAGCCGCAATGGCGGCAGACCATGCCCATGAGGCGGCCGTTGTCGCGCATTTCGCGGGAGAACCTGCCATTGAACAGGCCCAGCGGGTACTCCATGAAGAAGGGCGTGCGCAGGCGCGTCGGCGGCACGGGAAGGGTTTCGGGTTGCTCGGTGCTCATTGCCTATCCTCCTTACTTGTCCTTGGACAGCAGCATCAGCGGCGTCCAGCCGGTGCCGCCAAAGCCGGTGGCCAGGCCCAGCCTGACATCGCGCGGCACCTGGTGCTCGCCGGCATCGCCGCGGATCTGCAGGGCCAGTTCGCCATAACGCAGCAGGGTCGAGGGAACCCCCGGGTTGGTACACGTGACCCCGCCCGATGGATTGATGGGCAGTTCGCCGTCGATATCGGTCGCGCCGGTGCCCATCAGCTTCCAGGCCTGGTTCGGCTCGCACAGGCCCATGGTTTCCATCCACACCAGTTCTGCCCAGGTGCAGGGCTCGTACATCTCGACCACATCGAGCTGTTTGGCGGGATGCGTGATGCCGTTGCGCTTGTAGAGCACTTCGCACGCCTTGGCCAGGCTCGGCAGCACGCAACGCTCCCTGGGGGCGATGAAGTCCTGCAGCGCGGCCCAGTGCTGCGCGGAGTGGATGGTGACCATGTCCTTCACCCATACCGGCTTTCTGGTGAGCTTGTGCGCCACGTCCTCGCTGGCGAAGATCATCGCCGCCGAGCCTTCCGTGATCGGGCACATATGGAGCTGGCGCATCGGCGCCGTCAGCATGGGCGAGTTGAGCACGTCTTCCACGGTCAGGTGCTCGCGCAGATGCGCATAGGGGTTCTTCAGCGCGTTGTTGGCGGCCTTGACCCGGGCGATGGCAACCGCTTCCTCGGTGCAGCCGGACAGCTTTACATAGGAGCTCGCCATCAGAGAGAAGGTCCCCACGGCGCCCACGCTGCACCATTTTTCGGTGAGCGCGTGCAGGCCGGAATTGATCGCCGCCTGCAGGAACGGCCCGCGCGGCAGCGTGCCTGGCGGCGGGCCGACGAACTTCGCCGTTGCCGACACCAGCGCAACGTCACAGGCACCGGCTGCGATATGGTGTACGGCCGACAGCGCCGCCGACCCGCCCACGGTGCCGCCAGTCTCGATCTTGACCACGGGCTTGCGGCGGTGCCCGACCCAGTCGGCCAGCTCCATTTCCGATTCAGCGGTTCCCGACACGTAGTCGATGTCGGCCAGCACGATCTCGTCGACCTGCTTCATTGTGATCTGCGCATCTTCCAGTGCCCGCCGCACGGCCTGGTTGGCCAGCTCCGCCTTGCTCAGCGGGCTACGCGCCATCATCTCCGTCTGGCCAAAGCCGACGATTGCCACTCTGCGATTCATACAGTTTCTCCGTTGCCGCGACGTCTTGCGTCGTCCCGCGTCACCTGCCGGACCTCAGGGCGTGGTGCCCAGGACCATGACCTGCTGCAATTGCCCGCAAGGCCCGGAAGCCAGATGCGCAAGCCCCGTGCGGGCACCGTCCACCTGGCGTGTGCCCGCCTCGCCGCGCAGTTGCAACACGATTTCGGCAATACGGCCCATGCCGATGGTGGTATGGGAACAGCCGGACAACGCGCCACCGGAAAGGTTGACGGGCTGATGGCCACCGCGGTTGCTCATGCCGGATTCCAGCCAGCGGCCGCCCTGGCCGGCGTCACACAGGCCTAGCCCCTCGTAGGTCATCAGCTCCTGGTAGGAGAACTCGTCGGTCACTTCGAGCAGATCGATCTCCTTGCGCGGATCGCTGATGCCGGCCATGCGGTAAGCCTTCTTCGCCGCGATCGTCAGCACCTCGGATTCCGCGAGGTCGCGATCCCCCAGGTAGTAGCCGTCGCAGCAATTTGCCTGCCCCTTGATCCAGACGGGCTTGCTGGTCAGTTGCCGGGCCCGCTGCTCGCTGGCCAGCAGCATCACGATGGCGCTGTCGCCGAACGCACGCGTCTGCAGCGCCGTGATCGGATCCGACAGGGCTTTCGAGCCGAGCACGTCGGCAACGCTGTAGTCGCCCGCCCGCAGCGCCAGCGGGTTGTCCTTCGCGTGGCGCAGGTTCTTCACCGACACCCCCGCGCATTGCTCGGGAGAGACTCCGTACTTCTCCATGTAGCGGTTTGCCTGCAGGGCGGCGGCCTGCAAGTTGTCGAGACCGAGCGGCCGGCAGAAGAAGGGATCGAAGACCTTGTTCTCGATTGCATTACCCGCGCTGCGACTGGTGGAGTCGTGGCATACAGCGACCACGAGCACCGTTTCAAACTCGCCGGAGGCGATCTGCCAGGCCGCCTCAAGGACGCCGACGGCGCCGTCCTGGTCGATCTTTTCATCGGGACGCAGGTTCGCGCCGGCAACGTCCACCACCAGCGAGGCCGAGAATGGCCGCGCGATGCGCGAGTGTTCGTGGCAGATCAGGCTTGCGTCGATCCCGCCCTTCTCATAGGCCGGCAGGAACCGCAGGCCGGTCTCCTGAAGCACCGGACGGATTGCCTGGTAGGCCAGCTCCTCGGGCGAACACGCCCGATTCTCGTTGTAGTTGACTTGTGCCATCGAGACGATGGCGACACGGTTTGACATGCTCATCTTGTTGCCCTCGAGCTGTTGGCTAGTTCACCTTGCGCTGCTGATCGGCCCAGTATTTGTCGCGCACTTGCCGGCGCAGCACCTTGCCGATCACCGTCATCGGGAGCTGGTCAACGATGGTCACCGTCTTCGGCGCCTTGTACCCGATGCGCTCTTTGCAGAACGCGACGATCTCGGCCGGATCGGCCACATGGCCTTCCTTGAGCACCACCTCGGCGTGCACGGATTCGCCCCACTCGGCATGCGGCACGCCCACTGCCGCCGACATCAGCACGGCGGGGTGCGCATTGAGCGCGGCCTCGACCTCGATGGCGTAGACGTTGAAGCCGCCGCTGATGATCATGTCCTTCTTGCGATCGACGATGTACACATAGCGGTCTTCGTCGATGTAGCCGAGGTCACCGGACTTCCAGAAGCCGTCCTGGAATTCGGCTGCAGTCGCTTCCGGATTCTTGTAGTAGCCCTTGATCACGCCTGGTCCGCGGATCCAGAGTTCGCCGGTCTCGCCGACCGGCAGTTCGTGGCCTTGTTCGTCCATCACCACGATCTCCGTTTCCGGCAGCGCGATGCCGGTAGAGCTCAGGTGCCGGTTGCTCTGGCCGGGCGCACACAGGTGCTCCGCCTTGCTCAGCACGGCCACGGGTGCCAGCGCTTCGCTGCTGCCATAAGCCTGGATGAAGATGTTGCCGAACTTCTCCTGCAGCAGCGCGAGCTTGGCCGGACTCATCGGCGCCGCCGCATAGAGGATCGTGCGCAGGCTGGACAGGTCAAATTGCTCGTGCAGGCCAAATTCCAGGAAGCGGTAAAGGATGGTCGGCACGAGGTGGCTGGACGTGATCCGCTCGTTCTGGATATTGGCGCAGAACTGCTTGAGATCCGAAGCGTTCATCGTCACATGGCAGCCGCCCTTGAAAGCAAGCGTCGTGGCATAGGCCGCGGACCCGTGGCTCAGCGGCGTAATGCTCAGGTGACGGGCGTCGTAGCCGAACATGTCGTCCGGCATCGAATAGAAGTAGCGGTGCAGCGCCAGCCAGTTGTTCAGCGTGTACATGCAGCACTTGCCGCGGCCGGTGGTGCCGCCGGTGAAGCGCAGGAGCATCGGTTCGTCGGCGTCCAGCTCGATATGCGGCTCCGCGTCCGACACGCCCTCCAGCAGGTCCCAGAAACAGGACACACCATCGCGGGGCGCCGCGAGCGGATCCATGCACACGATCCGGATGCCGCGCTGGCGCAGCGTGTCGTAGTACTTGTCCAGCAGTGCGGTTTCGAGGAGTACCACCTTGGGCTCGACCCAGTCGATCTGCCAGAGGTGTTCGTCGAAGGTGTCCCGAAAGTTGCACCATGCCGCCTTCACGTCCGCCTTGGCCAGCGTGCAGAAGGTCAGCAGGCTCATATTGTCGTTGTCGAGGATGGTCAGGTACAGGTCGCCCGCTCCAAGGTTGAGCCGCTCCTTGATCATGCGAGCGATCTGGTTGGTGAGCCGGTGCAATGCCAGATGCGTATAGCGGCGATTGCGCTCGATATTGACCAGGGCTTCGCGCTGCCCGAAGCGCGAGGCGGCATTGAGCGACCACCTCGAGAAGTCGATCTTCATCTTTGTCTCCTTTAGTTCTTGGCCTGCCCTGGGGCAGTTTGGATGGTCAAATGCCGCGGAACGCCGGCGGGCGCTTCTCGCTATAGGCAGCGAGACCCTCGCGGAAGTCATGGGACCGCGTGTGCTGCTGGCACACCAGCAGCTCGTCGCGCAGCGCGGCATCCCGCGACAGGTCGACCGAGCGGTTGGCCACTTCCTTCATGCGGCGCAGCACGAGACTGCTCCTGGCCGCCATCCGCTCTGCCAGCGCCGCCACCGCCGGCAGCAGTTCCTCGTCGGGCAGCACCTCGTTGAGCAGGCCCCAGGCCTGCATCTGCGCCGCGTCGGCAAGGTCTCCCGTAAACAGCAGCTGCTTGGCCCGGCTGAGGCCGACGCGGCGCGGCAGCACCGCTGCGCCGCCACCGCCAGGAAACACGCCGAAGTTGGCATGGCCGTCGCCGATCCTGGCGCTCGCCGCGCCGACCAGGATGTCGCAGCACATCGCCAGTTCCAGCCCGCCTGCGATGGTCAGCCCGTTGATGGCAGCGATGACTGGCTTGGGCATGTTGCGCAGCAGCGAAAGCGTGGCCAGCGTGCGATCGGCGAAATTCGGCTCGCCTGGCGCGGTGTGAAGGCCGGCGAGCAGCGCCTTGAGATCGGCGCCGGCGCAGAACGCGCGGCCGGATCCGGTCAGCACCAGTACGGCCTGGCCCGCGTCGGCCTGCACTGCGGTGAGCGCATCATGAAGCTCCTCGAGCATGCGCTGGTTCACCGCATTCAGCTCGGCGGGCCGGTTCAATGTGATCCACGCGACTGGCCCCCGCTGTTCATGGATAATGGTTTCGTAGTGCATTGCGCTGTCTCCTTGCGAGGCGAGATGGCAGCGTCCCAGCGTGCCCCGGCCGCCCGGCTTCGGTCGAGTCCGGATCTGGCTGTCCCTTCGCTTCTGGTTCAATGATGGGATGCCGGCCGGGTGGGCGCACCACACTTATCGGGTGTAATCGGGTGTGACAGGGCCAGAGCTGTGCGCCGAAGATCCATCGTGCGGGGTCGCGCGAGGGAAACAGCCTCCAGGCGGCCGCTTAGACCTTCCGCGGCACTTCCGATAAGATGCCGTTCGCATGTCAGCAGGAGACCCTGGCTTGGCCCCCGATCGCCTTCTCATCCCTACCAAGTTCGCGCCGCCGCGCATCAGCCCGCAGTCAACGCCGCGGGCCAAGCTGCTGGCGCGGCTGCGGGATTCGCGCGACAGCCGGCTGACGCTGGTGTGCGGCAGTGCGGGCTTCGGCAAGACGACCTTGCTGGCCCAGTGGCGCCAGCAGTTGCTCAAGGACGGGGAACTGGTCTGCTGGCTGTCCCTGTCACCGGACGAGCGGCACTTGCCGCAGTTCCGCGCCTATCTGACCGGCGCACTGCAGCAGGCAGGACTGCCGGTCGATGACGGGACTGCCCTTGCCTCTGAGGTGCGGGCCGATCTGCCGGTTGCAGGACTGGTCGCGACCATCATTGACGCGGTGTGCCAGCGACGCCAGGAGGTGTTCCTCTTCATCGACGACTATCATCACGTCGACGACAGCGACACGCATGCGCTGATCCAGGGTCTGGTGGATCACGGGCCCGAGACCCTGCACCTGATCCTGGCCTCGCGGACCCATCCACCGCTTGCCATCAGCCGCCAGCGCCTGACCGGGGAGCTGTCGGAGATCTCCTTCCCCGACCTGCCGTTCGATTTTGCGGAAACGCAGGACTTCCTGGCCAAGCACCTCGGCGACGTGGTGCCTGACGATGCGCGCCTGATCCACGACATCACCGACGGGTGGCCGGTTTGCCTGCAGATGATCTGCATCCGGCTCAAGCGCAGCCCGGCCAAGCGGGACGTGCTGTCTCAGATGCTGCATCGGCGCACGGATCTGCAGCGGTATCTTTCCGAAGACGTGGTGCGCCATCTGGCGCCAGACGTCTCCGACTTCATCGAGAAGCTCTCGGTCTTGCGCCGCTTCAATGCCGATCTGGCGCAACACGTCACAGGCAATGCACGGGCCCCCGCGCTGCTCGACCAGATCGAGCGTGAAAACCTCTTCCTGCTGCCGGTCGAGCTCGACAGCGCCCTGCCCTGGTACCGCCTTCATCCGCTGTTCGCCAGCTTCCTCCAGGACCGGCTGCACCAGCGCGATCCTGCGCTGGTGCGCGAGATCCATGCGCGGGCCAGCCAGTGGTTCGAGCAACGCGGCCTCCTGATTGAAGCGCTGCGTCACGCCTATCACGCGCACGACACCGAGGCCGCCGTGCACCTGGTCGAGCGGGCTGACCTGCCGATCCGCAGCATGAGCTTCTTCAGCACGCTGCAACACTGGATGGACGAACTCCCATCCGATGTGCTGCTGGACCATCCCCGGCTGCTGCTCCTCGGCTGCTGGGCGCTGGTGGCCGCAGGCCGCTGGCGCGACGCGCAGGGCTGGCTTGAGCGGCTGGAGAAGACGCCCGGCACGCTGGCGCCGGAGCATGCCTTGCACGTGCTCTACCTGAGGGCCAGCATCGCGCTGCAACGCGACGACACCGAAGCCGCATTGGCCCTCGTGGCGCCGTCGGACTTCGAAAGCCTGGCCGATCGCTTCCTGCGCCAGGCGCACCTGGCTGTGCTCAGTTTTTCCTATTGCGCGGCCGGGCGGTACGAGGACGCCCGCTCGCTCCACGAGCACATCGCACGTTTGCCACGCTCCGAGCTTCAGGACGACATGGCCCTGGTGGCCGAATCGACACTGCTGCTCAGCCACCTGCTCGAGGGCAACAATCGCGAAGCCATCCGCACCGGCAGCGCCCTGGTGGCGCGCGCCGAGGCAGCGCACGGCCGGCGGTCGGTGTCCGCCGTCAACAGCGCGGCATTCCTCGCCAACGCGTATTACGAGGCCGACCTGCTGGCCGAGGCAAACGACGTGCTGGCCAACCGGCTGGATTTGCTGCGTCTCTCCTCGCCCGAGCCGATGACGCTTGCAATCATCGTCCGCAGCCGCCTGATGGCGGCACAGGCATCGGCAGCGCAGGCACTGCACGCGCTGAGCGAGGAGGAAGTCCGCTGCCGCGAGCTGGCATTGGATCGGCCTTTAGCCTATGTGCTGGCCGGACAAGCGCGGCTGGAGCTCCAGTTGAACCATCAGGATGCCGCCCGGAAACTGCAGACCGAACTTGACCGATTGGCCAGCCGCTATCGCGATGGAACCGGTTTCCTCGCTGAGATCGAGGCGATCGCGGCCCTGACCGGAGCCCGGTTGGCGCTGGCCAGCATGGACTGGAACGAAGCGCTGGCGCGCGCAGAAACGCTGCGCAGCTACGGTAAGGCATACGGGCGGCAAAAATGCGTGGTGCAGGCCGACTTGCTGGCGGGTACCGCTCTTGCAGAAATGGACGAGGCCAGCGAAGCCATGCGCCTTCTGCGGGCTGCTGTCGAAACAGCCCAGAGGCTAGGGCTCGTTCGCACGTTGCTCGATGAAGGCGAGCGCGTCCGGCAGGCCTTGCAGCAACTGCAGCCCACCCTTGGCCCCGGCTCCGGTGGCGACTATCTGGTCGAGGTCCTGCGCCGCCGTGTCGCGGCGCATACGGCGGTTCAGCAGGCCGGTGAGCCCGACGCGCAGGCGAACGGCCCCGAGCTCAAGCCGCGCGAGATTGAAATCCTGCGCCTGGCCGCGCAGTCCATGTCGAACAAGCGGATCGCACTAACCCTCAACCTCACGTTGGACACAGTGAAGTGGAACATGAGGAACGTGTTCGAAAAGCTGGGGGTGCCGAGCCGCTACGACGCGGTGATCGCCGCGCGCAGGCGTGGCCTGATCGACTGACGGCGCGGTCACTCCATCGCCCGCCCGACACCCGGAAAGTGTGGTGACTGTATGGCAGCGGCGCACCAGAATCTCCTGGCAAGGCATCCATCACGGCCGCATCGCGGCTGATGCCGCACAGGAGACATCATGACCCAGGCGCAAACGACATTCCCCTCCGCAGCAATGCTGCCAAGTGACGAAGAGCGGCTGATGCTGCAGGAGAGCCTGCGTCGCCTGCTCGCGCGGAGGTGGCCCGCCGAGCGGGCCGTGGAGCTTGCCGCAGACCCGCAGGCGCTGACGTCGATCTGGCGAGACCTGGCGGAGCAAGGCCTGACCAGCTTGGGGAGCAATCCGCAGGAAGGCGGCATGCAAGAAATTGCCGTGGCGCTTGAAGAACTGGGGCGCGCCGCCTGCCCGGCGCCGCTGATCGGTGCCGCACTTGCCAATCTCGCCCTGTCACCGCATCTGCCCGGGCGTCCCGCCTCCGACGAGTCGGCAGCGCTGCTGAGCGCGCTGCATCGCGGCGACGCCAGCGTGAGCTTCGCTTTCGGCGGCTTTGATGGCGACCGGCAGGCTGGCGGCGCGCGGGTCACCAACGGCAAGCTGCACGGGCGCATTGCCTTTATCGAGGCAGGAGCGCATGCCACCCACCTGCTCGTTCTGGCCGAGCCGGGGCCGGTACTGGCCATCGTACCGCGCGGCGCGGTCGGCCTGAGCGTGACGGAAACACCTGGGTTGGCGGCACCACCGCTGGCAGTGGCAAGCTTCGATCACGTGCCCGCGCCAATGTTGCCGCTCCCGACCGGGCTGGCCGAAGACCTGCGTCGGATCGGCGCGCTTGCGCTGCTGGCGCGCGCGCTCGGCGCCGCCCGGCAAGGCTTCGACACGGCCGTTGCCTATGCCAAGGATCGGCAGCAGTTCGGTCAGCCGATCGGGCGCTTCCAGGCGATACAGCACAAGCTTGCCAACTGCCTGATGGCGCTGGAGGCCGCACGACTGATGCTCCACAACGCTGCCAGGACGCATGACCTCGGCTCCGGGAACTGGCGGATCCTCGGCGCGGCCGCCCGCGCCTTCGCCGGCCCCGCGCTGCGTCAGGTATCGCTCGAAACGCATCACACCTTCGGCGCCATCGCTTACTCGGAGGAACATGAGGCGCCGCGGCATTTCCGGCGCACGCATGCGGATCTGGCCCGCCACGGCGGCGTACGCCAGGCGCGTGAGGAGCTCGCCGGGGCGCTGCTCGAGCACGGCGCGATGCTTCCCGAGCACGATCTCGGCCCGGCCGGAAATGCGTTCCGCGATGAGGTACGGGCCTGGCTGAAGGAAAACTGGTCCGGCGATTCGCCCAGACACGAACCAGACCATGCCTACGAAGAGTGGGGCTACGACACCCGGTTCACCAGGCTGTTAGGCAGCAAGGGCTGGAACACGATGAGCTGGCCCAGGGAGTATGGTGGCCAGGGACGCACGCCCTACGAGCAACTCGCATTCATGGAAGAGATCCAGCAAGCCGGTGCACCCATGGGCGGCCGCGGAGACATCCAGGCGCATGCACTGATGGCGTTCGGCACGGCCGAGCAACAGGCCGAGTTCCTGCCCAGGCTCGCCCGCGGCGAGATCACCTTCTGCCTGGGCTACAGCGAACCAGGGTCGGGCTCGGACCTCGCATCGATGCAGACGTCCGCCGTGCGCGACGGCGACGAGTGGGTCATCAACGGCCAGAAAATCTGGACCACGGCCGCCGAAAAGGCGGACTACATTTGGCTGGCCGCCCGCACCGACCGGAATGCAGTGCGGCCTCACGCGGGCCTCAGCATCTTCATCGTTCCAATGAACAGCCCGGGCCTCACCGTCAGACCATCGATGGCGATGTACGGTCACACGTTCTGCCAGGAGTTTCTGGACAATGTCCGGGTGCCCGCCGGTGCGTTGGTCGGGAAAGTCAACGACGGCTGGACAATCCTGACATCGGCGCTTGCAACGGAGCGCATGATGATGGGAAGCTTCATCGCCAATGCCCGTGCGGAGTTCGAACGACTGGTTCGTTGCGTCCGCGACAAGACGGTGCTGGCCAATGATGGGGCGGTTCGCGACCGCATTGGCGCTCTGGCGGCCGAAGTGGAAGCCGGCCGGCAGTTGTTCATGAAGAGTATCGCCATGGCCGAGCAAGGCAAGGTCCCCACTCATGAAGCGGCCATGAGCAAGGCCTTTATGGGCGAGTTGATGGAACGCCTGGGCCAGGCGGCGCTCGATATCCTCGGCACCGGAGCCACCTTGTCCGAGAACGCCGAAGGCGCAATCGCCAGCGGCAGGTTCGAACAGTTGCTACGGTACGCGATCCTGACTGTCATCGGCGGCGGCACTGCGGAAATTCAGCGAAACCTGATCGCCCAGCGTGGGCTGGGGTTACCTCGCTGAAGACCGGATGCAGATGCCCCCTTCAGCCCACGCAAGTTCCCCGTGTCATTGCCTCGTGCTATGAGCGTTTCCGGCTTCACTGGAGCAATCCCAAGCCTGGCTCATTGTGTCGTAACCCCCCTTACGCTAGGCTATCCTTGGCCTTTCATGGAGCGCCTTGCAATATGCGTCTCAGATCCGTGCAAGTACTCGCCGCCCTGACCCTGCTGGGCGCTTGCGCCTCGAACACCGACGGCACTCAGCCCGGGAAGTCGGCCTTAGGCGAGCGCCCTGGCGTGCCAGTCGGCCCCACGCGTGACTGCCAGGCAGAGGCCGACGCGCTTCTCGGGGCCGCGCCTCTGTCTGTTGTGCGGGCCGTATTTAATTCCTGCACGGCGGAGAACCAGGGTAGCGAGCCAGGCAAGTGAGGTCTTGGCCTATTCGTTCTGAAAGCGCCTGCTTGATCGAAGCACGGATGGGAGAGTGCATTTTAGGGAGGTGACTCAAATGACGATGGAGCATTTTGCTGAGAGCAATCCGGGCACACGAACCCTGCCACGCTCGCTGGCGGTGAAGGCCGGCGACTTTGTGTTTGTGTCCGGCCAGGTAGCCAGAGATGACGACGGCAGCATCGTTGTTGGCGGGATAGAAGCTCACACACGTCGGACGCTGAAGAACGTCGCCAATGTACTCGCCCTCGCGGGTTGCACGCTCGAGGACGTCGTGAAGACAACAGTTTGGCTTGAAGACGCTAGCGACTTTGATCTATTCAATCGCGTTTATGGAGAGTTCTTCCGGGAAAACAAGCCATCACGGTCGACGTTGCAGGGGAAGAACATGGCAGGCACCAAAGTGGAAATCGAGGCTATTGCTTATAAGCCTTGACACTCGACCGACTGCATCAGGTCGGCTATCGCCGGACTAGGCGCTAGCCGAATATCAAACGAACAAGCCGCAGTTTCACTGCAAGGGACGGTCGCCGACAAAGCCCAAGGACTCTTGTGCCGTCGTCACGCACCTCGTTCCAGCCTTGCCAAGCGGAAACACGGGGAAAACCAGGAGACCAGAATGCCCGGGGCGGCGCTGCCACGCTGCCACCCCGGCATTCCATTACCGCGACAACGTCTCCGCCAGCGCCCGGAACGCGCGGAACGTGATCGGGTTGTTGGCAGCGTTCGCCGCCATCGGATGCGACGCATAGCGGACGATCGTCATCTCGGCCTTGGGATCGATGTAGATGCGCTGCCCATGGATGCCGGCTGCCTGGAACATGCCGTGGCTGTCATGGGACACCCACCACATGTCGCGGTAGCTCCAGCCCGGCAGCACGGCGCCGCTGCCCGAGCGTGCGAACTGCCCGCGGTCGCCGCCGCGGCGGATATCGGTCACGACCGATGCCGGGATGATCTGCTTGCCATTGAAGCGCCCGTTGCCGCGGATGGTCTCGCCGAAGCGCGCGAGGTCGCGCAGCGTGGTGTTCAGGCCGCCGCCGCCCGATTCCGTGCCGATGCTGTCGACTGTGAAGTAGGCATCCTGCTCGGCGCCCATCGGCTGCCAGATCCGTTCCGACAGCAGCCTGGCCAGCGACTGGCCCGAAGCGCGGCGCACGATCCACGCGAGCACCTCGGCATTCACCGTCTTGTAGGCAAAGACATCGTCGTGTCCGCCTTCCTTCTGCAGCGTCTTCAGGAAGTCGTAGAACGTTCCCGGCCCGTTGTATCCGGCAGGCCGGGCGAGCATGCCGCCCGCGCGCGCATAGTCCCAGACCTCGGCCTTGGGATTGGCATAGTCCTCCGAATAGCGGACGCCGACGGTCATGTCCATAACCTGGCGCACCGTGGCATCGCCGTAGGCGGTGCCGGCCATTTCCGGCAGGTAGCGCGTGACCGGCGCCGCCGGATCGAGCTTGCCGTCGGCGGCCAGCATCGCCGCCAGCGTGCCGACGAAAGACTTGGTCACCGACATGGCGATATGGGACGTGTGGCCGTCCAGTACGCCGAAGTAGCGCTCATAGACGACCTTGCCCTTGTGCATGACCAGGATGCCGTCGGTATAGGTCAGCGCCAGCATCTCTTCGAAGGTCCGGTGCGTGCCGTCCGCATCGGTGAACGGCACCGAGCCGATATCTCGCTCTGTGCGCGGCAGCGGGCTGGGCGGGCCGCTGCCGCGCCAGACCGACGCGGTCGGCACCAGTTCGCGGATATGCGAGAACAGCCAGCGATTGCGCGGGAATTTCTCGGCGCCCGGCGCGTGGGTGATCTGCTTCTCGGGCGGCGGCGGAAAGCCTTGCATCCAGCCTAGCCGGACCGGGTCGCTTTCCAGCGCGGCGACCAACGCCGGCGCCGCGGGCGCGGCGGCGCGGCCCGCGTCCTGGCTCCAGGCCGGCAAGGCGGCGGCGCACAGGGCGCCGCATGCGATGGCGCGCCATTGGCGGCGCTTCCGGATGTGGTTGGGCAGCATGTCGTCTCCTCGTTGTTGTGTTGTTGTGTTGTTGTGTTGTTGTGTTGTCGTGCCGTTTTGCGCTCGCCGCCCTGTTATTTAGCCGGCGGCTCGATACCCCGCTGATGCGCCTCGAGCGCCGTGGTCAGCTTGCCGATGCACCGGTCCAGCGTCTGGATTTCGGCTTCGGTCAGAATCGACAGGAACATCTTTTCCAGGACATCGCCGCGCTGGTAGGTCTGAGCGACCAGCGCCGTGCCGGCCTGGGTCAGGAACAGGTTCAGTTGCCTGGCATCGGCCGCGCCCACCTCACGGCGCAGCAAACCCCGCTTCGCCAGCGCGGTGACGAGCTTCGAAGTCACCGTTTTCTCCAGCAGCACCAGCTCGATCAGGCGCGTCAGCGTCAGGCCGGGCTCCAGTCCGGCAAAACGCAGCACGCGCAATTCCCTCAGGCCGATGCCGAATTCCTGCTCATAGAACCCGGAGGCAGAGTCCTTGGTCATTTCACAAAGGCGGTTCAGCCGGAACGTCAGGTATTCCAGGATCGAGCCGGTGGTGGTGTTTGCGGAGTCGGGCATCAGGGCAAAAAGCTTGCGGACGGCGAACAGATTCTAATGGCAATAGTTGCCGTCGGCAACCAATTAGCCGCAGTTCCTCCCGCGCAGTGCCCGCTTGCGGATCAACCCGGAATCATGTGAGGAAAAAAGCCCGTCCACGCAGTCGTGACAGGCCCCCGAGGGTAGCCGGGCGGCTACCCGGCAATCCACGGCCAGCCGCCATCAGTCGAGCAGGTGCCCCATGCGCGTGCGCTTGGTCGCGAGATATTTTTCGTTCTCGGCGTTGGACGGCACGATGTGTCGCAGTTGCTCGTTGACCCTGATGCCAGCCTTTTCCAGCGCGGCGGCCTTGAGCGGGTTATTGCTCATCAGCCGCACCGACGTGACGCCCCACTGGTGCAGCAGGTCGGCCGCAAAGGCGTAGTTGCGCGCGTCGATGGCCTGGCCCAGCGCCAGGTTGGCGTCGACGGTATCGAGCCCGCCGTCCTGCAGGCGGTAGGCGCGGATCTTCTCCGCCAGGCCAATGCCACGGCCTTCGTGGCCGCGCAGGTACAGCAGGATGCCGCGGCCTTCGGCAGCGATCTTTTCCATCGCCAGTTCCAGTTGCGGGCCGCAATCGCAGCGGCAGGAACCGAAGACATCCCCGGTCAGGCATTCGGAGTGCATGCGGATCAGCACGTCGTCGCCTGTCACCTCGCCCACACTGAGGGCCAGATGCTCGATGCCTGAGTGGGCGCCCTTGAAGGCGTGTGCCGTGAAGTCGCCAAATCGCGTCGGCAGGCGTGCCGAATCGATCAGCTCAATTTCTGTGTCGTTCATACCGGAATTCTGTTCAATGGGCGCGGGGCGGCCCGGCACCGGCGACATTATGAGCGGAATTGCGCGTTCGCGCTTGATTCGGACATGGAACGCACCGTTGCGCTTCGTCGCCATCTTCGTCGGCATATTCCTACAGCAGGGTGCGCAACAGACTTATGCAGCCGCCTTAGTGCAGTTCCTAGACTGGAATAGAGGGACGGAAGCCAGGCGCCGCCACGACATGGCGGATACTCGGCGTCGCCTCCTCAGGAGTTCGCCATGACCCGGAATCCACTGATCGGCGATGAAGCCAGCACCGGGATTGCCGCGTTGTTCGATACCAAATCGGCAGCGAACAACGCCGCCGAGCGGGTGTGCTACGAGGCGCACCTGAAGCGCGGCCAGGTCCGGCTGGTTCATCCTTACGAAGCACAATTCGGGCGCAAGCTGGAGCCCGACAACGACGCCATCGTGCGCACGGTGGTGCGTTCGCATCTGATGATGGGTGCCCTCGGGGCGGTGATCGGCCTCGCGGTGGTCGGCATCCTGCACCGGCAGGAGATCGATGCCGTGGTCCAGAACGCCGGCCCCGCCGCCGGCGCGGCGATTTTCATCGGCATCGTGCTTGGCATGCTGCTGGCCGGCCTCGTGACCGCCCGCGCCGACCGTCAACTGGTCATCACGCCGGTGCGCGAGGCGGTGCAGCATGGCCGCTGGGCACTGCTGGTCCATCCCTCCTCCTCCCGGCAATGCGACGATGCCATGCGCGCGCTGCGCAACACCACGACGGAAGTGATGCGGACGGCATAATACCCTGCTGCGCCGGCTGGCGGCTCAGGGTTCGACCGAGGGCTCGCGCTTCAGTGTGCGCAGCACGAAGGTCGAGCGGCTGTGCCGCAGCCCGGGCAGCTTGTACAGCTTGTGCCGCAGGAACTCCTCATAGCCTTGCGTGCCCGCCACCGCGACCTTGATCAGGTAGTCGTAGTCGCCGGTGAGCAGGTAGGCCTCCATCACTTCCGGCAGCTCCGCCAGCGCCTGGCCGAAGCGGTACAGCATGTCGTCGTCGTGGCGCTCCAGGGTGACCTCGATCAGGACCGTATCCGGCAATCCCAGCGCCTTCTGGTTCAGCAGTGCGGCGTAGCCTTCGATGACCCCGCTTTCCTCGAGTGCGCGCACCCGGTTCCAGCAGGGTGTGGCGGAGAGGCCGACCTGCTCGGCCAGTTTCGCGTTGGACAGGCGGCCGTCGCGCCGGAGTTCGCGCAGGATGCGGCGGTCAGTGTCGTCGAGCTTGGGAGGTTGCACCATGGTCTGCGGCGTTTTTGGAAGAACAATCTACATATTCTGCCATATGTAGATGATCCTTTTTCATTTCTACCAATACCGCAGAAAATTAGGAAGCTCATTTTGCGCTCCGGCTGGTAAATTGACCAACCAGTAGATCCGCCGGAAACACCACATGCCTGCCACCCGCCTTCCCGCACTGCGCCTTTCCCTTCAACTCGACGGCACCGACCCGTTCGGTGCGATGGAGTGGGTGTTTGCCAGCGCCCGCCGTACCGGGCTGGCGCCCGAACAATTGCGCTTCGACCCGGCCCGCGTCGAATCGGCAAGTCAGCCAGTGCTCCATGCCACCTTGACCGCGGCCGATGCGAGCCTGCTGTGGCTGTTCCTGCGCCGGCTGGAAAGTGGCATCGACATGGCGGTGCTGGGCGCGGACGTCGACGATCCGGACAGCGAGGCACAATGCGAGCCGACTCCCGCTCCGCGCACCGTTGCCCCGCAGGTCCGCAGTGACGCAGGATTGGCACTGCCGGCCTAGCCGGCCGCGCTATGCCGGCAGCAGTTCGATGCCATCGAGTTGCGCGGCGCACGTATCCCGCACGATCGCGACAAAGTCCGCCACATAAGGCCGGCGCGCCAGCGGTGCCGGCACCGTGGCATAGAGCTCGCTCCACAGCCCCCTAGCGCCGATCCGCTTGGCCAGCACGTAGTCGTGGTCGACGTAGTTCTTCACGCCCCAGTTGGGCAATGCGGCCACGCCGCGCCGGCTCGCCACCAGTTGCAGCACAGCCACGGTCAGCTCCGCAGTGCGCCGCTGCAGCCGGATGCCGGCTGGTTCCAGCACTTCGCGGATCAGGTCGATGCGCTGCTCCGGCACCGGATAGGTGATCAGCGTCTCGCCGGCCAAGTCGGCGGCTTCGATGCGGCGCTTGTTGCGCAGCCGGTGCTCGTTGGCGATGACCGCCAGGATCTCGAAGCGGAACAGCGGTGCCACCTCGAGCCCGCGCCGCACGGCCGGCTGCGAGCCGATCACCATGTCGGCGCGGCCTTCGCTGAGCAGCGAGATCGGGTCGGCATGGAAGCCAGCCACCAGGTCCACCTCCACCTCGGGCCAGCGGCGGCGGAACTCATCCATCACCGGCATCAGCCAGTCGAAGCAGGTATGGCACTCAAGCACCACGCGCAGTTCGCCGCGGGTGTCGCCTTTGAGCCGTTCGATATCGCGGTCCGCCGCGCTGACCGAGGCCAGCACCTCGCGCGCCAGTGCCAGCAGGCGTTCGCCCGCCGGCGTGAAGCGCAGTCCCTGCCGGGTCCGGTCGAACAGCGGCAGACCGTAATGCGCTTCAATCGCCTTGATCTGGTGTGACAGCGCCGACTGGCTGACATGCACGCGCTCGGCCGCGGTGGCGAGCTTGCCGGATTCGGCAATGGCGACCAGCGAGCGGAAATGGCGGACCTCGATCATGCCCGGGCCGGGGCGCGGGCCCGCCTCTCTGTCGTATGAAATGCATTCATATGTTGTTTAAAACTTGTCGCTTGATTCATTTTACGGGGAAACCGACACTGTGCGCCAGTCATCTTCCGGAGCAAGTTCCCCATGGCACGCACCCATATCCTCGGCTTTCCCCGCATCGGCGAACGCCGCGAACTGAAATTCGCGCAGGAGGCCTTCTGGCGCGGTGAAAGCAGCGAAGCCGCGCTGCGCGAAGTGGCCGCGCAACTGCGCCGCCGCCACTGGCAACTGCAGGCCGAGCACGGCCTGGACACCGTGGCCACCGGCGACTTCGCCTACTACGACCAGATGCTCAGCCTGACCGCGCTGCTGGGCGCCTTGCCGCGCCGCTTCGGCTTCGAGCCGGCGCAGCTGACGCTGACGCAGTATTTCGAGCTGGCGCGCGGCAACCGCGAACAGCCGGCAATGGAAATGACCAAGTGGTTCGACACCAACTACCACTACCTGGTCCCCGAACTGGATGCCGACACCACCTTCGACGGCGGTCCGGCGTGGTTCTTCGAGGAAACCGACGAAGCGCTGGCGCAAGGCCTGCGCGCGCGCCCGGTGCTGGTGGGCCCGGTCACCTACCTGTGGCTGTCCAAGAGCCACGTGGCCGGCTTCGACCGCCTCTCGCTGCTGCCGAAGCTGGTACAGGCCTACCGCCGCATCCTCGGCCAGCTGAAGGCGCGTGGCATCGAGTGGGTACAGATCGACGAGCCCGCGCTGTGCCTGGACCTGGAGCCCGCATGGCTCGACGCTTTCGACAGTGCCTACGCCGGCCTGCGCGACGCGGGCCCGAAGCTGCTGCTGGCGACCTACTTCGACACCGCCGCCGACCACGCCGCGCGCGCCGCCGCGCTCCCGGTCGACGGCTTCCATATCGACCTGGTGCGCGCACCGGGCCAGCTGGCCGCATGGCAGGCCGCGCTGCCGGCGCACGCAGTGCTGTCCGCCGGCGTCATCGACGGCCGCAACATCTGGCGCACCGACCTGCGTCGCGTGCTCGACACGCTGCGTCCCGTGCACGCGGCGCTCGGCGAGCGCCTGTGGCTGGCGCCGTCCTGCTCGCTGCTGCATGTGCCGGTGTCGCTGGAGCATGAAGTGCGCCTCGATGCCGAACTGAAGTCGTGGCTGGCCTTCGCCACCGAGAAGCTCGGTGAACTGCAGCTGCTGGCACGCGCGCTCAATGAGGGCGATGCCGCGGTCAGCGCGCAGCTGGCGGCGTCCGACGCCGTGCAGGCCTCGCGCCGGCAATCGCGCCGCGTGGTCAACCCGCGCGTGCAGCAACGCCTGGCCGGCGTGACCGCCGACATGGCGCGCCGCGCCAGCCCGTTCGCACAGCGCATCGAGCGCCAGCGCGAGGCGCTGCAACTGCCGCTGCTGCCGACCACCACCATCGGTTCGTTCCCGCAGACCGCGGCCATCCGCCAGACCCGTGCGGCTTTCAAGCGCGGCGACATCGGCGCGCTGGAGTACCTGGAGCGCATCCGCGCCGAAATCGCGCTGGCCGTGCGCAAGCAGGAAGCGCTGGGCCTGGACGTGCTGGTCCACGGCGAGGCCGAGCGCAACGACATGGTCGAGTATTTCGGCGAGCAGCTGTGCGGCTACGGCTTTACCGCGAACGGCTGGGTGCAGAGCTATGGCTCGCGCTGCGTCAAGCCGCCGGTGATCTACGGCGACGTGTACCGTCCGGAGCCGATGACGGTAGACACCACCCGCTACGCGCAGTCGCTGACCGAGCGGCCGATGAAGGGCATGCTTACCGGTCCCATCACCATGCTGCAATGGTCGTTCGTGCGCGACGACCAGCCGCGCGCCACCACCGCACGCCAGCTCGCGCTGGCCATCCGCGACGAAGTGTGCGACCTGGAACAGGCCGGCATCCGCGTGATCCAGATCGATGAACCCGCGCTGCGCGAGGGCCTGCCGCTGCGCCGCGGCGACTGGGACGCGTACCTGGACTGGGCAGTCACCGCTTTCCGCCTGTCGGCGAGCGGCGTCAGGGACCAGACCCAGATCCATACGCATATGTGCTACGCCGAGTTCAACGACATCCTGCCGTCGATCGCGGCGCTGGACGCCGACGTGATCACCATCGAGACCTCGCGCTCGGCAATGGAACTGCTGGAAGGCTTCGGCGACTTCGACTACCCGAACGAGATCGGGCCCGGCGTCTACGACATCCACTCGCCGCGCGTGCCGTCGGTGCAGGCGATGGAGCGGCTGCTCGACCGAGCCTGCGAAGTGGTGCCGCCGCAGCGGCTGTGGGTCAATCCTGACTGCGGCCTGAAGACGCGCGGCTGGGAAGAAACCGAGGCGGCGCTGGCCAACATGGTCAGTGCGGCGCGTGCGCTGCGCGAGCGCTGGTCCAGCCCCGGCACGATGGCGTGGAAGCGGGTCGGCAAGCCGGCCGGCCATGTCGCCGCGGCGCCCGCAGGCGGCACCGCCTGCACCGCGTGCGCGACGCACGCGCACTGATCAACCCGCGCAACCCGCGCAGTCAAACAATAAAGGCCGCATGCCATCAGGCATGCGGCCTTTATTGTTTGCCAGGGCAGCGCCGCGTCAGTTCATGCGCATCACCGCCGGCGGCATCCAGCTGCCGTCGAGCAGCGCCTGCTCGGGCCAGTACGCGCGCAGCATCATGTTCAGTCCATCGGGCGGCGCCGGCAGCCAGTTGGCGGCCCGGGATCCCGCCGGGCGTTCGTGCTGGATATAGATGTCGAGCGAGCCGTCGCGGTTGTAGCGCAGCCGGTCGCGGCTGCCGATGGCGTAGCGCTGGATCGGGTTGGGAATAAACGCCTGGCGGTCGTTGTAAAGCGTCAGCGACCAGAACGCCCGCGCCGGCGGCAACTGATCCTTGTCGAAGTGCAGCACGTAGCGCGCCCCGCCCTGCAGCGGCGTGCCATTGGCATCGGTGCGTGTCGACGCGTAGATCGCATCCTCCGGCAGGTTGGCGCCCAGCCCCACCCACGCGGTCACCGCGCGGCGGGCGTAGTTGGTGCCATAGTTGCCGAGATCGCGGTGCATGACCCAGCCGTTGCCCGCATCGGCATTGCCCTTGCGCGCGCCCTGCGCTATCGCCGCCAGCGCCGCGGTCGCGCCCTCCTGCACCGCGCGCGCGGTCGACGGTTCCATCACCGTGGTCTTGAACGGCACGCCGGGGCTGATGCCCATGCGGCGCAGTTTCTCCACCATGGCGCTGTCGGCCTGCGCCGGCAGATTGGCCGGCAGCAGCGCGGCGAAACGCGTGAAAAAGGCCTGTGCGTCCATTGCCGCGACCTGCTCCACCGGCGAACTCTGCGTGTCGACCGCAGCCGCGCGCGGCGCGGGCCGGTCAGGCACGCGACGGACGCCGCCCCACGCGGACAGCGGCGTCAGCCGGTACTGGTCCTGCAGCCGGTGCACGGCCGGAAGCTCCTTCGTGCCGTTGACCTGGGTACGGCCGATCAGCCAGACCATCGACGTCGGCGAGCGGATTTCCTGCACGCCCTTGGGCAGCGTGCCGCGCCAGTCGGGCCCGGTAATGGCGAAATTGCCGCGACGGGTACCGGTGGTGCGCTTGCCAGGCGAGGCAAACACATTGGTCCACGCATCCATCAGCGGCATCAGGTAGTAGCGCCCCTGGGTGTCGGGCACGGACAGGATCACCGGCTCGCGAGACAGGTCCAGCCACGCCGACGAATACAGCGTATCGGCATTGGGGCTGACCACGTCGGTGAAGCTGGCGTCCGGGAACGTGCGCTTGTGGGCGAAGGTGTTGACCGGCGTGCGCAGCGTCATCAACTCGCGCGTCACGTCCATCAGCACCAGCGGATAGGCATAGGTGAAGACCTCGGCCGACAGGGCCTTCATGGCCTGGTCGGACGGCGGCTGTTCGGCGGCGGCGGCCTGGACTGTGGCTGTATCCGGCGCGCTGGCGCAGCCAGATAGCATGACGGCGAGCGTGACCGCGCTCGCCATAAGACGAAATGAAGGCTTCATGACCCCGTTCCCAATTCTTGCGACCTGTCCGGGCGTTGCGGCTATGACTGCCGGCATGTCGTCCCAGAGGCGCATGTGTTTGCTCCCGCATCTTGTGCCTCACCTTGCGCCGTGTCAATTCCTAGCACGCAGGTGAGCGAGGGCGATCACACTAAAGGTGGTTGCTGGTGTGAAACATGGATGATAAAGCACCGCCACAGCGGGAGGGAATCACCCGATCGGAAGCCGGGATCAGTGCTCGATCCCCGCCTCGGTAGCCAGCGCTCAATACCGCATCTGCACATCGTCAACCTTGCCCGTGCGCCCGTTGTACAGGCAGGCATAGTGGAAACCGATCGCCGACGAGCTGTCGTCGGGCTCGAACACACCTTCGCCATTGACCGAAGTCTGCGCGTTCGGACGCGGGTAGTACTGCTCGCGGTCGGACATCAGCATCACGCTGCCCGGCTGCGGATAGCGGCGCTTCAGTGCGTCGGCGACGGCCGGCTCACAGGCGACGGAGGCCGCCCTGGACACGGTCTGGGCATCGACCGTGATGCGCGTGGTGGCGGGCGGGACGGGGCGCGGCGCGGTTTGCGGCGGCGTCTCGCAGGCGGCCAGCAGGCACGCCAGCGGCAGGCACAGGATTGAAGCTCGGATCACGCGGACCTCCCCCAACGGAAGCGCGCACTGGCGCCCTCCCAAAAAGTGAAGCGGAGCTATCAGATTAATGCCTTCCAGCGGAAAAGCCAAAGCCGGCCGTCCCGGGCAGCCCCCAGGCGCCTCCGGATTTGCCCGCGATTGCGAATCTGGCAACGCGGCTACACTATCGGCTCCCGGCGCCGGCGCGCAGCGCGCGGCGCCGCAAGACACCACGATGCCGACACAATGACAACCACAGAGACAAGCGGCGCACGCCCTGCCACCACCGCCATTCCCGCGCCATTGCTGCGTAACGCCGCCAGCCTGCTGGTCGTGCGCGACGCGCCCGCCGGCATGGAAGTCCTGCTGGTCCGCCGCGTCGAGCGCGCCAACGACCGCAGCAGCGGCGCCTACGTGTTCCCCGGCGGCACGCTCGACGCCCTGCACGACAAGGCGCTGCACGCGCATGCCCACGGCCTCGACGATATCGCCGCGAGCGAGCGCCTCGGGCTGCCGTCTGGCGGACTGGACTTCTATGTTGCCGCGGTACGCGAATGCTTTGAAGAAGCCGGCCTGCTGTTCGCCTATGGCAGCGACGGACGCCTGCTGCCCCCCGATGCCCTCGACGCCGAACAACAGGCGCTGCTGCGCGCCGCCGTGCAGCGCGGCGGACCCGGCCTGGCGCATGCCTGCGAGCAACTCGGGCTGCGGCTGGCAGCCGACCGGCTGGCCTACCACAGCTACTGGCTCACGCCGCCGGGCCTGCCCAAGCGCTTCGATACGCGCTTCTTCGTCGCCATCGCGCCGCAAGGCCAGGAGGTAATCGCCGATGGCAACGAGATCGTCGAACACCGCTGGATCCGCCCGGCCGAAGCCGCCGATCCCGCCAGCGGCCTGCCGATGATGCACGTCACGCGCCGCACGCTGGCGGCGATCGCGCAATTCGAGAACGCCGAGGCCTGCTTCGCGTACGCGGCGCAACAGCGCGGCATCGCCTGCATCATGCCGCGCCTGGCCACCGGCGCCGCGGGCGTGCGGCCGGTGATGCCCAACGAGGCGTGCTATGCCGAGATCGGCCGCATCGATCCCGAAGGCCTGCACCATGGCCGTTACGAGCTGTGCCCCGGGTTGCCGGTGCAACTGTCCGAGCGCGTCTGGCGCGTGACCGCGAACAACGGCAGCGTGATGACCGGCCCCGGCACCAACACCTACCTGGTCGGCGGCGGCGCGCGCAACGAATGGGCCGTGATCGATCCCGGCCCCGACGACGCCGAACATGTGCGCGCCATCCTGGCCGCGGCGCCGGGTCCGATCCGCTGGATCTTCGCCACGCATACGCATCTCGACCATTCGCCCGCGGCCGCCGCGCTGCAGGCCGCCACCGGGGCGACCGTGCTGGGCCGCGGCGCACCGGCGGGCCAGTGGCAGGACGCGAGCTTCGCGCCGCAGCGCGAACTCGCGCACGGCGAGCGCATCGCCATCGGCGACGGCTGCACGCTGCGCGTCTGCCATACGCCGGGCCACGCGTCGAACCACCTGTGCTACCTGCTCGAAGAAGAGAAGACCCTGTTCACCGGCGACCACGTGATGCAGGGCTCGACGGTGGTGATCGGACCGCCTGACGGAGACATGCGAGCCTACCTCGATTCGCTGGCCGCCTTGCAGGAAGAAGACCTGGACTGGCTCGCTCCCGGGCACGGCTTCCTGATCGCGCGCCCGCAGGACGCGATCCGCCTGCTGGTCCGCCACCGGCTGCAGCGTGAAGCCAAGGTCGCGGCCGCGCTGCGCGAACTGGGGCCCGCGCCGATCGAAGCGCTGGTGCTGCGCGTCTATGACGACGTGCCGCCGCGCATGCACCCGGTCGCGCAGCGCTCGCTGCTGGCGCACCTGCTCAAGCTGCGCGATGAAGGCAAGGCACGCGAATCGGACGGGGACTGGTCGGAGGTGACGGCATAAGGCGGCGCCGCAAAAATTTTTTCGCGGACCCCTTGCGCAATCCCGAAATTCCGCTACAATTCGGCCTCTCGTGTGCGGCTGTAGCTCAGTTGGATAGAGTACTTGGCTACGAACCAAGGGGTCGTGGGTTCGAATCCTGCCAGCCGCGCCACCTATGCAGAAGGGAAAAGGGCTTCCGGAAACGGAAGCCCTTTTTTCATGGCGGCGAGGATGCGCCCCATCCTGCGCGCAAGCGCTCGCCGGCACTCTGAAACTACCACCGGTACCTCGCGCCGACCGTACCGCCCGGATTGCGCCCCGCCCTCACCTTGAACCACAGCTTCACGCCGGTTGCCGTGTTGCCGTGCGCGCCGATGTTGAACGAGAACAGTCCGCGCAGCAGGTCGGCATCGATCTTCGTGCCATTGATGTTGATGCTTTGCTTGCGGCTCTCCTGCCACCAGTCGGCCTCGACGAACGGATAGATGCCGGCCAGGCGTGTCGGCTGCGCGCCATAGAGCCGTACGCCGATGCCGGTCGCGCTGGAATCGCCGGGCATGCCCTGCGCCTGCACGCCGCTGACCGGCGACATGCCGGGCTGATAGGCCAGCTGCAGTCGCGGCTGGATCGTCAGGCCGCCTGCGCGCGGCACCACTGCATCGACCGCCAGCGCCATGGTGCGCACGCGGCTGTCGACAAAGCCGCCGGCGCTGGTGACATCGTCCATGTGCAGCGTCAGGCGACGCGGGCGATCGGCCACGGCGACAAGATCGCGTTCCACCGCGGCCAGGCCCGGCGCGTCATCGTCCGGCCCGGCTCCCCTCGCCAGCGGCAATGACGGCGGAGGCTCCGGTGCTCGCGTCGCATAGTCGATAGTGACTGTTTCGGGGGCACTGCTGAAGAATGCGGCCGCAGCGGCGGGCATGTCGGCGCCGGCCACCAGCGTCTCGGGTGCCTCGGCGACCGGCGCTGGCGCGGCCTGCAGCGGCTGGTCCCAGCCGGAGACGCCCTGGCTGTCGGCAATCCTTTCCGGAACCGCATCATCCGCGTGGGCCAGCGCACACATCAGCACGGCCAGGATGCTGCAGCATTGCAGGTGGTGCAGGATCGGACCCGGATGCGCGGCACACGGGTGCCAACCGGGGCAAGACCCCGCCTCCTCCCTCTCGCTCGATGATGACAAGACCATAGTCATGGCAACCACCTTCGGACGTTATATCTGCCTGCCCGATGAGCTTGAGCATAGGTCAATCCGACCGCTTGCGTAAGCGTGGAATGTTGGCGAGCGCGCGGTGGCAATGGGCGCGCGCGGAAGGACAGCGACGCGCGCGGCTGCCCACTTGCGGATCGCGACATGGAAGCGATCCGCCAGGCCATCGAAAGCATGTTCGACGTCGTCGACAACTGCAGCTCGTCATCGCCCGGCCCTACGCCGACACGAATCCCCAGTTTTTCGGACAGGGCATGGCGATGATCGACAGCCTGGTCGCGCAAGGACGCGTGTCGGGCCATTACTCGATGACGCCCGAGGAACTGACGAATCGCTACGTGCGCACGCTGGAGCCGCTGGAGCGGCTGCGCCGCGTGTTCCTGGACGAGGTAGTCGCGCATTTCGCGGCCGATGCGGCGATGTACCGGGCCAAGGCGGAGGGGCGCAATTGCGTGCGCGAAGCGCAGAGCGAAGAAGGGGTACCGGCGGCGTGAGCCCGCGGGCGGAATTTTGATCGGCGGGACATCTGCGACCGGGACCAACGACGGAGTCCGACGCCGTAAACGACGAAAGGCTCGCTTGCGCGAGCCTTTCCGAATATTGGTGCCCAGAAGAGGACTCGAACCTCCACAGTGTTGCCACCGCTAGGACCTGAACCTAGTGCGTCTACCAATTCCGCCATCTGGGCTTCGTTTCGCTGCATTGCTGCTGCGATGCGAAGAACGAAATTATGCAGCCCGCACCCGACGCTGTCAACACCCTCAAGCAAAAATCTTCGCAGTCATGCTGCATGAAGCTGCCGCAAACCCGGCGCAAACCTATTCAGTGCTACCCCCGCGCATGAAATCCACCTGCGCCGGGCGCCCGGGCAATTGCAAAGCCGCCGTCGCCGGCGGCGTACTGGCGATGGTCTTGCCGGCACGCAGCACGCGCAGCCGCGTGGCGCGCAGCCGGATCGCCTCGACCGGCTCGCGCGCCTGCAGCAGCACCAGGTCGGCCCGGCAGCCCGGCGCAATGCCGTAGCCGTCGAGGCCAAGGATTTGCGCCGGCGTCGCGGTCACCGCGGCAAAGCAGGCACGCATAGCCTCCTGCCCGGTCATCTGCGCCACGTGCAGGCCCATGTGCGCGACCTCGAGCATGTCGCCCGAGCCCAGGCCGTACCACGGGTCCATCACGCAGTCGTGGCCGAACGCGACCGGCACGCCCGCCGCCAGCAGTTCGGGCACGCGCGTCATGCCGCGGCGCCTGGGGTAACTGTCGTGCCTGCCCTGCAGCGTGATGTTGATCAGCGGGTTGGCGATCGCCGCGACGCCGGCCTCGCGCATCAGCGGGATCAGCTTGGACACGTAGTAGTTGTCCATCGAGTGCATCGAGGTCAGGTGCGAGCCCGCCACGCGGCCATGCAGGCCGAGCCGCACCGTCTCGCTCGCCAGCGTCTCGATATGGCGCGACAGCGGATCGTCGCTTTCGTCGCAATGCATGTCGACGCGCAGCCCGCGCTCGGCCGCCAGCTCGCACAGCAGCCGCACCGATTCCGCGCCCTGCGCCATGGTGCGCTCGAAATGCGGGATGCCGCCGACCACGTCGACCCCCATGTCGAGCGCGCGCGTCAGGTTCTGCATCGCGTCGGGCGCGCGCAGCACGCCGTCCTGCGGGAACGCCACCAGTTGCAGGTCGAGGTAAGGACGCACGCGCTCGCGCACGTGCAGCAGCGCTTCCACCGCGAGCAGGCGCGGATCGCAGACGTCGACGTGCGAGCGGATCGCCAGCAGCCCGCGCGCCACGGCCCAGTCGCAGTAGGCCAGCGCGCGTTCGACCAGCGCTTCCTGCGTCAGCATCGGCTTGAGTTCGCCCCACAGCGAAATCCCTTCGAGCAGCGTGCCGGACTGGTTCACGCGCGGCAGCCCGTACGACAGCGTCGAGTCCATATGGAAATGCGCGTCGACGAACGGCGGCGCCACCAGCTGGCCGCCGGCATCGATTTCCTCGGCGGCCCGCGCGGCCAGCGCGGGTTCCACCGCGGCGATGCGGCCATCGGCAATGCCGATATCGATGCCGGTGCGCCCGTCGGGCAGGTTGCAGTGCCGCAGGATCAGGTCGAGCATGGCGTCTCTTGACAGGAAGGGTTCAGACGAAAGGCACGGCGCATGATCGCATGGCCGCGCGAGGCGCAGGCATCGCGCGTGCGGAGGGTACGGACGAGGCGCTCACCCCTGCCCGTCAGCCAGCACCTGCATGGTCATGGCCTCGGGCGCGAGGCCGCAGCCGCGCAGCAGCAGCGCCACCAGGTGTTCGGTCGCCTGCGCATAGTCCTGCCGCCCCAGCCGGCTCACGCCGAGCACGGCGCAGACCTGCGACTCGAAATCGGCATAGGTCTGCGTTGCGGCCCAGATGGTGAAGAACAGGTGTTGCGGGTCCACCGGCGCCATCTGGCCGCTGTCGATCCAATGCTGCACCACCGCGGCCTTGCGCGCCACCAGTTCGCGCAATGCATGGCGCAGGATCTCGCCGATCTCCGGCGCTCCGTGCAGCAGCTCGTTGGCAAATACGCGCGAGGCATCGGGATGGCTGGCGGACAAGCGCATCTTGGCGCGGATGTACTGCTCCAGCGCCACCTGCGGCGGAAGTTCGGCGCGAATGATATCGGTCTCGGACAGCCACAGCTGCAGCGTGTGGGCCAGCACGGCACGGTACAGCGCCTGCTTGGTGCGGAAGTAGTAGTGCAGGTTCGACTTGGGCACGCCGGCGCGCGTCGCGATCTCGGCCATGGTGGCGCCGGCAAACCCGGCGCGCGCGAACACGTACTCGGCCGCGCGCATGATCATGGCCTGGTTCTCCTGCCGGATGCGGCCGGCGGGACCTTCGTGCGCAAGCTGCGCGCCTTGCATAGGCAGCGGCCGGCGCGATGGGGCGCTGGCGCGCGGGTCCATCAGCGTGTGCCGTAGAGGCGGTCGCCGGCATCGCCCAGGCCGGGCACGATATAGCCGTGCTCGTTGAGCGTCTCGTCGATCGCGGCGGTGACGATCCCCACTTCGGGATGCGCGGCACGCAGCGCGCGCAAGCCCGGACGCGAGGCGATCAGGCACACGTATTTCATGGTGGTGACGCCCGCCTCCTTCAGCCGGTTCAGCGCGGCAATGGCCGAGTTGCCGGTGGCCAGCATCGGATCGACCACGATGACCATGCGCTCCTGGATATCCTCCGGCATCTTGAAGTAGTACTCGATCGGCTCAAGCGTCTCGGGGTCGCGGTACAGCCCGATATGGCCGACGCGCGCCGCCGGCAGCAGCTCCAGCATGCCGTCGATGAAGCCATTGCCGGCACGCAGGATCGACACCAGGCACAGCTTCTTGCCCGCCAGCACGCGCGACTGCGTCGGCGCGATCGGGGTGCGGATGGCGATGGTCTCCATCGCCAGGTCGCGCGTGGCTTCGTAGGTCAGCAACTGGCTGATCTCGCGCACCAGGCGCCGGAAATTGTCGGTGGTGGTTTCCTCGCTGCGCACCAGCGTGACCTTGTGCTGCACGAGCGGATGGTTGACGACCAGCACGCCGGGCATGCCTTCGGCGTCGTCGTCGCGGGTGGCTACAACGGGAACAGCAGCGGGAACAGCGGACATGTCGTTCATGGGGAGGCTCCTGATGCCATGTTTGATGCCACGTTATCCAACGCAAACCTTGCCGATTGCGGACGCAATCGCGGCGGGCGCACGGGGCGCCCGCCGTGCTCAGAACACGGTGCCGTCGCTGATGATGCTGAACGGCGGCGCACCGCCCGGACGCCGCTTGGCGGCAATGCGCCGGCCCGCGGCCCAGGTGCCGCCTTCCAGCACGCGTGCCAGCGGGAAGTCGGCTTCCGCCAGCCCCAGCGCCTGGCGCACGCCATCGGCCACCAGGTCCAGGCCAGTCACGGTCAGCGCGCGCCATTCGACGATCACGGGCTCCTCCACCGCATGCGGCTCGGCGGCAAAGGACGCATCGCGCGGCACCATCAGTTCGAAGTCGAACAGCAGGCCGCCGTTGCGGTATTCGGGCAGCCCGGTCAGCGCATCCAGCCCGGTGACCGTCAGGCCCGCGTCCTCCAGCGGCTCCAGCAGCGAATAAGTCAGCCACTGCGTGAGCTTGTGGAATGGCACCAGCCCGCCGGGCGCGGCCGGATGGCGCCAGCAGTCGCCCAGCGACACACCCTCGATCACGATGCGCCCCGGCCACACCGGTCCCAGACCCACCAGCAGCGTGCGCAGCAGGAAGCTGGCATCGAGCCGGTCGTTGACCGCATGCGCCTTCAGGTAGTCGAACAGGTTGCCCAGCCGCGCGGGCCGCCCGAACAGCGCCGGCGTTGCTTCCATCACCTCGCCCAGCCGGCGCAGCAGCCCGGCGCGGCCTTCGAGTCCCACCAGCGGGTTGTGCTGCGCCACCTGGAAGGCGTGGGCGATGCTGTCGGCATCGATGCGCTGCAGCCGCTCGGCATCCGCGCGCAGCGGATCGCCGGGCGCCGCGGAGAAGCCCCCGCGTGCGAACAGGACGAAGCTGGCCACGCCCAGCCCCTCGGAGCGGGTCAGCACCAGGTCACTGGCCGGATCGCGGTAGCGCCAGTCGGGGCCAGCACCGGCGTCGAGCAGTACGCTCGGGATCACCAGGTCGATGCCGATGCGCGCGCGCTCTTCGCGGTGCTCGGGGCCGCTCAGGCCGGCGCGCTCACACAGCACCTGCCAGCGGTCGACGCCGCCGCTCTCGAAGTGGCGCCAGCGGCTGTGGTAAGGCACCTGGAGGTCCGGATAACGCTGCCGGATGGTGCTGGCCACGTAGTCTGCGATCGCGTGGACGCGGTCGGGGTGCCAGGTAAACAACTCGGACGCGCCACTGTCCACATGCTCGGTGACCGCCGCGCAATGCGTGCGCACCGCTTCCGCGCACAGCAGCGCGGAAGCGGGATGCCCTTCCGGCACCGGGCTGAGCCAGCCCCCGCCCGGACGCATTTCCTCGCCTGCTCCCCGACGGTCCATGCCGCCACGATCCTCTTCGGGATACATTGTCATTCGTTCAACCCCCTGCCCTTTGCCAGGGCCAGTTCATCGGCATCCGGCGGCGTATAGTGCGTAAAGTAGCCGGCCGCCACCTTGGCGTCGATCTCGACACGGGCGTCCGCCGGGATCAGGGCTTCGGGGATCGCCACCTGCTCGACCACCTCGATCCCCTGCGCCACCAGCGCGCCATGCTTCATGTTGCTCATCGACGCCCAGCGGTCGATGCGGCGGATGCCCAGCCAGTGGAACACATCCGGCATCAACTCCTGGAAACGCATGTCCTGCACGCCTGCCACGCATTCGGTGCGGGCAAAGTAAGTCTCGGCGCGGTCGCCGCCGGCCTGCCGCTTGCGGGCGTTGTAGACCAGGAACTTGGTCACCTCGCCCAGGGCGCGGCCTTCCTTGCGGTTGTAGACCACCAGCCCGACACCGCCCTGCTGCGCCATCTCGATGCACACCTCGATGCCATGTGCCAGGTACGGCCGGCAGGTACAAATGTCTGACCCGAACACGTCGGATCCGTTGCATTCATCGTGCACGCGGCACGCCACTTTTGTCTCGGGCTTGCCGAGTTGAGTGACGTCGCCGAAGAAGTACAGCGTCATGCCGCCGATGGGCGGCAGGAACACTTTCAGGTCGGGCCGCGTGACCAGTTCCGGGAACATGCCGCCGGTCTGCTCGAACAGGCCGCGCCGCAACGCGCTTTCCTTGATGCCGAAGCGCGCCGCCAGTCCCGGCAGGTACCAGACCGGATCGACCGCCGCCTTGGTCACGCGCACGTCGCCATTGGCATAGAGGATGCTGCCATCGGGCGTCAGCCGGCCCGCGGCCATCGCCGAGAGCAGCTCGGGCATGTTGATGTGCGCGCGCGTGATCGCAATGGTCGGGCGGATATCCACGCCCGCGGCGATGCGGTCCGCGAAGACGGAGGAAACGAGGTGGCCCCAGGGATCGAGCGAGACGATCTTTTCCGGATCGGCCCATTGCGGGTGCGGGCCGATCGACTCGGCGGGAGCGGTATCGGTCAGGTCGGGACGATGGTCTCGCTGCAGCGCCCCGGAGGCCACCGCCAGCGCGCGATAGATGGCATAGGCGCCGGCATGGGTGCCGATCACGTTGCGCTGCGCGGGATTCGCCAGGCTGGCGATCACTGGTCCGCGTTCCGCGGCGGTGGGTGCACCCCAGTGGATCGGCTCGGCCGGCTTGTCGCGGCGCGCGTGCGAAGTGAGGACGATATGGTCGGACATGGCACCCTAGCTTCCCGATGGAATCCTGACCAAACGGTCAGGTTTACGATTCCATACTAGGCAACGTCCATGCCATCGCCCAATGCCTGTTTACGCGAGTTCTGCCGTGCTCTGTATGGCGCCGTACGCAAGCGCAATGGCATACATGCACGCAAGGCGTGCCGGCAGCATGACATCGCTGGTGCGCGCGCACCGGCAGGAGGCATGCTGCCGGTGCGCGCAGGGGTTGCAAGCCTTACACAGTGGGACGGCTCGCCGAGCTGCGCGAGTCGGACAGCCATGCCCACGCCGCGCGCAGCGCCGCCAGCGGGCTTGCGCTTTCCACGTAGCGATGGAACAGCGCGCCGGCAACGTTGCTCAGCGCCCACGCGGCCGCCATGCCCAGCGCATTCAGCACCGGCTGTCCCGGCGCAAGGTTCGACACCAGCGCATTCACCAGCAGGCACACCGGGAAGTGCACCAGGAAAACCGAATAGGAAATGCGGCCGAAGAAGCCGACCACATGGCCGCGCGGCCAGCGCTCCATCCAGCCGCCGCGGCGGGCCACCGCCAGCAGCAGCGCGGTGGCCAGCGCCACGGCGATACGCAGGCGGAAATCGACGATCAGC
Organism: Cupriavidus oxalaticus; assembly: GCF_038900635.1. Classification (GTDB taxonomy): domain Bacteria; phylum Pseudomonadota; class Gammaproteobacteria; order Burkholderiales; family Burkholderiaceae; genus Cupriavidus; species Cupriavidus oxalaticus_B. The sequence continues at coordinate 212,906 of NZ_JAYMRX010000002.1, read as the reverse complement.
GCGGCCAGCGCTACCGCGCCGAGCACCAGCAGCGGGATCGCCGATCGGCCCGGGTTCGAGGCCCACCATGCCAGCGTGCCCATGCCATAGGCGCCGAAGAAGTACACCGCCCAGATATCCCAGGCGGCATCGCGGTTGAACCAGAACAGCGACGCGACCGCCAGCAGCGCGACCACGCCGATGCCGGCAGCAGCGCCCGGCTGCGCGTGGCGCGGCGCCAAGGTGCGGGCGGCCCAGAGCGCCACCAGCAGCAGGCCGAACAGCTGGAGGTCGATCGCGACATACCAGACGCCGGCCGAGAGCGCATCGACATCCAGCACGTTATGCAGCAGCGTGAGGTGCGCCAGGAACTGCGTCAGCTGCGGAGGTGCCGGGATCGATTCATGGCTCATCCACTGCCGCGCCAGCGCGGCGCCCGCAATGCTCAGCAACAGCGCCGCGGCGAACGGCACCACCAGCTTCAGGTAACGGCGCCACAGCATCGCCAGCGGATGCTCGCGGATTTCCAGGCGGCCGTGCGGCGCCAGGCTGCGCGCCGCGAGGAAGCCGCTGATCACCAGGAACACCTGGACCGCGATGCGGGCATAGTCGTACAGCCAGTCCACCAGCCCTGGGGCGAGGCGGTATGCCGTGTCGGACATCGGGCCGTAGAAAGCGAGATGGTGCAGCACGATCAGCTGGGAGCTGACCGCCTTGAGCGCGTCGATGCAGGGCAGGCGTGACGGACGGGGGCTCATTGTTCTTGGAATATGACAAAGGGCACGGAAGGCGGGATTCTACCTGTTTGCCCTGATTGACATGTGGCGCAATATCCACAAATTGCAGATTGGTTACATTCTTCCCTAAGGACCAGAGTTAGATTTGTAGCTACGAAAAAACTCTTGCGCCCCAGAATATCCGTAGCTACGATTATTCGTATGGACATCAGCTTTGATGCAGCCAAGGACACCACGAATCTTGCCAAACACGGCTTGTCGCTACGTCTGGCCGCTCAACTGGACTGGCCAACGGTCATGGCGGGAGTTGATGCCAGACGGGATTACAGGGAGGTCCGCGAAATCGGCTTCGGCGTGATTGCCGATCGCCTCTATTGCGTGGTGTTCACCCAGCGCGGGGATGCGATGCACATCATCAGCCTGCGCAAGGCCACGCAAGGCCAATCAACGCGAGGTACGAAACTATGTCGAGCAAACCTAGGATCGTCATGCCGACCGACGAAGAGGACGCGGCAATCAACCGCGGTATCGCGGCCGATCCGGACACCTATGAAGTGTCGACCAATGAGATGGCGGCGATGAAGCCACTTGGCCAACGCGGCCGGGGCCGGCCAAGACTGGGCACGACCAAGGAGCTGGTCAGTATTCGTTACGATGCCGAAGTTCTTGAGGCCTTCCGTGCGAGCGGAGAAGGCTGGCAGACACGGATGAACAGCGCACTAAAAGACTGGCTTCGCACGCACAGGCCGTAAGGTGCGTAGCGCGCCCCTTCGCCCGGGTACACCCTTGAATCTTCGCCGCACCGAGTAACCCCAGTGACACCCGCAAGGCCCCGACCGCAACCGGTCCGGGGCCGCAATTCAGGGTTTCCATGAGCGTGCCGCGCCGGGCAAGCCCCAAGTTGACAGCGACAAACAATGTTGGCGACACTGGCCCGAGCCATCCCCGCGTGGGATAGGCCACATACTCGACCGCCGGACGGCGGCATTTCTCAGGAGAAACCATGAACAAGTTTGTCGCGACCTCGATCGCGCTCTGCCTCGGCGCTGCCTCGCTTGCCGTTCACGCGCAGGGTACCGGCAAGAAGCAGTTCGATCCGTATTCCCAGGGTGCCAAGTCGGGCGAGAAGTTCGACCCATACTCGCAGGGTGCCAAGGCCGGCGACAAGTTCGACCCGTACAGCCAGGGCGCGAACAAGAGCACGCGCAGCGACCTGAACCCCGCCGCACCGGCCACCGAGCCGAAACCGGCCAAGAAGTCGACCAAGCAGAAGGCCAAGAAGAAGGCCGCTCCGGCGCAAGCCACCAGCTGAACGGCAACGGCTCCGGCAAAAAAACCCGCCTCGGCGGGTTTTTTGCGCCCTGCGCGCAAGCCAAAAAGCCGGTTCAGAACCTGTTCAAGGCGCCTGCGTGTCGCGCTCCAGCGCGGTGACGTCGATGCGCTGCACATTGCCATCCTGCCGCACCTCGGTGCGCAACACGAAGGCATCGGACGGGCAGTACCAGTCGGTCACATGCATCACCGAGGGTTCGACCTGCACGACTTCCTCGCCCACGATCACCGGCCCCAGTGACGTGCGCTTCTCATAGGTAATCGGCAGGCACTCCTTGCGTCCCATGACGGTCTCGATCATCTGGCGGCGGCCAACCTGGCGCGAACCGATATGGATCGATGCATGCTGCGCGCGCATGGAGCTGACCACTTCGTCGGAGCCCAGGGGGTAGACCTTGAGCGATACGCTGGACTGGAACATCTCGCCATCGAGCGTGCTGCCTTCGCGCAGGTCCATGCCGGCGTAGTTGAAAACGCCCTTGCCCCGAAACGAGGCTTCACCGTACATGCGCGCATAGCGCGCGCGGGCATTGATGATGGCATGCTGGCTTTCGATGCTGGTCTGGTCATTTGGCGTGCGCCGGTCGATCACGACCTCGTGCACCTGCTCCATGATCACCGGCGGCCCCATCAGCGCCGACATCGCGGACTTGGAACTGACCGTCAGTTGCGCGCGGCACCCGGATGCGCTGCGACCCACGTCGCGCAGCGTCATGCGGATCGACATCGGCAGCGCGCCGTCGCCCTCCATCTGCACATGCGAGCCGGAGCGGAACCACGGCGCGTTGCAGAGCACCGCCGCTGCCGACGCGGCCATCTGCGTGACCTGCGTGGCGGCGCTGACCGCGTTCGCCGCTGCACCAGTGGACGAGGCCTGCTGCGCCGCCGCCGGCAGGGCCAGCAACAGGCCTGCCAGCGTGGCGAGGTTTGCAAGCCGGTATTGCTGCGCCTTTGTCTTCACATGAATCCCTGTCTAGAATGTTCTGGCGCCCCCGATCGCGCCCGGCCTGCCAGACGTCCCCTGGCCATTCAGATTATTCGTGTTTTTCGTGCAAGTGGCTATCTCGCGGACCCTTGGCGGTGGCTTGCGCCACCGTCTGCGACCGCCGGGCTGTTCCCGTGTACCGGCCCGCGCGCGGGCCCAGAGGAGGTTCCATGCTTCAGTACTACGCGAAACTGTGGTGGGTGGTCGCCCTGCGCGGCCTGTTTGCACTGGTATTCGGCGTCTGCGCGTTCTTCGCGCCGATCGCCACGCTGGCCGCGCTGGTGATCGTGTTCGGCGCGTTTGCCGCGGCCGACGGGCTGATGGCGCTGGTCATGGCCATCTCCGGCAAGGACCGCGAGACCAGCGACCGCTGGATCCTTGCGCTGCAGGGCCTGCTCGGTCTCGGCGTGGGCGCGCTGACGTGGTTCAGCCCGGCGATCACCGCGCTGTCGCTGCTGGTCTATATCGCGGTCTGGTCGCTGGCCACCGGCGTGCTGCAGATCGTCGCCGCGATCCGGCTGCGCAAGGAGATTCCCAACGAGTGGTGGCTGATCCTGACCGGCCTGGTCAGCATCGCCTTCGCCTTCCTGGTGCTGTGGCAGCCGCTCGCCGGGGCGCTGGCGGCGCTGTGGATGATCGGCGCGTGGGCCATCGTGTGCGGAATCCTGCTGATCGGCGTTGCGTTCCGCCTGCGCCGCGCGCGTCCCGCCGCGGCAGGCATCCAGACGGCCTGAACTCCATCCAGCGGCCCACCGGCGCCCGCCCGCCGTCAGATCGCGGCGACTCGGGGGCCACCCCGCCGCCGTGCTACCATTGCCCGCCGCGCGTGGCCCTGCCCGCCTGCGGCGTCCCGGGCGCCCGGCAACGGCCATCGGCGTGGCCATCCCGCATGGTTTTCGGCTTGCCTCGGCCAGGCAGCCGGCTGGCTGTCCACCAAATGACGGCGCGATGCGTTGTGATGGCTTACCGTCGTCGCGCACCCACGCAAGACCATCCCAATCCGTCGTTTTTCCAGGAGTTCTATGCGTAGTTCATCGACCTCGCGGTATGCCGGGCTGTCCGTTGGTGCCACCACCACCAGTGCTGTCTTGCTGGTCAGCCTCGCCATCCTGCTGGTCTGGTTCGGCACGCTCGACATGCGCCACCTGCTGCGCTCCGACGAGGGCCGCTACGCCGAAATCGCGCGCGAGATGTTTGTCACCGGGGACTGGGTGACGATCCGCTACCACGAATTCAAGTACTTCGAGAAGCCGCCCTTCCACCTGTGGGTGACCACGCTGGCCTATACGCTGTTCGGCGTCGGCGACTGGCAGGCGCGCCTGTGCGTGGCGTTGTCCGGCCTGCTTGGCCTGAGCGTGACCATGCTGGCCGCGGCGCGGTGGTATGGGCAGCGCGTGGCGCTGCTGGCCGGGCTGGCGCTGCTGGCGGCGCCGATGTGGAATGTCGCCGGGCACTTCAATTCCCTGGACATGACCCTGGCCGGCGCGATGGCGTGCGTGCTGGCCTGCATGATGATCGCGCAGCACCCGGACGCCACGCCGGCAGCGCGCCGCAACTGGATGCTCGCATGCTGGGCCGCCATGGGCGTGGCGGTGCTGGTCAAGGGACTGGTCGGGCTGGCGCTGCCCGGGCTGGTGCTGGTGGTCTATACCCTCGCCACGCGCGATCTTGGCCTGTGGCGCAGGCTCCATCTGCTGGCCGGCACGGCGGTGCTGCTTGCGGTCACCGTGCCGTGGTTCTGGCTGGTGTCGGTGCGCAACCCTGAATTCCCGCACTTCTTCTTTATCCACGAGCACTGGCAGCGCTATACCTCGCATGTCCACCAGCGCGACGGCGCGATCTGGTTCTTCGTGCCGCTGTTGCTGGCCGGATTCCTGCCCTGGCTGGGGCTGGCGCCACAGATGTGGCAGGCGGTGCGCGAGCGCGCCGGCGTCGCGCGCGGCACTTCGCCGCGGCCTTTCCAGCCCGCGCTGCTGGCGGCGCTGTGGGCGGTGGCGATCTTCGTGTTCTTCAGCCTGTCGGGTTCCAAGCTGCCGGGCTATATCGTGCCGATCTTCCCGGCGCTGGCGCTGCTGGCAGGCGTGGCGCTGGATACGGTCACGGAACGCGCGTGGCGCTGGCAGGTCAACGCCGTGATTGCGCTGAGCGTGATCGGGCTGCTGGCGTGCCCCTTCGTTGCCATGCTGGACAAGCCGAGCACGCCCAATGCCGTGTACCGCGAATTCACCCTGTGGATCGCCATTGCCTTTGCCATCATGCTGGCCGGGGCCGTGGCTGCGCGGCGGCTGCTGCGTACGCGCGGCGTATTCCCGAGCATCGTGGTGTACGCGCTGGCGATGTTCGCCTGCTGCACGGTGGCGCTGCGTGGCCACGAGGCGATGGGACGGCCCAGTTCCGGCGCGGACCTGGTGCCGGCGATCAATGCGGTGCTGACGCCGCAGATGCCGCTGTACAGCGTGGGCATGCTGGACCATACGCTGCCGTTCTACCTGCGCCGCACCGCCATCATGGTCGCGCATCGGGACGAGCTGGAATTCGGCATCGGGCAGGAGCCGCACAAGTGGATCCCGACCATCGACGGCTTTATCTCGCGCTGGCAGGACGGCCAGCGCGCCGTGGCGATCATGATGCCCGAAACCTACAAGATGCTGGCGGCGCGCGGCGTGCCGATGCACCGGATCGCCGGCGACCGCCGGCGCGTGGCGGTCGCCAACTTTGCACTGCCGGGCGAAGGCCCGCGCGCGCCATCCCAAGGACAGTAACCCTGCACGACCCGGCGCCATGACGCTTTCGACTTTCCTGTTTATCGTTACCGGCGTGCTGCTCAATGCGGCCGCCCAATTGCTGCTCAAGGCCGGCGTCAACGCCATCGGCGCAATCACGCTGGATCGCGGCACGCTGCTCGTCACGGCACTGCGCGTGCTGACGCAATGGCCGGTGCTGGCCGGCCTGACGCTGTACGTGGTCAGCGTCGGCGTGTGGATCGTGGGGCTGTCGCGCGTGGACGTGTCGGTCGCCTACCCGATGCTGTCGCTCGGCTACGTGGTCAACGCGCTCGCTGCCTGGTGGCTGTTCGGCGAGATGATCGGCCCCTTGCGCGTGGCCGGCATCCTGCTGATACTGGCTGGCGTCTTCCTGATCGCCCGATCCTGAGCGGGCCGCCCTGCTTGCCTGCCCCACCTCGCCGACCGGGACCGATTCTTTACGGATTTTTCGCCGATTTTTCGTCGATTGTCGTTTTTTAGACCATGACCGCTCCTGCTTCCGACTTCCTGCCCTTTGTCCGGCCTGAGATCGATGCCGCCGCCATTGCCGACGTCGGCAAGGTGCTGGCGTCCGGCTGGATCACCTCCGGGCCGAAAATGCAGGCCTTCGAGGCCGCGCTGTCGGACTTGTTCGGCGGACGCCCGGTGCGCACCTTCGCCAACGGCTCGGCGACGATGGAAATCGCGCTGCGCATTGCGGATATCGGCCCCGGCGATGAAGTCATCACCACGCCGATCACCTGGGTCGCCACCGCCAACGTGGTGATCGCGGTCGGCGCGCGCCCGGTGTTCGTCGACATCGACCCGCGCACGCGTAACCTGGACCTGGACGCGGTCGAGGCGGCGATCACGCCGCGCACGCGCGCGATCATGCCGGTGTACCTGTCGGGCCTGCCGGTCGACATGGACCGGCTCTACGCCATTGCCTCGAAACATGGCCTGCGCGTGATCGAAGACGCCGCGCAGGCCATCGACTCGCGCTGGCAGGGCCGGCGCATCGGTGCCTTCGGCGACCTGGTCAGCTTCAGCTTCCAGGCCAACAAGAACATCACCACCATCGAGGGCGGCTGCCTGGTGATGAACACGCCGGAAGAAGCGGTGCGCGCCGAACGACTGCGGCTGCAGGGCGTGATCCGCACCGGCATGGACGGCATGGACGTGGAAGAACCCGGCGGCAAGTTCAACCTCACCGACGTCAATGCCGCCGTGGGCCTGGCCCAGCTCGGCAAGCTCGACACCATTACCGCGCGCCGCGCCGAACTGGCCGAGGCCTACTTCCGCTGCGCCGCCGACCACGGCCTCGCCGGGCTGGGCATCGAACTACCGCAGCCGCTCGATGCGCAGGCGGCCACCACCAACTGGCACATGTTCCAGGTGGTGCTGCCGACCGGGCGCCTGCAGGGCGGTCCGGCGCAGGCGCGCCAGCAGGTCATGGAAGCCCTGCGCGAGCGTGGCATCGGCACCGGCGTGCACTACCCGCCCATCCATCTTTTTTCCTACTACCGCTCGCTCGGCTGGCGCGAGGGCATGCTGCCGCATGCCGAACGCATCGGGCGCGGCATCGTCACGCTGCCGCTTTTCCCCGCGATGCAAGCCGCCGACGTCGAGCGGGTCTGTGCAACCCTCAGCGAAACATGCAAACGTCTCTCCAAATGAGCCCGGTCGAGGTTTCGGTAGTCATCCCGGTCTACAACGAAGAAGACGGGCTGCAAGCCCTGTTCGACCGCCTCTATCCGGCGCTGGATGGCCTTGGCGACTCATACGAGATCATCTTCATCAACGACGGCAGCACTGATCGCTCGGCGGCGCTGCTGGCCGCGCAGTTCCACAAGCGCCCGGACGTGACCCGGGTGGTGCTGTTCAACGGCAACTTCGGCCAGCATATGGCGATCCTGGCGGGCTTCGAGCATACCCGCGGCAAGATCGTGATCACCCTCGACGCCGACCTGCAGAACCCGCCGGAAGAAATCCCGCGCCTGGTTGAAGCGATGCGCGCGGGCCACGACTACGTCGGCACCATCCGCCGCCAGCGCAACGACACCGCGTTCCGCCGCTACGCGTCGCGCGCGATGAACCGGCTGCGCGAGCGCATCACCAAGATCCGCATGACGGACCAGGGCTGCATGCTGCGCGCCTATGACCGCAACGTGATCGACACCATCAACGCCTGCCGCGAGGTCAACACCTTTATCCCCGCGCTGGCCTACACCTTCGCGTCGAATCCCATCGAGATCGAGGTCGGCCACGAACAGCGCCATGCGGGTGAATCGAAGTATTCGCTGTACCAGCTGATCCGCCTGAACTTCGACCTGGTGACCGGCTTCTCGATCGTGCCGCTGCAGTGGTTCTCGGCAATCGGCACGATCCTGTCGCTGTTCTCCGGGGTGCTGTTCGTGATGCTGCTGCTGCGCCGCTTTGTGCTGGGCTCGGAAGTACAGGGTGTGTTCACGCTGTTCGCCATGAACTTCTTCCTGATCGGCATCCTGCTGTTCGGCGTGGGCCTGCTGGGCGAGTACGTCGGCCGCATCTACCAGGAAGTGCGCGGCCGCCCGCGCTACCGTATCCAGGCGGTGCTGGAAAAGGCTGACCCTGTGCACGCCACACCGGTCCGCACGGGCCTGGAGCCATGATGCGCGCCGTCGTCTTCGGCTACCACAATGTCGGCGACCGCTGCCTGCGCGTGCTGCATGCGCGCGGCGTGGAAGTGGCGCTGGTCATCACGCACCGCGACCGTCCCGACGAGAACATCTGGTTCCGGCGGGTTGCGGATACCGCCGCTGAGCTGGACCTTCCCTTTATCTACGGCGAGGATCCCGCCGATCCCGCGATCGCGCAGGCAGTGCGCGATGCGCGTCCGGACGTGATCTTTTCCTTCTACTACCGCGCGATGATTCCGGCGGCAGTGCTGGCGCTGGCCCCTGGCGGCGCCTTCAACATGCACGGCTCGCTGCTGCCGAAGTACCGCGGCCGCGTGCCGGTGAACTGGGCAGTGCTGCACGGCGAGACCGAAACCGGCGCCACGCTGCATGCCATGGAGGCCAGGCCCGACGCCGGCTATATCGTCGACCAGACTGCCGTGCCGATCCTGCCGGACGACACCGCCGGCGAAGTCTTTGAAAAGGTCACGGTGGCCGCCGAGCAGACCCTGTGGCGTGCGTTGCCGGCGATGATCGCCGGGCAGACGCCGCAGCGGCCCAACCGGCTTGCGGAAGGCAGCTATTTCTCCGGGCGCAAGCCGGAAGATGGCCGCATCGACTGGAACCAGCCGGCTGCCAGCGTCTACAACCTGATCCGCGCGGTCGCGCCGCCCTACCCCGGCGCGTTCACCGAGGTAGCCGGACAGCGCTTTATCGTGGCGCGAGCGCGCCGCCTCCAGCCCGGCAGCGCCGCCGCCGGCTTGCCACCCGGCCTGCATGCGCATGACGGCAGGCTCCTTGGCCTGTGCGGAGATGGCGGCGCGGTGCTCGTGACCGAATTGCTGGCGCATGACGGGGCGCCGGTCACGCCCGATGCCTTTTCCCATATTCTCAGAAAACAAAGCAACGAGGAAAACCGATGAAAAAGGTCCTGATTCTCGGCGTCAACGGCTTCATCGGCCATCACCTGACGCGCCGCATCCTGGAAACCACGCCGTGGGAGGTCTACGGCATGGACATGAACACGGACCGCCTGGGCGATCTGGTCGACCACCCGCGCATGCACTTCTTCGAAGGTGACATCACCATCAACAAGGAGTGGATCGAGTACAACATCCGCAAGTGCGACGTGGTGCTGCCGCTGGTCGCCATCGCCACGCCGGCCACCTACGTGCGCCAGCCGCTGCGCGTGTTCGAGCTGGATTTCGAGGCCAACCTGCCGATCGTGCGCGCCGCGGTCAAGTACGGCAAGCACCTGGTGTTCCCGTCGACCTCGGAGGTCTACGGCATGTGCAGCGACGAGGAGTTCGACCCCGAAGCCTCGCCGCTGGTCTACGGCCCGATCAACAAGCCGCGCTGGATCTACGCCTGCTCCAAGCAGCTGATGGACCGCGTGATCCACGCCTATGGCATGGAGCAAGGGCTGAACTACACGCTGTTCCGGCCCTTCAACTGGATCGGCGCGGGCCTGGACTCGATCTTCGAATCGAAGGAAGGCTCGTCGCGCGTGGTGACGCAGTTCCTCGGCCATATCGTGCGCGGCGAGCCGATCAAGCTGGTCGACGGCGGCGCGCAGCAGCGCGCGTTTGCCGATATCTCCGACGGCATCAGCGCACTGATGCGCATCATCGAAAACCCCAACGGCATCGCCAGCGGCAAGATCTTCAATATCGGCAATCCGGCCAATATCCATTCGGTGCGCGAACTGGCCGAGATGATGCTGAAGATGGCGGGAGACTATCCCGAGTACGCCGACGAAGCGCGCAAGACGCAGATCGTCGAAACCTCGTCGGGCGACTTCTACGGCAAGGGCTACCAGGACGTGCAGCACCGCGTGCCGAAGATCGACAACACCATCGAAGAGCTGGGCTGGAAGCCCGAGGTCAGCATGGAGCAGTCGCTGCGCCGCATCTTCGAGGCGTATCGCTGCAAGGTGGTCGAAGCCCGCACGCTGGTCGACTCGGCCAACTGAGCGCGCACCGCAGATGGCACGCATTGCCCTGAAGGTCGACGTCGACACGCTGCGCGGCACGCGCGAAGGCGTGCCGAAGCTGTTGTCGATGCTGGACGCCGCGCAGGCACAGGCCACGTTCCTGTTCAGCCTCGGGCCCGACCATACCGGCTGGGCGCTGCGGCGCGTGTTCCGGCCGGGCTTCCTGAAGAAGGTGTCGCGCACCTCGGTGGTTTCGAACTACGGCTTGCGCACGCTGATGTACGGCGTGCTGCTGCCGGGCCCGGACATCGGGCGCAAGGGCGCGGCGGAAATGCGCGCGGCCCGCGCCGCCGGCCACGAGTGCGGCATCCACACCTGGGACCACGTCTACTGGCAGGACAACGTGCGCGAGCGCGACGCGGTCTGGACCCGTCGCCAGATGCAGCAGGCGTTTGCGCGCTACACCGAGATCTTCGGCGAAGCGCCGCCGACGCATGGCGCGGCGGGCTGGCAGATGAACGAGGATGCGTTCCGCCAGATCGACGACTGGGGCATGGCCTATGCGTCGGACGGGCGCGGCACGGCGCCTTATATCCCCACCATCGACGGCGTGCCGTGCCGGCACGTGCAGATGCCGACCACGCTGCCGACGCTGGACGAACTGATCGGCACCGACGGGCTGACCGAAGACAATGTCCATACCGCGCTGCTGCAGCTGACCGCAGGCCCGGGCGACCATGTCTTTACGCTGCATACCGAACTGGAAGGCGGCAAGCTGGCGCCGGTATTCGAGCGGCTGCTGGCGGGGTGGCGCGAGCAGGGGCACGAACTGGTGTCGATGGCGGCGTGGTATCGCGGGCTGGAGCGAACCGGGTTGCCGCAGTTGCCGGTCACGTGGGGGGAGATTCCGGGGCGGAGCGGGGAGTTGATTATTCAGCCGCAGGTTGTATCGCGCTGAACCGTAGCCAACATCGTATGTAGCAGGCTCCCCTCTCCCGCCCGCGGGAGAGGGGTGGGGGTGAGGGCAAGAGTATCCACGAAGTGCAAGCTTGTCGTGCTTGCCATGCGCCTGCCCTCACCCCCGGCCCCTCTCCCGCAAGCGGGAGAGGGGAGCAGACCGTCAGCAGTGGTTACGCTTCGCGCCGCGATCCCACCCGCAGCCCATTGAACACCACCAGCAGGCTCGCTCCCATATCGGCGAACACCGCCATCCACATCGTCCCCAGCCCCATCACCGTCAGCGCCAGGAACACCGCCTTGATGCCCAGCGCCAGCGTGATGTTCTGCACCAGGATGCGCGAGGTGCGGCGCGACAGCCGGACGAAATCCGGGATCTTGCGCAGATCGTCGTCCATCAGCGCCACGTCGGCGGTCTCGATGGCGGTGTCCGTGCCGGCCGCGCCCATGGCGAAGCCGATATCGGCGCGCGCCAGCGCCGGCGCATCGTTGATGCCGTCGCCGACCATGCCGATGCGGCCGCCGCGCGCATGCGCGGCGTCGGCCAGCGCGGCGATGCCGTCGGCCTTGTCCTGCGGCAACTGGTTGCCGCGCGCCTCGTCGATACCGACCTCGGCCGCGATGGCCTGCGCGGTATGCGGATTGTCGCCCGACAGCATCAGCGTCTTCACGCCTAGCGCATGCAGTTCGGCAATCGCCTGCCGGCTGGTCTGGCGTACCGTGTCGGCCACCGCGAAGAGCGCCAGCGCGGTGGCGGCACCATTGCCTTCGACGCGCGCCAGCAGCACCACGGTCTTGCCTTCGCGCTCGATCGCTTCCAGCCGCGCCTCCAGCGCCGGCGAGCAGGCGCCGAGGTCATGCACCAGCCGGTGGTTGCCGAGCCGGTATTCCACGCCCTGCACCGTGCCGCGCGTGCCGCGCCCCGCCAGCGCCTCGAAATCGTCCACCGGCAGCGTCGCAATGCCCTCGCCCGCCGCCGCGGCTGCCACCGCGCGCGACACCGGGTGGTCCGAGCGCGCCGCCAGGCTGGCGGCAATGGCGCGCGCCTGCGGCGGCGCGTCGGCCAGCAGCGCATGGCCGGTCTGCACCGGCTTGCCGTGCGTGATCGTGCCGGTCTTGTCCAGCGCCACCCAGGCCAGGTGCCGGCCCTGCTCCAGGTAGACCCCGCCCTTGACCAGGATGCCCCGGCGCGCTGCCGCGGCCAGGCCGCTGACGATGGTCACCGGCGTGGAGATCACCAGCGCGCACGGGCAAGCGATCACCAGCAGCACCAGCGCCTTGTAGATCCAGTCGGCCCAGCCGCCGCCGGCCAGCAGCGGCGGCACCACCGCCACCGCCACGGCAATCGCGAAGACCGTGGGGGTGTAGATGCGCGAGAACTGGTCGACGAAGCGCTGCGTCGGCGCGCGGCTGCCCTGCGCGGCTTCGACCGCGTGGATGATGCGCGCCAGCGTGGAGTCGCCGGCCGGTGCGGTCACGGTGTATTCCAGCTCGCCCGACTGGTTGATCGAGCCGGCGAAGAGCGGATCGCCCTCGGCCTTGTCGACCGGCACGCTTTCGCCGGTGATGGGCGCCTGGTCCAGCGCCGACTGGCCGCGCACGACCGTGCCGTCCAGCGCCACGCGCTCGCCGGGGCGCAGCCGCACCAGCGCGCCGACGGCGACGCTGGCCGCCGAGACGGCTTCCCAGCTGCCGTCGTCGCGGCGCACCGTCGCCTGCTCCGGCGCCATCGCCATCAGCCCGCGGATTGCATTGCGGGCGCGGTCCAGCGAGGCGGCTTCGATGCGCTCGGCCAGCGCGAACAGCACCATCACCATCGCCGCTTCGGGCCATAGGCGCAGCAGCAGCGCGCCGGTAACGGCGATGCTCATCAACGCATTGATATTCAGGTTGCCGTTGCGCAGCGCGATCCAGCCCTTGCGGTAAGTGGTCAGGCCGCCCAGCGCCACCGCCGACAGGGCCAGCGCGGCCGGCAGCCACGGCAGGCCGAGCGCCAGCCATTCGGTCGCTTCCGCGCCGACCGCGGCCACGCCCGCCAGCGCCAGCGGCCACCACGGCTTGCGCGCGGTGGTCTCGGGCAGCACCTGCTGCGCGGCTTCGGCATCCAGCGGCACCGCCTGCATGCCCAGGCCGCGGATGGCAGCGACCACCGGCTCGGGCGACGGCAGCGTATGGTGGACCGTCAGCACCCGCTGGATCAGGTTGAACTCCAGCGCCGCCACGCCGGCCATATTGCCCAGCTTGTTGCGGATCAGCGTTTCCTCGGTGGGGCAGTCCATCGCGTCGATGCGATAGGCGGCCGTGCGGGCGCCGGCCGGCACCTCTACCGGCTCGGCCGGCGTGGCCGGCGTGGCCGGCGTCAGGGCAATCGTCGACGAGCAGCCACCGCCGCAGCAGGCGTGCGCCGCGGCGGCCGCAGCGGCCTGCGAAGGACCGTGATCGTGATCGTGGGCATGAGCGTCGCCATGATCGTGATCATGGGCGTGATCGCGCCCATGCTCATGGCGGTGTCCGGAGTGATCGTGCCCCGGGCGCGCATGATCCCGGGGCAGTGCGTCTTCAGGTGACGTGCGAGCCATCTCTTGTTGTTCGCGTGGTTTGACCTGATGACATTGAAGACCCTGTAGCGGCTACAGAGTCAAGCGGGCTCTCAGTGCTCGCAATTGACCATCCACGACATGCCGAAGCGGTCAACCAGCATGCCGAAGCCTTCGGCCCAGAACGTCTTCTGGTACGGCACCACCACCTGCCCGCCTTCGGCCAGCCCGTTGAAGATGCGCTCGCCCTCTTCCTTGCTGACCGCGCCGACCGACAGGCTGAAGCCGCTGAAGGCCGGCCGCTCGCCGGGGCGGCCGTCGGACGCCATCAGCTGGGTCTCGCCGAACTGGATATTGGCGTGCATCACCTTGTCCTTCCAGTCTTCCGGGATCTGCATGCCCTGGTCCGGCGGCGCCTCCTTGTAGCGCATCGCGAATGTCACCTGCGCGCCCAGCACCTTGCCGTAGAACGCCACGGCTTCGTCGAAGCGGCCGCCAAAATCCAGATAGGGTTGCACCTGCATGTCACTCTCCTTGTGGGTTGTGATCCTGGTTGCGTATGGATGCGCCGGCCGGAGTTGCCGCTGCCGGCACGCGCGCCATTATGCGCGCGTGCCGGGCACATGCAAGCGCGGCGGGCCCGCGGCGGGCCGGTTCAGGCCACCGTGGCGGGAGCCTGCACCGCGGCGGCCGAGGTTTCGGCCGGAAATTGCAGCGAGAACACCGTTTCGCCGTCGACGCTGCGCACGGTCACGCTGCCGCCGTGCAATCGCATGATGGTGTCGACGATTGCCAGCCCGAGGCCGGTCGAGGTGGCGGAATTGCGGCGCGACGGGTCCGCGCGGTAGAAGCGGCCAAAGATATGCGGCAGGGTGTCCGGCGGGATCGCCGGTCCCGCGTTGCTGACGCGGATGCAGGTGTTGGCCGCCCCGCCCGGCGCGGGCACGCGCGTGGCATCCAGCCGCACCGTGGTTCCCTCGGGCGCGTGTCGCAGCGCGTTGTCGAGCAGGTTGGTGACCGCGCGCCGCAGCAGCGTCTGGTCGGCCTGCACCAGCGCGTGACCGCCAACCGCCAGCGTGACGTCGCGGTCGGCCGCGACCGCCTCGAAATACTCGGCCATCTTGTCGAGTTCTTCACGCGCGTCCAGCGTGCGCACGCCCAGCGCCACCTGCGCATGGTCGGCGCGCGCGAGGAACAGCATGTTCTCGATCATGCGCGCCAGCCGTTCGTACTCTTCCAGGTTCGATTCGAGCAGCGTCTCGTATTCCGCCGCGCCGCGGCTTTGCGCCAGCGTCACCTGGGTCTGGCCGATCAGGTTGCTGATCGGCGTGCGGAAATCGTGCGCCAGGTCGGCCGAGAACTCTGACAGCCGCGAGAAGCTGTCCTGCAGCCGCGCCAGCATGTCGTTGAGCGCGGCCGCCAGCTCGCGCAGCTCGGCGGGCGCACTGCCCACATCGAGCCGCGTGGCGAGCCGGCTGGTAGTCACCGCGGCCGCGTCGGTTGCCATGCGTCGCAGCGGCCGCAGCCCGCGCCGCGCCAGCACGAAACCGAGCCCGGCCGCCACTGCCGCGCCGCACAGCGTCGCCCACAGCAGCCGGTAGCGGTATTCGCGGATCAGCGCCACGCGGTAGCCGGCATCGCGCAGCACCACGATCTCGACCGCCTTGTCGGAATCGCCGAGCTGGCCAAGCGCGGCAATGCCGCGCGAGGCCACGCCGTTGCGCGGATGCCAGGTCTGCAGCATGTCCTTCTCGGGCTGCGTGCCGGCCGGCAGCACGCGCAGCGGCGGCACGGTCTCGTTGCGCGGATTGAGCGTGACCAGCGGCTCGCCCTGCCGCGAGCGCACCACCAGGATCAGCCCTTCATGGCCCATGGCGATATCGGCGAACCGGTGTGTATCGGCGCGGATCTCAGCCTCGCTGCGCACTTCGCGCAGCAGGTGGCGCACCAGCAGCACCTCGCCGACCAGCTCGCTTTCATCGCGGCCCTCCAGCTGCGCCGACAGCGCGCTGGACAGGTAGGCAGCCACGCTGACCAGGATCGCGGCCGTGGCCAGGCCGTATGCCAGCGCCAGCCGCGTGGTCAGGGACGACGGCAGCCGCATCATGCCGCGGCAGGCCCGAAGCCATCGCTGTCCTCGCCATCATCCAGGACATAGCCCATGCCGCGCCGGGTATGGATCAGCTTGCGCGGAAACGGGTCGTCGACCTTGGCGCGCAGGCGCCGGATCGATACGTCGACCACATTGGTGTTGCTGTCGAAGTTGACGTCCCACACCTGGGACGCGATCAGCGAGCGCGACAGCACCTCGCCGCGGCGGCGCGCCAGCAGGTACAGCAGCGCAAATTCCTTGGAAGTCAGGTCGATCTTCTGGCCCGCGCGCACCACGCGGCGGCGGATGGCATCGATCTGCAGGTCGGCCACTTCAATGAATTCGCTCTCGCGCAGCGGCCCGCGGCGCAGGATGGTGCGGATGCGCAGCACCAGCTCCGCGAAGGCGAACGGCTTGACCATATAGTCGTCCGCACCAAGCTCCAGGCCCTTGAGGCGGTCGGACAGCTCGTCGCGCGCGGTCAGGAACAGCACCGGCGTGTCGCGCTCGCGGCGCAGCTCGCGCAGCACCTGCCAGCCGTCCAGGTTCGGCAGCATCACGTCCAGCACGATCAGGTCGTAGGGGTGCTCGCGCGCATGGGCCAGGCCGTCGACGCCGTCGCGCGCCAGGTCCACCACGAAGCCGGATTCGGTGAGGCCCTTGAGCAGGTAGTCCCCCGCCTTGGGTTCGTCCTCGACAATCAGGATACGCATGTGTCAGTCACTTTCCGGCGGCACCAGTGCCGCCATGGCGTAACGCTAGCCGAGGATGGCCGGAAATGGGCAAAGATTTCAGAAATGTCATCGCAAAGACGGCTTTTTGCGGGTAAAAGCCAGTAAAATGCGCGGTGACCGCCGGCCTGGCCGATGGTTCCCCCGCGCGCCGCGCGCTTTCCTGTCTGCTTTCCGCCCCCTAGCCTTCGCCCGCCTGATGAAACGCCTGCCGCGCCTGAGGCGCCTGCCGAATTCCCTGCTGCTGTCGCTTGCCCTGCTCGCGCTGCCCGTGTCCGGTGCCGCCGCGGCCGTGACGACCGTCTGCAGCACGGTGCAGGCCGCCGGGATGTCGCTCCCGGAACGGCATGCAGCGGCCAAGATGGAAGCCGAGGCCGCACTGGGCGGCGGCAGCGCAGGCAGTTGCCTCGGCGGCGCCGTGCAGGTCATGGCGGAACCCGGCGGACAAGGCGTGCCGCTGCAATGGCAGGACGCCGGGTCGCCGCAGCCATCGGACGACGACACTGCAACGCTGCCGGCGCAGCCCGCCGCCGCGGCAGGCGAACTGCCGGAACTGCCCCCCGAGGTGATGGCCCACTGGGCGCATATGGCCCCGATGGCGACACCGGCGGCATTCAACGATCTGCTGCTGCCGTTCGCCACGCGCTGCTGAAGCGCCACGCCGCGCCTGGCGGCCGCCTGATAGCACTCTGACTGCTACCCGTTGGCCACCACACAGCCCCCGGCACCGCGCGTGCGGCTTATTCGACGCGGAAGAACTCGATCGATTGCCCCGCATTGACCGCGCGCTGCAGCCAGTCGGGGTATTCGCCCTCGCCGTCCCAGCTCTGCCCCATGGCATTGCGGTAGAGCGGACGCGGTGCGCCGTTGGCCTTGGCGCTGGCTACATTGGCGCCGGTCTCGGGCGCGGCCTTGCGAGAGGATTCCACGGCGGGCGCCGGGACCTTGTCGAAGCATCCCGCGGCGACCAGGTCGTCAAGCGTCAGCGCATGACGGTCCATTTGCTCGCGGATCCACGCCACCGCAGCGAGTTTGGCTGAATCAGACTCGGACATGACTATCGTGAGAGGCCCGCTGCATTTCCGCGGGCAATGAAGACCGGCGATGGAACCGCTGGCCGGTCGGATAGCCATGATTCTACAGCCTTGCTGGCGCTGCCGGCGTTTTGCGCGCGACGGCGCGGCGCATTTCCTTGCAATTGCCCTGCGCTTGCCGCGCAGGCCAATGCTGCATGACGGCAATGTCATGCGGGCGTCATGCTGGCGTGGATGGCCAGTGCCTAGACTTCTCTCTACCGCCACCCGTCCCGGGCTGGCACTCTTACGGAGAAGCATCCATGCAAGCACTCAGGCAAGTCTTTGTCGCCACCGCACTGGTTGCGACCGTGGTCGGCACTGCGCAAGCTGCACCGCGCAGCGTCGATCCGTTCAGCGACGGCGCGCACAGCGTCACCGGCACGCGCAGCGCCTTCACCGACGGCGCGCGTACGGCCACCGGCACCCGCAGCAGTTTTACCGATGGCGCCCACACCGGCACGCGCAGCACCTTCACCGACGGCGCGCACAACCCGAACGGCCCGCGCGACAGCTTCAGCGACGGCGCCTGACCTCCGCCGCCCGCCACGCGGCCGCCACGCCGCGCACGCGGGACAGCATCAGCGCACCGCGCCGTAGATCCGGCGCGCATCCGCGGCGTCGGCGATCGGCCGGCCCAGCGTGAGCCCGCCCTGCACGGCCTGCGCCACCAGCGCGGCGTTGCCGGGCGCGCGGCTGCCGTCGCGCAGCAGCAGATTGTTCTCGAAGCCCACCCGCACATGGCCGCCGAACGCGGCGGCCGCGGTCACGCAGGCATTCTCCTCGCGGCCGAAGGCGCAGATCGCCCACGGCAGCGCATCGTTGCTTTCCGCGGCCACCTGCAGGAACGGCAGCAGGTCGTGTGGCGACGAGACCTGCCCCGCCGAATAGCGCCCCAGCACATACAGCAGCGACCACGCGCCCGCCGGCACCAGCCCGCGGGCACGCAGCGCCTGCCAGCGGCGCACGTCGGCCGCATCGTACAGGATCACCTGCGTCATCACCTGTTCGCGCGCCAGCCAGGCGAAGAACGCGGCCAGCTCGCCTTCCGGGATCTCCGGCACCGCCACCTCGCGCAGGCCCACCGACACGGCTTCGGGCCGCAGCTCGCGCACCATCGCCATCTGCGCGGGGGCCTTGTATACGCCGGCGGCTTCGCTGGTCACCTGCACCAGCAACGCATCTCCGACCGCCTGCCTGACGGCGGCCAGCGCGTCGCGGTAGGCCTGCACATCGAGCGAATGGCGGCCCTGCGCGTCGCGCACGTGCATATGCATCATGGCGGCACCGGCCTCGAGGCAGGCGCGCGCTTCCTGTGCCAGCGCCGCCGCGGTCAGCGGCACCGCGGGATGGTCGGCAGCCTGCTTGTAGGCGCCATTGGGCGCCACCGTGACGATCAGCGGCGAATCGGCCAGCGCCGCGCGGGTGGCGGCGGAAGGTGCCGAGGCGGATGGATTGGCTTGGGTCATGGCTGGATCTCGGGCAATTCAGGGGCGATCAGGTCGAGGCCGGCGCGCAGCAGGCGGTCGTAGCGCGCGCGCTCGGCGGCAATGGCTGCCGGGCTCCAGACATAGAAGCCCTCGCCGCGCTTCATGCCGTGGCGGCCGTCGGCGGCGCGCTCGGCCAGGCAGTGCGCGGGATGGTCGTCGTTGCAGAAGCTCGGGTACATGGTGGCACCGGCGGCGGCATGCACATCGATGCCGGCATGGTCGCGCTGCAGCACCGGGCCCGCGGCCAGGAAGCGGAAGCCGAAGCCGAAGCGCACCGCCGCATCCACGTCCTCGGGCGAGGCGATGCCGCGGTCGATCAGGCTGAAGGCCTCGCGCGACAGCGCGTGCTGCAGCCGGTTGGCGAGGAAGCCGGGCAGGTCCTTGCGCACTTTCACCGGCACCATCGCGCAGCGGCGCATGAACGCGATCAGCGCGTCGGCGCAGCCTTCGTCGCTGTCCGCGCCCATCACCACTTCGACCAGCGGCACCAGGTGCGCCGGCATGAAGAAATGCAGGCCCAGCATGCGCTGGCGCGTATCCAGCCCGGCGCCGATCGCGCTGATCGGGAAGCTGGAGCTGTTGCTGGCGAGCACCGTGTCCGGCCGCGCGCGCCGGACCAGGTCGGCGAACAGTTGCTGCTTGAGTTCCAGGCGCTCGGGGATGCATTCGATCACGAGGTCGACGGTCTTCCAGTCGACCTGGTCCAGCGTGGCGGCAACGGCCAGGCATGAGGCGCCTTCGGCGCGGCCGATGGCGGCCAGGTTGTCGCGCACCCGCTCGGGCAGCGCGGGGCCGCGCGTGGCGTCGGGCTCGATCACGGTGGTGCGGCACAGGGCGCGGGTCAGCACCACGGCGACGTCGGCGCCCATGGTGCCGCCGCCCACTACTACCGCATGGGCGGCGCCGGGACGGCCCAGCGGGCTGGCAGTGACCGGTTCGGTCGGGTTCGGCATAGGTACTCCGGGGAATTCCTGCTGGATCGGCGGGCTGCCTGGCGGCCGCAGTGGCACGCCGGACAACGGAATCCCGGCAGTGTAGAGAACTCGCTTTGATTGATGAAGTCGATTCTATGGATAAAATGATCCACAAATCAGATCAATCGCACGTTCAGACCTGTCGTGCCTCTCATGTTCTCCGCGGCGCACACAGCGCCCGCGACTGCCTGACCATGAAAATCAACCTGTCCATGCGGGACATCGAGACCACGCTGGTGCTCGGCCGTACGCTCAATTACCGCCAGGCCGCCAGCCAGCTGCACCTGTCGCAGTCCGCCCTGTCCACGCAGATCCTGCGCATCGAGGAATCGCTCGGCGTGCGCCTGTTCGACCGCACCACCCGCACCGTGCGCCTGACCGCCGCAGGCCAGGTCTTCATGCAGCAGGCCGCGCTGCTGCAGGCCGCCTTCCGCGGCGCCATCGACGCCGTCACCGGCATTGCCAGCGCCGAGCGCGGCCAGGTGGCGGTGGCCGCGCTGCCGTCGCTGGCGGCCCGCATGCTGCCACGCGTGCTGATGGCCTACCACCGCGCGCGCCCGGAAGTGGCGCTGAAGGTGATCGACACGCTGTCCGGCCCGGCCTTCGACCTGGTGCGCGCGGGCGAGGTGGACTTTGCGCTGACCGCGGCCGATCCGCAGCAGGCGGACCTGCATTACGAACCGCTGCTGTCCGACCGCTTCGTGCTGCTGATCCCTTCGGCGCACCCGCTGGCGCGCAGCAGCGGCCCGTTGCGCTGGGCCGATACCGCCGCCGCGCCGCACGTGTCGATGACGCATCCCAGCAGCGTGCGCCAGTACGCCGAATGGGCCTTCCTGCAGAACAAGATCCGCTTCCAGCCGGTGTTCGAGGCCGAGCATCTTGCCACCATCGCGGCCATGGTCGAATGCGGCTTCGGCGTGGCGGCGCTGCCGGAGATCGCAGCCGGCACGGTGCGCCAGTCCGGCATCGTCGAGCGGCTGCTGACCGCGCCCGTGACCGAGCGCTCGATCGGGCTGGTGACCTCGCGCAACCGCACGCTGTCCCCCGCGGCCGCCGAACTTGCCGCGGCGGTGCGCGCGCAGCTGGCGCATCCCGCGGCTGCCGGCGCCGGCGCCGGCGCCACGGAGGCCAGCGCATGAGCATCATCGTCGATATCCTGATCCTGGCCGGCGCGCTGCTGGCCATCGTCGCGGTGGTGCAGGTCGCGGCGGCGCGGCTGGTGCTGCCGGAATCGACGCTGCTGTCGGCGATCGGCATCGCCATCGGCGCCGGCTACGTCGCCATCGACGCCGCCCACCCCGCCTTCGCGCAGCATTTCCTGCATCCGCTGATCGATCCCGCGCTGCCGCCCGAGGCCTACCTGTGGATCTTCCTGCCGCCGCTGCTGTTCCACGCGGCGCTGACCGCCGACGTGCGCAGCATGCTGCCCGATGCGGCGCCGATCCTGCTGCTCGCCGTGGTGGCGGTGGTGGTGGCCACCGTGATGATCGGCGTGGCAATGGCTGCCGCCAGTGGCATGCCGCTGGCGGTGTGCCTGCTGCTGGGCGCGGTGGTCGCCACCACCGATCCGGCCGCGGTGATCGCGATCTTCCGCGACGTGGGCGCGCCCGCTCGGCTGATCCGGCTGGTGGAAGGCGAAAGCCTGCTGAACGATGCCGCAGCCATCGCCATCGTCGGCGTGCTGGTGGCGATGCTGACCGGCCACGGCGCGGAGGCGACGCTCGGCGCGGGCCTGCGCGAGCTGGCGTGGTCGTTCGCCGGCGGCGTGCTGTGCGGGGTGCTGGCCGGGCGTTTGCTTGCCGACCTGCTGCCGCGCCTGGCCGGCCTGGCCATGGCGGAAAGCGCGCTCACGCTGGCCCTGCCCTACCCGCTGTACCTGCTGGCAGAACAGGCGCTGGGCGTGTCGGGCGTGGTCGCGGTGGTCTGCGCCGGCCTGATGGTCAGCGCGCTGGGGCCGACGCGCCTGAACCCGCCGAACTGGCGCCACCTGCGCATGATGTGGGAGCAGTTCGCGGGCATTGCCGGCGCCATGGTGTTCCTGCTGGCCGCCGTGCGGGTGCCGTCGCTGCTGGCGGGCGTGACGCGCCACCACGGCGTGCTGCTGCTGATCCTGGTGGCCGCGGCGCTGGCCGCGCGTCTGGTCACGCTTTTCGGGCTGCTGCCGCTGCTGACATGGATGCGCGCGAGCGCCCCCATCGACAATGCCTTCAGGCTGGCCATCGCCTGGGGCGGGCTGCGCGGCGCGGTGACCCTGGTGCTGGCGCTGGGCATTGCCGAGAACACCAGCCTGAGCCACGAAGCGCGCCACTTCGTCGCCATCCTGGCGACTGGTTTTGTGCTGGTGAGCCTGCTGCTGAACGGCACCACGCTGCGCAGCCTGATCCACCGGCTGGGGCTCGACCGGCTTTCACCCCAGGAACGCGCGCTGCAGCAGCAGGCGATCCGGCTGTCGACCGAGGAAGTCGAGGCCATGCTCGCGCGCGTGGCCGACTCGTTCGGCCTGCCGCCGGCCGCCGCGCGCGATGCCGCGCAGCATTACCGGCACGGCATCGAGCTGGGCTCGGCCGAGTTCGACTTCAATACCGCGCTGTCCGAACGCGACCGCCTGACCATCGGCCTGGTCACGCTGGCCACGCGCGAGCGCGAGCTGATCCCGGAGTATGGCGACGGCGTGATCTCGGTCGCCAACCTTGACGCGATGATGCGTAATACCTCGCAGATGATCGATGCCGCGCGCGAACAGGGGCGCATCGGCTACAACCGCGCGGCACGCCATATCCTCGACTATCACGCGGGTTTTCGCGTGGCGCTGTTCCTGCACCGGCGGCTGTCGATCGACCGGCCGCTGGCGCGCGCGCTGGCCGATCGCTTCGAGCTTCTGATCTGCCGCCAGACCGTGCTGGACCGGCTGCGGCGCTACAACCGTTCGATGCTGACGCCGGTGTTCGGCGCGCGCATGGCGACGGTGCTCGACGGCGTGCTGGAGGACCGGTTCCAGGCCGCCGGAGAAGGCCTGGCCGAGATGCGGGAGAAATTCGGCGACTACACCGACGCGCTGGAACGGCGCCTGCTGATGCTGTTTGCGCTGCGCAAGGGCAGGCTCTCGCTGGAAACGATGCGCGAGGAAGCGGTGATTTCCAAGCAGGCGTTCAACCAGATCGCCCAGGTGATACAGCAGGCATGGCAGGCCAACCTGCTGCGTCCGCCGCTGCAAGGCGTGCGGCACGGGCGCCAGGACAGGCCCGGCACGCAGCCGGGCCCGCAGGCTTCAGGAAGGGTCTTTGGTACGCGTGCGGGAGACGGCCATCATGATGCCCACGCCGAGCACGATCAGGCAGGCAATGCCGATATAAACCGTAGCGAGGCCGGCCGTTGACATCGCCCAGGCGATGCCGCCGACCAGGACCAGCAAGCCAATGATGTATAGCGCGAATGACATGAATCGGCTCCTTGCGGTGGTGACGCTGCTTCCAATGTAGGCACAGGCACGCGCGCAAGGGATAGGACGATGGCGGACGGCGGCGTAGGCGGGTTCTGACTTCACTGTGTTGCGGCTGCCACGCGGCGCAGGGCGCGACTGCCCGTACGCGGCGTGCATGTGGCTACCCCCCTTATATTATTGATAATCTATTGACAGAAGCCTGGCGGCCATTGGGGCATGGCGCAGGTCCGGCATCGCGCTGCGTTAATTAATTCAATTCAGAGATCAGTCGATAGAAAAATACGGATTCATCAATCAAGCGACTCGACCTACACTTGGCCCCGATAACGAGCCGGGCGTCATCCGCCGGCGGCCACCCGCCGCCCGCCGATCCATTTCCATTCCAACGATTTCCCGGCACAGGAGACCCACATGCCTGGCATTACGCCCACGGCCGTCCGCGCCGCCACCGCGGCGCGCCGCACCCTTCGTCGCTCCATCCTGGTCGCTTCTCTCGCATTTGCCGGCATGCTGCTCGCCCCGGTATCGGGCATGGCCGCGGACGCCTATCCCGCCAAGCCGATCCGGCTGGTCGTGCCCTATCCGCCCGGCGGCGCCACCGACGTGATTGGCCGCACGCTGGCACAGCGCCTGTCCACTACGCTCGGCCAGCAGGTGGTGGTCGACAACCGCGCCGGCGCCGCGGGCAATATCGGTGCCGAACTGGTCGCCAAGTCGCCCGCCGATGGCTATACCCTGCTGATGGGCGCGCTCACCAGCCACGCCATCAACGCCGCGTTGTACAAGGCCCGCGTGCCGTACGACCTGGAGAAAAGCTTCGCGCCGGTGGCGATCGTCGGCACCGTGCCGCTGGTGTTCGTGGTCAATCCTTCGGTCAGCGCCAGCAGCCTGCCGCAACTGATCTCGCTGGCGAAATCCAAACCCGGCGCCATCACCTTCGCCTCGGCAGGCAATGGTTCCCCGCAGCACCTGGCCGGCGAGATGTTCAAGCGCATGACCGGCGTGGAGATGCTGCATGTGCCGTACAAGGGCAGCGGACCGGCCATGACCGACCTGATCGGCGGGCAGGTGCTGAGCATGGTCGAGACCGTTCCGGCGGCCCAGGCCTATGTGAAAAGCGGCAAGATCCGCGCCCTGGCGGTGGCCTCGTCCGAGCGCGTCAATGCGTTGCCCGACGTGCCGACCGCCACCGAGGCCGGGCTGAAGGATTTCGAAGTCAGCTCGATGTTCGGCATCGTCGCTCCGGCCGGCACGCCGGCGCCGGTGATCGACCGGCTCAGCGCAGACCTGAAGAAGATCCTGGCCGAGCCGGAGGTCCAGGCCATCCTGCTCAAGCAGGGGGCGATTGCCACGTGGACCACGCCAGCGCAGGCGAGTGCGCGGATCAAGGCGGAGGTCGCCAGGTGGAATACGGTGATCCGGGAGGCGGGGGTGAAGCCGGAGTAGCCATTGCTCGAAAGCGGGAGCAGGCAGGAGCCATACCGCCTGCTCCCGCGGGTCTCGGACATGAGGCCTCATGCAGTCCGGATACCCATGACATGGGTATTTCCGATCTGGCAGTGACATGGGCATAAATGCCTCCCTGGTCACTCTGTTATGCACCCCATTCCGACCCGCTGTATCTGTGCCCCGCCTGCTCTGGCCCGTATACTCTGGGACCCGGCGCAGCCCTGGCCCGCGCCCTCACCGATTCCACAAACAGATCAAGCAACGGAGCAGCAGCATGCGTGTCGCATTTCTCGGCCTGGGCGTCATGGGTTTCCACATGGCCGGCCACCTCGCCGCCAAAGGGCACGAGGTCACGGTCTACAACCGCACCGCCGCCAAGGCGCAGGCCTGGGTCGGCCAGTTCGGCGGCAAGGCGGCAGCGACGCCGGCACTGGCGGTGCGCGATGCCCAGCTGGTGTGTTCCTGCGTCGGCAATGACGACGACCTGCGCGCGGTGCTGACCGGCCCTGACGGCGCCTTCTTCGGCGCGCCGAGCGGCTGCATTTTCGTCGACCACACCACCGCCAGCGCCAATGTCGCGCGCGAGCTCTACGCCGCGGCCGGCGAGCGCGGCCTGCACTTTGTCGACGGCCCGGTCTCGGGCGGCGAAGTCGGCGCGGAAAAAGGCATCCTGACCATCATGTGCGGCGGCGATGCCGACGTCTATGCGCGCGCCGAGCCGGTCATCGCCGCCTATGCCCGCGCGGTCACCCGCATTGGCGAGGCCGGCGCCGGCCAACTGGCCAAGATGGTCAACCAGATCAGCATCGCCGGCCTGATCCAGGGCCTGTCCGAGGCCATTGCCTTCGGCGAGCGCGCCGGGCTGGACATGCGGCTGGTGCTGGATGTCATCAGCAAGGGCGCCGCCGGCTCCTGGCAACTGGAAAACCGCGGCCCGACCATGATCGACAGCAAGTTCGATTTCGGCTTCGCGGTGGACTGGATGCGCAAGGACCTGGGCCTGTGCCTGGACGAGTCGCGCCGCAACGGCGCCGCGCTGCCGGTGACGGCGCTGGTCGACCAGTTCTATGCCGACCTGCAGCAGATGGGATGCGGCCGCGCCGACACCTCGTCGCTGATCAAGCGACTGCGCCAGCACGCGAAGGATGCCTGACATAGCGCCTGCGCCACCTGTCGTCGTCCGATTCCTACAGCGTTTTCGGCGCGTGCCTGAAAGGCCGCCGGCCGGACCGTGCCTAAGCTGGACGCATGGGCCGCTCCACCCCGGCCGGCCCGGCAACGATGCAGGAGACCATCATGTGGAAACTCGCAGGCGCGCTCCTGATAGGCGCAAGCATGGCGCTGGCTGGTTGTACCGCAGCGGGCGCAGTGGCCGGCGGCGTGGCCGGCCATGAACTGACCGACGGCAGCACGGCCGGTACCATCGGCGGTGCCGTGGTTGGCGGCGTGATCGGGCACGAACTGGGCAAGTAACCGCTTGACAGTCTCGCGCCGATCGGCAAGGCAACATCGGAAAGGCAGGAAGGCCGCATTGCGCGGCCTTCCTTGCATCGGCATGCATGCCCGGTGGCAGTGCTAGGCGCTAGTGCCGGGGCGCCGCCTTGCCGGCAAGGCGCAAGCGCCGCCACAGCAGCACCGGCAGCCGCACCACGCAACCCGCCAGCAGCCGCAGGTGCATCCCGGTCAGCAGCAGGTTGTCACGCAGGTAGCGGAAGTGCGAGACGCCGCCTTCGCCGCGTGCAAAATAGCGGACCGGTGCGGCCACATTGATGGGGCGGACACCGCGCCAGGACAGGCGGACCGCCGCTTCGGGATCGAAATCGAAACGCCGCATCCAGCGTGTCTCGCGCATCACCGCGCGCAGCGGCGCGATGGGGTAGACGCGGAAGCCATAGAGGGAATCGCCGATGCCGGCCCAGAGCGTCTCGACATCGGTCCAGAAATTGGACATGCGCCGCCAGTAGACCCGTTCGCGGGGCGCGCTGGCGTCGAATACCGGCCGGCCCAGCACCATCGCGTCCGGCGCGCGCTGCGAGAGGGCCATGAACTCGGTGATCAGGTGGGCGGGATGCTGGCCGTCCGAATCCATGACCAGCACATGGGTGAAGCCCTCGGCCGCCGCGGCTTCGATGCCGTGAAGCACGGCCGCGCCCTTGCCCTGGTTGGTGGGCAGCGTCAGCACGCGCAGCGCCGGGTCGGTGGCGGCTTCGGCCCGCAGCCAGCGTTCGCTGCCATCGGTGCTGCCGTCGACCACGACCCATACCGGCGCCCACGCCGCGCGCGCCGCCTGCAGCGTGCCGTGCAGGCGGTTGCCGGGGTTGTAGCTGGGGATCAGCACCAGGTGGGAGCGGTGCGCTGCGTCGGCGCCCGGCGCGGTCGCCGGACGTGGCGTGGCATGCTGGGGCATGTCGCGCTCCGGTGCCGGGTGGCGGGCCTAGCTGGCGCGCTGCGCCGCGACGTAGGCGGCGAGGCTGCCCAGCGACGCGAAAATGGTCTTGTTGTCGGGGTTGTCCGAACGCAGTTCGACCCCGTACTTGCGCGACACCAGCAGCGCAATCTCCAGGATGTCGATGGAGTCAAGCCCGAAGCCTTCGCCGTAGAGCGGCGTGTCGGCAGTGACGTCTTCCAGTCGCAGGTCTGCGATGTCGAGTTCGTCGATGATCAGGCGGGCGAGTTCGGTTTCGAGTTCGGTCATGTTGCAGCAGAGGGGCCGCCGCGGCACGCAGCCGGTCCGGATCGTCCCGGCGCGCCGTGGGGGCAGCCGATGCTACCAAAGGCCCCGATGGCGGGCTAGCCGAGAGAAGTTTGGTAACAACATCAACAGGGCTTTGGGGAATCCTGGCACCGCGTACCGGGTCTTTTAAGGTATAAAGCGTTCGCTTCGGCAGCCTGGCGCACACTCGCGGATTTGGGTTTCGCCAATCTTGGGCAGCCAACTGAAGCGCCGTTTGCTACACATGATAACGACTAACGATGTCCTCGAGCCAATCTTCTTTTCTCCGCGCCCAGTCCGCCAAGGACCAGCCGATCGCCAGGCCCGGTACGCCGCAGGCAACCCCTGTGGCGGCCGGCCGGGGATGGATGCTCGGGGTCGCCGGGTTCGTCGCCTATGAATGCAGCCTGCATTATGCCGCCCATCGACCGGGAGCCGAAGTCGCCGCATTGTTTCTTGGCGCCCTTCCGTTCCTGGCGATCGGTTTCCTGACGGCGCTGCGCACGGCAGGTCGCAAGCCGGCGCTGTTCGCGCTGGTTGCGGCATGCGCTGCGCTCTGGCTCTGGCGTACGCCGCTGTCGCACCATTTCGGCTGGACTTACCTGATGCAGCACGCCGGCGTCAACGTCGCGCTCGGGCTGATGTTCGGCCTGACCTTGCGCGCCGGCCGCACGCCGCTGTGCGCGCAGATCGCCGCCGCGTTGCAAGGCGAACTGACGCCGTCGCACGCGCGCTATGCTCGGCGCGTGACGCAGGCCTGGACCCTGTTCTTCGCGGCCATGGCGGGCACCTCGACGCTGCTGTTCGTGCTGGCCCCGGTGGCGACATGGTCGAACTTCGCCAACCTCGGCACGCCATTGCTGATCGCCGCGATGTTCGCCACCGAAGCGGCATGCCGCCGCATCGCCTTCCCCGGCATGCGCCACGGCGGCCCGCTCGACGCGGTGCACGGCTATCGCGCCGTGATGGCGGCGCGGGCGGCCCGCACCGGGATGACGCGCTGAGGCGCGCCACACTTCCGCCATGACTGCGATTCCGCTTATCGCGCACACCTCGCCCGCGGCCATCCTGGCGTGGGTACAGGGCCGCCCCGTCACCGTGCGCAAGTTCCTGGCCGACGTGGCGCTGTTGGCCGCCGCGCTGCCGGAGGGAGGCCATGTCTTCAATGCCTGCGCCGACCGCTACCGCTTCACCGTCGGCCTGTGCGCCGCGCTGCTGCGCGGCAAGGCCACGCTGCTGCCGTCGTCGCAGACCCCCGAGACGGTGCGCCAGCTCTGTGCATTCGCACCAGACGTGTTTTGCCTGCAGGACCAACCGGCCCCGGCAATGGCCATGCCGGTGTTCGACTATCGCCAGGGCGTCGCCGCGGACGCGGATGCGGACGCTTGGGCCGCCGATGTGCCGTCGATTCCCGCCGACCGCGTCCTGGCCTACGTCTTCACCTCGGGCTCGACCGGCACCCCGGTGCCGCACCGCAAGACCTGGGGCGCGATGGCCCGGGGCGCGCGTGCCGCGGCGCAACGGCTGGGCCTGTGCGACGGGCGCGCATGGACCCTGGTCGGCACGGTGCCGCCGCAGCATATGTTCGGCCTGGAAGCCACCGTCATGCTGGCGCTGCAGGGCGGCGCCGCGCTGGCGTCGGCGCCGGCGTTCTACCCGGCCGACGTCCGCGATGCACTGGCCGCGGTGCCCGCGCCGCGCGCGCTGGTCAGTTCCCCGGTACACCTGCGCACGCTGGTGCAGGCGGAGATGCCCATGCCGGCAGCCGACCTGCTGTTGTGCGCCACTGCCCCGCTCGGCCGGGAACTGGCTGCCGCAGCGGAAGCGCTGTTCCACGGCCCGCTGCGCGAAATCTACGGCAGCACCGAGACCGGCCAGCTTGCCACCCGCCGCACCGCGCAGGAAGACACCTGGACGCTGGTGCCCGGCGTCCGGCTGCAGCCGCGTGCGGCGGACGGCGATGAAGACACCATCACATGGGCCGAGGGCGGGCATCTCGAGCAGCCGGTGGCGCTCGGCGATGCCATCGAACCGCTGGATGCCGGGCACTTCCTGCTGCACGGCCGCAAGGGCGACCTGCTCAATATCGCCGGCAAGCGCACCTCGCTGGCCTACCTTGACCACCAGCTCAATGCCATTGACGGCGTGCAGGACGGCGCCTTCTTCATGCCCGGCGACAGCCACGAAGGCGATGCGCACGGTCACGTGGTACGCCTGGTGGCAGTCGTCGTCGCGCCGGGCGTGACCTCGGCGGCGATCCTGCAGGCGCTGCGCGAACGCATCGACCCCGCCTTCCTGCCGCGCCCGCTGATGTTCGCCGAAAGCCTGCCGCGCAATGCCGCCGGCAAGCTGCCGCGCGATGCGCTGGCGGCGCTGGTGGCGCAGTTGTCCCGCGCGCGGGACGGCGCACCTGCCCTGCCCGCCCTGCCCGCCTTTGTCATCGACGCCGGCCACCCCGCCATGGCGGGCCATTTCCCCGGCAATCCGATCGTGCCCGGCGTGGTGCTGCTCGACCACGCCTTGCTCGCGCTCGGATCCGCGCTGGGGCGGCCGCTGGTGCCTTCGCAGGCCGGGACGATCAAGTTCCTCAGCCCCGTGCGCCCCGGAGAGCAGGTGGAAATCGAACACGACGCCGAGCCGGCCACGGACGGCAGCGAACGCCTGCGCATCACGCTGCGCAGCGCGGGACGCGAAGTGGCCACCGGCACGCTGCAGCTGCGCGCCTCTGTGTCGGAGGGCGCGCCATGCTGACCTGGCTGTGGAAACGGCAGGCGCCGGTGCAGGCCACGGACTGGTCCCGGCGCAAGGAACGCAGCAACCTTCCGCTGCTGCGCGTCATGACCTGGATCTCGCTGGCGCTGGGACGTCCGGCCGGGCGCGTGGTGCTGCGCTTGATCGCGGCCTATTTCACGCTGTTCTCGCCGGCGGCGCGCCATGCCTCGCGCGCCTACCTGGACCGCGCGCTGGGCCGCGAGGCCAACTGGATCGACGGTTACCGGCATGTGTTTACCTTTGCCTCGACCATTCACGACCGCATCTACCTGCTCAACGGCCGCTTCGACCTGTTCGACATCCGCCTCCATGGCGAAGGCTTGCTTGAAGCCGCCATGGCGCGCGGCCGCGGCGCGATCCTGCTGGGCGCGCACCTGGGCAGCTTCGAGGTCGTGCGCGCGCTCGGCCGGCAGCACCCTGACATGGAAGTCGCCATCACCATGTACGAGGAAAACGCGCACAAGCTCAACGACGTGCTGCAGTCGATCAATCCCGCAATGCGCCAGGACGTGATCGCGCTGGGCCGCTTCGACACCATGCTGCGCGTGCGCGACTACCTCGACCGTGGCTACATGATCGGCATGCTGGCCGACCGCACCTTGTCGCAGCGCGCCACAGACCCGGTGCAGCAATGCGATTTCCTCGGCGCGCCCACCGGCTTCCCGACCGGGCCGCTGCGCATGGCCGCCATGCTGCGCCGGCCGGTGTTCTTCATCACCGGCCTGTATCGCGGCGGCAACCGCTACGATGTCCATTTCGTGCCGCTGGCGGACTTCTCGCAGACCGCGCGCGGCCAGCGCGAAGCCGCGGTACAGTCGGCACTGGACGGCTATGTGCGGCTGCTGGAGAAATTCAGCCGCAAGGCGCCGTACAACTGGTTCAACTTCTATGACTTCTGGCACGCCGGCCCGCCGCTCTCCGAGCAGCCGCCGCCGGGCAACGAGCCATGAGCCCCTCGAGCGTTTTGACAGCCTTCGACACTGATCCGATCTGGTCCGTCCGGCGCCTGGTCCGCCCGCTGCTGCCGTTGCTGTTGGCTGGCGCTGCGTTAGGCATCGCGGTACCAGGCCGTGCCGCGGCACCACCCGCGCCTGCCGCGCCTGCCGCGCCTGCCGCGGGACAGGCCGCGCCCGCCTTCGGCGTCGACCAGCTGATGTCCACGCTGGCGCAGCGCAAATCAGGCCGGGTCCGCTTCACCGAGACCAAGTACCTGGCAATGCTGGCCAGGCCGGTGCAGTCTTCCGGCGAACTGCTCTTCACCGCGCCCGACCACCTGGAGAAGCGCACCATAACGCCCAAGGCCGAAAACATGGTGCTCGACGGCGACATGCTGACGGTGGAGCGCGACGGCAAGCGCTTCACCATGCCGCTGCAGAACTTCCCCGAGCTGGCGGCCTTTATCGAAAGCATCCGCGGCACGCTCGCCGGCAACCGCCACACGCTCGAACGCTACTACAAGCTCGGCCTCGAAGGCCGCGCCAGCCGCTGGACGCTGACGCTGACGCCGGCGGACTCGCGCATGGCGGCGGTGGTCAGCCAGGTGCGCATCGACGGCAGCCAGGACGCGCTGGACCGCGTCGAGATCCGCCAGGCCGACGGCGACCGCTCCGTCATGACGATCCGCCCCGCCGGCCGCCCATGAGCGCAGCCCCCCGTACTCCCCCCTCCCCCCCCTCGCCCCCCTCGGCCCCGCGGCGCTTCACGCTGCCCGGCGCGCGCCTGGCGCTTGCGCTGTGGCTGGTAGCGCTGCTGGCGTGTGCGGCGGTGGTCAGCCGCACCAGCTTCACCGCCGACCTGTCCGCCTTCCTGCCGCGGCTGCCAAGTGCCGAGCAGCAGTTGCTGGTCAGCCAGCTGCGCGACGGGCTGGTATCGCGGCTGATCCTGGTCGGCATCGAAGGCGGCGACGCCGATGGCCGCGCCGCGGTCTCGCGCGCGATGGCGGCGCAATTGCGACGCGATCCGCGCTTCACCGCGATCCAGAACGGCGAGCCGCTGAACCAGGACGCCGACCGCAAGTACGTCTACGAACACCGCTACCTGCTCAGCCCGACGGTCACGCCGGAGCGCTTCAGCGAGCAGGGACTGGCGCGCGCCGTGAACGATTCGCTCGAGCTGCTGGCCTCGTCGGCAGGCCTCTTCACCAAGGCGCTGTTGCCACGCGACCCCACCGGCGAGGTCGCGGCGATGCTGACGCAGCTCGACGCCGGCCAGCGCCCCCCGCTGCATGCCGGCGCCTGGGCCTCGCGCGACGGCAAGCGCGCGGTGCTGCTGGCGCAGAGCGCGGCCGCGGGTTCGGATACGGACGCGCAGGCGCAGGCCATCGGGGCAATCCGCGATGCCTTCGCCAGGGCCGCGGCAAATGGCCCTTACCAGCTCGCGATGACCGGCCCGGGCGTGTTCTCGGTCCAGTCGCGCGACACCATCCGGCACGACGTCGAGCGCTTGTCGACCATCGGCGTGGCCATCATCGTCACGCTGCTGCTGGTGGTCTACCGCTCGGTGCCGCTGCTGGTGCTGGGACTGGTGCCGGTACTGAGCGGCGCGCTGGCCGGCATCGCGGCGGTGAGCCTGGGTTTTGGCGGCACCGTGCACGGGCTGACGCTGGGCTTCGGCACCACGCTGATCGGCGAGGCGGTTGACTATTCGATCTACCTGTTCGTGCAGTCGGCGCAATACACGCGCAACGGCCAGCGCGACAACCGCGCCTGGCTGGGCGGGTTCTGGCCCACGGTGCGGCTGGGCGTGCTGACCTCGGTCTGCGGTTTTGCCTCGCTGCTGCTGTCTGGTTTTCCGGGGCTCGCGCAGCTCGGGCTGTATTCGATCGCGGGGCTGGCGACGGCGGCGCTGGTGACGCGCTTCGTGCTGCCGCAGCTGGTGCCTGCCACGCTGCACCTGCGCGACGTGACGCCGCTGGGACGCCGCCTCGCGTGGCTGGCCGGCCGCGCCCACCGGCTGCGCTGGCTGGTGCTGGTGCTGGTGGTCGCGGCAAGCACTGTGCTGGCGACGCATCGCGGCACGCTGTGGGGCCGCGAGCTGGCCGGGCTGAGCCCGGTGCCCGCGAGCGACCAGGCCCTTGACGCGTCGCTGCGCGCCGACCTGGGTGCGCCCGACGTGCGCTTCCTGGTGGTGCTGTCCGGCCCCGACCAGGAAAGCGTGCTGCAGGGCGCGGAGCGCGTGGCCCACGAACTCGACCCGCTGGTGGCGCAGAACTTCATCGGCGGCTATGAAAGCCCCGCGCGCTACCTGCCCAGCGACGCCACCCAGCGCGCGCGCCAGGCCAGCCTGCCGCCGCCCGCCGAGCTGGCGCAGCGGCTGCGCGCGGCCGTCGCGAGCCAGCCGGTGCGCGCCGACCTGTTCGCACCGTTCCTGGCCGAAGCCGGGCAGGCACGCACCGGCCCGCTGCTGCGACGCGAAGACCTGCGCGGAACCTCGATGGCACTGGCGGTCGATGCGCTGCTGACACACCGCGACGGGCGCTGGAGCGCGACGCTGCCGCTGCGGGCCCCAGCCACGGCGAACGCTGCGCAGGGCGGCGACGGCGTCGACAGTGCCGCGGTGCGCGCCGCCGTCGCCCGCGCCGACGTGCCCGATACGCTGTTCGTCGACCTCAAGGGCGAGTCCGACCGCCTCTACGCCGGCTACCTGCGCGAGGCGCTGCTGCTGTCGCTGGCGGGACTGCTGGCGATCGTGGCGCTGCTGGCGGTCGCGCTGCGCTCGCCGCGCCGCGTGGCGGCCACGGTACTGCCGCTGGCGGCCGCCGCGGTGGTGGTGCTGGGCGGGCTGGCAGCGCTGGGCCAGCCGCTGACGCTGCTGCACCTGGTGGGCCTGTTGCTGCTGGTGGCAGTGGGCTCGAACTACGCGCTATTCTTCAATGGCGCCGCGGCGGGCCAGCCTGGCGCGGCCCATTCCCCGCACACGCTGGTCTCCCTGCTGCTCGCAAACCTGACGACGGTGGCCGCTTTCGGGCTGCTGGCGCTGTCGAGCCTGCCGTTGCTGCAGGCGTTCGGCCTGACGGTCGGCCCCGGCGCCATCCTGGCGCTGTGGTTTTCGGCGATCCTGGCGCGGCCCGCGGCCGCCGCGAATGCAGGGAATGCCGGGCATGCCGGGACCGCCGGAACCGGGCAGGCCGGGAGTACGACATGAACCGCTTTTCCGCATCCGGCGGCGCCTGGCGCGACACGCCGCCAAGCCGCCCGTGGCGACCCAGCCCGCTGCTGTACGGCGCAGCCGCGGTCCACGTGGCCGGCATCGGCGCCATGCTCACGTATCCCGGCAGCATGGTCCCGGCACTGGCAGGCATTGCCGCCACCCACGCGGCGCTGTGCGCCGGCGGCTTGTGGCCGCGCAGCACGTGGCTGGGGCCCAACCTGCTGCAGCTGCCGCCGTCAGCGCAGGATTGCGTAGCGCTGACCTTCGACGATGGCCCCAATCCGGCGCTGACGCCGCACGTGCTCGACCTGCTCGACCAGCACGGCGCGCGCGCCACCTTCTTCTGCGTCGGCGAACGCGCCGCGGCGCATCCGGCGCTGGTGCGCGAGATCGCGCGCCGCGGCCATGCGGTGGAGAACCACAGCATGCATCACCGGCTGCATTTCTCCCTTTTCGGACCGGGGCGGATGCTGCGCGACATCAGCGCGGCCCAGCAGGTGCTGAGCGACATCACCGGGGAGGCGCCACGCTTTTTCCGCGCGCCGGCCGGGCTGCGCAACCCGTTCCTGGAACCGGTGCTGTGCCGCCTCGGGCTCCGCCTCGCGGCGTGGACGCGCCGCGGCTTCGATACCCGCTCCGGCGACTTCGCGGCGCGCGTGGCGCAGCGCCTGACCGACAAGCTCGCGGGCCGCGACATCCTGCTGCTGCATGACGGCAATCCCGGCGTCGATCCCGCCGGCAATCCGCACTGCACGACAGTGCTGCCGGACCTGCTCGCCGCCATCGACCGCGCCGGGCTGCACTGCGTGACGTTGCGCGCAGCGGTGGAATCAGGGCATGCCGACAGCCGTACCGGACAGTCGCCGACAAGCTGACCGGCCGCGGCTTGTTACAATTAGCCCACTCCCCCCAAGATCGCGCAAAGCCTTGTCTCCGCTACTGTTTTCTCACTTCACGGCCACCAGCTGCATCGGTACCGGCGCAGACGCCACTTTGTCGGCGCTGCGCGAACGGCGTGGCGGCCTGGCGCCCTGCCGCTTTGGCGATGTGCGCCTGGACACCTATGTCGGTGAAGTGCCGGGACTGGACGCGGTGACCTTGCCAGCGCATCTGTCGCACTTCGACTGCCGCAACAACCGCCTGGCATGGATTGGACTCGAAGCCGATCGTTTCGCCGAGCGCGTACGCGAAGCCGCGGACCGCTATGGCGCGGACCGCATCGGTGTCTTTCTCGGCACCAGCACCGCCGGCGTGCTGCAGACGGAACTGGGTTATCGGCAGCGCGATCCCGATACCGGCGCGCTGCCGGCGGGCTTCCACTACGGCGGCACGCATAACCCCTATTCCCTGCCCAACTTCGTGCGCGAGTATCTCGGCCTGGGCGGCCCGGCCGCCGCGGTTTCGTCGGCATGCTCGTCCGGTGCCAAGGTCTTCAGCTCGGCCCGGCGCATGATCGAAGCAGGATGGATCGATGCGGCCATCGTCGGTGGCGTCGATTCGCTGTGCCACACCACGCTGTATGGCTTCAATTCGCTGGAGCTGCTGTCGACGCGGCCGTGCCGCCCGTACGATGTGGCGCGCGATGGCATCTCGATCGGCGAAGGCGCCGCGTTCGGGCTGCTCGAGCGCGCCCCGGACGCGCCGGATGCCGATGCCATCCTGCTGGCCGGCATCGGCGAGTCGAGCGACGCGCACCATATGTCGACCCCGCACCCGGAAGGACTTGGAGCCCGGCTGGCCATGGAACAGGCGCTGGCCAGCGCCGGCATCGCCGCGGCGCAGGTGGGCTACGTCAACCTGCACGGCACCGCCACGCGCAGCAACGACGCCGCGGAGGCGCTGGCCATGGCCGCGGTGCTGCCGGGTACGCCGTGCAGTTCGACCAAGGGCGCGACCGGCCATGCGCTCGGCGCCGCCGGCGCACTGGAGGCCGTCATCTGCGCCCTGGCATTGCGCCATGGCCTGCTGCCGGCCGGCATCAACACCACGCAGCCGGACCCGGCGCTGGGCGTGAACTACCAGCTCGTGAACCGCGACGCGCCGCTGCGCTATGCCATGAGCAATGCGTTCGGCTTCGGCGGTTCCAACTGCAGCCTGCTGTTCGCGCGCGCGGACGCGGCGTCCCACTGAGCCAGCGCCATGCCGCAACCCGCTTTGCAGCCCGCTTTGCAGCCCGTCTATATCGAAAGCATCGGCCTGCTCGGCCCCGGCATGAATGGCTGGGATGCAGCCCGCGAGATACTGGCGGGCCGCGCTCCCTACACACACGCGCCGACGGAACTGCCGCCGCCCGCCGGCCTGCCGCCCGCGGAGCGCCGGCGCACCGGCCCGACCGTGCGCCTGGCGCTGGGCGTGGGCCAGCAGGCCGTCGCCGCCAGCGGCCGCGATGCCGCACAGCTGCCGACGATCTTTACCTCGTCGAGCGCCGACGGCCGGAATTTCCACGCAATCTGCGAAGCGCTGGCCGAGCCGGACCCGCTGATGTCGCCGACGCGCTTCCACAACTCCGTCCACAACGCCACCGCGGGCTACTGGGCGATCGCGGCCGGCGCGATGCGCACCTCCAACGTGCTGTGCGCGATGGACGGCAGCTTCGGCGCCGGCCTGCTCGAATGCGCGCTGCAGGTGGCGGGCGATGCCGAGCCCTGCCTGCTGATTGCCTACGACACCGGCTACCCCGAGCCGCTGCACAGCCATCGGCCCATCCCCGACCCGTTCGGCGTGGCGCTGCTGGTGACGCCGCAGCCGACGCCGCGGACGCTGGCGCAGATCGAGGTCTCGCTGACGCAGGCAAGCGCCGATACGATGCCGGATGCCGCGCTGGAAGCGCTGCGCAAGTCGGCACCGGCCGCGCGCGCCCTGCCGCTGCTGGCCGCCATCGCACGCGCAGACACCGGCGCGGTGGTGCTCGACTACCTGGACCGGCTGCAGATCCGGGCCAACGTGGCCAGCCTCGGCACCGCCGCCGCGGCCTGACACCGTGACGCTGCCCGCACCCGTGCGCGACCGCGACTGGATTGCGGCGCGCATTCCGCACCAAGGCACGATGTGCCTGCTCGACGGCGTGCTGGACTGGGATGAGAACGTGGTGCGCTGCGTGTCCGGCACGCATGCACGGGCGGACAACCCGCTGCGGGCGCACGGGCGGCTGGCGGCGGTCTGCGGCATCGAATACGCGGCACAGGCGATGGCCGTGCACGGCGCGCTGCTGGCCGCGCAGGAAGACAGCCCTTCGCGCCCACGCTCCGGCTATCTGGCGTCGGTGCGCAAGCTCGAACTGCTGGTGGAAAGGCTGGACGATATCGACGCGCCGCTGCTGATCGAAGCGCGGCGCGTCAGCGGCGAAGGCGCCAGCGTGCTGTACGCCTTCACCGTCAGTGCGGAGGGCCGGACGCTGCTGTCAGGCCGGGCAGCGGTGATCCTCGATGCCGCCCGGCATGGCCCGCACGCTGGCTGAAGAGCCGGCTGTAGTGCCAGCTGTAGTGCCGGCTGCCGAAGCTTAGCGCGCGGGCAGGATCTTGCCCGCGACCGTG
The DNA here is from genome assembly GCF_038900635.1 of Cupriavidus oxalaticus. Classification (GTDB taxonomy): domain Bacteria; phylum Pseudomonadota; class Gammaproteobacteria; order Burkholderiales; family Burkholderiaceae; genus Cupriavidus; species Cupriavidus oxalaticus_B. Next base: position 174,627 of record NZ_JAYMRX010000002.1, on the reverse strand, counting down.
CCGAAGCCGACGCGGTAGCCGTCGCCCTGGCAGTAGCCGGTCATGATCACGCTGTCGCCGTCCTGCAGGAAGCCGCGCTGGCTGCCGTCGGCAAGCGTCACCGGCTCGGCACCGTTGCGGGTAATCTCCAGCATGCTGCCGTAGGAGTCCGGCGTGGTTCCGGAGATCGTGCCCGAGCCCATCAGGTCGCCCACGCGCACATTGCAGCCCGACACCGTGTGGTGCGCCAGCTGCTGTGCCATGGTCCAGTACATCGCCTTGAAGTTGGTGCGGCAGATCGTGCTCGGCGCGGGCGCGCCTTCCGGCTGCAGCGACACTTCCAGCGCGATGTCATAGGCGTTCTTGTCCTGCTGCTGCAGGTACGGCAGCGGCTGCGGCGATTGCTCGGGATTGTCGCGGCGGAACGGTTCCAGCGCGTCCATCGTCACCACCCACGGCGAGATCGAAGTGCCGAAGCCCTTGCTGTTGAACGGCCCCAGCGGCACGTATTCCCACTGCTGGATATCGCGCGCGCTCCAGTCGTTGAGCAGCACCATGCCGAACATATGGGCCGGCGCGTCGGCGGTGCTGACGGGCTCGCCCAGCGCCGATTCCTTGCCGACGATAAAGCCCATCTCCAGCTCGAAATCCAGCTTGCGGCAGGCGCTGAACACCGGGCGCGCTTCGTTCGGCAGCTTGATCTGGCCGTTGGGGCGATGCAGCGGCGTGCCGCTCACCACCACCGAGCTGGCGCGGCCGTTGTAGCCGATGGGGATTTCCAGCCAGTTCGGCAGCAGCGCGTTGTCCGGGTCGCGGAACATGCGGCCGACATTGGTGGCGTGTTCCTTCGACGAATAGAAATCCGTGTAGCCAGGGATGTCGACCGGCAGGTGCAGCGCCGCGGCGGACATTGGCACCAGCGCCTTGTCGCGCAAAGCGGCGTTGTCGCGCAGCGCTGCGTCTTCGCCGGACAGCAGCGCGGTCAGGCGATTGCGGGTTTCGGTCCACGCGGACTTGCCGAGGGCGATGAAGCGGTTCAGGGTCGTGCCGGCGAAGGTGCCCTTTGCCGCGGCGGGCAGCAGGCCGGCGTCATCGAGCGCGGCCAGGTCGACGATCTGGTCGCCGATGGCAACGCCGACGCGCGGCGACTGGCCTTTGACGGAGAACACGCCGTAGGGCAGGTTCTGCAGCGGGAAATGGGTCTGGCCGTCGTTGGCGCTGTCGATCCAGCTGGTTTGGGGGGCGGTCATTGGGTCACTCCAGGATATGTCGGGTTCAGCGGACGTTCGGGTTGAAATGCTTCTTCAGGCCTTGCCAGCAGGTGTAGTACTCCTGCTGCAGCGAGGCCGACTGCGCCGCGTATGGCGTCGGGCGGATCACGCCCGGCGTCTCGAACATGAAGGCCATGGTGTTTTCGACGTGGTGCGGTGTCGAGGTATCGGCCGCGCTGGCCTTCTCGAAGGTCTCGGCATCGGGGCCGTGGCCGCTCATGCAGTTATGCAGGCTGGCGCCGCCCGGCGCGAAGCCCTCGGCCTTGGCGTCGTAGACGCCGGTGATCAGGCCCATGAACTCGCTGGCGATATTGCGGTGGAACCAGGGCGGGCGGAACGAGTCCTGCATCGCCAGCCAGCGCGGCCCGAAGATGACAAAGTCGATGGTGTCCACGCCCGGGGTGTCCGACGGCGACTGCAGCACCAGGAAGATCGACGGGTCCGGATGATCGAAGCTGATCGAGCCGATGGTGTTGAAGCGGCGCAGGTCGTACTTGTACGGCGCGTAGTTGCCGTGCCAGGCCACCACGTCCAGCGGTGAATGGCCGATCCCGGCGCGCCACAGGTTGCCCTGGAACTTGGCCACCAGCTCGAAATCGCCCTCGCGGTCTTCATAGCTGGCCACCGGCGAAAGGAAGTCGCGCGGGTTGGCCAGGCCGTTGGAGCCGATCACGCCCAGGTCGGGCAGCTTGAACAGTGCGCCGTAGTTCTCGCAGATATAGCCGCGCGCCTCGCCATCCGGCAACTCAACGCGGAAACGCACGCCGCGCGGAATCACGACGATCTCCTGCGGCTCCACTTCCAGGCGGCCCAGTTCGGTCACCATCAGCAGGCGCCCTTGCTGCGGCACGATCAGCATCTCGCCGTCGGCGTTGTAGAAGAAGCGGTCGTGCATCGACTGGTTGGCCAGGTACAGGTGGATGCCACAGCCGCTCATCGCTTCCGGCCCGCCATTGCCGGCCATGGTGACGATGCCGTCGACGAAATCGGTCGGCACCGACGGCATTGCCGGCGGGCTCCAGCGCATCTGGTTGGGCGACGGCGGCACCTGGTCGAAGCGGCTCAGGAAGCGCGACTGCTCGACCTGCGTGAACGGCTGGTGCATCGACGCCGGGCGGATGCGGTACAGCCACGAGCGGCGGTTGTGCGCGCGCGGCGCGGTGAAGGCGGTGCCGGACAGCTGCTCGGCATAGAGGCCGTAAGGCGCGCGCTGCGGCGAATTCTGGCCCACGGGCAACGCACCGGGCAGCGCCTCGGTGGCGAATTCGTTGGCGAAGCCGGACATGTAGCCGTGCTCGGCGAGCTGGGTGTGCGTGAGGTTCATGGTGTCGTCAGCGTTGCGGTGTCGGTCGGGGGTTCAAGGTTCTCTAGTGAATCTGGCCGTTGGCTGGCAGGCACAAGGCGCGCAACAGCGCGGCCAGCACGGCTTCGGTATCAAAGTCTCGCCAGCGGGCACAGACGTGCTGGTCGGGACGGATCAGATAGCAGGTGCCCGGACGGCCGTCGTAGCGGCTTGCGGCGAGGCCTTCGGCGTCGCTCACATGGCGCGAGCCATCGGGCGGTGTAGCCGGCTGGCCCGGCGGCACCACGAACAGCAGGCGCACCGGCACCGCGGCGGTTGCCAGCCGGCGGCGCGCATCGTCCGGGATCGCGCTGCCGTCGCCAAAGACCAGCAGCGTGAAACCGTTGCCTGCTTCGTCCAGTTCGCCCAGCAACCAGCTTGGCTGCGCGTCGCCGTGGCGCTGCAGCGGCGCATCCACGCACGGCGCACCCGGCACCATCGCCCCCGCGAACACATCGCGATCCGGCGTGTTGAGCAGCGAATCCCGCAGCACCGTGGGCAGCGACAGCCGGCCGCTGTTGACCAGCTGGCGCGCGAACGCATGGCGGCGCGCCAGGCGCAGCACCGCATCGCGGAAGGTGCGGCTCACAGCGCTCTTGGGCGTGATGAAATCGGTGGAGCGCGTCGAATGGCGGATGTTCTCGTCGGCGGCGGCCTCGCGCTCGCTGGCGTAACTGTCGAGCAGCGCATCGCCAGCGCTTCCGGCCAGCACCAGTGCCAGCTTCCACGCAAGGTTCTCGGCATCCTGCACCCCGCTGTTGGCGCCGCGTGCACCGAACGGCGAAACGCGGTGCGCGGCATCGCCGGCGAACAGCACGCGGCCGTGGCGGAAGGCATCCATGCGCTGGCAGCAGAAGGTATAGACGCTGACCCACTCCAGCGTGAAGGCCACGTCATCGCCCAGCATGGCGCGAATGCGCGGGATCACACGCTCCGGCTGCTTCTCGGTTTCGGGATCGGCGTCCCAGCCCAGCTGGAAATCGAGGCGCCAGACATCGTCGGGCTGCCGGTGCAGCAGTGCGGAGCGGCCCGGATTGAAGGGCGGGTCGAACCAGAACCAGCGCTCGGCCGGGAACGGCGCCGCCATCTTCACATCGGCGATCAGGAAACGGTCGCGGAACACGCGGCCCTTGCTTTCCAGGCCAAGGCACTGGCGCACAGCGCTGTGGGCGCCGTCGGCGGCCACCACGTAGCGCGCCTGCAGCAGGTAGTCCCCGTCAGGCGTCGAGACCGTCAGCGCGACCTTGTCCTGGCCCGGCGCCACGCCGGTAACGCGATGCCGCCAGCGGAGCTCGACGCCGGGCAACCCGGCGGCGCGTTCGACCAGGAAGCTTTCCAGGTAGTACTGCTGCAGGTTGACGAAGGCCGGCCGGCGATGGCCGGCCTCTGGCAGCAGGTCGAAGCGGTACACCTGCTCGTCGCCGAAGAACACCTTGCCGACATGCCAGCTGACGCCCTTGGCCGCGACCCGTTCGCCGCAGCCGAGGCGGTCGAGGATATCGAGCGTTCGTTTGGCAAAGCAGATGGCGCGCGAGCCGGCGGCAAGCGTGTCGTCGTCATCCAGCACCACCACGGGAACGCCGCGCTGCGCCAGGTCGATCGCCGCGGCAAGTCCGACCGGCCCCGCGCCCACCACCGCCACCGGGCGGATCGCAGGCGCGGCCGCCGGCTGCGAGCGTTGCTCGGCGCCGGGCTGGTACGCGAAGGTGCGTTGCGGGTTGGTGGTGGTATCCACGGCGTCTCCATGCGGCGCTGCGCTGGCGCCCCGGGGAACCCTTTGGCGGGCCCTGCCGGTCTGGGTGAGTTCGGCACGGAATTACGTATTCCGTAATTCATTTACCATATCGTAATCTGACAAAACAGGCGTGTCAAACCCGCGCCGGCGAATGCGCAAGGCGGTGCACCCACTGGTGTTGTAGGCCGGAACCGGAAAAAGGGAAAAGTGTGGCCTTCAGCGCGCGTCAGGCATGGGACGCGGCGGTCTCAAGAAAGTCGGGTAGGGAAACGCAGTCACTCACCGCTCGGCAGGCACCGCGACGGCGTGATGGAGGCGCCGGGCGGCGCAGGCAGCGCCCGGTCGATAACAACCGGCGCGGAGCGAGGGCCGCACCGCGCCGGTTGCTGGATGGTGGTCTGGAACGCCATCCGCCTGCGCCGGCCCGTGCAGACGTGGCCGGCCAGGCAGCGGCCGGATCAGACCGGCTTGTGGCCTTCGCCCGTGCCGGAGCCGAAGCCGCTGCCCTGCGCCGGTGCCGCGGCGGGTGCCTGCGCACTGCCGGCGGCCGGCTGGCCGGCCATCGAGGCTGCCGTCACGCCGCCGTTGCGGCTGGCGATAAAGGCGTTGACGTCTGCTGCGAGATGCTGCGGGGCCAGCACCACTTCCAGGCCCAGCGCCTCGCAGGCAGCGAGGAATGTCGACATGCGGGGATCGGCTTGCCCCGATTCTGCCCGCAGGTAGGCTTCCCGCGAGATGCCCGCTTTGCGGGCGACGTCCTCTTGCTTGAGCTTGCGCGCGCGGCGCAGCGCCCGCAGTTGCCGGAACGGTTCGCTAGCGCCTCTTGGCACGGCTGTACTGTTCATGTCGGTCTCCAGTCACCAATGAAAAAAAGTGCGCGGACGTGCATTCGAGTATAGAGCACGCAAAGCGTTCCGTATGTAACCGCCGAAACACTTTGTGCAGATTTCTTCCAAGTCCGCAATTCGCCTCTTGCCCCGGCCGGCAAACGGAAGGCAAAAGGCCGCATCCTGCACAACATCGTCGCACCGCAAAGAGACTAACGACCCTTGTCGGTTTGCGTTGACGTCACACGCCCCAGGTATGACGTTATGGCCTTCGCTGCACAACTTCGCAAGTCGGGGCAACTACCATGCATCCGGTTTCGTTGACAAACCGACCGGTCGTGCTATTCTGGACAACATGCAAAAGGGACAACTCACCCGTCACGCCATCATCCAGCAGGCACTGGATACCGCGGCCAAGGTCGGCTTCGAGCAGCTGTCGCTGGCCACCCTCGCCGCGGACACCAATATGTCCAAGAGCGGCCTGTATGCGCACTTCAAATCCAAGGAGGCGTTGCAGCAGGCTGTGCTGGACCTCGCCATCGAACGCTTCGGCGAAATCGTGGTGCGGCCGGCAATGCGCCAGCCGCGCGGCATGCCGCGGCTGCAGGCCATGTTCGAGGGCTACCTGGAGTGGCTGGGCGGGACGGTGACGCAGGGCCGCTGCCTGTTCATGGCACTGGGGCAGGAATACCGCGACCGGCCCGGCACGATCCGGGACCTGGTGGTGCAGTCGCTGAAGGACTGGCACAGCAGCGTGGCGCGCCTGGTGGCCGATGCGATCGATGAAGGCCAGTTCGGCACGGGCGTGGAGCCGCGGCAGTTTGCCTTCGAGCTGTCAGGCATCGGCATGGCGTTCCAGCAGTCGTTCAAGCTGCTGGGCCGAGCCGATGCCGAGGCCATGGCGCGGCGCGCGTTTGGCGCGCTGGTGGCACGCGCCGCCGTGGGCGCGACGCCGGGCTGACGGAAGAACCGGGAAACACATTGGCGCCGGCACTATCCCGCCGGCGGGCAACAACCTGCCGGCGGCTTTTTTAATCCAAAAAAAGCACGACTGGTCGGTCTTAAAAATGCGGCGGAGAGCCGCCCGCTGGCGCCGGCCCCAATGATGCCGCGCCAATCCAGCAACCGATTGGAGGTGCAGGTCGTGACGCAAGCAGTCTCTTCTCATTCCCCGGCGAGTTCCGCCGTCCCGGCGCCCGTCGCCAGGACACCGGGTAACCGACCCGCCGCGCTGCCCGCCTGGCAGCGGCTGCGCTGGCAGGCGGGCAGCCTGGTATCGCCCTCCGCGACCGCGCGTGCGCTCGAGCGCCTCTGGTTCACGCCGCCGCGTGCCGCCCCGACGTCGGCTGCGCGCCGCTTCCTGGGCAGCGCCCGCAGCGACTGGGCCCTGGTCACCGGTCACGGGCCCAGCCGCCGGGTGCGCGTCTACCGTTGGGGCGATACCGGCCCGGTGGTCTTGCTCGCCCACGGCTGGGGCGGCCATGCGGGGCAATGGCATGAGGTGGCCGGCAGCCTGGTGGCAGCCGGCATGCGCGTGGTGGCCTTCGATGCGCTGTCGCATGGCGCTTCCGATGCTGGCACGCGCGGCGCGGCGCAGACTTCGGTGCTGGAGATGTCGCGCTCGCTGCTGGCCGCCGCCTGGCACGCCGGCCCGGTCCACGCCGTGGTGGCGCATTCGCTAGGCGGCGCGGCCACCGCCCTGGCGCTGCGCGAGGGCCTGCCGGCACGCGCCGCGGTGCTGGTCGGCTCGCCGGCCGACATGCATGCCGCATGCGCGGCGCTGGCCTGGCAGCTCGGTATCGCGCCGGCGGTCCTGGCACGCATGCAGCGGCAGAGCGAGCGCTGGCTCGGCATGCCGTGGTCGGCGTTCAACGTGCCCGAGATCGGGCGCTCGCGCCTGGTGCCGCCGACGCTGGTGATCCATGACCGGGGCGACAAGGAAGTGCGCTGGGAAGACGGCGCCGCGATCGCCGGCGCCTGGCCCGGCGCGGAACTGGTCACAACCGAGGGGCTGGGCCATCGCCGCATCCTGCAGGATGCGGCGGTGATCGACCGGATCGCCGCCTTTGTCCGGCCCAGGGCCGCCGCGGGCACGGTGACAGCCCCGACGGCCGCCCTCGCAGTGAATTGACCCCGGAGAGCATCATGTTCCTGGTAAGCAACGATATGACCGCCACCCTGCCCGCACGCAGTTCGCTGCGGCTGGTGGCCGATCCGGGCGAGCACGTCGCGGTGCGCTGTACCGAGGGCGAGCTATGGCTGATCCGTGACGGCGATCCGAAAGACACTTCCATCGCGGCCAGCGAATCGTTCACGGTGCCGGACGCTGGCACCGTGGAGCTTTATGCCGTCACCCGGGCCAGCGTGCGCGTCACGCGCTGCAGGACGGGAGCGGCGGGCGCGCGCGGCTGGCGGCACTGGCTTGCCCGCTTACTGTCGGCGCAACGTGCCGGTTATGCGGGTACGCGTCGCTGAGCCCCGACCACTCGGTTTGCCGGCACGTACGCGCATGCGCGCTGGTGGACGGGGTTGATTTCTGGCGGTTAATTGCATTATTGAGCACGAACGACATACCGCCCGTATCCGGCTCCCGCTCCGGCTCAGATCCGCAGCGCCGTCAGCATCCCGCGCGCGATCGGCTGCAGCCAGCCGCGTTGCCATGTCAGCGTGAAGGCGACCGCCATCGCGCCGGCCATCATCGCCAGCGCCCACAACAGCACGCCAAAGCCAGCGCCGTTGCCCGGCAATGCGGCCGTGGCGCCCAGGGCCACCAGCGCCCAGGCCGCGCCACGCAGGCGCCGGCGCGACCGGTCCGGCAAATCGCCGCCCTGCCCCGACAGCTCGTTCCAGTGCCGCTCGCTGGCGCAGGCAAACAGCACGAAGGCGCCATACGCGCACAGCGCCAGCGCGATCAGCAACAGGTGGTCAAGCACGCTCGGCATGATTTGCCTCCTCAAGGTCTGCTGCAGTCGCCGCGCGCGCCGCTTCCACTCGCCTGACGCGGCGTGCCGTCGTCAGGGCCAGCGCGCCGGTCAGCAGCAGCGCGATATCGACACCCGCCACGGCAAACTGCCCGCGGGCCAGCGCCAGCGGCAGCCAGTCGCCGGTGGTGAGGCCGTTGCACACCGGCGCCGCCAGCGCCAGCACGGCGATCGCCAGGCATTGCTGACGCCACGGCACCAGTGTGCGGCTGCCTGGCCGCATCGCCACGCGCGCGTGGATGGCCGTGGCCAGCCAGACCAGGAAGAACAACCCGGCCTCGATGAACTCGCGCGACGGCAGCGTCATCGGCAGCAATCGATTGGCCACCATCATCGCCAGCGTCGCGATCACCAGTCCAGTAGTCATGGCCGCTGTGACCGCGGCGGCCAGGCGCACGCCGCGCTCGCCATGACGTGCATGGCGCTTGTCGAGCCAGTACAGCTGCCCCGTGCCGATCAGCACGCACCCGGCCAGTCCGCCAAGGAAATACAGCCAGCGCAGCGGCCAGTGGTCGAAGGCGATGAAGTGCATGCCGGTCAGGAAACGCTGCGTGGCCGCCGCTGGCTGCAGCGGCGCGTGGTGCAGCAGCGCCCCGGTGGCGCCGTCGAAGTAGGCGGCGTCGTCCGCCAGGCTGACGCGATCGCCCACCGAGCGGCTGACCTTGACCACCGCGTTGGCATCGCCCGGGTTCCAGACACGGATCGCGGCAGGCGCCGCCCCGCCCCAGCGCGCGCGCGCGGCCTCGACCATCGGGCCGAGCGGCGCCATCGGAGCGGCCACGCCCGCCGCCGGCCGCGAATAGCCCGACAGGGCCTGGTCGTAGAAGGCATTAGGCTGCTGGTACAGCGCGTTGATGCCGGCCGGGATCAGGATCATGTAGACGATGCAGATGCCGGAGAAGGAAATCACCGCATGGAACGGCAGCGCCAGCACGCCGGTAAGGTTGTGCAGGTCGAGCAGGCTGCGCTGCAATTGCTTGCGTGGCCGGAAGGTGAAGAAATCGCGGAAGATGCGCACATGCACGATCACGCCGGACACGATCGCCGCCAGCATGGCCATCGCCGCCAGACCCACCAGCCAGTAGCCGATGTTCCAGACGCGCAGGTGCAGGTTGTAGTGCAGCGGGTAGAAGAAGGACGATGCCCCCAGCGTGCCGACATCCGGCAGCAGCGCGCCGGTGCGGGGGTCGGCCAGCCGGATCTGTCCGCCGGCGGCGGCATAGCGCACGCGCGCGATCATCGCCGGCGTGCGCGCCTCGGGCAGCGTCACGGCCCATTCGCGCAGCGACTTGCCGGCGGCCAGCGCCTCCACCGCGCGCGGCACCACGGTGTCAATATCGATAGCGGGCGGTGCGGCCTCGATGCGCGTGGCCGGCATCATCCAGCGGTCGATCTCGCGGTCGAACACCGCGACCGATCCCATGAAAAACGCCACCATCAGCACGCCGCCGAGCAGCACGCCGATCCAGGTATGCGCCCAGGTCATGGCCTGGCGCAGCCCGCCTTCGTGGGCGGCAGTCTTGCCCGCCGCGGCGCGGCCATTGTTCTTGCGTACCGTCTTGCTCACGCCAGCCGCTCCCCGAGCCATTGCGCCACGCCGGCGCCGATCGCCGCACCCGCCACCAGCACCAGCCACACGCGCCACAGCCGCCGCGTGACCAGCGCCCACAGCGACATCATCGGGAACAGCAGGAATGCGAGCATCGAAAACCAGAGCACAGCTTCGCTGCGCGCCAGACCCAGGCGCCAGCCAAGCACCGCGCCACCAGCGGTGACACCCCAGGTGAAAGCGTAGCTGCCGGCCAGCGCGGCCAGCGCGCGGGCGGTCATCGCCAGCGCCGGACCCAGGGCGCCGCGCGACGGCAGGGATGAGGGACTATTGTTCATTGGAATATCCTGCAACACGCGGCCGGCATGGCGGTGCGATGCTGACGCACCGCCATGCCGGCATCGCGCTTACATCTTCATGCGCACGGTGAACATCGCCGCGCGCGGCTGGCCATAGATATTGCCTTCGCGCGGGTTGTTGATCCGCGCGTAGTAGCTGCGGTCGAACAGGTTGGTCAGGTTCAGGTCGGCCGAGACATGCTTGTTGAAGTCATAGCCGATCGCCGCATCGAAGGTCGCATAGCCGCCGCGGCGCAGCGTGACCGCGCCGATCGGTGCCGGGAACAGCGCGGTGTTCTGCACGTGGCTGACCGCCGTCATGCCGCCGCCGATGCGCCAGCGCTTGAAGTCGCCGGGCAGGCGGTACTGCGTCCACAGCTTGAACAGGTGCTTGGGCGCGATTGCCGAGAACGCCGTGTTGAGCTGGCCGGTGCGGTCCTGCAGGTCGGTGGTGACGTTGAAGGTATAGCCGGCGTAGACGGTCCAGTTCGGCGTGATGCGGCCGCTGGCCTCAAGCTCGAAGCCCTGGCTCTTGGTCTCGCCCTGCGACACGTAGAACGGGTTGCTCGGGTTGGTGGTGTTGACGTAGTCGACCGTGGCGCGGCCGGTCTCGCGCACCTGGAACAGCGCCACCGAGGTGTTCAGCGCACCTTCGAAGAATTCGCCCTTTACGCCCACTTCATACTGCTTGCCCTTGATCGGATCGACCAGGTTGCCGCTGGCGGTGAAATACTCGTCCTGCGGCTGGAAGATCTCGGCGTAGCTTGCGTAGGCCGACCAGTGCTCGGTGAAGTCGTAGATCAGCCCGGCGAACGGGGTGAACTTGGCGTTGATGTTGTCTTGCTTGGTCACGCTGGCGGTCGGCGTGTACTGGCGCGCATTGATATCCCACCAGCTCAGGCGCCCGCCCAGCACCAGGGTCACCGGGTCCAGCAGCGAGAAGCGTGCGTCGCCGTAGACGCCGTATTGCCGGGTGCTGGTCGTGGTGCCCGAGCCATTGGGCGTGAAGACCGGCTTGGCGAAGTCGCTGCGCGGGCTGAAGACATTCACGACCTGCGAGAAGGGCGTCGACGAGTACCGCGGGTCGCGCCGCTCCGAATCCGAGAAATTGAAGCCGATCAGCGCCTTGTGCCGACGCCCGAGCAGCGAGAACGGACCATTGGCATAGACGTCGAAGCTGGTCTGCTCCTGCGTATAGGTCTGCTTGGCCGCAAACAGCGTGGTGGTGTTGACGCCCGGAATGACCGGCGCGTAGGCGTACGCCTGCTCGCGATGCATCTGGTTGTTGAGGTAGCGCAGCGCGCCCTTGACCTGCCAGCCGCTGTCGAACGTGTGCTCCAGCTCGGCAAAGGCCGAGGTGGTATAGAAGTGGTCGCTGTTCCAGTCGGCACCGAGGTAGGTCGAGCGCGGCACGTCGAGCAGGCTCGCCTGGCGCGTGACCGGGTTGTAGTAGGCCGGCAGCGTCCACGGCTGGCGGCCCTCCGAGTCCTGGTAGCTCGCGCCCACAGTCACCATGGTGCTGGGCGTGATGTCGTACTCGACCACGCCATAGAGCGCGCCGGTGCGCATATTGGCCTTGTCGATGAACGAGTCCTTGTCCTGGAAGGCGCCGGTCAGGCGCGCGCGCAGCGTGCCGTCGGCGTTCAGCGCACCGCCGGCGTCGATCTCGGCGCGGTAGTTGTTCCACGACCCCACCGACAGCGCGCCCTGCACCTGCGTCTCGCGCGTGGGCTTCTTGCGCACCAGGTTGATCGCGCCACCGGTCTTGCCGGCGCCGGACAGCAGGCCGGACGGGCCCTTCAGCACTTCGACGCGCTCGATCATCGACAGGTCGGGCTGCACGGTGTTGCGCCAGTCATACTTGGTCGGCACGCCATCCAGCAGGAAAGTGTCGATCTCCAGGCCGCGCGAATAGTAGATGGTGCGTTCCTGGTCGCGCTTTTCCACGAACACGCCGGTGGCCTGCGCCAGCGCGTCTTCCAGCGTCACCAGGTTCTGTTCCCTGATGCGTTCGCTGTTGACCACGGTCACCGATTGCGGGACTTCGCGCGCGGTCAGCGGCACCTTGCTGCCGGCCGTCGTCGGCGGGTTGATCGGATTTTCGCGCACACCGTTGACCGTCACCGCCGGCAGCGCATGCTCCGAGGGCTTGGCAGCGCTGCCGGAAGCGGCAGCGGTGGTTGCCGGCGTCGTTCCCGTGGTGGCTTCCTGTCCAAAAGCCGACGCGCTGAAGACCAGGCCGACCGCGGCCGGGATCCAGCGCATGGCGGTGCGGCACGACGTTGCGGCCCCGTTCCGTGCTGCCCGCGCGCGTGCATTCGCGCGTCTGTTGCTGTGTTTCATGCCCTTCTTACTCCCCTGCTCTGTTGTTGAATGAAATTGGCCATGCGAACCGGCAGGCGGACCGATGGCCCGCCTCCGCTGTGCGTTCTTGTTGTTGTATTCAGTGCGTGCCAGCGTGCGCCACCCGCGCGGGGCGGCTTCGCGCCGGCTCCGGCGCCAGTACGCGTGCCTCGCCCTCGCCAGTGCCGAGCACCGCCGCGGCGATTTCCTGCGCGCGCACCGCCAGCACCGACAGCAACGTGTCCGACAGCCCGTGCGTCGCTTCGCAGCAGCCCTGCAGGAACACGCCGGCCTGGCAGCCCGGAGCCATCTGCAGCCGGTAGTCGCGGTCAGCCTGGAAGCCCTTGGCGTCGTCCAGGTAGGACGCCAGCGGCGCCAGCAGCGACTGGTGCAGCTCGCGCCGGTAGCCCGTGGCGAGGATCACTGCGTCATAGCGCTGCAGCTGGTGCGCGCCGTCGTCGCGGCGCGCGATGTCGAGCCGCACGCCGTCGGCGTCGGCCTCGGCGTGGCGCGCCTCGCAGCCGGCCAGCAGGCGGTGGCGCACCTTGCCGGTGACCTTCTGCTGGTACAGCACTTCATAGATGGCTTCGATCAGGTCGGTATCGACCACCGCGTAGTTGGTGTTGCCGAATTCGCTCAGCAGCTGCTCGCGCTCGTTGGGCGCGCGCGAGAACAGGTAGTCGATATAGCGCGGGTTGAAGATCTCGTTGACGAACGGGCTGTCGTCGGCCGGCTTCAGCGCCGGCGCCCGGCTGACCAGGTCGACCTCGATATTGCCTTCGCGGCCGTGCAGGTCGAGGAAGATCTCGGCGGCGCTCTGCCCCGAGCCGATCACCGCGACGCGGCGCACCCGGCCCGACTGCCCGAGCCGCTCCAGCGACTCCAGGTAGTTCGACGAATGGAACACGCGCGCATGTCCGCGCAGCGGCACGAAGGTGTCGGGAATGCTGGGCGCGCCGCCCACGCTGACCACCACGTTGCGCGCGCGGCGCACCGTCAGCGCGCCATCGGCCGCGCGCGAGGTCACGCGCAGGCACGCCAGCGCGCCATTGCCGCGATTGGCGCCGGTGCTCTCGGGCTCGACCGAAACCACTTCCTCGCCGTAGTGGCAAGTGTCGGCAAAGTCAGCCGCCACCCACGACAGGTAGTCGTTGAATTCGTAGCGGCTCGGGTAGAAGGTGCGCGTATTGATGAAGTCCAGCAGCCGCTCGCGCTCGTGCAGGTAGTTGATGAAGGTGTAGCGGCTGGCCGGGTTGCGCATCGTGACCAGGTCCTTCAGGAACGAGATCTGCATGCGGCTGTTGTCGAGCAGCATGTTGCCGTGCCAGACGAAGCCGGGTTTCTTCTCGATAAAGCCGAAGCGGAACGGCGCCTGCTGCGGCAGCATCTCGCGCAGCGCCACGGCCAGCGCGAGGTTGGACGGGCCAAAGCCGATGCCGAGCAGGTCCAGCACGGGCGGTGCGCCGGTACCCACGCGGGCACCGTTCGCGGCGAAAGTCGAAGCTGAGTAGAGCATTGGGGGTCTCCTTGCGCGGCGGGTTCAGGCGGCAAGCGCGGCGAGTTCTGCGGAGGCCTGCGCCGGCACGTCTTCCTGCGGCACCCACAGGCGCTCGCCGAAGAAGCGTTCGCGCAGCAGCATCACCAGCATGGCGCGCTTGTGCGGGAAGTCGAAGGCCTTGACCTTGGCGAACCCGGAGCGGTCGAGGTTGCGGATCTGCTGCACGTGGTCGATGCGCGGCTCGCCGACGATGCGCTGCGTGCGCGGATCGTCGAGGAAGATGTAGTGCATCAGCGACGGCAGCCAGGCGCTGATGTATGCCTTGCCGCGGATCTCGCCGTCGCCGATCAGCACGTGCCAGCCGCGGTCGAAGTCGTCGGCGTCGTAGTACGGGCCGATGCGGTTTTCCCTGGCCCAGTACACCTCGAAGTAGGCGAAGGGCTTGCCGTCCAGGCAACCGATCAGCGGGATCGTGTGCGGGTCATCCAGCTGCGCCTGGAGGTAGTCGCGATGCCTGGCGAGGTCGCCCTCCTCCTGCCAGAACACCGCCACGCGCGGGTCGTTCATCCACCCATGGAAGCACTGCAGGTCGGCATCGAGGTCGGCAACCCGCATCGAGAACACCTGGTCGAGCCAGGGAATATGGCGCGCGTAGACCTGGCCGGTCGGCTTCGGCGCGCGCAGCGGATGGCGCTTGCCCGCGCTCATGGCGTACTGCAGCGGGAAATCGCGACCGGAGGTGCCGGTGTGCCACAGCGCCGGCAGCTGCCACAACTGCTCGACGCGCGATACCAACTGGCCGCTCGCATCGCGTACGGCGCTGCCTTCGCGCAGCATGGCGGTGGCGAGGGCCTCGGGGATGTCCAATGCGATGGCCCCGGCGGCAGGCGTGCGCGCCAGTGCCGCTTCGCAGGCGGCGAACGTGGCGGCGCGTGCCAGCGGGTGGTCCGATGCGGTGCCGGCAAGCGCGAGACGGGGCTGCGCGCCCGGCGTGAACTGCCACGCCTGCAGCGGCGCGCCGTCCAGGCTGAGCTGCAGCGTGGCACCTTCCCAGCGGCTTTGCAGGGTGGTGGTGTTGGCGGACGACCAGGGCTGGCCGGCGACGGCGTGGGTCATCGAAGACGCGTTGCTTTGCATTTGAGCTGACTCCCTCTGAATGTTGGCGCGCGTCATGCGGCGGCCTGTTGTTCGTTGTGTTCGTTGTCGCCGGCATCGGTGCCGGCGTTGGCGCTGTCGGCGCTGTCGGCGCTGTCGGCACGGATCACGCCGCTGTCGCAGCGGATCACGCGGTCGGCCACGTGGAAATAGCGGTCGTCGTGGCTGACCGCGACGATGGTCTTGCCGCTGCGCTTGAGTTCCGGCAGTAGCGATTCATAGAAGTAGGCGCGGAATACCGGGTCCTGGTCGGCGGCCCACTCGTCGAGCAGCAACACCGGCCGCGCCTCGACATAGGCCGCCAGCAGCGCCAGCCGCTTGCGCTGGCCCTGCGAAAGCTGCGTGGTCGACAGCAGGTCGTCTCGGATCGAGACCTTGTGGTCCATGTGCAGCCGCTTCAGGAAGGCATTGGCCACCGCGGCGTCGAACTTTCCGTCCGGGCCAACCAGCCGCGCGAACAGATGCGCGTTGGAGAACACGGTGGCGAAATGGCTGCGATACCAGGGCAGTTGCGCCGCCCCTACCGTGGTGCCGGCCAGCGAGACGCTGCCGTCCGTGGGCTGGTACAGGCCTGCCAGCAGCTTCATCAGCGTCGATTTGCCGCTGCCGTTGCCGCCCACGATGAACACGGTCTCGCCGGCGGCCAGCGTCAGCGACACCGGACCCAGACGGAAGCCGCGCTCGTCGCCCTGCCCCGGGTAGTCGTAGCGCACCTCCTGCAGCGCCAGCAGCGGCGTGCCCGGGGCCGGCGCCGTGGCGGCGGCGTTGTGGCTGGCATGCAGCGCAAAGTCCTCCGTGTACGGCGCCAGCCGCAGCGTGTCGATCTTGCGCAGCGCGACGTTGCCGGTCATCAGGATCGGCAGCGTGCCGACCAGGTCGTTGAGCGGCATGCGCAGGAACATCAGCACCAGCACGAAGGCGGTGATGCGCTCGCGGGCAATGCCCAGCGCATCGCCCGCGATAAAGATCGCGCAGGCCAGCCCCAGGATCAGCGCTGCGGTGAACGACAGGCTCAGCACCCAGTAGCGGTCGGCGCGGACTTCATGCGCGCGCGCAAACTCGGCGGCGGGCTCGAAGTCGCGCTGGTAGAAGCTCTGCTTGCGCCAGGCGTTCAGCGCGAGCTCATAGCGGCCATCGATGGCGCCCTGGTAGCCGGCGTAGAGGCGGTCGTCGGTGTCGCGCACGGCCTTCATCAGGCCGCGCATGCGCAGCACCCAGCGCTGCGCCAGCAGCACGCCGCCGCCCAGCACCGCGGCACCGAGCACGAACAGCTGCCACGACAGCCAGCCCAGGTACAGCAGTCCGCCCACCACCAGCACGCCGTTGTAGAACACGAACGGCACGCGGTTGAAGGCCATGCCGATCGAGGCGATGTCCTTGGTCAGGGTGGCATAGACGGTCGGGCCGCCGATGGCTTCGAGGCGCTCGACGTCGGTATCGAGCACGCGCTTGAGCATGCGCATGCGCATGTCGTAGACCACGCGGTGGCCCAGCGCGGTCAGCAGCGCCTGCGAGCCGAAGCCGCAGCCGAACAGAACCGCCAGCAGCCCGAGCAGGATGCCGATACGGCTGGCTTCCAGCACCGCCGGCGCGGCGATCATGCGGTTGATCTCGGCGATCAGCGCGATGCCGGCGAGCGCGCTGCAGGTACCCGCGGCCAGCGCCAGCAACAGCAGGCCGCCAAAGCGGCGGCGCAATGACAGGAACAGGTTCACAGGGTCTCCAGCAGGTCGTTCATGAAGGCGAGGTCGGCGTCGGCATCGCGCCGTCCGGCCTGGTCGATCGCCGCGGCCATGTCGCGCAGCACCGGCGCGGCGAACAGTGCCGGCAGCGCCAGCTCGCACGCCAGCTGCTCGCGGATGCGGGTCTGCAGCCGCACCAGCAGCAGCGAATGGCCGCCCAGCAGGAAGAAGTCGTCGTCGGCGCCGGCCTTGGCCACGCCCAGCACCGCGCACCACAACTCGGCCAGCGCGTGCTCGGTCGGCGTCGACAGCGCGGCCGCGGCGCGCGGCGCTGCCGGCTCCGGCAGCGCCTGGCGGTCGACCTTGCCGTTGGCATTGAGCGGCAGCGCGTCGAGGCGCGTCAGGCTGGACGGCACCATGTAGCCGGGCAGCTGCTCGCGCAGGCGGGCCAGGATGGTGTCGTCGGTCGCTTGCGCACCGGCCACGTAGTACGCGCACAGCCGCGCCATGCCGTCCGGGCCGGGGCGGGCCACGCACACCGCGTGCTGCACACCCGGGCAGGCGGCCAGCACCGCCTCGACCTCCCCTGGCTCGACGCGGAAGCCGCGCACCTTGACCTGGTGGTCACGGCGGCCGAGGAACTCGACGATGCCGTCGGCACGCTTGCGCGCCAGGTCGCCGGTGCGGTAGAGCCGGTCGCCCGCCATGGCGCCGGGCGAGCCTTGCGGGAACGGGTTGGGCACGAAGGCCGCGGCGGTGCGCAACGGATCGGCGGCATAGCCGCGCGCCAGGCCGGCACCGCCGATATAGAGCTCGCCGGCCACGCCCGCGGGCACCGGCTCCAGGCGTGCGTCCAGCACGTAAAGCTGGTTGTTGGCGAGCGGATGCCCGACCGGCGCCACCGCCCACGCGGGCATGCTTTCACCCTCGCCCGCCAGCGCATGCGCGGCGGACCAGACCGTGGTCTCGGTCGGGCCGTAGACGTTGCAGACCCTGGCGCCGCGCGCCAGCAGCGCCGTTGCCAGCTCGCGCCCCAGCGCCTCGCCGCCGCACAGCACGCGCAGGCCCTGCCATGCGGGCGTGGGCTGCGTGACCAGCATCTGCCAGGTGGCCGGCGTGGCCTGCATCACGGTGATGCCGTGGGCGGACATCAGCGCCGCCAGCCGCGCCGGATCGCGCGCGTCGTCGCGCGTGGCGATCACCACGCGCGCGCCGCTGGCCAGCGGCAGGAACAGCTCCAGCCCCGCGATATCGAAGCCCAGCGTGGTCACCGCCAGCAGGCGGTCGTTGCCGTCCATCGGCACCACCGGCGTCATCGCGCGCAGGAAGTTGGCAAAGGCCGCGCGCGAGATCTGCACGCCCTTGGGCGTGCCGGTCGAACCGGAGGTGTAGAGCGTGTAGGCGAGCTGCGCCGGATGGCAGTCCGGCGCGGGGGAGATTGCGGGCGCCGCATGCCACGGCGGCAACGGCGACGTCTGGCCGTCGACCAGCACCACGCCGGCGCTGTCGCCCAGCGCGGCACGCGTGCCTGCCGCCGCCAGAATCAGGCGTGGGCTGGCGTGGCGCAGGATGTGGGCGTTGCGCGCGGGCGGATGATGCGCGTCGATCGGGAGGTAGGCGGCGCCCGCCTTGAGGATGCCCAGCAGCACCGCTACCAGTTCCGGCGTGCGCGGCAGGCAGACGCCGACCAGGGTGTCGGTGTCCACCTGCTGCCCGGCCAGCCAGTGCGCGATGCGATTGGCGCCGGCTTCCAGCTCCGCATAGGTGAGGCTGGCACTGCCGTCGGTGATGGCGATGGCGTCCGGCGTGGCCGCGGCGGCGCGCGCGATGCGGGCCACCACGTCGTCGGCGGCGTCGAGCGCCAGGCCGGTGCCGTTGGCACTGGCAAGCATCCGGGCGCGCTCGCCTGCGTCCATCAGCGGCAGCGCGTCGAGCGGCACGTCGGGACACGCCAGCATTGCGCCGAGCAGATGCTCGTAGTGCCGAGCCATGCGTTGCGCCGTCGCTTCGGCGAACAGCGCGGCATCGTATTCGAGCGTGGCCGACACGCGCTTCGCGCTGGCCTGCAGGTCGAGCGTGACGTCGTACTTGGCGCTGTCGTCGGGCACCGGCAGTGCGCTCGCCTGCAGGCCGGGCAGTGCAAACGACGCGGCTTCGCCCATCTGCAGGTTGAACATCGCCTGGAATACCGGCGTGCGGCTGGGGTCGCGTGCCGGTGCGAGCTTGTCGACCAGCAGTTCGAACGGCAGGTCGGCATGGTCGAGCGCGGCGCGGGCGTCGTCGCGCACCTGCTGGCACAGTGCGCGGCCAGTCAGGCCGGGCGCCAGCCGTGCGCGATAGACCTGGGTGTTGATAAAGCAGCCGACCAGGTCGTCGAATTCTTCATGGGTGCGCGCGGCGTTGGGCACGCCGACCGCGAAATCGGACTGGCCGCTGTAGCGCGCCAGCAGCGCCTGCCAGGCCGCCAGCAGCACGGCGAACGGCGTGGTGCGGCCGCCGCCGGCAGTGCCGCTGCAGTAGTCGCGCAGCGCGGCCGCCACGCCGTCTGGCAGCGTCCAGCGGATGCGCCCGCCCTTGCCCGCCGGGCGCGCCGGACGCGGTGCGTCGAGCGGCAGTTCCAGCGCGGGAATGGCGGTGCCCAGCCGCTGCGCGCAGCGCGCCAGCGCGGCGTCGAGCGCGGGACCGGCCAGGCGCTCGCGCTGCCAGGCGGCGTAGTCCGCGTATTGCACCGGCAGCGGTGTCCAGCCCGGGTCGGTGCCGTCCAGCGCGGCGCCATAGGCGCGTGCCAGGTCGCGCGCCAGGATCGGGTTGGACCAGCCGTCGGAAACGATGTGGTGCATGGCCAGTACCAGCACGTGGGCGCCGTCATCCAGCCGGGCCACGGTGACCTGGAAAGGCGCGGCGGCATGCAGGTCGAACACGCGCGCGGCTTCGCGGCGCAGCAGCGCATCGACCTCGCCCGCGGGCAGGTCAACCCACTGCACGGGTGGCGCCATATTCGCCATATTTGCCATATCGCCGACCAGCTGGCAGGGCTCGCCGTCGCCGGACGAGAAACGGGTACGCAGCACAGCGTGGCGCGACGTCACCAGCGCCAGCGCCCGCTCCAGCGCCGGCGCCGACAGTGGCCCGTGCAGGCGCCACGCGCGCACCAGGTTGTAGGCGGTGCTGTCCGGCGCGTAGCGCTGCAGGAACCACAGCCGCTGCTGGGCGAACGAGAGCGGCGCCGGGCCGTGCGCGGCGCGCGCGCGGATCGTCAAATCGGGCTGCGTCATCGGGTCTTCTCCGGAGCGGCGATGCAGGCGCTGCTGGCCTGGCTGCCTCGACCCACGCAGGCCCGCCGTGGACTCGGCATGGCCGCAAGCGCTTCGCCACCGCGGCGTTGCCACTGCCGACGATGAGGAAAACGCCCGGGTACGGGATTGTCTCTACAAATGTAATTGCGAATATACCTGATAATCATTCTCATCTTCAACTTGAAAGATGGCGTTGAATGCACAAAAACAACGCCGTTCAGGGCTGTCTCTTGTCTGCTCTACTACCGCTACCGCTGTTGCTTGAACTGTTTCCGGGGCCGCTGCGCCAATACGCCGAAGCCGTGGCGGCAGGCCCGCCCGCGCCTGCCGACATCACCATCGCCGCGCTCGGCTCCTCGTCCGCAGGCACCCTCGCCGGGGCGCTGCAGGCCAGCGCCGCGCACCACGGCAGCATCGACTCGCGCGTGACCGGCTCGGTCTGGGCGCGGCATGGCTTTGCGTCGCTGCTGCCCGGCGTGGTCGCCGCCGCCGCGCTGGCGCACCACGTGCTCCCGCTGCGCGACGCAGCGATCCGGGTCGACCGGCACGGCCGCGCCGTGACACTGTTGCTGCCGCATGGCGGCAACGCACTGCACCGAGCGCCCCCGCACCAGCGCTACGGCCCGCTGCTGGACGACCTGCTGGCACCGCTGGTACAGGCGCTTGCCGCGGCCAGCGGCGCGTCGCCGCGGCTGCTGTGGGCCAATGCCGGTGCCGTCATCGCCGAGGTGTTCCGCCATGCGCCCGGCCTGCTGCGGCCGGGCCTGCCGGCCACCGAGGCCACGCTGGCGCACGATGCGGCGTGGCTGATGGACACCCGCATGCGCCCCGACGGCAGCGACAACCCGCTGCATGCGCCGATGCGCGCGCACCGCGTGACCCGCGACGGCAGCACCACCACGCTGTGGCTGCGCCGGCTGTGCTGCCTGCGCTACCGGCTGCACGGCTTCCCGTTGTGCGGCGACTGCCCGCGCCAGCTGCTGCGCTGAAACCATCGCCTCCTGCTCCCCTTACGCCGCCAGCGCGCTGGCCCGGCCTTCGCCGCCGCCGGCGATGCGTGCCGGCAGCTCGGCCAGCGTCGCCTCGGCCAGTGCCGGCAGTGCCAGCAACAGCGCCAGGCATTGCCGTGCGAGGTCCTGCGCCGCGGCGTCGTCAAGCGCCGCCGTGTCGTATTCCACGCGCAATGTCAGCGTTTCGCGCGGGATCACGATGGCGGTCACCGGGTAGCTCATCTGGCCGCGGTTGTCGACATCGCTGAAACGCAGCGCGCCGCGCTCGGTTTCGCGCAGCGTGCTGTCGACCGGGTAGTTCTCGTAGATCAGCATGGTGTCGAACGGCGCCTGTGCCGTGTCGTCGCTGCCCGCGGCCCAGGACTGCAGCCACGCCGGCGGCGCGTGCTCGGTCTCTCGCAGGGCCAGGTTGTCGGCCTGCAGCGCCGGCAGCCACTCGGCCACGCGCAGCGTGTCGGGCAGGTCCTGCACCAGCGGCAGCGTGCTGGCCAGCAGGCCCATGATGTCTTCGATGCCGGGCAGCTCCGCCGAACGCCCCGAACCCACCACCGCCATGCCGACCGTGCGGGCACCAGTGGCCTGGCGCAGCGCCAGCAGCCAGGCAGCCTGCACCAGCGTGTTGACGGTGACATGCTGGCGGCTGGCAAAGGCGGCCAGCGTGCGCAGCGCGTCGGCCTGCACCACTTGCTCGACGGCGCCCATGCGCTGGCCGCGCTGCGCGGGCGCGATCTCGCGGGTGATGCGCACCGGCTGCCGCTGCAGCGGCGCCAGCCGCGTCTTCCAATGCTCGTCCGCGCCGGGCTGCGCCTGCTGCCACGCCACGTAACGGCGCAGCGACGAGGCCGCCTGGGCAGGCAGTTCGCCGTCGTAGCCGCGCAGCACTTCACCCAGCAGCCGCGACATGCTCCAGCCATCCAGCAGCAGGTGGTGCCAGGTCCAGAGGAAACGCCACGCGTCGTCGGCAATGCGCACCAGCGTCAGCCGCATCAGCGGTGCGCGGCACAGGTCGAAGGGTTGTCGGAACTCGGCCTCGCATAGCGCCTGCCATGCCTTATCGTCGGCGGCGGACTGCGGCCGCTTGCCCCGGTCGCCGCGGCCGCGCCAGTCGTGGCGGGTGACCGGTAGCTGCGCCTGGACCGGCACCACCAGCAGGGGCTCGGCCCCGTCAGGGCCCGGCAGCCAGGCCACGCGCGCGCGCAGCACCGGATGGCGCCGCAGCGCAGCCTGCCATGCCGCGACCATGCGCTCGACGTCGAGGCCGTCCATGGTCGCCTGCACCTGCACCATGTACGCCGGCGATGCCGGATGGCGCGCGCCATGGCGCACCATGCCGCGCTGCATCGGCGTCGGCCGCCAGATGTCCTCGATCTCGTCGGCGGCCAGCGCCAGCGTATCCAGCTGCGACTGCGACAAGCCGCTGGCCGGCACGTCCGACGGCGTCAGCCGCGTGGCGGGTTGCGCCACACAATGCGATGCCACGTCGCGCAAGGCCTGGGCGATGCGCGCCAGCAGTGCGTCGATGGTGGCCTCGCGGAACTGGCCGCCGCGATACGTGCAGCGGAACTGCAGGCAGCCATGCTGGACCCGGCCGTCGAAGGCCAGCGGTGCCGGCAACGGGATCCCGGCGGACACGCCGCTGCCGGTGTCCTCCGCCGCCGCCTGCCAGCCGCCCGCGTCGGCACGCAGGCTGCCGTCGAACTGGCCCAGGTAGTTGAACAGCACCTGCGGGGCCGCCGCGGCGGTCCCGAGCACGCCGTAGCCCAGCCCTTGCCGCGGCACCGCGCGCAAGGCTTCCTTGACGCCCGCGATGGTGTCGCCAAGGTCATCGACGCTGGCCAGGCGCACCGGCCAGATGCTGGTGAACCATCCGACCGTGCGGCTGAGATCGAGCGCGGTGCCGGCCGCTTCGGCTTCGCGCCCGTGGCCCTCGACATGGATGCGGACCTCGTCGCGGCCGGTGAAGGCGCACAACGCGCGCGCGAAACCTGCCAGCAGCACGTCGTTGACGCCGGTGCGGTAAGCGGCGTGGGCGCGCCGGAGCAAGGCGTCGGTGGTGGCCGCGTCGAGCGCGAAACTGGCCGTGCGGGCGCCTTCGGCGCGAGGCTGCGACGCGTCGGGTGCATCGGCGGGCAGGTCCAGGTCGCCCTTTGCCACCGCTTGCCAGTAAGCGCCTTCGCCGGCAAACAGCGCGCGCGCCGGGCCGGCCAGCGTGCGGCTCCATGCTGCATAGCTGGCGGCGACCGGAGCCAGCGCCGGTGCCTGCCCGGCCAGCCGCGCGGCGTACGCCGCCTGCAGGTCTTCCAGCACGATGCGCCACGACACGCCGTCCACCGCAAGGTGATGGCAGACCAGGAACAGCCGCTCGCTGCCGTCCGCAACGTGAAGTTGCAGCGCGCGCAGCAGCGGGCCGTGCTCGATATCCAGCTTTCCCTGCTCGGCATCGCAGGCAGCGGTGATGGCCGCCGCGTCGGGCGCTGCGAGCGTCGTCAGCACGAACGCATCGGCGGCTTCCGCAACGGCCTGTTGCCGCCAGCCGTCTTCGGCATGGCTGAAGCGGAAGCGCAATGCCGCGTGGTGGCCGACCACGTCAGCCAGCGCGGCGCGCAACGCCGCCGTGTCGATGGCCCGCCCGGACTGCAGCAATACCGACTGGTTGAAGCGGTTGCGCGCGGCCGCGGCCAGCGGCTGCCCCAGGAACGCGCGCTGCACCGGCATCAGCGGCGCCGCGCCGTGTTCCGCCGCGTCATTGGCGGCATCCTCCGCCGTCACGTCCACGCGCTGCGCCACTTGCGCCAGCGTGGCCACGGTCTGGTGCTCGAACACTTGCCGGGGCGTCAGGCGCCAACCCTGGAGGCGGGCGCGCGCGACGATCTGCAGGCTGAGTATCGAGTCGCCGCCAAGCGCGAAGAAGTTGTCGTGCAGGCCCACCTGCGCGACGCCGAGCACGTCCGCCCACACCGCCGCCAGCATCCGCTCCGGTGCCGACACCGGCGCGGCGTAGGCGGCCTCGGCCTGCCACTGCGGCTCAGGCAGCGCGCGCCGGTCGAGCTTGCCGTTGGGCGTGACCGGCAGGCTGTCGAGCCGCAGCACCGCGGCCGGCACCATGTAGTCGGGCAAGGCCGCGGCGAGCGCGCTGCGCAGCGCATCGGCCTGCACCGTGGCGGGCGCGGCCACGTAGCCGACCAGCCGGGTGCCGGCCGGCGTCTCGTGCGGCAGCACCACCGCCTGGCGCACCTCGGGGTGGGCCAGCAGGTGCGCCTCGATCTCGCCCAGCTCGATGCGGAAGCCGCGGATCTTGACCTGGTGGTCCTGGCGGCCGAGATATTCGATGCAGCCATCCGGGCGCCAGCGCACCAGGTCGCCGGTGCGGTACAGGCGCGCGCCGGCCGCGCCGAAGGGATCCGGAATGAAGCGGTCGGCGGTCATGCCGGCGCGGCCGAGATAGCCGCGCGCCAGCCCTTCGCCGCCGAGGTAGAGCTCGCCCGGCACGCCGACCGGCACTGGCTCCAGCCGGCTGTCCAGCACGTGCGCGCTGCGCGTGCCGACCGGCCTGCCGATCGGCGCATAGGCGCCGGTCACCTGCGCGGCGGCCTCGCCTGCGGCGGCCTTCCACACCAGCGGCGTCACCACGGTTTCGGTCGGACCATAGCCGTTGATGATGTGCTGCGGCCGCAGCGCCTGCGTCAGCCGTTCCACGCCGGCGCGAGGCATGGCCTCGCCGCCGAAGGAATAGAGCCACAGCGGCGGCGGGTTGCCTTGCGACTCGGCCCACGCGGCCAACTGGTGCAGGTAGCGCGGCGGAAAGCCCGCGTGCGTGACGGCGTGGCGGCGCAGCGCGGCGTAGGTCTGCTCGACGCTCCACAGCGTGTCGTCGCGCAGCACGATGCTGGCACCGCTGGCGAGGGGCACCATCCAGCGCTCATGCGCGCCGTCGAAGCTGAACGACAGGAAATGCAGCTCGCGGCTGGCCGCGGTGATGTCGTAGCAGGCGGCCGTGGTGACCACGTGCATCGCCAGCGGACCGTGTGCCACGGCCACGCCCTTGGGCCGGCCGGTCGAGCCGGAGGTGTAGATGACGTAGGCAAGCTGTTCGGCATGGATCGCCACGCCTGGGTCATGTTCGGGCCACGATGCATCGCCGCCGTCGTCGGCGAGCAGCACCGGCAGGTCCGGCGCGACCGGGAAGGCATCGCCCAACGCACGCTCGGTCAGCAGCAGCCGCGGCGCGGCATCTTCCTGCATGTCGAGCAGGCGCCGTGCCGGATAGGCGGGATCGAACGGCACGAAACAGGCACCGGCCTTGAGCACCGCCAGCAGCGCCACCAGCATGCGCGGCGAACGGTTCAGCGCCACGCCGACGCGACACTCGGCGCCGATGCCTTGCGCGATCAGCCGGTGCGCCAGCCGGTTGGCCTGGCGCTCGAGCTCGCCATAGGTCAGGACGTCATCGCCATAAAGCACTGCCGGCGCAGCTGGCGCGCGGCGCGCGTGCGCGGCCACCTGCGCATGCACTGCCACGAACGGCGTTGCCGGGCAGTCGGGCCGGCTCCAGCGTGCCAGTTCGGCGCGCTCGGCGTCGGCGAGCAGCACCGCGATGCCGGGTGTCGTCGCCGGATCGGCCGCGAAGGCCTGCAGCAGGCGCACATAGTGCCCCGCCATGCGCGCCACGGTGGCCGCATCGAACAGGTCGGCCGCGTAGGCAATGCGGCCGCACAGGCTGCCATCGGCCAGTTCGGCCGTGGCCAGGCTCAGCTCGAAGCGCGAGGTGGTGACCGGCAGCTCCAGCGGCGTGACGCGCAGCCCCGCCAGTTGGGGCAGTGCCGCGGCGCCGGCGGTGCGATGGTCGAAGGTGACGTTGAACAATGCCGGCTGGCCGAGGCTGCGCTCGGGCTGCAGCGCCTCGACCAGCAGGTCGAACGGCAGCGACTGGTGCTCCTGGTCCGCGGCGGCCTGCGTGGCGAGCCGTGCCAGCAGGTCGGTGAACGGCTGGTCCGGGTCGACCTCGGCCCGCATCACCTGCATGTTGACGAAGCAGCCGATCAGCGCCTCGGTCTCGCTGCGCTGGCGGTTGGCCACCGGCACGCCGATGCGCAGGTCGGACTGGCCGGTATAGCGGCCCAGCAGCACCGCGTAGGCGGCCAGCAGGGCCATGTTCAGCGTTGCGCGGCGCGACGCGGCGAGCGTGCGCAATGCTTCGGCCACGGCGGCAGGAATGGTGAACACGTGCTCGGCGCCCTCGCCGCTGCGCGCGGCGCGGCGCGGGCGGTCGGCGGGCAGGTCGAGCGCGGCGCCAGTGCTGTCGCCCAGGCGACTGCGCCAGTAGCCGAGCTGGCGCTGGGCCTCGCCGGCCTCCATCCAGTTGCGCTGCCAGGCCGCATAGTCGGCGTACTGGACCGGCAATGGCGGAAGGCCCGCTTGGGTGCCCGCATAGCAGGCGGCCAGTTCGGCAGCGAGGCGGATGATCGACGCGCCGTCGGCGACGATATGGTGCAGCACCACGACCAGCACGTGCGACTGCTCGCTCTCGCGGATCAGCGCCACGCGCCACAGGGGTCCGGCAACGAGATCGAACGGCTCATGGACTATGCGATCGACCGTTGCGTCGAGGCCGTCCGGATCGGCGTCCATGACCGCAAAGGGCGGCGGCAGGCCTTCATGCACGTGCTGGCAGGCAACGCCGGCAGCATCGGTCGGATAGGTGGTGCGCAGCACTTCATGGCGTGCACCGATCTGCGCGAACGCGCGGCGCAGCGCCGCGGCGTCGAGCGGGCCTTCGAGCCGGTAAACGCCCGGCATGTGATAGGCGGTGCCGAGGGGCTCCAGCTGCTGCAGGAACCACAGGCGCTGCTGCGCATACGACAGCGGCAGCGCGCCGGCGCGCGGCGCCGGCACGATGGGCAGCGTGGAAAACGCCACGCCTTTGCCGTGCAGCGCGGCCAGGAAGGCGGCGCGCTGCGCCGGCTCCAGCCGGGCGAAGCGTGCGGCGACTTGCGCGGCGGCTTGCGCGGCGGCTTGTGCGGCGGCTTGTGCGGCGGCTTGTGCGTGCGCGGTACTCAATGCGTCTGACATGGGGGCGGGATCGGTCAATGGATTTCAGGGAGCGCTTATGCCACCATCGCGCCCGGCACCGCGGCCTGCGAAGGCGGTGCAGCAGCGGCCAGTGCCGTGTGCGCCAGCGTGTCGAGGTCGTTGTCCGCGGCTTCCTGCCTGATGGCAGCGGCCAGCGCGTGCGCGGTCGGGTGGTCGAACACCACGCCGGGTGCAATCTCCACCTGCAGCCGGCGGCGCAGCCGGGCCACGAGCTTGATCACCAGCAGCGAATGGCCGCCGAGGGCAAAGAAGTCGGCGTGCGGGTCGACCTGGCCCTGTTCCAGCAGCTCGGCCATCAGCGCGCACACCAGGGCTTCCACCGCGTCGGATGCGGGCGCCGCGGCCGGAGCTGGCGCACAGTCGGCGGGGACCAGCTCGCGCAGCGCGACGCGGTCGGTCTTGCCGTTGGGCAGGCGCGGCAGCGCTGGCAGCGGAACGAAGCGCGCCGGCACCATCGCGTCGGGCAGCATCGCGGCCAGCGTGTGGCGCAGTGCGGCGGCGTCGATGGCGCTGCCCGCTGCCGGCACGAGGAACGCACACAGCACGGCTTCGCCACCGGGACCCGCCACCGCGCACACCGCTGCCTGCGCGACCGCGGGCTGGGCCAGCAGCGCGGCTTCGACTTCCGCGGGCTCGACGCGGATGCCGCGGATCTTGACCTGCTGGTCGGCGCGGCCCAGCAGTTGCAGCCCAGCGGGCGTGGCGCGCGCGAGATCGCCGGTGCGGTACAGGCGCTCGCCGGCAGCGAAAGGATCGTCGACGAACGCCGCCGCATCGAGGTCCGCCCGGCCGAGGTAGCCGTGCGCGAGTTGCGGGCCGCCGACGTAAAGCTGCCCGGCTACGCCAGCCGGCACCGGCCGCAGCGCATCGTCCAGCAGGCGCACGCGGGTCGCACCCAGCGCGCGGCTCAGCGGTGCCGTGCCGGCCGGCCACGCCGGCAACTCCTTGTCCAGCGCATGGACCATCACGCCGATGGTGGTTTCGGTCGGACCGTAATGGTTGAAGATGCGGCAGCCGGCCGCGTGGCGGCGCAGCGTGTCGACCAGGCTGGCGGGCAACGGCTCGCCGCCAAGGATGACGGTGGCCGGCACCGCGGGCGCTTCCGTTTCCAGCAGCGCCGCCAGGTGCGACGGCACGATCTTGATGGCATCGACCACGCGGCCGCGCAGGTAGCGGGCAAAGGCCGCGGGATGGGCCATGTCGTCATCGCTCGCCACGACCAGACAACCGCCCTGCCACAGCGCGGCAAACAGCGTGGTGTTGCCGAGGTCGGCCGCCACGGACGATGTCAACCCGAAGCGTTGGCACGACGACAGCGACAGCGCATCGCAAGCCGCCGCGGTGTAGTGGCTGATCTGGGCATGGCCGATCACTACGCCCTTGGGCTCGCCGGTGGAGCCGGAGGTGAACAGTACGTAGGCGGGGGCATCGGGATCGACCGTCACCGCAACCTCTGCTGCTGATGCAGCTGTGCCCAGCAACGCATCGGCACTGACCACGGTATCGTCGTCCGGCGACGCCTGTTGCGCGATCGTCAGCACCGGCGCTGCCTGCGCCAGCACGCTGCGGCGCCGCGCCTGCGGCCAGGCCGGGTCGAGCGGGACATAGGCGCCGCCGGCGGCCCATACCGCCAGCAGGCTGGCTACCAGTGCGCCGCTGCGCGGCAATGCCAACGCCACGCGCGTGCCGGGGCCGACGCCGAGCGCGCGCAGCCGTTGCGCGGCGGCGTGCACCGTCCGCTGCAGGCCGGCATAGTCGAGCACGAGGTCGGCGGCATCCAGCGCAGGCGCCGTCGGCGTGCTGCGTGCATGCTGTGCGATCCGGTTCAGGAGCGAGTCGCCCGCCGCGGCCGGCTTCTCGCCGGTCCAGCATTGCGGCACGCGCAAGGTATCGTCAGCCGGCCACCATAGCGACGGCAGCGGCGCGTCCAGTGCGGCCGGCAGCGTGCCCATCAGCGCGGCGAGATGAGACAGCAGCCACGGCGCCACCCGCGGATGCAGCGCGCCGGCTTGCGCATGCAGCGCCAGCGCGGCCATGCCCTGCCCGTCGTCCAGTGCCTCGCACACCAGGTCGAAGCCGGGCCACGCCGGGCTGGCCAGCGCGATCCCTCCGGCGGGCAACGGCGATACCGCAAACCCGATGCGCGGGCCGGCATCGCCGGGCAGCCACGCTTCCTGCCACGCGGCATGGCCATCCAGCGTCGGCAGCCATGCCTGCCAGTGGTGGCGCAGGCTGGCTTCGTCATCCCATTGCATGCCAAGCGGCAGCGCCTTGACGAACACGCCGGCGGCGCCGGCCATCACGTCATAGTCGCGGCGGCAGTCGTGCAGCCACGTGGCGCTGAATGCCGGCTGCGCGCACAGGCGCGCCAGCATGGTCCACCATGCGGCCTGCAGCACGCGCTCGGGCGTGGTGCCGAGCTGGCGCGCGGTCGCCTCCAGTGCCTGGCGGTGCGCGGCGTGCAGCGTGTGGCGCCAGCTTTCGCCAGACGTGGCGGACGTGGCGAGCGTGGTGGAAACGCCAGCGAGCGCGTCGGGCAGGCGCAGCGGCGCGGGCAGGCCGACCGCCTGTGCCTGCCAGTAGCCGCGGCCGGCGTCGCCGGTACCGTCCTCGCCCAGGCGCGCGCCTTCCTGCCAGTCGGCGTATCGGGCGTATTGCAGCGACTCGGCGTCGTCCGCGGCAGGGGCCTCCAATGCGCCGCGTACGGCTTCGGCGAGGCGCAGCACGCTGTTGCGGTCCGCCGCCAGCGGACTGACCAGCAGCCACAGCATGGCACCGCCGCTGGCCAGCGGGCACAGGCAGGCGCGCACCACATCGCCCTGCGCCGGATCGAGCACAGGCAGCGCCGGCGCTGCGCCGTCCGCGACGACGATCGTCGCCGCGCCGCTGCCGCTTTGCGGCACACACGCCACCAATTGGCTGCCATCGTCGATGTAAGCCATGCACAGCACGTCGTGGCGTTCGCGCAGCACTGCCAGCGCGGCGTCAACCGCGGCAGGCTCGGGCTGGCAACCTAACGCGATGCGCACCACATGCGCTTGCGGCGCCGGCGCATTGCGCCATTGCTGCCAGGCGGCCTGTTGTTCGGGAGTAGGACTCCAGGCGTCATGCATCTCAGGCATCGGCGTTCTCCTGCGGGCGCACGGCGGCGGGCTCGGCGTCCAGCTGCTTGCGGTCGAACATGTCGCCCATCGCCACAACGATCTTGCGCGGGCCTTCATAGGGATCGCGCGCATGCGCTGCCAGCATGTTGTCGAGCATCACCACGTCGCCGCGCTGCCAGTCGAAGCGCACGGCGCAGGCTTCGTACAGCTCGCCGATCAGGGCCATTGCCTCGTTGGGAATCGGCGTGCCGTCGCCGAACATCACGTGGCGCGGCATGCGCTCCAGGCCGACCATCTCGAGCAGGTCTTCGCGCACGTCGGCCTCCAGGCACGAGACGTGATGCAGCTGCACCTGGTTGAAGAAGCTGCGTTCGCCAGTGACCGGATGGCTGACGATGGCCGGGCAAACGGTGCGGGTCTGCAGCACGTCGCCATCCAGCCAGCGGCAGTCGATGCCGGCGGCGCGGCAGCGCGCCTCGACTTCGGCGCGGTCTTCGGTCTTGTAGAAGTCGCGCCAGTCCACGTCCAGACGCGGCGTGAAGGTGCGCACGTACATCAGCTGCTTGCGGGCGAATTCTTCCGCCAGCGCGGACGGCAGGCGGCGCAGCAGTTCGCGGCAGTCGACGATCGGCGTGGCGCCGCCCACGGCCGAGGGCAGCTCGCAGAAGAACCACTGCTTGCGCGGCCAGCGCTCCAGGTGCGCGCTTTCGTTGTGGTACAGGATCATCTGGCGCTCGGGGTACGGCGTAGAGCGGTAGGTGTTGCGCCCGCCCTCCTTCTTGGGCAGGTCGCCATAGCTGCCGTACAGGCCGGGGTGCATGGCTTCGGCGAAGGCTTCGAAGGCCTGCGGGTTGGGCAGGTCGAAGCCGCGGAAGACAATGCCTGCGTGCCGGTGCAGCGTCGCGGCGACCAGCTCGCGCGAGCGCGCGGCCCATGCCACCGGGTCCAGGCCCGGCACCGCCGGCTCGATCACGATGGGGAAGACTTCGCCGGCGCGCAGCGGGCGCAGCCGCACCTGGCCGGCCGGGTCGGCTGCGCTCGCCTGCGGCACCGGCGCTGCAGCCGCGGGAGCAGCGGCGGCCGGGCGTGGCCTCGCCAGCGACTTGAGCTGGTCGAGCTTGGCCGCCATGCGTTGGCTGGTTTCCATGGTTCGGGACTCCTCGGGTTTCGGTTGGGACGGGCGCGCGGCGCCCGGGACGTGCGCGGTGACGCGGTCGGCGGGCTGGTCCGGCGCGCGCAGCAGCGCTTCCAGCATGGCCAGCCATTCGGCGGCGAAGCGCGCCACGGTGGCGGATTCGAACAGCGCGCTGGCAAAGACCCAGTCGCCGCGCAGCGGCGCCGCTTCCTGTTCGCTCTCGGGTTCCAGGAACAACGCCATGTCGAACTTCGACGTGCGTTCGATGGGCGGCAGCATCGCGGCCTCCACGCCGGGCATGCCGAACTGCCCTACCGGGGTGTTCTGCAGCACGAACAGCGCCTGCACCAGCGGATTGCGGCTGCGGTCGCGCGGCACGCCCGCCGCCTCGACGATGCGGTCGAACGGCAGGCCGTCGTGCTCGAAGGCGGCCAGCACGTCGCGCCGGCACGCCGCCAGCACGTCGCGGAAGCTGGCGCCGGCGATGCGGCGCGAGCGCAGCGGCAGCACGTTGACAAAGAAGCCGATCAGCGGCTCGAGCGCGGCATCGTGGCGGCCGGCGACGTCGGTGCCGAGCACCAGGTCGTCCATGCCGGTCCCGCGGTGCAGCCAGCACTGGAAGCTGGCCAGCAGCACGATGAATGGCGTGACCTGCTCGGCGCGCGCCAGCGCATGCACCTGCCCCATGCGTTCGCCGCCGATCCGCAGCGCCACGGCGTCGCCTTCCATGCGCGCCACCGGCGGGCGCGCCCGGTCGGCCGGCACTGCCAGCGCCGCCGGTGCGCCGGCAAGCGCGCCGCGCCAGTAGGCGGCGAGCCGCTCCAGCGCGGCGCCACGCAGCCAGTCGCGTTGCCACGCGGCATAGTCGGCGTATTGCAGCGCCAGCGGCGGCAGCGGCGCGACCTGCTGCGGCGCCAGCGCGCGCCGGTAGCCGTGGGTGATCTCGTTGACCAGCAGGCCGACCGACCAGCCGTCCGACACCAGGTGATGCATGGCAACCAGCAGCACGTGTTCCTGCGGCGCGCAGCGCAGCAGCGTGGTGCGCCACAGCGGCGCGCGGCCAAGGTCGAACGGGCGCGATGCGTGTTCCTGCATGGCCTCGCGCAGCGCCGCTTCGCGTACTTCGGGCGCCAGCGCCTGCAGGTCGATCACGGGCAGGCCGGTGTCGGCGGCGGCATCGATGCGTGCGTAAGGCTCGCCATCGTCGTCGGGATAGGCGGTGCGCAGGATCTCGTGGCGCGCCGCCACGGCGGCCAGCGACTGGCGCAGCGCGGCCAGGTCCAGCGGCCCGCGCAGGCGCAGCGCGCCGGCCATGTTATAGGCCGCGCCGGCGTTGCCCTGCAGGCGTTCGACCAGCCACAGCCGCTGCTGCGCCAGCGATACCGGCATGCGCGCGGTACGTGGCACCGGGATCAGCTCGGGCATCGCCGCCGCAGGCGTGGCACCATCCAGCCGTGCTGCGAAGTCGCGCAGCACCGGCGCCTCGAAGACATCGCGCAGCGTAGCCTGCGCATGGCCGGCGGCGCGCAGCCGCGCCACCACGCGCGTGGCGACCAGCGAATGGCCGCCCAGGCGGAAGAAATGGCTGTCGCGGCCGATGCGCACGCCCGGCAGCAGCGCTTCCCAGATGCCGGCGACGGTCTGCTCGGTGGGCGTGGCGGGCGCCGCGCCCTCCTGCGCCAAGACCTGCGGCGCGGGCAGCGCCTTGCGGTCGATCTTGCCGTTGGCATTGAGCGGCCACGACGGCATGCAAACCCATGCGGACGGCACCATGTACGCGGGCAGCCGCGACGCGACGCTGGCAGACAGCTCGGCTTCCAGCCCGTCATGCGCGGGTTGCGCGTGGCCGGCCTGCGGCTGCCAGTACGCGGTCAGCCATTCGGTGCCGGCGGCACGGTGCACCGTCACCAGCGCCTGGCGCACCGCCGGATGCGCGGCGAGCACGGCTTCGATCTCGCCCAGCTCGATGCGGTAGCCGCGCAGCTTGACCTGGAAGTCCTTGCGGCCGAGGTATTCGAGCACGCCGTCTTCGCGCCAGCGGCCCAGGTCGCCGCTCAGGTAGCGGCGGCTGCCGGGTGCGCCGCTCGGATCGGGCACGAAGGCCGCCGCGGTGCGGCGCGGATCGGCGAGGTAGCCGCGGCCGACGCCGGCACCGGCCACCGCGACCTCGCCCACCACGCCGGGCGCGGCGAGATTGCCGTCGGCATCGAGCACCTGCAGCACGGCATTGGCGGTCGGACGGCCGATCGGCACGGTGTCCGTGGCTTGCGCCGCCTGCGCCAGCGCGTCGGCGCGCAGGGGATGGAACGCCACGTCGTCCGAGCATTCCGCCGGCCCGTAGGCATTCATCAGCGGCACGCCCGGATAGCGGCCCAGCCAGGCATGCGCGGTGGCAGGCGGCAGCGCCTCGCCGGTGGGCAGCACCCAGCGCAGCGCGGGCAGCGATGCCGGCAGCGACGCATTATGGCCTTCGGCGTCCTGGCAGTCGAGCATGGCCTGCAGCAGCGACGGCACCGGCTCGAACAGCGTCACGCCGCGCTGCGCCAGCAGCGCCGTGAGTGCGGCGGGATCGCGCACCACGTCGTCGGCGATGATCTCCACGCGTGCGCCGAATACCGGCGCGGCCAGCGCCTGCCAGACCGAGATATCGAAGCACGGCGGCGCAGTCTGGGCGATCACGTCGCCCTCGCCCAGCCCCAGCGGCACGACCTTGGCCAGCATGTTGTTGAGCATGCCGGTGCGCGTGACCATCGCGCCCTTCGGCACGCCGGTCGAACCGGAGGTGAACAGCACGTAGGCGAGCTGTGCGGGATGCGGGGGCACGTCTGCAGCAACCGCCGCCCCGGCTTCCAGTGCAGCCAGCGTGGTGGCACCGGCAACGCCGGCGGCGTCCAGCGCGGCCACGCCGCAGGCGTCCGTCAGGACCTGGGCGGGCCTGGCCTGCGCCAGCACCTGCTGCCAGCGTGCCGCGGGATGGCTGATGTCAAGCGGCACCCACGCCGCGCCGGCGCGCAGGATGCCGGCCAGCGCGACCAGCCAGTCCAGCCCACGCGGCAGCAGCACCGCGACGAGATAGTCCGGGCGCACGCCGGCGGCGCGCAGGCCGCCGGCGACACGGCCGGCGCGCTCCCACCAGTCGCCATAGCTCAGCGCCTCGGTACCGCTGTGCGCCACCACTCGCTGCGGATGCGCGGCCACCTGGCGCGCGACCCGCTGCACGTAGTCGTCCTGCAAGGCGGCGCGCGCCACGCTGGTGTCGTCGCTCGCGCTCCATGCCTGCAGCCTGGCACGCGTGGCGCCATCGAGCATGTCGACGGCGCCCACGCACGCGGTGCCGGCGGCCAGCGACGCCAGCACGGCGGCGTAGGCGTCCATCCATTGCGCCAGCCGGTGCGCGTGGATACGCGAGGCATCGCAGGTGAAGCGGATGGTGAAGCGGCTGTCGGGCATGACCTCCAGCGTCAGGCCGTAGTGGGTCTGCTCGATGTTGTCGTGCTGGCGCAGCCGCAGGCCCGCGACCTCACGCGCGCGGTCGCCCAGGTCGGGCAGGTTCTGGAACACCATCAGCGTATCGAACAGTGCGCCGCCGATGCCTGACTGGGCCTGGATCTCGGCGAGCGCCGCGTGCTCGAAATCGCGCATCGCCACGGCCGCCTGCTGGGTCGCCTGCAGGTAGTCCGCCACCGCCAGCGCGCCTTGCGGACGCAGCCGCAGCGGCAGGGTGTTGATGAACACGCCCAGCATGCGCTCGGCGCCCTCCAGCCCCGCGGGGCGGCCGGCCGAGGTCACGCCGAAGACGATATCGTCGCTGCCGGCGTGGCGCGACAGCACGATGCCCCACGCCGCCTGCATCACGGTGTTGAGCGTGACGCGGTGCGCGGCGGCCAGCGCGCGCAGGCTGGCGTCGAGGCCGGCCGGCAGGACCAGGTCGCGGCACAGCGGCACGGCTTGCCCGTGCGCGGCAGCGGATGCAATGCCCGGCAGCACGGTGGGGCCGGCCAGGCCGGCGAATGCCTCGCGCCAGAAAGCCTGCCGCGCGGATGCGGGCTGTGCCGCGAGCCAGGCGATGTAGTCGCGGTACGGCCGGCGCGGCGCCGGGGCATGCGCCGGATCGGCATAGCGGGCCAGTGCCTCGTCGAGCAACTGCACCGAGCCCCAGCCGTCGACGATCAGGTGGTGCCGGCTCCAGACCAGCCACCAGCCCGCGTCGCCGTTGCGCAGCAATGCCAGCCGCATCAACGGCAAATCGGCGGGGTCGAAGCCGCGCGTGCGGTCGGCCCGGCACCAGTCCGCCAGTTGCACGGCCTGCGCGTCGGCGTCGGCGCCGCGCCAGTCTTCCACGGTCACCGGCAACGTGGCGCGCGCATGCACGCATTGCAGCGCGCGGTCGCCGCCCGCTTTGCCTGCCGCGGCAAAGGTGGTGCGCAAGATCGGGTGGTCGTCCAGCAGCGCCTGCCAGGCGGCGGCCATGCGTTCGGTGTCGAGCGGACCGTCGACCTGCAGCACCAGCTGGTTGACATAGGCACCGTTGCCGCCATCGCGCAGGTGGTGGAACAGCAGGCCCTCCTGCAGCGGCGACAGCGGGTAGGCATCTTCGATGCTGCCGTGCGCGCTACGCAGTTGCGCCAGCGCCTGCGCGTCGCAGCCGCTCAGCGCAAACGGCTGCGGCGCCGCGGGCGTGGCGGACGCGCTGGCCGGCTTTGCGCGGCCGGCAAGATGGGCGGCCAGGCGTGCCAGTGTCGGATGCGCGAACAGGTCCTTCGGCGCCAGCACCAGCTGCTGCGCGCGCGCCTTGGCGACGATCTGCAGCGCCAGGATGGAATCGCCGCCGAGCGCGAAGAAGTCGGCGTCCCGGTCGATCTGCTCGCGGTGCAGGATTTCGCGCCACAGTCCTGCCAGCGTCTGTTCAATGGCAGCCGCCTGCGTGTCGGCTGGTGCCGCGTTCGCACGCAGCACGGCGGCCAGCGCCGCCGGGGTGGGATGCGCAAACAGCAGCGTGGGGGTCAGCGGCAGGCCCGCCTTGCGCGCCTGCGCGACCAGCTGCAGTCCCAGGATGGAGTCGCCGCCGAGCGCGAAGAAGTTGCCGTCGGCGCTTACGCTTTCACGTCCGAGCACGCCCGACCACAGGCGCGCCAGTATGGCCTCGGTCTCGTCACGCGGGGCCGCCTGCGCCGGTGCCGCGGCCTCGCCGGGCACCGGCGGCAGCGCCTTGCGGTCGATCTTGCCGTTGCGCAGCCGCGCGAAAGCGTCGCACGGCACGAACACCGCAGGCAGCATCGGCGCCGGCAATGCGGCGGCCATGGTAGTGCGCAGCGTATCGAGATCCAGGCCGGCGTCCGACACCAGGTAGGCGACCAGCCGCAGCCCTTCACCTGCCGGCGACGGCGGCGCCAGCACCACAGCATCGCGCACGCCCGGCGCCTGGCGCAGCCAGGCTTCGACTTCGCCGGGCTCGACGCGGAAGCCGCGGATCTTGACCTGGGCGTCGGCACGGCCGAGGAACACGATGGCGCCGGCTTCGTCCATGCGCACGCGGTCACCGGTGCGGTAAAGGCGGCCGCCCGGCTGGAACGGGTCTGGCACGAAGCGCTCAGCGGTCAGCGCGGGACGGCGCAGGTAGCCGCTGGCGACGCCGGCGCCGCCGATATAGAGCTCGCCCACCGCCCCGCGCGGCACGCGGTTCAGGTGGCGGTCGAGCACGTAGGCGCTGACGCCGGCAAGCGGCTGGCCGACGGGAATGGCACCCGTCGCAGCGGCGTCAGGCACCGCCTGCGTCAGGCACCCGACCGTGGTTTCTGTGGGACCGTAGTGGTTGACCGCGCGGCATGCCGGGCGCAGCGCCTGCACGCGCGCCACCACCGCCGCATCGAGCGCCTCGCCGCCGAACACCAGGCACTGACGCGGCAACAGCCGCGCCGGATCGGCCACGGCCAGCAGCGCGCGCAAGTGCGACGGGACGATCTTCAGGCAATCGACCGGCCGCGCTGCCAGGGCTTCGGCGAGCGCTTCGGGGTCGTCGGCCAGCGCGTCGTCCAGCACGCGCAGCGTGTGGCCGCCGAGCAGCGCGCCGAACCACGCGGTGTGGCCAAGGTCGGCCGTGACCGAGGACAGGGATGCCAGCGACGACGCTGCCGGCAGCGCCAGCGCATGCAGCACGCCGGCCGCGTAATGCGCGAGGTTGCCTTGCGTGACGACCACGGCCTTGGGCGTGCCGGTCGAGCCGGAGGTGTAGATCAGGTAGGCAGGCTGTGCCGGAGCGGCGGCAGGCCATGCAGCAGCGCTGGCTGCGTCATCGATCGCGAGCGAGGCGACATGCCAGGCCGCGCCCGGCATGGCTTGCGCCAGCCACTGCGGCCGCGCGCCCTCTCCCACCACGGCGACGAGGCCCGCATCGGCGGCCAGTTGCGCCAGCCGCGCCGCGGGCAGGCCGGCGTCCAGGCACAGGAAGGCGGCGCCGGCCTTCCATGCGCCGAGCATGGCGGCGGCCATGCGTGCGCCGCGCGGCAGCAGCAGGCCGACCACCTCGCCGGGTTGGACTCCACCGCCGCGCAGGCTTGCGGCGAGCGCGCCCGCGGCGCGATCGAGCGCGGCGTAGCTGCATTGCGCATCGGCGGCATCGACCGCGAGCCGCTCGGGATGCGCGCGCACGCCGGCCTCGAAGGCCGCCAGCGCGGTGGCGTGCCGCGCGATGCTGCCCGCACGCATGTCGGAGAGCAGCGCCGCCTCATGCAGCGGCAGGTCCCCGACACGCGCGTCGGCGTTGTCGAGCACTGCGTCCACCGCTGCGCGCAGCGTGGCGACCAGGCGCTGGACTGTCTGTGCGTCGAACCGGTCGGCGTCATAGCGCCATTGCCCGCGCAGGCGCTCGCCTTCGTCCTGCCAGCGCAGGTTCATGTCGTTGGCCGCACCGCGCTGCGTGGCGAGGTATTCGCGCAACAGGTAGCGGCCCAGCACATGGCGCGGCCCCACCGGCACAAAGGTGGTCATATGCCGGAACAGCGGCCCCTCCCCGCCCATGCGCGCCAGTGGATACTGCTGGTGGCGCAGCGCGCCGCGCATCTGCCGGGCGCAGTCGCGCACCACCGCGGCAAAGGCCGGATTGGCGGAGAAATCTGCGCGCAGCGGCACCGTGTTCAGCGTAAAGCCGATCAGGTCGGCGGACTGCGCGCCAGAGCGGCCGGCGGTCGGCGTGCCGATCAGGAAGTCGTCCTCGCCGCTGGCGCGGTGCATGACGGTCTTGAACAGCGCCAGCATCACCACGAAGACGCTGACCTCCAGCCGCGTTGCCAGTTCGCGCAGGCCGGTGGTCTGCTGCGGCGTGAGGTGGAATTCGAGTTCGGCGCCGCGGTGGCGCGCTTCCGCGTTCAGCGTGCCGGGCAGCGCCGGCGCCGCGGGCGCGTCTTCGAGCACGCCCTCCCAGTGCGCGCGCAGCGAGGCGCCGCGCGGGCCCGCCAGCAGCTGCCGCTGGCGCGCCAGCCAGTCGCGGTAGCGGCCGGCTTGCGACGCCATCGGCGCTTCGCCGGCGCACAGCGCATCGTAGGCGGCGAAGATCTGGTCGCAGACCAGTTCGAAGCCGAGGTAGTCGCCGGCGATATGGTGCATGCCCGCACACATCCACATGCGCTCGGCGCCGCCCGCCTGGCGCGAGACCATAAAGCGGAAACGGCAGACCTGCCCCGCATCGGGATCGAAAGGCTCGTCGGCTTCGCGCTCGAACCAGGCGTGCAGGCCGGCTTCATCGAGGCCGTCGGCGCGGGTCAGCGACACCTCCGCGGCAAAACCCGCGGGGCGTGCCATCACGATCTCGCCGTCTTCCTCGATAAAGCCGCTATGCAGCGCCTCATGGCAGTCCACCACGTGGCGCACCGCCTGTTCGAGCCGTTCGAAGCGCAGGGCAGCCGGGATCTCGATGGCGAACACCATGTTGTAGGCGGCGCTGTGCGGATGGCGGCGATGGAAGGCCAGCAGCGCGAGCTGGCCGGGGCCGGCGGAATAGCGGTCGAAATAGCCGGGATGCGCGGCCAGCCAGGCATCGGCCTCGGCAGCCCGGGTGGCCAGCAGCTCGGCCGCGGCCTGCTGCGCAGCGGTGCCGGCCGCGCTGTCGCCAACCACACGCCAGCGCCCGTCCTGCAGGCGCAGGCGCACGCCTTCGGCGCGCAGGGTTCGCATCAGGGCGCCAGTTTCGGCCGGCAAGGGAGCTTCGGAAGACGACATGGCGAAAACGTTGGAGATGACGGATCCCCGCCGCGCAGTCGCAAACCTGCACGGCCGGGAGTGATCAGAAGGGAAACGCGCCTCAGCCCAGTCCGGGCGGCGCGGGTTCGGCCATGGCGACGATCACGCGGCGCGCGCCGGTGAAGGTGCCGCGCCCGTGGGCGGCAAGCATGTTGTCGAGCATCAGCACGTCGCCCTGCTGCCAGGGGAAGCGCACCGTGCATTGGTCCAGCGTGGCGCGTATCGACGCCAGCGCATCGTCTTCCAGCGGCGCGCCGTCGCCGTAGACGACATTGCGCGGCAGCTCGTCGACGCTGCCGACTACGGCCAGCAAGGCCTCGCGCACATGCGGCGCCAGGTTCGACACATGGAACAGGTGGGCCTGGTTGAACCACACCATCTCGCCGGTCACCGGATGGCGCGCGACCGCCTGGCACAACTGGCGCGTGCGCAGCTCGCCGTCGGGCTTCCATTCGAACTCGATCTGCTGCGCGCGGCAGAAGCGTTCCACCTGCGCCCGGTCTTCGGTGTTGAAGGCGCGCTGCCAGCTCAGGTCGAGGCCGTTGCCGTAGTTGCGCACGTACATCAGCCGGCGTTGCGCAAAGCGCTCGCGGATGGCGGGGTCGAGGCGCTGGTAGACCAGGCGGCTGTCGGCGATCGGCGTCTCGCCGCCGGTTTCGCTCGGCTGCACGCAATGGAACCAGATCTTCATCGGCCACTGCAGGGTGTACGACTGCTCGTTATGCAGCGGGATCACCTGGTGCGCCGGGTATTCGGTCGAGGTGTAGACGCCCTCCCTGACCTGCGAGCGCGGCGTGGAGCCGAACTCGTAACTCAGCAGCGGATGGCCGAAGGCGCTGGCGAAGGCGCGGAACGCGGCATCGTCGTCGAATTGAAAGCCGCGGAACAGCACGCCGCCGACACGCGGCAGATGCTCCGCGGCAATCGCCGCCATGGCGTGGAACCGGGCGCGCCAGTCGGTGCCGCCGTCGGGCGTGACCACCAGCGGCAGCGCGCCTTGCGCGGACAGCGGGGCGGTACGAAGTCCGCCTGCGCTGGCGGCGCTGATCGAGGCGGCTGAGGTTGCGGCGGTAGCCACGCCGGCAGCGGCGCGATGGTCCGCCCGGAGGTCGGCGATGGTACTGGTCGTGTCCATATCCCTGTTGCCTCTACGGGTGCGTTCGCGAAGCCGGTTCCGGCCTGAGAGTCAATGGAGGCCAACGGGGGCAGCCACGCGAACAATGTCTGCACATTGAAAGTGTGAAGCGAGTGTAGCGGAATTATTTACGAATGGAAATACAAATCATTATCATTTACGATGTCGTTCCACGAGTTGTCTCGACTGTTCGCAACGCCGTCGCGGCGTACTGGCTTGCCTGCATCGCGATGGCGTTTCCACACCACCAGAAGGAGCATTGCCATGAGCTGGGACCATCCCGACACGCGTTTCCATGTCGTCCGCAATGAAGAAGGCCAGTACTCGATCTGGCCCGATTACAAGCCCGTCCCGGCAGGATGGGAAAGCACCGGCTTCCAGGGCAGCCGCGATGAGTGCCTGGCGCATATCGACACGGTCTGGACCGACATGCGCCCGCTCAGCCTGCAGCGCGCGCTGGCCGGCGCATGAGCGCGCCGCTGCCGGTGCGCGAGCGCTGGTTTGCCGTGATGCCCGGGCGGGCAAGCGATGCCGCGCATGCCGAGGCCGCGCGCGTGCGCCTGTACTGCCTGCCCTATGCGGGCGCCGGCCATACCGCGTACCACGGGTGGCGCGACGCGCTGCCCGCGCAGGTCGAGCTCGCGCCGGTATGCCTGCCCGGACGCGGCATGCGCACGGCCGAGGCGCACGCGGCTTCGATCGAGGAACTGGCCGCGGCCCTGGCAGCGGCGATCGCGCGCGCGGCGCGCACCGAGGCGCCGCGCTTTGCGCTGTTCGGGCACAGCATGGGCGCGCTGCTCGGCTTCGAAACCGCACGCGTGCTCGAGACCGTGCACGGCCTTTCCCCCGCGGCGCTGGTGGTGTCCGGGCGCGGCGCGCCGTCGCTGCCGTCGGCGCGGCCCCCGTTCAGCACGCTGCCTGACGGCGCCTTCGCCGACGTCATCGCCGCGATGGGCGGCATGCCGGCGGAGATCCGCGAAACCCCGGAAGCGCTGGCGTTCTTCCTGCCGGTGTTGCGTGCCGACATCGCGCTGTGCGAGCGCTGGCGCTACGCCCGCGGCCCGCGCCTGGGCTGCCCGATCACCGTGCTGGGCGGCCAGGACGATGTTCATGCGCCGCCGGCGACGCTGGCGGCCTGGCGCGACGAATCCCTGCACGATTGCCGCCAGCAAGTCTTCGCGGGCGGGCATTTCTTCCTGCACGACGCGGCGCCCGCGGTGCTGGATGCCATTGCGCAGGCCGTGCTTGGCACCGCGGCGCTCAGCGGAGAAGCCGGCCATGCCCTTGCCTGAGCTCGCCGCGCCGCCGCACGGCGACATCCACGTGTGGCACGTAGCGG
This sequence comes from Cupriavidus oxalaticus, assembly GCF_038900635.1. GTDB lineage: Bacteria > Pseudomonadota > Gammaproteobacteria > Burkholderiales > Burkholderiaceae > Cupriavidus > Cupriavidus oxalaticus_B. The sequence goes on along the minus strand of NZ_JAYMRX010000002.1, from coordinate 132,583 downwards.
CCGATGCGCCGGCGGATCCCGCCGTGCTTTCGGCCGCCGAGCACGCGCGCGCGGCCGCGTTTCGCCAGGCCGCCGACCGCAACCGCTTTACCGCGGCGCGCGCGGCGTTGCGCACGCTGCTGGGCGGCTGCCTGGCGCTGCCGCCCGCCGCGGTCCCGCTGGCCGCCAACGCCTTCGGCAAGCCCGTGCTTGCCACGGCCCCGCAGGACCCGCCCCTGCACTTCAACGTCAGCCACAGCGGCGCGCGCGCGGTGATCGCGCTGTCGCGCGTGCCGGTCGGCATCGACATCGAAGCCTGGCGTGCCGGCATGGCCTGGTCGGACTGGCGCGACAGCGCCGCCGTGGCCTGCGCGCCCGATGAAATGCACTGGCTCGCCGGGCTGGCGCAGCGGCAGCCGGAGCACGCCATGCTCGGCTTCCTGCGGCTTTGGACCGCCAAGGAAGCGTGCGGCAAGGCGCTCGGCACCGGCCTGTCGGCGTCGCCGCAAGCGGTGCGCGTGGCGCTGCCCGGCAGCGCCGAATGCGTGCCGCCGCTGGCGCGCGCCGGCGCCGGTGTCTGGCATCTGCACGATGCCGGCGGCGGTTCGCGCTATGTGGCATGCGTGGCCACGCCGCTGGCGGCCGCGCGCGTCGTGCACCGCCAATACCCGCTGCGCTCCGCCAGCGCCAACCCTTGATCCAGTCCTTGCAGTCAACGCCCCTGTACAACGCCCTCCGCTAGGAACGACACCATGACGCCTCCCTCGCTCGCCACGCTCGCCCACGGCCACCCCGCGCCGTTCTCGGCAGGCGCCTTTGCCCGGCAAGCACCGATCCGGCTCGACGACAACGCTTACCTGCAGCGCCAGTGCGCCCGCGAATCCAATGCCCGCTCCTACCCGCGCCGCATCCCGCTGGCGCTGGAACAGGGCTACGGCGTGTATCTGCGCGATACCAGCGGCCAGCTCTTCATCGACTGCCTGGCCGGCGCCGGCACGCTCGCGCTCGGCCACAACCACCCGGCGGTGGTGCGCGCGCTGCGCGACACGCTCGACAGCGGCCTGCCGCTGCATACGCTGGACCTGGCCACGCCGGTCAAGGACCGATTCATCGACGACCTGTTCGGCCTGCTGCCGGCCGAGTTCGCCGCGCGCGCCCGCATCCAGTTCTGCGGCCCGACCGGTGCCGACGGCATCGAAGCCGCGCTCAAGCTGGCCAAGACCGCGACCGGCCGGCACACCGTGCTGAGCTTCGCCGGCGGCTACCATGGCATGACCCACGGCACACTGGCGCTGATGGGCAACCTTGGGCCCAAGGCGCCGCTGGGCGCGCTCGGCGCCAGCGTGCAGTTCCTGCCGTACCCGTACGACTACCGCTGCCCGTTCGGCCTGCGCGGCGAAGCCGGCATCGATGCCGGGCTGCGCTACATCGAGCAGATGCTGTCGGATCCCGAGTCCGGCGTGTTGCCGCCGGCCGCGGTCGTGGTGGAAGCGGTGCAAGGCGAAGGCGGCGTGATCCCCGCACCGGCACGCTGGCTGCGCGAACTGCGCCGCATCACGCGCGAGCGTGGCATCGCGCTGGTGCTGGACGAAGTGCAGACCGGGCTGGGCCGCACCGGGCGCACCTTCGCGTTCGAGCATGCCGGCATCGTGCCTGACGTACTGGTGCTGTCCAAGGCGATCGGCGGCGGGCTGCCGATGTCGGTGGTGATCTACGACGCCGCGCTCGACGCGTGGCAGCCGGGCGCGCATGCCGGGACCTTCCGCGGCAACCAGCTGGCGATGGCGGCGGGCTCGGCCACAATCCGCACCATCGCGGCGCAGGGGCTGGTGGCGCATGCCGCGGGCATGGGCCAGCGGCTGGCAACCCGGTTGCGCCAGCTGCAGCCGGACTTCGCCGCAATTGGCGAGGTACGTGGGCGCGGGCTGATGTTTGGGGTGGAACTGGTGGATGAACGTGCCGAACCTGACGTGGTCGGCGCGTACCCCGCCGATGGCGACTTCGCGCGTACCGTGCAGCGCGAATGCCTGCAGCGCGGGCTGATCGTCGAGCTTGGCGGGCGCCATGGGGCAACGGTGCGGTTCCTGCCGCCGCTGGTCATCGACGAGGCTGAGGTGGATCTGGTGGGTGAATTGTTTGGCGAGGCGCTTGGGGCGGCAACAAGGCTGCTGCGCTAAACGTGCTTGGCACGCGCATGCCCTCACCCCCTGCCCCTCTCCCGCAAGCGGGAGAGGGGAGCGAACCGGCCGTGGATCAACGATGACGCCCGCACTTGCCGCAGGCACTGGTGCATGCTCCTTCTCTCCCGCAAGCGGGAGAGAGAAACAAACCGGCCGTGGATCAACGATGCCGCCCGGGCTTGCCGCAATCACTCGTGAACGCTCCCCTCTCTCGCGTAGTGGGAGAGGGGTGGGGGTGAGGGCCGGAGCGTCGACGGGTGCTGCGAGTCGGCATGACCTCGGCCTGCCCTCACCTCCTGCCCCTCTCCCGCAAGCGGGACAGGGGCGCAAACCGGCAGCAAATCAACGATGTCGCCTGGACTTGCCGCAATCACTGGTGAACGCTCCCCTCTCCCGCGTAGTGGGAGAGGGGTGGGGGTGAGGGCCGGAGCGTCGACGGAGTGCAGCGGGTCGGAATAGCCACCGCGCCCTCTCCCCCTGCCCCTGCCCCTCTCCCGCAAGCGGGAGAGGGGAGCAAACCAGCGCCTATGGCACAGTTTTACGGCGCGTCCCGCAACAGATCGCGCAGCCTGAACTTCTGGATCTTCCCTGCCGGCGTCGCCGGCAAGGCGTCGCGCACGACCAGCTTTTCCGGGATGTACTGCAGCGCCATCTTCTGCCCCTTGAGCCAGTCCACCATCGCCGCGTGGTCGAAGTCATGCCCGGCGCGCGGCACCACGAAAGCGCAGGCACGCTCGCCCAGCCGTTCGTCGGGATAGGCGACGATCGCCACCTGCGCCACCGCGGGATGGCGGTACAGCAGGGTCTCGACCTCCAGCACGGGAATGTTCTCGCCGCCGCGGATGATCACGTCCTTGCTGCGGCCGGCGATGCGCAGGTATCCATCGGCATCGAGCCGGGCCAGGTCGCCGGTGTCGAACCAGCCGCCGGCATCGGTGCCGTTCAGCTGCGGGCGCTTCAGGTAGCCGCCGAAGTTGGAGCAGGCGCGCACCAGCAGCCGGCCGGTCTCGCCAACCGGCACGTCCTCGTCGGCGCCGTCGACGACGCGAATTGCAACCCCGGGAAGCGGGCGGCCGTCGGTCGTCGACGCGCGTTCGTCGCTGTCCTCCGGCAGCGTCGTGGTGACCGCGCCGTTCTCGGTCATGCCCCATGCCGATACGATCTTCGCGCCCAGCGCATGCCGCGCCTGCTCGACCAGCGCGCCCGGAATCGGCGCGCCTGCGCACAGGAAGATGCGCAGGCTCGGCACGGCCGCGCCGGACTCGGCCACCACGCGCGCCAGGTCCGTGAGGAAAGGCGTGGAGCCCATGGTAAAGGTCACGCCCTCGTCGCGGATCAGCGCGGCGGCGCGCGCGGGGTCCCAGATGTCCTGCAGCACCGCATGCGCGCCCAGCACCACCGGCATCATCAGGCCGTACATGAAGCCGGTCTGGTGTGCCATCGGCGACGCCATCAGCACCACGTCGTCGCCGCCGAGATGGAGCCGGCCGGCATAGGCGACGATGTTGGAGAACAGCGTGTTCGCGGTATGCATCACGCCCTTGGGCTCGCCGGTGGTGCCGGAGGTGTAGATCAGCTGCGTGACGTCGTCCGGACCAGGGCGGCTGCGCAGCAGGATGGTGGCGGCATCGGGGGCATCTTCCCAGGACGGCCCGCTGAGGAGCACCTCGAAGCTGTCGTCGCCATCGCCATCCGCCACCACGATATGGCGCAGCGCGGGCAACGCATCGCGCAAACCCCGCAGCATCTGCGCATGGTCGAAGCCGCGGAACATCTTCGGCACCACCACTACCTTGCTTTGCGCGTGCGCCAGCATGAACGACAGCTCGCGCTCGCGGAAGATCGGCATCACCGGGTTGAGCACCGCGCCCAGGCGCGCGCAGGCCAGGTACAGCACGCTCAGGTGCCAGCCGTTGGGCAACTGGCATGAGACCACGTCGCCCGCGACGATGCCAAGGCGGGAAAGACCGACCGCCACGCGGTCTGCCATGCGCGCCAGTTCCTGCCAGGTGAAGCGCGTCACGTGTTGGCGGTCGATGCTGAGCGCGGTCAGCGCGGGCGCGTCGGGCCGGTCACGCACGCATGCGGCAAGATGGTCGTTGATGGTGCGGTCGTGCCAGTGCCCTGCGGCAATGCTGGCGGCACGGCGCGGCGCGATCAGTACTGCATCGAAATCCATGGCGGTCTCCTCGTTGTTGTGTGCTGCCAGTCATTGCGACTGGCGCGCGCGTCAGGCCGGTACCGCTTCTCGCCCCGCGCGCGTGCGCGCGATGATCGTCTTCATGATCTGCGCGGTGCCGTCGCCGATCTGGAAACCGAGCACGTCGCGCAGGCGCTGCTCCATCACGCCGCGGTCGTAGCCGCCGTGGCCGAACGACAGCAGGCACTGGTGCACCACGTCATACGCCAGCTTGGGCGCCCACCACTTGCACATCGCAGCTTCGGCGGTATGCGGCAGGCCACGGTCCTTCAGCCACAGCGTCTGCAGGCACAGCAGGCGCGCGCCCTGCACCTGGGTCTCGAAGTCGGCCAGCGGGTGCGACACGCCCTGGAATGCCGACAGCGGCTTGCCGAAGGCCTGGCGCTCGGCCACGTAGCCCCAGGTCTCGTCCAGCGCCACCTGCGCCACGGCCAGCACCTGCAGGCCGATCAGCGCGCGCGAAAAGTCGAAGCCCTGCATCACCTGCACAAAGCCCTCGCCTTCCCTTCCCAGCAGATGGCTGGCCGGCACGCGCACGTTCTCGAAGAAGATCGAGCCGCGCCCGATGGCGCGCTGTCCATGACAGTCGAAGCGGTTGCGCGTGACGCCCGGCAGGTCCATCGGCACCAGCAGCGCCGACACGCCGCGCGCGCCCGCCTCGACCGGGCCGCTGCGCGCGAACACCACCGCGGCATCGGCCTGGTCGGCGGCGGAGATCGAGGTCTTCTCGCCGTTGAGCACGTAGTGGTCGCCATCGCGCTCCATGCGCAGGCGCAGGCTGGCCGCGTCCGAGCCGCCGCGCGGCTCGGTCAGCGCGATCGCCAGCAGCGCTTCGCCGCGCGTCAGGCGCTGCAGCCATGGGCCGGCGACCTCCGGCCGTGCATGGTGCGCCAGGATCTGCCCGTTCAGCGAAGCCAGCAGGTTGATATACGACAGGCTCAGGTCGGCGCGCGCCACCGCTTCGTGGATCACGCCGGCCGCGAGCGAGCCCATGCCCTGCCCGCCATACTGTTCCGGCAACTCGGGCGCGATAAAGCCCATCTCGCCCATTTCGCGCATCAGCGCGCGGTCGAGCACGCGGGTACGGTCTCGCTCCAGGTAGCCGGGCGCGACGCGCGCGTCGGCAAAGCGGCGGGCGTGTTCGGCCAGCGCCGACAGGTCTTCGTCAAGGTAGGGGTTCATGGCTGTCTCCGCTGTCTCCGCTGGGTTCCGCTCACTTCGCGTACTTGCGGAAGTCCGGCTTGCGCTTTTCCTGGAAGGCGCGCACACCCTCGCGCGATTCCTCGGTGTCGTAATAGAGCTTGAGCGCATACATGCCCATGCCCGCAATGCCGCCCTGGTGCGCGGTGTCCATGTTGAACGAGCGCTTGGCGATGGCGATCGCGGTCGGGCTCTTTTCCAGGATCTCGTCGCACCACTTCTGCACTTCGGCGTCGAGCTGCCCGTGCGGCACCACGGCGTTGACCAGCCCCATCGCCAGCGCCTCGGCGGCGGGATAGCGGCGGCACAGGTACCATATCTCGCGCGCCTTCTTCTCGCCGACCACGCGTGCGAGAAAGGCCGTGCCATAGCCCGGGTCGACCGAGCCGACGCGCGGGCCGACCTGGCCGAACACGGCCTTTTCCGAAGCGATGGTGAAATCGCAGATCGTGCACAGCACGTTGCCGCCGCCGATGGCATAGCCCTGCACGCGCGCGATCACCGGCTTGGGCACGTCGCGGATGGCGTTGTGCAGCTCTTCCATCGGCAGGCCGATGGTGCCGCGGCCGTCGTACTGGCCTTCGTGCGCGGACTGGTCGCCGCCGGTGCAGAAGGCCTTCTCGCCGGCGCCGGCCAGCACGATGGCGCCGATCTCGCGGTCATAGCCGGCGCGGTTGATGGCGTGGATCAGTTCGTCGCAGGTGCGGCCGCGGAAGGCGTTCATCTTTTCCGGGCGGTTGATGATGATCCAGGCCGCGCCGTTGCGCACTTCATAGAGGATGTCGTCGTATTGCATGGTGGTCTCCGTTGTTCGCTTGAGTTGGTATGGCCGCGCTCAGCCGTTCATGGTCAGGCCGCCCGACACGCTCAGCACCTGGCCGGTGATGAACGCCGCGTCGTCGCTGGCGAAGAACAGCACCGCGCCGGGCAGGTCATCGGGCTGGCCGATGCGGCCTAGCGGGATCGAGCGGGTGAAGGCTTCGACCAGCTTCTCTGGGTTGCCCGCGCCCTGCTTGTAATCTTCGAACAGCGCGGTCTCGGTCGGCCCCGGGCACACCACGTTCACGGTGATGCCGTGGCGCGCATGCTCACGCGCAATGGTCTTGGAGAACGACACCAGTCCACCCTTGCACGCGGCATACACCGCTTCGCCGGAAGACCCCACGCGCGCGGCATCGGAGGCGATATTGACGATGCGCCCGCGCTTGCGCGCCACCATGCCGGGCAGCACCGCGTGGTGCATATGCAGGGCGCCGGTCAGGTTGATGGCGATCAGCCGCTCCCACTGCGCCGGCTCGGTCTTGACGAACGGGCGGAACACGTCCCAGCCGGCGTTGTTGACCAGCACGTCGATGGGGCCCAGCTCCTGCTCCACCGCAACCACCGCCGCGTCGACGCTGGCGCGATCGGTAATGTCGCAGCGCATGGACAACGCGCGGCCGCCGCCATCGCGGATCTGCGCCGCCACGCGTTCGCCTGCCTCCGGGTTCAGGTCGAGCACGCCGACCGCCGCGCCGGCGCGCGCAAAGCGCAAACAGGTTGCGCCGCCGATACCGCCACCGCCGCCGGTCACGATGACCGTCTTGCCTTCGAGTCCTTGCACAGCCGTTCTCCTTTCAGGGTTCCGGTGCTATCGTGCCGGCGGTGCCGCCGCCACATGCCCCGTCAATTACGTAAATATGTTGACGTATAATAGGTGCGACCGGCACCGGGCGCAAGGCATCAATCCTTTGGAAACGACTATGGTTAACCCCGATCGGGGAGGCGAACTCCCCACTAATGCACGCATGGAGCTGGCCAACCGGCTGTTCTTTCGCCTCTACCAATGCGCAAACATGTTGCATAAAACGGGATCGCGGGCGGTGGAAGCCGAAGGCCTGACGACGCAGCAGTGGGCGGTGCTGGGCGCCCTGTCGCGACCGGAAGCGGCCGACGGCATGAGCGTCGGCGACCTGGCGCGCTACCTGATGGTGAGCCGGCAGAATTTGTCCGGCCTGGTCAGCCGGATGGAACGGGACGGCCACGTGACGCTGGCGCCGGACGGGCGCGACCGCCGCTCGCGGCTGGTGCGGATGAGCGAGCCGGGCCGCGAAGTGTGGCTGCACCAGGCGCAGCCGAAGATCCGGCAGTACTATGAGCACGCGCTGGACGGGTTCTCGACCAACGACCTGACGCATACGCTGCATTACCTGCTGAAGCTGCTGGACAACATGCGCGCGCTGGATACGCCGGACGGCGGCGAAAGCGGCCCGACGCAGGACTGAGGCGGACCGCTGTCTCACGGCTGATACACACCGGGCCGCCACGCGGTGGCCGGCGCAGGGCATCGTCCGCTACGCGGCGCGCCACGGCGGCTGGCGCGCGATATGCATCGACATGGGGTTGCTCAGGCACCCCAGTACTGCGCCGGGAAGTCCTGAACCGCTGCCCCGGCTCGCCGCGATGGGTTGCCTGCGCGCGGCCGGGACGACGTTCGATCAATCCCGTTACCGGAGATCCCGCCATGACCCGCTACATCGTGCTAGCCAACTTCACCGACCAGGGCATCCGCGCCGTCAAGGACACCACCAAGCGCGCCGCCGCGGTGCGCGAGATGGGCGCGCGCTTCGGGGTGCAGCTGAAAGACATCTACTGGACACTGGGCAAATACGACGTCGTGCTGACCGTCGAGGCCCAGGATGATGCCAGCATGACCGCCTTCGGCCTGGCGGTCGGCGCGCTCGGCAACGTGCGCACGCAGACGCTGCGGGCATTCGATGTCGACGAGATGCAGGCGATCCTCGGCAAGATGAGTTGAGCCGCCCTGGCACTGTCCCCGCAATGCAGAACGCCCGCCGTGGTCCTGGCGGGCGTTGTCGCTTGTGGTCTCTGCCTGTTCTCTTGCGCCTACAGCCGGATGATCACGGACTTGAGTTGCGTGTAGTGCGCAAGCGCCTCCACCCCTTGCTCGCGACCGTAGCCGCTCTGCTTGAAGCCGCCGCAAGGCGTCTGCACAATGCCGCCGCTGTACTCGTTGACGACGATGCGGCCCGCTTCCAACTCGCCCGCGACGCGATGGACGCGGCCGATATCGCGGCTCCAGATTCCCGCGGCCAGCCCGTAGTCCGAGTCGTTGGCGATGCGCACGGCATCCGCCTCGTCGTCGAACGGGATCACGCAAAGCACCGGGCCGAAAATCTCTTCGCGCGCGATCTCCATGTCATTGGTGACGCCCAGGTAGACCGTCGGCTCGATATACCAGCCACCCTCGCCGCCCTGCACCTGCACCTGCGCCAGGCGGCCGCCGGTCGCCGGCACCAGCCCGAGCCGCCGCGCCGTTTCGAAGCTCTCCTGCACCTTGTCGAACTGCGCACGCGTCGTCATCGGCCCATACGTCGCGTCATGGTCGGCACCGACGCGAACGCCTGCCACCGCGGCCAGCAGCTTGTCGACAAAGGCATCGTGGACCGATGACTGGACCAGCAGGCGCGTGCCTGCCGCGCACCACTGGCCGCCGTTCCAGGTGAAGGCGGTGGTGCAACCCCTGGCTGCGGCATCCAGGTCGGCATCGGCAAAGACGATGTTGGCGGACTTGCCGCCCAGTTCCAGCGTCAGCGGCAGCATGCGGTCTGCCGCGAGGCGCCCCAGTTCCCTGCCCGCGCGCGCGCTGCCGGTGAACGAGATCTTGCGCACGTCGCGATGCTCGGCCATTGCAGGTCCCAGCACCGGCCCGGATCCGACCACGACGTTCAGCACGCCCGGCGGCAGGCCTGCCGACTCCGCCAGCCTGGCGAAGGCCACCAGCGAGCCGGAGGTGAACTCAGACGGCTTGGCCACGACCACGTTGCCGGTGGCAAGCGCCGGCGCGATCGCACGGGCAGCCTGGTGCAGCGGTGCGTTCCAAGGCAGGATCACGCCGATCACGCCGAAGGGGTCGCGCCGCGTGTAGATATGGTAGTCCGGCCCGGCGTTGATCAGCTCGCCGTCCATGGTGTTGACGATGCCGCCGTAGAACTCGAAATACTGCGCGACCAGCGCCATCAGCTGCGGCATCTCGCGGCCAGGCTTGCCGGTCTCGATGCTTTCGAGGCTGCCGAGCGTTGCCACGCTCTCGCGCACGGCGCGGCCGATCGCGACCAGGATGCGGCCGCGTTCGGCGGGACGCATGGCGCGCCAGGCCGGCAGCGCCGCCGTTGCCGCGGCCACGGCAGCGTCCATCTCGGGCTTGCCGCTGTCGGCCACCCGGCACAACGCCGCGCCGGTGCGCGGGTCGGCTTTCGCGATGAATCGGCCCGTCGATGGCGTCATGTCTTTGCCGCCGATGTGGTTCAACACCTTGTTCATTGCTGCTCCTTGATATGGCCTTGCGCGGCGGCCGGCCCGATGGTCGCGCCAGCCAGCTTTTCCAATTGCTGCACGACGCGCGTCATGTCGTCGCCGCCGGCGCCGTCGGCCACCGCCGCATCGAAGAACTGCTTGACGACCGAAGTTGCGAACATCGGCGCGCCGACCGCCTCGGCCTCGCCAAGCGCCAGCCGCAGGTCCTTGCGCATCAGGTCCATGCGGAAGCCGAAGTCGAACCTGCGCGACAGCACCTTGTCAGCCAGCAGGGTCTGCACGGCAAAGCCGCGCGCGGTCGTGCTGCCGGACAGCACCTGCAGGATGGCCTCCGCCGGAATGCCGGCCTTGACGCCGAACAGCACCGCCTCGGCGGCTGTCACCAGCGCCGATCCCGCGATCATGTTGTTGATGAGCTTGAGCGTCTGGCCGAGGCCCGGCTGTTCGCCCAGGTAAGAGATGTTGTGCGCGAAGGCCTCGAAGGCCGGCCGCGCAGTGGCAAAGGCCGCGGCATCGCCAGAAGCCATCACGCTCAGCGATCCCGCCTCGGCACCCGCCACGCCGCCGGCCAGCGGTGCATCGAGCGCATGGATGCCATGCCGTGCCAGCACGGCAGCGATCCGGCGTGCCACGCTCGGGCCGGTGGTCGAATGATCGACGAAGACCTTCACGCCGCGCGCAGCGGCGATGCCCTCCGCGCCGATGGCAACCTGCTCGACCACATCGGGCGTCGGCAAGCAGGCCATCACCACCTCGGCGCGATTTCCCACGTCGCGGACGTTCTCGCCACGGATTGCGCCGCCGCGGACAAGCTCATCGACCGCGCTGGCATTGCTGTCGCATACGGTCACCGCCAGGCCGTGGTTCAGCAGGTGCCGGGCCATGTGCCGGCCCATGGCGCCGAGCCCGATAAACCCGAATGTCGTCATGCGTGTCTCCTTGTTGTTGCTGCTGGCGCAGCGTCGAACGGCATCAAGGGCACCGACTCCGCCTCTGGCCGCGCCCCTGACAGTGCACCGGATACTAGGAGCGCGGCCGGGCGGCTTCAAACGACTTTTCCGGACGCGAGGGTTGAGTTTTTTTCAACCTGCGACGCGCTGCCGGCATGAGTGGCCAGTACCCGCTCGCTTGATGAAAACTCAATCGTCGCGGCCAAAATACTCGTTTGAACGCCCAACGCTCGCGCTACTACGATGCGCGGACGTGTCGGGGCGGCATACCGCCAGGCACGCCGATGCGCCCTGCCTGCATGGCGGCGCAATGCCAAACAAGACGATGCAAGGAGACGGCATGGAAACGACCCTGCCAGCAGATGATGCAGCGGACCGACCGGTCCCGCTGACGCGCGCGCAGCGCAAGGCGATTGCGGCGGCGACGCTCGGTACCATCGTGGAGTTCGCCGACTGGGTGATCTACGCCACCTTCGCCTCGCTGTTCTCGCGGCATTTCTTTCCGGCCCACAACGAGATGGTGTCGCTGCTGTCGGCATTTGCCGTGTTCGCGGTCGGCTTCATCATGCGGCCGGTCGGCGGCGCCGTGCTGGGCGCGTATGCGGATCGCCATGGTCGCAAGAAGGGACTGACGCTGTCGGTGGCGCTGATGGCGGGCAGCACCGTGGTGATCGCGCTGTGCCCCGTCTACGAGACCATCGGCATGGCGGCACCGGTGATCCTGGTGCTGGCCCGGCTGGTGCAGGGCTTCGCTGCCGGCGGCGAGTTCGGCTCGGCGTCGACCTACCTGGTCGAATCGGCCGCGCCTTCGCGCCGGGCCTTCGCGGGTTCCTGGCAGTACTTCGGCATCAACGCCGGCGTGCTGGTCGCGGCCCTGATCGGCTACCTGCTGACGCGCACGCTCGATGCGCAGGCGATGGCGGCATGGGGCTGGCGGCTCGGCTTCCTGATCGCTGGGCTGATGGGCCTGGTGGCGCTGTGGATCCGGCTGTCGGTCGCGGAAACGGAGGCTTTCACACGCAAGGTCGCGCACCATGCCGCCGCGCACCCGTCGCTGCTGGTCGTCACCCGGCACTGGCGCGAGTCGCTGCGCGTGATCGGCATCGCCATGGCAGGCAACCTCACGCTTTACCTGTGGCTGGTGCTGTTCCCGACCTTCGCGCATGTGCGCACCGGGCTGAGCCTGCAGGACGCATTCAGCGCCAGCGTGATTTCCATCATCCTGTCGCTGTTTGCGATCCCGCTGATCGGCAAGCTCGCGGACCGCATCGGCCGCAAACCCGTGCTGATGGCGTTCGCGGGCGGCTCGGCGCTGTTTGCCTGGCCCGGGCTGCATTTCCTTGCAAACAATTTCTGGGTGGCGACCACGATCGTCAGCATCGGCATGCTGCTGTCATGCGGCTATGCCGCTACCGCCGCGGCGGTCATGGCCGAGCAGTTCCCTTCCGAAGTGCGCGCGACCGGCGTGGCGCTGCCGTATGCGATCTCGGTCACGTTGTTTGGCGGGACCCTGCCTTACATCATGACGTCGATGTCTGGCGCGGGCTGGGCGGACTATAGCTGGGTCTATATCGCCGCGGTGTGCGTGACGGGGTTCCTGGTGTATGCGTTCATGCCGGAGACGAAGGGGAAAGCACTGGCGTAGCGCAGGGTCACGGTGGTGCTTCGCCCGCCGCGCAGGCGAAACACCACCATTCTTGCTGCTAGACGGAAGCGGGCTCCAGTATCTGCCCGCCCCCATAGCTCGACTGCACCGGCACCTGCCCGCCCACCGTCATCCTGATCGCGCAGTACTTGAACTCCGGGATCTTGCCGAACGGATCCAGTGCTGCGTTGGTCAGCTTGTTGATCGCCGCTTCGTAGTAGCAGAACGGCACGAACACGGCGCCGCGCGGCGTGCCGGCATCGGCGCGCGCATACAGCGTGACTTCGCCGCGTCGCGACGACAGCGTGACCACATCCCCGGGCTTGCCGCCCAGTGCATCGAGATCCAGCGGATGCACCAATGCTACCGGGTCCGGCTCGATCGCATCGAGCACGCCGGCGCGACGCGTCATGCTGCCGGTATGCCAGTGCTCCAGCTGGCGCCCGGTGATCAGCACCATCGGGTAGTCCGCATCGGGACGCTCCGCGGCCGGGATGATGTCGGCGGGAACAAAGCGGCCCCGCCCGGAGGCCGTCGGGAAGCTGTCCGTGAAAATCACGGGCTCGCCCGGATCGCCCTCTTCCATGCATGGATAGGTCACGGCGTGCTCGCGCTCCAGGCGCTCCCAGGTCATGCCGCCAATGCTCGGCATTGCCTTGCGCATCTCGTTGAACACGTCCACCACGCTGTCGTAGTGCCACTCCAGTCCAAGCTGCGCCGCCATCTGCCGGATGATCCACAGGTCCTGCCGCGCCTGCCCGGGCGGTTCGAGCGCCTGCCGCCCGAGCTGCACGGTGCGGTCGGTGTTGGTGAAGGTGCCGGTCTTCTCCGGGAACGCCGATGCCGGCAGCACCACGTCCGCCAGGTACGCCGTCTCGGTCAGGAAGATGTCCTGCACCACCAGGTGATCGAGCGACGCCAGCGCCTCGCGCGCATGCTCGGCGTCAGGGTCGGACATCGCCGGGTTCTCGCCCATGATGTACATGCCGCGCACTTCGCCGCGCTCGATCGCCTGCATGACCTCCACCACGGTCAGGCCCGGCTGGCGGTCCAGCGGCATGCCCCAGAGCGCTTCGAAACTGGCAATCGCCACCGGATCGTCGACGCGCCGGTAGTCCGGATACATCATCGGGATCAGCCCCGCGTCGGAGGCACCCTGCACGTTGTTCTGCCCGCGCAGCGGATGCAGCCCGGTGCCGGGCCGGCCGATCTGTCCGGTCATCAGCGCCAGCGCGATCAGGCAGCGCGCGTTGTCGGTGCCATGCACGTGCTGCGAAACGCCCATGCCCCACAGGATCATCGAGCCCTTCGAAGTCGCATAGAGGCGGGCGACTTCGCGGATGGTTTCGGCGTCGATGCCGCAGATCGGCGCCATCAGCTCGGGACTGTACGCGGCGACATTGCGCTGAAGTTCGTCGAAGCCGATGGTGCGGCTGTCGATGAAGTCGCGGTCGACCAGGCCCTCGTTGACGATCACATGCATCATCGCGTTGAGCAGCGCCACGTCGGCATCGGGCTTGAACTGCAGGAAGCGCCAGGCAAAGCGCGCCAGGTCCGAGCGGCGCGGATCGGCCACGATCAGCTTGGTGCCGTTCTTCACCGCGTTCTTGATCCAGCTTGCCGCGACCGGATGGTTCACGGACGGGTTGGCGCCGATCACGATCACGACCTCGGCCTTGTCGACATCCATCACCGGGTTCGACACCGCGCCCGAGCCGATGCCTTCCAGCAGCGCCGCCACCGACGAGGCATGGCACAGCCGCGTGCAATGGTCAACGTTGTTGCTGCCAAAGCCGGTGCGCACCAGCTTCTGGAACAGGTAGGCCTCTTCGTTGCTGCCCTTGGCCGAGCCGAAGCCCGCCAGCGCGCGCTTGCCATGCGTGTCGCGGATCTGCGCGAGCTTGCCGCCGGCGAGCGCCAGCGCCTCTTCCCAGGTGGCTTCGCGGAACACGTCCATCACGTGGTCCGGGTCCATGACGAAATCGCCGCGCTTGGGCACGCCTTCGCGGCGCACCAGCGGCACGGTCAGCCGCTGCGGGTGCTGCACGTAGTCGAAGCCATAGCGCCCCTTCACGCACAGCCGCTGGTGATTGGCGGGGCCGTCGCGGCCTTCCACGAACAGGATGCGGTTGTCCTTGACGTTGTAGGTCAGCTGGCAGCCCACGCCGCAATACGGGCACACCGATTCGACCTGCTTGTCGGGAACGGCCAGGGCCACGTCGCGCGCGGGCATCAGTGCGCCGGTCGGACAGGCCTGCACGCATTCGCCACAGGCGACGCAGGTGGAGGCGCCCATGGGATCGTCCATGTCGAACACGATGCGGGCCTGATCGCCGCGCAACGCCAGGCCGATGACGTCGTTGACCTGCTCGTCGCGGCAGGCGCGCAGGCAGCGGGTGCACTGGATGCAGGCATCGAGGTTGACGGCGATGGCCGGATGCGACAGGTCCGCCGCCACGCGCTCGCGCGGGGCAAAGCGCGGCTTGCCGACTTCCAGCCTCGCCGCCCACTGGTCGAGTTCGTTGTGGCGCGTGTATTCCGCTTCAGGCATGTCCGACTGCAGCAGCTCCAGCACGGTGCGCTGGGCGCGGCGGGCGCGCTCGGATTCGGTCTGCACCTGCATGCCTGCGGCGGGATAGCGGCAGCAGGATGGGGCCAGCACGCGCTCGCCCTGGATCTCGACCATGCAGGCGCGGCAGTTGCCGGCGGGCTCGAGGCCGTCCTTGTAGCACAGGTGCGGGACGTCGAAGCCCTCGCGCTGCGCCACCTTGAGCAGGCTTTCGCCGGGCTGCGCGGTGACTTCGCGGCCGTTTAGCGTAAAGCTGACGGCCGGCTCGGCGGATTCGACAAGCGCGCGTTCGGCGCGGGTCAGTGCATTCATGTCAGTCTCTCACGCGAGTTCGTGCGGGAAGTACTTGATCACGCAGTCGACGGGATTGGGCGCGGCCTGCCCCAGCCCGCAGATCGATGCATCGCGCATCACCGCGGACAGGTCGTCCAGCGCTGCGAGGTCCCACTTCTGCTGATGGATCAGGTCGAGGGCCTTGGCCGTGCCGGTGCGGCACGGCGTGCATTGCCCGCACGACTCATGCTTGAAGAAGTGCATCAGGTTGCGCGCTGCCTGCGTGGCGCTGTCGTGGTCCGACAGGATCACCACCGCGGCGGAGCCGATAAAGCAGCCGTACGGCTGCAGCGTGTCGAAATCGAGCGGGATATTGCCCATCGACGCGGGCAGGATGCCGCCCGACGCGCCGCCCGGCAGGTAGGCGTAGAACGCGTGGCCGTCGAGCATGCCGCCGCAGTATTCGTCGATCAGCTCGCGCACGGTGATGCCCGCTGGCGCCAGGTGGACGCCCGGCTTCTTCACGCGGCCGGATACCGAGAACGAGCGCAAACCCTTGCGCCCGTTGCGCCCCTGCGAAGCGAACCACTCCGCGCCCTTCTCGATGATGTCGCGCACCCAGTACAGCGTCTCGAAGTTGTGCTCGAGCGTGGGCCGGCCGAACAGGCCCACCTGCGCCACGTATGGCGGACGCAGCCGCGGCATGCCGCGCTTGCCTTCGATCGATTCGATCATCGCCGACTCTTCGCCGCAGATATACGCGCCCGCGCCGCGGCGCAGCTCGATCGCCGGCAGGCCGGTGGGCAGGCCGGAAAGCGGCGGGTCATCGCGCAACTGCTGCAGTGCCTCGGCCAGCAGCGCACGGCAGCCGGCGTATTCGTCGCGCAGGTAGATGTAGATCGCCGATACATTGACCACCGTCGCCGCGATCAGCATGCCTTCCAGGAAGCGGTGCGGATCGCGCTCCAGGTAGACACGGTCCTTGAAGGTGCCAGGCTCGCCTTCATCGATATTCACGGCCATCAGGCGCGGCGCCGGTTCCTTGCGCACGATGCGCCATTTGCGGCCGGTGGGGAAGCCCGCGCCACCCAGGCCGCGCAGGCCGGAATCTTCCATCGTGCACAGCACGGCGTCGGCATCGAGGGTGCCGTCGGCAAGCGACCGCAGCAGCCCATAGCCGCCGCCCGCACGGTACGCACCGTAGCCGATATGGGGCTCGGGCTCGTGACGCACGGCCCCGGCCTGGACCGCTGCGGCAACCGTGTCGGCGGTCGCGCCGTCCACGGGGTTCTGCCCGACCAGCGCCGCCGGCGCCTTCTCGCAACGGCCAATGCACGGCGCGGCGATCACGCGCACGTCGGTGCCGAGCAAGGCGGGCAGCTTGTCGATCAGCGCGCGGGCACCGGCCAGTTCGCAGGCAATGCCCTCGCATACGCGCACCGTCAGCGCGGGCGGCGCGGCGATCTGTCCGTCCGCGTCCTCGCGCACCACGTCGAAATGGTGGTAGAAGCTGGCGACCTCGTACACCTCGGTCATCGACAGCCTCAGCTCGCTCGCGAGCGCCACCAGGTGCGGCATCGCAAGCTGGCCGTAGCGGTCGTTGATGCAGTGCAGGTGTTCGATGAGCAGGTCGCGGCGGCGTGGCATGTCGCCCAGCGCCACGCGCACTTCGGCCAGCGCGGCCGCGTCGACCTGACGGCCCTTGGGCTGGCGGCGCTTGCGCTGCCGGCCGAGCCCTGTCGCCTCAAGAGGGATGACAACCTGGTTCATGGCGGTGCCTGGATCTTTTGTGGATGTCGGATGGCCGATCAGGAAGGTGCCTCGCGGGCCACCCTCCTGTCGTGCTTCATTTTTCTCGTATTGTGCTACCGGGGCGGGAGGCCGTGCAGGCATCGCGGCCGTCCGCCCCGGATACTGCCGGCGCACGCGGGCGCCGCAAGGCTTTCTTCATCAGCTCAGGTCTTCCTGCACGGTACGGTAGCCCATCGGTGCCGAGGCATTGGCATGGACATACTTGCGGGCATGGGCTTCGCGCATCGGCTTGAGCACGAACAGGGCCATGATCGCAGTCAATGCCGCCATGCCCGAGGCCACCATGAAGACCGCATGCCAGCTGCCCGTGGCGGCCGTGATCACGCTGGAGAACGGCACCAGCAGCGCGGCCGTGCCCTTGGCGGTGTACAGCAGGCCCGCGTTGGTCGCGGCAAACTTCGGCCCGAAGGTGTCGCCGCAGGTGGCCGGGAACAGGCTGTAGATCTCGCCCCAGGCGAAGAACACCACGCCGGTCAGTATCACGAAGGCAACCGGATGATGGCCGTACTTCGACAGCAGCAGGATACCGACGGCCTCGACCCCGAAGGCAAAGAACATGGTGCGTTCACGGCCGATATGATCGGAGATCCAGCCGAAGAACGGGCGCGTCAGGCCGTTGAGCACGCGATCGATGGTCAGCGCGAAGGTCAGCGCGGGCAAGGTCAGGCCAAGGATCGAGATCGGCGCCTCGTGCAGGCCGAAGTCCTTGGCGATCGGGCCGAGCTGGGCGGTGGCCATCAGGCCGCCGGCGGCCATCATCACGAACATCGCGTACATGACCCAGAAGATCGGCGACTTCAGCACCTCGCGCGGCGAAGCGTTGTAGGTGGCGGCAGCCTTCAGCGTGGACTTGACCTCGCTCAGGATCTTGGTGGACGGCGGGTACAGGGCCATGCCCAGGATGAATACGATCAGGCCCTGGCCAAGACCGAACCACAGGAATGCGGCTTCATAGCCCGACGTCTTGATCATGTTGGCGATGGGCACCACGGTCAGCGCGGAGCCCGCGCCGAAGCCGGCCGCCGTGATCCCTGCCGCCAGCCCCCGGCGATTGGGGAACCACTTCAGCGCGTTGCCGACGCAAGTGCCATACACCGCGCCCGCGCCCAGGCCGCCGATTGCCGCGGCGACGTACAGCATCGGCAGCGAAGACGCCACCGAGTTCAGCGCCCACGCGACGGCGCAAAGCAGGCCGCCACCCACCACAACCGGGCGCGGGCCGTACTTGTCGACGAGGTAGCCCTCGATCGGTACCAGCCAGGTTTCCGTCACGACGAAGATGGTGAATGCCACCTGGATCGCGGTGCGGCCCCAGTGGTATTTGTCGTCGATCGGGTTGACGAACAGCGTCCAGCCGTACTGCATGTTGGCGATCATCGCCATGCAGATCACGCCGAAGACCAATTGCACCCACGGCGACGCAAAGCGCGACGTGGACTCCCTTTGCTGCAGTTCCATGATGTCTCCTTATAGCGGCAAGCCGCCAAGGTGGAAGATTGGGCGCCTGAAGACGCCTCTGCGTGACTCTCGGTCTCGAACAGCTTAGCCGTTCTAGTGCTATACGGTATGTGATATATCAACCAAGTCAAGCGTATTCGTTGCGGCACTGCAGCAAACACTTTCCGCAACCTGCGCCGGCAATGCCGATGTTGCGGCGCCACTATTGCGCGCCTTGCATCAACGGCCCTGCCGCTGGTACCGGGAATCCTTGGAAATCAAGCAGTTGCCTTGAGTCGGCGCATCAATGCACGCGCCGGTGGCAACCATCAGCATGCCGGGGATTAAGGCGCGAGAAAACCGGGAAAGCGAGCGGTTGGGGAAAGTCCCTAGTTTGATACATTTAAAACAACGTGACTTCCGCTTGGCATGAGCGACCGGCAGGCCAGGTGCTGGTTTTGCCGAAATACAGGGAGAGGAAGGAAGCCAAGCGTCTCGTTGCATGCCTGGCGGCACGTTGGACGGGAGGCTAAAGCGGATTTGGATAGCGCGCAGGACAGCGCACCGAAGGAGGGAGAAATGGCGGCCGCGGGGTCTTCAAGCGAGGCTTGAGACGGACAGCTCTACAACAAGGAAGCCGGCCGCTACATCCTTGTCAGAGGCGCTCGAGGCGGTGCCATGCGCAATACGCGCGGACAGCGCCCGGCGCAGCGCCGATCAGGCGTATGCCAGTTCGCCGGCAGCGGGCACGACACGCGCCCGGCGTGCGCGGCCCACTCCGTCGCTTTCCTGGCTCGATCCCAGTCCGGCAAAGCGGCCATGTTCCTGCGCGGTCACCAGCACGTCCATCGGCAGGCGGGTAGCCAGCAGGATGGTCATGGCGGTACCGCCGGCAAGAACGGCCAGGCCAAGGACGAAGAGCAATGCGACTTCCATTTGAAAACTCCAGTTGCGTTGTGGTCAGGAGTTTTCATTATATGCTGCGCCGCACTATGTGTAAATATCCTGTATGTAATATATCAGTAGAGAGTTTGCTCCAATACAACAGCGGTTGGGATGGCGATCCCGCATCTGTTCATACGGTGGTGGTATCCCGGCGCACCGCTGCGGCTGTGGCTGTGGCCGGGGGTTCGTACTCCAGGCCGCGCAACGCGTCCCAGATGGCGGCGGCGTTGGGCTTCAGCGACCGGCTCTTGCGCCGCACCAGCATGACGGTCGAAGTGACCTGCGGCCGCAATGGCCGCATCACGGCGGCCGGGCTCAGGCCGGCCGCCTGCGCGCGCGACGGCACGACGCCGATGCCAAGCCCCAGCGCTACCATGCCGAACACCGCGGCAAAGTGCCCGAGCAGCTGCAGCGAACTGGTCCGCACGTGGTAGCTGCTGAGCGCCTTCTCCACCGCCGGCTGCATGCCGCACTGCTGGTCCAGCGTCAGCACGCTGGCATCGCTGAGCTCGCCCCACCCTACCGTGTCCCGCGCGGCCAGCGGATGCTGCGCCGGCAGCACGGCGTGATAGGGATCGATGCACAGCGGTTCGCAGTACAGGTCATCGGCGGCGCGCGGATCGGTGGCGATGCCGAAGTCGACCTCGCCGCTGCGCACGCTCTGCAGCACCGATTCCTGCGAGCGGTCCTTCAGGTGGATTGCAATCGCGGGCCATGCCTGCCGGCAGCCCGCCAGCCATGCCGGCAACGACATCGAGCTGAGCACCGGGTCCGACGCGATCTGCACCAGGCCCTGGCACGGACGGCTCGCGCTCTGGCTGTCGCGTAGCGTCTGCTCGACCTCCTCGATCAGGTGGCAGATTCGCTGCGACAGGTGCAAGCCGGCGTCGGTCAGTTCCACCTGGCGCGTGGTGCGGTCGAACAGGCGCTGGTCGATCTCTTCTTCCAGCTCGCGCACGCTGCGGCTTACCGCGGACTGCGTCAGGCCGAGCTCGGCGGCCGCGCGCGTAAAGCTCTTGTGCCGCGCCACCGCGGCGAAGGCCTTCAGTTGGGGGAGCGAGATGTTCATGGCCGCCCTCCCTGACACGCGACGGCGCGGCTCAGGCGCAACCCGTGGTCGGGCGCGGCGGGATGTCGCGGTGCGGGTACCGATGCATGCGGTCCGGTCATGGCAGTCTCCTTGATGGGGCGTGGCTGTGGGCAGCCATCGATAATGTGGGTATGGATTTGCTGGTGTCGCGGTCGTTGGCCTGATGTCATGGCAACGGCCTGCGTGCAGGCAGGCCGTTCTTCCGGGGTACTTAGTCTCCTTCTCTCTGGATTCGCGGCAGATAGGCGGCATCCGCAATCTGCAGGCCGTCGGCCTGCCCGGTGATAAATCGCCTGCGCATCGGCGCCAGCAATACCTTGGCCGAGATCCCCGCGGCGATCGTCACCACCGCCGCCACCGTGAACACCGCCTCCCAGCCGCCGCGCGCCGACAGCACCGATGCCAGCGGCACCAGCATCGCCGCCGTGCCCTTGGCCGTGTACAGCGTCCCGGCGTTGGCCGCCGCGAACTTGCTGCCGAACGTGTCCGCGCACAGCGCCGGGAAGATCGAGAAGATCTCGCCCCAGAACAGGAACGTCAGTGCCGCGAAGAACATGAACCAGTACGGGTTGTGCCCCAGCTGCATCAGGCCCAGCAGTGCCAGCCCCTCGCCGATGAAGATCACGAACATCGTGTTCTCGCGGCCGAACTTGTCCGACAGGAACCCGCACAGCGGCCGCGTGAAGCCATTGCACAGGTTGTCGATCGACAAGGTCATCGTCAGCAGCGGCAACGTGAGCCCCAGCAGCGTCACCGGCATCGACACAAACCCGTAGTCCTTCGCGATCGGGCCCAGTTGTGCCGTGGCCATGATCCCGCCCGCCGCCACCGCGACAAAGCTCGCGTAGATCAGCCAGAACACCGGCGTCTTCACCATCTGCCCCGGCGTGTATTCCACCGGGTTGGTCAGCACCGCCTTGGCAGCCACCGCTCCCTTGGGCGCCCTGGGCTTCACCAGCAGCAGCGCCAGCACGAAGATGCACGCGCCCTGCAGGATGCCGAAGAACAGGAACGCCTTTTCATACCCGGCGCTGTGGATCATGTTCGCGATCGGGATCACCGTGATCGCGGCGCCCGCGCCAAACCCCGCCGCGGTCAGCCCGGCCGCCAGCCCGCGCTTGTCCGGGAACCACTTCAGCGCATTGCCCACGCAGGTGCCGTACACTCCGCCAGCGCCGATGCCCGCGATCACCGCGGCCGCATACAGCTCCGGCAGCGTGGTGGCGTAGGCATTCATCACCCACGCCAGCCCCGCGCAGATCGCGCCACCAGCCACCACCGGGCGCGGACCGAACTTGTCGACCAGCCAGCCCTCCAGCGGTACCAGCCAGGTCTCGGTTACGATAAAAATGGAAAACGCCACCTGGATCGCGGATGCTCCCCAGTGATGCCTGGCGTCCATCGGGGATACGAACAAGGTCCAGCCATACTGCAGGTTGGCCACCAGCCCCATGCATACCACGCCGATTGCGAGCTGGATCCAACGGTTCTGCAGGCCCCGGCCGTTCACATTGCTGTGAGCGGGCGTGGCCGCCGCTTCATATTGCGCCATCTGTTCTTGTCTCCTGATGCTTGTCAGCTGCGTCCCGGATGGGACACCCTCCCGGGCCTCTTCGGTGCGGGCCCTTGGTCGCGATGAGATCGGCGCCTGACATTGCGGCATGCAAATCAGGGATTGATGCTACTTGAATCTAAGATCAGCACTGCATAAAGTTTTTTATCGTTTGTATTGATGACCGTTTATATATTGCACGGAACGATTGAATGAAGAACGCCACGCTGCGGCAACTGAAGGTCTTTGAAACCGTCGCCCGCCATATGAGCTTTTCGCGCGCCGCCGAGGAGCTGCACCTGACGCAGCCAGCCGTGTCGACCCAGGTGAGGCAGCTGGAACACCATGTCGGCCTGCCGCTGTTCGAGCAGCTCGGCAAGAAGATCTACCTGACGCCGGCCGGGCACGAGATGCTGCACTACAGCCGCAGCATCATCCAGCAGTTCCGCGAGGCCGAGGACGCCATGTCGCAGCTCAAGGGCATTTCCGGCGGGCGCCTCAACGTGGCGGTAATCAGCGCCGGCGACTATTTCTTTCCGCGGCTGCTGGCCGAATTCATGGAGCGCCATGACGGCGTGACGCTGAATCTTGCGGTGCACAACCGCGAAGAATTGCTGCACCAGCTGGCCGGCAACCTGACCGACCTGGCGGTGATGGTGCGTCCGCCGGAAGGCATGGATACCATCAACGAAGCCTTCGCGCCCCACCCTTACGTCATCGTCGCGGCGCCGAGCCATCCGCTGGTCGGCAAGCGCAACATCCCGCTTTCGGTATTGGCCGGCGAGGCCTTCGTTTCGCGCGAAAAGGGGTCCGATACGTGGAATTCGATGCAGGAAGGCTTTGCCGGCCGGCTGTCCAACCTGCGCATCGCCATGGAGATCAAGAGTACTGAGACCATCAAGCAGGCGGTGATCGCCAACATGGGCATCGCCTTCCTGTCGGCGCACACGGTCGGACTCGAGTTGCAGGCGGGGAAGCTGGCGGTGCTCGATATCGAGGGCTTTCCGGTGATGCTCAACTGGTACGTTGTGCATCGCAAGAACAAGCGCCTGCCGCCGGTGGCGCTGGCGTTCAAGCAGTTCCTGATGGAGGAAGGCGCGGGGCTGATCCAGCGGATTACAGGCGTGGAAGGATTGATTCGCCTGGAAGCATAGCCCCTTAATCTATAACCGATAACTTATGGTTTATCGCTGAAACTTTAATTATCGTAAATCGTTTGACGTCCCTATGCTTGTCTCAACCCCACCGCTACAGCGAATCGAGGAGACAAGCCATGAACCAGGTCCAGACTGACAGCCGCCCCGCAGCCATCACGGTCGGCACTGACAACCAGCCCATCCCGCGCGAAACGCAACTCGCGGCCTATAACGCCGCCTTTATCGAACTGGAACTGAGTTTCCGCTGGGACGCCGAGATGTACGAATGGCTGTGCGGCATCGAATGCGAAAAGGCCCGCGTCGCCCGCTATATCGAAGAGCACCACGCCCACCTGCTCGCCGCCTATGATGCGAGCTTCCTCAGCGGGCTGATCTTCGAGAAAAAGAACGAATACCTGCGCGCGGTCGGCCATCTCAACTAAGAGGGTCCGATCGGTTACAGGCGAGGCGCTCTGGCGGTCTCGCCTTTTTTATTCCGGCGATCGTCTCCACGCCCGCATTGACATTGGACTGCCTGCGCGCCGAGGCTCACGCCGCCATGCCCTCTACTTCGGAAGTCCGCCGGATCAATCGCTTGATACGAGGACGAGGCTGTTGTGCCGCAAGCCAAAGGTCATAGGCCATCTGCATGCCACTCCACATCTCGCGGCTCGCCCCAAGCGCGTCTTCGAGCCGGATGGCGATGTCAGGCGTGATAGACGAGTGTCCGTTGAGGATGCGCGAAAGCGTTGCACGCGTTACGCCGATATGCGCGGCAAACGCCGTGATGGTCATGTCCTCTACACCTTCGAGCCAGTCGGCCAGCACGGTTCCGGGATGAGGCGGGTTGTGCATGCGCTTCATGATGCAGTCCTTCAATGGTAGTCCTGGTAGTCGACGACGATGGCGTCCCTTCCCTCAAACCTGAATGTCAGCCGCCAGTGGCCATTGACAGAGACGGACCAATGGCCAGCCAAGTCCCCGCATAACGGATGCAAGCGCCAGCCGGGAACAGCCATGTCTTCCGGCCGGATGGCGTGATCCAGCGCACCGGGCTGCTTGCGCAGCCGATCTGCGTGATGTGGTTGAATTCCTGCCTTGGAGCCTCTCGAAAAAGCGCTGGAGGCCGGCATGGGCGAAGCTCTTGATCATCGAAGTCTGAGATAGTCGGCATTGTATAGCGTATAGATACGCTATACAACGGGATCGAAAACTGGACGGCATTGGATACACCATCGGAGACAAATCGATTACGTTTGACAGGTCTGGCCGTGCATACCGCAGGCGCCGTGCCGCATCCGCACCGATCGCTCGTGACCATAGCCCGCTGGCCTGCGCCCAGCAATCAGATTGGAGCGCGTCGTCACGAGGGCACGTACTTGCGCGCTGATCGTCGTAAGATGCGAGGGTTCTCTCGACACCCGGCATTCCGCCCTTCGCTTTTCATTCATGGCCACCCGACGCACCGACGATGAATTCATTCAGGAACTGACCCGGCTGCTGAGTACTGAAGGCGTTTCGTCGCTGACCATTGGCGAGCTGGCGCAGCGCATGCGCTGCTCGCGGCGGCGGCTGTATGAGATCGCGCCGACCAAGGAAGCGCTGTTCGTCGGCATCTGCGAGCGTGTGCTTGCGGCGAGCCTGGAAAAGGGTTTTGCCGCGGCGCGCCGCGAGAGCGATCCGGCGCGCGCGGTTTCCGCTTACCTGCACGCCACGCTGAACACCTCGGGGCTGAGCAAGACAGCGCTGACCGACCTGGATGCGATCGACAGCGGCAAGGCCGTGTTCGATGCCTACCAACTCGCCCGCGTGCGCGGGCTGGAAAACTTGCTGGAGGCCGGCATGCGCGCCGGGCAGATGGCGCCGCACAATCCGCGGCTGGTGTCCGAAGCCATCCTCGGTGCCGCGCACCGGCTGCGCAACCAGCAGTTCCTGAAAGAGACCGGCATGAAGATCGGCGATGCCTTCAGCGAGTTCTACGAGATCATCCTGAACGGCCTGCTGTGCCGGCCGGGGCAGGACGCGCGCGCGCCCTAGCCCGGCAAGCCGGATCACTGCGGCGGGATGTTCGCCGCGCGGACCACCTTGCCCCACTTGGTGTACTCGTCCTGCACGAAGCGGCTGGCCTGGTCCGGCGCGCCCGTCACCGGGATCAGCGCCGCCGCGTCGAGCGTAGTGCGCAGGTCGGGGTTCTGCTGCGCCTGATTGATGACCTCGTTCAGCCGCGCCACCACCGGCGCCGGCGTGCCCCTGGGCACGAATGCCGCCATCCAGCCGACCACTTCAAAACCCGGCACGCCCGATTCGGCAATGGTCGGCACGTCCGGCATCTGCGGCGCGCGCTTCGCGGTCGTCACCGCCAGAGCCCTGACCTTGCCCGACTTGACTTGCGTGACCGCCGCACCGATGTTGGCGAACAGAAAGTCCACGTGTCCGCCGATCAGCGCCGACATGGCTTCGGATGGGCCGCCGTACGGCACGTGCGTGTATTCCAGCCCCTTCACTTCCTGCTTGAGCAGTTCCGCCGCCAGGTGCGCCGAACTGCCGACGCTGCCGGACGCATAGTTGACCTTGCCCGGCCGCGCCTTGATATAGGCAAGGAACTCGGCAAAGGTCTTCGCCGGGAAGCTGTTGCTGACCAGCAGCACATTGCCGTTCAGCCCGAACACGGCCACCGCCTGGAAGTCCTTCAGCGGGTCATATGGCGTCGAGGCCAGCAGCCGCGGATTGATCGCGTGGGTGACGTTGGTGCCTAGCAGCAGCGTGTAGCCATCCGGCGCCGAGCGCGCGACAAAGTTGGCGCCGATGGTCGCGCCCGCGCCGGGCTTGTTCTCGGTCACCAGCGGCTGGCCCAGCGTGTCGCCCATGTACTTGGCGAAGGTGCGCGCGGTCAGGTCGGTCACGCCGCCGGGGGCGAATGGAACGACGAAACGTATCGGTTTGGCCGGATACGGCTCGCTGGCGTGAGCGGCGGGGCTGGCCAGGCAAAGCGCCAGCAGGCACGCCTGGGCGGCGCGCACGGCGTGGCGCGCATGCCGGATGATGCGGAATGACATGGTCTCCTCCATGGTTGTTGTTTTCGTTCTGCCGCCGGCCCTCTGCCGGGGCCGGGGGGCATGACTCGGCCGGCGCTCAGGCCACTTGCCGCTCCTGCCCGCCCCAGTAGCGGCTGCGGAGCGCCTTGCGGTCGATCTTGCCCAGCGCGGTCAGCGGCAGTTCGTCGGCAAACACCACCTGCTTGGGCGCGTTGACCACGCCCTTGTGCTGCGTGACATGGCCGACCACGTCGGCCTCGGTCACCGCCGCGCCGGGCCGTGCCACCACGATGGCCATGACCGACTCGCCCCACTTTGCGTCCGGGATGCCAATCACCGCCGACATGGCAATGGCCGGGTGCTGCGCCAGGCAATGTTCCACCTCGCTCGGATACACATTGAAGCCGCCGCTGATGATCATGTCCTTGGCGCGGTCGACCAGGTACAGGTAGCCTTCGCTGTCGCAGCGCGCCATGTCGCCGGTATGCAGCCAGTCGCCGGCGAACACTTTTGCGTTCTCTTCCGGCCGGTTCAGGTAGCCTTCCATCACCAGCGGCCCGCGCACGCACAACTCGCCGACCTCGCCCGGCGCGACTTCGCGCAACTCCGCGTCGAGCAGCCGCACCTGGTTGCCGGCGATGACCTTGCCGCATGAACGCAGCCGATCCGGCCGCTCCGGGTCGTGGTCGGCACGCGCCAGGTAGCTGATGCACATCGGCGCTTCGGCCTGGCCGTAGATCTGGCCGAACACCGGGCCAATGCGGCGCAGCGCATCGGCAAGCCGCACCGGAGCGATCGGCGCGGCGCCATAGAGCACCAGCTCCAGGCTGGACAGGTCGGCCGTATCGAGGCCATCGCAGTCGAGCACGCCGTAGATCTGCGTCGGCACCAGGAAGGTCAGGTTGATGCGGTGCCGGGCCACGCGCTGCAGGAAATCGGCCGGGCTGAACTTGTCGCACAGGTAGACGGTGCCGCCGCGCAGCAGCGTCGGCAGGATCATGCTGCCCGACGCATGCGAGATCGGCGTGGTCACCAGGTAGCGCACCTGCGCCGGCCATTCATAGGTGGCCAGCATGTATTGCAGCACGGTCACCGTGGTCCGGTGGGTATGCAGGATCCCTTTGGAGCGGCCGGTGGTGCCGCCGGTAAAGGAGATCTTGCTGATTTCCGTGGGATCGTCGCCGGGGATAAAGTCGGCGCCATCCATCGCCGCCGCCGCGCTGGCCAGACCGGGACCGAATTCGCCGTCGTCAAGCGGCAGCACCTGCACCGCGCAGGCACCGGCCAGCGCGCGCGCCCGCTCGGCAAAGCGCGCGTTGTCGACCACCAGCGCCGTCGCGCCCGCCTCCTGCAGCACGAAGGCGTGATCCGCTTCCGAGGCCATCGGATGCAGCGACACGTTC
Source organism: Cupriavidus oxalaticus (assembly GCF_038900635.1). Classification (GTDB taxonomy): domain Bacteria; phylum Pseudomonadota; class Gammaproteobacteria; order Burkholderiales; family Burkholderiaceae; genus Cupriavidus; species Cupriavidus oxalaticus_B. The sequence continues at coordinate 104,860 of NZ_JAYMRX010000002.1, read as the reverse complement.
TTCAGCCCGGCCAGTTGCGTGGCGATGATCGCGGCCACCGCTTCGGCGCGGTTGCCGACCAGGAAGGCCACGGCATCCTGCCGCGCCAGCCCTTTGGCGGCGAACAGCCGCGCGATGCGCGCGCACCGTTGCGCAAGTTCGTCGTAGCCCAGCGTGATGTCGTCGCCGACGATGGCCGGCACACCCGGCCGCGCGCGCAGTGCCGTGGCGTAGAGCTGGCCCACGGTCGCGCCGCCATGCACGCGCGCGGCCGCCGGAACTCCGGGGGGCTGAAGCGTCATCTTGTCTCCTCGGTGGCTGTTCTTGTCAGGCCCCAATGTAGGCGCCGTTTGGTACCACGTCAACGCTTTTGGTACCGAAAAGGCGGCGTTCAGTCGCGTGGAAGCGGCGCGCAAGGTGCGCGGTGGGTGCCACGTGGGTATTAACGAGGGGGCGACAAGATGGGGGCAGCGCCGCGGCACAAGGCGGCGGCGCTGGCGACAAGCAGGCAGGGAGATCGCGGATGCAGTCTCCCCGCTTCCAATCATGGAAGCGGGGAGCAAACCGGCGGCATAACGCCTTGCCGGCGAATCAGGCCTGTTCCTTGACCTGGGTCTCCAGCTCGACCAGCCGCTTCTTCAACGCGCGCTCTTCCTGGAAGCGCACGGTCTCGTCGCGGATCACGGCGACGATGCCGGTAATGGCACCCGCGTCATCCTTGAGCAGCGCCACGGTAAAAGCGATCGACAAGGTCTTGCCGTCCTTGTCGGCCGCGGGCACCTTGAGCAGGTCATGGCCGTAGCGCGTGATGCCGGTGGCCATGGTCTTGTCATAGCCCTCCCAATGGCGCCCGCGCAGCCGTTCGGGAATGATGAGGTCGAGCGACTGGCCCATGGCCTCGGCCTGGGTGTAACCGAACATGCGCTCGGCGGCGGGGTTCCACAGCGTGATGGCGCCCTTGGCGTCGGAGATGATGATGGCGTCGCCGATGGCCGACACCAGTTGCGCGTAGTCGATGGGTTCTGGCATGGGGAGTCCCTCTCTGTCGGTCATTGCCGGTTGGGGTATGTGGCCATCAAGGTAGCGCGGCACGGGGCCGCGCTGCAAGCAAAATGCCGGGGCGGCGCGGTTGGCGCGGCCCCGGCGGACGCCCCGGCACATATGCCGGGCGGGCGGCGTCAGATCACCTGGGACTCGCGCAGGCGCTTGATGTCGTCCGCGCCGTAGCCCAGTCCGGCCAGCACTTCTTCGCTATGCTCGCCCAGCAGCGGCGAACCCGTGATTTCCGGCTTGAGGTCGGAGAACTTGATCGGGCTGCCCACCGTCAGGTAAGTACCGCGCTCCTTGTGCGGCACCTCGGTGATGCTGCCGCTGGCGCGCAGCGACGGATCGGCGGCGATCTCCTTCATCGACAGCACCGGCGAGCACGGGATGTCGTGCTTGCGCAGGATGTCGACCGCCTCGTACTTGGTCTTGTCGGCGAGCCAGTCCTCGATGGTCTTGAAGATATCGAAGATATGCGGCTGGCGTGCCTTGGCGGTGCTGTAGTTGGGATCGTCGATCCATTCCGGCTTGCCCAGTGCCTTGCAGATCGGCTCCCACGCGTGGCCCTGGATGGTGAAGTAGATATAAGCGTTGGGATCGGTCTCCCAGCCCTTGCACTTCAGCACCCAGCCCGGCTGGCCGCCGCCGCCCGCGTTGCCGCCGCGCGGCACCACGTCGCTGAAGCTGCCGTGCGGATACTGCGGATACTCTTCCAGGTAGCCCAGGCGGTCCAGGCGCTGCTGGTCGCGCAGCTTGACGCGGCACAGGTTGAGCACGGCGTCCTGCATCGACACGGCCACCTTCTGGCCCTTGCCGGTCTTGTCGCGGCCGATCAGCGCGGTCAGGATGCCGATGGCCAGGTGCATGCCGGTGTTGGAGTCGCCCAGCGCCGCGGCCGAGACGGTCGGAGGACCGTCCCAGAAGCCCGTGGTCGACGCCGCACCGCCCGCGCACTGCGCCACGTTTTCATAGACCTTCAGGTCCTCGTAGTGGTGGCCGTCGCTGAAGCCCTTGACCGAGGCGACGATCATCTTGGGGTTCAGCTCGTTGATGCGTTCCCACGAGAAGCCCATGCGGTCCAGCGCGCCCGGGCCGAAGTTCTCGACCAGCACGTCCGACTCGCGGATCAACTGCTCCAGGATCTTCTTGCCATCCGGCTTCTTGGTATCCAGCGTCAGGCTGCGCTTGTTGGAGTTGAGCATGGTGAAGTACAGCGCGTCGACATCCGGGATGTCGCGCAGCTGCGTGCGCGTGACATCGCCCGAACCGGGGCGCTCGACCTTGATCACGTCGGCGCCGAACCATGCCAGCAGCTGCGTGCACGCGGGGCCGGCCTGGACGTGCGTGAAATCGATGATCTTGATGCCGTTCAGTGGGAGGTTCACGTTCGTTCTCCTATTGGATCAGAGGGGTGAGTTCGGGTGAATTACTTTTTGGCCGAGCTTTGCGGGTTCAGATTGGTCAGGCGACCGCTTTCGGTGCCGGCAGCCGGGTCGATGACGGCGTTGACCAGCGTGGGCTTGCCCGACTTCAAGGCTTCGTTCACGGCAGCTTCGAGTTCCGCCGGCGTGGTGACGTTGTAGCCGACACCACCGAACGCTTCCATCATCTTGTCGTAGCGCGCGCCCGGGACGAACGTCGTGACCGCCGGATCTTTGCCGCCGGTCGGATTCACGTCGATACCCTTGTAGACGCCGTTGTTGTTGAAGATGACGATGCAGACCGGCAGGTTGTAGCGGCAGATCGTCTCGACTTCCATGCCCGAGAAACCGAACGCACTGTCACCGCACAGCGCCAGCACCGGCTTGTTCGTCTCGACCGCCGCGGCGACCGCGTAGCCCATGCCCACGCCCATCACACCCCAGGTGCCCACGTCCAGGCGCTTGCGCGGCTCGTACATGTCGATCACGGCACGGGCGTAGTCCAGCGTGTTGGCGCCTTCGTTGACGAACGAGATGCCCGGGTTGGCCTTGACGACATCCTTCAGCACGCCCAGCGCGCCGTGGAAGTTCATCGGCGACGCATCCCTGGCCTTGACCAGGGTCTCGGCCATCTTCGCCAGGTTCGTGTCCCTGCGGTCGGCTACCGCATTCAGCCAGTCGGCACCCGGCTTGGCAAAGTCGTTGCCTACCTTGTCGAGAATTGCCGACACGCACGAACCAATGTCACCCACGACCGGCGCGGCGATGGCGACGTTGCTGTCCATCTCGGTCGCCGCGATGTCGATCTGGATGAATTGCTTCGGCTTGCCCCAGGTCTTGCCCTTGCCGTGCGACAGCAGCCAGTTCAGGCGGGCGCCGACCAGCAACACCACGTCGGCTTCAGCCAGCACATACGAGCGTGCGGCCGAGGCCGATTGCGGGTGCGTATCGGGCAGCAGGCCCTTGGCCATCGACATTGGCAGGTACGGAATGCCCGTCTTCTCGACCAGCGTGCGGATATCCGCTTCGGCGCGTGCGTACGCGGCACCCTTGCCCAGCAGGATCAGCGGGCGCTTGGCGCTCTTCAGCAGCTCGACGGCACGGTCGATCGAGTCCGGTGCAGGCAGCTGGCGCGGAGCCGGGTCCACCACCTTGATCAGCGACTTGCGGCCCTTCTCGGCTTCCATCGACTGGCCCAGCAGCTTGGCCGGCAGGTCCAGGTACACACCGCCCGGACGGCCCGACACGGCGGCACGAATGGCACGCGCGATACCGACACCAATGTCTTCGGCGTGCAGCACGCGGAAGGCAGCCTTGGCGTGCGGACGGGCGATGGCCAGCTGGTCCATCTCTTCGTAGTCACCCTGCTGCAGGTCGACGATCTCGCGCTCGCTCGAGCCGCTGATCAGGATCATCGGGAAGCAGTTGGTGGTCGCATGCGCCAGCGCCGTCAGCCCGTTCAGGAAGCCGGGCGCGGACACGGTCAGGCAAACGCCCGGCTTTTGCGTGAGAAAGCCGGCAATCGCTGCTGCGTTGCCTGCGTTCTGCTCGTGACGAAAGCTGATGACGCGCATGCCGTTGGCCTGCGCCAGACGAGCCAGATCGGTGACCGGAATGCCGGGCAGGCCGTAGATGTTTTCGATGCCGTTCAGCTTCAGCGCGTCGATGACCAGATGAAAACCATCGGTTTGTGCCTGATGTTCTTCCGCGGCGTGACGCTGCAACTCGTTTCCGACTTCTGCCATGGTTGCTTCCTTCTATGCAAATTGACCGGGGTTGGAATTCTTTTATTTCAGGGTGTCTTCCGCGGTGTGCTGGCGGACCGCTTGGCTTCGACGACTTCGGACATGTCTTGGTCTCCTCGTTTGAACTCTGCTTGCCTGGCGGGCTTCAGGTTCTCTTTCCTGCGTGCCCGGTGTTGCTGTTTGCCTTGCGGCGCCTGATCGTTTTCGTCGATCTTGATGACATACGGTATGTGATATATCAGAACGACGCAAGAAGAATTTCCACTGATTCCTGAATTTTTATACGGTGCGATGCAGCAAAATTAACGATAATTGCTGCCAGATACGGGAAATTACTGAATGGATCGGATTAAGGAACAAATGACGTGAATCCCCGCCGGGGAAGTGCAGAGGAAGCACGCAATCTCCGTTGATATATTACATGCCAAGGATTTGCGCAGATTGCCTCTTCCCTCAGTGCGTCGTCCCTCACTCTCGAACAATGGCCGCGATTCATGCTAACCGAAGCTAAATTGGCGCTGGCTTAAAGTTTTTTATCGTATGTATTCACGATCGTTTATGCATCGGCGTCAGCGCATGACACGGCCAAAGGGAAGGCATACGCCTTCCCGCTTGACCACACCCGGTCATGCCGGTGTCTCTTCCAGCTGCCGCAGCAACGCATCGACACTGCCCTTGGCGTCGCCAAACCACATCCGGGTGTTGTCCTTGTAGAACAGCGGGTTGTCCACGCCCGCGTAGCCCGCCGCCATGCTGCGCTTGGACACCACCACGGTCTTGGCCTTCCACACTTCCAGCACCGGCATGCCGGCGATCGGACTGGCAGGGTCTTCCAGCGCACCCGGGTTGACGATGTCGTTGGCGCCGACCACCAGCACCACGTCGGCCTTCTCGAAATCGTCGTTGATCTCTTCCATTTCCAGCACGATGTCGTATGGCACGCGCGCCTCGGCCAGCAGCACGTTCATGTGCCCCGGCAAGCGCCCTGCCACCGGGTGGATGCCGAAGCGGACATTGACGCCCTGCGCACGCAGACGCCGCGCGATCTCGCTGATGGTGCCCTGCGCCTGCGCCACCGCCATGCCGTAGCCCGGCACGATGATGACCTCGCTGGCATCCTTGAGCAGGCCGCTGACTTCCTCGCTCGACACCGGCAGCACCTCGCCCTGCTCCGCAGCCGCGCCGCCCTGCGCCTGCACCGCGCCGAAGCCGCCCAGGATCACCGACAGGAACTTGCGGTTCATCGCCTTGCACATGATGTAGCTGAGGATGGCGCCGCTCGATCCCACCAGCGCTCCGGTGATGATCAGCAAGTCGTTGCCCAGCATGAAGCCGGTCGCCGCGGCCGCCCAGCCGGAGTAGCTGTTCAGCATCGACACCACCACCGGCATGTCGGCGCCGCCGATGGCCAGCACCAGGTGCGCGCCGACCAGCAGCGCGATCACCGTCATGGCCGCCAGCGGCACCAGCCCCTGCTGCACATCCGGCGCGCTGAGGAAGGCATAGCCCAGCCACAAGCACACCGCCAGTGCCCCGGCATTGAGCACGTGGCGGCCCGGCAGCAGCATCGGCTTGCCGCCCATGGTGCCCTGCAGCTTGAGGAAGGCGATGATCGAACCGGTAAAGGTGACCGCGCCGATCAGGATGCCAAGATAGGTCTCGACCTCATGGATCACCTTCTCGGCGCCGGCCAGCGTGGTCGGCTCCAGGTAGTTGGCATAGCCCACCAGCACCGCGGCCAGGCCGACAAAGCTGTGCAGCACCGCCACCAGCTGCGGCATCTGCGTCATCTCCACCCGTTTGGCCAGCACCGCGCCGGCGATGCCCCCCACCAGCATCGCGCCGATGATGATGGCGACGCCGTCGGGCGTGCCGGCCAGCACGGTGGTCACCACCGCGATCACCATGCCGGCGATGCCGAACAGGTTGCCGCGTTTGGCAGTGGCGGGATGGCTCAGCCCGCTCAGGCTAAGGATGAACAGCGCGCTGGCGCCAAGGTAAGCGATATTGCTGATTCCGGAAGGCATGGCTCGGTCTCCTTTGCCCTTGTATTCAGTCGCGCTGGAACATCTTCAGCATGCGCTGCGTGACGAGGAAGCCGCCGGCGATGTTGATGGTCGCAACCAGCACCGCGCAGCCCGCGATCACCGCCGTCAGCAGCGACGGCTTGCCCAGCTGCACCAGCGCCCCCACCACGATGATCCCGCTGATGGCATTGGTCACGCTCATCAGCGGCGTGTGCAGCGCGGCGGTAACGTTCCACACCACCTGGTAGCCAACAAAGATCGCCAGCACGAATACGGTGAAGTGCGCCATGAACGCGGGCGGCGCCACAGCCCCGAGGGCGAGCAGGGCAATCGCCGCCAGCGCCAGCGCGGCCAGCGTCACGCCGGTGCGGTTGCGCGGCGGGGACGCTTCCGCCTCCACCGGCGGCGACGCGGCAGGCGCCTGCTGCTGCGGTATCGCCACCGTCAGCGGCGGCGGCGGCCAGGTCACCGCGCCCTGGTGCTGCACCGTGGCACCGCGGATCATCTCGTCGTCCATGTTGACCACGAGCTGGCCGTCCTTGCCCGGCGTCAGCTCGGTCAGCAGGTGGCGGATATTGGTCGCGTAGAGCTGGCTCGACTGCTCCGCCATCCGGCTGGGCAGGTCGGTATAGCCGATGATCGTCACGCCGTCGCGGCGCACGCTTTCGCCCGGCACGGTCAGCACGCAGTTGCCGCCCTGCTCGGCGGCAAGGTCCACCACCACGCTGCCGGAGCGCATGAGCCCGACGGTCCCGGCTTCCAGCAGCTTCGGCGCCGGCTTGCCCGGGATCAGCGCGGTGGTGATGATGATGTCCACCTCGCGCGCCTGCTCGGCGAAGAGGCGCATTTCCGCCTCGATGAAGGCGGGACTCATCTCCTTGGCATAGCCGCCGCTGCCGCTGCCGTCCTCTTCGATCTCGACGGTCAGGAACTCGGCGCCCAGGCTCTCGATCTGCTGGCGCACCACCGGCCGCGTGTCGAAGGCGCGCACCACGGCGCCCAGGCTGCGCGCCGCGCCGATTGCCGCCAGCCCGGCCACGCCCGCGCCGATCACCAGCACCCGCGCCGGCGGGATCTTGCCCGCGGCGGTGATCTGGCCGGAAAAGGGCCGGCCGAAGGCATGCGCGGCCTCGATCACCGCGCGGTAGCCCGCCATGTTGGCCATGGAGCTGAGCGCATCCAGCTTCTGTGCGCGCGAGATGCGCGGCACGCAGTCCATCGCCAGCACCGTGGCGCCGCGCTGCGCCAGTCGCTCCAGCATCGGCATCTGCTGCGCCGGCCAGACGAAGCCTATCAGCGTGGCGTGCTTCTTCAGCAGCGCCGCCTCTTCCACGCCCAGGCTGGGGTGGACCTGCGGCGGGCGCACCTTGACCACCACGTCGACCGAGGCCCACAGGCTCGCCGCGTCGACGATGGCGGCGCCGGCGGCGCGATAGTCATCGTCGGAGAACGAGGCCTCCTGGCCCGCGCCGGTCTCTACCGCGACCTGGTAGCCGAGCTTGAGCAGTTCCTTGACCGAGTCCGGGGTGGCGGCAACGCGCCGCTCGCCCGGGTGGACCTCGCGGGGCACACCGATCGTCATTGGCATGGCATTCACCGTTTCGAGTTTGGTTGGGTCGGCATGGGTCGCGCTCAGCCGCGCACGTGGTTGACCAGCGAGCCGATGCCCGCGATCGACACCTCCACCACGGCGCCGTCCTTCATCGAACCCACGCCCAGCGACGTCCCGACGGCAATCACGTCACCGGGCATCAGCGTCAGGTCCTGCGAGATACGGCTGACCTGCTCTTCCGGCGAGAAGATCATGTCCGACAGCGGGTAGTTCTGCCGCTCCACGCCATCAAGCCGCGTCACAACGCTGGCACCGCGCCAGTCAAAGCCGGTGACGATGGCCGGGCCGATGCAGCCGAAGGTGTCGAAGCCCTTGGCGCGCGTCCATTGCGGGAAATTAGGATCGGCGGTGATCAACTCGGCCGCGGTCACGTCGTTGACGATGGTGTAGCCGAAGATATGGGCGCCAGCCTCTCCGACCGACACGTTGCGCGCCTTCTTGCCGATGACGATGCCGAGCTCGCCCTCGTAGACGATCTTGCCGTCGTAGCTCTTGGGGCGCTGCACGGCGTCGTTGGGGCCGGCCAGCGACGATGCCGGCTTGATCAGGAACAGCGGGTGCGTCGGCACCGGCTTCTCCAGCTTGCGCGCGAGCGCGTGGAAGTTGTTCCACAGCGCCACCACCTTGCCGGGTTCGCAGGGCGCGACCAGCGTCAGCGCGGCGCGTTCATGCACGGCGCCCGTGGGCTCGGGATGGCTGAAGCCGTCGCGGTCGTATTCGACCACGCGGTTCTGGTCGGTACCCTCAAGGCGGCCATGGCCGATGCTGCCGTCGGCACGGCGAAAGCGTATCCAGGTTTGCACGGGAATGCTCCTTGCGCAGGCAAAGGCGGGCCCTGCCTGCGCCGATATCGGTTGCAGGATGGTCAAAAGATGGGAACAAGCGCGAGAGCGGCGTCGGCGTGTCCGCCCAACATTCCCGCGACGGGGGAGCCCAGTGGCTTTGAAAGACGCTGGATTCCCCTTGCGCGGGAATGACGGAGGTACGCCGGCCGCGTTGCCTTCCGGCTAGCGCGTCATACCGCCCCGGCCAGCTTCATCGCCGAGATCTGCGCGGGCGTGCGGCCCAGCCATTCGAGGATCTCGTCGGTATGCTCGCCCAGCAGCGGCGAGCGCTCCACCTGCACCGGCGATGCCGACATCGTGATCGGGCAGCCCAGCTGCACGTAGTTGCCGCGCTGCGGATGCTCCAGCTCGACCAGGTAGCCGCGCTGGTACAGCGACTGGTCCTCGATCAGGTCCTTCATCGACAGGATCGGGCCGCACGGCACATCCACCTCGTTGAGCGCGGCCATCACGTCGAACTTGCTGACCTTGCTGGTCCACTTCTCGATCACGGCGAAGCAGTCGGCCAGGTGCTTGAGCCGTGCCTCCGGCGTGGCGTAGTCCGGGTTGGTGATCAGGTCCTCGCGGCCGCACAGGCGCATCAGCGGTTCCCAGCCCTGCGGCTGGATGATGACGTAGACGTAGTCGTTGGGGCCGCCCGGCGCGCAGCGCAGCGCCGCGCCCGGCTGGCCGCCGCCCGAGGCATTGCCGGCGCGCGGCACGTGGTCGCCGAACTCCTGGTTCGGGTATTCGCGCAGCGGGCCGTTGTCCAGGCGCTGCTGGTCGCGCAGCTTGACGCGGCACAGGTTCAGCACCGCATCCTGCATCGCCACCTCCACGCGCTGGCCGCGGCCGGTGTGCTCGCGATGCAGCAGCGCGGCCAGGATGCCGACCACGCAATGGATGCCGGTGCCCGAATCGCCGATCTGCGCGCCGGTCACGGTCGGCACGCCATCGGCATCGCCGGTGGTCGAGGCGGAGCCGCCCATGCACTGCGCCACGTTTTCATACGCCTTGCAGTCGGCGTACGGCCCCGGGCCGAAGCCCTTGATCGAGGCATAGACCAGCCGCGGATTCAGGTCCTGCAGGTGCTCCCAGTCGAAGCCGGCGCGCGCCAGCACGCCGGGCCCGAAGTTCTCGATCAGCACGTCGCTGCGCTGTACCAGGTCTTCGAGCAGCGCCTTGCCTTCAGGCGTCTTCATGTTCAGCGTCAGGCTGCGCTTGTTGGAGTTGAGCATGGTGAAGTACAGGCTGTCGGCGTTGGGCACGTCGCGCAGCTGGCTGCGCGTGATGTCGCCGCGGCCGGGCATCTCCACCTTGATCACGTCCGCACCCAGCCACGCCATCAGCTGCGTGGCCGAAGGGCCTGCCTGGACGTGGGTCATGTCCAGGATGCGAACACCTTGCAGTGCCTTGGTTTCCATTGCGAAAGTCTCCTCGGGCGATGGTTTTTACTTGTACATGGTTTGGTTCATGGTGCCCGGCGCGTACTCGCTCGGATCGACCCAGATATCGGTGGTGCTGGCGGTCCTTCTGGTTTCGACGATTTGGGACATGTGCTGGTCTCGTCGAAGCGTTTTGCCGCCCCTGATGACATACGGTATGTGATATATCAGAAGAGAGCAAGAGGAGTTTCGAGCAGAAACCGAAAATATCGACGACGCGGCGCAACATAAGCGGCTGACAAGTCGCTCAAGCGTTGCATTGAGGGCAAGGAAAAGCTTCCCCTCTCACATTGATATATCACATACCGCAAAGTGAAATGGTGGCGAACCGGGCGCCAAACAAAAACGGCGGACCACAGTCCGCCGTTTTTGTTTGCCCCGCCGCCTTCAGTCGAGGAAGTCGCAGTGCTTCTCCACGTAGTCCGCCAGGTCCAGCGAGTGCTGGCGCACCAGCCGCTCGGCCAGTTCGGTATCGCGCTTCTCCAGCGCTTCGATGATGCGCAGGTGATCCACGATCGACCTTGCCGCCCGGTCGCTCTGCGAGATCGTCATCTTCCGGATCGCGCGCACATGGATAAAGATATTGCGGATCGTGTCCATGATGATCTGAGACCTGGACAACTGCACGATCGCCTGGTGGAACGCGATATTGGCGTCGGAATACTCCTCGATATGTTCGGCCGGCGTCGAATCGCGGAAGCTGTCGAACATGCGCCGCAGCTGGGCGATTTCCTGGTCGGTGGCATTCTGCGTGGCAAGGCGCGCCGCCATGCTCTCGAGCGCCGCCCACATCTGGATCATCTCGACGATCTCGCGCTTGGTCTTGCGCATGATGTAGATGCCCCGGCGCGGCACGGTGCGCAGGAAACCTTCCTGTTCCAGCAGCGTCATGGCTTCGCGGATCGGCGTGCGGCTGACGCCCATGGCTTCGCTCAGCACTCTTTCGTCGAGCCGGATCTCGTCATGCGACTGGTAGATATCGGCGTCGGCGATGGCCTGCCGCAACATGGCATAAGCCTGGTCGCGCAGGCTTGCGCCGGCATTGATCGGTTGCACGGACAAGGTCAGCCCGCTGGGCTGGACGATGGATTGTGGTTGCGCAGACATGGAATATGCTCGTGTGAGACCGGTGGCGCGGCGGCCGGAATGGCCGCCCGCCACATTTCCGCACAGCTTAGCAAAACGCCCGACTCATTACGAAAATGCATCAAGCAATACGTTGCGGTTATGCATCGGCACCGTCAGCGTGCGCGGCCTGTCGTATATGGTATATCACAATCGTCTTGCCATTTCTTGCCCAAAAGCGGGCCGGGCGCAACATTTGGGCCGCCCGCTCAGGGCGGGAGCACCAAACCCGTGGGCGCTCCCGTCACCCGCCTGCCGCCGGCAATCACGCCGCCAGCTTGGCCATCGAGTCGCGCTGCTTGATCAGACCCAGCACGGCGTCGCACATCGGCGTCGGCTGCCCGACCAGCCGGCCCATTTCCTGAACCACCGTGAGCAGCGGATCGATTTCCATGGCCCGCCCCGCCTCCAGGTCCTGCAGCATCGAGGTCTTGTGCGCTCCCACCGCTCCCGCGCCGTCGATGCGCCGCTCCACGTCGACGCGGAACTTGACCCCGAAGCGCTCGGCGATGCCCTGCGCCTCCACCATCATCTGGCGCGACAGCGCACGCGTGGCCGGGTCCGAGGTAATGACATCGAGCGTGGCATGGGTCAGCGCGCTGATCGGGTTGAAGCAAAGGTTGCCCCACAGCTTCAGCCAGATCTCGTCGCGGATGTTGTCGCGCACCGGCGCCTCCAGGTCGGCCGCCATCATCAGCTCGCTGAGCCGGGTCACGCGGGTCGAACGGCTGCCGTCCGGCTCGCCCAGCGGAAACTTCTTGCCATAAACGTGCTTGATCACGCCGGGCGCGACGATTTCGGCGGCAGGATAGACCACGCAGCCGATCGCGCGCTCCGGCCCGAAGCCCCGCCATTGCCGGCCGCCCGGATCGACGCTTTCCAGCGTCGATCCCGCCAGTTCGCCGCCGTGCTTGTAGAAATACCAGTAAGGAATGCCATTGACGCCGGTCACGACTGCGGTTTCCGGACCCAGCAGCGGCTGGATCAGGTCCACCACGCCCGGCACCGAATGCGCCTTCAGCGTAATGAAGACATAGTCCTGCGGCCCCAGCTCGCGCGGATCGCTGGTACAGCGCACCCGCGCCGCGCGCTCCTCGCCGTCGATCAGCAGCCGGACCCCGTGTTCCTGCATCGCCGCCAGGTGCGGGCCGCGCGCGACAAAGCTGACATCGGCCCCCGCGCGCGCAAGCTGCGCCCCGACATAGCCGCCGATGGCGCCTGCGCCGTAGATACACACTTTCATTTGCTGCCTCCTTGATGGCTCGATTGGATATTTTGATATATCACATACTATATTCCACTCAGATGCAAAACAACCTTTATCTTCGAGGACACATTGCGGTAAGCGACGCTGCGCTAACATGAAACCTCGTGCGCCTGGAACGATGCCCGGGCGCCGGTTGCATACCGATACCGGAGCCCGTTCATGGAATCGTCGCTGGCTTTGCTGCAGGACCCCGCCGCGTGGGCGGCGCTGGCCACGCTGGTGGCCATGGAAATCGTGCTGGGGATCGATAACCTGATCTTCATTTCGATCCTGACCAACAAGCTGCCCCTGGAAATACGCGAGAAGGCACGCAAGATCGGCATCAGCCTGGCGCTGCTGATGCGTCTCGGCTTGCTGGCCACCATTGCCGTCATCGTCAAGCTGACCGAGCCGGTGTTCACGATCCTGGGCCAGGGGCTGTCGTGGCGCGACCTCATCCTCATCGCCGGCGGCGCCTTCCTGGTGTGGAAGGCCACCCGCGAGATCCATCACCACGTCACCGCGGCAGAGGAAGGCGAAGGCGAAGGCAATGGCACCGGCAAGGTGGCGCACAGCTTCGCCGCCGCGATCGGACAGATCCTGCTGCTGGACCTGGTGTTCTCGATCGACAGCATCATCACGGCGGTCGGCATGACCGAGCATGTCCAGATCATGTTCGTCGCGGTGATCGCCGCGGTGATGGCGATGCTGTTCGCCGCCACGCCGCTGGCCAACTTCATCAACCGCAACCCGACCATCGTGATGCTGGCGCTGGCCTTCCTGATGATGATCGGCATGACGCTGATCGCCGAAGGGCTCGGCACCCATGTGCCAAAGGGCTATATCTATACGGCGATGGCATTCTCGGCCGCGGTCGAAGGACTCAACATGCTGGCCCGGCAGCGGCGCCACGCACGCCGCGCTCGCCGCGAGGCCCACTGAGCGTCGGGCTGCACAATGTGACCTGTGTGCCGCCGCAGCCTGTAACAGACGGTGTCCGAACTTTTCCCCGGAAACGCCGTCTTTTAGAGTTCTGCTCAACCCACGGACAAGAAAAGGACGCTTTCGCCACATGATGAACCGCCGAACCCTGCTGGTCTCCGCCACCGCCTCCGCCGCGCTGGCCGCGCTGGGCATTACCCCATCGGTGCTGGCGGCCAGCCGGATCAAGCTCGGCGAGGCGCAGCCGTTCGGCTTCGACGCGCTGATCGAGCGGGCCCGCACCCTGGCTGCCAAGCCTTATGCGGCCCCGCCCTCGCCGCCTGCCGACGTCCTGGCGCGCATCGACTACGATGCCCATGGCAAGATCCGCTTCCGCACCGACGATGCGCTGTTTGCCAACGGTCCAGGCCAGTTCCCGGTCACCTTCTTCCACCTCGGCACCTACTTCCGCACCCCGGTGCGCATGCATGTGATCGAGCGCGGCAAGGATGGCCCCGGCCGTGCCCGCGAGATCGTCTATGACGATGCCTACTTCGACATGCCCGCCGACAGCCCCGCGCACAAGCTGCCGCCGGGCAGCGGCTTCGCCGGCTTCCGTTTCCAGGAAAGCCGCCTCGGCGACCAGAAGACGCGCGACTGGCGCAAGAACGACTGGGTTGCCTTCCTGGGCGCCTCCTACTTCCGCGCCATCGGCGACCTGTACCAGTACGGGCTGTCGGCGCGGGGCGTCGCCATCGACGTGGCCGAGGCCGGAAAGTCCGAGGAATTCCCGGCCTTCACCCATTTCTGGTTCGAAACCCCGGAAGGCAACGGCGATACCGTCACGGTCTACGCCCTGCTCGACGGCCCCAGCATCTCGGGCGCCTACCGCTTCGTGATGCAGCGCGCCAAGGCCGTGATCATGGACGTCGAATGCGCGCTGTTCCTGCGCAAGGACGTGGCGCGGCTGGGACTGGCACCGCTGACCTCGATGTACTGGTTCTCGGAAAGCATCAAGGGCATTGCAGACTGGCGCCCGGAAGTCCATGACTCCGACGGCCTCGCCATCTGGAACGGCGCCGGCGAGCATATCTGGCGCCCGCTCAACAACCCGCCCCAGACCACGGCATCGGCATTCTCCGACGACAATCCCAAGGGTTTCGGGCTGCTGCAGCGCGACCGCCTGTTCGACCACTACCAGGACGGCGTCAACTACGAACGCCGTCCGAGCCTGTGGGTCGAACCGCGCGACGGCTGGGGCGCCGGTGCCGTGCAACTGGTCGAGCTGCGCACCGACGACGAGATCCACGACAACATCGTTGCCATGTGGGTCCCCAAGGCGCCCGCCAAGGCCGGCGCCACCTACCGCCTGCGCTATCGCCTGCACTGGCAGGCCGACGAACCGAACCCCTCGCCGCTGGCGCGCTGCGTCGCCACGCGCCTTGGCAACGGCGGCCAGCCCGGGCAGCCGCGGCCCAAGGGCGTGCGCAAGTTCATGGTTGAATTCAAGGGCGCGCCGCTGGAAAAGCTGCCGTTCGGCGTCAAGCCCGAAGCCGTGCTGACCGCTTCGCGCGGCACCTTCTCCTATGTCTTCACCGAAGCCGTGCCCAACAATGTGGCCGGCCACTGGCGCGCCCAGTTCGACCTGGCCACCGATGGCAAGGGGCCGGTCGACATCCGCCTGTTCCTGCGCCTGAACGGCAAGCCGCTGTCGGAGACGTGGCTGTACCAGTACCACCCGCCCCAGTCATAAGCCCGCGCCGGTCGCAGCCGGCAGCCGGCGCCGCTTTGCAGGATATTGCGACGCCGTGATGTCAGGCGCGCTCGAGCAGGTATGATGGCTGGCTACGACAGTCAAACTGCACCAGCCAGCCTCACATGATTTCTCAAGAGTTTGCCGGTGCCGCCGACGGCGGCCAGGCTGCATCGCTCCCGCGCTCGGAGCGTGCCTACCAGCAACTGCGCGCCGCCATCCAGGCGGGGCAGCTTTCTCCCGGCACCCGGCTGCGCGAAGTGGAACTGGCGGAATCGCTGGGCTTGTCGCGCACGCCGGTGCGCGAAGCGCTGTCGCGGCTGGAATCGGAAGGCCTGGTGGTCAACGAGCCCAACCGGGGCATGATGGTGACCCAGCTCGACGCCAGCATGGTCAGCGAGCTGTATGTGATGCGCGAGGTGCTGGAAGGCACCGCCGCGGCGCTGGCCGCGCGCCATGCCACCGATGTGGAGATTTCGCTGCTGCGCGATATCGTCGAGCGCGACCTGGCGTTCGCCGACGATCCGGACCGGCTGGCGCAGAACAATCGCCTGTTCCACGAGACCCTGCACCGCTGCGCCCACAACCGCTATCTGCTGAAGAACCTGCGCTCGCTGCATGAATCGATGGCCCTGCTCGGGCGCACCACGCTGGCGGTTCCCGGCCGCGCGCGCAGTTCTTACGAAGAGCACACTGCCCTGGTCGAAGCGCTGGAAAAACGTGATCCGGCGCAAGCCGAGCAGATCGCCCGGCGCCATATCCAGCAGGCCTACAAGGTGAGGCTGTCGCTATGGATCCAGGAGCAGTCCGGCAGCTGAGCCTGCGCGCCGGAATGCTTCAGGCAGCCGCCTGTGCCCGCGCCGTGCGCAGCGTGCCGACGCTCAGCACGGCGAGGGCAAGCAGGATCAACACCACCGCGTACAGCGTCTGCGGCGCGATCAGCTCCCCGCCCAGCCAGGCGCCCATCGCCAGCGCCACCGGCGGATTGACGTAGACATAGCTCGCCGACAGCGTCTGGCTGACCGTCGCCACCAGGTACATATAGGCGGAGAACGCCACCAGCGAGCCCGCCACCACCAGGTAGACCCAGGCCCAGCCGGCTTGCGCGCTGATCGACGACAGCGAGGCCGGCCACGGCTCCTGCCGCAGCGCCGACAGCGCCATCAGCACCACCCCGCCGATCAGCATCTCCTCGGCAAAGGCCGCAGCGCCCGGCGGCAGTTCAAGCCGGCGCACCAGCTGCGAGCCGAACGACCAGCTCGCCACCGCCAGCATCAGCGCCACCACGCCGCCCGTGCTGACGCGGAACTCCGCCCCCGCGGTCAGCACCAGGATGCCCGCGCTGCCGATCGCGATCGCCACATATTCATACCACTTGGGGCGCTGGCCGAAGCAGGCTGCCCAGATCAGGGCAAAGATCGGCATCGAGCCAATCATTACCGTGGTCGCGCCCGACGAGATGGTCTGCTCGGCAATCGCGGTCAATCCCATGCCGCCTACCAGCAGGAACAGCGCCGGCACCGCGCAATTGCGCAGCTGCCGCCACGACGGCATCGGCGTGCCTCGCCACGCCAGCCACGCAGCCAGCAGCAGGCCCGCGCAGAGAAAGCGCGTACCCGTCATGAACAGCGGCGGAAAGCTCTCCAGCGTAAAGCGGATCGCCAGGTAGGTCGTACCCCAGACCACGTAAGTGATCAGCAGGCAGATAAGGACAAGCGGGGGCATGGTCGCGGACGGTTCTGCAAAGGCATCCAAGATAGCCTCCGGCAGCGCCGCGACAAAATGAAAAGGTCTGGCAAGCCTTGCCAAAGTTGCTCACAAGGCACGTCGACCGCGAAGCGAGCGGGCAAAACAAAACCGGCCGCGTCTTGCCCATTGGGGCGCGCGTCTGGCCGGTTCTACAACGCAGCCACAGGGGCCGCGGGTACTGCAATACCGCTGGAAACTGCTTAGCCGTTGGCGTAGACCACCTTGGCCTTGCGGGCCTGGGACTGCAGGCGGGCGATGACTTCCTGCACTGCGGCGATGGCGCGCTTGGCGTCGTGCACGAAGCCCAGGCTTTGCTTGCCGAGCTCACGCTCGATGAGGTCACGTTCCAGTTGATCGGTCAGCTTGATGTCGGATTGGGTGTTCATGGCTTCCTTCCTTGCTTGCTTTCGAGGGATTACCCTCATGGGGTTTTCCCGAATTGTAGCAAAGGAATTGTCGCAACGCAGCATTAGGTAATAGTGCGTATGCGGGAAAGCAACGGCTTTGGGACAGTTACGCGTAGCGGAGCTCGGAGTCGATCTGGCACTTGCCAACCAGAAAGCGCCGCATGAGTCCCAATGCGGCGGCACATTCGTGGTTTGAGTGACTGTTTCGACGACTTGTTGCAATGCTGGATCGCGCTTATCCAATTGCGCAAATATCTTTCGCTTCGAAATCGCAAGGATCAACCCGCGTGCCAGCCGACAGGACACCGGGCCCTCCAGCGGCCACCTTCGCCAGCATGGCTGCCGGGAGCGAAGCGGAGCGGGTGCATCTGACGGTCCGCGACTCAGGCGGCGGCTTTCCCGCTGGAGATACCGAGCGGCTCAGGGCGACAAGCAAAGGCAGAAGCTCCTGCTCCCTGGGTGTCAGGGTTTCGTACAGCTATGCGGATAGCGATAAGCCTTTCGATGGCTATGAACCGAAGACTATCGCCACATAGCCCGGGAAATCCAGGCCGAAGAACGGCGTCTCGATGGTCGCCAGCGACAACGCCCGTCCGTTGGACAGGTACGCCAGTGCAACCGAAGGCGGCCCGCCGAGATCGTGACTCAGTATGTGAAACTTGTCCACGCCCTCTGCCGCCAGCAGCTCTAGCATGCCTGCGGGAGTTGCTGGAATATTCGGCGCCTGCGGACCGCCAGCATTTCAAGCCTCGTGCGATCAGATGCCCGCCGGGCGCCTCCACCATCGCCAGGGTCAACTCGGCATCAGGTACGCCGACAACGCTGTCCAGGAATTCGCTTGGCGGATAGGGTGATTGCGGGTAACGAGTCGAAAACCGAGCACATCCTTCGCGTACAACCCCACCGCCCTTCCGGAAGAGGAGGTGCAGCAGTACGTGACGCAGATGCGTCAGCCAGGCAACCTGCGCGCGAGCCTCAATCATTACGGTTATATCCCGCAGATGGCCGAGCAGACGGCGGAACTCGCCAGGAACAGTCCCGGAAGAAATGCCGCAGGTACTGCTCCTCACATCCCTCCACGAGGAATCGCGTGATGTCCATGTTCATGTGCATGCCCAGGTGCCAGTACGGCACGCGTGGGTCCCACCCAGAACTTCAGCGATTCATCGAGTGAGGCGACGGTGAAACCAGTGTGATCGGCGCGAGTGATACCCGCAGCGCCAGACAGCGGCGTTTGACTTGCGTGCATGATGTCCCCCTGTCAGCTATGGGACGTCCAGAATGCGCCAAGTTGCTCAATGATGAACGCCGGCTTTTCTTCGAATACCCAATGCCCGCACTCCTCGATCACGCCGCCCTGCGCAGACACCGAGATGGCCTTGGCGCAATCGAAGCAGTGATCGCCAAACGAGGAGCGGCCGACCTTCAGCTTGATTTCAGAATTTTTGATGGACGCATTGCTGTTGGATCGCATCCATGCCGCACCTGACAGCCTAAAATCCCGACAAAAGACGGTGAAAAATATTTGAATTTTTTTTTGCCCTTCTGCGTAACCCAGGCAGCACTATCATGACTACGACAACTATTTCCCAATTGAACCTGCGGCAGGGCCCCGTTCTCATTATTGCTGCTCTCTTGATTGGCGGGATACTGAAGGTTGGCGGCTACGCGCTGATTGTTGCGTTATTTTCCTGAACTTCAGGATGCCCAGACAGGCGGCCCCGCAACTACCGGTGGCCTGGATGACCGTGTTGCGCGGGCAAGACGGGACGCTGGTCACTGGTTGGTACTCATGGTGCGCTGGACTCACCTCGGTACCTCGGTACTGCTCCTCCTCGGTAGTGCTTCTTGATGGCCGTCACCTCAAAGCGCTGACAAAAGTACACGCCCGGCGCTATCAGTCCTGCTGAGTTGCCACCCTGCGTCGCCCGCTGGTATGGAGGACGATCCGACAGCGTGCAGCCCCGGCAAGCCCGAGTATCCGCTTTCCAGGCGGACCGCGATCCTCCCACCGCCAGCATCCCGGCTATTGTGGTCAGCACGAGCCGCTCGCAAGACTGCCTCGCGGCCGCCGCCTCCTCGCCGGCCTCGACGAAGCCGATCGGGAACAGACATTCGCCCCCCATCTCCTACGACCGCCGGGCAATGTGCCTTCACATACCGTGAAATTGTTAAATATTTTGAATGACATGTTTCGCAATGACGGGCGAAGTACCGGCGTTCGACGCCTATCATCCTTTCTGTGCAAGGCGATAGTAATTCGATTTTTTTAATCGATACGCCATGCAAAATCCAATACGGAGCACTATCATGACCGCCACCACCTCCCCCTCCACCCTGGCCACCCCGAGCGCCTCCCACCTGTACCCCGTCGGCCGCGCCCTCCTGGGTTCCATTTTCCTGATCTCGGGCGCCTTGAAGATCGTGGGCTTTGCCGGCACTGCGGCCTGGATGGCCAGCGCAGGCCTACCCTTGGCCAGCGTGTTGCTCGTGATGACGATTGCCATCGAGATTGGCGGAGGCCTGACGTTGATCACTGGCTGGAATGCGCGGTGGGGGGCGCTGACCCTGGCGCTGTTCCTGGTCCCGGTTACGCTGATCTTTCACGGCTTCTGGAGTGCAGATGCTGCAAACTTCCAGAACCAGCTCAACCACTTCCTGAAGAATGTGTCGATCCTGGGCGGTATGCTGACGGTGTTCGCACTGGAATCGTCGCGCCAGCAAGCAAAGAGCCTTTAATCCGGGCTCTGCGCAAGGGACGCAGTTGACAGCGTCCCTTGCAGGGAACCGGCAGGTCCCACCTTCAATCCCTCTGGCGCAGTTCTCTCCACGCTTTCCGAAGTGGGCTGACTTGCGGGAAGCGGAGAACCTGCTGGATCCGCTGGCATGGGGCTGGTGGGTCATCACGGTCACGGGCGCAACGGGCCTGATCGGCGAACTGGTCCCCCGGCGAACCTTCGGCCGTCGTCTTGTTGAGTAGTGAGGTGAATCGAGGGCGAACTATCCGGCGCAGTGACCGGGACGCTCCGCGCGGAGCCTTCGTCCGAACGCCATGCCAAGAACAGGAAGCACGACGGCAGCCGCAAGGAACAGGCAACGTTCCCCGAGCACGGCTACCACTTCCGCCGCAACGCCCATTCCGATCGCCTGGCCAAGGAACAGGCTCGCGGCAAACAGTCCGATCGCCGTACCGCGCGCGTGCGGCGACATCTGGGTGGCCTCGGCCTGCAGCGTGTTGTGCAAGCTATAGAAGCCGAGCCCGCCAAGGAAGCAGCCGACCACGCTCCATTCCCAACGCGGTCCAATGGCCACGATGACGAATGCGGACCCCAGCAACACGCCGCCGAGGCTCGCGATCTGCCCGATGGCAAGGCGTCCGAGCAATACGCGGGACAGCGCGACATAGGTCAGCCCGCCCACGCCATACATCGCCATCACCGCACCAGCGGCACCAAGGCCAAGCCCGAAACGGGCGTGCAGGTAGGCCGGGACGAAGGCCAGGCTGGTCAGCGTGAACAGGCCTTCGATCGCCGTGACCGCGAGGACCAGCTGTGCCCGTGGCACCTCGATCACCGCTCTGAACTGTGCCCTGTAGGCGCGTCGCGCCGCCACCTCGGGTGCCCGGCCAGGGGCTTGCGCCTGCACCAGCAGGGCGGCGAATCCGGCTCCGGTTGCCAGTACGCCGAATACGACGCGCCAGTGCCACAGATCCGCGATGAGCCCGGATACCCACTGGCCGCCGATCATGCCGCCGATGGTCGCCAGCAGGAAGTGCGCAAGAACCTGCTGCCTGGCCCTCACCGGCACCGAGTCGCCGATCATCGCCATGCTCGTCGGGATGACGCCAGCCGCCGCGGCGCCGGCAAGACCCCGGGCCAGCGCGAGCGAAGCCATGGTCGGGGCGAGGGTCGCCATCATGTTCGCGACGCAGCACGCCATCAGTGCCATGGCGATGACGCGCCCCTTGCCGAAGCGATCGCCGAGCGGTCCATAGACGAGTTGCATGACACCGTAAGCCAATACAAAGGCGGAAATGGACCATGCCGCCACGCCGACGGACACGCCGAATTCGGCCGACAGCGCAGGAAGCATGGCATCGCAGGCGCGCATGGAGGCCATGCTCATGGCTGCCGCAACGGCGAGAGGCCAGAACAGTTTCACTCCGCCACCCTCGCGATCGGGTAGACCTCCTGCGGCTTCGCAATCACGAACACGGCGCATGCCGCCACCAGCGCGGGCACGGCCAGCAATCCGAAGACGTCGCCGAAACCCCAGCCAAGCCCAAGCAGGCCGGCGCCGATGAAGGATCCCGTCACGCCGCCGATGCGCCCGATCCCCTGCATCCACGCGACGCCGGTGGTACGCGCCTCGGTCGGATAGAGGCTCGCGGCATAGGTCGACATCGAAGTCGCCGCGCTCGTCACGAGTGTTCCGCACAGGAAGAGCGAGATGCCCAGGAACTGCGGATGGTCGACGCAGCGCCCCACCGCGATGACCAGCACGGCGGCCAGCATGTAAGCCACGACGATCGTGCGGTTGGCGCTGAAGCGATCCATCATCCAGCCCGCGGCCAGGTTCCCGAGCAAGCCGCCGAGCGGGAACAGCGATGCGAGGAGCGCGCCACGTTCGACGCTGAATCCAGCCTCGCGGAACAGTGTCGGCATCCAGTTCGTCATCAGGTAGTAGATCACCAGGCCCATGAAGCACGCCAACCACAGCAGGAAGGTGCGCCTGCGGTATCCGGCCGACAGGATCAGTGCGAGCGCCGAGGCCTTTCCGCTCTTGCCGGCCAACGCCACCGGCGCGACGAACGTGCAGTGTTCGAGCGATTGCCGGGGATCGATGCGCTTCAGGATTGCCGCGATCCGCTCGCGCGCGCCGGCCCGCACCGCCAGGAACTGAGCTGACTCGGGAAGCAGTGCCAGCAGCAGCACCGCAAGCCCCAGCGGAGCGATGCCGCCAGCGGTCAGCACGCTGCGCCAGCCAAAGTGGGGAATCAGCCAGGCCGATGCCGCGCCGCCCGCCACCAGTCCGCATGAGAATCCGCAGTACATCGCGTTGACCGTCAACGAGCGAAGACGCGCCGGCGCGTACTCCGACATCATCGTGATGGTCGTGGGCATTGCCGCGCCGAGGCCGAGCCCGGTCAGGAACCGGAGCACCGTCAACCCGACGATGGTCTGCGCGTGGGCGGCAACCAGCGTCCACGCCCCGAAGCACGTGACCGCCGCCACCAGTACCGCCTTCCGGCCGATGCGATCCGCCACAGGTCCCGCGAAGATCGCGCCCAGGCTCAGGCCGGCGAGCGCGGCGCTCATCACGACACCGAGTTCGCCGCGGGCAATGCCCCATTCGTGCGCCAGCGACGGCGCGATAAAGCCGATTGCGGCCGTGTCGTAGCCGTCAGCCGCCACGACGAGGAAGCAGAAGGCAAGGACCAGCCATTGGCAGGGAGAAAAGCGTGCGGTGTCGATGAAGGACTGCACGTCGATCGTTCGGGATGCCTGTTTCATCGTTGTCTCCTGAATGCGTGGGCAGGCGCTGTCCGCGCCCGCCTCCTTTATGGAAGGTCAGGCGGCGAGATAGCCGCCGTCGACGGGAAGGGTCACCCCTGTGACATAGGTGGACATCGACGAGGCCAGGAACAGCACTGCTCCAACCAGTTCTTCCGGCTTGCCGACGCGGTTCATCGGCACGCGGCGCATGAAGCGTTCGAGCTTCGCCGGGTCCGAGCGCGTCGAGACGGTCATCGGAGTTTCGATGACGCCAGGTGCAATGGCATTGACACGCACGCCATCGGCTGCGAGATCGGCCGCCAGCGACTGGGTCAGCATCTTCACCGCCCCCTTCGAGGGCGAGTAGCCGAGCGTATCGGGCTGGCCGGAGAACGACGCGATGGACGCGACATTGACGATGGCGCCCCGCGTCTGGCGCAGTGCCGGCAGCCACGCGTGGCAGACGTTGAACGTGCCCTCGTAGTTCACCCTCATCACCTGCTGCAGGTTGTGTAGCGCATTCGCGCTGTCGATGCCCTCGCGAATCAGGATGCCGGCGTTGTTCACCAGCACGTCGACGGGGCCCACGCTTTCAGTGATCGCGGCAGCGACTGCGCGGCACTGGCCGGCGTCGGTCACGTTCAGTCCACAGGCGCGCGCCGCATGTCCGCGGGCGTCGATCATGGCGGCGGTCTCGTGGGCATTGGCTTCGTTCATGTCGGTGACGACGACTGTGGCGCCGGCCTCGGCGAGACCGATGGCGATGGCACGGCCGTTGCCCTGGCCGGCGCCGGTAACGAATGCGACCTTCCCGGTCAGCAGTTGGGGAATCATCATGATGGTGAGCGGAAGAATTTCAGGGTGAGCGCCGCCACGCGGCCGCCGCAGGGCGGTCGCGGGACGACAGGAACCGGAATGGAAAATCAGTGCATGGCCAGTGGCGCGCGCCCGGCTGTGGCGGTGGCGGTGGCAGCCGCAGCCGGCTTCGGGCGAGCGACGTGCGCATGATCGGCGATGTGGTTGCCCGCGACGTAGCCGAAGGTCAGCCCCGGGCCAAGCGTGATGCCCGCGCCGCTGTACTCGCCGCCCATGATGCTCGCGGCATCGTTACCGGCGGCGTACAGCCCGGCGATCGGCTCGCCGTCGCCCGAGACGACCTGGGCGTGCTCGTTGGTGCGGATTCCCATGAACGAGCCCAGGTCGCCCGGGACCAGCTTGAGCGCATAGAACGGTCCCGTTTCCAGCGGCGCGACACAGGGGTTGGGAGAGTGCAGCGCATCGCCCTGGTAGCGGTTGTAGGCCTTGCTGCCACGGCCGAACTCGGGGTCGCGGCCGAGCTGTGCGGTCTCGTTGTACTGGCGGATGGTTGCGGCGAGCGTCACCGGATCGACACCGATCTGCCGCGCGAGCGCCTCGACGGTCTTGCCGCGCTTGAGGTAGCCGTTGCGCAGATGCGGGCCCAGCGGCATCGGGAACGGCTTGACGAAACCGAGCCCGTAGTGGCGGATGGCGGCGTGGTCGGCAACCAGCCAGCACGCCGTCTCGGACTTGCCCTTCGAGGCCGCGATCATCGCCTGCACGAGATCGTGGTAGGAGTTGGCCTCGTTGGCAAAGCGCCTGCCGTCCAGGCTGACCGCGATCACGCCCGGTTTCGCGCGGTCGATGAAATGGGGCATGATGCCCGTCGTGCCGTCCTTGCGCGGCACCAGCGACATGGGCGTCCATGCGGCGGCGTTCGAGAGGGACTTGTCGAACATGCCGCCGGCCTCCTCGGCCATGCGCACGCCGTCCCCCACGTTGGTCTGGGGCGTCGGCGAGAAGTGGCCGTGACCGGCCTGTACGTGGGGATAGGTGTCCTTGCGGCGCGCGAGGTCGTGCGGGAATCCACCGCTGGCCAGCACGACACCGAGGCGCGCCCTCACGTTGACCGCCTGCCCACTGCGCTCCAGCACCGCGCCCGTGACCTGGTCGCCATCCCGCAGCAATCGCACGGCGGGCGACGACAACCAGACCGGGATCGACAGGTCCGCCGCCGACTTCGCCAGCCGCGCGGCCAGTGCGTTGCCGTTGGTCAGTGTCATCCCTCGTCCATACTTCATCACCTCGAGAAAATGCCGGGTCAGGCGCTTGGTGACGTACCACGCGGACGCGAGCGAGCGCGTGACGCGCATGAAGTGGACAATCTCCTTGCCCGAGCCAATCGTCACGCCGAAGACCGTCAACTCCGGCAGCACGGGACCGAGCATCTCCAGCAGCGGGCCGAGTTCGCGTGCGTCGTAAGGGCGGGTCACCATCGAGCGCCCGCCTTGCGCGGCGCCGGGTGCTTCGGCGTGGTAGTCCGGGAAAGTGAGCGGCATGTCGAACTGGACCGCGGTCTTCGACATGAAGAACGCGATGGCCTTCGGGCCGTTCTCCAGGAAGGCGCGCACCCGCGCCTCGTCGAACCCGGCCCCGGCCTGGTTGCGGATATAGGTCAGCGCCTGGTCCGGCGATTCATGGTGACCGTAGGCCTTGGCCAGATGGGTGTTGGGCACCCAGAGCCAGCCGCCCGAGCGTGCGGTGGTCCCGCCGTAGTAGCTCGCCTTCTCGGCCACGATCACCTTCAGTCCCCGGCTGGCGGCGGTAATGGCCGCCGACATGCCGGCGACGCCCGATCCGATGACCAGGACGTCACATTTTTCCTCTTGCAGTGTAGACATCGACTTCTCCGTTCAAGTTGCGGGCGGTTGGCCGTGAAACCGGGCGTCGCCATGTTTGCTAGATTAGAACTAGCGAACTTGAAATGATCTACACGTTAACCCTACGCTTGTTCGCTAGATAATATCTAATGCTATACTGCGCGCACTATCCATCTCATGGCAGGGACGTACCGTGGATCACACCGAGCCGGCACCCGAGCGCGAGCGTCGCGGCATACAGTCGATCGAAGTGGGGGGAGAAATCCTGAAGGTGCTGGCCTCGGAGGCCAGGCCGATGGCGCTGCGCGATCTCGTGCGCGCGGCCAACATGCCGTCGGGCAAGATCCATCCGTATCTGGTGAGCTTCGGGAAGATCGGGCTCGTCGCCCAGGACCCCGTGACGGGTCATTACCTGCTCGGCCCCATGGCGATCCAGCTTGGGCTGACGAGCCTGCAGACGCTCAACCCCATCCGCGAGGCTACGCCGTTCGCGGAGGCGTTGTCGGAAGAAACGTCACACGCGGTCGCGCTGGCCGTGTGGGGGAACCTGGGACCGGTCATCGTGCGGCTGATCGATGCGTCCTATCCGATCCACACGAACATCCGCACAGGGACCGTCATGTCGCTCGCCAATACGGCGACCGGAAGGGTCTTTTCGGCGTTCCTGCCACGCCAGTTCACCGAAAAGCTGCTGCTGGACGACCGCATCCGGCTCGGCCCCGATATCGCGCACCCGCTCGAGGCCGGCGTGGTGGAGGAAATGATCAGGGAAGCGCGGGACCGCCACATGTCCCGCAGCGTCAACCATCCCACGCCGGGGATCGTCGCCTTTTCCGCGCCCGTATTCGACTACTCGGGAAATATTGCGTTGACGATCACCATCATGGGACCGACCGGCACGGTCGATACCGATTGGGAGGGCCCTGTTGCCCAGGCGCTCGCCAACTGTGCGCAGGCAGTTTCGAAACGCCTAGGGTACCGGGCCTCATAGGCGTGCACGGCGGGTGGAAGGGCCCAAGCTGGTAGAACGCTGTCTAACCTGATGCGGCCCCAAGTCCAATGTTCCCCGGGGTCATTTCGCAGTTCGACAGCGGCAACCTGGCTTCAGGGGACTGCACCTGATCGAGACGTTGAGCGTACCGCGAGCACTTTGAGCCTTTGGTCGCCCGGGCTTATGCCTTGTTGATGAGGTCGAGCGCGACGTCGACAATCATGTCTTCCTGGCCGCCGACCATGCGGCGCTTTCCCAGTTCAACGAGGATGTCGACAGTCTTGAGGTTGTACTTCTTCGCGGCCACTTCCGAGTGGCGCAGGAAGCTCGAATACACGCCGGCGTAGCCCAGTGCCAGAGTTTCGCGGTCGACGCGGACGGGGCGGTCCTGCAACGGACGCACCAGGTCGTCGGCGGCGTCCATCAGCGCATAGAGATCGATGCCGTGTTCCCAGCCGAGCCTGTCGGCGGCGGCGATGAAGACTTCCAGCGGCGTGTTGCCGGCGCCGGCGCCCATCCCGGCCAGCGAGGCGTCGATGCGGTCGCAACCTTCTTCCACGGCCACAATCGAGTTGGCCACGCCCAGCGACAGGTTGTGGTGGGCGTGCATGCCGGTCTGCGTTTCCGGATTGAGCACTTCCTTGAAGGCGCGGAAGCGGGCACGCACGTCATCCATGCCAAGAGCGCCGCCGGAGTCGACCACGTAGATCGTCGTCGCGCCGTAGCCTTCCATCTTTTTGGCCTCGACTGCCAGGCTCTCCGGCGTGGTCATGTGGCTCATCATCAGGAAGCCGACGGTATCCATGCCGAGTTCGCGGGCGCGCTCGATGTGCTGGCGGGACACGTCCGCCTCGGTGCAGTGGGTAGCGACGCGCACGATGCGGGCGCCGGCCTTGCAGGCGTTTTCCAGGTCATGGATGGTGCCGATGCCGGGCAGCAACAGCGTGGCGATCTGTGCGTGCTGGATTTCGCCGGCCACGGCCTCGATCCACTCCAGGTCGGTGTGGGCGCCGAAGCCATAGTTGAAGCTGGAGCCTTGCAGGCCGTCGCCGTGGGCCACTTCGATGGAATCGACCCCGGCCTTGTCGAGCGCGCGGGCGATGTCCTTGACGTTCTGGATCGAATACTGGTGGCGGATAGCGTGGCTGCCGTCGCGCAGCGTGACGTCGGAAATGTAGAGCTTCTTGCCGGGGTTGAAAGGCATGGCGGGTTCCTCAAGCGGTCAGTACGGACTGCGCCATGCGCTCGGCGGTGGCCAGCGCGGCGGAGGTCATGATGTCGAGATTGCCGGCATAGGCAGGCAGGTAGTGGGCGGCGCCTTCGACTTCCAGGAACACGGATGTCTTCAGGCCGCTGAACTTGCCGAGGCCCGGGATGTTGAGCGGCGCGCTGGCAGGGATCTCGTCGAACTGCACCTTCTGCTTAAGGCGGTAGCCGGGCACATAGGCCTTGACGGCAGCGGCCATTTCTTCGATGGACGCTTCCACTTCGGTCCGGTTGGCGGCTTCGCTGAGCACGTAGACGGTATCGCGCATGATCAGCGGCGGCTCGGCCGGGTTCAGGACGATGATGGCCTTGCCTTTAGCGGCGCCACCGATCACTTCAATGGCCTTCGACGTCGTTTCGGTGAACTCGTCGATATTGGCGCGCGTGCCAGGGCCGGCGGACTTGCTGCTGATCGATGCCACGATCTCGGCGTAGTGCACCTTCGCCACGCGGGACACGGCCGCCACCATGGGGATGGTGGCCTGGCCGCCGCAGGTGACCATGTTTACGTTGAGCGCGTCCAGGCGTGCGTCCAGGTTGACCACGGGCACGCAGTAGGGGCCGATGGCCGCCGGGGTCAGGTCGATCATGCGGATGCCGGGCTTCGCTTCGCGCAGGCGGGCGTCGTTTTTGACGTGGGCTCCGGCGGAGGTGGCGTCGAACACCACGTCGATCTCGTCGAACACCGGCAGGCCGACCAAGCCTTCCACGCCTTCATGCGTGGTCGCCACGCCCATGTGCGCGGCGCGCGCCAGGCCGTCGGAGGCCGGGTCGATGCCGACCATGGCGCCCATCTCCAGGTGCTTGCCATGGCGCAGGATCTTGATCATCAGGTCCGTGCCGATATTGCCGGATCCGATGATCGCGGCCTTGAGTTTGCGGGTAGTCATGGGTGGGGATTCCTTATTCGGTAAACGTCGCACGGACGCTGCCGAGTCCTTCGATCTGCGCCGTGAACGTGCCGGGCCGCGTGACGGCAACCATGGGGCCGAGCGCGCCGGTCAGCAGCACGTCGCCCGCGCGCAGCGGGGTGCCGAGCCGGACCATGCGGTTGGCCAGCCAGACCGCGGCATTCAGCGGGTTGCCCAGGCAGGCGGCACCGCTGCCGCGCGAGAGCAGTTCGCCGTCCCGGGTGAGCGTCATCGCGCAGGCGGTGAGGTCGATGTCGCGGAGCGAGACCGGCCGGCTGCCCAGTACGAACATGGCGCTCGACGCGTTGTCCGCCACGGTGTCGACGAAGCGGATGTCCCAGCCCTGGATGCGGCTGTCGACCACCTCGATGGCGGCCAGAGCATAGGCGGTGGCGTCGATGATGTCGGCGAAGGTGTGCTGCTCGTGCGTGAGGTCGCGCGCCAGCACGAGGGCGATCTCGGCCTCGACCTTGGGCTGGATCAGACGCGACAGCGGCATGGGCTGGTCATCGCCATAGGCCATGCCCGCAAACAGCGCGCCGAAGTCGGGCTGGTCCACGCCGAGCTGCTTCTGCACCGCCAGCGAGGTCAGGCCGATCTTGCGGCCGACGATGCGCTCGCCGTTCGCCACGCGGGCGTCGACGTTGGTCTGCTGGATGGCGTAGGCAGTGGCCATGTCATCCTGTGCGATTTCGCCACGAATCGGCCCGATTGGCTGACGCGACAATTCGGCCGCGTTCAGCCGCCCGGCGATAGTAGTCAAGAGCTCTATTTCAGGCATCGAAAATTGCATTTCTTGGTTGAGGAAGCGGAGGCAGCCGCAGTCCGATCAAGGGCTGGGCTGAACCTTGCGATTACAAAGACAAAGGAAATATGGCACGAACCCAGAGCGCACTTCCTTGTGCGCGATTGCGGACTCCCGTTTCGAATTCGTACTTGAGCGTCGCAAACCATCCCTTGCCGCTGTCATACTTGATCGACGGCCCGATGGCCCAGGCTCTCCCCTTGTTGTTTGGGACAATGTTTCCAGCCTGTTTGTCCTCGGTAGTCTGCTGATAGAAATACCCACCCGCGCCGACAACCCATCCGGCCCCGATTCCATAGCCCACTGCGTAGTCGATGATCAGTTCCTGCCCGGATCGGTAGTCGGTGTCGCGATTGATCATGTTGAACGTGTACATGACCTTCATGTCCCCGTTGAATCCTTCCGGGTCAATGTAGGTGATACCGAAGAGAGGCTGAACTGCCCAGTAGTTCCGTCCGATATTGGCAAGGTCGTTCTTGTTATAAGCCCCGGTGGGGAGAAACAGATCGACGCCCAATACGGTATGGAGATTGGGGCCATGGTGCCAACCCAGTGCCGTGCCAAGAGTCATGTCGCCGATACCAGTCTTGCTTTGACTGGCGGCAGCGGTCTTGACCTCCAGATTGACGAGCGGAAGCACTCCATGGAATGCGAGTGATCCGCCCATCAATTGCTGGTTGGTTACCCAGACCAGACGAGGCACAACGGCGGTCGACCGGACTCGGAATCCGGGAATGGGCACTTCATTGCCATCATTGCCGCGGAGGGAATCCGCCGAGTAGTGCTCGCCATAGGCAAGGCCATAGACGCCCGGGGGCGGCAGCGCACAGCACGAGAAATTCTCAGCGCCGACGGGGTAAATTGAGCCGCCGCCTTCGGTCGCGATGGCAAGGCGAGGCAACAGGTTTGCCGCCAAAAAAATGGTGAGGGCAGCAAGGACTTTCTCAATACGCATGAACTTGTCTCCGTTTACAACTTTGTATTTTTTCGTTGTGTGAACCAAATTGATTTCTGCTACTGAGGCGCTCCCGAACAGGAATCGCATACATCTCCAGTCCGTAATGCCTGTAACCGGATGAAGCGATCGCCTGCATTCTCAAAAATCGAAAAAGCGCTGCCCCGCCCCCCTGGATGGGGAGCTGAGGACATACTTCCTTTTTCTCTGACGTCAGCCGATTACGCCAGTCAAGACCGGGATGGATGTCGGATAAAGGTATGTCGTTGTGTACCTGAATCCGTTATGACCCATCGCGTATCGACCTGATGATGGGAAGCGCGGTTCAACTGTCAAAGCGCAGGCACGTTGAGATTGCCGCTGGCCGCAGCGACGATCTTGTCCTGGCGCACGACAACGACGTCCACGTCTTCCTTTTGCATCCAGGCAATGAGTTCGCCGTTGATGTCGAACACGTCGTCGTCGGCTTGCGCTCGCTGGTCGGCCGACCGCACCGCGATGAACGTCGCGCCCAGCATTTCCCACGCGGCTTTCTGCTCGGCATCGAGCTTGCTTGCCGGATCCGTGTTTGCCCCCAGCACGATCAGACCGTTGCCGGTAAGTTCGTCGAGCAGGCCGACCTGTCCCTTGCAGTTGGCCGCGCGCGGCTGCGGCAGAAATTTGCCGACGACGTCCTTGCTGCCTTTGCCTTTCTGCAGCCAACCTTGCTGATAGTGGGGCGGACGCAGCACCATTGGCAGGTCGCCGGTGGCGCGCTCTTCCTCCATCATCGCAGCGACCTGCTCATCGCTGAGTTCACGCTTGATGATCATGCCGAGGCCGACCGAGATGTTCGTGTAACGCGCGACGTCCGGCGCGCGTTCCTGCTCGTAGGTGTCGAGCAGATCTTCCGGAAGGCGACCCTCCAGCACCTCGACCAGCTTCAGGCTGGCATTCTGCGCATCGCGCATGCCGGACTGCATGCCGCTGCCGGCCCATGGCGGCATCAGGTGTGCGGCATCGCCGCACAACAGTACGCGGCCGACGCGCCAGCGCTCCGCATGACGTACGTGATGGTTATAGAAAGCGTGCTGATGAATCTCGACTTCATTCTCGGTCACGCCAAGCGAATTGAGGAGCCTCCACAACTGGTCGTGG
This sequence comes from Cupriavidus oxalaticus, assembly GCF_038900635.1. GTDB lineage: Bacteria > Pseudomonadota > Gammaproteobacteria > Burkholderiales > Burkholderiaceae > Cupriavidus > Cupriavidus oxalaticus_B. Next base: position 73,324 of record NZ_JAYMRX010000002.1, on the reverse strand, counting down.
CTCTGGAAGTCGGCGTCGCTCTCGTCCGGATTCAACGGAAATTCCCAGCGATGGTTGCCAAGGCCCAGCGGAATGTCCACCACCGGACGGCGCGCGTCCGACCAGAACGTATGCATATGGCGGTTCGGCCACCACCGCTTGACGCGGCAATCGATCACCACCCAGCGCACCGACAAGGTATCGCCGATCAGCTCAACACCAAGTTCCTGGCGGGTTCTGCTGGACCCGCCATCGCACGCCAGCACATACTTCACGCGAATGGTTTCGGTCTCGCCGGTAGCAAGATTGCTCATCCCGATGGTGACGCCACCCTCGTCTTGCCTGAGCGTGGTCATTTCGCGTTCATAGCGGACGTCGACGTTGCTGTAGCGCTCCACGCCTTCCCGCAGCACGCGCTCCATTTCCGGCTGGTAGAGGCAGTATGCCGTGGCATAGCCGTAGATGCTGGACGGGAAAGGCATCCACGTCAGCTCTCGCCCTTCGTAGTCGACCCAGCGGAGTGAATGCATGCCATCCATCACCGCCAGTTGCTGCTCGGCCAGGCCAAGATCCTGCACGATGCGCATCGTCCAGTCATTCACCGTCACTGCGCGGGCACGGGCATAGATGTCCTTGAAGCGCTCGATGGCGATGGTCTTGACGCCGCGCTTGCCCAGCATATTGGCGGCTACCACGCCGCTGGGCCCATAGCCGATGATGGCGACGTCAGCGTCGTATTTCTGATTCGTCTCAGTCATTCTTCAGGAACCCCAAAACGGTCTTGTTGAATTCGTCCGCGTGCTCCCACTGCGCCCAGTGGCCGCACTGTGGCATGACGAAGAGTCGTGCACGCGGAATCTGCTTCATCAGCACGAAACCGGTATCCAGCGGCATGACGCGGTCTTCGCGCCCCCAGATGATCAGCGTTTCATGGGGAAGCCTGGCCATGCGCGGATCGCGCCACAGTTCTTCCAGCACCACGCCGGGACCCATGCGCATCGGCGGGTTCTCGATAATGCGCTGGTCCATCGCCGCCTCGAGGCGCTGGGCCATCAGTTCTTCCGTGATCTGCGAGGGGTCATAGACGAACTGGTTGATGAAGCCTTGCAACCGCTCCATCGACGGGCCGGGGCCATCGTAAAAGCTCACGAGAGTCTTGATGCCTTCGGTCGGGAGCACGGAGGTGACTGGCGTACCGCCGCCGGGTCCCATCAGGATCATGCGTTCCACGCGCGACGGGCTTTCCATGGCGATCTTGAGCGTGATCGCGCCGCCAAGGGAGTTGCCGACGAAGTGAGCCTTCTCGATGCCGAGGTAATCGAGCAATTCGACGATCTTGTCCGCCCACCAGCCCGGAATCGGCGTTCCCGCTGGCTTCATGTCGGATTTGCCGAATCCCGGCAGGTCAGGAACGATCACGCGGAAGTGCTTCGCCAGGGCTTCGATGTTGCGGATGAAGTTGGCGCGACCGCTGGCGCCGGGCCCGGATCCGTGGATCAGGATCAAAGCCGGCCCCTGGCCCACATCGTCGAAATGCAGCTTGATGCCGCCGAGGTCGGCGATCTTCATGTCAGGCATTGGCATGGGCGCGCTCCTCCGGGTTGATGGTCAGCTCGTGGCCCCAGATGCTGATGGAATCGTGACGTTCCACGGTCCAGGTCGCGTCGTCAATTTCGCGCGCTCCCCAGCCGAACTCCAGTTCCCACCTGGAGGGCGACAGCATGTAGAAAGAGGTCATGTGGTCGTTGGTGTGGCGGCCGAAGTCCCAGGCAATCGGTACCCCGGCTTTCCTGGCGCGATCGCGCGCCAGTCCGACATCATCGAGATGATTGGCCTGCAGCATCAGGTGGACGATTTTCTTTGCGCCGGGAACGCAGGCAAACGCCAGCGTGTGGTGGCGCGGATTACAGTGCATGAACGTCACGTTGGCATGAATGCCCGGGGCCGGCTGGAACTCGATGTAGTCGCTCAGGCGGAAGCCGAGCTTGCTCCAGAAGGCTTGATAGACCTCCGGATCAGGCACGGCGATGACGATATGACCCATGCCTTGTTCGCCGGTGACGAAGCCTTTCACACCGGCGGGCGACACGAACGGACGCTGGAATATCCGCGTCCCGCCGTAGAACACCTCCACCGTGACGCCTGCCGGATCGACGAAGGTCGCCAACTCGACCACGCCACGCTGCCTGGCCAGCGCTGCATCCTTCGTGTACTTCACGCCTTGTGCATCGAGCGCCGCCAACGCGTTGGAGAACGCGACCGGCGTAGATGTCTCGAAGCCGACGGACTTCACGTCATCCGAAGGGCCTTGTTCGACACGAATGCGCCAGGCGCGGTCGTCGATCCGCAGTTCGAGCGCGCCTTCCACTTCGTTGCACTCGACACCCAGTATGTTTCGCGCGTAGTCAGCCCACGCCTTGAGGTCGCTCGCTTCGACGACCACATAACCCAATGCGGAAATTGCCATACGTTTCCTTGTCCCCTTGATTGCTGGTTTGTGCACCGATGCTTTTCACACTTCGGAGCGGCGCTCTTTACGCAACCACCGTGCCATCGCACGATTGCTGCATCGCACACAGCCACGCTTTTCCTGGAATCGCGCGGATTAACGACGCGATGCAGATTCGGCACGCGTCGTTATCCCGCATCGCAGCAATTCTGTGGGTAGTGGTGTCCCTATTGAAAATTCACAGGCGACGTCGAAAAATAGACGGCCACTGAAAAATTTTGCGGGCCGCGTGAACGAGGCGCCGGGCGCCATCGGGGCGCAGCGAGACAGGGCAAGCCATAAGAATGAATCTGGAGACTGGAGTGCAGAGCATCTACCCAAGTCCGACATTGCCGGACGCACTAATCGAGGCGAGGCTCAAGTTCAGCGCCGAGCGCGCTGAAATCATCCTGGGTGACCAGCGGATGATCCTGATGCATACCGCGTCACTCCATGACTTGCGCAGCGAACTGATCGCGTCGCTGGGCAGCCAGACGGCACGTACCCTGCTGACTCGCATAGGGTTTTCCACCGGCACGCGCGACGCTCAGTTGGCGTTGCAACTGCATACACCGGAGGAGAGCATTTTCGATCTCCTTTCGCGTGGCGGGCAGCTGCATGCACTGCAGGGCGTCGCGCTGGTCGAGTTAGTCAGTGCGGACCTTGATATCGAAAAGGGCCTCTGTTCACTGGAGTTCCTGTGGAAGCACTCGTTCGAGGACGAGCACTACGCGGCGCAGGACAACGCGCAGACCACGCCGGTGTGCTGGCTCGAGACTGGCTACGCGAGCGGCTACCTCAGCGCCTGTGTGGGCAAGCTGATCATTGCGCGCGAAATAGAATGCCGGGCAATGGGCTTCGACGCGTGCCGCGTGATCGCGCGGCCGGCAAGCGAGTGGGAAGATGCCGAAGCGGATCTCCAGTTCCTGAAAGCGCCGGTACTTCGCGAAGCCCTTGGGTTGAAGACACGTGGCGACGCGAGCAAGCACCGGAGCGCCCTCGCCGCGCTTGAACAGTCAAAGAGCCGCTCGGACGTGGTGGGTCTTTCGCCGGCGTACCAGGCCGTCGTTGGCAAGATCAATCGTGTTGCCGGAACGGGCGCCACGGTGCTGCTGCTCGGCGAGAGCGGCGTCGGAAAGAGTACTTTCGCGCGGCTGCTGCACGAACAGAGCCGGCGAGCCGGCGGCCCGTTCGTCGCCATCAACTGCGCCACGATTCCCGAAACACTGATGGAATCCGAGCTGTTCGGCGTTGAACGCGGGGCATTCACCGGCGCAGACGCCGCGCGTGCCGGACGCTTCGAGCTGGCCGAAGGCGGTACCTTATTCCTGGATGAGGTCGCCACGCTCCCACTCATCGCGCAGAGCAAGCTGTTGCGCGTGCTCGAGACCGGGCAGTTCGAGAGGCTCGGCAGCGGCACGGCGCGCCAGGCCAACGTGCGCATCATCGCCGCAACGAACGATGATCTGTGGGCGGCGGTTTGCGCGGGACGGTTCCGTGAGGATCTGTTCTTCCGTCTACACGTGTTTCCGATCGAGATTCCGCCGCTACGTCAGCGCAAGGAAGATCTCCCGATCTTGATTGAGCATTTCATGCAACGCTTTGCCGAGGCCTATGGCCGAGACGTGTATGGCCTGACCCCCGAAGCCATGTCGTTGCTGCTCGGCTATGCATGGCCCGGCAATATCCGGGAACTCTCCAACGTGGTCGAGCGCGCTGTGATCCTCGCCGAGGATGGCCGCGCACTCGATGCAGTACACGTCGTCCTCATGAAGGATTTGGCGCGCGAAAGAATTGACACCTCGACGCGGGTTGCGCCTGTGTCCCGGCATGCGCCGGCAGTCCCGGAGTCGCCGGAGAAGCCTGCGCCTTCGCTCGCGGAGATTGTTGGCGGCCTGATGAAAGATCGCGGCCTGACGCTCGAGGGGATGGAGAACACCATGGTCGAAGCCGCGATCGAACATGCGGGTGGCAACATGTCACGCGCCGCGGCGTTGCTCGGAATCTCCCGGGGTCAGTTACTCTACCGGCGCAAGCGCCTGTAGTGCGATGCTCGATAAAGATGGAACGCCTTGTTCAGCCTCCCGACACGGTGACGCCATAGCGGATCGTTGCGATCAGGCGGGATTCTCCTGCCGCAATGGCTTACCCCGCGCCCAGCATCAACGTCGACGAGGCCGAAGCGACCAAACGCGCAGGCGCATCCACTGGCATCAGCACTGATTGCGCGAAGGCAACTGCGCTGCCCTTGCGCTCGATCCGGCCGACGGCCAGGTAGTCTCCACGCGGCGCCGGACGCAAGAAAGCGGTCGCAAGATTGACCGTCGCGCAAGTCCGTCCGTCTGGCAGTGCCGCAAGTACGGCGAACGCCATGGCGAAATCGAGCATCGCTGAAACGGCACCACCCTGCAGCACGCCTGCGCCCTGAATGAACAGGGGTTCCGGCGAAAACGAAAGCGTCACGGCGCCCTCCTCGTCGATGCGTACCAGCCTGGCACCCAGCGCGATAGCCATCGAGTTGGAATCCACGGGGCACGGTGTGTCCGGCCGGGCCTGGAAGCGCCGGATGACGGCTTGATCTGTATTCGGCTGCACCATTGGTTCTCCAGGCTAGTGTGTCCGCTCATCCAGCACGTGCCGGGCGATAATTTCCTTCATGATTTCTGAAGTCCCTGCGTAGATCCGTTCGATGCGCGCATCGACGTAAGCTCTCGCGATGGGAAACTCCGCCATGTAGCCATAACCACCGTGCAGTTGCAGGCAGGCATCGACCACGCGACCCAGCATCTCGGTGTGCCACAGCTTGCCAGCGGATGCCGAAGCCGCGTCGAGCCGCCCTGCGAGATGCAGCGCTACGAGTTGGTCGCAATAGGCGCGGCCGGCCTGCAATTCGGCAAAGATGCCAGCGAGGCCGAAGCGTGTGTTCTGGAAGCCGCTCAGCGCCTGCCCGAAGGCCTTGCGCTCGCGCACGTAGTCGCGTGTCCATGCCAGGGCAGCTTCGGCACGCGCCTGACACTGTACCGACACAAGCAGGCGCTCCTGCGCCAGCCCTTCCATCAGATAGCGAAACCCTCCGCCAATCTCACCAAGAACGTGACTTTCCGGAATTCGCACGTTCTCGAAGAAGAGCTCTGCCGTATCCTGGGCGTGCTGGCCAATCTTATGGAGATTGCGGCCGCGCGAGAAGCCGGCCATGTCCGCCTCGACGACCATCAGCGAAACGCCACGCGCCCCTGCTGCCCTGTCAGTCTTGCACGCCACCACAATCACGTCGCTGTGATGGCCGTTAGTAATGAAAGTCTTCTGGCCATTCATCACCCAGTGGCTGCCCTGCTTCTCCGCACGTGTGCCGATGGCTGCCACGTCGCTGCCCGCGCCCGGTTCCGTCATGGCAATGGCGCCAATCAGGCTGCCGTCGGCCATTCCGGGAAGTAGCCGCTGCTTCAGTGCATCGGCGCCATGCCGGACAATATACGGCGCAACGATCACCGAGTGCAGCGGGAAGCCAGGGCCCGTCGCTCCCACGCGGCCGAGTTCTTCACTCACGATGAAGTCGAACAACAGGTCTGCGCCCGGCCCGCCGAGCGCTTCGTTGATCCAGCAGCACAGCATGCCGTTTGCACCCGCCTGCCGCCACAGCTCGCGCGGCACCTGATGAACGGCAGCCCAGTCCTCATGATAGGGAACGATTTCGCGCTCGCAGAAGCGCCTGACCTGCTCACGGAACGCGTCGTGCTCCGCGCTGAACAGTGTGCGCGGTAGGATGTGCATAGTGATGTCTCCGGTAATCGATATGATCCGCGCCTGACAAGTGTGCTGGCGGATGACGAGCGGATGATGTAGTGCTCAGGATATAATGTCAACAAACATTGACAAACAAGGAAGGTAATTGAAGAAGACTCGGAAGCCATTCCTGCGCGATCTCTTGCTTGCAAGGATGGAATGGATGGAAGCGCGCGTCATGGAGGGTGCACAGCGCAACGGCTATGGCGAGGTGACGCCAGCCATGAACAAGATGTTTGCCCATATGGTGGGGCCACCGGTAAGCCTGTCAGAACTCGCACGCCACCTGGCTGTATCGCGCCAGGCCGTCCACCAACTCGCCAACGAGGCTGCGCGGCTGGGGCTGGTCGAATTTGTGCCAAGCGAGCTGGATGGCCGCGTCAGGCTGCTACGCTTCACTGAAAAGGGCTGGACGATGTCGGCGGTGGCTGCAAAGGACTTCGAGTCGGTCGAAGACGAACTCGCAAAGCGGATCGGTAACGACGATCTGGCAACGCTGCGCAGGATCCTCGGAAAGGCGTGGTCGGAGGACGAACAGGCCTGACTGGTACCACCACTCACACAATCCCACGGGAAATCCCCAATCCGAAATGTTGTCAGGGTAACTTGACAAATATCGGTCTCCACCGAAGAATGACGGAATCGTCAAGGTACATTGACATTCAGATCCGTGACGCCGGGATGAACCGGTGCGCTGATCGTCCGGCAAGGAGACCATGGACCCGACCGAATTTGAGGCGTGCCGCCGCAACCGCGCCCTCCAGGCGCTACCGTGCACGATGATGGATCGGCCCCTGCGCGTGACAGACGTCATGCGCAGGGCCGAGCAATTGTTCCCGACGCGCGAGATTGTCACCCGCACGGCGCCAGGCGTAATTTCGCGTCGCACCTATGCCGATGTCGCCCTGGAAGCGCGGCGCCTGGCCACAGTCCTGGCGGAACGTGGAGTGCAGCCGGGCCAACGGGTGGCCACCCTGATGTGGAATCACGATCGCCATCTGGCCGCCTATTACGCGGTGCCCGCACTGGACGCGGTACTGCATCCCATCAATCCCCGTCTGTCCGCGCAGGAAATCGCCTATATCATTGCCGACGCCGGCGATGTCGCCCTGCTCATCGACGAGGACCTCCTCCCGCTCTGGCGGGAGGTGCACGGGCTGGTGGCCGTTCCGCTGGTCATCGTGCACGGCGACGGCATGGCCGCGCGCACTGCCGGGTTGCCCCGCTGGCAGGATCTGGTGCGCGACGACGTAGTGCCGCGCGCCTGGCCGTCCACTCCCGTCGACGAAACCGCACCGGTTTCAGTCTGCTACACGTCCGGAACCACCGGCCGGCCCAAGGGCGTGGTCTATTCCCACCGCTCCATCCTTCTGCATGGTCTCGCTGCCTCGCTGCCCGACGCATTTGGCATCTCCGGGCGAGATACCCTGATGCCGCTGACGCCTATGTTTCACGTCAACGGATGGTCCATGCCTTATACCGCCGTGCTACTGGGGGCGAAACTGGTGCTGACTGGCGCCCGGCCATCGAGCCGCGACATCCTCGACCTGCTCGACAGCGAGCGCGTCACGGCCACGTTCGGTGTCCCCACTGTCTGGACCGACGTGCTCGCCGCTGTCGATGCCGCCCCCACCCGCTGGCGACTGCAGCCAGGTCTGCGCATTTATGCAGGCGGCTCGGCGCCGCCGCCAGAAATGTTCCGCCGCTTCGACGCATTAGGCGTCTGGCTGCAGACCGGCTGGGGCATGACGGAGTGCTCGCCGATCGGCACGCAGACCTGGTTGCGTCCCGAGTACGACGGCGCAGACGCCGCCCAACGCCTGCAGATCCGCTGCAGCAACGGCCTGCCACTGCCCTTCATCGAGATACGCCACGTCGGCGACGCTGGAGACGCTCTGCCGTGGGACGGCAAGGCACTGGGCGAACTGCAGGTACGCGGACCCTGGGTGACTTCAGCCTATGTCGGTATTGCGGGTCCTCTGCCGGCAGTCAGCGACGATGGCTGGCTGAAGACGGGGGATATTGTCCGGATCTCGCCCGACGGCTATCTGTGGCTCGTGGACCGGCTTAAGGATCTGGTGAAGTCCGGCGGCGAATGGATCAGCTCCATCGACATGGAGAACGCCTTGTGCGAACACCCCGACGTACTGGAAGCCGCAGTCATCGCCGTGCCGGATCCGCACTGGAGTGAGCGTCCCCTGGCGCTTGTAGCCCCGCGCGCGGGTGCATCGCTCACCGGGCAGCAGCTTCGTGAGCACCTCCTGAACCAATTCCCGAAATGGATGGTGCCTGAGCACATCGAGATCGTCCCGGCTCTGCCGAGGACGTCAGTCGGCAAGATCAACAAGCTGGCGCTTCGGCAGCGTTACACCGGGACCTAGCGAGTCCCTACCCGGACGGACGCGACCGGTACGCGTCCGGCGGCAATCCCTACAAAGACACCGGAGGAGACAGAAATGACCATGACCCGACGCCAGTTCCTGGCATCCACAGCGACTACCGCCGCGGCGACTTCCGCCGGGCTTGCAGCCCTGCCCGGTGTCGCACTCGCACAAAGCGACACCGCGCGCATTCTTGTCGGCTTCCCGCCCGGTGGCACGCCGGACGTCCTGGCTCGCCGCCTGGCGGAGAAGATGCAGGGTGGTTACGCCAAGGCAGTCATCGTCGATAACCGCGCCGGGGCGGCCGGGCAAATCGCCGCGCAGGCCATGCGAGCTGCCGCTCCGGACGGCAATACGATGCTTCTGACGCCGATGTCGATCCTCGGCGTCTATCCGCACACGTACAAGCATCTCTCCTATGACCCACGGACAGATCTTGTTCCGGTGACGAAGGCGGTCTCCTTTGATTATGTTCTGGCGGTAGGCCCCGCTGTCCCGGATTCCGTACGGACTGTCCCCGAGTTTCTGGCCTGGTGCAAAGCGAATCCGGGCAAGGCAAGCTTCGGCTCTCCGGCAACAGGCTCGACCCTGCACTTTATCGGCATTCTGCTTGGTCGCGCGGCAGGCGTGGAGTTGACTCACATCGGATTCCGCGGCACACAGGCTGCGTTGCTCGACCTGGTCGGCGGACAGATTCCGGCCGTGTGTGGACCGCTCGGAGAGTTCATGAAATTTGCGTCCGCCGGCAAGTGCCGCGTGCTGGGGACATCTGGCGCCAGCCGCAGTCGTTTCTTCCCCAACGTGCCGACCTTCGTCGAGCAAGGCTACAAGGGCATGGCATTCAGCGAATGGTACGGCTTCTTCCTTCCCGCTCGCAGCAGTGCGGCGACGATCCAGAACCTGAACGCCGCGGTACGCACAGCGCTTTCGCATCCTGATGTCGTCGAGAGCCTTGCCGCCTTCGGACTCGAACCCGCGCCGTCGACTCCCGCAGACCTGGATGCCACCCTGCGCGCTGATACTGCCCGTTGGGCCAAACTGGTTGCTTCCGTTGGCTTCACTGCGGAATCGTAGTTGGCCCTCCCGGCTCCCGGCCGGGGTATTGCGCCAGGACATTGCTCCGGGTGTGCCCGAGGCCGTTGACCATTCCGAACGGATTCCGGCTATTTCCGGCTAGTCCAATTGAACGATGCGGGAAACGCCATCGGCCAGCAGAGTTGCGCTCGACGAAGCCATCCGCTTTTCGCGCGCGGTTGGGGTGCAGCGCGACAAACGTGATCGTGCCTGGAGCACAACCGGACATGCGAGGGATGACATTATGAAGCGGCGTCCTGCATTTCCATATATGGCCATGGAGCTTCCAATGAAGTCATTCGAAGGTAAGGTTGCGTTGGTAACCGGCGCGGCGACTGGCATCGGCCGCCAGACCGCACTGAGCTTTGCCAGCGCTGGTGCCGATGTCGCATTATTGGACACCGCAGTCACCGCTGCTGAAGAAACAGCCCATGAAATCGAGAAGGCCGGCTCGAGGGCACTGTTTGTTCGCGCGGACGTTTCGCAGGGCGCAGACGTTGCCAGGGCAATCGGCGAGACCATCGGCTCGTTCGGCCGCCTTGACTACGCGTTCAACAATGCAGGCATAGCGCCCCGCGGAATGCCGATCACCGAGTTATCCGAGGAAGAATGGGATAAAGCGATTGCCGTGAACCTGAAGGGGGTCTGGCTGTGCATGAAGCATCAATGTGCATGGATGCTGGAGCACGGTGGCGGCGTGATCGTGAACACATCCTCCATCATGGGACTCGTCAGCGGGCCGGGGCTCTCGGCATACTCGGCCTCGAAAGCAGGTGTGATAGGGCTGACACGGTCGGTGGCCGTCGACTATGCCAGCCGTGGCATTCGCGTCAATGCCATCTGTCCCGGAGGCATCGCGCACACAGCCATCACGGACCGCCCGGAGAATCAGCAGGACATGGCGCAGCTTAGGTTGGCTACGCCAATGCAACGGCTAGGGGAGCCGGCTGATATTGCGGGCACGGTCATGTGGCTCTGCTCCCCGGGCGCTGGCTTTGTCACGGGCCAGGCCATCGCTGTCGATGGGGGCTTCACCATCTGGTGATTCCCGCGCCGACCTGTGCTGAGCGGACATCCTTCGTCCGGCTTACTTCGCCAGGTACGGGGGCCTCACGCCGGGGACCGACATGCCGACTTGCAGGATTTCGCCCGCGCTCGAATCGGTAACGTAGAGCGCCCGCCGGTCCTCTCCGCCGAAGGCGACGTTCGTCAGCGAGTGGCCCGGAGTGCCACGAATCACCTCGACCGGCTCGGCCCGGTGATTGAGCACCCAGACATAGGCAAGCCCCGGATTGGCGACAAGCAGGCGCCCATCGACGTCCATGGCGAGGCCGTCCGGCCCGCTGGGGCCGTATGACGTGAAGAATTGCCCGGCCTTGGATACGCTGCCGTCTTCCTGCAAGGGCATGCGCCAGACGCAATTGCCCCGCGTGACGGCGACGAACAGGAAGCGCTCGTCTGGCGACAGCACGATGCCGTTCGGGCTTGGCACATTGCCAAGCAGCAGTTCGAGCCGCCCTTCCCGGGTCAGCCGGTATACCCGGCCGCTGGGGTCATGCAGGCCGGTCTGTCCCTGGTCGGTGAAATAGATATTCCCGTGCGAATCCAGCGTCAGGTCATTCACGCCCTTGAAGCTTTCGGTATTGCGGCGTGGCAGGTACGGACGGACACTGCCGGCGCGCAGGTCGACTTCCATCAGCCCGTTGCGGTAGTCCGTGACCAACAGACGCGCCGCGTCCAGAAACTTCATGCCATTGGGCTCGCCGTCCCATTCGGCAACCACGTCCCAATCGCCTTTCCGGTCAACCCTGAAGATCCGGCCATTGGGGATATCGGTGACGTACAGGTTGCCGGCGTCGTCGACGACCGGGCCTTCCAGAAAGGAATCGATCTCGCGGCCACCCTGGTTCGCCCTGGACCATTCGCTTCGCCGCGCATGGCGATAGCGCGCGGGAAGGCTGGAGAACGACACGGCCTCACGGATGACCGGTGAATTCAGTAGAAACATGTCTCGACGCCTGTTCCTGTTGTTCGTGCCTTGTCGCGGTGGCGCATCCGTTACTGCTTCTGAAACCCGGTACCGCGGGCGACCTTCCCCCAGAATGCCGTCCTGCTGGTCATTTCGGTCCTGAATGCGCCGGCATCCCAATAGCCCGGCTCGGCGCCGATACTCTCAGCATAGGACTGCATGTCCCGGGTCGCCATGGCCTTGCCGACCTCTTTCTGGATGCGGTCGAGCACGTCGGCCGGCGTGCCCTTTGGCGCCCACAAACCGGTGAAATTGATGACACCGTAATCCTTGACGCCGGCTTCGGCAAACGTGGGCACGCCGGCCAGCGCGGGCAAGCGTTTGGTACCGCTGACGGCCAGCACCGCCAGCTTGTTGCCCTTGACCTGCCCGATCACGCCCGGAATGGAAGCCATCTGGAAGTCCACGGTACCGCTCAGCAGCGCGACGGTGGCCTCGCCCGCGCCCTTGAATGGCACGTGCATGAAGTGCGTTCCCGCGGCGAGGCCCAGGGCTTCGCTGGCGAAATGTGGGGTCGACCCCGGCCCACCCGATCCGTAGGACACCTTGTCGTCGGACTTCGCCGCGGTAATCAGGTCGGCCAGCGTCTTGTACTTTCCGTCAGCCTTGACCACCACGCCCATCGGGGCAAACACGTATGCTGCGACAGGCTGCAGGTCTTTCGCCGGATCGAAGGGAAGCGACTTGAAGATGTGAGGCAGCAGCGCGTAAGTCGTATCGTTGGCGAGCAGCGTGTAGCCATCCGGCGCGGCGCGCGCGACCTGGGCCGTGCCGATCGTGCCGGTCGCGCCGGCCTTGTTCTCGACATAGAAACTCTGGCCCGTCTGCTCGGAGAGACGCTGCGCCATCTTGCGGGTGACGGCGTCCACGGCGCCGCCCGGCGGGTAAGGAACGATGATCTTGACCGGCTTGGCCGGCCATCCCTGCGCTTGCGCCGCCATCGACATGGCGGCAAGGGTGGCGATCGCCAGCGCCCGGAACATCGAGGCTGCGCCTGTATTGAAATTCATGCTGTCTCCATTCGCGCGAACATTTTTTCAGGGTATCGGGGCTAGTGCTGTCCAGGCGCCGGCTCGGCCACCTTGCGCAGGACCGCCAGGGTATTGTTCGCCGCGGCGACTCCCATGTTGACGTAGGCGGCGCTGGTCACGCCACCGATATGCGGGCTCAGCACAAAGCCCGGCTGCCCATGGAAAATATGCGGTGCCTGCATCGGCTCGTGCGCAAAGCTGTCCAGGCCGGCAGCGGCCACGTGGCCCGAGCGGACAGCTTCGAGCAGCGCCGCTTCGTCGATCAGCCCGCCGCGCGCAGTATTGATGAGGATCACGCCGCGCTTGCACTGCGCCAGCGTACCGGCATTGACCATCTCCTTGTTATCGGCCGTCAACGGGCATTGCAGCGAGATGACATCGGAATCCTGCCAGATCCTTTCCAGCGGCACGGCCTCGATATAGTCCGGCAGGTCCGTGGCAAACGGATCGAAGCCGATCACACGCATGCCGATGGCATCGCACATCCTGGCGAACCGTCGCCCGATCGCGCCCAGGCCAATGAGGCCGATGGTCAGGCCATTCAGTTCCAGGCTCTTGTGGGTGGCCTTGTCCCAGTGGCCGGCATGCATGCGCGCATCCAGCTGCACCACCGACTTGGCGCAGGCAAGCATCAGCGCCAGCGCATGCTCGGCAACGGCGGCCGCATTGGCCCCGGCCGCGGCGGTCACCTCGATGCCGCGTGCCTCGGCAGCGGCCTTGTCGATGGTGTCGGTGCCGGTGCCGTGCTTCGAAATCACACGCAAGGCTGGTGCCGCATCCATGACTTCGGCCGTCACGCTGCCGTAGCGCACGATCATGCCGACCGGGTTGTGCTTCGCCGCCAGCGCGACCAGGTCGGCGGCCTGGGGCGTCTTGCCGGCGAATACGACCTCGTAGCCACCGAGCAGAGCGAGGGCTTCCGGTGCCAGGTCCGCACCCGTGACGATAATGACTGGCCGGTTCATCACAATGCCTCTCCCTCTTTCAGGACGCCGGCCGTCACCAGCGATGCCAGCAGCCAGGGCGCGTTGGTGTTGCCCTCCCTGATCTGGGCGATGCGCCTGGCTTCCGCTTCCTCCTTCTTTGCGGCGGCATCGAGCAGGGCTTCGATCTTCTCGCGCTCGACCACGACCAGGCCATCGGCATCGCCGCAGATATAGTCGCCGGGGTTCACCGTCACGCCCCCGACCGAAATCGGATGCCCGATGCGGCCGCCGACTTCCTTGGTCGGGCCATTCGGATTCGTGCCCACCGAGAAGACCGGGAACTGCATGTCGTCCAGCTCGAGGCTGTCCCGCACCGCGCCATCGATGACGACACCGGCCAGGCCGCGCTGGCGGGCGGCATGCATCATGATGGTTCCCATCAGCGCCGAGGTCTGGTCGCCCTTGCCGTCCACGACCAGCACATCGCCGGGCTGCGCAAGCGCCAGGGCTGCATGGATCATCAGGTTGTCGCCGGGACGGACTTCGACAGTAAATGCCGGGCCGGCGACCTTCATGGTCGGGCGCAGGGCTTTGATGCGGCCATGCAGGGCACCGCGGCGTCCGCCGACATCCGAGAGGATGGCCGGCTGGAACCGGGCGGCGCGCGCGACGATGTCGGCGGGAACGCGATCGAACGATTTGATGATATTGGGCAACGTCATGGAGAACTCCGGCAATACGAGAAATGGGTAAGGGATACGGGCGTCGATCAATCCAGCTTCGCGCCGGAGGCCTTGATGACCGCTGCCCAGCGTCCGATGTCCTGCCTGATCAGCGCGGTGAATGCTTCGGGTGTGCCGCCGAGCACCGACGCGCCTTGTTCATTCAGCTTTTTGGCGAGCGCCGGGGACTGGAGCGCCTTGTTGAACTCGGCATTCAGGCGCGCGACGATTTCCTTCGGTGTCGCGGCGGGCGCGACGAAGCCGAACCAGGTCGCCGTCTCGAAGCCGGGATAGCCCGACTCGGCAACGGTGGGCACCTGGGGCAGGTCTTGCAAGCGCTTCGATGACGTCACCGCGAGCGGCCGCAGCTTGTTGTTCTTGATATGCCCGAGCAGCGTCGGCACGGACGCCATGTACAGGTCGACCTGCCCGCCCATCAGGTCGTTGACCGCCTGGGCCGCGCCCTTGTACGGCACGTGGGTGAACTTCACTTTCGCGGTGCCTTGCAGCTGCTCGCCACCCAGGTGCGCAACGGTGCCGTTGCCCGGCGAGGCGAAATTCAGCGATCCGGGCTTTGTCCTGGCGGACTGCATCACGTCCTTCATCGTCTTGTACGGCGAGTTGACGTGCGTCACCAGCACCAGCGGCGCGGAGGCGACCAGGCTGATCGGCGCAAGGTCCTTCAGCGGGTCATACGGCAGCCGTTCGTACAGCGAAGGATTGATGGCAAGGTTGCTGGTCTGCCCCATGGCGATGGTGTAGCCATCGGCGGGCGCCTTGGCCGCCGCGTCCACGCCGAGGTTGCCGCCGGAGCCCGGCTTGTTTTCCACGACGAACACCCAGCCGGTCGACCTGCCGACGGTATTGGTCACTTCCCGCGCGATGATGTCGGTGCCGCCGCCGGCGGGGAACGGGACGATGACGCGGATGGGCTTGGCGGGATACTGGGGCGCGGCGTGGACGGTGGCGGTTGCCATCAGGAGGCCGGCAAGGGCCAGAATGCCGCGGCGGAATATTGCCTTCATGGTGTCTCCGAATCTGGTTTCGTTGTGATTCGGATTGTGGTCGCTCGTTTCACGGCATACAATGCCGTTTCACACCGTGCACCGCATTTCGTCCCATGAACCCAAAAAGTGATGCGCAATCCGCCTCAGATGGCAATGAGGGGCCGAGCGCCGTGATCGCTGTGACGCGCGCCTTGCGCGTGCTGGAAGCGTTCGGCGTCAACGACCCGCAGTTGTCGCTGGCGGAACTCAGCCGGCGCACCGGCATCCACAAGACCACGGTGCTGCGGCTAGCGCGCACGCTGGCGGCGGACAACTACCTGGTACAGAAGGAAGACGGCAGCTGGCGGCTCGGCCGCGCGGCGGGATGGCTGGGCGCGTGTTACCAGGCAACGTTCAATGTGCAGGAAGTGGTGGAGCCCGTGCTGCGGGAGCTGACGATCAGGACCGGCGAAAGCGCTTCGTTCTACGTCCGCGAGGGTCAGCAGCGAACCTGCCTGGTCCGTGTCGAAGGCCCGCAGGCCATCCGCCATCACGTCAGGATCGGCGCGGCACTGCCGCTGGACAGCGGCTCGCCCGGACGGGTCATCCTGGCTTTCTCAGGCGAATCGGGCGAGCTTTATGAAATGATCCGGCGCCGCGGATTCCACCTGTCCCTCGGCGAGCGCGAACCCGAAGTCTCCAGCGTTTCCGCGCCGGTGTTCGGGTTGCACTGGCGCCTGCTGGGCTCGATGTGTATTTCAGGCCCGACTTCCCGGCTCGGCGAAGAGCGGTTGCTGGAGCTGGCGCAGACCGTGGTCGATGCGGCGACCAAGCTGTCGTACGCGATGGCAGGCAGCCAGCGGCCTGCCATGCAGATTGAACGGCCGTCGACCTGGCATCCTTGACGGGACAGGAGCCGACGGATTACCTGCCTCAGAAGAAGTGCCGGATCCCGGTGCGCAGCAACAGCTGGTTCCGGTTGGACGAGACATTGGCCGCCCCGGCGATAAAAGCGGCATCGAGAACCGTACCGGTGGCATCGCCGCCAACGCGCTGGTACATCCCCTGCAGATAGACATCGGTCCGCTTCGACAGCTGGTAATCCGCCATCATGCCGATCGAATGGTAGACGGGATGCTGCCTGCCGGATGTCGCGCTGACGCTTGCGCGCGTATAGGTGTACATCACCCCCGCCCAATACGAGGCGCCAAACTGGTACTTGGCATTGACCTCGAAGTTCTGGAACCTGAGCGAAGACAGCGACCCCGCCGGCGGGACGATCGGCCCGACATAGCCGGAGCTTTGCGGATTTTCCACATCGGCATCGGAATACACGACTCCCAGCGCTGCCTTGCCAATGGAATAAGTGGCTCCCGCGCCAAAGATCCTCAGCCTGCTGCCCAGCAGGTTCTGGTCGCCGCCGTTGTTGATCGCACCGTAGGACGTGGCCGACGGATTGTCGGCCCGCAGATAGGCTGCCGACACGACCAGCCCGCCGCTGGCATACTGGCCGCCTACGCTGTACTGGCGATTGTTCGACCAGCTGGCGTCATCGCTGAAGCTGTACGTTGCGCCGAATTTCAGGCCGCCCAACGCAGGACTGGTGTACTTGAGAGTGTTATTGACGCGGAATGTGTTGATCAGGTTGTCATTGTCGTACGGGTGGGCAAACATGTAGCCGCCCCACGTGCCGCCTGCGGAATTCTGCGCGAGGAAGTCGACCACCGAGTCATATTGCCGGCCGGCGGTGAGCGCACCCGCACTGTCACTGGAAAGCCCCACGTATGCCTGGCGTCCGAACAGGAGACCGCCCTGGTACGCGCGGCCGCTGTCCACGTCGAACCCGTTCTCAAGCTGGAACACGGCCTTGACGCCGCCGCCCAGGTCCTCCGTCCCCTTGAGGCCCCAGCGGCTGCCATGCGGAAATCCGCTTGCCATCTCCACCATGCTGTGGCCGCCGACGTTGCTCGTATAGTTGAGGCCCTCGTCGAGCACCCCATACAAGGTCACCGAGCCCTGCGCGAATGCCGGTGCGGACAACGCACACAGCAAAGCGGACAACCGAATCTTCATCTTTGTCTCCGCGGACATATTCTTGTCCTGTTTCTATATCGATTTCACTGCCCGGCAGCGCGCTCAGGCACTGCGCCCGGTTCCCGCGCATCCGGTGCCCGGGAACGTTGTCCGCGCGTGGCGAGCCAACACAGGATGGAACCCGCGCAGACCATCGATGCGCCCTTCCAGAACGCGATTGACAGCGGCGTGCGCAACAGCATGGCCGCCAGCGCAGCGGAAAGGACCGGGATGAAATAGGAGGCGCCAGCAAGCACGGAGACGTTGCCGTGCAGGATGCCGACGTTCCAGGCCGCGTAGCCAAACCCCATCGCGGAAGCTGCCAGCGCCAGGTACACGATGACCTGGTAGCTGAACACCATTGCCCCGCCGTCGCCGGTGAAATACTTGATCCACAGCACCAGCGCCGTCAGCATGAAGAACAGCGTGATGCCATTCTTCCCGCCCGCGATCCGGCTGGTCACGGTGCAATAGGCGGCCCAGATCATCGCGCCCGCAAAAGCCAGCCCATAACTGAGCGGGTTGTCCTGGACATTTGCCGCCATCCCGGCGAGGTCCAGTCCCTGGTCGCCCCCGAGTACCCGGCAGATGCCAAGGATGGCAATCGAAAAGCCAGGAAGGATCAGCAGGTTCGATTTCTGGCCGTTGAACGCAATCGCGCACAACATGGTGAAGCTCGGCCACAGGTAATTGACCATGCCGACCTCGATGGCCTGCCTGCCACTGTTGGCATAGCCGATCGACAGGGACAGGCACAGCTCGTAGGAAACAAACAGGATGCTTCCCCAGATGAGATAGCGCCGGGGCAATTCACCTGGCCTGACGAAGCCAACGGTCAGCCAGAGCATGACCGAGGCAACGGTATAGATCATGGCCGCGCCGCCGGTTGCGCCAAGGCTTTCACTGACGCCTCGGATCAGGCCGACGATCGAACTCCATAACAGGATCGCGATTAGCCCGATGACTGTTGCCTGACGCTTGCTTCGGATGACACCTGCTTGCATGGAACTGATGACTTTATGAGGGACGATGGAAGGACAAGGCCGGAGCGCGGCTCCAGCGAGTCGCGCATGATACGTGTGTTGAAAGGCGGCCGGGCATCGCGCGAGCGTCATGCCCGGTCCCGACGGGACCCGGGGCATGGCTCGCCAGATCAGTTAACTGTTGCCCGCCTGGTCCGGTACGTCGATCCAGATGGTCTTCTGCTCGGTGTACTGGTCATGTGCCCAGATCGATTTGTCCCGGCCACCGAAGCCCGATTCCTTGTAGCCACCGAACGGCGTGGTGATGTCACCCTCGCCGAAGCAGTTCACCGTCACCACGCCGGCACGGATTTCCCGCGACAGCCGGATCGCATGGTTCAGGCTGCTCGTATAGACCGAGGCCGCGAGTCCATAGACCGAGTCATTCGCCAGTGCGATGGCTTCGTCGACGGTGTTGAACGTCGTGACCGAAAGGATGGGACCGAAGATCTCTTCCCGGAACAGCCTGCTGTCCCGGCCCACGCCGTCGACCACGGTCGGCTCGACGAAAATGCCGCCCTCCGTGCCGCCGCCAAAGGCCACGCGCAGTCTCTCGATGCCGGCCTGCTCGATGTACGAGTTCACCTTGCCGAAATGGGCTTCGCTGACCAGCGCGCCAATCCGATGCTCCGGATCGAGGGGATTTCCCATCTTCCATTCGCGCATGTGGACACCGATGCGCGACAACAGCGCATCCTTGATCTCGGCATGGACGATCAGGCGCGACGAGGCCGAGCAGTTCTCGCCCATGTTCCAGAAAGCACCGTTGACCACGTGCTGCGCGACGACATCGAGGTTCTCGGCGTCTTTCAGCACCACCGCGGGGTTCTTGCCGCCGCACTCGAGCACGATGCGCTTCAGGTTCGAGTCGGCCGCGTATTTGAGGAACAGCCGGCCGGTAGCCGTCGAACCGGTGAAGCTCACCATGGACACATCCATGTGCATCCCCAGCGGCTCGCCCACCTCCTTGCCGCCGCCCGGCAGCACATTGAACACGCCGGCGGGCACGCCGGCCTCATGCGCAAGCTCGGCCACGCGCAGCGCCGTCAGCGTGGTTTCCTTGGCCGGCTTGACAATGATCGAGCAGCCCGCGGCCAGCGAAGGCCCGATCTTCCACGCCAGCATCAGCAACGGGAAGTTCCACGGCAGCACCAGGCCCACCACCCCGATGGGCTCGCGCACCACCAGCGACAATGCGCCCACCCCGACCGGCGCCGTGCTGTCATAGATCTTGTCGATCAGCTCTGCATGCCAGCGGATCGTATGGATGGTCTCGGGGATGTCGGTGTTCTGGCATTCGCGGATCGGCTTGCCGCTGTCCAGGCTTTCCATGACGGCCAGTTCATGGGCGTTCCTTTCGAGCAGGTCGGCGAAACGCAGCAGGACTGCCTTGCGCTCGGCCGGAGCGCGGCGGTGCCAGCGTCCGTCCTCGAATGCCGCCCTGGCCTTCGCTACCGCGATATCGACATCGCGCGCATCGCAGGCGGCGATACAGGCCAGCATTTCGCCGGTCGCGGGATTGGTGCTCTGGAACGTTGCGCCCGACACCGAGGGCACATAGGCGCCGTCGATGAATGCCTGCGTCGGCAGTGCGATGTCCCGGGCGATCGCTGCATACTCGGCAGCCGTCAGTAGCCGCGCCATCAGACCTTCCCCCCGACGACAGCGGCGACATCCTGCCTGAGCCTGGCGACAATGGCCTGCAATGCCTGTTGTTCCGCTTCGTCGAGCCCTTGCAGCGGCGCGCGGACGCCCCCCGGGCGCAGGCCGGCGAGCTGGCAGCCAGCCTTGATCGACTGCACGAACTTCCCGCCTTCCAGGAAATCCATCAGCGGCAGCAGCGCGGCCATGATGCGGCGGCCCTTGTCGAAATCCTTCTCGATGACGCACGCTTCATAGAGCGCAACATGCTCGCGCGGGATAAAGTTCGAGCCGGCGCAGACCCAGCTGCGCGCGCCCCAGGCAAAGAACTCCAGCGCCTGGTCGTCCCAGCCGCACGAAATGCCGATGTTCCTGAACTCCGTGGCCAGCATGTGCAGCTGTGCCGCCTGGCCCGAGCTTTCCTTGATGGCCACGAAATTGCCGGAAGCCGCCGTGACAGTGCGAAAGAACTCGCGGCCCATCGACACGCCCATCCGGCCGGGATAGTTGTAGAGCATGATGGGCAGGCCGGCGGCCCGGTCGATCGCGAGCGCGTGCGCGGCGTTTTCCTGCTCGGTCGGCAGCGCGTATGGCGGCGAGCCGACCAGGATGGCATCGGCGCGGATGGCCCTGGCCGCCTTCGCATACTCGACCGAATCTTCGGTGCGCACGGCGCCGGTGCCGACCACCAGCGGCACGCGCGTGCCGATGACTTCCCTGGCCAGCGCGGCAAGATCGAGGCGTTCCTGCGCCGTATGCGCATAGTATTCGCCGGTCGAGCCCCCGATGACGATGCCGTGTACCCTGGCTTCGATCAGTGATTCAAGGACTTCCGCAAAGGCGGCGTTGTCGATCTTGCCTTCCGCCGTCAAGGGCGTGATGGCAGGCGTATAGATGCCTTCGAATTTCATGGTTTCTCCGTGGAGTCAGGAAGGATGTTGATGAGGACGAGCGGCCTAGCGATTCAGTGATGCCGCTTCCTGCAGGCTGAGCGAGCGCGTTTCGGGAGCCAGCGCCAGCGATACCAGCAGGCCGAGCAGCGTGACCCCGGCGGCGGCGAACATGGTGTTGCCGATGCCGATGCTCTGCAGCGAGATGGGCACCAGCCACGTACCAATGGCCGCACCGATACGTGACAGCGACGCGCCCATGCCGACCGCGGCGGAGCGGATCTCGGTAGGGAACAATTCATTCGGGTAGACCAGCTGCAGTACCTGGGCGCCGCCGATAAAGACCGCGTACGCGCCGAACAGCGCCAGCACCAGCACCTCGGCGCCACTGGAGAACGCGCCCAGCCCCAGCAGCGCAAGGCCGGACCACAGGAAGCTGTGGATCAGCATGCTGCGCCGGCCGATGACATTGATCAGCCGCGTGGCGATGAAGCAGCCCACCACGAACAGCAGCGTGATGGCCACCGAGCCATACGACGCCCACGCGCCCTTCAGGTTGAGTGCCTGCAATACCGTCGGCGCGAACGCATACACGGCAAAGACGGGAATGACCGAGCAGCTCCAGAACACCGACACGAACAGCATGCGCTTGCCGTAGCCCGAGTGCAGCAGGCTCAGGATCGACACCTTTTTCTCGGCCGGCTGTTCCGGCAGGTTCCGCAGCGAGAACGACGGGCCATAGACCTTCCTGATGACGCGCTCGGCTTCCGCGGTGCGCCCCTTGCTCAGCAGCCAGCGCGGCGATTCGGGCGTGCCGATGCGCAACAGCAGCAGCACCACGCCGATCACCGCCGGACTGGCCAGCACCAGCCGCCATGCGTCCGGCCGCCCGCTGTCCAGGATCATGTTGCCGACGATATAGGCGAGTGCGGCGCCGGCGAACCACAGGATGGTCAGCATCGCCAGGCGCGGGCCGCGGTACTTCTTCGGCATGAATTCCACCAGCAGCGACCCCGCCACCGGATATTCAAACCCGACGCCCACGCCGATCAGGAAGCGGAAGAAGAACAGCGCGACGCCCGAATCGGCCCAGAACTGCGCCACCGAGCACAAGACGAAAATCGTCGGCCCGAAGAAATACAGCTTCTGGCGACCCAGGTGGCCGGTCAGCAGGCCGCCAAGGAAGCCGCCGCAAAAGATGCCCAGCAAGGCGGAGGCCGCGACCATGCCCTGCCAGAAGCCGTCCAGCTCGAGCGCGGACGACAGCTGCACCATTGCCACGCCGATAATGCTCAGGACGTAGCCGTCCAGCACCCAGCCGCCGCCGGAGCGCACGCTGAGCAACTGGTGGAAGCCATTCAACGGCACGTCTTCGATCGATACATTGTTTGCCACGCTTTGTCTCCTGCAATGCCCAGGCCGCCCTGATGGAATGCGGAACCTGAGTCTTTTAATGAAACCGAAGGGTCCGGGGACCCCTGGATGAAGGATCAGATCTCCCTGCCCGCGCGGCGCTGTCCCAGCCACAGGTTGGTGTTCACGCCCAGGGACAGGAACGGTTCGGGCGGATTCCGGTTCGGCCCCGGCGATGACAGCAGGAAGTCGATCAGGTCATTGCGCTCGCCTGCCAGGTAATCCGCCAGCAAAGTCCCGGTGACGGTGCCGCGGGTTACCCCCAGGCCATTGCAGCAAAGCGCGCCGTAGACATTGGGAGCGAGCTGGCCGAATTGGCCCATGTGGTTGCGCGAGAGCGCCAGCGAGCCGCCCCAGGTGTATTCGAATTCGACGCCGGGCAGCATCGGGAAGCGGCGCTCGAAGGATTCCCGGTGGGTCCTGACAAAGCGTTCCAGATATTTCTGCTGGCTCCGCCCGTCGCGATTGAAGCTGAAGCTGTTCCGGACCAGGATGCGGTTGTCGTGGGTGCGGCGCAGCGTGGTGCCGTACGGGTCCGCCGGGGTCAGGCCCCAGAAAGGCTTGCCGCCGAGGCGCGCCTGTTCGGCCTGTGTCAGCGGCCGCGTCAGGCTGGCGTAGGTGAAGATCGGCAGCATGGTCCCTTGCAGGAAGCCGAAGCGCATGCCGAAGGCGTTGTTCGTCAGGACCAGCTGGTCCGCGACGATGCGGCCATGCCGGTGCGACAGCACGATCTTTTCACCGTATTCCACGTCGGTGATGGCCGTGTGCTCGTAGAGCTCCACGTTTGCGGGGAGGCTGTTGGCCAGGCCCTTCACCAGCGCCGCCGGCTGGATCAGCGCGGTGCCGGGGGTGAACAGCGCCTTCCGGTAGTAGGACGTGCCGATGTGGTCGGGCAAGGCTTCGCCTTCGATCATCTCGTACGGCTGGCCCAGCTTGTCCAGGCCGCGCCGATAGGCGTCGAGTACGGCGACACCGCGATCTTCGATCGCTGCCTGGTATTTGCCGGAGGCCCGGAACTGGCAGTCGATCTGGTGTGCCTCCACCAGCGACCTGAGGATCTGCTGCCCGGTCAGGTTCAGTTTCAGGCTGATCTTTGCCGCTTCGATCTCGCCGATGTAGTCCTCGGCCCCGATGTCATGGGGCAGGTCGATCGCAAAGCCCGCATTTCGCCCGGACGCGCCCAACCCCACCTCCTGGGCCTCCACCAGCACCACCGCATCGCCCGGGAAGTTGAGCGCCAGTTGCCGGGCCGCGGCAAGGCCGGTGAATCCGGCACCGATTACCACCCAGCGCGCCCTGCTCTCTCCCGAATGCGAGGGCTTCGGCTTGCGCGGCTGGCTCAGGTGAAACCAGCCGCAGGTCGAATCGTCGGCGGGAATGGAAGTTACTTTGGTCATGTCGAAAACTCGCTGTCGCCCTTGTCTCCACCGCTCCCGATCCGGCGCCGGAGCGCGTGTCGTAGTCGTCGTGGTCATCGCAATCGCCTGTCTACAAATTGTAGGCATAGAATATTCATACGCTAGACATGCCGCCATCAGGGTAAACGCGGCAGCGAAATCGCGTGGAAGTGGCGTCGAAATGGTGTCGAAAGGCGATTGATATGCCGCATGAAGCAATTTTTTCGCGACAGTCGGGATGGGGGCCATCGCCCGCCTGCTATAAAATGTCTACGATTGATAGACAAAGGCGATGATGATGGCGAAGACAAAGGCAGCCGCCGAGAACGATTCCCCGCTGGCCGATCCTTCCGTTGACCGGAAGGCGCTGCTGAGCGAAGCCTTGCGCAGGCGAATCGTCAGCATGGAGATGGCGCCGGGCGCCGTGGTGGATGAACTGGCGTTAAGCGAAGAGTTCGGCTTGTCGCGGCCGCCGGTCCGGGAACTGATGCGGCAGATGGCGGCGGAGGGATATATCGAGCTCGAGGCCAACCGGGCGGCGCGCGTGTCGTCGATGAACCATCAGTCGCTGCGGAATTTCTTCCTGGCCGCGCCGCTGATCTATATCGCGACCACGCAACTGGCCGCGACGAATGCAACGCATGCCGAGATCGAAGAACTGAAGCAGATCCAGCTGCGGTTCCGCGAAGCCATCGAAAAGAACGATGTCGAGAATCGCGTGCTGTACAACGACCAGTTCCATCTGCAGATCGGCAAGATGGCCCATAACCCTTACCTCATGCCAAGCCTGCGCCGGATCCTGATCGACCATGCCCGGCTCGGCAAGATCTTCTACCGGCATCCGACCACGCACGACATGGAGGCGGATCTCGGCAAGGCGGCCGGCCAGCACGAGCAGATCATCGAGGCCATCGAGCGTCACGATGCGCAGGCCGCGGGGGATATCGTGCGCGCGCACATGGACCTGTCCCGCCGCCGGATGACGGAGTACGTCGCGCCTGTCGGCGTCGAGGTGCCGCTGGCCTATTGAAGCCGCGCCTGGCTGCGCGGCTCCGCTAGCGGCACAGCGCCATCAGCTGCACCCACGCCAGCGCATAGGCCGGATCGAGCCACGCTGCCAGTGCCGCTGCGCACACGGCCGCCAGGCCGAGCGCCGACAGCCATGCGCCCAGTGCCGGTCCGCAGCGCGGCTTCATGTCCGCGCCGGCGCGAGGCCGCTCCTGACGATCTGCCGGTCGTCGATCGGCCAGTGCAGCGCCGCGGCTACCAGGCCCAGCACCATGGCGCCGAACCAGACCGGGTCGTACGAGCGCGTCAGCTCGAACACCAGTCCGCCCAGCCATACGCCGAAGAACGATCCCAGCTGGTGGCCGAAGAACACGAAGCCGAACAGCGTGGCGAGATAGCGCACGCCGAACACCTGCGCCAGGATCCCGTTGGTCAGCGGCACGGTGCCGAGCCAAAGGAAGCCCATCGCCGCGCAGAACAGGTACAACGTTGGCGTGCTCAGCGGCAGCAGCAGGAACAGCGCCATCGCCGACGTGCGTGCCAGGTAGATGCCGGCAAGCAGGTATTTCTTGCTGTGGCGCCCGCCCAGCAGGCCGAACACATAGATGCCGGCCACATTGGCGAGCGCGATGATGGCGAGCGCGGCCATGCCGTCGGCCGGACGCATGCCGCGGTCGAGCAGGTAGGCGGGCAAGTGGCTGGCGATGAAAGCCAGCTGGAAACCGCAAGCGAGGAAGCCAAGGTTCAGCAGCCAGAAGCCGCGATGGCTGAGGGCCTCGCGCACCGCGGCCAGCAGCGGCAGCTCGCCGGCCGCTTTGACTGCGCCACCGTGCGCCGGCGCGGCGGCGGCCCGGTCCCGGAAAGGCAGCGCCATCGGCAGCGCCACCGCCAGGGCCACGGCAAGGATCAGCAGCGTGGCCGCCCATCCCGATCCCGCCAGCAGCCCCTGCGCCGCGGGCACCAGCGCGAACTGCGCGATGCCGCCGACAGCGCCGGCCAGGCCAAGCGCGCGGCTGCGCTGCGCGTCGCCGGTCATCCGGCTCAGTGCGCCGTACACCACGCCGAAGGTCGTGCCGGACAACGCAACGCCGATGCACACGCCTGCCGACCAGACAAAGGCCGGCGGCGTGTCCGCCTGCGTCATCCCGTACAGCCCGGCGGCATAGAGCGCCATTCCGCCGGCCATCACTTTCCATGAGCCGTACCGGTCGGCCAGCATGCCGGTAAAGGGCTGCACCAGTCCCCAGGTCAGGTTCTGCACCGCCATCGCAAAGCCGTAGGTCTCGCGGGTCCAGCCACGCTCGCCGATGATGGGCAGCAGGAACAGGCCCTGCACGTGGCGCACGCCCAGGGCCAGCCCCATCAGCAATCCTCCGGCCAGCACGAGCGCCCACATCGTTCGCCACCACGGCGTGGCGGCTTGCAGCGAAGCTATGGCGGCGGATGCGTTCGGCAGTCGTGTGGTCATGACGGCCCCCCCTTTGTCAGACGATGGGACGATGGCGCCAACCGGCGCGCAGGATGGCTCTATTGCAGCCGCCCCGGCGCCCCGCCTCAAGCGATCATTCTGTCGTTTTGCCATGCGCATCACGCATGGCAAAGGCGTCGCGGATCGTGCTGTAATGGGGTTTCGCGCGTCTGTCCGCCGTGTTTTCCGGTGTTTGCCGGTGTTTGCCTGGAGAGCCCCCGCATGTCTGTCCCGCTCGTCCGACTGTTCCCGCTCGACCTGCTCAAGGGCTTCGTCGCCGTCGGCCGGCGCATGAGCATCACCCAGGCAGCGGACGACCTGTGCCTGACGCAATCGGCGGTCAGCCGGCAGATCCACGCGCTGGAAGAGCAGCTGAAGGTGCCGCTGTTCGTGCGCAAGCATCGCGGCGTCGCCTTCACCGCCGAGGGCGAACGGTTGTTCCGCAGCGCCGACAGCGCGCTGCAGCAGCTGCAGGACGTGGTCGCCGAGGTACGCCGCATCGAGGGCCAGCGGCCGGTCACGGTCACCGCCAGCATCGGCGTGACCGGCTTGTGGCTGCTGCCGCGGCTGGGCAGCCTGCAGAAGACGCATCCGCACCTGGACGTGCGCCTGTCGGCCAGCAACCGCATCAGCGACCTGCGTGCCGAGGGCATCGACCTCGCCGTGCGCTATTGCCGCGACGCCGCGGCGCCGCCCGGTGCCATACGCCTGTTCGGCGAGCATATCGCCCCGGTCGCCCATCCCTCGCTGGTGCGCGAGATCGCCGAAGCGGGCGGGCACGACGAACCGCTGCTGAGCCTGCCGCTTCTGGAATTCGACGATCCCCGCACATGGCTGCAGTGGCGCAGCTGGCTGGAGCCAGGCGGCAACCACCAGGCGAGCCAGCGCGGCATGCTGCGCTTCAACCAGTACGACCAGGTCATCCATGCCGCGCTGGCGGGCCAGGGCATCGCACTCGGGCGGCTGGAACTGGTGCGGCCGCTGATCGATGGCGGCCAGTTGGTGATCGTGCCGACGGCGCTGCAGGCGCCGCCGAGTCCGAACGCCTACTGGCTGATCCATGCCTCGGACCAGCCGCGCGAAGACGTCAGGCGCGTGGCCGAATGGATCTGCCTGGAAGCCGCGCAAACTGTCACGACGCCCGCGCGCGCCACAGCCACCTGAAGCGCCTGACCCACGACGATCCAGCGCTGCGCGAGCGCGGCGGCGCTTCGATCTGGCACAACGCGGGGCTCGCGCCATGCAGCGCGGCGACAAACACATCGGCGTCGCGCTGCAGCCGGTAGCGTTCGCCGGGCGCAAGCATGATGTCAGCCGACGGCCTGTCCCCGGCTTCGAAGGTCAGCCACAGGCTGCCGCCCCGGCAAACCAGCTCCGCGCCGGCAGGCAGCCGCAGGCGCCGGCATTCCGCTTCGAGGGAAAGAGTGCATGAGGGCATGAAAGGCTCCGGTTGGCCTTTCCATTGTGCGAACCCTCAAGGTCGCCTGCCATGAGCATTGCGTCGGCATGACATGCCTGGCCGGCATGCCGCGCAGGCCGCGCGGCCCACCTCCCCCCGCCCTCAAAACCGATGCCGCAAGCCCACGCTCACCGACCTGGCATCGTCGCCGCTGCCCGGATCGATCGCGATGCTGTTGATGCTGGCGCTGCCGCCCGGGCTGTTATGCACCCACACCGCGCGCATGTACGCCGTGGTGCGCTTGCTCAGGTCATGGTCCCAGCCGATGGTCATGGCCAGCGGCCGTTCCCCGCCGCCCAGGATCTGCCGCTTGATTGCCGCGGCCTTGAAGGTGTCGCGCGGCGTCACCGTCCAGCTGAAGGTCACGCCATAGTGACGCGCCGAGCGCGTCTCGGGACGGTTGCTGCTGGCCATGCTGAACAGCAGGCCGACTTCCACCGGCTTGAAGCGGTAGGATCCGCCGACAAAGTGGTTCGACGTCAGCGTCGGCTCCACCGGCAAGTTGGCGCCGGAATACATGCCCTGGTAGCTGTAGAACGCGTAGACGTTGCCGGCTTCGTAGGTCGCGTTCATGCCGAAGTTCAGCCCCGAGCGCGGCGAGCCCGGCACTTCGCCCGGCGCCACCGCCGCGCCGAAGGCGAAGCCGCCCCAGTTGGGCGAGAAGTACTGCACGGCGTTGTCGAAGCGCGCGCCATAGGCGACGTGCCCGGTGCCCTGCGATGCCGTGGCACTGAGCAGGTTGAATGGCGACACCGCGCCGTTGAGCAGGAACGGGTCGAGCCGCAGCAGCGCATAGAACGACGGCGTGTACTGGCGGCCGAGGCGCAGCTCGCCCCAGCCGTCGGACAATCCCATGTACGCCTGCCGCCCGAACAGGCGGTTGTTGCCGAAGAACTCGGTGCCGTTGTCGATATTGAAGCCTGACTCGACCAGGAAGTTGGCCTTGAGGCCGCCGCCCAGGTCCTCGATGCCGCGGATGCCCCAGCGCGATGCCGCCTGCTGGCCTTCCCGCATCCGCACCACGCTGTCGGATCCCCGCGCGTATTCGATCGAGGCATCGACCACGCCGAACAGCTGCATCGTGCCCGCGGCCGTGTTGCCGCCGTAGAGCGCCGCCCCGGCCAATCCCATCGCCATCCACTGTCTAGCCTTCACGCTGCCTGTCTCCCGTCCTCGTTGTTGTCTTCGTGTCTTGCGTTTATTGCGCCTTCAGTCCCGCCACCTTCACCACCTCGCCCCATGCCGCCAGGTCGGCGCTGACGAGCCTGGCCAGTTCGGCAGCGCTGGTCGGCGTGGCCGGCTTCAGGTTCATCGCGGCGAAGCGCTCGCGGTCTTCGGGTGATTGCAGGATGCGGTTCACCTCGGCATTGAGCCGCGCGACGATCGGCGCGGGCAGCCCCCTGGGCCCGAACAGCGCGACCCAGCTGGCCTGCTGGAACGGCACGCCCTGCTCGGTCATGGTCGGCACGTCGGGCGTGGGCAGCAGCCGCTCCGGGCCCGACACGGCAATGCCGCGGATGCGGCCGGATTTCAGGTGCGGTATGGACGAGACGGAATCGGTGATGCCGATGGTCACGTGGCCGGCGGCCAGGTCGTTGCTGCACTGGGTCGCGGTCTTGTAGGGGATATGGCGCAGGTGGATGCCGGTCTTCGCCTTCAGGTACTCCATCGCCAGGTGGCCGCCAGAGCCCACGCCCCACGAGCAGTACGCCAGCTCGCTCTTGCTTGCCTTCACATAGGCCAGCAGTTCCTGCAGGTTGCGCACCGGCACGCCGGCGCTGACGGCGAGCAGGTTGCCGCCCGGCGCGCTGGGGCGCGCGATCGGCGTGAAATCCTTGACCGGGTCATAGGGCAGCGACGGCGTGGTCCACGGGTTCACCGTCAGCGTGGCGGAATAGGTGAACAGCAGCGTGTATCCGTCCGGCGCGGCGCGCGCCACGGTCTCGCTGGCGATGATGCCGTTGGCGCCGGGACGGTTGTCGACCACGACCGGCTGCTTCAGCGCCGAGGTCAGGCGCTCGGCGACCAGCCGTGCGGTCTGGTCGGTCACGGTGCCGGCGCCCGAGGGCAGCACCATGCGGATCGGCCGGTTGGGGTAGGCGGCCTCGGCGTGCGCGCCGGTGGCGGCCGACAGGGCCAGCGCCGCAATGAGGGCCGTGCCGGCCCGGCGGGCGCCGGCGTGATGGTTCAACATGCTGCTGTCTCCGTACGGCGCATTGGCCGCGCTGTGCCGGTGCGTTGCCGGCTTTGATGGAAACGGGCGCTCGCCGGCGCCCTGGGTAAGGCCGGATCAGGCTGGCGGCTCAGGTTGCGTGCGCCTGCGCCGCGTGCTCAGACTCCGCCAGCCGTTCGTAATGCCAGTCGGCATCGCCGAACAGATTCGCCAGCGCGGCCAGCCGCTTGTAGCAGTGGCCGATCTCCATCTCGTCTGTCATGCCCACCGCGCCGTGCAGCTGCACCACGTCCTCGCCAAGCGCCCGCCCAGCGACCGACACGAAGGCCTTGGCGAGCGAGACCGCGCGCCGGCGTGGGGTCGCGTCGCCGTGCAGAGCGGCGGCGGCCGCCTCGGTGATGGCGCGTGCCTGCCCGACGCTGACATACAGGTCCACCAGCCGGTGCCGGATCACCTGGTTGGCGGACAACGGGCGGCCGAATTGCTCGCGCGTCGTCGCATAGTCGCGCGTCAGTTCAAAGGCACGGTCCATGGTCCCGACCGCGTCGGCGCACGCCATCGTGGTGGCATGGTCGATGGCCGCTTCGACCAGCGGCCAGGCGCCGTGCACCGCGCCGATGCGCGCGCTGTCCGGCACGCTGACGCGGCGCAGCGTCACCGTCGCGGTCTGGCGGCCGTCGTAGGTCGGCAGCGGTTCGATGAGGATGCCGCGCGTTGCGGCCGGCACGGCGAACAGCGTCAGGCCGTCGTAATCGCGGCGCGCGCCGCGGGTGCGGGCCAGCACCAGCAGCACATCGGCGCTGCCGCCGCCGAGGACCAGGGTCTTGCGGCCATCCAGCATCCACTGGCCAGTGGCATCGTCGTGCTGCCGGGCGGTGGTGGCGACGTCGAAGGCGTCATGGCGCCCCTGCGTCTCCCATGCGGCCAGTGCCAGCAGCGTGCGTCCTTCCGCCATCGCCGTAGCGGTGGCCACATGCGCCGGATCGCCGCACGCGGCCAGCAGCGGCGCGCACAATGCGGCATTGGCCAGCCACGGTTCCGCCGGCTGCGCGCGGCCCAGCTCCTCGGCCAGCAAGGCCTGGTCGCTGGCATCGCCGAGGCCGCCGCACGCTTCCGGCAGGCCCAGCGCCAGCCAGCCGAACCCGGCAAATGCCTGCCAGTGCCTGCGCGAGAAGCCGCCCGGTTCGGCCAGCGCCGCGCCACGCTGTGCGAAGCCGTAGTCGCGTTCGACATAGCGCCGCACGCTTTCCTGCAGCATGCGGCGATCGTCCTGATCGTCCTGAAGGTCGCTCATGGATTGGTTCCTGTTGCAGCGGTGCGGGGACTAGAGCCCCAGCACCTGCCTGGCCAGCAGCTCGTGCTGGATCTCGCTGGAGCCGCCGGCGATGGTGTAGCCGCGGGTGACGAAGCGCCGGGCCGAAGCCGCCGCCGCATAGGCGGATTGCCCGGGCCGCGGCGCCGCCGGCTCGAAGTGGGCGGCGCGGTCGTAGGCCAGCGTGCCGGGGCCGAGCGCGTCGACGGCAAGGTTCTCGATGTCCTGGATCAGCCGGCTGCCCAGCAGCTTGAGCATGCCGGTCTCCGGTCCCAGCCGTTCGCCGGCGCGCGCCCGCTTTCGAAAACGCAGCACGGTCGCGGCCAGCGCTTCAAGACGCACCTCCAGTTCGCGATACCTGCGGGCAAACCACGGCCGCTGCAGCAGCGGCTGACCGCCCTCTTCCAGCTCGGCGGCGATGGCGCGCACCTTGGCCAGCCGGCGCCGGTTCTCCGCCACCCGCGCCAGGTTCAGGCGCTCGTGCTCCAGCAGCGACTTGGCGATGGCCCAGCCGGCGTTTTCGTCGCCGACGCGGTTGTCGACGGGCACTTCCACGTCATCGAAGAACACCTGGTTGAACAGGTGCCAGCCGTGGATGCCCACCAGCGGCCGCACGCTGATGCCGGGGCTGCGCATGTCGACCAGCAGGAAGCTGATGCCCTGCTGCGCGCGCGCCCCGCTGTCGGTGCGCACCAGGCAGAAGATCCAGTCGGCGTACTGCGCATAGGACGTCCAGATCTTGCTGCCGTTGACCACGTACACCTCCGTGCCGTCGGGACGGGTCTTGCGCACCGCGCGGGTCTTCAGCGAAGCCAGGTCGGAGCCGGCGTTGGGCTCGGAATAGCCCTGGCACCACCAGTGCTCCAGGTTGAGGATGCGCGGCAGGAAGTACTGTTGCTGCGCCGGCGTGCCGTAGCGGATCAGGATCGGCCCGATCATCTCGATCGAGATGCCGCCGGTTTCCGGCGCGTGGGCCAGCACCAGTTCCTCCTGGAACGCGGCGCGGCGCTCGGCGCTCCAGCCCTGGCCCTGCCACTCGCGTGGCCAGTGCGGCGCTAGCCAGCCGCGTTCGGCCAGCCTGCGCTGCCACCCGATCATCTCGTCCTTGCTCACTTCCAGGCCCAGGCGCACCTTCTCGCGCACGCCATGCGGCAGCGCCTGCGCAACGAACGCGCGCACCTCGCTGCGGAAGTCCTGCAGCGAGGCTTCGCTGTCGGGGGTATCGGATACGCTCATGCGGGGTCTCGCTTCAGTGTTGTTCTGAGATGGAATCGCGGCGGGCGCTGGC
The DNA here is from genome assembly GCF_038900635.1 of Cupriavidus oxalaticus. Taxonomy (GTDB): domain Bacteria; phylum Pseudomonadota; class Gammaproteobacteria; order Burkholderiales; family Burkholderiaceae; genus Cupriavidus; species Cupriavidus oxalaticus_B. Next base: position 40,781 of record NZ_JAYMRX010000002.1, on the reverse strand, counting down.
GGCGCGCATGCCGCCCTTGATCGCGGCGACACCGTCGACGGGGAATCCGGCGATGGTCGCGGCCAGTTCGCGCGCGCGGTCGACGACCCGCGCGTCATCGATGACTTCGGTGGCAATGCCCAGCCGCAACAGCTCCGCGGCCGGCACCCGGTCGCCCAGCAGGCACAGCCGCGCCGCCACCGCCTCGGAGTGCCGCAGCGCCAGCCACGCCGCGTTGCGCGGTGCGGCCATGCCAAGGCGGATCTCGCCGATCTGCAGAAAGGCGCCGGCGCCGCAGACCATCAGGTCGCCGGCCAGCGCCAGCGCCGCACCGCCGTTGACCGCATGGCGCTCCAGCGCGACGACCCAGGCCTTGCGGCTTTGCAACAGCGACACGTGTACCCGTTCCCAGATCCGCGCAAACCCGGCCATGCCTTCGGGCTCGGCCTGCAGGGCTTTCAGGTCCAGGCCCGAACAGAAGGCGCCATCGGCGCCGCGCAGCAGCACGGCGCGCGTTTCGGAATCGGCGTTGATGGTGTCGACGGCATCGGCCAGCGCGCGGGCCAGCGCTGCGTCGATGGCGTTGCGGCGCGCCGGGCGGTTCAGCACGATCTCGGCCCAGCCGGCGTGGCGCACCAGCAGCACCGGCGACGTGGACGGGGTTTCGCTCATGCCACCTCCTGTTGCTCGCAGCCGATTGCACCGGCGCGGGCCAGCTCATCGATCTGCGCAGCGTCGTAGCCGAGCTCGGCCAGCACCTCGGCGGTGTGTTGGCCGAGCCGGGGCACCGCAGCCATGTCGTCGGCCGCCACATCGTCGGCCGCCATGCTTGCCAGCGTGAACGGCAGGCCCGGCAGCTCCAGCTGGCCGCCCTCGCCATTGCCGACCGCGCGCAGGATGCCGCTGGCGCGCACGTCGTCGGCGGCGCTGACCTGGTGGTAATCGCGCACCACGCCGACGACGACGTGATGGCGCTCCAGCAACGCACGCGCGGCATCCCCGCCGAGGTGGCGCAGCGCCTCGTGCAGAATGGCCAGCAGCGCGGGCCGGTTCTGCACGCGCAGCGCATTGCTGGCGAAGCGCGGGTCATGCGCCAGCGCGGGCTGCCCAATGGCTCCGCACAGGCGGCCGAAGTGCTCGTCGAGGTAAGCCGACAGCACCACGTGCCCGTCTGCCACGGCGATCACGTCGGCCGCGGGCGCGGCCCGGGGCTGGCTGTTGCCGCTGCGCACCGGCAGCGCGCCGGAACACTGGTATTCCGCCCACGGCTGCGCCTGCAGCTGGATGCCGACCTGCAGCAGCGAGGTGTCGATGGTCTCGCCCTTGCCGGTGCGCAAGCGGCGGAACAGCGCGGCGAGAATGGCATTGGCAGCGGCCAGCGCGGTGGCGGCGTCGATCAGCGCGAAGCCTGCCTTCAGCGGTTGCCCACCGGCCTCGCCGGTGACGGACATCATGCCGCTTTCGGCCTGTGCGGCGATATCAAGCCCGGGGCGCGAGCGCGACGGGCCGCGCGTGCCGAAGCCGCTGATCGCGGCATGGACCAGTTCCGGCTTGGCCGCGCGCAGCGTGTCGGCGTCGAGGCCCAGCGCTTCCATCACCCCGTGGCGGGTGTTGTGCAGCACTACATCGCTGGCCAGTGCCAGCCGGCGCGCCGCCTCCGCACCACCGCTGCTGCGCAGGTCCAGCGCGATGCCGCGCTTGCCGCGGTTGTACGCCAGGAACATCGGGCTCTGCGGGCTGGTGCCGTCGAAGCGCCGCGCGCTGTCGCCGCGCAGCGCTTCCACCTTGATGACGTCGGCGCCAAGGTCGGCCAGCATCATGGCCGCGCCGGGCGCCGCGATGAACTGCCCGAACTCCGCTACCCGAATGCCTGCCAGGGGCAGGTCTTGCCGGCTTGCCATGCGATCCACTCCCGTTTCGTCGATGCGCAGACATCATGTGGCAGCCGCGCCTTTTGCGGCAGATGCCAGGATCGCGGGGGCGTAAACCCACGGTTAGCACCGCGGGAAATCCCGGGCTTCGCTTCGCCCTTAGCGCACTGCGCGGCAACCGGGAATTGCCACGCAACGCCCGCTGCCAACCACCGGTTCACACCGCGTCGGCGTGGCCGGCTTCCGCACCGCGCCGGCGCTGGCCCGACGGGCGATGCGCGTCGGCTTGCGGGGACTTTCCCCAATCCCCATGTGCCATCCGCTTGCGCGACATTGCGGTTCAGGGCGAGCCGCATGCATCCGGCGGATGGCGGATAGCGGATGGCGGCTGCCGCATCCATTTTTTGCTCAGGGAGTCACGCATGCAGGATTTCGAGGACAGGCCGGTCGCGCTGGTGACCGGCGCCGGGATCGAACCGGTCGACGACGGCGTCTGGCTGTTGCACGGACAGGGACAGAGCTTCGTCGCCGACGTTGGCGGCGGACTGCTGGTGGTCGACAGCGGCCCGGGCGGCCGCGTCACCGCAGGCATGATCGAGGCGCTGCGCACGCAGACCAGCCTGCCGGTGCTGGCGCTGTGCTACAGCCACGGCCATATGGGCTACAACGCCGGCGTGCGGCAATGGCTCGACCATGCCGCCGCACGCGGCGAGCCTTCGCCGCGTGTGCTGGCCCATGTCAACGTGCTGGCGCGGCAGGCGCGCTATCGCGAGACCGCGCGCATGCAGGAGCGGATGGCCGAGATCCAGTTCCGGCGCCCGGCCGGTGCGCTGGCGGGCAAGCTCGGCCACACCGCGCCGAGCGAGACCTTCGCGGATGGCCTGACGCTCGGCCACGGCGAGCGCCGCGCCGAGCTGCTGTGGGCGCCCTCGGAGACCGACGATGCGATCGCGGTCTGGCTGCCGGGACGGCGCCTGCTGTACGGCGGACCGGCCGTGATCGATTCCATCCCCAACGTCGGCACGCCCTTCCGCACGCTGCGCGATACCGTGCGCTGGGCCGAGACGCTGGAGCGCATGGCCGCGCTGCGGCCGCGCATCGTGGTGCGAGAGTTCGGGCCCACGCTGCAGGGCGCGGCGGAATGCGAACGCGTGCTGGGCCAGACTGCCAGCGCCCTGCGCTGGCTGCGGGCCGAGGTGGTGCGGCTGATGAACGCCGGCTGCAACGAGCGCCAGATGCTGGCCGCGCTGAAGCCGCCGGCGGAGCTGTTCGAGCAGCCGTGGATGCGGCCGACGTACGGCGATCCCAGCTATATCGCGCGCGATATCTATCGCTCGGAAAACGGCTGGTGGGACCGCAACGCGACCACGCTGCACCCGGCCGCGCCGCAGGACGCCGCCGCGGAAATCGCCGCGGCGGTGGCCGACCACGGCGCGCTGATCCGCCATGCGCAAGCCCTGGCGGAGCGTGGCGACACCCAGCTCGCGCTGCATGTGATCGACGTGCTGGCGCTGGCGCCGGGCGATGCGCCCGCGCTCGCCGAGGCGCGCCGGCTCAAGGCCGGGTGGCTGCGCCAGCGCGCCGGACAGGTCAGGAGCTATGTGTCGCGCAGCCTGTACGGCGCCGCCGCCGACATGCTGGAACATGGTGCGGACGACACCTTCGGCATCCACTGAATGCCCGCCTGAATGCCTCCCTGCACGCCACATGCGCGCCCGCATGTGGCCTGCATGCCGCTACTCCAGCACCACGCCGCTGGCCTTGATCACCGCCGCCCATTTGCGCACTTCCGCATCGATGAACCGCGCAAAGCCGGCACTGTCGCCCGGCTCCGGCTGCAATCCCAGCGCCGCCAGCTTGCTGCGCACATCCGCGCCGGACAGCACCGCGCTGGCATCCTGGTTGAGCTGGCGCACGATCGCCGCGGGCGTGCCTGCCGGCGCCATCAGGCCGAACCAGCCGTAGCCAATCACGTCGGGATAGCCCTGCTCGACGAAGGTGCGCGCATCGGGATAGACCGGCGTGCGCTGTTCCGACGCGACCGCCAGCACCCGCAGCTTGCCGGCCTTGATAAACGGCAGCGCCGTGGTGATGGCGGTGAGCGTGGCGTCGACGCGGCCGGCCAGCAGCTCGGTGTAGGCAGTGGCGTCGCCACGGTAGTGCACGTTCAGCACCTTGAACTTCGCCTGTGCGCCGAACAGTTCCGCCGTCAGGTGCGGCCCGGACCCGGCGCCGGGCGAGGCAAAGGTGACGCCTTCCGCCTTGGCCCGCGCCAGCTTCACGAAATCCGCGACCGAGCGCGCCGGCGAATCCGCCTTGACGATCAGGAACACCGGCCCGAGCACGCGCGGCCCCACCGCGACGAAGTCCTTGTGGATGTCGTATTGCTGCGGCAGCCCGGCCGCCGTATTGATGGCAAACGGCGCTGCCGCCCACAGCAGCGTGTAGCCGTCGGGCGCGGCGCGGGCCAGTGTTTCATTGGCGACCCGGGTGCCGGCGCCTGGCTTGTTCTCGACCACGAACTGCTGGCCATGCTTGCGGCTCAGCGCTTCGGCCAGCAGCCGTGCCGAGGTGTCGTTGGACCCGCCGGGCCCATACGGGGAGAGCAGGCGCACCGTGCGCGCCGGATACGCCTGCGCCAGCGCGGCCAGCGGCGCCAGCGCGGGCGCCGCGCCCAGCAGCATCACGTCGCGCATGCGTGCCAGCAGGTCCCTGCGCGATATCTTGCCAGCAGTCATCGTCATGCCTCCAGGGCCTGGATGCCCGGATACGGGAAGGTCTTGCCAAGGTGCGCCTCGCCCGGCACGTAGAGCCGCAGCGCCACGTAGAAGGGTCCCGCCGGCGCCGGCAGCCAGTTGCCGTGGTGCGCCGCGTCGCGTGGCGCCGCGGCACCCAGGTGCAGGCGCAGGCTGCCGTCCGGCTCGTAGCGCAGGCTCGGCGAGCGGTCGCCCAGCGAATAGCGGCCGATCGGGTTCTCCACCAGCATGCAGTCGCCCTTGTCATACATGGTCAGCGACCAGAACGCGCCCACCTGCGGCAGCTTGCCGGCCGGGAACACCAGCTCGTGCGGCTCGTTACCGTCAAGCGGGCGTCCGTGCGCATCGCAGTCGGCGATGATGTACATGGCCTCTTCCATGCCGAGCGCGCCGATGTAGTTGCGCGCCACCTGCGCGCGCTCGGCATAGCGCGTGCCGAACGACGCGCCGATCTCGACCGGCAAGCTCCAGCCGCCACCCAGTGCGGAAGGCATCGGCCGGGCCAGTTCGGCCAGTACCTGCTCCATGGCAGCGGCCAGCAGCGCCGCCTGCGTCTCCTTCAGCGGCACGCCCTCGCTGGCGGCACCGAGGCCCAGCGCGGCGAAGGCCTGCACCGTCGCCGCCTCGTGCGCCGGCGGCGGGTTCTCGCGCAGCGCGCGGTTCACCACTTCGGCATAGCGCCGCACCTGCTGCGGCGACGCGCCGAGGTATTCGTTGGGCTGCATGCCGACATCGCAGGCACGCACCGGGTCGCCGCCGTCCGGCAGCGTCAGCCGGAATCGGTCCTGCAGCGCATGCACCGCGGGCAGGTCGTCAGGCCCGTCCACCAGCAGCCGGCCCAGCAGCCACACCGCATCGGTCGGACAGGCGATGGCGGTGGCGCCAGCCGGCGCTTCGCCCTGCCAGCGGGGACCGTGCAGCAGGAAGCGCCCGGCCTGCGTGCCGGTGGTGCGGCTGCCGATGTAGGCAAACGGGTTGGTATAGAAATCGAGCAGCCCGAGCACGTAGTAGCGCCCGGCGCTGTCCGGCACCTCCAGCAGCAGCGGTCCCTGCGACAGGTCGAGCCAGGCGTTGCTGTAGAGCGTGTCGTTGTTGGGCGTGACCACCTGCCGGTGCTGCGGGCCCAGCAGCTGGCGCGTGTGGAAGAACTGGTTGACCCAGCGCAGCGTGCCGTCGGGCCGCTCGTCGGCAAAGGCGCCTTCACGGCGGCGGCGCGGGCAGGTGGCGGCGCGCATGCGCGCCATTTCGTAGAGCGGCAGCGTGTACAGCACGGACTCGCGGGCAAGGGCGAGCGTGCGGGAATCGGCGGTGGATGACGTCATGGAATCTCGCTCCTCGGCTCAGGCAACCCGGCGCACCGGTGGAATGCGGTACTCGCCCGCGATAAAGGCCGGCGCGGGATGGTACAGGCGCAGGATCAGGTAGAACGGGCCCGCGGGAGCCGGCAGCCAGTTGTCGGCCTGTTCGGGCCGACGGTGCGAGATCGGGATGACCAGGCTGCCGTCGGGCTCCATGCGCAGGCCCGGCGTGCGGTCTCCCACGGCGTAGCGGCCGATCTCGTTGGAGCTGAAGAAGCGGTCCTCGCCGTACAGCGAGACCGACCAGAACGCCTGCGCCGGCGGCAGCATGCCGGGCGGGAAACGCAGTTCGTATGTCCGCGTCCCATGCAGCGGCTCGCTGTCGGCATCGAAATCGGCCATCGCATAAATCGCCTCGTCGGCGCGCAGCGCGCCGAGGCCCTTCATCGCGGTGCAGGCGCGCTGCAGCCAGTCGTCGCCATAGACGCCGAGCTTCAGGCTGTAGCCCCAGCTCTTGCGGCCCTGGCTGCGCGTATGCGCCTCGATCAGCTGCATGGCCTGGCGATATGCGTTCTCCAGGCCGGCGCGGATCTCCGCGCGCAATGCCGTGACGTCGATTTCGGCCTCGAGCTTCAGGCCGGCCTTGCGCAGCAGCGTGAACGCGCCCAGTTCGCGCTCGGCGGGCGGGTATTCGCGCAGCGCGTTGAACAGGTTCTGGAAGAAGTCGAGCGCCTCGTTGCCGGACTCGCGCCAGTCGCGCACGCATTGCGGCACGGGCTTGCCCGGCGCGTCCAGCGCAAAGCCGCTTTCGAATGCATGGGCCGCGGCCAGGTCGTCAGGGCCCTGCACCAGTACGCGCCCCAGCAGCCACACCAGCGAGGTCGGGCAGGCCACGACATGCTCGCCTTCAGCGTGCTGTCCGGGGCCGACCAGCGTCACAGTGCCGCCTTCGGCCGGCACGTTGCGCGGGCCCAGGTTCTCGAAGTTGTTGGTATAGGCGTCCAGCAGCTCCACCACGTAGTAGCGGTCGCGTTGCGGCAGCGGCGGCACGCGCAGCGTGACCGGCCCGTCGGCCAGGTTGGCCCAGCCGCAGAAGTACAGCAGGTCGTTGGCGGGCGTGACGACGTCGCGGTCTTCATGCGTCCACTGGCGCTCGCTCGCGGACAGCGTGTTGACCGGCGCGCGGCCATAGCCAGTAGCCTCGCTGACCGCGGTCTGCACCTTGCAGGTACGGATGGTTTCGACCAGCGGATAGCCGTAGATCGCCAGCGGGATGGCGGCGGCGGCAACCAGCGCTTCCTGGCTGGAGCTGTAGACGGGCGCGGAGAAGAACTGTGGCGCGGGATGGTTCATGCAGGGACTCCGGAAAAATGGGCGGAAATAGTGGAAACGCGTGGCGGCTCATTCCTGGGCCGCGCCGCTCGACTTGACCAGCGCGGCCCAGGCGGGCACATCGCTGCGCATCTGCGCGGCGAAGGCGCTGCGCGGCTGGGGGGTGTAGCGCATGCCGAGCGCGTCGGCCTGCGCCTTGATGGCGGGGTCGCGCATGGCGGCGTTGGTGGCGCGTTCGAGCTTGTCGACGATCTCGGCCGGCGTGCGCGCCGGGGCGAACAGCGCAAACCAGCTGTCCACGCCGAACGCCACGCCCGCCTCGGTAAAGGTCGGCACGTCGGGCAGCGCGGGCGAGCGCTCGGAGCCGGTGACCGCCAGCGCCCTCACCTTGCCGCTGCGGATCAGCGGCAGCGTGCCGGCGAGGTCGGACATGGCCACGGGCAGCGTGCCACCCATCACGTCGGTCAGCATCGGGCTGACGCCCTTGTACGGGATGTGGCGCAGGCGGATACCGCCCAGCACGTTGAGGCTCTCGCCGGCGAGATGGCCGCCGGAGCCGTTGCCCCACGAGCCGTAGGTCAGGTCTGCGCCGGGCCGTTTGGCCGCCCCGATCAGCGCGGGCAGGTCGCGGCCGGTAAAGCCGGGGCCGGCGATCAGCACATTGCCGCCGTAGAAGAGGCGGCTGATGGGCACGAAATCTCGCAGCGGGTCGTAGGGCAGCTTCGGGAAAATCGCCGGCGCGATCGCATGCGTGGCGGAGATGCCAAGCACCAGCGTGTAGCCGTCCGGCGCGGCACGCGCGACCTGTGCCGAGCCGATGGTGCCGGTGGCGCCGGCCACGTTCTCCACCACCACGGTCTTGCCGAGTTCCTTCGACAGGCCCGCCGCGAGCAGCCGGCCGACCACGTCGGTGCCGCCACCGGGCGGAAACGGTACCACCAGCCGGATCGGCTTGTCGGGATATGGGCCGGCGTGCGCGGGGGATGCCACCCCGCACAGCGCCACAGCCAGCGCGCCAAGTCCGCGCAGCGCCATGCGCCGCGCCGGCAAGTACGTGTGCCTTTGCATGCTTGTCTCCTGTCTTGTTTGAGGTATTGCGTCCTGCCGCGGCGGCGGCGCCCGTCTGTGCGGGCATCCTGTCCACCGCGTTGCGCGCCGTCGCTATGCAGCGCTGCGACGGTCCGGGCGAAGCGTGACCACCGCATCGGCGGCGACCAGCCCCTGCGCGGTGACGATGAAAGGATTGATCTCGAGCGTGTCCAGGCGCTCGCCCAGTTCGGCGGCCAGCTGCGACACCGTGGCCAGGACCTGCGCGGCGGCATCGAGGTCCACCTCGGGGTTGCCGCGATGTCCTTCGCACAGCGCTGCGGCGCGGCTGTCGCGCAGCATCGCGCGCGCCTGCGCGCGCGACAGCGGCGCCAGCCCGCAGGCGGTCTGGCGGAAGATCTCGACCGCGGTGCCGCCGATGCCCGCCAGCGCCACCAGCCCGAACACCGGGTCGCGCCGCACGCCGACCATCACCTCGCCCCAGCCGCGCACCATGCGCGCCACCAGCACGCCTTCGAACGGCACCAGCGCGCCGCTTTCGGTGCGCGCCAGGGCGACCGCTTGCGCCATGCGGGCAAAGGCGTCGCGCACCGCCTGCGCATCCGCGAGGTTGAGGGCCACGCCGCCGACATCGCTCTTGTGCAGGATCTCGCGCGAGCACAGCTTCACCACCACGGGATAGCCAAGACCCTCGGCGATGCGCACCGCCTCGTCCGCATCGCGAGCGAGCCCGTGCGGGGCCACCGGCACCCCGGCGTCGGCGAGCAGGCGCATGGCCTCGGATTCAGACAGCGCCGTGGCTTCGGGCGGCAGGTCGCATAGCAGCGCATCGCTCACACCCTGCCGCGGCTCAACCTCAGACGACGTACCCGCGCCGCTGGCGGCTTCCAGCGCCGCCGCATGCGCCAGCGTGGCGACGGCTTCGACCGCATGGCCCGGCTCGCGGAACACCAGGCAGCCGCGCGCTTCCAGCCATGCGCGCTTGTCGTCGTCGACGATGCCCGCCAGCAACAGCGGGGCGGCATCCGCGTCTTCGCTCAACGCACCGATGGTCTGCTGCAGCTCCGGCCACAGCCGCGGCGCATTGGCACCCCCGGCCAGGAAGGCCGCCACGCAGCCATAGGCGCCGCTGCGCGCCACGCCCGCGATGGCATCCATGAACACGCGCGGCTGCGCCACGACCTGCCCCGTCACGTCGATGGGATTGGCGGTGCTGGCGAACGGGATCGCGGTGCGCAGCGCCTCGGCCGCATCGTCCGGCATCGGCGGCAGCGGCAAGCCCAGCTGTTCGGCACGGTCGGCCATCATGATGCCCACCCCGCCCGACACGGTGACGATCGCCAGCGGCGCAGCAGCACTGGCTCCTTCCCCTTCCGGTTGCTGCCAGGCCGCCGGACGCCGCCCGCGCGACAGCACATAGCCGAGCCGGAAGAACTCTTCCAGCGTATGGGCCCGGTGCACGCCGTAGGCATCGAACACCGCCTGGTAGACCGCGTCCTCGCCGGTCAGGCTGGCCGTGTGCGACTGCGCCGAGCGCGCGCCTGCCGCCGTGGTGCCGACCTTGGTGACCACCACCGGCTTGCCCGCCGCGCGCGCGGCGGCAAGCGCCTGGCGCAGGCGCGCGCCGTCGCGGCAGCCTTCGATGTAGGCGAGGATCACGCGGGTGTTCGGGTCATTGGCCAGCCATTCGATCACGTCCGCCACCTGGAGCCCGGCCTCGTTGCCGGTGGTGACCCAGTGGCTCAGCCCCAGCCCCGCCTCGCGCGCCAGCGCATACGCATAGGCACCGAAGGCACCGCTCTGGCTGACCAGCCCGACTTCGCCGACCGGCGGCACCCCGCTCAACGGGATCGGCGAGAAGGTGGCGAACATGCGCTCGCGCAGGTTCATCGCGCCCAGGCAGTTGGGACCCAGCAGCGTCACGCCCGCGTCGCGCGCGCTGCGGGCCAGCATGTCCTGCATGCGCACGCCGCCCTCGCCGGCTTCCGCGAAGCCGGAAGTGAAGACCACCGCCGCGCGCGTGCCGTTGCCTGCCAGCTGCGCCATCACGTCCTGGCTGGCGCTGGCGGGCACCGCTACGATGGCCAGGTCGACCGGCTCGCCGATGTCCGCCAGCGAGCCATAGGCGCGCAGGCCCTGCACTTCGGCAGCGGACGGGTTGACCGGATAGAGGCGTCCTGCATAGCCCAGTTCGCGCAGCAGCCGGATCGGCATGCCGCCCACCTTGTCCGGCTGGGTGGAAGCACCGACCACCGCGATCGAACGCGGGTACAGCAGGGAATTCAGGTCAACCATGTGGCAGTCTCCGGGTCTTGTCTTGTGGATAGTTTCGGTCGGGCCTGGCGGGCTATTGCCGCAGGCCGGTGGCGGCCTCGATGGAGCGGACCATCTCCATCAGCAGCGGCGCCACCTTCTTTTCCATCATCCCGCGCTTCACCTGCGAGCCGGACACGGCGCAGTTGAACAGCAGCGGGCGGTTCAGGTACCTGATGCGCGAATAGACGCCCACGCCGTACACGCCGACGCCGGCATCGCCCTCGTTGAGCGCGAAGCCGCGCTTGGGGTAGTGCGCCACGTTGTGGCAGAGCGTGTCGTAGAACGCCGCGTATTCCTCGGGCCGCTCCTCGCGGGCGGCCGCCATCAGGCTTTCGAACTCCGCCTTCGACAAGGTGCACAGGTAAGCCCGGCCCATGGCCGTGCTCAGCACCGAGCGCACGGCGCCGGTTCCCGGCCGTGCCGGGGTGCCCTCGTTGTGGGTGCAGGACTGCAGGTAGGTCACGTCGAGCCGGTGCGCCACGCCCATCGACGCAGCGCCCTCGATGCGGTCGGCCAGCGCCTGCATCAGCGGACGGGCCACGTGGCGCACCTGCAGCCCGGCCAGGTACGGATAGCCCAGCGCCAGCACCTGGGCGCTGACGAAGTACTTGTCGAGCTTGGGATCCCAGTCGAGGTAGCCCAGCTCGAACAGCGTGCGGCAGATGCGCGAGACGGTGGCGCGCGGCAGCTGCAGCCGCTGCGCCAGCTCGCCGTTGCCGAGCGGGCGCGGCTCGTCGATAAAGCAGCGCAGCAGGGCAAAGCCCTTGGCCAGCAGGCCGCCGAAGGACGGATCCTCGCGGCGGCGTTCGGCGATGAATTGTTCGACTGGCAGGTTCATGGCGGTTTCCTCTTTACCCAGTCTGGACAGCACGCTATCCAGTGTCAAAAGGCGGAATCAATTTCCACATATTGGAAATATAGGCCATCGTATTGACCCCTCCGGCGTGCCGCCCATAAGGTTCTCCGGCATCGGACAAAGATTCGAAAAGGAGACAAAGACATGAAGAACCGCACCCTGGCCCGCAGTCGGCGTGCCATGCTGATCACAGCCGCGGCCCTCTGCCTGCAGCCGTTTGGCGCAAGCGCCGAAAATACCTACCCGACCAAGCCCGTGCGGCTGGTGGTGGCGTACCCGGCAGGCGGCCTGACCGACACGCTGGCGCGCGCGCTGGCGGATGGCCTCGGCAAGCGCCTGGGCCAGACCATCGTGGTCGAGAACAAGGGCGGCGCGGGTGGCATCATCGGCACCGACCAGGCGGCCAAGGCGGCGCCCGACGGCTACACCCTGCTGCTCACCATTCCCGGGCCGATCACCGCCAACCTGGCGCTGTACAAGAAGCTGCCCTACGATCCGCGCACCGACCTGCGCCCGATTTCTGACATCGCCACCGCGCGCACCGTGCTGGCGGTCAATGCCGCCGTCCCGGTCAAGACCGTGGCCGAACTGATCGACTACGCAAAGAAGGACCCCGGCAAGCTGCGCATGGGTTCGTGGGGACCGGGCACCCAGCCGCATACCATCCAGACCTACATGGCCAAAAAGTATGGGGTCGACATCCTGCACGTGCCCTACCGCGGCGAGGGTCCGATGGTGACCGACCTGCTGGCCGGCCAGGTCAACGTCACGGTGGGCTCGGTCACCGCGCTGCAGCAGCACTTCGCCGGCGGCAAGCTGCGGCCGATGGCCGTGACCGGACCGCGCCGCGCCAGGTCGCTGCCCGACGTGCCCACCTTTGCCGAGGCCGGCTTTCCCGACGACGCCTACCGGCTGACCGGGCCGATCACGCTGATGGCCCCGGCCAGGACGCCCCAGCCCATCATCGACCGCCTCGGCCGCGAGGTCAGCGCGCTGGTGAAAAGCCCGGCCTTTTCGAAGCGGGTCGAGGACATGGGCGCCGAGCCCATCGGCAACACCCCGTCCGAGGCGGCCAGCGCCTACACGGCCTATCTGCCTGTGGTGCTGAAGCTGACCGCCGACACCGGGGTCACGCTGGACTGACGCCCCGAGCGGAGCGCCTTCCATGCGGCTCAGCCAGATCCAGGACTTCATCGCGGTGGCGGAAGGCGGCAGCATCCGTGCCGCGTCCCGGACGCGCGACGTATCGGCGCCCGCGCTCACCAAGAGCATCCGGCAGCTCGAGGACGAGCTGCATGTGCCGCTGCTCACGCGCACCACGCGCGGCGTGGTGCTGTCGAACTACGGCGAGGCGTTCCTGCGCCGCGCACGCCTGATCGCGGCCGAGGCCCGCAGGGCCGCCGAGGAGATGACGCAGATGCTGGGCGCCCGCACCGGCACGGTCCGCCTCGGCGTCACGGGCGGACCGGCGCACCTGCTGGTGCCCGCGGCGCTGAACCGCTTCCGCCGCCAGCACCCGGAGGTCCAGGTCTGCATCGACAGCGGCCGGTATGCGGCGCACCTGCAGGATTTGCGCGCGGGCCTGATCGACATGGCGGTGAGCCCGGTTCCCGACGCAGGCATCGACCACGACTTTGTCTGCGAGCCGCTCTACAACAACGACTCGGTGGTGGTGGCGCACCAGGAGCATCCGCTGCGTCATGCGCGCTCGCTGCGCGAGCTGGTGGGATCCGAATGGATCCTGACGACCGCCGGCATGCACGGCCCGGGCGCGGCCATCATGGATGCGTTCCGCGCGCGGAGCCTGCCGCTGCCGCGCGTGGCGGTGCGCTGCGATACCTTCGGCATGATCCAGGCGCTGCTGCAGGACCGGAAGCTCCTGTGCATGGTGGCGCGCCAGCTGATGCAGGCGCGGGCGTCGGCTTCGACCGGATTGGCTATCCTGCCGGTCGAGGACGTCCTGCCCAGCCATACCGTGTGCCTGATCTACCGCGCCGATTCACCGCTGCCCCCCGTATGCGCCAGCTTTGCCGCGCAGCTCAGGCGCGAGGCGCACTACCTCATCAACATGCCGGACAGTCCGCTGCGGCGGCCCTGCGCGCAGCCAGCGTGCGAGCCGGCGCCTTTCCCAAGTGGCGATCTGGCGACTTGAAGACCGGCTCGGCAAGCGTCGAGCGATGTGCAGGCCGCTAAACTCAGTTGTGACATTTTTTCCCACGGCTCAGCCGAGGGTCCCGCGGGCACTACAATGCTGCAAAAAATGCACCGGCAGCGCCCGCTTCCATGATCGACCTTGCAAGACGACGCCTGCGCGTACGCCTGAACCCCGCCGCGATGATCGTCCCGGCGACCATCGCCCTGGCGGTTGCCATTGCCGGACTGGGCGCCGCGGCACTGGCCCAGATGCGAAGCGACGCCCTGGCCGGCGCCAGCGAAGCCTCTGCCAACCTGGCGCTCACGCTGGAGCGCAGCATCTCGCGCAACCTGCATATCTACCAGTTCGCCATCGCCGGGGTCGCCGATGCCATGCAGGATCCGGAGGTGATGCAGTTGCCGACCGACTTGCGCCAGCGCGTGCTGTTCGACCGTTCGATCAATGCGGAGGACATGGGCTCGCTGCTGGCCACCGATGCCAGCGGCAACCTCGTGCTCGATTCGCACAAGTGGCCGCCCCGCGCCGTGAACCTTGCGGACCGCGACTATTTCCAGGCCCACCTGCACGACGCCAACGCCGGCATCTTCCTCAGCCGGCCGTTCCAGCCACGCCTCACCGCGGAGAACAAGTCCATCGGCCTGAGCCGGCGCGTGTCGGGGCCCGATGGCGCTTTCCGCGGCATCGTCGTCGGCACCCTGCGCCTGAACTACTTTCGCAAGCTGTTCGATGGCGTCAGCCTCGGCGCCGGCGGTACGCTGACGCTGCTGCGCACCGACGGGACCATCATCATGCGCCGCCCCTACGACGATTCGTCGGTGGGCCGCAATATCTCGGCCAGCCCGTCCTTCGCGCCGCTGCTGCGGGGCACCGAAGGCAGCTTTATCGGCGTTGCCGCGGTCGACGGCGTGCGGCGGCTGTACAGCTACCGGCGCCTGCCCGACTTCCCGCTCATGGTGGTGGTCGGACTCTCGGTCCACGACGTGCTGGCTCCCTGGTACAAGCGGGCATGGTGGTTTGCCGGACTGATCGCGGTGGTCGATGCGCTGATCGTGGCGCTGGCGGTGCTGCTGTCGCGCCAGTGGCGCCACCGCCTCGACATGGAAGCGCACCTGCGCCTGATGGTGAATACCGACGGCCTGACCGGCCTGGGCAGCCGGCGCGCGCTGGATGACGCCGCCGACAAGGAATGGCGCCGGGCATGGCGCGACGGGCAGCCGCTGTCGCTGCTGATGGTCGATGTCGACCACTTCAAGCAGTTCAACGACCGCTACGGCCACCTTGCCGGCGACGATGCGCTGGCCGCGGTCGGCGACAGCATCCAGAAGCATATCCGCCGGCCGGGCGACTATGCCGGCCGCTACGGCGGCGAGGAGTTCGCGATCCTGCTGCCTGGCACGCCTGCCGCCGGCGCCGCCAGGGTCGCCGAGGCCATCCGCCACGCGGTACAGGCCCTGGGGATTCCGAACGCGACCAGCCCGCTCGGCACGCTGACGGTCAGCATCGGCGTTGCCACCAGTGCGGCCAGCGGCGGGGATGATGCCCAGCGGTTCGCGAACCTGCGCGCGTTCCTGCATGGCGGCGACCAGGCGCTCTACCTGGCCAAGCGCGACGGCCGCAACCGCGTGGTGGCACTGGGCGAGGCCACGCCGGCGCTGGCCGACTGATGCGGCGCCTTTTCCCGCGATGCAGCGCGATGCAGCGCGCTGCATCGCCTCATTGCGTCCGGTGCAGGTAGGCTTCGACGTAGCTCACGCCGAACTTGATCAGGTCGCGGGTATCGCCGGAATGATGCCCCGCCTCGGCGGACACCACCAGCGCCTGCGCCAGTTCGCGCAGGCGGTTGCGCAATGCCCGCTTGTCCGACCCCGCCGCGCTCCTGAAGTGGATAAAGGCCTTCTCGGCAGCGTCCGCGATGGCGACCGCCGTCGCCTGCCCTTGCTCGCCTGCCTTGACGGCAGCGTTCACGATCTCGTCGACATAGAGCGCCACGATGGGCGTCACGCCGTCGTTGCCGGTCATTACCGGATGGCGGATCGCGTCGCCGCGGGCCTGCTCGTCCACGACGACCTGGGCCCGCCCGCGTATCGGCGCGATCGGCGGCGCCGGCTGGCCGCTATGCCGCATCGAGCCGAAGCGCTGGGCAAAATGCCAGGTAAATTCGGCACCCAGCAGGAAAATCTGGGCGGCGTAGTACACCCATAGCAGCAACACCACCAGCGACCCCGCCGCGCCATACCCGCTGGCCACGCCACTCTTGCCGATGTAAAGGCCGATCAGGAACTTGCCCAGCGTGAACAGCAGCGCCGTGACGACGGCGCCCAGCCAGACGTCGAACCAGCGGATCTTGGTGCGCGGCATGATCTTGTAGATCATCGCGAACACCACGGTCGTCAGCACCAGGCTGATGATGGTGTCCAGCGCGTGCCCGACCGCCTCGTCGACGCCCAGCAGCGGGCCCCACTCACGCCCCATCGCCGAGATGCCGGCACTGAGCAGCAGCGAAACGACCAGCAGGAAGCCGATGCCCAGGATCATGCCGAACGACAGCAGCCGCGCGCGCAGCAGCGAAAACAGGCCCGAACTCTTCTGGCGCTGCGGCACGCGCCAGATGCGGTCGAGTGCCGACTGCAGCTCGGCAAACACCGTGGTCGCGCCGATCAGCAGTGCCACCACGCCGATGATCGCGGTGACCGTGCTGGCCGCCGGCTCGCTGACTGCGATCAGCATGTCTTCGACCACCTCCGCCCCTTCGGTGCCGATCAGCCCATTCAGCTCGCTGACGACCTCGCCGCGCGCCGCGTCCGCGCCGAATATCACCCCCGCCACGGTGATGACGATCATCAGCAGCGGGGCAATGGAAAAGACGGTGTAGTACGCCAGCGCCGCGCCCATGCTCGGGGCATAGTCGTCGATCCACGAATTGATGCTCTCGCGGATCAGCTCGAAGGCGGCGCGCGGCGACACGGGGCCAAGGGAAAGCATGCGAGGTCCTGTCGCGACGTGTCCTGCATGGCAATAGCAAATCCCGTTCCAGAGCACCGGCGCCCGCATTGCGGCGCCTGGGGCGACATTCTGGCGCTCCATCCTGCAACGGGCGCTTCCAGAATTACCAGGCGCGCGCGCGGCTGTGCGCCATGTGCCTGCCAGCATACGCGGCGGCCCATGGCGGCGCTGATGGCAAACCGGCGGCGCCTTTTCCGGCCCTCACGCGTCGTCGCGCGGCGCGGCAGTCGAGCCGCGCACGATCAGCTGCGGCGTCAGCTGCACGGTGACGGCATCGGATCCCGGCTTGTCGATCTGCCGCAGCAGCAGCCGCGCGGCCTCCTCGCCCATTTCATGGACGGCGATGCGCACCGTGGTCAGCGGCGGGGTCAGCGCATCGGCGAACGGCATGTCGTTGTGGCCCACCACCGAAATGTCGGCGGGGCACTGCAGTCCGCGTTCGCGCAGCAGGTCGTAGCAGCCCATCGCCACCAGGTCGTTGCCGGCGGCGATGGCGGTGACCGCCGGAAAGGCTTCGAGCAGTTGCGCGCACGCCAGCTTGCCGGCCTCGCGCGAATAGCTGGCGGCCTCGATCACGTGCCAGCCCTCGCGGCGCAGGCGGTGCCGCCTGACCGCCTCGACAAACCCCTCGCGCCGCAGGAAGCCGGTGGACAGCGCGGCAGGCCCGGCGATATGGCCGATATGGCGATGGCCCAGGCCGACGAGATGGTCGACCGTCAGCCGCATCGCCAGCAGGTTGTCGCTGACCACGCACGAGACCCGTCCCGTCTCTTCGCCGCGGTTGACCGTGACGACGGGGATATGCTGCCGGATGCAGTAGTCGAGCACCGCGTCCTCGCGCTCCGCCGTCGCCAGCACCAGCCCTTCGACCTGCCGGCCGATCATCTGGTCGATGATGAAGCGCTGCCGGCTCTTGTCGGTTCCGGCGTTGACGACGATGGGCACGTAGCCCTGCTGCGCCAGCACCGACTCGATCCCCGCCAGGATCGGCGGGAACACCGGGTTGGCGATGTCGGGCAGCACCACGCCTACCAGCCCGGAGCGCTGCGTGCGCAAGCCCGCGGCGATGCGGTTGGGGCGGAAGCCGCGCGCCTCGGCCACCTCCAGGATGCGCGCCGCCACATCCTGCGCCACCAGGTGCCGCGTGGCCGGGTTCATGACCCGCGAGACCGTCGAGTAATGCACGTCGATCTCGGCGGCCAGGTCTTTCAGGGTGAGGCGCTTGCGCTCGGACATGACGGCAGGTGGGTGGGCGGGGGCCGGGGAATGGTGGGATGCGACATTTTAAGGGAACGAGGGCTGGTGCTTCGCTTCGAGCGACATATTTGCGGTCAACTTGACGTGGCTGAGGCTTGGCATCTGGCGGATGCATCTGGCGGATACTTGATGCGCCCGGTTCCGCCCTGAAGGGCGGGTAACTTTTTGTCCGAGCGACAAAAAGTCACCAAAAAGCGCGTTTACGGCCCTGCGGGCGGCCACTCTTATCGTAGTGGGCCGGGGCTTTCGTACGGGGCTTTACTTCGTTGCAGGGCAGGGCTGCCTGACGCCCTGGTGCGCCACGGTGGCTGGGATTGACGTGGTGATTGAACGAGCCCAGAGCTGTGGGTGGTCCCTGCTGCGGGCGTCAACTTAGAAGCGCCTACGGCTGCGCTGCGCGCCGGCTGCATCTCAGGTCACTGGCCCTGGCACGGAACGCGTCGCTGCGCTCGCTTGGCGCTATCGCCGATGAGCCCAAGCGTCTGCCGCCGCCCGCTTGTTTGCTCCCCTCTCCCGCGCGCGGGAGAGGGGCCGGGGGTGAGGGCCGGAGCCTCCACGAAGTACAGCGCTTTACTTCCAGACTGCCGGGCCGCTCCCCAACCACCCAATCGGCACGCTTGTGCCACGGCGATACCCAGCCCTTACTCTCCGGCCCTGACCCCCGACTGCCGCACCACCGGCGCCAGCTTACCGATTTCCGCCTGGATATACGCGGCAAACTCCTGGGGTGACGAACGCCGCGGCTCGGCGCCCTGCGCGGCCAGGCGCTCGCGCACATCGGGCGATGACAGCGCCTTGCCGATCTCGGCGTTGAGGGCGTCGACGATCTCGCGCGGCGTTCCGGCGGGGGCAAGGATGCCGAACCACGAATCGAAGGCATAGGCCGGCAAGCCCGACTCCGCAACGGTCGGAATATCCGGCAGCGCGCTGGCCCGCTTTGCCGTGGTCACCGCCAGCGCGCGCAGCTTGCCTTGCCTGACGAACGGCATGGCCGAGACAGAGGGCGCGAACATCATGTCGCCGCGGCCGGCCATGACGTCGGTCAGCGCTTCGCCGGTGCCTTTGTACGGGATATGCGTGATGTCGATGCCGGCCTGCATCTTGAACATCTCGCCGCTCAGGTGTGTCGAGCTGCCGGAGCCCGCGGAATCAAAGTTCAGTGCGCCCGGCGTGGCCTTGGCCGCCGCCACCACGTCGCGCACCGACTTGTACTTGCTGGCCGCATTGACCACCAGCACATTGGGCACGCTGGCCACCAGCGAGACCGGCGCGAAGTCCTTCACCGTGTCATAGCCGAGCCTGGGATACAGCGTGGCGTTGATCGCGTGCCCGACCGACACCAGGATCAGCGTGTAGCCGTCCGGCGCGGCCTTGGCCACGCCGGTGGCGCCGACGGTGCCGCCCGCGCCGGGCCGGTTGTCGACGATCACCTGGTAGCTGCCGCCCTCGGCCATCTTGCTGCCGAGAATGCGCGCCAGGATATCGGTGGCGCTGCCGGCGGAAAACGGCACCACCAGCCGGATCGGCTTGGTCGGGTACTGGGGCTGTGCACTGGCGGCGGGGGCGGCCGCCAGCATCAACGTCGAAGTCAGCGCCAGCACGGCGCCCTGGATGGATCGAATCATTCCTTGTCTCCTCATTGCCGGTCGGGACGCGTGTGCCGCGCCTCAGAAGAAATGCCGCATGCCGAGCGCGACGGTCTGCGGGTCTGCGCCCGCGCTCACGCCCAGTTCGTTGATGGCAAAGTCATAGATCGCGTTGCGCTTGTTGTTGATGCGGCTGTAGTACGCAAACAGCGCCGTGCGCTTGGACAACGGGTAGTCGTAGCCCACCGTGACCTGCGTCGCGCCCGTCTCCGCGCCGCTGCGGAAGAAGCCGACGGTCTCGGTGGCATTGCCGGCGCCGTTGCTGGCCAGCCCGAAGCCGATCCGCACGCTGCCCGGCCCCAGCTTCTGCACCACCGACGCGTAGTAGCCGTTGCGGGTCAGGTCGCCGGTGGCGGTGCGGTAGTGCAGCCGTTCATAGAGCAGCGCGACGGTGGTGCTCGGGAACTTGTAGGAAACCCCCGCCTTCATCGCATCGTCGTTGCGCCCCGCGGTCTGGTAGTGCTGGTGGATTTCGTAGGCCAGCACCACGTTGAGCGGACCGTCGTCGTAGGCGGCGGAAAACGAGTACAGCCCGGGGTTGCGCGGCACCGTGGTCTTTTCCTCGTTGACGCCCCACGCGGCCGCGCCGCTGAAGCCCGCCAGCGACGGCGTCTTGTAGACGATGATGTTTTTCTGCCGGCGGTCGAACGCGCTGGTGTCCTGCACGTTGTCCGAGCTCGACGTGGAACCGTTGCCGATCAGCGCCATGTAGCCCGCCGTGGTCGGGTAATACGGATCGTAGGCCGCGGTCGCCTCGGTATAGGGCGTCTGCCAGTGCCCCATGAACAGCGTGCCGGCGTTGCCCTGCAGCCCGATGCGGGAGTTGCGCCCCGCGATCTGGCCCTGGCCGGTGTCGAGCGAGACATTGCTCTCGATCTGCCAGATCGCCTTGAGGCTGCCGCCCAAGCCTTCCTCGCCGCGCATGCCGAACACGGAGCGGTTGTTGGTCAGGCGGCCGACGCCGCCAAGGCGCGTGCCGTCGGTCGCCGTATTGGCATAGGAATACTCCAGCGCGGTGTTCAGGCGCCCGTACAGCGTCACGGACGACTGCGCGCCGGCGTGGCCGCTACACGCCGCGCCCATGGCCAGCAGCAGCAAGCGGCTCCGCTTGGAAACGGATGTCATTGGTCTCTCCCCTGGGGTTGTGGTCATTCTTTTTGTAGTCGCATTTTTGGTCAGCGCTGTGTACTTCGGCACTGCAATCGTTTGCATCTTTTGCGCGAAAAATCAGGCCTTTGGATATGGCATCGCCAGCAGCAGCAAGGCGGGCCGGTTGCCAGGGTTGGACACCTGCCGCGCCTCGCCCGGCGCCAGCCGCACCGAGTCGTACTGTCCCAGCGTGACGGCCTCGTCCGGCGTGCGCACGCAGACCTCGCCTTCGAGCACGACGTAGTGCTTTTCCACCGGCGAGGCATCCAGCGCGGTATGCCCGCCTGGCAGCAGCACCGAGACCCCGAGCCACAATGCCTCGGAAGGCCCCGCCTCGTGTCCCTGCAGCCGCAGGCAATGCATGCCGTCGTGGTTGGGCGGGAAATACGCCGGCGCCCGGGCAAAGCGGGTCGTGTTCATGGCTTGAGCACCACGCGCTCGGTCGCGCCTTGCAGGACCGCGCGATACGCGTCCTTGGCATTGGCCAGCGCGTAGGTGTAATCGGACAGCACCGGGAACGGCCGCAGCGCGCCCGAGGCGAACATCGGCGCGAGCTGGTCCAGGATCTGCGCGCACGCGCCGCTGTCCAGCGCCAGCGTGTCGACGCCGACGTACGTATGCTGGCCGCGGTAGAAGGCAAAGATGTCGAAGGGCACCGGCTTCTCGATGGTCGAGATAAAGATCTGCGTCGCGCCGACGGCCATCGCCTGGTTGGCCTGCTCGAAGTACGGGCTGCCGACGGTGTTGTAAACGATGTCGGCGCCATGGCCGTCGGTCTCGTCGCGCACCACGCCGGCGATCGCTTCGCGGCTGGCGTCGATCATGCGCACGTCGCCGCTGGCATGGCCGCGGTAAGGCTCGGCCGTGCGCTCGACGGCAAAGACGCGCGCGCCCAGCGCCGTGGCGATCTGGATGGTGGCCTGCCCGACCTTGCCATTGCCGCCACAGACCAGCACGGTGCTGCCGGCCTGCGGCATGCCGGCGCGGCGCAGGCCCTCATAGGCGGTGATGAACGGCACGCCCACGGCGCCGGCTTCCAGCAGCGACACCGAGGCCGGCTTGGCGCGCACCGCGCTGGCCGGGATGCGCAGGTACTTGCCATGCGTGCCGTCGCGGCGGATGCCGAGCTCGCCGCCGCTGCCCCACACCTGCAGGCCCAGCAGCGCGTCCGGCCCGTCGATCACCAGGCCGGCATAGTCGCGGCCGGGGGTGCGCGGCCACACCGCATGCGGCATCAGGCCCAGCGTCGCCTTCACGTCGCTGGGATTGACCCCGGCACTGGCGACTTCGATGATGCATTGGTCCGCAGCGGCATGCGGGCGCGGCACGCCGAGCAGTTCGAGGTTCAGCGCCTCGATATCGGCGGCTTTCTGGTTCACGCGGATCGTGTTCATAAGGTTTGTCCTTTCGGGAATCGGCAATTCGGTTGGCGGGCTCAGGCTTCGCGCAGGCCCAGCGTGCGGCGCGCTTCGGCAGGCGTCGCGATCTCGCCGCCGAGCGAGCGCACGATGTCGCGCGCCTTGGCGACCAGCGCGGCGTTGCTGGGCGCCAGCACGCCCTTCTCCAGGTAGATGTTGTCTTCCAGTCCCACGCGTACGTGGCCGCCGGCCAGCCATGCCTGCGCCACGATCGGGAACTCGGCGCGGCCGATGCCGAAGGCAGACCAGTGCGCCCCGGCGGGGAGCATGTTGCGCGCATAGAAGATCGTCTCGGGCGTGGGTGCGAAGCCGTACTTGACACCCAGCACGAAGGTCCACAGGCCAGGCCCGTCGAGCACGCCGTCGCGGATGAAGTCGAGCGCCATGTTGAGGTCGCCCGAATCGAAGATCTCCAGTTCCGGCATGACGCCGGCGGCGCGGATCGCGGCGGCCATCTTGCGCACGTTGGCGGGCGTGTTGATGACCACGTCGCCGCCGGAGTTCATGGTGTTGAGGTCGAGCGAACACACGTCCGGGCGCAACGCGGTGATGTGCTCGACGCGCTTGCCCGGAGGCAGCAGCGTGGTGCCCGGCGCCGCCACGCGCGGCTCGTCTTCGCTTGGCACGAAGCGGCCGCCGGGGCCGGTGGTGAGGTTGATGATCAGCGTGCGGTTGCGCGCGCGGATGCGGTCGATGACATCCGCGTAGTACTCGAGCGCCATCGACGGGCGGCCCGTCTCGGGATCGCGCACGTGGATATGGGCCGCGGCGGCGCCCGCTTCGGCGGCTTCGAGCGCGGCGTCGGCGATCTGCGCCGGCGTGACCGGCAGGCCGGGATGCTGCTCGGGGGTGACGATATTGCCGGTCACCGCGCAGGTGATGATGGTCTTGCGTGCGTGCATGAGCGAATGTTGCGAATGTTGGCTAGGAACAAGAGAAAACGGAGCGCGGCGCAGGTCTAGCCGAGCTGCCGGCCGCCGTCGACGACGATGGTGGTGCCGGTGGCAAAGCGCAGCGAGGTCGCGCACGCGGCGATGGCATCGGCCACGTCCTGCGCCTGGCCGATGCGCTGCAACGGCGTGGTCCTGGCGGCGCGCTCGTTGAAGCTGCTGTCGCGTCCGGGCACGAACGCGCTGTCGACCACGCCGGGCGAGACGTTCAGCACGCGGATCTGCGGCGCCAGTGCGCGACCCAGCGACATCGCCATGACATCGAGCCCGGCCTTGGCCGCGCAGTACGCCACGTTGCTGCCCTGTCCGTTGCGCCCCGCGATGGAGCCGACATTGACCACCAGCCCGTCGCCATGGGCGCGCAGGTGCGGGGCGAAGGCACGGATCGCGGCGAACTGGCCGCGCCAGTTGATGGCGAAGAGTTCGTCGATCAGCGCGTCGTCGAGCGCGTCGAGGTCGCCATGCGGGATTGCCCGCGTAAAGCCGGCGGTATTGACCAGCATGTCGACCCGGCCGTAATGGCAGATGACTTCGTCGGCCAGCGCGCGCAGCGAGGCGCTGTCGGCAACTTCCGCGACGGCGGAAAGATGGTTGCCGGCTGGCAGCGCGGCCGCCGCGCTGGCCGCCTTGTCGGCGTCGCGGCCGGTCAGGACGATGCTCGCGCCGAGTCGGGCCAGTGTTTCACCGGCGGCAAAGCCGATGCTGCCGGTGCCGCCGAGGATCACGGCAACCTTGCCGGAAAGGGGGGATGCGCTCATGTTCGGAGTTGAATTTGCGTGAAAGGAAAACGGCCGGCGTTCAGTCGATCGGCGGCTTGGGAAAGGTCTGCTGCCCCGGCTCCAGCGTGAAGTCGAAGTCCAGCGTGTAGAACGGCGCCGGCACGTCGCCCCACGCGCTGCTGCCCTGGTCGTGCAGCTGCAGCGTGCCGACCAGTTGCCGGTGCACGCCGAAGGTGACATCCGAGGCCAGCTTGTCGGCCTCGTCGGCAAACACCTGCGTCACCAGCGTCCGATGTCCCGGCGCCGCGACGATGAAGTGGATATGCGCCGGCCGGTACGGATGGCGCTGTTGCGCGGCCAGCAGCGCGCCGACCGGGCCGTCGGTCGGCACCGGGTAGCCGGCCGGGCGCACCGTGCGGAAGCGGTAGCCGCCGTCGGCATCGGTATGAAAGCAGCCGCGCAGGTTGCGGTCGGGCTGGGCCGGGTCCTGGTTGTCGTACAGGCCTACCGGCGAGGCCTGCCATACCTCGACCAGCGCGCCGGCCAGCGGCGTGCCGTCGGTGCCGCGCACGGTGCCGCTGACCAGCAGCGGCAGGCCGGGCGCGTCGTCCTGCACCACGCAGTCGCCGCAGGCATAGCGCGGCGCGTTGGCGCGGTAGAACGGTCCCAGCAAGGCGCCGGGCGTGCGGCCGTCGCGGGTGCTGTTGTTCATCACCGTCACCAGCGTCGACAAACCCAGCACATCGGCGGCGAGCACGACCTCGTTGTGCGTGGCGTGCGTCGCATGGCCGATGCTGGCAAGCCAGCCCAGCGCGAACTCGAACTCTTCGTCGGTCAGGCGGGCTTCGCGCAGAAAACCGTGCAGATGCCGGACCAGCGCATCCATGACGAAGCGCAGGCGTGGGTTGGCGGTTTCCGCCATCGCGGCCAGGACGATGCCGGTGACCGAATGCTCGTCGTCTATCAGCGTGGGGCGCGGGGCCGGCGATACCTGCCGCGCGATCGATGTGTCCATGTCATGCCTCCTTTGCAAACGTTTGCATCATTATCGGCGGCCCACGCGGGAGGTCAAGGTGAAAGTTCGGACCGGCGCACCCGCGATGCGCGTCTCCCAGGGAAAATCGCAATCAAAACAAGCCGCTACGCCGCATTCTCGGGACAAACCCTAGGCACTTCCCGCCCGGGCGGAGGGTGGTATTTGTGGGTACATCTGCCTATATATGCCTTGCCAGGCACTAAATCGGCGTTAACCGGCATGCCAGCGAGCGCTGGCCGCGCCACAATGCAACGGCAGCGTGGCCCTTCCCGCTCATACAAGCGTTGAGCTGGTGGAAGCCCGGTCACAATCGTTGCCGAGGACTTGGCACAGTAATCGCTAACGTGCAGAAAGCCCGACGTGCCTGCGATGCCCGGGTTTCTGGCAATGCCGCCAGCGATCCCCTTCGATCCCTCCTACCTACCAGAGGAAAACCGATGTTCTCCGCCGCCCAGCGTCCGCAGCCGACGCACCCCGTTCCCTGCCCGCCCCGCAGCGTGGCCACGCCGCCGCTGCCGCAGTGGATCGCAGCCCGCATGTCAGAGCATTTCGATGCCCGGCTGGGCAAGCTCTGGGGCGGCGACCACCTGCTGCACGGGCGCAAGCCGGGTCCCGATGCGCTGCACCTGAGCAGCAACGACTACCTCTGCCTGCTGGGCGAGCGGCCGTTGCTGGAGGCGCAGGCGCGCGCGCTGCTGGACGAACGGCCCGAGCTGCTGATGTCGTCCGTGTTCCAGTACGGCGAGACCCCGCAACGGCACGTCGAGCGCAAGCTGGCCAACCTGATGCAGGCCGAGGACGGGCTGATCGCGCAGTCGGGTTGGGCCGCCAATGTCGGCCTGGTGCAATGCATCGCCGGGCCGGGCGTGCCGGTCTATATTGACATGAACGGCCACGCCTCGCTGTGGGAAGGCATCACCGCCGCCGGCGCGCAGGCCGTGCCGATCCGCCACAACGACGTGGGCCATGCGCGCCGCCAGGCCGAGCGCTTCGGCCCCGGCGTGATCATGGTCGACGCGGTGTACTCCACCACCGGCGCCGTGGCGCCGCTGGAGGAATATGTCGCAGTGGCGGAAGCTACGGGTTCAGTGCTGGTCGTGGATGAGTCGCACTCGCTCGGCACCCACGGGCCGTCGGGCGGCGGGCTGGTGCCGGCGCTGGGGCTGTCGGAACGGGTGCATTTCCGCACCGCGTCGCTGGCCAAGGCCTTCGCCGGGCGCGCGGGCTTCGTCACCTGCTCCAGCCGGTTCAAGGACTTCTTCGCGGTCGAGTCGCGCCCGGCCATTTTCAGTTCGGGGCTGCTGCGCCACGAGGTCGCGTGGTTCGACGCCGCCATCGATTTCATCGCCGCGGCAGACCAGCGGCGCGAGCAGCTGCATGCGATCACCTGCCAAACCCGCGAAGCGATCAGTGCGCTGGGGTACAACATCAGCGACGGCTCCGAGCAGATCATCGGGCTGGAGGCAGGCACCGAGCCGCAGGTGATGGTCCTGCGCAATGCGCTGCAGCAGCGCGGCATCTTCGGCGCGGTATTCTGCTCGCCGGCAACCCCCAAGAATCGGGCATTGATGCGACTTACCCTGCATGCGAAACTTAGCGCCGGTGAAATCGACCGGCTGGTCAGCGTCCTCGCCAGTATCCGCGACGAGGTGCGTCTGGAAGAATGGTCATCGACGCGCCGCAGCCGGCGCAAATCCCCCAATCCCAAAGAGGAGCTCGCCGCAAGCTCCCATGAGGAGTAGCCGTTGGAGATGGAAGCAGAGTTGGCCGACTCAGGCGGCCGCAGGCGCCGTACCGGTTTCTCCGGCCTTTGCAGCCTTGCCCGCCGGGCCTGGCAGTCGGTGTTCGAAACCGCGGCACGGGCCATCCTGCTGGACGAGGAAAGCGTCATCCGCCTGCGGCGGATCCAGATGGTGGGCGCGCTGGGGGTCATCGGGCACCCGCTCTACTACCTGATCTGGTCCTATGTGTTCCCGCAGCCCTACGAAAGCCTGTGGCTGCGGCTGATCTGCACCGCGCTGTTCGTGCCGCTGCTGTTCGCCAGCGCGTTCTCGCACCGGCGCTGGCTGCCGCCCTACGCGCTGTTTGCGATCACGGTGGGCATGCCGTTCGCCTTCATCTTCCTGTACCTGGAGAACGGCGGGTCGATGGCCTGGGCCGAGTCGGTCATCATCGCCGTGGTGATCCTCTATCACTTCAATACGGCGTTCGCGACCATCTCGCTGCTGTCCGGCGCGGCGGCCGCGGTGGCGCTGTTCGTGCTGGCCGGCAATTCCATGGGCGGGATCCCGTGGGAGCCGGTGCTGCTGCAATTGCCGATCATCGGCTTCGTGATCTCGGTGCTGGTGGTGATCAAGCTTGACCGCCAATTGCTGATCGAGCAGAAGCGGCGCGGCATGGCGGCCGCGCTGGCCACCGTTGCGCACGAGCTGCGTACGCCGCTGACCAGCCTGAGCGTCAGCGCTTGCGGCCTCAAGGCGCGGCTGCCGGCAGCGCTGGACCAGGACGCGCCGCGCCGCGAGGGGCTGATGCAGGCGGTGGCGCGCATGGAGTCCGACATCGCGCATATCAGCAACAGCATCGAACTGCTGGTGGCCAACTCCAAGAACCCGGAAAAGGCCACGCGCGAGCTGTTCGAGCTGGGCGGCGTGATCCGCGACACCATCGCCCGGTTCCCGTTCGATGAACCGGGCCGCGACATCGTCACCTTCGATCTGCCCGGCCCGGTGCGCGTGCTCGGCAACGCGCAGCTGTTCGGGCTGGTCATAACCAACCTGCTGAAGAACGCGCTCGAAGCGATCAAGCGCGCCGGCAAGGGCGATATCCGGATCTGCTGCGAGGTGCGGCCGGACGGGGTGCACGTCACCTTCCGCGACACCGCGACCGGGGTGCCCCCTCAGGTGCTGGCGCGCATGTTCCAGCCCTTCTTTTCCTACCCGGCGCACCGCGGCACCGGCATCGGGCTGGCGTTCTGCCAGAACGTGCTGACCAGTTGGGGCGCGGGCATCAGCTGCCGTTCCGTCGAGCATGAGTTCACCGAGTTCGAGATCCGCTTCCCGCACAAGGACCACTGAGCGACATCAGCCTGACAGCGCCAGCGCCACCTGCTGCCGCAGCCGCGGCAGCACATCGGTATCGAACCACGGGTGGCGCTGCAGCCAGAAGCGGTTGCGCGGGCTGGGATGCGGCAGCGGAAAGAACGCTGGCAGGTAGTCGGCGCAGGCGGCAACGGTATCGGCCAGCGTCGCTCCGGCCCGGCTGCCGAGGTAGCAGGCCTGTGCGTGGCGGCCGACCAGCAGTGTCAGCCGGATATCCGGCATGGACGCCAGCAGCGGCGCATGCCACAGCGGCGCGCATTCGCGCCGCGGCGGCAGGTCGCCGCTGGCGCCCTTGCCCGGATAACATAGCCCCATCGGCACGATCGCCACCTTGCCGGCGTCATAGAACTGCTCCGGCGTCAGCTGCAGCCAGCTGCGCAGCAGGTCTCCGGAAGGGTCGTTCCAGGGGATGCCGGTTTCATGCACGCGCCGTCCCGGCGCCTGGCCGACGATCAGCAGGCGCGCATGGGCGCCTGCCTGCACCACCGGCCTGGGCTCATGCGGCAAGGCGCAGGCGCGGCAGGCGGCAATGTCGGCGAGGAGCCGGTCAAGCGTGGTGGATCGGGTACGAGGCAAGATCAGCGGGGCTGGGGAATGCGGGGCTTCCCAGTGTAAGCGCTTGCCCGGCAAGGCGCGTTACCCGCTATGGCGCGCAGAGGATCCGCGCCATTTCGTCGGCGGCACCCTGCAGCATCGGCACCGCCTTGAGCAAGGCATCCATCGACACGCGCGCCGTCGGCGCATGGCAGGCGATGGCGGCCACCACCTGACGCCGCGCCGGCTTCGGCCTCACCTCCGATCCCGGCCCCGTCCCCGTCCCCGACTTCGGCCCGGGCTCCAGTACCGGCACCGCCACCGCGCACATGCCGCGCACGAATTCCTCATGGTCGACGCCGATCGCGCGCGTGCCCAGCCGATCCAGTTCCGCCTCCAGCGACGCCAGGTCCGACAAGGTGCGTGGCGTGTTGCGCGTCAGCGCGAGGCGCCCGAGCATCTGGCGCCGCTCCAGCCGGCTCATCGCGGCCAGGAACAGCTTGCCGCTGGCGGTGCAATGCAGCGGCACGTGGATACCCGGCGACAGCTGCAGCCGCAACGGCTCGTGCGTCTCGACGCGCTCCACGTACAGCACGCGGTCGCCGTCCAGCGCGGTCAGGTTGCAGGTCTCGCCTAGGTTCGTCACCAGCCGGGCCAGGATCGCCCGGCACTCGCGCAGCACCGGCGGGCTGCGCAGCGTCTGCAATGCAAGTGCGCTGGCGCCAGGCCCGGGCACGAAGCCGCGCTCGGCGGGCATCCTGACCACGAAGCCGGCGCGCTCCATCGCGGCCAGCAGCCGCATCAGCGTTGCCTTGGGCACATGCAGCCGCTGCGCCAGCTGCGACAGGGTCTGCGGATGCTGGGCGCGGGCCAGGCTAGCCAGCACCGTCAGCGCGCGCAGGCTGCGGGCGTCGTCATCGCCGGCAGCGGCCGCGCTTGCGTCGGTGGCCAGGCTTGTGGCTGCCGACGAATTGCTGACAGCCTCTGCTGCACTGCGATTCTGAAACGGGATTGACACGTTCTGTTTCACAACCGGCGTCTCCTCGCGATTGGGCTTTCCATTCCACTTTTGAAAAATAAAATTCGGAACAGAACGTTTCAGATTATAGATCGATGCCGGAACAGCGGGACAGATCGCCGGCCATCAAAGGAGACAGCAACGATGTCGCAAAGCGTTGACTACATCGTGGTAGGCGCCGGCTCGGCCGGCTGCGTGCTGGCCAACCGGCTCAGCGAGGACGGCCGTCATTCGGTCTGCCTGCTCGAGGCCGGCCCGCCGGACCGCTACCCGTGGATCCATATCCCCATCGGCTACGGCAAGACGATGTTCCACAAAGAAGTGAACTGGGGCTTCTACACCGATCCCGACCCCAACATGCTGAACCGCCGCATCTACTGGCCGCGCGGGCGCACGCTGGGCGGCAGCAGCGCCATCAACGGCCTGATCTTCGTGCGCGGCCAGCGCCAGGACTACGACCACTGGGCTGCACTGGGCAACCCCGGCTGGGAGTGGGACGCCTGCCTGCCCTACTTCCGCAAGCTGGAGAACAACGACCTCGGCGCCGGCCCGACGCGCGGCACCGCGGGCCCGCTGAACGCCACCTCCATCGACCGCCGGCACCCGCTGGTGGATGCCTTCATCGACGCCGGGCAGGCGCTGGGCCTGCCGCGCAAGACCGATTTCAACAACGGCGACCAGGAGGGAGTGGGCTACTACCAGCTCACCACGCGCAATGGCTGGCGCTGCTCCACCGCGGTGGCGTACCTGCGGCCGGCACGCACTCGCGCCAACCTGCGCGTCGAGACCGATGCCCACACCACCGCGGTGCTGTTCGAGGGCAAGCGCGCGGTGGGCGTGCGCTACATCAAAGACGGCCTGCCCTATATCCTGCGAGCGCGCCGCGAGGTGATCCTGTGCGCCGGCGCGCTGCAGTCGCCGCAGCTGCTGCAGCTGTCAGGCATCGGCCCCGCCCCGCTGCTGCAGGAGATGGGCGTGCCGGTGGTGCAGGCGCTGCCGGGCGTCGGCGAGAACCTGCAGGACCACCTGCAGATCCGCCTGATCTACGAAGTGGCGCGGCCCATCACCACCAACGACCAGCTGCGCTCCCTGGCGGGCAAGGCGCGCATGGGGCTGGAATGGCTGCTGATGCGCAGGGGGCCGCTGGCGATCGGCATCAACCAGGGCGCCATGTTCTGCCGTGCGCTGCCGGAAAGCGCCACGCCCGACACACAGTTCCATTTCGCCACCCTGTCCGCGGACATGGCCGGCGGCAACGTGCATCCGTTCTCGGGCTGCACCTATTCGGTCTGCCAGTTGCGGCCGGCATCGCGCGGCACGGTGCGCATCCGCAGCACTGATCCATTCGAGGCGCCTTCGATGCAGCCCAACTACCTGTCCGCCGAGCTGGACCGTCGCTGCACCGTCGCCGCGGTCCGCTACGCGCGCCGCGTGGCGCAGGCAGAACCAATGCGCGGGCTGATGCAGCGCGAATTCCGCCCCGGCAATGCGGTGCAGAGCGACGACGAGATCCTGCACTTCTGCCGCGAGTACGGCGCCACCATCTTCCACCCGTCGGGCACCGCCAAGATGGGCCCCGCGCACGATCCGCTCGCCGTCGTCGACGCGCGCCTGCGCGTGCATGGCGTGGGCGGCCTGCGCGTGGTCGACTGCTCGGTGATGCCGACGCTGGTGTCGGGCAACACCAACGTGCCGGTGGTGATGATGGCCGAGCGTGCCGCCGACTTTATCCGCGAGGATGCGCGGCGCGAGCCGCTGTCGGCGGAAATCGCCGAGCGCGCGCCAATGGCGGCGGTCGCCTGACGTTTTTCGACAAGCGCCACGGCCGGCGCTGACAACGACAAGGCCGACCCTGCAGTGCACGCGGCGTCCAATACGACCATGATGACGATTAAAGCGGACGCCTCCCACCACCAGAGGAGACAGCAATGACAAGCCCCAATGAACAGGCGGTGCGCAAGGTAGCGCTGGCGTCGGTGATCGGCGCCACCATCGAATGGTATGACTTCTTCCTGTACGGCGTCGTCGCCGGCCTGGTCTTCAACAAGCTGTACTTTCCCGGCGACGACCCGCTGGTCGCCACCATGCTGGCCTACACCACCTTTGCGGTCGGCTTTGTCACGCGGCCGCTGGGCGGCGTGATCTTCGGCCACTTCGGCGACAAGGTCGGCCGCAAGAGCATGCTGGTGATCACGCTGATGATCATGGGCGTGTCGACCTTCCTGATCGGACTGGTGCCCACCTATGAAAGCATTGGCATCGCCGCGCCGATCCTGCTGTTGCTGTTGCGTGTGCTGCAAGGCATCGGCCTGGGCGGCGAATGGGGCGGCGCGGTCCTGATGGCGTACGAATATGCGCCGCCGGAGCGGCGTGGCTTCTATGCCTCGCTGCCGCAGATCGGGCTGGCCATCGGGCTGTGCCTGGCCTCGGGCGTGGTGGCGCTGCTGTCGCTGACGCTGACCGATGCGCAGTTCCTGTCGTGGGGCTGGCGCGTCGCCTTCCTGATCTCGGCGGGGATGGTGTTCGTCGGCATGTATATCCGCCTGAACGTGAAAGAGACACCCGAGTTCGCCCGCGTCAAGCAGCGCAATGCGGAAACGCGCATCCCCTTTTTCGACATGATGCGCCGCTACCCGGGCAATATCCTCAAGGGCATGGGCGCGCGCTACATCGACGGTGTCTTCTTCAATATCTTCGGCGTGTTTTCGATCAGCTACCTGACGCAGACCGTCAATATCAGCCGCACCGAAGCGCTGGTGGGCGTGATGGCCGCCGCGATCGCGATGTGTTTCTTCATCCCGTTCTTCGGCCACCTGTCCGACCGCATCGGCCGCACGCGGGTGTACTTCTGGGGTTCTCTGATCACGGCGCTGTCGGCGTTCCCGGCGTTCTGGCTGATGCTGAACAGCGGGCAGAGCATGATGCTGCTGTGGCTGTCGATCGTGGTGCCGTTCGGCATTTTCTATGCCGCGGTGTACGGGCCCGAAGCCGCGCTGTTCTGCGAGTTGTTCGATGCTCGCGTGCGCTATACCGGCATCTCCTTCGTCTACCAGTTCTCCGGCATCTTTGCTTCGGGCATCACGCCGATCATTGCCACCGCGCTGCTCAGGTCGGGCGGCGGCAAGCCGTGGCAGATCTGCGCCTACGTGGCCTTTGCAGGGCTGGTGTCGGCGCTGTCGGTGGCGTTGATCGAGCGGCGCGCGGGCGTCGGGCTGCCGCGCGAAGGCAACGCGCCGGCGCGCTGAGCGCGCCGGGCCAGTTGATCGAGCCAGTTGAGCAAGTTGAGCCAGGCTAACCGGGCGACCTTCATCGGCTCAGCCCGCGCGCCTCGATGGCCCATACCGCTTCCACGCGCTCGCCGCGCACGCACGCGTAGGCATCGTGCAGGTTGGCGGTGGGATCGCAATGGCCCGGCACCAGCCACAGCCGCTCGCCCAGCAGGTCGCGGCTGTCGGCGTCGGTCACCGTCAGCACGCCATGCTCGTCGTTGGCGGCAACGTACTCCAGCGCGCCGTCGGCATCGCGCGGCCATACGTGCGGCAGGCCGGAATCGACCGCGACCGATTTCAGGCCGACATCGCACACGGCCACGCCGGCGCGCGCCGCGCTCATCACGGTCGATGCCACGAACAGGGAATGCAGCGGCCGCAGCGCGCCTTCCCATTCGAGCGAGCCGTAATGGCCGTCGAGAAAAAGGTACGAGCCCGGCTGGATTTCGGTGTAGACGCCGCTCTCAAGGTCGAACTCGGCGGTGCCGGTGCCGCCGCCGGTCACCACCGGGCAGCGCAGCCCGCGCCGTTCCAGCGCGCGCAGGTAGCCGGCGGTGGCCTCGGCCGCGCGCTGCGCGGCCTCGCGCCGCTGTGCCCATGCCTCGATATGCTGGATGCCGCCGTGATAGCCCTGCAGGCCGCCGAAATACAGCGCGGCTTCGGTATCGATCGCATCGATCAGCGCCAGCAAGGCCTCGTCGCTGTCCACGCCGCAGCGGCCCTGCCCCACGTCCACCTCCGGCAACACCGCGATGCGCACGCCGGCGCGCGCCGCGGCGGCGCCGACCTCGCTGACCTGGCGCACATCGTCCACGCAGATCGACAAGCGCGTGTGGCGCGCCAGTTCGGCCGCCATCGAGGCCTTGTCGGCGCCGACGAACTCATTGCTCAGGTGGATGCTGGCGATACCGGCGGCGGCAAAGGGATACGCCTCGGACAGCTTCTGGCAGCAAATGCCAACCGCGCCCGCATCGACCTGCCGCTGCGCGATCGCCACGCACTTGTGCGCCTTGGCATGGGGGCGCAGCGCTACGCCGGCGCGTTCGGCAAGTTCCGCCATGCGCGCCAGGTTGGCTTCAAAGGCATCGAGTTCGATCAGCAGCGCAGGGGTAGACAACGCTGACAACGATTGGCCGACCGCCGCGTGCGGCGGCCGGAATACGCTGGCTTCATGCATGGTGTGGGGCCCGGTGGCGGCAGTGCTTGCCGTGGGCCCTCACGATAACACCGGCGTGCCCTTGCGCACAGACTTGCGTGCGCAAACGCGCTAGCGGCGCGTGGCCAGCAGGCGGTAGCCGCGTCCGCAGTGCTCAGCGGCAGCGGCGCGGGCCACATCGGCATCGTCGAACAGGCCCGCCTGCGCGATCGACCTCACCATCACCGCCTCGCCGCGCTCGTTGGCGAGGAAACGCCCGTCCGAGCCTTGCACGATGTACAGCACGTCGCCGGCCGGGGAGCCGACCTGCCGGCGCTGGCCGGTGGACTGGCCGACCCGCTGCTGACCCGGACCCTGACTCCAGCCCAAGTCCCGATCCTCGCCGCGCGCTGCTCCGCCGGCACGCTCGCCGACGCTGCCCGGCCGCGCCATCTGGATGTTGTTGCGCACTTCACTGACGCCGAGCACATCCTCGGCCATTTGCTCGATACGGAACTTGGCGTCGCGGTCCCGGACGGTGCCGGCCAGCGTGACGATGCCCGAGCCGACGTCGACGGTGACATCCGAGACATCGTCATCGGCGTGTGCGAGCCGCTCGCACAGATCATCGCGAATGCGGGTGTCGGTGCGCTGGTAGCCCTTGGGC
Source organism: Cupriavidus oxalaticus (assembly GCF_038900635.1). GTDB lineage: Bacteria > Pseudomonadota > Gammaproteobacteria > Burkholderiales > Burkholderiaceae > Cupriavidus > Cupriavidus oxalaticus_B. The sequence continues at coordinate 6,272 of NZ_JAYMRX010000002.1, read as the reverse complement.
ATGCGGCGCGACCCCGCTTGCGCGGCCCAGCGCGAAGGGCGCGTGGGCCGCTCGTCGTCTTCATCCTCCAGGCCATAGCGGGCCTCGCCATAGCCATATGGCGAGCCGCCGGTGTCGCCGCTGCGCCAGTGGCGTGCCTGGCGGGTATCGTCGGGGTCGGCGTAGCCACGGTGGCGCCAGGTGTCCCGAATTTCCGACGGTGGATAGTCTTTCATGGATTGCCTCCGATCTGACGTCCTAGCCTTGATGATCTGACGTCCTAGCCTTGATATCGGTAGCACAAAACATGCCCTTGCGCCGGTGCGGGCCGCATGGCGCTCGGGGCAGCGCCGCGGGACGCAGTTTTTACACGATGCGCAACAACGTCATGCGCTTCGGCCCTCCCCGTCGGGCCGGTCGAGGTACTGGCTGACGATGCGCACCAGCAACGGCAGCTTGCCGGTAAAGAAATGATCTGCGCCCGGTACCACCACCACCGGCAGCGCCTGGGGACGGGCCCAGTCGAACAGCGCCGGCAGTTCCGCGCGCTCGTCGCGCTCGCCATGCACCACCAGGCAATCGGCTGGCACCGCCGGCGTGTCATAGCTGCGATGGGCCTTGACCGTGCCATAGGGCAGGCCGGTCAGCACCAGGTGACGGATTGGCACGCCCTGCGCCGCCAGCGTGGCGGCCACCTGCGCCATCACGAACGCGCCGAATGAAAAACCCGCCAGCGCCAGCGGCAGGCCGGGGTGGTCGTCGCGCAACTGCGCCACCACGGCCAGCATGTCGTCAGTCTCGCCGCGGCCCTGGTCGTGCTCGCCGCCAGAGCCGGCCACGCCGCGGAAGTGGGGCCGCACGGTGAGAAAGCCTCGCGCCAGCAGCGCCTTGGCCAGCTGGTGCGGCACCTTGTGCGTGGCCGAGCCGCCCAGCAGCGGGTGCGGATGCGACACCACCGCGATCCCGCGCGGCGCGCCGGCGGGACGGTCGACCAGCATCTCGATCGGCCCGGCGGCGCCGGCCAGGTGCGCCGTTTCCGTGGCAGACGGTACCCCCATGAATACTCCTTGCAATGTCGTTCGGACCGCTTGCCGGCCCGCGAAAGCCGTGATGGTAATGCGATTGTGGCGAGCATGCCGCCCGCCTTGCCGGCGCGCGTGCACCATGGCGCAAAATTCTGCCCGCCGGTGCCCCAGGCGCCGCTTGTGCGGGGCATGTGACCTGAACGCTTTCGTATAATTGCCCGAGCCGCGGCGGCCCCGAAAATGGACCCGCCGCGATCGGTCAGCACGACTCGTGCCACGCATTGCCGGCTTGCGGCTTCGCCCGCGGGCCTTTCTCGTGGCTGACCCAGATTCGCCGAAGCGGATGGACTGTACGCAGCCCTCCCTTCCCGTGTTCATCGCCGGTGACCCGGCCGTTCCGCAGCGGAATCGCGACGCAGCGCCATGTGGCCCTGCCCGCACCGTGCCTTGCCATTTCCATCCGCCGCCGGAGCGCCGCAAGCCGTCACCACCCGACGAGAATCCGCCATGAGCAAAGCTTCACGGCTCGCACTGGGCCTTGCGCTCGCTGCCCTATGCCACCTGATGCCGGCTACCCTGCCCGCAGTCCATGCCGCAGAGACCGCTTCGGAAGCCGAGGCCGCCGCGCAAGCGCCCGCGCTGACGCACGCCGAGGCCACCGCCGAACTCAAGCGCCTGCAGACCGAGCAGGACAGCGTCAAGCAGCAGGCCTCCGACCCCGACGGCAATACCAGGCTGCATGACCTGCAGGAAACGCTGCAGCGGCTCGACACCGACGTCGGCAAGCTCGCCGCGGCGCTGACGCCGCAGCGAGCCCAGTTGCAGGCGCAGCTCGACGTGCTCGGGCCGCCGCCCGCCGATGGCACCACCAAGGAAGCGCCCGCCGTGGTGAAGCAGCGTGCCGAGCTCAATGCGCGCCGCACGCAACTCGATGCCCATCTCAAGCAGGCCGCCGAAAGCAAGGAGAACATCGCCAACCTGAGCGAGCAACTGGGCCGGCTGGAGCGCGGCCACCTGAAGGACCAGCTCGCGCTGCGCTCGGAAAGCATCCTGAATCCGCAGTTCTGGCAGCCGCTGTTCAGCCCGCCGCCGGAAGACCAGGCGCGCCTGGACGGCTTCCGCGACCAGGTGGCGCCGATGCTGCAGCTGGCGTGGCAGCCATCGCAGCTCGCGGCCACGGTGGCGCTGCTGCTGCTCGCGCTGGCGGTATGGACGCTGGGACGGCGCCTTGCCGAGCGCGCGCTGGCGTGGTTCTGCCTGACGCGGCTGCCCGAGACACGCCTGCGCCGCAGCGCGCTGGCGCTGGCGACGACGCTGGCAACGGTCTGCACCACCGGTCTCGCGGTGCAGCTGGTGTACCACGCCTTCGCGCGCAACTATGAATTGCCGCCCGACGTGATGGCGCTGTACGCGCAGCTGGTCAAGCTGACGCTGACCAGCGCGCTGATCGTCGGGCTGGGGCGCGCGCTGCTGTGCACGCGGCACCCCAGCTGGCGCCTGCCCGCGCTGGCCGATCCGGTCGCGCTGGCGATGAAGCCCTTCCCCGCCGTGCTGGCCGGCCTGTTGCTGCTCGCCGGCACGCTCGAGCAGATCAACCGCATCGCCGATACCACCGTGCAGGTCACGCTGCTGGGCCGCGGGCTGGTATCCCTCGTGGTGGTGCTGACCATCGGCGCGGCGCTGCTGCGCGCCAACCGCGTGCGCAACGAACTCGCCGCCGCGGGCGAACGCCCGGAGGCGCGCGCCACGCTGGCCGGCATGATCCACGCCGCCGTGACCGTGCTGGTGATCGTGTCGATGGTCGCGCTGCTGGCCGGCTATATCAGCTTCGCGCGCTTCCTGACCTATGAGCTGGTCTGGTTCGACATCGTGCTGTGCAGCCTGTACCTGCTGACGCAGGTCACGCGCGATGTCTGCGAGGCCGTGCTGTCGACCAGCCACGCCAGCGGCCGCGTCATCAAGCAGCTGTTCGGCGTCGACGATTCGCACCTGGAGCAGGCCTCGACCATCCTGTCGGGCATCGGCGCCAGCGTGCTGCTGCTGGTGGCCGTGGTGGCGCTGCTGACCGGCGGCTTCGGCACCACGCCGGCGGACCTGCTCAACAGCCTGCTGACGGTGCTGGGTGGCGAGCAGCTGCGCAGCCTGAACATCATGCCGGACCGCATCCTGAATGCGGTGCTGGCGCTCGGCGTGGGCATCTGGCTGCTGCGTTCGGTGCGGCGCTGGCTCGACGCGGAGCTGCTGCCCAAGGTGTGCAAGGAGCCGGGGCTGCGCGCATCGCTGATCACGCTGTTCAGCAATGTCGGCTATGTGCTGCTGGTGCTGCTGACGCTGTCGCTGCTGGGCGTGCGCTGGGACAACCTGGCGTGGATCGTCAGCGCGCTGTCGGTGGGCATCGGCTTCGGCCTGCAGGAGATCGTGAAGAACTTTGTCTCGGGACTGATCCTGCTGACCGAGCGCCCGGTCAAGGTCGGCGACATGGTCAGCCTGGCCGGCGTGGAGGGCGACATCCGCCGCATCAACGTGCGCGCGACCGAGATCCAGCTGGGCGACCGCTCGACCGTGATCGTGCCCAACTCGCAGCTGATCTCGCAGAACGTGCGCAACGTGACCATGAGCAACAGCACGCAGGGCGTGGTGTCGCTGCAGCTGACGTTCCCGCTCAATACCGATCCCGAACAGCTGCGCGACCTGCTGATCGATGTCTACAAGGAGAACGAGGCCATCCTGGACGTGCCGGCGCCGTCGGTCATGTTCAGCCAGCTGGCGTCCAACGGCATCACGCTGTCGGTGACAGGCTACGTCAGCAGCCCGCGCATCGCCGCGAACGTGCGCAGCGACCTGCTGTTCGAAATCCTCAAGCGCCTGCGCGCCGCGGACATCGCGCTGACCGAGCCGCAATCGCTGCGACTGGAGAACCTGCCGCCGTTCGGAGAAGCATCGCAGCGCGCGTACGCGGCGGGGTAACTCCGCCGTTCGCGGTGCCCGCTGGATACGTGCTCTGAACCCCGGCACGCCCGCCCTGCGCGGGCCCGGGCAGGCTGGCCAAAATCCTGGGGAGGCGTTCCGGACTGGGTGCGTGACAGAGTACGTGACAGGGGCTGTCTTACGGCCTGTTAAAAACCGGCCCCGTAAAAAGCCCCTGTTACAAAGCTAACAAGTCGGCCTCCGCGGCGAAACACCTTACGGGGCAGTTTGCATCCATCATTCAGGGACACAAGCTGCATCTCAAGGAGTCCGACATGCGCCCCTCCACCCGAATCGTCGCCGCGGCCGCCCTGGCCGTGGCCCTGGTAGCCGCCGGCCCCGCGTCCGCGCGCGGCCGCCACCATGGCGGCGGGTCGAATGCCGGCGCGGTCCTCGCCGTCGGCGCGCTGGTCGGCCTGGCCTTCGGCGCCGCGCTGGCCTCGGCGCCGGTAGTGGCCGCACCCGTGGCAGTGGCGCCGCCGCCGGTCACCTATGCCCCCGCGCCGGTGTCGTACGCGGCGCCGGCGGTGCCGCCGGGCTATTGCTACAGCGATTACGACGGCGCGTACGTGCCGTGCGGCCCGCAGCCGTCCCGCTACTACCAGCAACAGCCGTACTACGGCTACTGAGCATGCCGGTCGACCGCGAATACTTCAGCCGGCTGTATGGCCGGCAGGACGACCCCTGGGGCATCGGCACGCGCTGGTACGAGGCACGCAAGCGCGCGCTGCTGATGGCGACGCTGCCGCGCGCACGCTTCGCACGCGCATTCGAGCCCGGCTGCGGCGGGGGGCATCTTACCGTCGAACTGGCGCCGCGCTGCGATGCGCTGGTGGCAATGGAACTGGCCGACAGCGCTGCCGGGCAGGCGCGGCAGCGCGTGGCGGAGTTTGCGCACGTGCAGGTGCTGACAGGTGAACTGCCACAGCATTGGCCCGAGGGACCGTTCGACCTGATCGTGTTTTCCGAACTCGGGTACTACTTCCCGAAGCCCGACTGGCACGAGGTCGCAGCGCTTGCGGCGGGCGCATTGGCCGATGACGGCGTCATCGTCGCCTGCCACTTCCGGCATCTGTTCGCGGAGCAGCAGATCACCGCGCAGGCGGTGCATGACGCGATCGGCGCGCAGCCCGGGCTGTATCGGCATATCCATCATCAGGAGCCGGATTTCACGATGGATTTGTGGTCCAGGCAGTTGGAGATGAGGCTGGCCTGATTAAGGTGTGGCTGGGGTTGGGGCTGCGGCTGGCAGCATGACGACTCACCCCCTTTTTGCAGCCTTGACTTTTGACGATGTGGTTGGCTTGCCTTAGAACTCATTTCAAAATGAAGACTCGTCACGCTGAAGGGTGCGCCAGCAAATGAGGCAGCAGGCCAGCTTGAGTAAGGCTTCATGGATGTCGGCGCGACGCTCGAAGCGAGTGCGCAGACGCCGGAATGCATGCAACCAAGCATGAGTGCGCTCTACAACCCAGCGGATCTTGCCGAGTCCGCTGCCGTGCGGCTGGCCACGCCGAGCGATCGAAGTCGGGAAGCCGGCAGCGTGAAGCGGCCTGCGATATTTGTCGTAGTCGTACGCGCGATCAGCGTAGATGCGCCCAGGCTTGCGCAAAGGTCGACCTCGACATCCCCGGATAGCGGGAATCGCTTCGATCAGAGGCAGGAGCTGGGTAATGTCGTTGCGGTTCGCGCCGGTCAGGATGACCGCGATCGGCGTGCCGTTGGCGTCGGTGGCGACGTGGTGCTTGGAACCTGGTCGCGCGCGATCGGTGGGGTTCGGGCCTGTTTTTGGCCCGCCCCAATCGCTCGAACTGAAGAGGAATCGATGACGACGCGTGAGAAATCGATGCGATCGGCCGCGCGTAGCTTGGCTAGAAGGATCTCGTGCAACCGATCCCATACGCCGGCACTTTGCCAATCGCGTAGCCGACGCCAGCAACTGACACCGGAGCCGCAACCCATCTCGGCGGGTAGTTCGTTCCACCGGATGCCGCTTCTCAACACAAACAGGATGCCTGTCAATGCTGCCCGATCCGACACCGGCATGCGACCCGGATATCGGAATCGTCGCGGCTTGGCCGGAGGAAGAAGCGGTTCGATCAGTGCCCACAATTCGTCATCAATGATTGGCTTGCCCATCCCCTCTGTCCCGTTGTCACAACGGATGAGGTTAAGGATGGTGTTCAAAACAACGTCCGCAGCGCCGAGTTGACCGTGAGAGCGTGGCCAAGTGAGTTCAATGAGCGATTCCCCTCGACTTCGATGCGAGATTCGGTGCGCGCTTGGGCGTTATCGCCCGCG
>NZ_JAYMRX010000001.1:0-922509 GCF_038900635.1 Cupriavidus oxalaticus | reverse complement strand
CGCGCCATGAGCAGCGGGATCGAGCCGCTGCGCCAGTTCGCCCGGCGGCTCAAGCCCTACCTGCCGGGCATCTTGGCCCACACCCGCTGGCCCTTGGGCACGAATCTGGTCGAAGGCATCAACAATCGGATCAAGGTGATCAAGCGCATGGCCTATGGCTTCCGCGATGACCACTACTTCTTCCTCAAGATCCGTGCGGCTTTCCCCGGAATTCGGCGATGAACCAAAAAAAAGCCCGCATTTGCGGGCTTTTTGTTTGTTTGGGCGCAGCGCGTGCCGGCTTACTCCTGCGCAGGGATATGCCCGTGCGGTGTCAGCCGGTCGATCAGCTCGGGCAGGCCTTCGCTCAGTTGCGCCGCTACGTCCTCCTGCGACATCCCGGTCGACTGTGCCAGCGAGTCCAGCGCCCCGGTCCCGCCCAGCGCGTCGCTCAGCGCCGACGGCGTGACCGGCTGGTTGGCGCCGGTGCCGATCCACGAATCCACCTGGTCGCCCAGCCCGGCCTGTGCCAGGATCTGCTGCAGCGCGCCGATGCCGCCTGCGGCAGCGCCCAGCGCCTGGCTGTTGGCCGGCGCGCCACCCTGGCCGCCAAGCAGCCCACCAAGCAGGGAGCCAAGGTCGAGCCCGCCGGTGGCGCCGGGCGCGCTGGCATTGCCGCCGAGCACGCCGCCCAGCAGCCCGCCAAGGCTGCCCAGTCCGCCGAGCCCATCGTCGACCGGCGCTGCAGAGCCGCTTTCCTGGCCGCGGTTGCGCATGGCCAGCATTGCCAGCAGGCCGAGCGCCATCATCAGCTTCGGATTGAGCCCGCCGGCGCTGCCTTCTTCGCCTCGGGCATTGCCCAGTTGTCCGAGCACGCCGCCCAGCACGCTATCGAGTAGTCCCATGGTCGACTCCTTCAGTCAAGGTTGGCGCTGGCCGGATGGCCGCCGCCGTCAGAATCCGCCAAGCAAGGCGTTGAGCGTGGAAAGGCAGACCAGTCCGGCGGTCTCGGTGCGCAGGATGCGCGGGCCGAGCGACACGCCGGTGAAGCCGGCCTGCAGTGCCGCGCGCTCTTCGTCCGGCGACAGACCGCCTTCGGGGCCGATCAGCAGCGTGACGCCATCTGCAAGCAGCGTGTCGCGGCGCTCGGCCACATAGGCCGGCAGCGACTGCTCTGCCCGCGGCGACACCAGCAGCCTTGCCCCGGTGCCGCCCCCGGACTGCGCCAGCCATGTCTCAAAGTTAGCGACCGGCGCCACGGCGGGCAAGCGATTGCGCCCGCATTGCTCGCAGGCGGCCTGCACCAGCGCCTGCCAGTGCGCCTGGCGCTTGGGCGCGCGGTCACCGGTGAGGCGCACCACCGAGCGGTTGGCCTGCAGCGGCTGGATCGCGGCGACACCGAGTTCGACCGCTTTCTCGATCAGCCAGTCCATCTTGTCGCCACCGGCCAGCCCTTGCGCCAGCGTGACGCGGAAGGGCGGCTCGGCCTCGGCCGCGTCGTGCGCGCCGATGCGCGCCAGCGCATGGCGCTTGCCCAGTTCGAGCAGGGTGGCGGCGTGGCTGCCGCCACGGCCGTCGAACAGCGTGATGGCATCGCCGGGCGCCAGGCGCAGCACCTGGACGTGGCGTACCACCGGTTCGGGCAGGGGAAATTCGGCTTCGGCGGCAAGGATCGTGTCCGTGCCGCCGACAAAGAAACGCGGAGCCATCAGCTTGCCTTGCCCCCGTTCGGATCGAGCGGCTTGCCGAAGCCCCAGCGGTACCCATCGGGGTCCTCGACCATGCAGTAGCGGTCGCCCCAGAACTGGTCGGCCGGTGCCATCAGGCTGACGGCGCCGGCGTCGACCGCGCGCTGGTGCATCGCGTCGACATCGTCGCAATAGACATAGAAGGTTTGCGGGCATTCCACGCCGAGCGAGCGGGGCGTGCGGGCGGTGCTGCCCCAGGCGCCTTCGGGTGCGAACATCACTACCAGATCGCCCTGGTAGTGCATTTCGGCGTGGGTCGGCACGCCGTTTTCATCGACCACGTTGCCGGCGGCAAAGCCGAAGGCGCGGCTGTAGAAATCCAGTGCGGCGCGCCCGTTGGCGACGGTCAGGTAGGGGGTGAGCCAGGGGGTGTTGGCCGGTCTGCTCATGATCGTCTCCTGTCTGCGGGAAACCCGGCGCGGTCTGTCGCTCGGCTGTCGCCAAGCCGGGCCGCGCGGTGCGAGTGTGCATCTTACGCGCGTGGCGCTACGCTGTCGAAGTGCAGCGCAGCGCCACGCGCCCCGGCCCCGCGGGTGATCCCCGAGCCATGCCCGCCACCGGTGTCCGGGAGTCCGGAAAACCCCTTAGCTTCTGTTAAAATTGCGGTTTTCCCGCCGACAGGCCCACGCCCGCCCGCGTCCAAGCTCACGTCAAAGACCGCCCGAATGTCCGCCCTAGCCCATCCCGCAACGAGTCCCTTTGCTTCCCAGCCCGCCAAGCTGATGGCCGATGCCATCCGTGTGCTTGCCATGGACGCCGTCCAGCAGGCCAATTCCGGCCACCCCGGTGCGCCGATGGGCATGGCGGATATCGCCGTGGCGCTGTGGGGCCGGCACCTGAAGCACAACCCGGCCAACCCGCACTGGGCCGACCGCGACCGCTTCGTGCTGTCGAACGGCCACGGTTCGATGCTGATCTACGCGCTGCTGCACCTGAGCGGCTATGACCTGCCGGTCGAAGAGCTGAGGAATTTCCGCCAGCTGCACAGCAAGACCGCCGGCCACCCGGAATACGGCATCACCCCGGGCGTGGAGACCACCACCGGTCCGCTCGGCCAGGGCATCACCAACGCGGTCGGCATGGCGATGGCCGAACGCCTGCTGGGCGAAGAATTCAACCGCCCCGGCTTCGATATCGTCAACCACCACACCTACGTTTTCCTGGGCGATGGCTGCCTGATGGAAGGCATCTCGCACGAGGCCTGCTCGCTGGCCGGCACGCTAAAGCTTAATAAGCTCATTGCGCTGTGGGACGACAACGGCATCTCGATCGACGGCGATGTCGTGCACTGGTTCAACGACGACACCCCGAAGCGCTTCGAAGCCTATGGCTGGAACGTGATCCGCGGTATCGACGGCCATGACATTACCGCCGTCGACCTGGCGATCTCGCAGGCCAAGGCCAGCGACAAGCCGACCCTGATCTGCTGCCGCACCAAGATCGGCAAGGGTGCGCCCAACAAGGAAGGCGGCCACGACGTGCACGGCGCGCCGCTGGGCGGCGCCGAAGTGCTGGCCACGCGCGAGGCGCTGGGCTGGGCCCACGCCCCGTTCGATGTGCCGGCCGACGTCTATGACGCCTGGGACGCCAAGGCCAATGGCCAGGCGCTGGAGCGCGCCTGGACCGCGCTGTTCGACGCGTATGCCGAGCGCCACCCGTACGAAGCCGGCGAATTCACGCGCCGCATGAAGGGCGAGCTGCCGGGCTCGTTCGACGCCGCCGTCGAAGCCTTTATCGCCAAGTGCGAGGAAAAGGCCGAGACCATCGCCACCCGCAAGGCCAGCCAGAACACCATCGAGGCCTTCGGCCCGGTGCTGCCCGAGTTCCTCGGCGGCTCGGCCGACCTGACCGGCTCGAACCTGACCAACTGGACCGGCAGCAAGGCCGTGCGCGTCGACGCCTGGGGCAACCACATCAACTACGGCGTGCGCGAGTTCGGCATGAGCGCCATCATGAACGGCATCGCGCTGCATGGTGGCTACATCCCCTACGGCGCGACCTTCCTGACGTTCTCGGACTACAGTCGCAATGCGCTGCGCATGGCGGCGCTGATGAAGATCCGCTCGCTGTTCGTGTTCACCCATGACTCGATCGGCCTGGGCGAAGATGGCCCGACGCACCAGTCGATCGAGCACGTCGCCAGCCTGCGCCTGATCCCCAACATGGACGTCTGGCGTACCGCCGACACCACCGAGACCGCCGTGGCCTGGGCCGAGGCGATCCGCCGCGAGAACGGCCCGAGCTGCCTGATCTTCAGCCGCCAGAACCTGCCGTTCCAGCAACGCGACGACGCCACCCGCGCCAATATCGCGCGCGGCGGCTACGTGCTGCGCGACAGCGTCAACGCCAGGACCGGCCGTCCGGACGCGGTGATCATGGCAACCGGCTCGGAAGTGGGCCTGGCCGTTGGCGCCGCAGACGCACTGGCTGCGGAAGGCGTGCATGTGCGCGTGGTCTCGATCCCGGCGACCACCGTGTTCGACAAGCAGGACAGCGCCTACAAGGCCAGCGTGCTGCCGGCCGGCGTGCCGCGCGTGGCGGTCGAGGCGGGCGTGACGGACTTCTGGTGGAAATACCAGGTCCAAGCGGTAGTTGGCATCGACACTTTCGGCGAATCGGCACCGGCCGGCGTGCTGTTCAAGCACTTCGGCTTCACCGTCGACAACGTCGTGCGTACGGTGAAAGACACCCTTATCTAAGCATCCGGGCGCTGGAGACGCGCGGTGCGCCGCGCGGCAGCAGCGGCGCCCACCGGTTTTCATCGATCCTCAGGAGAGACAGTCATGACCATCAAGATCGGCATCAACGGCTTCGGCCGCATCGGACGCATGGTGTTCCGCGCCGCAGCCGCCAACTTCAAGGACATCGAAGTCGTTGCCATCAACGACCTGCTCGAGCCCGACTACCTGGCCTACATGCTGAAGTACGACTCGGTGCATGGCCGCTTTGACGGCGAAGTGTCGGTCGACGGCAACACCCTGGTCGTCAACGGCAAGAAGATCCGCCTGACCGCAGTCAAGGATCCGTCCGAGCTGAAGTGGGGCGAAGTCGGCGCCGACGTGGTGATCGAGTCGACCGGCATCTTCCTGACCAAGGAAGGCGCGCAGAAGCACATCGACGCGGGCGCCAAGAAGGTGATCATGTCGGCTCCGTCCAAGGACGACACCCCGATGTTCGTGTACGGCGTGAATCACGAGACGTACAAGGGCGAGGCGATCATCTCCAACGCCAGCTGCACCACCAACTGCCTGGCCCCGGTGGCCAAGGTGCTGAACGACAAGTGGGGCATCAAGCGCGGCCTGATGACGACCGTGCACGCTGCCACCGCCACGCAGAAGACCGTCGACGGCCCGTCCAACAAGGACTGGCGCGGCGGCCGCGGCATCCTGGAAAACATCATCCCGTCGTCGACCGGCGCTGCCAAGGCCGTGGGCGTGGTGATTCCGCAGCTGAACAAGAAGCTGACCGGCATGTCGTTCCGCGTGCCGACCTCGGACGTGTCGGTGGTTGACCTGACCGTCGAGCTGGAAAAGTCGGCTTCGTACGAAGAAATCTGCGCCGAGATGAAGGCCCAGAGCCAGGGCGCGCTGAAGGGCGTGCTCGGCTACACCGAAGACAAGGTTGTCGCCACGGACTTCCGCGGCGATGCGCGCACCTCGATCTTCGATGCTGAAGCCGGCATCGCGCTGGACGGCACCTTCATCAAGGTCGTGAGCTGGTACGACAACGAGTGGGGCTACTCGAACAAGTGCCTGGAAATGGCACGCGTGGTGGCCAAGTAATCCGGCTGTCCTTGCAGAAAAAAAACGCGCCTTCGGGCGCGTTTTTCTTTGGGTGCGGCGGCAGTTCAGCCTGCCTGGCGCGGCGCCAGCGGGCGCGCGTCGACCGCGGCGCCGTCCACCAGGAAGTGGCCGCCGGCCACATGGTGGATGGTGCGCAGCGCGTCATGGCCCTCGAAATGCCAGCGCCCGTTGCTGAACACGCGCGAATCCGCATGCGCGGCGACCACTTCACCGAGGAACAGGTCATAGGCCTGCTGTGTCGCCGGCTCGGGCAGGAGCCTGCATTCGAGCCAGGCCGCGCAGCCTTCCAGCAGCGGCGCGCCGACGACGGCGCCGGCAAAGGTGCCCAGCCCGTAGGCATCGAACTTGTCGGTCCCTTCCTGCTCCAGCAGGGCCAGGCCGGAACTGGAGCCAAGCGCCTCGGTGAGGTCGACCTGGCTGACGGTGGGAACCTGCAGCACGAATTCGCCGCTTTCTTCCAGCAGGCGCCGGGTCCAGGTGCTCTTGTCCAGCACCACCGCAACCTTGGGCGGCGCGAAATCCAGCGGCATTGCCCACGCGGCGGCCATGATATTGCGCTTGCCGCCGGCGGCCGCGCTGACGAGCACGGTCGGGCCGTGGTTGAGCAGGCGGTAGGCCTTTGACAGTTCGACGGGAAGGCGGGAATGGTCGGCTTGGGAGTCAGGCATGATGGCGGACGCGTCCGCGCCCTAGGAAAAGAATGACAAAAATGGGATGGCGACTGCCAATATACGCCGAGCCTCGTCGGTCTGCCGATGACGGAAATTGGGCGTATATGAGACCAACTTCATAAAAACGACATTATTTTTCGGAAATATGACAAGGTTGGGCGTTCCGAAAATGCCGAATTTGCTTTTCGAGCTTGTTTTTTCCTCTTACACTACCAGGATGCCGTTGAAATCTGATGTGCAGCCAGTGCAAGTGGTGGGGCCATCTTTGCTAAGAAAAATCTGACCTGGGCCTGATCATGGTGAACGTAGACACAAAGCTTTTAGTGATCTTCACCGAGCTGCTGAGTAAGCGAAACGCCACTTACGTCGCGGAGAAGATGCATATGACCGCGCCGGCCGTGTCGCATTCGCTGGGCCGGTTGCGCGAGATTTTTGACGATCCGCTCTTCATCCGCGTTCCGCACGGCCTGACGCCCACTCCCCGCGCGCTGGAGCTGGGTCCCAAGATCCGCGACATGCTGGACCTGTGGTCGTCGATCAACGAAGGCGACGCCGACAATTTCGAACCCGCGGTGGCCACCGGCACGCTGAGCATCGGCTTTGCCGCCGAGCTGGGCGACACGGTCTTCAACCGCTTCGTGTTGCGTATCAAGCAGCTGGCGCCGGACCTGCATATCAAGCTGGTCGAATCCCATTCCTGGGAAGCCGACGTGGCCTCGATGCGCGCCAACGAGCTGGACCTGGCATTCTCCCCGTTCCCGACCCGGCACCCGGAAATTGTCGAGGAAATGGTGACGTCGCTGAACCTGTGGGTGTGCGCGCGCAAGAACCACCCGGTGCTGAAGAACCACTGCACGCTGGAGCAATACCTGGATTGCGGCCATATCTTCATGGCGCATTCCGGCGGCGCGGGCCGCCCGGCGCCGTCACTGATCCCGCTCGACTACGCGCTGCAGCAGCGCGGCCTCAAGCGCAATGCGACGCTGACGGTGCATTCGTGGCGGGCCCAGGCCGAGATGGCCTCGCAGACCGACATGATCTTCACCGTCAATGCGCTGACCAAGGACATGGCCTGCGAAACCTACGGCCTGAAGGCGTTCCCGCTGCCGGCTGAACTCAACACTACGGTCGGCCTGAACATGTTCTGGCACCGCAGCCGCAACACCCATCCGATGCTGGTATGGGCGCGCAACCTGTTCCGGCAGGTGGTGGCAGAGTTTGTCGGCCTGCCGGCATCGCGCCCCGCGCGCGTGGTTGCCGAAGAAGACCTGCAAGCGCTGCGCGAGCGCTGATCCGGCGCGCACCGATAAAAAAAACCGGCGCCTGGCGCCGGTTTTTGTTTTTGCCGGATGCGCTCGCGCGGTGCGTGCGCCGGCTTATCGTTTGGGTCTGTGGGGACAGTTGGTTTTGGTGCAGTTGCCGTACAGCGACAGTGCGTGTTCCTGCAGGGTAAAGCCGCGCTCGCGCGCAATGCTTTGCTGGCGTTGCTCGATTTCGGAATCGAAGAATTCTTCGACGCGGCCGCAATCGAGGCACACCAGGTGGTCATGGTGCTTGCCTTCGTTGAGCTCGAAAATGGCCTTGCCGGATTCAAAGTTGTTGCGCGACAGCAGGCCTGCCTGTTCGAACTGGGTCAGCACGCGGTAGACGGTTGCGAGGCCGATATCCATATGCTCGTTCAGCAGGATACGGTAGACGTCTTCCGCGCTCAGGTGCCGCTGTTCGCTGGTCTGAAAAATTTCAAGAATCTTCAGCCTGGGCACCGTCGCCTTCAGGCCGATATTCTTGAGGTCCGCCGGACTCGGCATGGGCGTGACTCCCTAGAGTACAATGTCTGGATAGTTGAATCATAAGGGTTTTGACAGCAAAAGTCGCCCGCGGTGCCATGTCCCATGTGGGCAACGCGCCTCAGGCATTTGCGGTCGGTCCCATGTGGTTGCCGCGGCAGGCGCTCCGTGCGCATGTGGTGTAACCGGCTCTTGCAGCGCTGCTGCGCCGGTCTTCCGCGGTACTTTCCGTACTTTCCCTTTCCCTCCCGGAAGCGAGATACATGCGTTATATCCGTTCGTCCGCCATGCGCCCGACGCTGGTTGTCTCCCTGCTGGCCGCGGCACTGCTGGCCGGCGCCTGCTCGGCCTACGATTCCACCTCGCGCAAGGTAGCCAACGCCATCACGCCGTACCGGATCAATATCGTGCAGGGCAACTTCGTGTCCCGCGAAGCCGCCTCGCAGCTGCGCGAAGGCATGACGCGCGAGCAAGTCAAGTTCCTGCTCGGCACGCCGCTGCTGACCGATGTGTTCCACGCCAACCGCTGGGACTACGTGTTCTCGTTCCGCCGCGGCAACACCCCGGTGGTGCAGCAGCGCCGCTATACGGTCTTTTTCGATGGCGACCGCCTGGTCAAGTTTGGCGGCGATGAACTCCCGTCCGAATACGAGCTGATCGCCGAGATTGACGGCATGAAGAGGGCGCTGAAGAACCAGACCCCGGGCAAGGTATCCACCAGCAGCGCGGCCGCCGCCCCGGCCGAGGCGCAGACCACCGTGGAAAACTTCGTGCCGCGGCAGGCGACCGAGGCGGCCGCCGCGCCGGCCCAGACGCCCGCGGCGCCTGCGTCCGCCACTCCCGCGGCTGAAGCGGCGCCGGCCGCGGCCCCCGCGCAGGCCATCGCGCCCGCCGAAGCGTCCAAAGCCAACTGAGCCGCCGTCCGCGGCTTGCCATCTCTTGCGGGGCCGGTCAGCCATGACCGGCCCATTCAATTTTCACGTATTGCGCACATTCCGCTGAGCCAGACACCATGAACATCGCCATCGCAGGCGCATCCGGCCGCATGGGCCGCATGCTGATCGAACAAGTGCTGAATACCGAGGGCGTGAAGCTGTCGGGCGCGCTCGACCTGCCGGGTTCGCCGGCGCTGGGCCAGGACGCGGGCCTGTTCCTTGGCCGCAACACCGGCGTGGCGATCACCGCCGACGTGGAGGCCGGGCTGGCCGGCGCCGATTGCCTGATCGACTTCACCCGTCCGGAAGGCACGCTGGCGCACTTGGCCGCGGCGAAGAAGCTGGGCGTCAAGATGGTAGTCGGCACCACCGGCTTCGACGATGCCGGCAAGGCCGCGCTGGCCGAGGCCGCCAAGTCCATCGGCATTGTCTTTGCCGCCAACTTCAGCGTTGGCGTCAATGCCACCTTCAAGCTGCTGGAAGTGGCGGCCAGGCTGCTGTCGAGCGGCTATGACATCGAGGTGATCGAGGCCCACCACCGCTTCAAGGTCGACGCACCATCGGGCACCGCGCTGAAGATGGGTGAAGTGATCGCCGATGCGCTGGGCCGCGACCTGAAGACCTGCGCCGTCTATGCCCGCGAAGGCCATACCGGCGAGCGCGATCCCAATTCGATCGGCTTTGCCACCATCCGCGGCGGCGACATCGTCGGCGACCATACCGTGATGTTTGCCGGCATCGGCGAGCGCATCGAGATCAGCCACAAGTCGTCCAGCCGCCAGTCCTATGCCGACGGTGCCGTGCGTTCGGCCCGTTTCCTGGTCGACAAGGCAAACGGCCTGTTCGACATGCAGGACGTGCTGGGCCTGAAGTAAGGCGCCCGGGGGCGGCCAGGGCTGGCGCCACGGTTATAATCGATTGCTTTAGCATTGCTCGCCGGACGGGCGCCCAGACCGGCGCCCGCCGCCCACATTCCAACGCTTCCCCGGCTGCCGGCAGGCCAGTTGCCGCGCAGTCGCTGCCCTGACCGCTGTCCCGACCATGCAAGACAAATACCTTCCTTCCGCCGTTGAACAAGCCGCCCAGCAGCACTGGCAAGCCATCGACGCCTATCGTGTGTCGGAGCATGCAGCGGGCCCCGACGGCAAGGAAAAGCCCAAGTTCTACGCCTGCTCGATGCTGCCGTACCCGTCGGGCAAGCTGCACATGGGCCACGTGCGCAACTACACCATCAACGATGTGATGGCGCGCTACCTGCGCATGAACGGCAACAACGTGCTGATGCCGATGGGCTGGGACGCCTTCGGCATGCCGGCGGAAAACGCCGCGCTGAACAACGGCGTGGCGCCGGCAGCCTGGACCTACGACAACATCGCTTACATGAAGAAGCAGATGCAGTCGATGGGCCTGGCGATCGACTGGTCGCGCGAGATTGCCACCTGCAGCCCGGACTACTACCGCTGGAACCAGTGGCTGTTCCTGAAGATGCTGGAAAAGGGCATCGCCTACCGCAAGACCGGCACCGTCAACTGGGATCCGGTCGACCAGACCGTGCTGGCCAACGAGCAGGTCATCGACGGCCGTGGCTGGCGCTCGGGCGCGGTGGTGGAAAAGCGCGAGATCCCGATGTACTACCTGCGCATCACCGAGTATGCGGAGGAACTGCTGGGCGACCTCGACGGCCTGGGCTGGCCCGAGCGCGTCAAGGTGATGCAGCAGAACTGGATCGGCAAGAGCGTGGGCGTGCGCTTTGCCTTCACCCATGACATCCCGGACGAGGACGGCAAGCCGATCAACGACGGCAAGCTCTACGTCTTCACTACGCGCGCCGACACCATCATGGGCGTGACCTTCTGCGCGGTCGCCGCCGAGCACCCGCTGGCCACGCACGCCGCGCTGAACAACCCCGAGCTGGCTGCCTTCATCGACGAATGCAAGCACGGCTCGGTCATGGAAGCCGACATGGCGACCATGGAGAAGAAGGGCATGCCGACCGGCCTGCAGGTCGTGCACCCGCTGACCGGCGAGAAGGTCGACGTGTGGGTCGGCAACTACGTGCTGATGAGCTACGGCGACGGCGCCGTGATGGGCGTGCCTGCGCACGACGAGCGCGACTTCGCCTTCGCCAACAAGTACAAGCTGCCGATCAAGCAGGTAATCGACGTGAAGGGCCAGCCGTACTCGACCGAAGCCTGGCAGGAATGGTACGGCGACAAGGAAAACGGCACCTGCATCCACAGCGGCAAGTACGATGGCCTGGGCTATCAGGCCGCGGTGGAAGCGATCGCCGCCGACCTGGGCGCGATGGGCCTGGGCGAGAAGAAGACCACCTGGCGCCTGCGCGACTGGGGTATCTCGCGCCAGCGCTACTGGGGCACGCCGATCCCGCTGATCCACTGCGACAGCTGCGGCGTGGTGCCGGTGCCTGAACAGGACCTGCCGGTGGTGCTGCCCGAAGACCTGGTGCCGGACGGCACCGGCAACCCGCTGGCCAAGGACCCGCGCTTCCTGCAGTGCACCTGCCCGTCCTGCGGCAAGCCGGCGCGCCGCGAGACCGACACGATGGATACCTTCATCGATTCGTGCTGGTACTACATGCGCTATACCTGCCCGGACGCGGCCACCATGGTCGATGCCCGCAACGACTACTGGATGCCGATGGACCAGTACATCGGCGGCATCGAGCACGCGATCCTGCACCTGCTGTACGCGCGCTTCTGGACCAAGGTCATGCGCGACCTGGGCCTGGTCAGGTTCGACGAGCCCTTCACCAACCTGCTGACGCAGGGCATGGTGCTGAACGAAACCTTCTATCGCGAAGACGCCTCGGGCAAGAAGCACTGGTACAACCCGGCCGACGTCGACGTGCAGACCGACGAGCGCGGCCGCCCGGTGGGCGCCACGCTGAAGGCCGACGGCCAGCCGGTGGTGATCGGCGGCATCGAGAAGATGTCGAAGTCCAAGAACAACGGCATCGACCCGCAGGCGCTGATCGACCAGTACGGCGCCGATACCGCGCGCCTGTTCGTGATGTTCGCCGCGCCGCCCGAGCAGCAGCTGGAGTGGAGCGGCTCGGGCGTGGAGGGCGCCTCGCGCTTCCTGCGCCGCGTGTGGAACTACGGCTATGCCAACGCCGCCGCGCTGCGCGATGGCGCCGGCAGTGCCATCACGGCCGATGACGCCGAGCTGCGCCGGGAGATCCACGGCGTGCTCAAGCAAGCCAACTATGACTACCAGCGCATCCAGTACAACACCGTGGTCTCGGCCACGATGAAGATGCTGAACGCGCTGGAGGATGCCAAGACCGCTTCGCCGGCCGCGCGCCGCGAGTGCTTCGGCATCCTGCTGCGGGTGCTGTACCCGGTGGTGCCGCACATCACCCATGGGCTGTGGGACCAGCTGGGCTTCGCCGTCGAATCCGGCGACCTGCTCGACGCGCCGTGGCCGCAGGTCGATGAAGCCGCGCTGGTGCGCAGCGAGATCGAGCTGGTGCTGCAGATCAACGGCAAGGTGCGCGGCAGCATTACCGTGCCGGCCAGCGCCGACCGCGCCGCGATCGAAGCGGCCGCAGCCGGCAGTGAGACCGTGGCCAAGTTTGCCGAAGGCAAGGCACCCAAGAAGATCGTGGTGGTGCCCGGCCGGCTGGTGAACGTGGTGCTGTAACGGGTCAGCGGCCCGGAACCTGACTGAGGAATCGCCAAGAATGAAGCGACTGAACATGGGCCGCCGCAAGGTGCTCGCGGCGATGCTGGCGGTGCCGGCAACGGGCCTGCTGGCTGGCTGCGGCTTCCATATGCGCGGCAATTCGGACTTCGCGTTCAAGCGGCTCTATATCGGGATTCCGCCCAACTCGCTGATGGGCGCGGACCTGCGCCGCGCCATCCGCGGCGGCTCCGACACCCAGGTGGTGGCCGACCAGAAAGAGGCCGACGCGCTGCTGGACGTGCTGCAGGACACCCGCACCAAGTCCATCCTGTCGATCACGACCGAGGGCGTGGTGCGCGAATACCGCCTGACGCAGCGGTTCACCTTCCGCCTGCGCGATGCCGCCGGCAAGGAACTGATCGCGCCGTCGCAGCTGGTGCTGACGCGCGACCTGACCTACAACGAAGCCAACACGCTGGCCAAGGACTACGAAGAGCAGCAGCTGTACCGCGACATGCAACGCGATATCGTGCAGCAGCTGATGCGCCGGCTGGCCGCGGTCAAGGCGATCTGAGCGGGCAGGCTTACGGCATGCAACTCAAGCTCGACGGGCTCGACGCGCACCTGAAGCAGGCGAAGGCCAAGGGCCTGGCGCCGCTGTACGTGGTGCACGGCGACGAGCACCTGCTGGTGCTGGAGGCGGTCGACCGCCTGCGTGCCGCGGCGCGCGAAGCGGGATTCTCCGAGCGCGAGGTGCTGGTGGCCGAGCGCGGCTTCCACTGGGGCCAGCTGGTCGAGGCGCAACAGTCGATGTCGCTGTTCGGCGACCGCAAGATCGTCGAGTTGCGCATCCCTTCCGGCAAGCCCGGCAAGGACGGCGGCGAGGCGCTGCGCGCGGTGGCGGCGCAGCCTTCACCCGACGTGGTCTTGCTGGTGACGCTGCCGCGGCTGGATTTCGCCACCTCCAAGTCGGCGTGGTTCCAGGCGCTGGAAGGCGCCGGCGTGTCGATCAAGGTCGACACGGTGGATCGCACCCGGTTGCCGGCCTGGGTTGGCGAGCGGCTGGCGCTGCAGCAGCAGCGCGTCGAGGGCGGCGAGCCTGGCCGGCGCGCGCTGCAGTTCGTCGCCGACAAGGTCGAGGGCAACCTGCTGGCGGCGCACCAGGAGATCCAGAAGCTGGGTTTGCTGTACCCGCCGGGCGAACTGAGTTTCGACCAGGTCCACGACGCGGTGCTGAACGTGGCCCGCTACGACGTTTTCAAGCTGTCCGAGGCGATGCTGTCGGGCGACGTGCCGCGCCTGGTGCGCATGCTCGAAGGGCTGCGCGGCGAGGGCGAGGCCACGGTGCTGGTGCTGTGGGCGCTGACCGAGGAAATTCGCGTATTATCCAAGGTCCGGCAAGGCCTTGCGGGCGGCAAGCCGGCGGGTGTGCTGATGCGCGAACTGCGCGTCTGGGGCCCGCGCGAGCGGCTGGTGCCGCAGGCCGCGCAACGGCTGCAGCTGCCCCGGCTGGAAGCGGCGCTGGCGCTGGCGGCGCGGCTGGACCGACAGGTCAAGGGCCTGCAGGACCTGCCCCCACCGGGCAGCGCGCCATTGCCGGCGGAGCCGTGGGATGGCTTGCAGCAGCTGGCGCTGATGGTTGCGCGCTGAGCGTTTGCTCGCCGGAAGGTTTGCTCCCCTCTCCCGCGTGCGGGAGAGGGGCCGGGGGTGAGGGCAGGCGGTGAATCTTGCGATATCGCGCGTTGATACACCGGCCCTCTCCCCCAACCCCTCTCCCGCGCGCGGGAGAGGGGAGAAACACACACACTGACGGCCTTCCCCCGGCCACTGACATGAACGAGCTCGACCTCAACCAATACATGGACCGCGTCGGCCGCCAGGCCCGCGCGGCGTCGCGCGCGATGGCGCGTGCCTCCACGGCGGACAAGAACCAGGCGCTGCTGACCATTGCCGCCGCGATCCGCCGCGATGCCGACAAGCTCAAGGCCGTCAATGCGCGCGACGTGGAGCGTGCCCGCGCCAACGGCCAGGATGCCGCCTTCGTCGACCGCCTGACGCTGTCGGACAAGGCCATAGCCACCATGGCCGCCGGCCTGGAGCAGATCGCCGCGCTGGCCGACCCGATCGGCGAGATCTCGAACATGAAGTTCCGCCCGACCGGCATCCAGGTGGGCCAGATGCGCGTGCCGCTGGGCGTGATCGGCATCATCTATGAGTCGCGCCCCAACGTGACCATCGATGCCGCCGCGCTGTGCCTGAAGTCTGGCAACGCCACCATCCTGCGCGGCGGTTCCGAGGCGATCGAATCCAACACCGCGCTGGCCGCGCTGGTGGCCGAGGGCCTGGCCGCCGCCGGCCTGCCGCCCGAGGCCGTGCAGGTGATCGAGACCACCGACCGCGCCGCGGTCGGCCGCCTGATCACCATGACCGAATTCGTCGACGTAATCGTGCCGCGCGGCGGCAAGAGCCTGATCGCGCGCCTGATGGAAGAAGCGCGCGTGCCGATGATCAAGCACCTGGACGGCATCTGCCACGTCTACATCGATGCCGCCGCCGACCTGGACAAGGCCGTGCGCGTCTGCGACAACGCCAAGACCCAGCGCTACGCGCCGTGCAACACCATGGAAACGCTGCTGGTGTCGCGGGACATCGCCGCCGCCGCGTTGCCGCCGCTGTGCCGCATCTACCAGGAGAAGGGCGTCGAGCTGCGCGTTTGCCCGGCTACCCGTGCCACGCTGGAGGCTGCCGGCTTCGGCGGCCTGGTCGATGCCGCCGAGGACGACTGGCGCCTGGAATACCTCGCTCCGATCCTCGCGATCAAGACCGTCGCCGGCCTGGATGATGCTATCGCGCATATCAACGAATACGGCTCGCACCACACCGATTCGATCATTACCGAGGACTACTCGGCGGGCATGCGTTTTATCCGCGAGGTCGATTCGGCCAGCGTGATGATCAACGCCTCGACCCGCTTCGCCGACGGTTTCGAATACGGCCTGGGCGCGGAGATCGGCATCTCCAACGACAAGCTGCATGCGCGCGGCCCGGTCGGGCTGGAAGGGCTGACCTCGCTCAAGTACGTGGTCTTCGGGCACGGCGAGATCCGGACCTGACGCCGGCCCGCCAACAACAATAACAACCGCAAGCCAACGTCCGTCCGCCGATGCTCTGGGTCAAAGCGCTGCATATCGTCTTCGTCGTTTCGTGGTTCGCCGGCCTGTTCTACCTGCCGCGCATTTTCGTCAACCTGGCGATGGAGACCGATGCCGCCAGCACCCAGCGCCTGCTGCTGATGGCGCGCAAGCTGTTCCGCTTCATGACCATGCTGGCGGTGCCGGCGGTGGTGTTCGGGCTGTGGCTGTACCTGGGCTACGGCATCGGCCGCGGCGCCGGGCAGGGCTGGATGCATGCCAAGCTGGCGCTGGTGCTGGTGCTGATCGGCTACCACCACGGCTGTGGCGTGCTGCTGCGCAAGTTCGAAGGCGGGCGCAATTCGCGCTCGCACAAGTTTTATCGCTGGTTCAACGAGCTGCCGGTGCTGGTGCTGCTGGCGGTGGTGATCCTGGTGGTCGTCAAGCCGTTCTGAGCCGGGCGCCCGTTCCACAATTTGCGAGATCGAAATGAGCAAGCTGGTTGACTACTACCTGACGCCGCAATCGCCCTTTGTCTACATGGGCCATGCCCGCTTCGCCGCGATGGCCGAGCGCCACGACGTGCAGGTGAACCTGAAGCCGTGCGACATGGGCAAGGTATTCTCCGTCTCCGGCGGACTGCCGCTGGCGCAGCGCCCGCCGCAGCGCCAGGCCTACCGGCTGGTCGAGCTCAAGCGCTGGAGTGCATTCCTTGACCTGCCGCTGAACCTGGAGCCGACCTTCTTCCCGGTCTCCGGCGACGCCGCCAGCAAGCTGATCATCGCGGCGCAGCTGGCGCATGGCACCGCGCGCGCGATGCAGCTGACCGGAGCGATCGGCGCGGCGGTGTGGGCGCAGCAGCGCAATATCGCCGATGCCGCCACGCTGGCGCAGATCGCCGGCGAGGCCGGCCTGGATGGCGATGGCCTGCTCAAGGCCAGCGAGGCCCAGTCGGTACAGGCGGCCTACGCGCAGAACACGCAGGACGCGATCTCGGCGGGCGTATTCGGTGCGCCGTGGTACGTATTCGACGGCCAGCCCTTCTGGGGCCAGGACCGGCTCGACTTCCTCGAACGCGCGCTCGCCGCCGCCTGAAGTAAGCTATCGGATATCTCCCGTCCGCTACGGCGGACGTTTTTGTTTGCAGGAAACCTGACCCATGACCCAAGCCTTCTTTGCCCCTTGCCCGCGCGGCCTGGAGAGCGCCCTCGCCGAAGAACTGCGCGAGATCGCCGCCCGGCCGGGCATGGCCGCGCTGGCGCCGTTCACGGTGCACCAGGAGGTGCCGGGCGGGGTCAACTTCTCCGGCGAGATGGCCGCCGCCTATGCGGTCAACCTGCATTCGCGCATCGCCAGCCGCGTGCTGCTGCGGGTGGCCGCGCGCGGCTACCGGCACGAGGACGACATCTATAACCTGGCGCGCGGCGTGCGCTGGGAGCAGTGGTTCTCGCCGGACGAGTCGCTGCGCATCGATATCACCGCGCACAAGTCGCCGCTGCGCAGCCTGAATTTCACCGCGCTGCGGGTCAAGGACGGCGTCTGCGATGCCATGCGCGAGCGCCTGGGCGCGCGCCCGAGTGTCGATACTGTCAGCCCGGATGTGCGCGTCTATGCCCACCTGACCGAGCGCGACTGCACGCTGTACCTGGACACCACTGGCGAGCCCCTGTTCAAGCGCGGCTGGCGCACCGAGAAGGGCGAGGCGCCGCTGAAGGAAAACCTGGCCGCCGGCATCCTGCGCCTGGCGGGCTGGGTGCCGGGGCAGACCTTCCGGCCGTTCTACGATCCGATGTGCGGCAGCGGGACGTTCCTGATCGAGGCCGCCCAGGTGGCGCTGGACATTGCCCCGGGCGGCAGCCGCAGCTTTGCCTTCGAATGGCTCAAGGGCGTCGACCGCAAGGCGTGGCAGAAGCTCAAGGACGACGCCCAGCGCGCGCGCATGCTGGCCTCGGCGGATGAACTTCAGGTGCTGGGGTCGGACATCTCGACCGACATGCTGGCCATCACGCAGGCCAACTGGCAGCGCGCCGGCCTCCCGGGCGAGGCGCGCACCAAGCAGGTCGATGCGCGCTTCGTGCAGCCGCCCTACGACGAGCCGGGCCTGCTGCTGATGAACCCGCCGTATGGCGAGCGTATCGCGGTGCGCGGGCAGCGCCGGATGCCGGGGGAGGAGATGCCGCGAGACGAGGTGGAGGAGGAGGCCGCCAATCAGTTCGCCAATGCCTTTGCCACGACCCTCAAGCAGAATTTCGCGGGCTGGCAGGCGTGGGTCTTTACCGGCGACCTGGGCTTTCCGCGCCGGCTGCGGCTGAAGGAATCGCGCCGCACGCCGCTTTACAACGGCAATATCGAATGCCGGCTGTTCCGCTTCGACATGGTGCGCGGCACCAACCGGGCGCCGCAGGCGGACTGAGCGCCCTTCCGATCCCGGCCGGCCCGGCCGGGGTCAGGGGTCAGGGGCGCTTGCGCCCCGTCAGGGCCTCGGGATGGCGGGAAAAATCGGTCAGGAAGCCCTGCAGGCTGACCACCGGTTCCTGCAGCAGGTGGCGCGGCAGGTCGAACAGGGCGTAAAAGAACTCTTCGTTGCCTTCGCAGCGCTCGGCGGGCAGGCAGTATTGTTCCCAGTCGATGCAGGCGGGCGTGTACATCCCGTTGCCCGGCCAGAAGAACGGTATCAGGCGGCCCTCGCGCAGCCCTTCGATCAGCGCGGCGGGGGCGTCGTAGGCTTCGGCCGATTCCACCTGGCTCATCAGGCCGGCGCGGGTCTCGATCACCATCAGCGTGGCGTGGCCTTGCGCAGTCAACAGCAGGATGCCGGCCGGGTTGGGGTACAGGTAATACTCGACAAAGCCGTAGCGCGCCGTGAGCTGGCGCACCCGCTCGGTCATGGCCGGGTCGGACAGGAACGAGAACGAATGCCGCGTCAGCAGCTCGCGCAGCGTGCGCGACAGCGTGGCGAAGTACGCCTGCTGCATGGCCTCGATTTCCTGGTCCAGCCGCTCCACCATATTGCTGTCGTGCTTCTTTACGTAGCGGTCGATCAGCCCGTGGTTGAAGCCCTGCACGGCGATGCTTTCGTCAGCGGTGCCGGTCAGCAGGATGGTCTTGCACGGCAGGTCCTGCAGTGCCTGGCAGAACTCCAGCCCGTCCATCTGCGGCATCGAGTAGTCCACCACGATCACGCCCGGCTGCAGGAAGCGGTTGATATCGTGGATCTGGCGGTAGATCCGGTCGATATCGAGCTGGACGGTGCGGCGCTCGGTCAGGAAGGTCAGGTCGTCATGCGTGACCCGCACCGGCAGGAAACCGGGGAAGCGGGTGGCATAGGCCTCGCGGATCCATTGCAGCGCTTCACGCGGGTCGGTGAAGGTGATGACCGCGCGCGAGGCATCCATCTGGAACGCCAGGCTGTCGATGAAGGATTTGCTGTCGTCGACCAGGACGGTCAGGACCGGGTGATGGAAGACCGACAGGTTCCGGTCATGCGGGTTGAAGGTCATGATGCGTTGGCGTCGGGGCCGGCGGGCAGGGGTTCGGCGCATTCGGCAAGCCGGCGTGCGCATTCGCAGGCCAGTATAGCGCGCCGTGGCTGCCTTGCAAGGCACGGCGCCGCAGGCGGCCGGGAAGCCCCGGCCACCCGCGGGCACGGCAGTCTTAGTCGACCGCCTTGAACATGTCCTCGACCACCTTCTTGGCGTCGCCGAACACCATCATGGTCTTGTCCATGTAGAACAGCTCGTTGTCCAGGCCGGCGTAGCCGGCCGCCATCGAGCGCTTGTTGACGATGATGGTCTTGGCCTTGTACGCCTCCAGGATCGGCATCCCGGCGATCGGCGACTTGGGATCGGTCTTGGCCGCGGGGTTGACCACGTCGTTGGCGCCCAGCACCAGCACCACGTCGGCCTGGCCGAACTCGCTGTTGATGTCTTCCATTTCGAAGACCTGGTCGTACGGCACTTCGGCCTCGGCCAGCAGCACGTTCATGTGGCCGGGCATGCGGCCGGCCACCGGGTGGATCGCGTACTTCACGGTCACGCCCTTTTCGGCCAGCTTTTCGGTCAGTTCCTTCAGGGCGTGCTGCGCGCGCGCCACGGCCAGGCCGTAGCCCGGCACGATGATCACGGTCTCGGCATTGCCCATCAGGAAGGCGGCATCGTCGGCCGAGCCGGACTTCACGTTGCGCTGCGCCTGCGCGCCGGCGGCCGCGCCTGCCGACGCATCGCCGCCGAAGCCGCCCAGGATCACATTGAAGAACGAGCGGTTCATCGCCTTGCACATGATGTACGAGAGGATGGCACCGCTTGACCCCACCAGCGAGCCGGCGATGATCAGCATCGGGTTGTTCAGCGAGAAGCCGATGCCCGCCGCCGCCCAGCCCGAGTACGAGTTCAGCATCGACACCACCACCGGCATGTCGGCGCCGCCGATCGGGATGATGATCAGCACGCCGAGCACGAAGGCGATGGCCAGCATGATCAGGAACGGCAGCCAGTCCTGCGACATGAAGAAGATCACGCCGAAGCCGACCATCGCCACCGCCAGCAGCAGGTTCAGCCAGTGCTGGCCGGCGAACACCACCGGCGCGCCCTGGAACAGGCGGAACTTGTAGCGCCCGGCGAGCTTGCCGAAGGCGATCACAGAACCGGAGAAGGTGATGGCGCCGACGAAGCAGCCGATGAACAGCTCGATCCGGTTGCCCAGCGGGATCAGGTGCGAGCCCGCCGGCGTGATGCCGAACGCGGCCGGCTCCGCTACCGCGGCCACCGCGATGAACACCGCCGCGAGACCGATCAGCGAGTGCATCGCCGCGACCAGTTCGGGCATCTTGGTCATCTGCACCTTGCGCGCCACGTAGGCGCCGATGCCGCCGCCCACCACCAGCGCGCCAAAGATCAGCGCCAGGCCGGAGCCCACCGAAGACTGCGCCGTGCCGGCCGCCAGGAAGTCGTTCTTGAGCTTGATGATCAGGACCAGCGTGGTGACCACGGCGATGGCCATGCCGATCATGCCGAAGGCATTGCCCTTGCGCGCCGAGGCCGGGTGCGACAGGCCCTTGAGCGCCTGGATAAAGCAGACCGAGGCCACCAGGTAGAGCAGGGTGACGAGGTTCATGCTGACGAGGCCGGCTGCCATTACGCGCCCTCCCCGGCCAGTGCCTGCTTGGCTTCGGGCGCCTTGGCCTTCGGCTCTTTCTTCTTGAACATTTCCAGCATGCGCTGGGTGACCAGGAAGCCGCCGAACACGTTGACCGCGGCCAATGCCACCGCCAGCGTGCCCATGATGCGGCCCGTGGCGCCTTCGGTCAGGCCCGCGGCGAGCATCGCGCCGACGATGATGATGGCCGAGATCGCGTTGGTTACCGCCATCAGCGGCGTATGCAGGGCTGGCGTGACCGTCCAGACCACGTGGTAGCCCACGTAGATTGCCAGCACGAAGATGATCAGGTTGATCACCGTGTGGTTCACCATCTCCATCGACTTCTCCTCCGTTGCTTTGAAACCGGGATGCAGCGTTTTACTGTGTTCTTTTTTGCTGTACTGCGGCGCGCGAAACGCCAGGGGCTCTGAATGACCGTTTGCGTGCTCCCTCTCCCGCTGGGCGGGGAGGGGAGCAAGACCTCAGGCCTTCTTGATTTCCTTGATCGCGCTTTTACGCCGCGTATTACGCTGCCTCGCGCACGACCTGGCCGTCCCGGCACATCAGGCAGGCGGCGACAATGTCGTCTTCGAGGTTGAGCGCGTACTGGCCATCCTTGTCGATGACCAGCTTGAGGAAATCCAGCACGTTGCGGGCGTAGAGCGCCGAGGCGTCGGCCGCCACCATGCTGGCCAGGTTGGTATGGCCGATGAGGGTGACGCCGTGGCGCTCGACCACCTCGTCAGCCACCGTCAGCGGACAGTTGCCGCCCTGCGCGGCGGCCAGGTCCACCACCACCGAGCCCGGCTTCATCTGCTGCACGGTCGCTTCCTGCAGCAGCACCGGCGCCTTGCGGCCCGGGATCAGCGCGGTGGTGATGACGATGTCGGCCTGGATCGCGCGCTGGTGCACCAGCTCGGCCTGACGCTTCATCCAGTCCGGCGGCATCGGGCGCGCATAGCCGCCCACGCCTTGCGCGATCTCGCGCTCCTCGTCGGTCAGGAACGGTACGTCGAGGAACTTGCCGCCCAGCGACTCGATCTGTTCCTTGACCGCGGGGCGCACGTCGGACGCCTCGATCACCGCGCCCAGGCGCTTGGCGGTGGCGATCGCCTGCAGGCCGGCGACGCCGGCGCCCAGGATCAGCACGCGCGCGGCCTTGACGGTGCCGGCGGCGGTCATCAGCATCGGCATGAAGCGCTGGTAGTGGTGCGCGGCCACCAGCACGGCCTTGTAGCCGGCGATGTTGGCCTGCGACGACAGCACGTCCATGCTCTGCGCGCGCGTGGTGCGCGGCGCGGCCTCGAGCGCAAACGCGGTCACGTTGGCTGCTGCCATGCGCGCGTTGTTCTCGGCATCGAAGGGATTGAGCATGCCCACCAGCACGGCCCCGGGCTTCATCTGTGCAAGCTCGGCCGGCTCGGGCGCGCGCACCTTGAGCACCAGCTGGGCTCCCAGCGCTTCGGCTGCGGTGCCGATGGTGGCGCCGACCGCTTCATACGCGCCGTCGGGCTGGCTGGCGCGTACGCCGGCACCAGCCTGGACGATGACCTTGTGGCCCTGGGCGACGTACTTCTTGACCGTCTCGGGGGTGGCGGCGACGCGAGTTTCGCCTGCCCGCGTCTCCTGCGGGATGCCGATGTACATCGTCGATTTCTCCTTTAGCTGGCGTCGTGATCTGGTTGGGCGGACCGACGTCTGGCCCGTTGCTCGCCGTGCCGGCTTGGCCGCAGCGCACAATTTTTTCGCAGCTTACAGCAATCTGACGCGCTATGGTGTGACCGCGCGGTCGGTTTTTGTTGCAGTGCGGCAACGAATTTCCGGACAGTTCCGAACAGTTTCGCCTGCCTGTCCGGCCGGCAGCCTATGCCGCTGCACGATGCCCCGGCAACCGGTAGAATGCGAAATTGCCTAAAAATTGAGCATCATGCCACGTGATTGGAATGCCAGAGTGACCGTTGCCGCCGTGATCGAGCGCGGTGGACGCTTCCTGCTGGTCGAAGAGGAAACCGCGGAAGGCCTGCGCCTGAACCAGCCTGCCGGCCACCTGGATCCGGGCGAGAGCCTGATCCGCGCCGTTATCCGCGAAACCCTGGAAGAAACCGCGCACACCTTCGAGCCGCGCGCGTTGCTGGGCTGCTACATGGGCCGCTCGCTGTCGTCGCGCACCGGTACGGATGTCACATACGTGCGCTTTGCCTTTACCGGCGACCTGGGCTCGCTCGACGCCGGCCGCCAGCTCGACACCGGCATCGTGCGCACGGTCTGGATGAGCGCCGACGAGATCCGCGCCTGCCCGGAACGCCACCGCACGCCGCTGGTGCAGGCCTGCATCGACGACTACCTGGCCGGCAAGCGTTTCGCGCTGGATGCGCTGTACACGCACCCCTCGGCGTTGTCCGTGGGAGCACAGTTGTGAGCGCGAACGGAAACGCGAAAGGGCAGCGCGTGGTCGTGGGCATGTCGGGCGGGGTGGATTCGTCGGTCACCGCGTGGCTGCTCAAGCAGCAGGGCTACGAGGTCATCGGCCTGTTCATGAAGAACTGGGAAGACGATGACGACAGCGAGTACTGCTCCACGCGCCAGGACTGGCTGGACGTGGTGTCAGTGGCCGACCTGATCGGCGTCGACGTCGAGGCGGTCAACTTTGCGGCCGAGTACAAGGACCGCGTCTTTGCCGATTTCCTGCGTGAGTACTCGGCTGGCCGCACGCCCAATCCGGACGTGCTGTGCAATGCCGAGATCAAGTTCAAGGCCTTCCTGGACCATGCGATGTCGCTGGGCGCCGAGACCATCGCCACCGGCCACTATGCGCGCGTGCGCCAGAACGCGGCAGGGGGCTTCGAGCTGCTCAAGGCACTCGACCACACCAAGGACCAGAGCTATTTCCTGCACCGGCTGAACCAGGCGCAGCTGTCGCGCACGCTGTTCCCGCTGGGCGAGATCCCCAAGACGCGCGTGCGCGAGATCGCGGCCGAGATCGGCCTGCCGAACGCGAAAAAGAAGGACTCGACCGGCATCTGCTTTATCGGCGAACGTCCGTTCCGCGATTTCCTGAACCGCTACCTGCCCACTAAACCGGGCCCGATGAAGACGCCCGAGGGCAAGGTCGTGGGCGAGCATATCGGGCTGGCGTTCTATACGCTGGGCCAGCGCAAGGGCATTGGCCTGGGCGGCAGCCGCGACGGCAACGGCGATGCCTGGTATGTGGCGCGCAAGGATATGGCGAACAACACGCTTTACGTGGTGCAGGGCCACGACCACCCATGGCTGCTGACGCCGGTGCTGACCGCGTCGGACTTGTCGTGGGTGGCCGGCGAGGCGCCGGCCGCTGGCGCGGCGATGGCGGCCAAGACCCGCTATCGCCAGAGCGATGCCGCCTGCACCGTGCAGGCGGCGAACGGCGACACGCTGCAGCTGGGGTTTGCCGAGGCACAATGGGCCGTCACGCCGGGGCAGTCGGCGGTGCTGTACGACGGCGAGGTCTGCCTGGGCGGCGGCATCATCCAATAAATGCCGTGATCGGCCGAATAAAAAACACCCGCTGCGCGCGGGTGTTTTTTATTGGAGCAGCTGGATTTCAGCCGCGGGGCGGCGCGGTATCGATGAACGACTGCCGCTTCGACAGCTTTTCTTCCAGCGCCGCCAGGTTGGGATGGCGCTCGCGCCAGGCGATGTCGGGGAAGCGGAAATCCAGGTACGACAGCGCGCAGCCCACCGCGACATCGGCCAGCGAATAGTGCGTGCCGGTGCAGAAGGGGCGGTCGGCCAGGCCGTGGGCCATGGCGGCCAGTGCCGCGTCGATCTTGCCGAGCTGGCGCTTGACCCAGCGCTCGCTGCGCTCATGCGGCTCGCGCTGCGTTACCTCCAGGCGCGCCAGCAGGGCGGCGTCGAGCAGGCCGTCGGCCAGCGCTTCCCAGCAGCGAACTTCCAGCCGCTCGCGCCCGCCTTGCGGGATCATCCGGCTGACTGGCGTCAGCGTGTCGACATACTCGACGATCACGCGCGAATCGAAGATGCTTCCGCCGTCCTCCATCACCAGGCACGGCACCTTGCCCAGCGGGTTGTACTGGCCGATCTTCGATTCCGGCGACCAGACGTCCTCTTCGACCAGCTGGTAGTCGATCTTCTTTTCCGCCATCACCACGCGCACCTTACGCGCGTAGGGACTGGTATGGGACGCATACAGCTTCATGTTCTCCCCTTGAGCTTGTTATGAAGTGCATCGTCTGCGGCGTGGCAGCGGCGCCGGGGTGCGCTGCTGCCCGATGCACTTCATAACAGGCTACTGGAACGGCGTGCGCGAGTATACCTGCGGTGCCGGACGAATGCGGGGTCGCGCACCGATGCCCCGCGGGCGAACTTGGCCGCTGCCCCGGAGCCGGGGCAGGGGTGGTAAAATCCCGCGTTGCGCAGCGCCGGGTGCCGGTGCGGCGCGTGCGGGCGAACCCGCCGGTGCGGCGCATCGGGCGCTTCGCTCATGTTGCCGGCGCTTCCGCCGATCCGACGCTGATATCGCGCCAGCCCCCGCGGCGCGCACCGTACGTCCCCTATTTCCTTCCTTTCCCCGGTTTCCAGCATGACCACCTCCTCGCTTTCGCCGCTCACCGCTCTTTCCCCGATCGATGGCCGCTACGCCGCCAAGGCCGACGCGCTGCGCGAATGGCTGTCCGAGGCGGCCTTCATGCGCAACCGCGTCAAGGTCGAGGTGCACTGGCTGATCGCGCTGGCCCAGACCGGCCTGCCCGACATGCCGAAGTTCTCCGCCGCCTCCGAAGCCGCGCTGCTGGCGCTGGTGGACAAGTTCTCCGAAGCCGATGCCGCCCGCATCAAGGAAATCGAAGCCGTCACCAACCATGACGTGAAGGCCGTCGAGTACTGGCTCAAGGAGCAGGTCAAGGGCAACGCCGAACTGGAAGCAGCCAGCGAGTTCATTCACTTCGCCTGCACGTCGGAAGACATCAACAACACCTCGCACGGCATGATGCTCAAGGGCGCCCGCGATGGCGTCATCGTGCCGGCGCTCAAGCGCGTGCATGCCCGCCTGGTGGAACTGGCCAGGCTCAATGCCACCCAGCCGATGCTGTCGCGCACCCACGGCCAGCCGGCCAGCCCGACCACGCTGGGCAAGGAAATGGCCAACGTGGCCGCGCGCCTGGCGCGCGCGATCCAGCGCATCGAGCAGGTCGAGCTGCTGGGCAAGATGAACGGCGCGGTGGGCAACTACAACGCGCACCTGTCGGCCTACCCGGCGTTCGACTGGGAAGCGTTCTCGAAGCAGGTGATCGAAACCCGCCTGGGCCTGGCCTTCAACCCGTACACCATCCAGATCGAGCCGCACGACTACATGGCCGAGCTGTTCGACGCGGTCGCCCGCGCCAACACCATCCTGCTCGACCTGAACCGCGACATCTGGGGCTATATCTCGCTGGGCTACTTCAAGCAGAAGACCAAGGCCGGCGAAATCGGCTCGTCGACCATGCCGCACAAGGTCAACCCGATCGACTTCGAGAACTCGGAAGGCAACGTCGGCCTGGCCAACGCGGTGCTGCGCCACCTGTCGGAAAAGCTGCCGGTGTCGCGCTGGCAGCGCGACCTGACCGATTCGACCGTGCTGCGCAATATCGGCGTGGCCTTCGGCTACAGCCTGCTGGCATACGAGGCCTGTCTGCGCGGCCTGGGCAAGCTGGAAACCAACCCCGAGCGCCTGAACGAAGACCTCGACAACTGCTGGGAAGTGCTGGCCGAGCCGGTGCAGACCGTGATGCGCCGCTTCGGCGTGCCCAACCCGTACGAGCAGCTCAAGGAGCTGACCCGCGGCAAGGGCATCTCGCGCGAGGCGCTGCAGACCTTTATCAACGGCCTGGCCATCCCGGACGATGCCAAGAAGCTGCTGCTCGACATGACCCCGGGCAGCTACATCGGCAAGGCCGTTTCGCTCGCCGAGCGCATCTGACATCACATATGCCGGCCACTGTGCCGGCACAGCCAGAAAAGCCATCCAACCGGATGGCTTTTTTTTTGCTTCAGTAGCGCCGGGTTACGCCAATTGGCCGTCGGCCTGCGGCCTTGTGGCGCTTGCGGCAGAATGACAGTTCAAAGCATTTGAATAACTTAATGAAGGACTGTCCTGCACGGGCGCACTTCCCGCCGCAATAATGCGAGAATCTTCAGTGCTCCGGCGGATCCAATTCCTGGGTGCGTCCCCAAATTTGTGAAATGCCCATGACGCGGGCGAGAGGAAACAGATGCGTTCTACCGCCAATGCCCCGGCCGGCTACGGTGCCACCGCCATCGCGCTGCACTGGATCGTCGCCCTGGCGATCTTCGGTGCGTTCGGGCTCGGCCTGTACATGACCGGCATCCCGGGGCTGACGCCGACCAAGCTGAAGCTGTATTCGTGGCACAAGTGGCTGGGTGTGACGATCTTCGCCGTGGCGCTGCTGCGCGTGCTGTGGCGCGCCACGCACGTGGCTCCGCCGGTCGCGCCCGGCACGCCGGCGTGGCAGGCCAGGGCCGCCGCCGGCGCGCATCACCTGCTGTACCTGCTGATCGTGATCGTTCCCATCAGCGGCTATCTCTACAGCTCGGCGGCTGGCGTGCCGGTGGTCTACCTCGGCCTGTGGAAGATGCCGGCGCTGATCGAGAAGAACGACGAACTGAAGGAAGTGCTCAAGTTTGCGCATGTCTGGCTGAACTACCTGATGGCCGCGGTGGTCGTTGTCCATGCGGCGGCGGCGGTGAAGCACCAATTCGTCGACCGCGACGGCACGCTGGGCCGGATGCTGCCCTTCTTGCGCTGACATATCCCGTACCGCGGCGCCTCGCGCCGAACCTCGAACCTGACAGGAGTCATTGAAGATGAATCGCCATTCCCGCCGCGGCTCGCTGGCCATCAACGCCACCGTGGCAGCCGTGCTGGCCGCCGCCGGCATCGCCGCCAACCTGGCCTGGGCCCAGGTCGATGCGGCCAAGAGCTCGGTGACCGCCGTCGCGCGCCAGATCGGCGTGCCGATGGAAGGCAAGTTCAAGAAATTCGACGCGCAGGTCAGTTTCGATCCCGCCAAGCTGGACACCTCGTCGGCCAAGGTCGAGATCGACGTCTCCAGCTTCGAGATCGGCGACGCCGAGACCACCAAGGAAGTGAAGGGCAAGGACTGGTTCGACGCGGCCAAGTACCCCAAGGCCGTGTTCCAGTCCACCAGCATCAAGAACGGCACGCCGGGCAAGTACGACGTCACCGGCAAGCTGACCATCAAAGGCAAGACCGTCGACGTGGTGGTGCCGGCCACCTACCGCCAGGAAGGCGCCAGCCAGGTGTTCGAGGGCGCGCTGCCGATCAAGCGCACCGTCTTCAATATCGGCGACGGCGAGTGGAAGGACACGTCGGTGGTGGCCGACGATGTGCAGATCAAGTTCCGTATCGTGCTGGCCAAGAAGTAAGGCCGGCAATCCGCTGACGTACCAGGACGTTAATAACCAAGAACGTTCCGCTTAACCAACCTGCTTTTGCCGGGAGATCCCATGAAACTGCGTTCCGTCGTTGCCGCCGTCGCGGCCATTTCCGCAACCGCCGCCTTCGGCGTGGCTTCGGCCAATACCGTGACTTACAACCTCGATCCGACCCATACGTACCCGAGCTTCGAGGCCGACCACCTGGGCGGCCTGTCGACGTGGCGCGGCAAGTTCGACAAGTCCAGCGGCACCGTCACGCTGGATCGTGCCGCCAAGGCCGGTACCGTCGAGGTGAAGATCGATCCGTCTTCGATCGATTTCGGCAATGCCAAGCTGAACCAGCATGCCAAGGGTCCTGACATGTTCAACGTGGAAGCCTTCCCGGAGGCGAGCTACAAGGGCAAGTTCAGCAAGTTCAAGGGCGACGTGCCGACCGAAGTCGAAGGCGTGCTGACGCTGCGCGGCGTGTCCAAGCCGGTCAAGCTGGAAATCCGCGAGTTCAAGTGCATCCAGCACCCGATGCTCAAGCGCGAAGCCTGCGGCGCCGACGCCGTGGGCGAGTTCAACCGCGCCGATTTCGGCCTGGACTATGGCGTGAAGATGGGCTTCAAGCCCGAAGTCAAGCTCGCCATCCAGGTGGAAGGCGTGCGCGCCGAGTAAGCGCGCCATGGGTTGGCCCGCCATGGGCCGCTCACGTCAAGCGACAAAAGGCCGGCGATCGCCGGCCTTTTTTGATGGGTTTAGGTATCCTGTAGCCGATCCCGCCGCAAGAGGGGACTGACAAGGCACTTGGTTGTACGCGGCCCAATTGCCACAGTACAATGGGCCGCGGCAATTCCAGACGATCCGGGTTTGTCGGTGCTCTCCCGCACAGGGCGGGGCCGCCCGCCCGCCAACAGGCTATAGCGCATCCCTATGAGCATTCGCTGCACATCCCGATACCGGTAGCCTTCCCCGCGATCCCCTCGCCCCTCCTGCTGTACCCGGCCGTTCCGCCCAGGCAGTATGGCCCGCAGCGTTTCTCGGATTTCCCTGGCGCAATACCGTGTATTCCAAAACGCAAATCGATCCGGTAGTTAGTTTCCGCAACTCGCAGGGCGAGCAGGTGCGGGGCACGATCATCAATCTCCAGAGAAAGTCTCTGGTGATGGAAATCTACAATCCGTATTCGATCGTGCAGGTCAGCGAGGTGCTGAGCGAGCTCAGCGTCCGCATGGGCGCCAAGAATGCCTACCTGGGCAAGGCCGTGGTGATGAGCCTGGTGAATACCGGCCTGACCGCGGTGGTATCGCTGACGCTGATCGACGAGTGGCGCGAACTGACCGACCTGAACAACGAGCCCAAGTCGGTGGCACGCGAAGCCGAGCTGTTCGTGCAGGACTGGGATACGCGCTTCAATATCCGGCGCGACTACCAGATCGTGGTCAACGAGATGCGCGCCTTCCTGTCCGAAGTATCGCGCTGGGTCGAGCAGGTCGACCTGACCGAGTCGCTGCCCAAGAAAGACGGCAAGCTGCGCGAGGACGTGTTCTACGAGCTGGCCACGCCGATCATGGTCAAGACCAAGACCTACCTTGACTGGCTCGAGGGCGAGGCCGAGCGCGTGGACCCCGAAATCGCGCCAGTGCACCGCACCTACGCGCAGTCGGCGCTGCACCCGCTGCTGCTGCGCGCGCCGTTCGTGTACCGGACCTTCACCAAGCCGCTCGGCTACGCCGGCGACTACGAGATGGTCAACCAGATCCTGAGCGATCCGCAGCAGGGTCCGACCACCTACTTCCAGATCGTCAACACCGCCTTCCTGAAGGCGGCAGTGGCGACCGCGCACCGCAACCGCATCGACCTGCTGGTGGATTTCCTGACACGCCAGGCCGAGCGCGCGCGTGCGGCCGGCCGGCCGTTCCGCGTGCTCAACGTGGGCTGCGGGCCGGCCTTCGAGATCCAGCGCTTTGTGCGGGAGTATCCCAATCCCGAGCTGCTGTCGTTCCAGCTGGTCGACTTCAGCGAAGAGACGCTGGACTACACGCGCAACTCGATCGAGCGGGCAGCCTCTGGCGCCGGGCGCAAGGCGTCGGTGGAGATGGTGCACCAGTCGGTGCACGAACTGCTCAAGCGCCGCATCTCGCCTGACGATATCAGTGCGCGGGAGTTCGACGCGGTCTACTGCGCGGGACTGTTCGATTACCTGTCGGACAAGGTCTGCACGCGGCTGCTGGCGTATTTCGCCTCGCGGTCGCGTTCGGCCGGCCAGGTGCTGGTCACCAACGTGCATGCCAACAATCCAGAGAAATTCGGCATGGAGCACCTGCTGGAGTGGTACCTGATCTACCGCGACGACGCCGGCATGGCGCAGCTGCTGCCGGAGAATTCGCACTCGCACCGCATCTACGTAGACCCCACCGGCGTCAACGTCTTTGCCGAAGCCACCATTGAATGAGGCTGTCCGCGCGGACCACCCCATGAGCACCAATCAACTCTACGCCGGCTACCAGTCCGAACTGGCCGACTTCCGCCTGGCGTTCAGCCGCGGCGGCGCCTATACCGCGATCGTGCTGGTCCTGCTCGGCGTCGGGCTCGACTACGGCCAGTATCCGCAGCAGCAGCTTGCGTTCGCGGTGGCGCGCGTGGTGGTGTCGCTGCTGATCGCGGGCGTGGTGGTGATGCTGTACAGCGCCATCGGGCGCCGGCTCGCGCCCTGGTTGACGCTGACCTGGCTGCTGCTGCCGCAGATCATGATCGCGTGGATGATCTCGCAGACCGAGGGCGTGCAGTCGCC
Source organism: Cupriavidus oxalaticus (assembly GCF_038900635.1). GTDB lineage: Bacteria > Pseudomonadota > Gammaproteobacteria > Burkholderiales > Burkholderiaceae > Cupriavidus > Cupriavidus oxalaticus_B. The sequence goes on along the minus strand of NZ_JAYMRX010000001.1, from coordinate 891,443 downwards.
TTACTACGTCGGCCTGAACCTGGCGATCTTCGCCTCGGGCATCGCGCTGCCGTTCGGGCTGTGGCAGAACCTGGTCTTCGGCTTGCTCTCCTATCTGCTGTACGTGCTGGCGTGCCTGTTCCACGCCGGCGGCATCGAGCCGATGGGGACCTTCATCGTCAACTCGCTGTTCCTGCTGTTCGCGGCGGCAGCAAGCGGCGTCTACACCTTCTTTAACGAGCGCGCGCGTTTCATGCTGTTCCGGCTGAAGGCGGAGGTGGCCGAGACCAACGCCGAGCTGGAAGTCATCAACCGCAAGCTGGTCGACATCAAGGGCCAGATGCTGCAGCAGGAAAAGATGGCCGCGATCGGTACGCTGGCGGCCGGGCTGCTGCATGAGGTCAACAACCCGGTCAACTTCTGCCTGATGGCAATCGAGGTGGCGATGGAAGAGCCGCAGGCCAAGGAAAGCGAGTCGCTGACCGAGTGCCTGGTCGATGCCAAGCAGGGCATGCAGCGCATCCAGCATATCGTGTCCGACCTGAAGACCTTCGCCTACCGCAAGCCGGGCGCCGAGGTGGAGGGCACGCCGTTCCTGTTCGAGAAGGCGCTCGACTCCTCGATCCGCCTGACCGCGCACGAGCTGCGCGGCGTCAAGGTGACGCGCGAGTTGCCGGGCGACACCCTGGTGCTGGGCGACGAGGCCGCGGTCATCGGCGTGCTGATCAACCTGTTCTCCAACGCCGCGCTGGCCATGCGCAAGGCCGGCACGGCCGCGCCGGCGATCCATACCACGGTGCGCTGGGCCGACAGCCGGCTCCATGTCACGGTGCGCGACAATGGCCCCGGCATTGCCGAGGAAAACCTGGCGCGCGTGTTCGAGCCCTTCTTCACCACGCGCGATGTGGGGCAGGGCCTGGGGCTGGGGCTTTCGATCAGCTACGCGGTGATCGAGCGCCATGGCGGCCAGCTCTTCGCCGAGAGCGAGCTGGGGCAGTGGGCCGCGTTCAGCTTCGACCTGCCGCGCGCGGAGTAAGCCGTCATGAGTGCCATGACCGAGGTGCAGCAAGCGCGGCCGACCCTGCTTTACGTCGACGACGAAGACATGGCGCGCAAGTATTTCGCGCGCGCGGTGGGTTCGGAGTATGAGGTACTGCTGGCCGCCAGTGCCGAGGAGGCGATCGCCACGCTCGCCACCGATGGCCCGCGCATCGCCGTCCTGGTGACCGACTTCCGCATGCCCGGCCGCGATGGCGGCGAACTGCTGCGCGAAGTGGCGCAGCTGTACCCGCAGATCGTGCGCATCCTGGTGACGGCATATGCCGACAAGGACATGCTGCTGCAGACGGTCAACAGCGGCGAGGTGTTCCGCATCCTGGAGAAGCCGCTGAGCGTGGCGCAGGTGCGCGAAGTGCTGCGCCTGGCCGGCGAGCGCCACCGCGAGCGCGCGCTGCGCCAGCACCGGCTGATGGCGATCGACGAGACCCTGGCTTTCCTGGCGCACGAACTGAACACGCCGCTGGCGGCGATCGCCAATTTCGCGCGCGGCATCGAAAGCCGGGTCGCGGGCGAATACAGCGAGCAGCGCCAGGGCGAGATCGGCCAGGCCGCCAGCGCCATGCACGACAACGCCCAGTATTGCCTGGCGGTGCTGTCGTCGTTCCTGCAGTCGGTGCGCAACAGCGCCGGCAGCAAGGCGGCGCGGCCCGAGCCCGGTGCCGAGGCCAGCGCGGGTGCGCTGGTGGCATCGCTGCTCGATACCTACCCGTTTTCCGGCGACCAGCGCCAGTGGGTGCAGGTCGAGATGCACGGCGATTTCCCGGTGCAGACGCTGCCCAATTGCGTGGCGCTGGTGCTGTCGTCGGTGATGAGCAATGCGCTGCGCGCGCTCGCGGACACGCCGTCGCCGGCGCTGCGCTTCGTGGTGGTGGCCCAGCCGCACCAGGAAATCCACATCAGCGACAACGGGCCCGGCATCCCGCCCGAGGTGATGGAGCGCCTGCTGGTCGATCCCGTGACCACCCACGCCAGCGCCGGCGGCAGCGGCCTGGGCATGATTTTCTGCAACCGCGTCATGCAGTCCTTTGGCGGCGGCATCCGGATCGCATCCGCATCCGGGGCCGGCACGACCGTGACGCTGGACTTTCCAAGTTTCAAGAATCGAATGATTAGGAGTGACCGATGAGCGAACCGATTGCCACCCAGGCACCACCCCCGGCGATTCTGTTCGTCGATGACGAAGCCACCGCCGTCAAGTATTTCCAGCGCGCCATCGGGGCGCTGGCACCGGTGGTGACCGGCGGTTCGGTGGAAGAGGGCAAGGCGCTGCTGGACGCGCACGCCGACAGCCTGGCAGTGCTGGTGTCGGACCAGCGCATGCCCGGCGAATACGGCAACGAACTGCTGCGCTATGCGCGCGAACGCTATCCGCACATCGTGCGCATCCTGACCACGGCCTATTCCGAGCTGGACCAGACCGTCGAGGCGGTCAACCAGGGACAGATCCACCGCTATATCAAGAAGCCGTGGGATATCACCGCGCTGCGCATGGAGCTGAAGCAGGCGCTGGAGCTGTCCGGGCTGCGCAAGGAGCGCGACCAGCTGGTGCGCGAGAAGCTGGCGGTGCTGCAGACGCAGACCGTGGCCACGCGCATCGGCATGCTGCATGCGCTGTGCGCGAGCCTGATCGGCCCGGGCCGGTTCCAGCCGGTGGAAACCTACCTGGCGGCGGTCGACCTGGCCGGCGCGCGCAATGCCGACCCGGACTGGCAGCGCATGGATTATGCCGATCTGGTACGTGCCGAGGCCGAGCGCAGCGGCACCTTCGGCCATGCCGTGGCCACGCGCCTGGCGGCGCTGCGCAGCGCCAACGCGGGCAAGGGAGCGGCCGATGCGGTCGCGGTCATTACCGACGCGCTCGGCAGCGATGTGGTGCGCCGCGATGGCGACTCGGTGGTGTGGACCACGCCGGCTACGCTGGCCGAGTTCCTGGCGCAGCCGGTGGGTACGCCGGTGTCGCCCCATCACGCGGCCTGGCTGGCGAGCCTGCTGTGGCTTGACGAGGTTGGCGGCGCGGTGCAGTTCGCGCGCGATGGCGACACCATCCTGTGCCGGACAGCGCCGCGCACCGAGGCTTTCGCGGCTGACCGGCTGGCGGCGTGGATCGAGCGGTTTTCGCAACCCGTTTGATCCGGTTGCAACTGCCCCAATAAAAATGGCGCCCCGCGGGGCGCCATGTCTTTTTGCCGGAGCAGCAGGGCGTCAGGCCTGCGCACCGAAGTTCGGATCGTTGCGGTCGGTCGACTCGCCCTTCTTATCCGACTTGACCAGGTCTTCCCGCTTCACGCCCAGCCACATCGCCAGCGCCGCGGCCACGAACACCGACGAATAGATGCCAAACAGGATACCCACCGTCAGCGCCAGCGCGAAGTAGTGCAGCGTCGGGCCGCCGAAGAAGAACATCGACAGCACCATCATCTGGGTCGAACCGTGGGTGATGATGGTCCGCGAGATCGTGCTGGTAATCGCGTTGTCGATGATCTCGTGGGTGGTCATCTTGCGGTACTTGCGGAAGTTCTCGCGGATCCGGTCGAAGATCACCACCGATTCGTTGACGGAGTAGCCCAGCACCGCCAGCACCGCCGCCAGCACCGACAGCGAGAATTCCCACTGGAAGTAGGCGAAGAAGCCCAGGATGATCACGATGTCGTGCAGGTTGGCGATGATGCCCGCCACCGCGAACTTCCACTCGAAGCGGAACGACAGGTAGATCACGATCCCGACTATCACGCACAGCAGCGCCAGCAGGCCGTCGGTAGCCAGTTCCTTGCCGACCTGCGGGCCGACGAACTCGACCCGTTGCAGCTTGACGTCAGGCGAGCCGGCCTGGAGCGCGCCCATTACCTGCTCGCTCTGCTGGGCCGACGTGACCGGCTTGCCGTCCGGGCCCTTCTGCAGCGGCAGGCGGATCATCACGTCGCGCGAGGTGCCGAAGTTCTGCACCTGCACGTCGGTATAGCCCAGCTTGCTTACCTGGCCGCGGATCTTTTCCAGGTCGGCCGCCTGCTGGTAGCTGACCTCCATCACCGTGCCGCCGGTGAATTCGATCGACAGGTGCAGGCCCTTTTGCCAGAGGAAGAATACGGCCGCGGCAAACGTCAGGAAGGAAATCACGTTGAAGACCAACGCGTGCTTCATGAACGGAATGTCGCGCCGGATGCGGAAGAATTCCATGTTGAATCCTGTTCTGTACTGCTAGTTGTTGCTGATCGACTGGCCTGGCCGCTTACTTGGCGACCGGCGTGTCGGAGGCGTTGCCCGGCTTCCAGATCTGGCCGATGGCCACGCTCTGCAGCTTCTTCTTGCGGCCGTACCAGAGGTTGACCAGGCCGCGGTTGAAGAACACCGCCGAGAACATGGAGGTCAGGATGCCCAGGCAGTGCACCACGGCAAAGCCGCGCACCGGGCCCGAGCCGAAGGCCAGCAGCGCCAGGCCGGCAATCAGCGTGGTCACGTTCGAGTCCAGGATGGTGGCCCAGGCGCGGTCGAAGCCGACCGCGATCGCCATCTGCGGCGATGCCCCGGCGCGCAGTTCCTCGCGGATACGCTCGTTGATCAGCACGTTGGCGTCGATGGCCATGCCCAGCACCAGCGCGATGGCGGCGATGCCCGGCAGCGTCAGCGTGGCCTGCAGCATCGACAGCACCGCAATCAGCAGCAGCAGGTTCACGCCCAGCGCCACCACCGAGAACACGCCGAACAGCATGTAGTACAGGATCATGAACACGCCGATGGCGGCAAAGCCGTAGGCGACCGAGTCAAAACCCTTCTGGATGTTGTCGGCACCCAGCGACGGGCCGATGGTGCGTTCTTCGATGATCTCCATCGGCGCGGCCAGCGAGCCGGCGCGCAGCAGAAGCGCCAGGTCGTTGGCGGCTTCGGTGGAGTAGGAGCCGGTGATCTGGAAGCTCGAACCCAGTTCGGACTGGATGGTCGCCACCGTCAGCACTTCGCCCTTGCCCTTTTCGAACAGCACGATCGCCATCGGCTTCTTCAGGTTCTCGCGCGAGACGTCGCGCAGCACGCGGCCGCCCTGGGCGTCGAGCTTGATGTTGACCGAAGGCTGCTGGTTCTGGTCGAAGCCGGCGGAGGCGCTTTCGATGCGGTCGCCGGTGAAGATGACCTGCTTCTTCAGCACCACCGGTGCGCCGTTGCCCTGCGTGAACAGCTCGCTGCCGAACGGGACCGGGTCGCCCGGGCGCGGGCTGCGCGGCGCGTCGTTGTCGACCAGGCGCGCTTCCAGCGTGGCGGTGCGGCCGATGATGTCCTTGGCCTTGGCGGTGTCCTGCACGCCCGGCAGCTGCACCACGATGCGGTCGGTGCCTTGCTGCTGGATCACCGGCTCGGCCACGCCGAGTTCGTTGACGCGGTTGTGCAGGGTGGTGATGTTCTGCTTGACCGCGGCGTCCTGCACGGCCTTGCGGGCGGCTTCGGTGAAGGTGCCGACCACGTTGTTGCCGTCCAGCGCGAAGGCCACTTCGCGCAGGTTGTCGGCCAGCAGCGCGCGGGCGCGGTTGGCCTCGTCGGCGTTGTTGAAGCGCACCGTCAGGCGTTCGCCTTCGCGGTCGATGCCGCCGTGGCGGATATTCTTGTCGCGCAGCAGCGTGCGCGCGTCGCCGGCCAGGCTGTCGAGTTTCTTGTCGACGGCGCCCTTCATGTCGACCTGCAGCAGGAAGTGCACGCCGCCGCGCAGGTCCAGGCCCAGGTACATCGGCAGCGCGTGCAGCGAGGTCAGCCAGCGTGGCGAGCCCGACAGCAGGTTAAGCGCGACCACGTAGGTAGGATCGGCAGCGTCCGGGTTGAGCGCGCGCGACAGCACGTCCTTGGCCTTGAGCTGCTCGTCGGTGGTGCGGAAACGCGCCTTGACCGAGCCGGACTGGCCGGAAATGTCGAAGAACACGCCGTCAGGCTGCAGCTGGTTCTGCGCCAGGATCTCTTCGACCTGCTTCTGCATCGACAGGTCGATCTTGACCGTGGCCTTGCCCGAAGACACCTGCACGGCGGGCGCCTCGCCGAAGAAGTTCGGCAAGGTGTAGAGGATGCCGATGGTCAGCGCCACCAGGATCACGAGGTATTTCCAAAGCGGATAACGATTCATCTCGGGCCAGTCATTCAGCGGTTGGCGGGGCCGGCGCAGGCGTGGCGCGCCACGTCGGCGAGGCCGAACCGGTTTGGCAAACAGCCGCCTGGCAGCCACGGAGCGGAGCCACGGGGGCTCTGGCGGGCTGGATCAGGCGGCTGCCGGGGCATGCGCGAACGGGCATGCCGGAAAAGACAAAGGCGGGAGTCGCTTAGTCGATCGGGGCGATCGGCGGATCAGAGCGCCTTCAGCGAACCCTTCGGCAGCACCGTGGTCACGGCATTCTTCTGCACGGTGATCTCCGTGCCTTCAGCGATTTCCAGGCTGACGTACTGGTCGGTGACCTTGGTCACGCGGCCCAGGATACCGCCGGCGGTGACGACTTCGTCGTTCTTGGACAGCGCTTCGAGCATTGCCTTCGCTTCTTTCTGGCGCTTCATTTGCGGGCGGATCATGATGAACCACAGCACCGCAAACATCAGGATGATGGGCAGGAAGCTCATCAGGCCGCCAGCCGCGCCGCCGGCACCGGCGGTCTGGGCATATGCGTTAGAAATCAGCACGTTGATTCTCCGTCACAAAAGTCAGTCAAGTAATCGATCATTCTACCATTCGCATTCGGCCCGCCTTTGGCATTCTAGGGCGGAATACGGGTTTCTTCGGGGTGCTTTCGGGGCGACTCGCGGCAGGTCCCGGCGAGCAGGGCGCTGCATTGCGGATGCCAACTGCAGGCAACCCGGGTATTCGACCGGCAGCGGCGCGAAAGTTCGCGCCGCTGCACTGATTTCACTGCGTGCCGCGGGCGCGGTCGGACGCGAACTGGCGACGGAAGTCGGCGAAACGGTGCTGCTCGATCGACTCGCGCACCTCGCGCATCAGCTGCAGGTAATAGTGCAGGTTGTGGATGGTATTCAGGCGCGCGCCGAGGATTTCGCCGACGCGGTGCAGATGGTGCAGGTAAGCGCGCGAGAAGTTGCGGCAGGTGTAGCAGGCGCAGCTTTCGTCGAGCGGGCGCGGGTCGTTGCGGTGCGCGGCGTTCTTGATCTTGACGTCGCCGTAGCGGGTGAAGAGCCAGCCATTGCGCGCATTGCGGGTCGGCATCACGCAGTCGAACATGTCGACCCCGGCGGCGACACCCGCGACCAGGTCCTCGGGCGTGCCCACGCCCATCAGGTAGTGCGGCTTGTTGGCCGGCAGGCGCGGCGCCACATGCTCGAGCACGCGCATCATGTCTTCCTTGGGCTCGCCGACGGACAGGCCGCCGATGGCGAAGCCGTGGAAATCCAGCTCCGACAGGCCCGCCAGCGATTCATCGCGCAGGTCCTCGTACATGCCGCCCTGGACGATGCCGAACAGCGCATTGGGGTTGGCCAGCCGCTCGAACTCGTCGCGCGAGCGCTTGGCCCAGCGCAGGCTCATGCGCATCGACTTGGCCGCTTCCTCGTGCGTGGCGGGGCGGCCGTCGATCTCGTACGGCGTGCACTCGTCGAACTGCATCACGATGTCCGAGTTCAGCGTGCGCTGGATCTGCATCGAGATCTCGGGCGAAAGGAAGAGCTTGTCGCCATTGACCGGCGACGCGAACGTGACGCCATCCTCGGTGATCTTGCGCAGATCACCGAGCGAAAACACCTGGAAGCCGCCGGAATCGGTCAGGATCGGCTTGTCCCAGCCGATAAACTTGTGCAATCCGCCGTGGGCATTGACCACCTCCAGTCCCGGACGCAGCCACAGGTGGAAGGTATTGCCCAGGATGATGTGCGCGCCGATCTCGTTCAGTTCCAGCGGCGACATTGCCTTGACCGAGCCATAGGTGCCCACCGGCATGAAGATCGGAGTCTCGACCACGCCGTGGTTCAGCGTGACGCGGCCGCGGCGAGCGTTGCCGTCGGTGGTGATGAGTTCGAAGTTAAGCATGCTTGTGTCAGGGTTCAGGCCGCGGTGCCTGCGGTATCGGCATCATTCCGGCGGGTCAGCAGCATGGCGTCGCCATAGCTGAAGAAGCGGTAGCGCTGCTCGACCGCATGGCGGTAGGTGGCGCGGATGGCTTCCACGCCGGCCAGCGCCGACACCAGCATCAGCAGCGTCGACTTGGGCAGGTGGAAGTTGGTGATCAGGGCATCGACCAGCCGGAAACGGTAGCCCGGGGTGATGAAGATATCGGTGTCGCCGCTGCCGGCGGCGAGCGTGCCGTCAGGCTGCGCGGCCGACTCCAGTGCCCGCAGCGAAGTGGTGCCGACCGCGATCACGCGGCCGCCGCGGGCGCGGGTCTCGCGCACGGCCCGGGCCAGTTCCTCGGAAACGGCATACCACTCCGAATGCATCTTGTGCTCGGCCAGGTTCTCGGTGCGCACCGGCTGGAAGGTGCCGGCACCCACGTGCAGCGTCAGGAAGGCGCGGCGCACGCCGGCGGCATCCAGCCGCGCGAACAGCGCGTCGTCGAAATGCAGGCCCGCGGTCGGTGCCGCGACGGCGCCCGGATTGCGCGCGTAGACGGTCTGGTAGCGGGTCTCGTCGTAGGCGTCGGGGTCGTGCGTGATATACGGCGGCAGCGGCAGGCGGCCGTAGCGCTCGATCAGGTCCAGCGCCGGCTCGGGAAAGCGCAGCGTGAAGAACTGGTCCACGCGCGGGCCGACCGTCACCGCGAAGGCGTCTTCTGCCAGGTGCAGCGCGCTGCCCTCGGCAGGCGTTTTCGAGGCGCGCACCTGGGCCAGCACGGTATGCGAGTCCAGCACGCGCTCGACCAGCACTTCGACCTTGCCGCCGCTGGGCTTGTGGCCGAAGAAGCGTGCCTTGATCACGCGCGTGTCGTTGAAGACCAGCAGGTCTTCAGGGCGCAGGTAGTCGATGATGTCGCTGAAGGCGCGGTCGACCAGGCGCACCGCATCGGCGGTGTCGGCGGGCGCGACCCGTTCCACCACCAGCAGCCGGCTGGCGCTGCGGTCGGGCAGCGCGCTCTGGGCGATCAGTTCTGGCGGCAGCGGAAAATCGAAATCGGAAAGCGTCAACATCGTGGAAACGGCGCGCGGCGCCCGCGACGGGTCGGAAAGCGAGGCACAAAGCGGCACTCGCCGCCCGTGGTGGCGGCCGGCATGGGTACAATCGGCGAATCCGATATTGTAAGGCCACGGGCGTGCTTGCCGCCGGGCCGGGCGTGATACCGGCTATTCGCCGGCGTTCCCGCCCATGCCCGCTGCCCCAGCCGTCCCTGCCGCCAGTCTTCGCTGCCGATGCCCGGAACCGCCACCGAAACGACCGACCTGTCCGCCGATGCCGCCAAGGATGCGGTCGCACCCGCGCGCGGCAAGGCCGGGGAGGGCAAGGGCAAATCGACATCGTCTACCTCGTCCGCTGCAGCTCGCCTCGCCAAGCTCGGCCTGCGCCGCCCGGTCGACCTGGTGCTGCACCTGCCGATGCGCTACGAGGACGAGACCACGCTGGCGCCGATCGCCGACGCGATCCGCCGCGCGGGGCTCGGCCAGCCGGCGCAGGTGGAAGGCGAGGTCATCTCCAACGAAGTCACGTTCCGTCCGCGCCGCCAGCTGGTGGTCAAGCTTGCCGACGCGTCCGGCGAGCTGACGCTGCGCTTCCTCAACTTCTACGGCAGCCAGACCAAGCAGATGGCCGAAGGCGCGCGGCTGCGCGTGCGCGGCGAGATCCGCGGCGGCTTCTTCGGCGCCGAGATGGTTCACCCGACGGTGCGTCCCGTTGCCGAGGGCGAAGCGCTTCCGGATCGCCTGACGCCCGTCTACCCGGCCACTGCCGGCATCTCGCAGGCCTACCTGCGCAAGGCCATCGGCGGCGCGCTGTCGCGCACGCCGATGCCGGAGACGCTGCCGCGCCCGGTGCTGCAGGGTCCGCTGGCGCGCCTGCAGTTGCGCCCGCTGGCAGACTGCCTGCGCCTGCTGCATGCGCCGCCTCCTGAAGAAAGCGAAGCGGCGCTGGCCGACCGCACGCACCCGGCCTGGCAGCGTATCAAGTTCGACGAACTGCTGGCGCAGCAGATCTCGCTGCGGCGCGCGCACGCGGCGCGGCGCGAGAAGACCGCGCCAACCATGCCGCGCCGCGAAGGCGGCCTGCTGACGCGCTTCCTGGCGGCGCTGCCGTTCCGCCTGACCGGTGCGCAGGAACGCGTGGTGGCCGAGATCGCCGCCGACATGACGCGCCCGCACCCGATGCATCGGCTGCTGCAGGGCGACGTCGGCAGCGGCAAGACCATCGTCGCCGCGCTGGCGGCGTGCCAGGCGATCGATGCCGGCTACCAGGCCGCGCTGATGGCGCCGACAGAAATCCTGGCCGAGCAGCACTTCCGCAAGTTGTCGGCCTGGCTGGAGCCGCTTGGCGTGCCGGTGGTCTGGCTGGCCGGCAGCCTGAAGGCGCGCGACAAGCGCGAGGCCGCGGCGCGCGTGGAGTCGGGCGAGGCGCAACTGGTGATCGGCACCCATGCGCTGATCCAGGATACGGTGCGCTTCGCGAAACTGGGCCTGTCGGTGGTCGACGAACAGCACCGCTTCGGCGTGGCGCAGCGGCTGGCATTGCGCGGCAAGGCGGGCGCGACCGATGTGCCGGCGCCCGATACCGTGCCGCACCAGCTGATGATGTCGGCCACGCCGATCCCGCGCACGCTCGCCATGACGTACTACGCGGACCTGGACGTATCCGTGATCGACGAACTGCCGCCTGGCCGCACGCCGATCGTCACGCGCCTGGTCAACGACGAGCGGCGCGACGAAGTGATCGCGCGCATCCATCACGCCGCCGCCGAAGGCCGCCAGGTTTACTGGGTTTGTCCGCTGATCGAGGAAAGCGAGGCGCTGCAGCTGCAGACCGCGGTCGAGACCTATGAAACGCTGGTGGCCGCATTGCCCGACCTGCGCGTCGGGCTGGTGCACGGCCGCCTGCCGCCTGCCGAAAAGGCCTCGGTGATGGATGACTTCAGCGCCAACCGCATGCAGGTGCTGGTCGCCACCACGGTGATCGAGGTGGGCGTGGACGTGCCCAACGCCTCGCTGATGGTGATCGAGCACGCCGAGCGCTTCGGCCTGGCGCAATTGCACCAGCTGCGCGGCCGCGTGGGGCGGGGCAGCGCCGAATCCGTATGCCTGCTGATGTACCAGGCGCCGCTGTCGCCGACGGCGCGCGAGCGGCTGGCGACCATGCGCGAGACCACCGACGGTTTCGAGATCGCGCGCCGCGACCTGGAAATCCGCGGTCCGGGTGAATTCCTCGGTGCGCGCCAGTCGGGCGAGGCCATGCTGCGCTTTGCCGACCTGCAGACCGACGCGTGGCTGGTGGAGTACGCGCAGGAAGCGGCCGAGCTGATGCTGGCACAGTTTCCGGAAGCGGTGGAAGCGCACCTGTCGCGCTGGCTCGGCGGGCGCGAACACTTCCTCAAAGCCTGATTGCGGCGGGGCTTGTGCGGCATCGTACGCATACCGCACAAATCACAGGGGCGCTCTGACAGAACCCGGAATCGAAGGTAAAATCTATCGCCTACCCGGAATTGATAAGTCATGACGCTCACTGAACTCAAGTACATCGTCGCCGTGGCGCGCGAGCGCCATTTCGGCCGGGCCGCCGAAGCCTGCTTCGTGTCGCAGCCGACACTGTCGGTCGCCATCAAGAAGCTGGAAGACGAACTCAACGTGCAGATCTTCGAGCGCGGCACCTCCGAGGTGTCGGTGACTAACATCGGCGAGCAGATCGTGGCGCAGGCCCAGCGCGTGCTCGAGCAGACCATGGCCATCCGGGAGATCGCCAAGCAGGGCAAGGACCCGCTGGCCGGGCCGCTGCGCGTGGGCGTGATCTACACCATCGGGCCATACCTGCTGCCATCGCTGGTCAAGCGGATGATCGAGACCGTGCCGCAGATGCCGCTGATGCTGCAGGAGAACTACACGCACAAGCTGATCGAGTTGCTCAAGCAGGGCGAGATCGATTGCGCGGTCATGGCCGAGCCGTTCCCCGATTCCGGCCTGACGGTGCGTCCGCTGTACGACGAGCCTTTCGTTGTCGCCGTGCCGCGCGGCCACCAGCTCGCCGAGGCGCACGCCATCGACCCTGACGAGCTGAAGCGGCAGACCATGCTGCTGCTGGGCAGCGGCCACTGCTTCCGCGACCATGTGCTGGGCGTGTGCCCGGAACTGTCGCGCTTCTCGCAGGCCGCGGACGGCATCCAGAAGACATTCGAAGGCTCGTCGCTGGAAACCATTCGCCATATGGTGGCCAGCGGTGTCGGCATTACCGTGCTGCCGCGCACCTCGGTGCCTGACCTGAAGGCCAAGGGCGACATGCTGTCGTACGTGCCGTTCGCCGATCCGGTGCCGGACCGCCGCGTGGTGCTCGCCTGGCGCAAAAGCTTCACGCGCCTGCCGGCGATGGAAGCACTGGCCAACGCCGTGGCCGCCTGCGAGCTGTCTGGTGTGCGCAAGCTCGATGCCAAGGAGCTGGCAGAAGCCGCCTGATTCTCCAAAACCAGACGCAAGCCTGAAGGCCGCAACGGGATATCCGTTGCGGCCTTTGTTTTTCTGTCCCCGAAGTACGGCATTTTCGGAGCTTGTCTTCGCTCCTTCACTTTGCGCCGGCATGAAACCGCGGAAAGTCGAATAGATTTGACCTAATACATAGGTATAAATAATTAAATTCTCAGTGCAATAGTTTGTTTGTAGACTGGCTTCTACCATGCCAACTGGCATCGAAACCAGGCAAGGAGCCGAGCATGAGCACCAGTGCCCAGTCCACTCCCGGCATAACGATCAAGCGCCCGTTCTCTCTCCGCATGGGGCGCTACCTGCTCGATTGCCTTGCCTGCTACGCCGCCGTCAACTGAGGCGGAATTCTCTTCCCGCCACCCACGACAAGAGGAACAGATGAGCAAGAAGGACACTCTCACGACCGCAGCCGGCGCACCCGTTGCCGACAACCAGAACTCGCAGACCGCCGGCCCGCGCGGCCCGATGCTGCTGCAGGATGTCTGGTTCCTCGAAAAACTGGCCCACTTCGACCGTGAAGTCATTCCCGAGCGCCGCGTGCATGCCAAGGGTTCCGGTGCCTACGGCACGTTCCGGGTCACGCACGACATCACGAAATTCACCAAGGCCTCGATCTTTGCCGAAGTCGGCAAGGAAACGCCGCTGTTCATCCGCTTCTCGACCGTAGCCGGCGAGCGCGGCGCCGCCGATGCCGAGCGCGACGTGCGTGGGTTTTCGGTCAAGTTCTATACGGATAAAGGCAACTGGGACGTGGTCGGCAACAACACCCCGGTGTTCTTCGTGCGCGATCCGCTCAAGTTTCCCGACTTCATCCACACGCAGAAGCGCAACCCGCGCACCAACCTGCGCGACCCGATTGCGGTCTGGGACTTCTGGTCGCGCCATCCGGAATCGCTGCACCAGGTCACCATCCTGATGAGCGACCGCGGCCTGCCGCAGAACTATCGGCAGATCCACGGCTTCGGCTCGCATACGTATTCGTTTATCAACGCCAGCAACGAACGCTTCTACGTCAAGTTCCACTTCAAGTCGCAGCAAGGCATCGCCAACTGGACCAATGAAGAGGCTGCCAGGGTAGTGGCGAACGACCGCGAGAGCGCGCAGCGCGACCTGTTCGGGAACATCGAGCAGGGCAACTTCCCGCGCTGGAACCTGCGCGTGCAGGTCATGCCGGAAGCGGATGCGGCCAGGTACCACATCAACCCGTTCGATCTGACCAAGGTCTGGCCGCACAAGGACTATCCGCTGATCGACGTAGGCGTGCTGGAACTGAACCGCAACCCGGACAACTATTTCGCCGAGGTCGAGCAGGTGGCGATGAACCCCGCCAATATCGTGCCGGGCATCGGCTTCTCGCCCGACAAGATGCTGCAAGGCCGCCTGTTCTCGTACGGCGACACGCAGCGCTACCGGCTGGGCATCAACCACCACCAGATCCCGGTGAATGCGCCGAAATGCCCGTTCCACAACACCTTCCACCGCGACGGCGCAATGCGCGTGGACGGCAACCAGGGCGGCAAGCTGAACTACGAGCCGAACCGCGAGAGCGCCTACGGCGCCAGCGAACGCGCGATGGAGCCGCCGCTGGCGCTCGACGGCGCGGCCGACCGCTGGGACCACCGCGTCGACACGGACTACTACAGCCAGCCCGGCGCGCTGTTCCGGTTGTTCGACGAGGGCCAGCGCCAGCGGCTGCTCGCCAACATCGCGGCGGCAATGCAGGGCGTGCCGGAAGAGATCGTGCGCAAGCAGATCGAGCACTTCACGAGGGCCGACGCTGCCTACGGGGAGGGCGTGGCGCGCGCGCTTGACCTGAAGTAACCTGTCCGGCGCGGCGGCAGCAACGGCCGCCGCGCCCGGGAGAAGCACCATGGCAATGATCCGGTTCTTTATCGACGAGTGGCGCAAGCTCTGGCATGACGGCCATGACAAGCCCGAGGGCCCCGATGCCGCGCGGCTGCGCCACAAGATGTGGCGCAAGGAAGTCGGTGTCGCCGTGATCGTGCTTGGTGCTGCGGTGGTCCTTATCGAGGTAGTCCGGGGTTTGTCCGGGATCGCCGGCTAATGCAATAATGCGGGTAACGCGCCGCCCGGAACCATGTTTTCGGCAATTCCGGCGGCGCTCCTCGTGCTTTACCAGAACGGAGCGTACCTACCATGGCAAAGAAGAATGAGATGAGCGTGAACATCGGTATTTCCGACAAGGACCGCAAGAAGATTGCGGAAGGCCTGTCCAAGCTGCTGGCAGACACCTACACCCTCTACCTCAAGACCCATAACTTCCACTGGAACGTGACGGGTCCCATGTTCAATACGCTGCATCTGATGTTCGAGACGCAATACACCGAGCTGGCGCTGGCCGTGGACTCGATCGCCGAGCGCATCCGCGCGCTGGGCTACCCGGCACCGGGCACCTACAAGGAATACGCCCGCCTGTCGTCGATCGCCGAAGAAGAGGGCGTGCCCGAGGCGACCGAGATGATCCGCAAGCTGGTCGAAGGCCAGGAAGCCGTGGTGCGCACCGCACGCTCGATCTTCCCGGTGGTCGACGCTGCCGCCGACGAGCCGTCGGCCGACCTGCTGACCCAGCGCATGCAGACGCACGAGAAGACCGCGTGGATGCTGCGCGCGATGCTCGCCTGACGCCTCTTAGCGACTTCCGGCCGCTGCCACGCGGCGGCCGGCATTGCGCGCTGCAGCCATCCGGGCTGTGGCGCGTTTCCATTGAAGCTTCCTTCCCGGATCCCCGCCGTGCAGTCCCTGTCGCCATTGCCTCCCGCCCCGATGCTTGAACGCCTTTCCCTCTACGCGCGCCTGGTGCGCATCGACAAGCCGATCGGCACGCTGCTGCTGTTGTGGCCGACGTTGTGGGCCATGTGGATGGCTGCCGGCGGGCCGCCGTCATGGGGATTGTTCTGGATTTTCGTGGCGGGCACGTTCCTCATGCGCTCCGCTGGCTGTGCAATCAATGACTGGGCGGATCGGGATTTTGACAAGCATGTGAAGCGGACCAAGGAACGGCCGCTGACAGCGGGCAAGATCGCTGCGTGGGAAGCGTTGGCCGTGGCCGCCGTGCTGGCCCTGGTGGCCTTTACTCTGGTGCTGCCGCTGAATGCCCTGACCAAGTCGCTCGCCGTGGTGGCGGCCGTGGTGGCGGGGACTTATCCGTTCTTCAAGCGTTTTTTTGCGATTCCCCAGGCTTACCTCGGGATTGCGTTCGGGTTTGGCATTCCGATGGCGTTCGCCGCGATCCAGGATCAGGTGCCGCTGGTGGCCTGGCTGATGTTGCTGGCCAATGTGTTCTGGGCGGTGGCTTATGACACCGCTTATGCGATGGTGGATCGGGATGATGATCTGCTGATCGGGATGAAGACTTCGGCGATTACGTTTGGTCGGTTTGATGTTGTTGCGATCATGTTCTGTTATGCCGCTTTCCTGGTGCTGATGGCCCTGGCGGGGTTGATGCTGGGGTTGGGGTGGCCGTATTGGGTTGGGCTGGCTGCGGCGGCTGTTTGTGCCGGGTATCACTACACGCTGATTCGTGATCGGGATCGGATGCGGTGTTTTGCTGCGTTCCGGCACAACAATTGGTTGGGGGCATGTGTGTTTGTGGGGACGGCGGTGGCTTATGGAGTTCGGTGAGTTGAGTGGTCGCTGTTGATGACATGCTGTCGGCCGTTGAAGCTGTGTTGTCGCCGTTGATGACATGCTGTCGGCCGTTGAACCGCCTGGTTCCGCCCTCCTGGGCGGGTAACTTTTTGTCCGAGCGACAAAAAGTCACCAAAAAGCGCGTTTACGGCCCTGCGGGCGGCCACTTTTATCGTAGTGGGCAAGGGCTTTCGTACGGGGCTGCGCTTCCTCACATAGCAGGGCTGCCTGACGCCCTGGTGCGCCACGGTGGCTGAGATTGACGTGATTATTGAACGAGCCCAGAGCTGTGGGTGGCCCCTGCTACGGGCGTCAACGTAGGAACGCCTACGGCTGCGCTGCGCGCCGGCAGCATCTAAGTTCAGGTGCTCTGGCTCGGAACGCGTCGCTGCGCTCGCTTGGCGCTATCGCGGGTGAGCCCGCAAGCCCTTTCTTGCCGCTTGTTTGCTCCCCTCTCCCGCTTGCGGGAGAGGGGCCGGGGGTGAGGGCCGGAGCCCCCGCGAAGTAAAGCCAGCCAATTTGCCGGAGCAGAGCCAAGGCTTTCCTATGCGCCAGCTATGTCGCCAGCGTGCGACGCCGAGCCCGAAGCGCGAGCCAGGACATGGACGCCAGCTCCGCCACGTTAGGACCCGCGCGCAGCGCAGCCGTAGGCGACCCTAAGTTGACGCCCGCAGCAGGGGCCACCCACAGCTCCGGGCTCGTTCAAAAACATCGCATCAATCCCGGAACCGTGGCGCACCAGGGCGTCAGGCAGTCTTGCCCTGCAACGAAGCCCAGCCCCGTACGAAAACTCTCGCCAACTACGATAAGAGTTGCCGCCCGCAGGGCCGTAAACGCGCTTTTTGGTGACTTTTTGTCGCTCGGACAAAAAGTTACCCGCCCAGGAGGGCGGAACCAGGCGGTTCAACGGCCGACAGCATGTCGCCAATAGCGACAGCGGGCCAGAAGGGCGGAACCGAGCGCTTCAACGGCCGACAGCATGTCATCAGCAGCGAAAGCCCCCGAGCACTAGTCCTTCCCAAATTCCCCCCCCATCTCCTTCCCCCGCGCCGCAGCAGCATGCATCGCCCGCACGAACGCATCACCAATCCCGGAAGCATCCATAGCCGTCAGCGCAGCATAGGTAGTACCGCCCTTTGACGTAACCCGTTCACGCAACGTCGAAACCGGCTCAGAAGACTGCCCGGCAAGCGCCGCAGCACCGCGGAAAGTCTCAACCGCCAGCTCGCGCCCCTGCTCGGCACTCAACCCCAATTCAGTAGCCGCCCGCTGCATCGCCTCGATGAAATAAAAGACATAAGCGGGCCCGCTGCCAGAGATGGCGGTAACAGCATCGATCTGCGCATCGTTTTCGACCCACACACACTTGCCAACCGCCTGCGCCACCGCGCTGGCGACTTCGCGGTCACCTGATGACAACCCGGCCGGCGCCGCCAGGCCAGTCATCCCCATCCCCGCCAGCGCCGGCGTGTTCGGCATCGCCCGCACCACCCGATTGCGCCCACCCAGCCAGCGCTGCATGTCCTGCAAGCGGATACCCGCCGCCACGCTGATCACCAGGTTGCCGTCCCCGGCCGGCAGGTGCGGCTGCAGCTGCGCCGCGGCTTCGCGGAACTGCTGCGGCTTGACCGCCAGCACCAGCACGTCGCTGGCGCCGAACGCCGCGTCTGGCGCCCCCGCAGCGTGGACGCCCAGATCCCGCGCAAGGCGCTGCTGTGCCTCCGGAAAAGGATCGACCACCCGGATCGAACCAGCGGGAACGCCGCGGGCAATCAGCCCGCCGATCAACGCGGAAGCCATATTGCCGCCGCCGAGAAAGCCGAAGGTAAGGGTATCGAGCATGGGAATCTCTGTCGTGTCTTGATGGATAGGGAAGGCGCCGGCTCAGCCGCGCGCACCGAAGATCGCAGTGCCGATCCGCACCATGGTGGCGCCCTCGGCGATGGCGGCTTCCATGTCGCCCGACATGCCCATCGACAGCGTGTCGAGGTCAAGGCCGTCTTCGCGCAGTTCGCCCAGCAACGCGCGCATGGAGGCAAAGGGCCGGCGCTGGGCAGCGGGATTGTCTTCGGGTTCGGGAATCGCCATCAGGCCCCGCAGCCGCAGGCCGGGCAGCGCGGCAACCGCCTGCGCCAGCACCGGCACTTCGGCCGGCGCGACGCCGCTCTTGCTGGCTTCGCCACTGATATTGACCTGGAGGCAGACCTGCAGCGGGGCCATCCCGGCCGGGCGTTGCGCCGACAGCCGCTCGGCGATCTTGAGCCGGTCGATGGCATGCACCCAGTCGAAATGCTCCGCCACCAGCCGCGTCTTGTTGCTTTGCAGCGGGCCGATGAAATGCCACTGCATCCGGCCCCGCAAATCGGCCAGCGCGGCGATTTTCTCCACCCCTTCCTGGACATAATTCTCGCCAAAGGCGAGCTGTCCGGCCTCGGCGGCGGCGCGTACGCGGTCAGCGGATACGGTCTTGGAAACGGCCAGCAGGGCGATGTCGCCGGGTTGCCTGCCAGCCTGTTGTGCAGCCGCCGCAATGCGCTGGTTCACGGCTTGCAAGTTGGCGGCAATCACAGACATAATCCGGCGGACATATAAAAGAAGTACTTAAAGTACCGATAACTATTCCAGGGTGGGGTCATTATAGATGGACATCGCGCAGCTATTGGCTTTCGCCGTCAAGAACAAGGCGTCCGATCTTCATCTGTCATCGGACATGCCGCCGATGGTCCGGATCCACGGCGACATGCGCCGGATCAATGTCGCGGCGATGGCGCACAAGGATGTCCACGCCATGGTGTACGACATCATGAGCGATACCCAGCGCAAGCTCTACGAAGAACGGCTGGAAATCGACTTCTCGTTCGAGATCGCTGGCCTGTCACGCTTCCGGGTCAATGCCTACAACACGCAGCGCGGCGCGGCCGCGGTGTTCCGTACCATTCCCTCCAAGGTTCTTACGCTCGAAGAGCTGCGCGCGCCGGCGGTATTCGCCGATCTGTGCATGAAGCCGCGCGGGCTGGTGCTGGTGACGGGCCCGACCGGCTCGGGCAAGTCCACCACGCTGGCGGCGATGGTCGACCATCGCAACGAAAACGACATGGGTCACATCCTGACGGTGGAAGACCCGATCGAATTCGTCCACAACTCCAAGAAGAGCCTGATCAACCAGCGCGAGCTGGGACCGCACACGCATTCGTTCGCCAACGCGCTGCGCTCCGCGCTGCGTGAAGATCCGGACGTCATTCTGGTGGGCGAATTGCGCGACCTGGAAACCATCCGCCTGGCGCTGACAGCGGCCGAAACCGGCCACCTGGTCTTCGGCACGCTGCATACCAGTTCCGCCGCCAAGACCATCGACCGTGTGGTCGACGTGTTTCCGCCGGAAGAGAAGGACATGGTGCGCACCATGCTGTCCGAATCGCTGGAAGCGGTGATCTCGCAGACGCTGCTCAAGACCCGCGACGGCAACGGCCGCACCGCCGCGCACGAGATCATGATCGCCACGCCGGCGATCCGGCACCTGATCCGCGAGAACAAGATCGCGCAGATGTACTCGATGATGCAGACCAGCAGCGGGCTGGGGATGCAGACGCTGGACCAGTGCCTGTCGGACCTGATCAAGC
The DNA here is from genome assembly GCF_038900635.1 of Cupriavidus oxalaticus. GTDB lineage: Bacteria > Pseudomonadota > Gammaproteobacteria > Burkholderiales > Burkholderiaceae > Cupriavidus > Cupriavidus oxalaticus_B. The sequence continues at coordinate 871,566 of NZ_JAYMRX010000001.1, read as the reverse complement.
GCAGCGCCATCAGCTACAACGATGCGCGCGCCATTGCCAAGAATCCCGACGCGTTCATGGGCTGAGGCACCCGCGGGCCGCTGAAGGCCCGCGCCGACGCCTTGCCCTCCAGGCCGCTCCGCGAATGCGACGGCCGCACTCCCGCAGGACACTGCCATGCTCGATCGCGAATCCGCCGCCAAGTACATCAACGACCTGCTGGAGCTGATGGTCAGCAACCGCGGCTCGGACCTGTTCATCACCGCCGACTTCCCGCCGGCGATCAAGGTGGACGGCAAGATCACGCCGGTGTCGCAGCAGCCGTTGAACCCGACGCAGGCGCTGGGCCTGGTGCGCTCGGTGATGAACGAGCGGCAGGTGCAGGACTTCGACACCAGCCGCGAATGCAACTTCGCCATCACTGCGCCCAAGGCGGGGCGCTTCCGCGTGTCTGCATTTATCCAGCAGGGCAAGGCCGGCATGGTGGTGCGGACCATCAATACGCGGATTCCGTCAGTGGCGGACCTGGACCTGCCCCCGACGCTGCATGACATCGTGATGTCCAAGCGCGGCCTGGTGATCGTGACCGGCGCGACCGGCTCGGGCAAGTCGACCACGCTGGCGGCGATGCTCGACCACCGCAACGCGCATTCCTACGGCCACATCATCACCATCGAGGATCCGATCGAATACGTGCACGCGCACCAGAACTGCATCGTCACGCAGCGCGAGGTCGGCATCGATACCGAGTCGTGGCACGTGGCGCTGAAGAACACGCTGCGCCAGGCGCCCGACGTGATCCTGATCGGCGAAATCCGCGACCGCGAGACCATGGAGTACGCGATGCAGTACGCGGAAACCGGCCACCTGTGCCTGGCCACGCTGCACGCCAACAACGCCAACCAGGCGATCGACCGCGTGGTCAACTTCTTCCCCGAGGAAAAGCGCCAGCAACTGCTGATCGACCTGTCGCTGAACCTGAAGGCGATGGTGTCGCAGCGCCTGCTGCCGCGCGCCGGGCGCAAGGGCCGCGTGCCGGCGGTCGAGATCATGATCGGCACGCCGCTGGTGGCCGACCTGATCTTCAAGGGCGAGATCCACGAGCTGAAGGAAGTCATCAAGAAATCGCGCGAGCAGGGCATGATTTCGTTCGACCAGGCGTTGTTCGACCTCTACGAGGAAGGCAAGATCACCTACGAGGACGCGCTGCGCAATGCCGATTCGCTCAATGACCTGCGCCTGATGATCAAGCTGCACAGCGCGCACGCCAGGGACACCGACCTGGGCGCCGGCACCGAGCACCTGAACGTGATCTAGAGCCGGGCTGCCGTGCACGCCGGCGCGCATGGGCGTATGCTTCGGCCACGTGCAAGGAGTCCGCAGGAGTCTGCCATGAGCAATATCTACCAGTTCGAAGCCAATTCGCTGTCCGGACAGCCCGTGCCGCTGACGCAGTTCCAGGGCAAGGTGCTGCTGGTGGTCAATACCGCCAGCGAATGCGGTTTCACGCCGCAGTATGCCGGCCTGCAGAAGCTCTATGAGGAATTCCGCGAGCGCGGGCTGGAGGTGCTGGGCTTCCCGTGCAACCAGTTCGGCAAGCAGGAGCCGGGCGATGCGCAGCAGATCGGCCAGTTCTGCGAATCGCGCTTCAGCGTGAGCTTCCCGATGTTCGCCAAGATCGACGTCAATGGCGAGCAGGCGCATCCGCTGTACCGCTGGCTCACCACCGAAAAGCGCGGCGTGCTGGGCACGCAGGGCATCAAGTGGAATTTCACCAAGTTCCTGGTGCGGCGCGATGGCACGGTGTACGAGCGCTACGCCCCCACCACCAAGCCGGAAGAGCTGCGCAAGGATATCGATACGCTGCTGTCCGATCCGGCGGCCTGAGGCTACGCGCCGCTGGCGCGCACCGCGCGCAGGAATCCGTTGAGCGACCGGTCCGGCGTTTCATGGAAATGGTCGTCCAGCATGCGGATGGCGCGGCAGCGGTCGAGGCGGAAGCTGCGGTAGTCCGAGCGCGTGGTGCACCACGCCGCCAGCAGCCACGCATTGCCCCAGAAGAACAGGCCCAGCGGCATCACCACGCGTTCGGTGATGCGCTGCTGCGCGTCGCAGTAGTCGAGCAGCAGCAGCTTCTGCTCGCCCAGTGCGCCGTGCACGACGTCGAAGGTGTCGCGCACGTGCGACTGGTTGACATACTCCGGCGCGAACACGCGGCTTTGCTGCGCCGCGAGCCTGCGCGGCGGCGGCAATGCGGCGACCAGCTTCTCCAGCGCCGGATCGGCCGCGGCGGCGAGCGCACCGCCGCCCCAGGCCTTCAGCAGCCGCAGGCCGGCCACCAGCGCTTCCACTTCCATGGCACTGAACATCAGCGGCGGGACATCGAAATCGGCGCGCAGCCGGTAGCCGATGCCGGCCTCGCCCTCGACCGGCACCCCTGACAGCGACAGCGCCTGGATATCACGATAGACCGTGCGTTCCGACACGCCGAGCCGCTGCGCCAGCAGCGCCGCCGTGGTCAGGCGGCGGCCGCGCAGGACCTGGACGATCTGGAAGAGGCGATCGGCGCGGCGGCTCATCCGTAGCGGCCTTCCTTATCCCGCAAAGGGCTCGTGCAGCCCGATGCGGTTGCCTTCGCTGTCAGTGATATGCGCGATGCGGCCGATCTCGCCCGGCAGGCGCAGCGGCCCGAACACGGTCTTGCCGCCGGCGCGCGCGGCGCGCTCCAGCAGTGCGTCGAGGTCGGGGGCGTGCAGGTAGGGCACCGTGCCGTAGTAGTTGCTGGGGCGGTAGCCTTCGCCGGCAACCAGCGCGCCGCCGGGATCGGGGTGCGGGAACACGGCCATGTCGATCTGGCTCATGGTCTCGCGGCGCAGCTTGGTGGCGAAGACTTGTTCGTAGAATCCGATGGCGCGGACCATGTCGACGACAGGGATTTCCAGCCAGTTGATCAGACGGTTGCTCATGACGGGCTCCTTGGTTCCGGGTGATGGGGAGTGAGGAGCTCGCATCATGCGCGGGGGCTGCTGACAGCGTGCTGTCAGGAGGCTGTCAGTGTGGCATCCAGGCCGCCATCACCGGCACCAGGATCGCGGTCAGCACGCCGTTCAGGCCCATGCCGAGCGCGGCGAAGGCGCCGGCTTCCTGGTTCACCTGGAACGCGCGCGCGGTGCCGATGCCGTGCGCGGCCACGCCGGTGGCAAAGCCGCGCACGCTGTAGTCGCGGATGCGCAGCAGGTTGAGAAGGCTGGTGGCGCTGACCGCGCCGATGATGCCGGTAGCCATCACCAGCACCGCGGTCAGCGACGGCAGGCCGCCGATCTTCTCGGCTACGCCCATGGCGATCGGGATGGTCACGGACTTGGGCGCCAGCGAGCGCACGGTTTCCGGCGAGGCACCCAGCAGGTACGCGGTGCCGACCGCCGACACCACCGCGACCACCGAGCCGGCCACCAGGCCGGCCAGCAGCGGGAACACATGGGTGCGCAGCTTGGGCAGCTGCATGTACAGCGGCACCGCCAGCGCCACGGTGGCCGGCCCGAGCAGGAAGTGCACGAACTGCGCGCCGTCGAAGTAGGTCTTGTACGGCGTGCCGGTGACGGTCAGCACCGTGACCAGCAGCGCCACCGCGATCATCACCGGGTTGGCCAGCGGCGAGAAGCGCGACTTCTCGTAGATGCGGAAGGCGAAGACGTAGGCGAGCAGCGTGGCGGTCAGCCCGACCAGCGGGCTCGCGGCCAGGTAGACCCAGATCTCGTTCAGGCGTGGTGTCATCATGCCTGTTCTCCCTCCGCATCGGCGTTGGGCGCGCCGGTGCGCTTGCGCATCAGCATGCGCGTGACCACGGCGGTGGTGGCGATGGCGAGCCAGGTGGAAATCACCAGCGCCACCAGGATCGGCATCCATTCGCCTTCGATGCGGTTGGCGTGGACCATGATGCCGACGCCGGCGGGAACGAACAGCAGCGACAGGTGCTTGAGCAGTTCGCTGGTGGTGCCCTGGATGATGGGCAGCAGGCGGTCGTCGAAGACGAGCCAGCCGAACAGCAGGATCATGCCGAGCACGGGGCCGGGCACCGGCAGGCGCAGCGCGTAGCTGATCACCTCGCCGACGGATTGGAAAACCAGCAGGATGGCAAAGGTCTGGAGCATGGGGGCGGTCGCCTCGTAGGTCGCTCTGTTTCTCCCCTCTCCCATGAATGGGAGAGGGGCCGGGGGTGAGGGCCGGCGCGTCTTGATGCGATATCGCCCGACGAACCGCTCACCCTCACCCCCGCCCCTCTCCCGCAAGCGGGAGAGGGGAGACAACCACACGGCCGTGATCCGGCCCCGTGTGCCAGTCAGCCCAGCATCCGGTCGACCAGTTCGACCCAGTGCATCACCGGCGTATCGGTACCGCTTTGCAGGTGCGTGATGCAGCCGATATTGGCTGACACGATGGCTTCGGGCTGCGTGGCCTGCAGTTTGCCGAGCTTGTCGTCGCGCAGGCGGTAGGCCAGTTCCGGCTGCAGCACCGAATACGTGCCCGCCGAGCCGCAGCACAGGTGGCTGTCAGCGCAGAGTTTGACCTCCACGCCGAGGCCGGTCAAGAGCGCTTCCACCTTGCCGCGGATCTGCTGGCCATGCTGCAGCGTGCAGGGCGGGTGGTAAGCCACGCGCCGCCTGTCGCGCGGCACCGCGCCGGCCAGGGCATGCAGATCGTCGGCAAAGTCCGGCAGGATCTCGGACAGGTCGCGGGTCAATGCGGAAACGCGTCGCGCGCGCTCTGCGTATTTCGGATCGTTGCGCAGCAGATGCCCGTAATCCTTGACCATCGCGCCGCAGCCGGAGGCCGTCATCACGATGGCCTCGGCGCCGGCTTCGATATGCGGCCACCACGCATCGATATTGCGGCGCATATTGTCGAGTCCGCCGTCGTGGTCGCCGGTGTGGAAACGGATTGCGCCACAGCAGCCCGCCTCGCGCGCCACCACCAGTTGTACGCCGACACGGTCGAGCACGCGCGCGGTCGCGGCATTGATGTTGGGCGACATCGCCGGCTGCACGCAACCGTCGAGCAACAACATCTTGCGTGCGTGGACATTGCGCGGCCAGGTGCCCGGCTCGGCGGCTTGCGACAGCGCCGGCACCTTGCTGCGCAGCGCGCCCGGCAGGATCGGCCGCACCATCTGGCCGAGCCGCAGCGCGGTGCCGAACAGCTTCGGTCGCGTCAGCCCCTCGCGCAGCGCCCAACGCGCAATGCGCTGGCCGGCGGGGCGCTGGATGCCTTCGGCTTCGAGCTTGTCGTCGACCACCTTGCGGCCGATGTCGACCAGGCGCCCGTAGCGCACGCCCGACGGGCAGGTCGACTCGCAGTTGCGGCACGTCAGGCAGCGGTCCAGGTGCAGGCGCGTGCTTTCGGTGATGGCATTGCCTTCCAGCACCTGCTTCATCAGGTAGATGCGCCCGCGCGGCCCGTCGAGCTCATCGCCGAGCAGCTGATACGTCGGGCAGGTGGCGGTGCAGAAGCCGCAATGCACGCATTTGCCGACGATGGATTTGGCTTCCTCGCCTTCGGGCGTGCCGCGGAGAAAATCGGCCAGGGTCGTTTGCATGGTGTGGGGGAGGTCTTTGCCTGGGCGTTGGAACGCTTGGGTGGTTTGGATCAGAGTCCGGGATACATGCGCCGCGGATTGAAGATGCCGGCGGGATCGAACGTCGCTTTCAGGCGGCGGTGGATTGCCGCCAGCGGCGAGGCCAGCGGCGTGAACACGCCCACCGACTTGTCGCCGTTGCGGAACAGCGTGGCATGGCCGCCGGCGGCCTGGGCCACGGCGCGCACGCTTTCGGCATCGGTTTTGGTGGCGCCATCGGCGGGCAGCCACCAGCGCTGGCCGCCGCCCCATTCCACCAGTTGCTGGCCAGGCAGGTCCAGCGGCGCGGCGACCGGCGGCACCGCCAGGCGCCACAGCGCGCGGCCCGCGTGCGCCGGGCTGAAGAAGGCGTGGGTCTGCTCGCGCAGCGATTGCCACAGCGCGGTGGCCACGGCGGCATCGACACGCTCGCCACCCAGTCGTGCGCAGGCGGCATGCACCGCCGCGGTGGCGCCTGCCAGGCGCACGTGCAGCACACCGTCATGCCAGGCTGACGCGGCCAGCGGCAGCGGCTGGCCGCCCCACTGGTTCAGCTGCCTGATCGCATCGGCCTGCGTTAGCTCGAAGCGCAGCGTGGCTTCGTCGAACGGCGCGGGCAGCACCTTGAGCGAAACTTCCAGCACCAGCCCAAGCGTGCCCAGCGACCCCGCCAGCAGCCGCGACACATCGTAGCCGGCCACGTTTTTCATCACCTGGCCGCCGAAGTTCATCACCTCGCCATTGCCGTCCATCAGCTGCGCGCCCAGCACGAAATCGCGCAGCGCGCCTGCTGACTGCCGGCGCGGGCCCGACAAGCCGGCGGCCACCGCGCCGCCCAGCGTGGCCGCGCTGGCCTGGCCTGGCAGCGCGAAATGGGGCGGCTCGAAGGCCAGCACCTGGCGCTTGTCGGCCAGTGCGGCTTCGATTTCCGCCAGCGGCGTGCCGCAGCGCGCGGTGATCACCAGCTCCGCCGGGTCATAGTCGACGATGCCGGCATAGGCGCGCGTGTCCAGCACTTGGCCCTCAGGTGCCTGGCCGTAGAAGTCCTTGCTGCCGCCACCGCGCAACCGCAGCGGCGTGCGGGTTTCGGTGGCTTGCCTGACGGCGTCGCGGAAGGCGTCGAGGGTGGCTTGCATATGCGTGGGTGGTGAAGAGGATATTGTTTCTGGCGGCTCAGGATCCGGGCTTGCCGTCGCGGCCGCCGGGAACTTCAGGCCTGTCGTTCTGGTAATCCGGCAGCGCGCTGCCGCAGTGCTTGCAGTACATCGCGTCGGGCTCATGGCCCTCGGTCAGGCAATGGGTGCAGGTGCGCGTGGTCAGCGGCTTCTTCAGGATGCTCGCGGCCAGCTCGGCGCCGACGATGCCGGTGGGGAAGGCGATGATGCCGTAGCCCAGCAGGATCGTCAGCGAGGTGATGAACTGGCCCAGCGCCGTCTTCGGCACCATGTCGCCGAAGCCGGTGGTGGTCAGCGTCACGACCGCCCAGTACATGCTTACCGGGATGCTGTGGAAGCCGTGCTCCGGCCCTTCCACCACATACATCACCGTGCCGAGGATCACGGTAATGATGAACACCGTGCCCAGGAACACGAAGATCTTGCGCCGGCTGTTGACCAGCGCCCGGTACAGGATCTCGGCTTCCTCGAAGTACACGGTCAGCTTGAGGATCCGGAACACGCGCAGCAGCCGCAGCAGCCGCACGTCGATCAGGAAGTGCAGCCCCGGCACGAAGAACGCCAGCCACGTCGGCATGATCGAGATAAAGTCGATGACGCCGTAGAAGCTGAAGACATAGCGCCACGGCCGGCGCACCACCAGGATGCGCATCGCGTATTCGGCCGTGAAGAACAGCGTGAAGGTCCACTCCAGCACCGTGAACAGCAGCCCAAGCCGGCTGTGCACCGCGGCCATGCTGTCGAGCATCACCACCATCACGCTGGCGACGATGGCGATCAGCAGCGAGACGTCGAAGAGCCGTCCTTCGCGCGTGTCGGCCTCGAAGATGATGGTGTACCAGCGCTGGCGCCAGCCGGTTTCGGGCCGGCCCAGGCGCTGGCGAGCCACTGCTTCCTGCTGCTGGCGTCGGCGTTCGTTGGCCATGGCGCGGGCTTCAGAAGCGCGGCAGGTCCGGATGCGGCAGCAGTCCTTTCCTGACGTGCATCTTGCCGTATTCCGCGCAGCGCGCCAGCGTGGGGATGGCCTTGTCGGGGTTCAGCAGGCGGGCCGGATCGAAGGCCGCCTTGACGCCGAAGAACGCCTCGCGCTCGCTGGGCGAGAACTGCACGCACATCGAATTGAGCTTCTCCACGCCCACGCCATGCTCGCCGGTGACGGTGCCGCCCAGCTCGACGCACGCTTCCAGAATGTCGGCGCCGAACAGCTCGGCACGGTGCCATTCGTCCTGGTCCGAGCCATCGAACAGGATCAGCGGATGCATGTTGCCGTCGCCGGCATGGAACACGTTGATGCAGCGCAGGCTGTACTTGCGTTCCATCTCTTCGATGCGGCGCAGCAGCGTACCGATATGCTTGCGCGGGATGGTGCCGTCCATGCAGTAATAGTCCGGCGAAATGCGGCCCGCGGCGGGGAAGGCGTTCTTGCGCCCGCTCCAGAAGCGCAGGCGCTCGGCCTCGTTCTGCGAGACCACGATGCGGGTGCAGCCGGACGCCTTCAGCACCGCGCTCATGCGTTCGATCTCTTCGGCCACTTCCTCGGGCGTGCCATCGGATTCGCACAGCAGGATGGCGGCGGCATCGAGGTCATAGCCGGCGTGCACGAATTCTTCCACCGCGGCGGTGGCGGGCTTGTCCATCATCTCCAGCCCGGCCGGGATGATGCCGGCGGCGATCACATCGGCAACCGCATTGCCGCCTTTCTCGACGTCGTCGAAGCACGCCATGATGACTTGCGCCAGCTGCGGCTTGGGGATCAGGCGCACGGTCACCTCGGTGACCACGGCCAGCATGCCTTCGGAGCCGATCAGCACGGCCAGCAGGTCCAGGCCGGGCGAGTCGGGCGCATCCGAGCCGAACACCACCACCTCGCCTTCCATGGTCACGGCGCGCACGCGCAGCACGTTGTGCACGGTCAGGCCGTACTTCAGGCAATGCACGCCGCCGGAGTTCTCGCTGACATTGCCGCCGATGGTGCAGGCGATCTGCGACGAGGGATCGGGCGCGTAATAGAGGTTGTGGGGCGCGGCGGCATCGGAGATGGCCAGGTTGCGCACGCCCGGCTGGACCACCGCGGTGCGCGAATACGGGTCGACCGACAGGATGCGCTTGAACTTGGCCAGCGACAGCACCAGGCCTTCGGCGATCGGCATGGCGCCGCCGGACAGGCTGGTGCCGGCGCCGCGCGGCACCACCGGCACGCCCAGCTTGTGGCACAGGCGCAGGATTGCGCAGACCTGCTCCTCGGTGTCGGGCAGGGCCACGGCCATCGGCACCTGGCGGTACGCGGCGAGGCCGTCGCACTCGTAGGGCACGGTGTCCTCTGGCCTGGACAGCAGCGCGGCATCCGGCAGGATCTGCGCCAGGCCGGCGAGCAGCGCATTGCGACGGCCTTCGGCGGTGGCCTGCGCGCCTGCGGTGCCGTCGGTGGCGAGGGTGCGGGCTTCGTGCGGGGCATTCATGGCGACTCCTGGACTCTGGTCGGGCCGGGCGGGCGGCCCGCCGTGGGGACGGCTGACTATAGCGCAGGCCTCATGCCGCGGGCATCACCAGGCACGTGAATTCCGCATGGCAAGCCGATCAAAAATGCTCATCATGGCCAGGCGGGCACCGGCCCCGTTTTCAGCGTAGCACTGGCCGGCGGGTGCTGGGGGAGTGCAGGAAAGGCGGCGCCCCCGCGTCAGTGTGCCGGGGCCGGCAGCCGCAGCACCATGTCGAGCTTGTCGTAGAAGTGCGGCGCGACATACAGCGCTTCGGGCTCCAGGCCGAAACGCTCGAAGCCGAGCGACTCGTACAGCCGCACCGCGCCCGCGCTGCCGGCATTGACGCACAGGAGCACCTGGCGCACGCCTTCCATGGCGGCGGCTTGCTCCAGCGCGCGCTCCATCAGCGCGCGGCCGAGCTTCTTGTCGCGCCAGCCCGGCGCCACATACATGCCGAAGATCGATGCCTTGTGCCAGTGCTTGCGACGCGGCTCGCGCATGATGCCGACCACGCCGGCGAGCGCGGTGCCCTCGAAGGCGCCGAACACGGCCTTGTCGGCACTCGGCGCCAGGCGTTGCGCCACCGCCTCGGGCGCCAGGTCCTGTTCTTCTTCCAGGCTGGCGGCAAAGGCTTCCGGCGCCTCGGCCAGGCCCTGCAGGCGCAGCGCGTGGAAGGCTTCGGCATCGGCGGGGGTCAGCAGCCGGATCTCCATATGGGCGGTCTCCTACCAGTCCAGGCTCAGCAGCCAGTCGACAAAATAGCGCGCCTCGGGCTTCAGCGGCGCCTGTTCGCGCTCGACGATGTAATAGCCGTGCGGCGATACCGATTCGATATCGAGCAGCCGCACCATCTGCCCCAGCGACAGCCAGTGCCGCGCCATGCGCTGGCGCACCAGCGCCACGCCCTGGTTGGACGCGATTGCTTCCAGCATCAGTCCGATGTCGTTGAACTGCGGCCCGGTCTGCGGCTCGGGCCAGTCCAGCCCGGCGGTCTCGAACCACGGCTTCCACGGTTCCAGCGGGCTGCGCAGCAGCACCAGGCCGTGCAGGTGTTCGGGTTTGGTGATGGCGCGGCCGTTGACGCGTTCGTAGTATTCGCGCCCGCATGCCGGGAACACTGGCTCGACCAGCAGCCTGGTGGTCTTCAGATCGGGATAGCGGCCGGTGCCGTAGCGGATCTCGACATCGGTGTCCTCGGCCTTGACGTCGAGGAACGGGATCGCCAGGTGCAGTTCCAGGTCGATATGCGGGTACAGCGCGCCGAACTCGGGCAGCCGCGGCACCAGGTGCTGGCGCCCGAAGGTCGGCGGGATCGCCACGCGCAGCCGCGTGCGCAGCTTGTTGTACTCGGGCCGCGCCAGCTCGTTCAGCGACTTGAGCGCGTCCTGCACGTTGCGCAGGTAGCGCGTGCCGGCAGCGGTCAGCCGCAGCGCGGCGTTGGCGCGCACGAACAGGTCTTCGCCCCACAGCTCCTCGAGGTTCTTGATGCGGTGCGACACGGCGCTGGGCGTGACCGACAGCTCCTCGGCCGCGCGCGCGAAGCTGCCCAGGCGCGCCGCGGCCTCGAAGGCGATCAGCAGGTGCAGCGGCGGGACGCGGTTGAACATGGATGCCATGCCGGGCTGATTCAGTGCGCGCCGCCGCGCGTGGCACTGAAGATCTTGCCCGGGTTGAGGATATGGTTGGGATCGAGCGCGTCCTTGATCACGCGCATCAGGTCGAGCGCATCCTCGCCGTGCTCCTTCACCAGGAAGCGCTGCTTGTGCAGCCCCACGCCGTGTTCGCCGGTGCAGGTGCCGCCCATCGCCAGCGCGCGTTCGACGATGCGCTGGTTGATGGCCTCGGCTTCGGCCATTTCCTCCGGCTTGTCCGGGTCGACCAGGATCGCGACGTGGAAATTGCCGTCGCCGACGTGGCCGACGATCGGGCAGGGCAGCGCGGAGGCGTTCAGGTCCTTTTCGGTTTCGGTCACGCACTCGGCCAGGCGCGAGATCGGCACGCACACGTCGGTGGTGACCGACTTGCAGCCGGGCTTGAGCTGCAGCATCGCAAAGTAGGCGGTATGGCGCGCGTTCCACAGCCGGCTGCGGTCCTCGGGGCGCGTGGCCCACTCGAAGCCCTGGCCGCCGTGCTCGGCGGTGATCTGCTGCACGGTCTCGGCCTGCTCGCGCACGCCGGCCTCGGTGCCGTGGAATTCGAAGAACAGGTGCGGCGTCTCGGGCAGCGTCAGGTTGTCGTGGCGGTTGATGGCGCGGATCGCCAGCGCATCGACGAATTCAACGCGCGCCACCGGCACGCCCAGCTGGATCGTCTGGATCACGGCCTGCACCGCGCTACCCATGCTGGGGAAGGCGCACACCGCGGCCGAGATCGCCTCCGGCTGCGGGTAGACCCGCACCGTGACCTCCGTGATGATGCCGAGCGTGCCTTCGCTGCCGATGAAGAGGCGGGTCAGGTCATAGCCGGCCGACGACTTGCGCGCGTGCGTGCCGGTGCGGATCACGCGGCCGTCGGCGGTCACCACGGTCAGCGCCAGCACGTTCTCGCGCATGGTGCCGTAGCGCACCGCGTTGGTCCCGGAGGCGCGCGTGGCGCACATGCCGCCCAGCGACGCGTCCGCGCCAGGGTCGATCGGGAAAAACAGGCCGGTGTCCTTGATTTCCTGGTTCAGCTGCTTGCGCGTGACGCCGGGCTGCACGGTCACGGTCAGGTCCTCGGGCTGCACCGCCAGCACGCGGTTCATCTGCGACAGGTCGAGGCTGACCCCGCCGGCCACGGCCAGCAGGTGCCCTTCCAGCGACGAGCCGGCGCCGTAGGGAATCAGCGGCACGCCGTGGTGGTTGCACAGGCGCGCCACCTCGGCGACTTCGTCGGTGCTGTGGGCGAAAACGACCGCGTCCGGCGCGGCCGGCGGGAACGGCGATTCGTCGCGCCCATGATGCTCGCGCACGCCGGCCGAGGTGGTGAAGCGCTCGCCGAAGCGCGCCGCGAGGGCCTCGCTGAAAGCGGGCGGCAGGGGACGGCGGTCGAGCGCGGCGGACGGCGTGGGGTGGTTCATGCGGGTCTCCGGCGGGTCGGCGCGGCGGTGTTGCCGGCGGTGGCGTTCCGGTCTTGCGGTCCGGAAGGGAATGGCAGGCGGGGGCGCGACCCGGTTATCGAATGGACGAATAATGGCATTCTACGCCGCGCGGCGGCTCATCCACCCTTGGCCGGCGCCGGCTTGGCCGATAGCCGCACAAGCGGGACCCGCACCGAAGGAGGGAGTTGGCGGACCCTCGCCAGCATGGCGTATCCCTGCGCTCCGGCGCGATAATGCTCCATTTCCCCCAACACGCTTACCAGCCAAGAGGAGACCGGCATGGGCAACCGCCTGTCCAAGATTGCCACCCGCACCGGCGATGCCGGCACCACCGGCCTGGGCGACGGCACCCGCACCGGCAAGGACAGCCTGCGCATCGCCGCCATCGGCGACGTCGACGAACTGAACTGCCACGTCGGCGTGCTGCTGACCGAGACGCTTCCCGACGACGTGCGCGCCGCGCTGCTGCATATCCAGCACGACCTGTTCGACCTGGGCGGCGAGCTTTCCATCCCCGGCTACACCCTGCTCAAGTCCGAGCAGGTGGCGCAGCTCGACACCTGGCTGGCCGACTACAACGCCAACCTGCCGCGGCTGGCCGAATTCATCCTGCCCGGCGGCAGCCGCGCCGCGGCCCAGGCCCATGTGTGCCGCACCGTATGCCGGCGCGCCGAGCGCGCGCTGGTGGCGCTGGGCGCGGCCGAGCCGCTGAACGAGGCCCCGCGCCAGTACCTGAACCGGCTGTCGGACCTGATGTTCGTGCTGGCGCGGGTGCTGAACCGGGCCGGCGGCGGCTCGGATGTGCTGTGGCAGCGCGACCGGCAAGTCAGCTAAGGCGCAGAAAAGTTATTTAAGCCGCATTTATGGTTGCGGGGTATGGCATTTTTGGCTCAAGCCCCGGCCGCCAATGCCGTTGAGGAAACGCAGAATCCGAGAAATTTACTCGGATTTGCCGTTTCTGCCCTTGAAAAGACCCCGGACGGCCACATTTCGGCCTCAGGTTGAATTGCAGCCGCGCGGATAGCGAAGGCTCAAGAGGAGAGAATAATGGGTAAGATCATCGGTATCGACCTCGGTACCACCAATAGCTGCGTCGCGATCATGGAGGGCAACACCCCCAAGGTCATCGAAAACTCGGAAGGCGCACGCACCACCCCGTCGATCATCGCCTACATGGAAGACGGCGAAATCCTGGTCGGCGCGCCGGCCAAGCGCCAGGCCGTCACCAACCCGCGTAACACGCTGTACGCGGTCAAGCGCCTGATCGGCCGCAAGTTCGAAGAGAAGGAAGTCCAGAAGGACATCGGCCTGATGCCGTACTCCATCGTCAAGGCCGACAACGGCGACGCATGGGTGTCGGTGCGCGACCAGAAGCTGGCGCCGCCGCAGGTTTCCGCCGAAGTGCTGCGCAAGATGAAGAAGACGGCCGAGGACTACCTCGGCGAGCCGGTGACCGAAGCCGTGATCACCGTGCCGGCGTACTTCAACGACTCGCAGCGCCAGGCGACCAAGGATGCCGGCCGCATCGCCGGCCTGGACGTCAAGCGCATCATCAACGAGCCGACCGCGGCCGCGCTGGCCTTCGGCCTGGACAAGAACGAGAAGGGCGACCGCAAGATCGCCGTGTATGACCTCGGCGGCGGTACCTTCGACATCTCGATCATCGAGATCGCGGACGTTGACGGCGAGAAGCAGTTCGAAGTGCTGTCGACCAACGGCGATACCTTCCTGGGCGGCGAAGACTTCGACCAGCGCATCATCGACTACATCATCGGCGAGTTCAAGAAGGACCAGGGCGTCGACCTGTCCAAGGACGTGCTCGCGCTGCAGCGCCTGAAGGAAGCCGCTGAAAAGGCCAAGATCGAACTGTCGAGCTCGCAGCAGACCGAGATCAACCTGCCGTACATCACGGCCGATGCCTCGGGTCCGAAGCACCTGAACCTGAAGATCACCCGCGCCAAGCTGGAATCCCTGGTCGAAGAGCTGATCACCCGCACCATCGAGCCGTGCCGCACCGCGATCAAGGACGCCGGCGTCAAGGTCAGCGACATCGACGACGTGATCCTGGTCGGCGGCATGACCCGCATGCCCAAGGTGCAGGAGCAGGTCAAGGAGTTCTTCGGCAAGGAAGCGCGCAAGGACGTGAACCCGGATGAAGCCGTGGCCGTCGGTGCCGCGATCCAGGGCTCGGTGCTGTCGGGCGACCGCAAGGACGTGCTGCTGCTGGACGTGACGCCGCTGTCGCTGGGTATCGAGACGCTTGGTGGCGTGATGACCAAGATGATCACCAAGAACACCACCATCCCGACCAAGCACGCGCAGGTGTTCTCGACCGCCGACGACAACCAGCCGGCGGTGACCATCAAGGTGTTCCAGGGCGAGCGTGAAATGGCCTCGGGCAACAAGCTGCTGGGCGAGTTCAACCTGGAAGGCATTCCGCCCGCAGCGCGCGGCACGCCGCAGATCGAAGTCTCGTTCGACATCGACGCCAACGGCATCCTGCACGTGGGCGCCAAGGACAAGGCGACCGGCAAGGAAAACCGGATCACCATCAAGGCGAACTCGGGCCTGTCGGAAGACGAGATCCAGCGCATGGTCAAGGACGCCGAGGCCAACGCCGAGGAAGACAAGAAGGCCCGCGAGCTGGCTGACGCCCGCAACCAGGCCGACGCGCTGATCCACTCGACCAAGAAGGCAGTCACCGAATACGGCGACAAGCTGGAAGCCGGTGAGAAGGAAAAGATCGAAGCCGCGATCAAGGAACTGGAAGACGCCGCCCGCGGCGGCGACAAGTCCGAGATCGATGCCAAGGTCAATGCGCTGTCGGAAGTCAGCCAGAAGCTGGGCGAGAAGGTCTACGCCGACATGCAGGCCAAGGCCGGCGAGCAGGGCGCAGCGGGTGCGGCAGGTGCCGGCGCGCAGCAGCAGGCCCAGCCGCAGGACGACAACGTTGTGGACGCCGAATTCAAGGAAGTCAACGACAAGAAGTAATCGGGACACGCGGGCGGCGGTGCAGGCACTGGCCGGCACCGCTCCCGCCCCGACGCCGGGCGCGGCCATCGGACCCAGCGGGAAACCGCCGTCGGATGCCTCGCTCGGCTTTTTTGCTATTCGCCGGTACGGTGCCGCATGCGCCTGCCGGCCAAAGGGTAATGAGCCACCATGGCAAAACGTGACTACTACGAAGTGCTCGGGGTAGGCAAGAACGCGAGCGACGACGAAATCAAGAAGGCTTATCGCAAGCTCGCGATGAAGTACCACCCGGACCGCAATCCGGAGGGCAAGGACGGCAAGGTCGCCGAGGAAAAATTCAAGGAGGTCAAAGAGGCCTACGAGATGCTTTCCGACGCGGATAAGAAGGCGGCCTATGACCAGTACGGCCACGCCGGCGTCGACCCCAACATGGCCGGCGGCTTCGGCGGCGCACAGGGCTACGGCGGTTTCGCCGAGGCCTTCGGCGACATCTTTGGCGACATCTTCGGCCAGCAGCAGGCCGGTCGCCGCGGCGGCGGCGGCCCGCAGGCCTATCGCGGCGCCGACCTGCGCTACAGCATGGAGATCAGCCTGGAGCAGGCCGCGCACGGCCACGAGGCGCAGATCCGCGTGCCGCACTGGGACGACTGCGACCACTGCCACGGCAAGGGCGCGGAGCCGGGCTCCAGCGTCGAGACCTGCCCGACCTGCCACGGCGCCGGCCAGGTGCGCGTGTCGCAGGGCTTCTTCACCATGCAGCAGACCTGCCCGAAGTGCCACGGCAGCGGCAAGTTCATTCCCAAGCCGTGCACCAAGTGCCACGGCCAGGGCAAGCTGAAGTCGCAAAAGACGCTGGAAGTGAAGATCCCGGCGGGCATCGACGAAGGCATGCGCATCCGCTCGTCGGGCAACGGCGAGCCGGGTATCAACGGCGGGCCGCCGGGCGACCTGTACGTGGAAGTCCACATCAAGCAGCACGCGGTGTTCGAGCGCGACGGCGACGACCTGCACTGCCAGATGCCGATCTCCTTTGCCACCGCGGCACTGGGCGGCGACCTGGAAGTGCCGACGCTGAACGGCAAGGCCACCTTCCCGGTGCCCGAGGCGACGCAATCGGGCAAGACCTTCCGGCTGCGCGGCAAGGGCATCAAGGGCGTGCGTTCGGGCTATCCGGGCGATCTCTACGTGCATGTGAACGTGGAGACGCCGGTCAAGCTGACCGAGGCCCAAAAGGAGTTGCTGCGCCAGTTCGACCGGTCGGTGCACGAGGGCGGTTCGCGGCATAGCCCGCAGGAGCAATCCTGGCTGGACAAGGTGAAGAGTTTCTTCAGCTGATCCGGCTTGGGCGGTATGAGACCGGCCACGTGAGAGCGTGGCCGGTTTTGTTTTTGTGCGACGATCGCGACGCACGCACGTGGTTTTCTCCCCTCTCCCGCGCGCGGGAGAGGGGAGCACGCCCTCAGCGAAAGGAGAGGTGTTCGTCCTTCTCGATGACGCCACCGCCACCGCGTCGCAAGCCGCATCGCGCCTATACACCGGCTTCCTCGGCGAAGACGTGCTGCCCGCCGGCAGCGATATCGCCCGGCTCGACGCAATGCTAGCCGAAGGCTGGCGCCAGGGCTGGCACGCCACGCTGTTCGCCCCTTACGAGTTTGGCGGCGCGCTGGTCGATGCCCCGGTCCACACCGGCGCGACCATGCCGTGCCACGACGGCGCGCTGCGCCTGCTCTGGTTCCGCGAGCTGCGCCGCCTCGACGGCGCGGCCGTGGCTGACTGGCTTCAGGCCAACGCCGGGCCAGCGCCGGCCGGCCTGATGGACGTCGTCTCCGACACCCCGCGCGCAGCCTTCGACGACGCCATCGCCCGCATCCACCAGTGGATTGAGGCCGGCGACACCTACCAGGTCAACTACACGCAGCGCCTGCGCTGCCACGCCTTCGGCGATCCGGTAGCGCTGTACGCCGCGCTGCGCGTCGCGCAGCCGGTGCCCTACGGTGCGCTGGCGCGGCTGCCTGGCGACGGCTGGGTGCTGTCGCTGTCGCCGGAGCTGTTCGTGCGCCACGACGGCGGCGGCCACCTGCTGACGCGCCCGATGAAGGGCACCGCGCCGCGTTCGGGCGATGCGCAGCGCGACGCGCAGGCCGCGGCCGCGCTCGCCGCCGATGCCAAGAACCGCGCCGAGAACGTGATGATCGTCGACCTGCTGCGCAACGACCTGGGCCGCATCGCGCAGCCGGGCAGCGTGGCCGTGCCCGAGCGCTTTACCGTGCAGCCGTTCGGCGCGGTCCTGCAGATGACCTCGACCGTCACCGCCACGGCGCGTCCCGATACCGGCTTCGGCGCGCTGATGGCGGCGCTGTTCCCGTGCGGCTCGATCACCGGCGCGCCCAAGCGGCGCACCATGGAGATCATCGCCGAGCTGGAAGGCACGCCGCGCGGCCTGTACACCGGCGCGATCGGCTGGATCGATGCCCCGCAAGCCGGCGCCACCATGGGCCCGTTCGCGCTGTCCGTGGCAATCCGCACCCTGGTGCTGGCGCAGCCGGCGGCGAGCGGGCTGCGAGCCGGCGAAATGGGCGTTGGCGGCGGCATCGTCCACGACAGCGTAGCCGCCGAGGAATTCGCGGAATGCGGCTGGAAGGCGCGCTTCCTGACGCGGCTCGATCCCGGCTTCACGCTGTTCGAGACCATGCGCGTGCAGGACGGCGGATGCCTGCAGGCGGACCGCCACCTGGCGCGCCTTGCGGCCTCGGCGCGCGCGTTCGGGTTTGCCTTCGATGCCGAAGCGGCACGGGCGGCGGTGGCTGCGCAGGCCGCGCAGCTTGGCGCCGGTACCTGGCGACTGCGCCTGGCGCTGGACAAGGGGGGCACGCTGTCCTTCTCCAGTGGCGCGGTGGTGCCGTTGCAAGGGCCGGTCACGGTCGACCTGGCGCCCGAACCGTTGCCCGACGCCGATCCGCTGCGCCGCCACAAGACCAGCGCCCGCGCGGTCTACGACGCCGGCTGGCAGGCCGCCGAGCGTGTCGGCGGCTTCGACCGCCTGTTCTTCAATACCCGCGACGAATTGCTGGAAGGCGGGCGCAGCTCGGTCTTCGTCCGCATCGATGGCCGCTGGCTGACGCCGCCGCTGTCGGCCGACATCCTGCCTGGGGTGATGCGCGCGGTCGTGCTGGAGCAAGGCGGCGCGGTACTCGGCGCGCCTGGTGAAACGGTGGCGGAGGGCGTCATCACCCGCGCCATGCTGGCGCGAGCCGACGCGGTCGTGGTAGTCAATGCACTGCGCGGCGCAATACCGGCAACGCTTATCTGAGCGCTAGGGGTGGTGCGTGTCCAGCACGCCGTCGCCCAGCTTCCAGCGCACCACGCCCGGCAGGTTGATCAGCTCGCGGTCGTGGCACACCATGATCACGGTGCGACCTTCGGTAGCCAGGTCGCGGACCAACGCGATCACCTGTTCGCGTGCATGCCCGTCGAGGCTGGAGGTGGGTTCGTCCAGCAGCAGCAATTCCGGCTCCAGTACCTTGGCGCGCGCCAGCGCCACGCGCTGGATCTCGCCGCCCGACAGGTATTCGGGCGCGGTGTCCTGCAGGTGCGACACGCCGGCCCAGCCAAGGGCCTCGCC
Source organism: Cupriavidus oxalaticus (assembly GCF_038900635.1). Taxonomy (GTDB): domain Bacteria; phylum Pseudomonadota; class Gammaproteobacteria; order Burkholderiales; family Burkholderiaceae; genus Cupriavidus; species Cupriavidus oxalaticus_B. Next base: position 852,647 of record NZ_JAYMRX010000001.1, on the reverse strand, counting down.
CACGCGCCGCGCGATCTCGTCGTGGAGCATGCGGCGCGCATGCAGGCCGTAGGCGATGTTCGCGCGCACCGAGGTGCGGAACAGGTAGGGATGCTGGTGCAGATAGGCAATGCGCTGGCGCACCGCTAGCGGCAGCGGATCGAGTGGCGCGCTGTGGGGCTGGCCGTTGGCATCGGTCCATTGCACGGTGGCGCCGGGCGCGCGTTCCAGTCCGGCCAGCATGCGCAGCATTGTGGTCTTGCCGGCGCCGTTCATGCCGGTCAGCACGATCGCGGTGGCGCGCGGGATCACCAGCGCGTCGATGGCAAACAGCCGGCGCAGGCCGATGGTGCGGGCCAGCCCGCGCACGGTCAGCAGGGCCGATGCCGGTGGTTGGGATGCGGCTGTCATCGCCGGAACCCCCCCGCGCCCTGCAGCCACGCCATGCCGATATTGACCAGCAGCGCCAGCGCCACCAGCACGATGCCCAGCGCAATGCCCTGCGCGAATTCTCCCTTGCTGGTTTCCAGCGCGATCGCGGTGGTGATGGTGCGGGTCGAGCCTTCGATATTGCCGCCGATCATCAGCGCGGAGCCGACCTCGGCGATCACCCGCCCGAAGCCTGCCACCACCGCCGCCATCAGCCCGAAGCGCAGCTCGCGCAGCACCGTGAGGAAGGTGCGCCAGCGTCCGGCGCCCAGCACCCACGCGGTTTCGCGCAGGCGCACATCGGCACCCTGCAGCGTCGACAATGCGAACGCCAGCACCACCGGGAAGCCGATCACCGCCTGTCCCAGCACCATGCCAGACGGCGTGAACAGCAGGTGCAGGCTGCCCAGCGGCCCCTGGCGCGTCAGCAAGAGATAAAGGATCAGCCCGACCAGCACAGTCGGGAAGGAGAGAAAGGCCTGCGCTACCACCACCACCGCGCGCCGCCCGGGGAACTGCCGCGTGGCGATCAGCCAGGCGGCGGCGATGGCGGGCACGGTGGCGATCGCGAGCCCCAGCACCGCGATGGCCAGCGAGGTCCAGACGATGAACCACAGCCCCGCGTCGCCGCTGCCGAGGAGGCGGAATGCGGCGGCGGTGGCGGCAGCGATCTCCACCGGGTCAGGCGGAGAAGGTGTGCTCGGGGGCGGGGAAGCTGCCGTCCTTGACCGCGGCCACGTAGGCGCGCACGGCGCCTTCGATCGAGGTCTGGCCTTCCATGAAGTTGCGCACGAACTTGGCCTTGCGGCCGGGGTAGACGTTGATCATGTCCTGCAGCACCAGCACCTGGCCGGTGCAGTCGGCGCCGGCGCCGATGCCGATGGTCGGCACCTTCAGCAGCTGCGTGATCTCGCCGGCGAGCTTGGCCGGCACCGCTTCCATCAGCACCACCTGCGCGCCCGCTTCCTGCAGCGCCAGCGCATCGCGCTTGAGCTGTGCGGCGCCTGCGTCGGTCTTGCCCTGCACCTTGAAGCCGCCCAGCGCATGCACCGACTGCGGCGTCAGGCCGATATGCGCGCACACCGGGATGCTGCGCTCGACCAGGAACTTTACGATGGGCGAGAGCCAGTCGCCGCCTTCGAGCTTGACCATCTGCGCGCCGGCCTTCATCAGCGTGACGGCACTGGCGAACGCGGTTTCCGGCGTCGGGTACGTGCCGAACGGCAGGTCGGTCACCAGCAAGGCGGTCTGGTTGCCGCGCGCCACGCATTCGGTGTGGTAGGCCATGTGTTCCAGCGTCACCGGCAGCGTGGTCTGCTGGCCCTGCATCACATTGCCCAGCGAATCGCCGACCAGGATCATCTCGACGCCGCAGTAGTCGAGCAGCGCCGCGAAGCTGGAGTCGTAGGCGGTCAGCATGGCGATTTTCTCGCCGGCGTCGCGCATCGCCTGCAATTTGGGAATCGTGATGGTCTTGCGGGAGGGATCGAGGAGGTAACTCATGGCAGTGCCCGTGTATGACGGCGGTTTTTGCCGCTGGGACCATGCGCAGCAAATGCTGCTGGGCAACGGCTGCCGTCGTTATTGTGTTGTGGCTGGCAGGCGGGGCCTGTCAGGGCGCAGCGAGATTGAGAAAGGCCTTGCGGCCGCGCATGTTTTCAATGCGCGACAGTAGTGTACGGAAATCGTCATCGTTGTCCACCGGATTGAAGTGGGCGGTATCGACGACCAGAACCGGGGCCTCGTCGTAGCGGTGGAACAGTTCGCCGTAGGCGTCGGCCAGCCGCTGCAGGTAGTGTTCGTCGATGCCGGCCTCGCCCGGCTCGCCGCGGCGGACGATGCGCTCGCGCAGCAGCGACGGCGTGGCCTGCAGCACGATGACCAGGTCGACCCGCTGCGATGGCAGGCTGAAGCGCGCGGCAATGGCGTCGTACAGCGCCAGTTCGTCAGGCGCCAGCGTCAGTGCCGCGTGCAGGCGGTCCTTGGCCATCAGGAAATTGGTCACCATGCGCTGGCCGGCCAGCAGCGCGGCCTGCCATTGCTGCAACTGCACGGCGCGCTGGGTCAGGCACCACAGCTGCATCGCCAGCGCGTGGCGCGCGGGATCGCGGTAGAACGGTTCCAGGAAGGGACTGCGGCGCGCGCAGTCAGGCAGCTCGTGCGCCTGCAGCGTATGCGCGAGGCGCTGGGCCAGCGAGGTCTTGCCCGATCCGACGGGGCCTTCGACGACGATGCGGCGCAGGTGGTCGAGCATGGCGCTTTGCGCGGATGGCCCGGGTGGCCTCAGCCGGTACTGCCGGCCCCGCCCTCGGCCTGCAGGCGCAGGCACTTGCAGGTGGAGACTTTCTCGATGCGCTGGGACACCACGCCGGCCAGGAAGTCGGCGGCGCGGCCGCGCCCGGGGATCGACAGCTCGGCGTCAAGCTCCACCAGCGGCACCAGCGTGAAGGCGCGCTCGGTCACGCGCGGATGCGGCACGGTCAGGTGCTCGTCATCGTATTGTTCGTTGCCGAACACAAGGAGGTCCAGGTCGAGCGTGCGCGGCGCGTTGCGGAACGGGCGCTCGCGGCCGAACTGGTCCTCGATGTGGTGGCAGATGCGCAAGAGCTGCGGCGCGGTGAACGAGGTCTGCACCTTGACCACCGCGTTGTAGTAGTCGTCGCCGCCGGCATCGACCGGCGCGGTGCGATAGAGCGAGGAACGCGCCAGCACCGTGATGCCGACCTGCTGGGCCAGGCACACGATGGCGTCCTTGATGGCCTGGCGGGCATCGCCCAGATTGGCGCCGATGCCGATGAAGGCGAGAGTCATTTAGGTTTCCTCCGGCTGGCCGGGGCCGGCATGTGCCGCCTGGCCCGCGTCCGAGTCGCTCCGGGAAGAAACTTTATCCGATTTCCGCGGACTGCGTCGGCGGCGCTTCTTGCGCGCCGGGGCTTCGCCTTCCGCACCCTGGCCTCCGCCCTGGCCGCCACCTTGGCCGCCACCCTGGCCCCGCGCGCTGCGCACGGCGTCGATCAGGTCCTCGCGCTCATGCGGCTCGGCGTTCTGGAAATCCTGCCACCAGGCGGCCAGCTCTTCCGGCAGCTCGCCGGACTGGCAGCGCAGCTGCAGGAAATCGTAGCCGGCGCGGAAGCGCGGCGACTCCAGCAGGCGGAAGGGCATGCGGCCGACACGCTTCTCGAAGCGCGGCTGCATGCCCCAGATATCCCGCATGTCGGTGACGAAGCGGCGCTGGATCGCCAGCTGGCCGGTCTGCTTTTCCAGCACCGAATCCATGGCGCTGTTGAGCGCGGCGATGGCGTGCTCGCCTTCCTCGCGCAACTGGTTCCAGCGCTGCAGCACGTGGTGCCACAGCAGCGCGGCGAACAGGAAGCCCGGCGAAACCGGCTTGCCGGCCTGCACGCGGCGGTCGGTGTTGTCCAGCGCCAGCTGCACGAAGCGCTGCCCCATGGGCTGCTCCAGCGCCACGTCCAGCAGCGGCAGCAGGCCCTTGTGCAGGCCCGCCTTGCGCAGCTCCTGCAGCGAGGCCCAGGCGTGGCCGGACATCAACAGCTTGAGCATCTCGTCGAACAGGCGCGCGCTCGGCACGTTGTGGATCAGCTCTGCCAGGCCGGCGACCGGGTGGCGCGTGGCCTCGTCGATATCGAAGCCGGTCTTCGCGGCGAAGCGCACCACGCGCAGCATCCGCACCGGGTCTTCGCGGTAGCGCGTGGCCGGGTCGCCGATCATGCGCAGCGTGCGCGCGCGGATGTCTTCCATGCCGTGATGGTAGTCATGCACGGTCTGCGCGGCCGGGTCGTAGTACATCGCGTTGATGGTGAAGTCGCGGCGTTCCGCGTCTTCGGCCTGCGAGCCCCACACGTTGTCGCGCAGCACGCGGCCCGAGGCGTCGATCGCATGGGTCTTGCTGTCGAGCTCGGCACGCTTCAGGCGCCGGCCTTCGGGCAGGGTCTCGCTGGCGATGGCGTCGACCAGCGCGCGGAAGGTCGAGACTTCGATGATTTCCTGCTCGCGCCCGCCGTAGAAGGTTACGTGCACGATCTGGAAGCGGCGGCCGATGATGCGCGAGCGCCGGAACAGCGACTGCACCTGCTCGGGCGTGGCATTGGTCGCGACGTCGAAATCCTTGGGCTTGATGCCAAGCAGCAGGTCGCGTACGGCACCGCCGACGATATAGGCCTGGTAGCCGGCCTGCTGCAGCGTGGAAGTGACCTTGACGGCATTGCGCGACAGCAGCGTGGGGTCGATCTGGTGCTCGTCCACGTTGACGATGCGCGGCGTATGGGCGCGGCCGGTGCGGCGCTGCTTGGGGCCGGGCTTGCCCAGCAGCCGGGTAATGAGCTTCTTGATCACGTCAGAACAGATCCATGATGCGCCAGCCGGCCGCGGCGGCGTGGTGGCGCAGGCGATCGTCCGGATTGGTGGCGATCGGCTCGGAGACCTTTTCCAGCAGGGGCAGGTCGTTAGCCGAGTCGCTGTAGAAGGTGGTGGTCTCGAAGTTGTCCCAGGTCGCGCCCTGCGCCTTGAGCCAGGCTTCGACGCGGGTGATCTTGCCTTCGCGGAAGCTCGGCACGCCGAAGACATCGCCGGTGAACTGGCTTTCCGGCTTGCCGTCGACGGTGGCGGGCTCGGTCGCGATCAGGTGCTTGATACCGAAGGCGGCGGCGATCGGCGCCGTGACGAAGCTGTTGGTGGCGGTCACCACCGCACACAGGTCGCCGGCCTCGATGTGCTTGTAGACCAGCGCGCGCGCCTGCGGCGTGATCACCGGGTCGATCACCTCGCGCATGAACTGCAGGCGCATGGCGTCGAGCTTGTCGCGCGGATTGGCCGCCAGCGGCCCCAGCGCAAAGCGCAGGAACGCCTGGATGTCCAGCGTGCCCGCCTTGTAGTGGTTGTAGAACTCGTCGTTCTTCTGCCGGTAAATTTCCTCGTCGACGATGCCCAGGCGGACCAGGAAGCGGCCCCATTCGTGGTCGCTGTCGGTCGGGATCAGGGTGTGGTCGAGGTCAAAGAGTGCCAGATTCATGGGGCGCGATTTTACCTTAAGGCAGGATGGGGTAAGGGAGCGGGCGGGCCGGGGCCGTCGCCTAGTCCCGGAATTCAGCGAACATCTCGCGCAGCAGCGGCAGCGTGACCGGCCGCTTGCGTTCCAGCGAGTATGTATCCAGCGCGTCGAGCAGCGCCATCAGGCTGGGCATGTCGCGATAGTGGCGTGTCACCAGCCAGTGCGTGATCTCGGGCGACAGCTGCAGGCCTCGCTCGCGTGCCGCTTGCAGCACTGCAGCCTTCTTGTCGTCGTCGGACAGCGGCGCGACCTGGTACACCAGGCCCCAGCCCAGCCGGGTGCGCAGGTCTTCCCGCACCGGCATGGCGCGCGGGGCCAGGCCGCCGGCGACCACCAGCGCGGTGCGCACGTGGGCGCGCACCTCGTTGTACAGCGAAAACACCGCGATCTGGCGCGCTTCGTCCAGCAGCTCGACGTCGTCGACGGTGTAGAGCTGGCACCAAGGGTCGAACAGGAAGTCGGACAGCGGGTGGTGCGGGCTCAGGTAGCGCGAGCGGATGCCATGCTGTGGCGCGGCCTCGCAGACCGCGTGCAGCAGGTGGGTGCGGCCGCAGCCGACCTCGCCCCACAGATAGACCAGCCGGTCGGTGGCGCGCTCCTGCGCGACCGCGGCGGGCAGCTCCTGCAGGCGCTGGACCGGCTCGCGGTTGGCCGCCACCACGAAATTCTCGAAGGTCGAAGGCGGCGGACTGCCCAGCTCGAGCGACAGTTGCTTGTTGGGACGCGGGGACATGACGTATGACTAACTTGCGGGTGGCGTCTGGGGGCGGCGTCGGAATGTTGGCAGCCGTTATTTTCGGTACAGGTCGCTGGCCAGGTAAACCCGGCGCAACTGGCGCGCGCCGACCAGCAGCACCGCGCACGTCGGCAGCGCCAGCAGCACGCCAAAGAAGCCGAACAGCTGGCCGAAGGCGAGCAGCGCGAAGATCACCACCAGCGGGTGCAGCCCGATGCGCTCGCCCACCAGCCGGGGCGTCAGGTAGAAGCTCTCGATGAACTGGCCGAAACCGTACACCACCGCCACCGCGCCGAGTCCATACCAGTTGCCGAATTGCAGCATCGCCGCCAGGATAGCCATGACCAGCCCGACGCCGAAGCCGATATAGGGGATAAAGACCGCCAGCCCGGTGAATACACCGACCGGCACGCCGATATCGAAGCCGGCAATGGTCAGCCCGATCGAGTAGATCGCAGCCAGGATCACCATCACCAGGATCTGGCCGCGCAGGTATTGCGACAGCAGGGCATCGGTCTCGTTGGTCAGTTCGCGCACCTTGGGCACCCAGCGGCGCGGCACCACGCCCTCGATGCGGCGCATCACCATGTGCCAGTCCATCATCAGGTAAAACATGACGATGGGCACGATAAAGATGATGCCAGCCACCTCGAGCAGCGCCGAACCCGACATCTTGACGTAGTTCAGCAACACTACCAGCAGGTCTTCCGGGCTGGCCGCGAAGCGGTCCGACAGCATGTTGCGCAGGCCGGGGAAGTCAAAGCGCACACGCACGCCAAACTCCGCCAGCCGCGGCGCCACCACGGAATTGAGCTTCTTCAGCAGCAGCGGCAACTGCTCGCGCACCTGCGGGATCTCGCGCTGGAGCACCGCGATCAGCAGCAGCATCAGCATCACGCAGATCACCGTCAGCAGCAGGATCATCAGCGCCACGCCGATTGCGCGCGGCACCCGGCGCCGTTGCAGCCAGTCCACGCCGGGATTCAGGATATAGGCGAAGATGAACGCGAACAGGAACGGCGTCAGCACCGGCGCCAGCGCGATGATCGCGGCGAACAGCGCGGCGGCTACTGCGATCCAGAGCAGGATGCGTTTGGTCTCTTGGTTCAGCAGCGGGGCGTTCATCAATAAGGGAGCGACGAGGCGGTCGGGCCGGTTTGCGGCCCAAGTGTGCCGGAAACTGGAAGCCGGGGGCCTCTATCCGTTAAAATTGCGATTCTACTGGACTCGCGCCCGCCTTCCGATGCCAAGCGACGGAAGCCCCGACTGCGCGAGCGCCGGATTTGTCACTTTAGTTCCTCCCTTTATTCCTCCAGGACAAGCAGGTTCCCATGAGCGCATCCCCGACCGACGGCCAGGCCGGCCTTTCCTACCGCGACGCCGGTGTTGACATCGACGCGGGCGACGCGCTGGTCGACCGCATCAAGCCGTTTGCCAAGCGCACCATGCGCGAAGGCGTGATGGCCGGCATCGGCGGGTTCGGTGCGCTGTTCGAGCTGTCGAAGAAATTCCAGGAGCCCGTGCTGGTGTCCGGCACCGACGGCGTGGGCACCAAGCTCAAGCTGGCGTTCCAGCTGAACCGCCACGACACCGTCGGCCAGGACCTGGTCGCGATGAGCGTCAACGACATCCTGGTGCAGGGTGCCGAGCCGCTGTTCTTCCTGGACTACTTCGCCTGCGGCAAGCTGGACGTCGACACCGCCGCCACCGTGATCCAGGGCATCGCCCACGGCTGCGAACTGGCCGGCTGCGCGCTGATCGGCGGCGAGACCGCTGAAATGCCGAGCATGTACCCGGATGGCGAATACGACCTGGCCGGCTTTGCCGTCGGCGCGGTCGAGAAGAAGAAGATCATCGACGGCAGCACCATCACCCCGGGCGACGTGGTGCTGGGCCTGGCGTCGTCGGGCGCGCATTCCAACGGCTATTCGCTGGTGCGCAAGATCATCGAGGTGGCCAAGCCGGACCTGAATGCCGACTTCCACGGCCAGCGCCTGCAGGACGCGATCATGGCGCCGACGCGCATCTACGTGAAGCCGCTGCTGTCGCTGATCGAGACCCTGCCGGTCAAGGGCATGGCCCACATCACCGGCGGTGGCCTGACCGAGAACGTGCCGCGCGTGCTGGCGCAGAACGTGACGGCCGTGCTGCAGCGCGATGCCTGGACCCTGCCGCCGCTGTTCCAGTGGCTGCAGGCGCAGGGCCGCGTGGCCGACGACGAAATGCACCGCGTGTTCAACTGCGGTATCGGCATGGTGGTGATCGTGGCCAAGGACGACGCCGAACGTGCCATCCGCCACCTGCAGGCCGCTGGTGAAGCCGTATGGCAGATCGGCGAGATCCGCGAACGTGCCGAGGGCGAGGCCCAGACCATCGTGATCTGACGCGACTCCCAGCGTTCCACACGGAAAACGGCGCATGCCTCGGGCATGCGCCGTTTTTTTTCGCCCCTGCGCAATGCTTAGGTGTTTACCCCGATCAACACCGGCGCGCTGTGCCGCTTCGCCTTCCGATGCCCGATTTCGTGCATTGCACCAGAACCCAGTGTGCATATGCACCATTTCTGACAAACAATATTTTGCTTGATTGTATGGCGGTTTATGGCCTAATGTACTGAGCAAAGGCGAGGCGCACGCATGCCCCGTCCGGAGACAACCCAGCGCGCAGCCGGCGACCGGTGCGCGGCGGGCAGGCCAGGGACCATTGGAGGACCACCATGCAAGCAGTCAGCATCGACGCCGCGGATAAAGGCGCGTCGGCCAAGAAACAGTCAGTCGCGCGCGTCGCCGGGGCCAGCCTGGCCGGCACCACGCTGGAGTTCTACGACCACTTCATCTACGGATCGGCCGCCGCGCTGGTCTTCCCCAAGCTGTTCTTCCCGCAGAGCGATCCGCTGACCGCGACGCTGCTGTCTTTCGCCAGCTATGGCGTGGCATTCGTGGCGCGGCCGCTGGGCGCGGCCATCTTTGGCCATTACGGCGACAAGATGGGCCGCAAGTCGATCCTGATCATCACGCTGCTGATGATGGGCCTGGCCACCTTCGGCATCGGCCTGCTGCCGACCTATGCCGCGGCCGGCGCGCTGGCGCCGCTGCTGCTGGTGCTGCTGCGCGTGGTGCAGGGCCTGGCGCTGGGCGGCGAATGGGGCGGGGCCGCGATCATGGTCAACGAGCTCGATCCCGAAGGTAAGCGGCGCGGCATCCTCGGCAGCCTGGTGCAACTGGCGGCGCCGATCGGCCTGCTGCTGGCCAACGGCATTTTTGCGCTGGTGACGTGGCAGGTGTCCGAAGAAGCCTTCCTCAGCTGGGGCTGGCGCGTGCCGTTCCTGCTGTCGGCGTTGCTGGTCGGCGTCGGGCTCTATATCCGCTCCAACGTGCAGGAATCCGGCATGTTCGAGAAGCTGGAGGAATCGCATGCCGAAGCGCGCGCGCCCATCATGGAAGTGCTGCGCAACTACAAGAAGCAACTGCTGATCGCCTTCGGCGCGCGGCTGGGCGGCGACATCGCCTTCTACGTGTTCACCCTGTTCCTGCTGTACTTCGTGCCGACCAAGCTGGGCCTGCCCAAGAGCATCGCGCTCAATGCCGTGCTGCTGGGCGCGGTGGCGCAGATCCTGTTCATCCCGATCGCTGGGCTGCTGGCCGACCGCATCGGCCGCCGTCCGGTGCTGATGATCGGCGGCATCGGCGGCGCGGTGTGGGCCTTTGTCTTCTTCGCCATGGTCAAGACCGGCAGCCCGGCGCTGATCATGCTGGCCTCGTTCGTCGGCATGGTGCTGGTGTCGTTCATGTTCTCGCCGCTGGCCTCGTTCCTGCCCGAGCTGTTTGCCACCCGGGTGCGCGTCACCGGTGCCTCGCTCGGCTTTCAGTTCGCCGGCGTGTTCGGCGGCGCGCTGGCCCCGCTGATCGCAATCGGCCTGCTCGACCGCTTCGGCAGCACCGCGCCGGTGGCGATCTACCTGGCGGTGGTGTGCGCGCTGATCGCGGTCGCCGCGGCCGCGGCACGCGAAACCGCACGCATGCATCTGTCCGACGCGGACCGCCGATAACCAGCCTGGGGCGCGCCCGCGCGCGCTCCTTCATTTTCCTTCGTGACCAACATCGTGAAACAGTTCGACCTGATCATCCGCAACGGCACCGTAGTGACCGCCAGCGACACCATGCAGTGCGACATCGCCATCAACGGCGGCCGCATCGTGCAGCTCGGCCTTGACCTGGGCGATGCCGCGCAGGTCATCGACGCCAGCGGCAAGCTGGTGCTGCCGGGCGGCGTCGATGCGCACTGCCACCTGGACCAGCCCATGCCGGACGGCCTCAGGATGGCCGATGACTTCCGCACCGGCTCGGTCTCGGCCGCGTGCGGCGGCACCACCACCGTGATCCCGTTCGCCGCGCAGGAAAAGGGCCATTCGCTGCGCGCAGCGGTGGACGACTACCATCGCCGCGCCGGCGGCAAGTCGGTGGTCGACTATGCCTTCCACCTGATCGTTGCCGACCCGACCCATGCGGTGCTGCAGGACGAGCTGCCGGGGCTGATCCGCGAGGGCTATTCGTCGTTCAAGATCTACATGACCTACGACGACCTCAAGCTCGACGACCGCCAGATCCTCGAGGTGCTGTCGGTGGCGCGCCAGGAAGGCGCGCTGGTGATGGTGCATGCCGAGAATTCCGACTGCATCGCCTGGCTGACCGACAAGCTGGAGGCCGCCGGCAACACCGCGCCAAAATTCCATGCGCTGGCCCGGCCGATGGCGATCGAGCGCGAGGCCACGCACCGCGCCATCACCTTCTCCGAGCTGGTCGACGTGCCGATCCTGATCGTCCACGTCTCCGGCAAGGAAGCGGTGGAGCAGATCCGCTGGGCACGCAACCGCGGCATGAAGATCTTTGCCGAGACCTGCCCGCAGTACCTGTTCCTGACCGCCGAAGACCTGGACCAGCCCGGCTACCACGGCGCCAAGTGCGTCTGCAGCCCGCCGCCGCGCGACCGCAGCAACCAGGAGGTGATCTGGGACGGGCTGGCCGACGGCCTGTTCACGATCTTCTCGTCCGATCACGCGCCGTTCCGCTACGACGATCCCGAGGGCAAGAAGCCCGGTGGAAAGGAAGTGCCGTTCCAGTACATCCCCAACGGCATCCCGGGACTCGAGACGCGCCTGCCGCTGCTGTTCTCGGCGGGCGTCAACGGCGGACGCATCTCGGTGAACCAGTTCGTGGCGCTGACCTCGACCAACCCCGCCAAGCTGTACGGCCTGCACCCGCGCAAGGGCACCATTGCCATCGGCGCCGATGCCGATCTGGTGCTGTGGGACCCGCAGCGCGAAGTGCAGATCCGCAATACCGACCTGCACCATGCGGTCGACTACACGCCGTATGAAGGGCTGCGCGTGACCGGCTGGCCGGTGACCACGCTGGTGCGCGGCAAGGTCGTCGCGCATGAGGGTGAAGTGCTCGCCGAGGCCGGCCATGGCGAGTTCCTGCCGTGCGCGCTGCCGGAGATGGCACGGCCGCGCTACCGCACCTCGGGCGGCAGCCTGTGACGGCGCCGGTTTTTCCGATGATCTGACTGACACTGCCGATATGGAACTGACCAACAGCCTGGACGCCGCCACCATCGCCGGCCGCGTGGCCGCCGGCCGGCTCGATCCCGCCGAGGTGGTAGCCGCGTTCCAGGCCCGCATCGCGGCGCGCAACGACCAGCTCAATGCCGTCTTCGAACAACGCCAGGAGCTGGTTGACGCCGACCTGGCGCAGCTGCGCGTACGGCTGGCGCAGGGCGAGCGTCCGCTGCTGGCGGGCGTGCCGGTGATCGTCAAGGACGTGATCTGGAGCCAGGGCCGCCGCGTCACGCAGGGCTCGCAGCTGTACCGCGACTTTATCGCCCCGGCCGATGCGATTGCGGTCGAGCGCCTGCGCCGCGCCGGCGCGATCGTGCTCGGCATGGGCAATACCTCGGAGTTTGCCTGCAAGGGCCTGACCACCAACAAGGTCTACGGCCTGACGCGCCATCCGCTCGACGCCACGCTGACCGCCGGCGGATCGTCAGGCGGCTGCGCGGTGGCGGTGGCGGCTGGCATGGCGCCCCTGGCGCTGGGCACCGACGGCGGCGGCTCCAGCCGGCGCCCGCCCGCGCATGCCGGCGTGGTCGGCTTCAAGCCGTCCTATGGCGCGATTCCCGATTCGATCGGCTTTGCCCACGCCTTCAATGGCATCCAGGTGGTCGCGCCGATCACGCGTACCGTGTCCGATGCGGCGCTGATGTTCGAGGCGCTGGCCGGCGCCGATGCGCGCGATCCCGATACGCTCGGCTTCAGCCTGGCGGCCGAGCGCCCGCTGCATACGCTCAGGATCGCGCTGAGTCCGCGGCTGGGGCTCGATACGCCGGTCGACGATGACGTCGCCGAAGCCTGCGCGCAGGCCGTGGCGCGGCTGCAGGCGGCGGGCCTGAGCATCGAGCTGGCCGACCCGGTCTGGCCCCAAGGCGCCGACGAGGCAGCGCTGATGCCGCTGCAGCACGTTGGACTGGCCAATCTCTACGGCGAGGCCTGGCGCCGCGATCCCGATGTGTTCGATCCGGATATCGCGCGCCAGATCGAGCGCGGGCTGACGTGGACCGGCGCCGACGTGGCGCGTGCGCGCGAAGCCAGCCACCAGATCGCGCTGGCCATGGCCGGGTTCTTTACCCGCTATGACCTGCTGCTGTGCCCGACCACGCCGTGCGTGGCGTGGCGCAACGACCGGCTCGGGCCCGAACGGATCGGCGGCGTTGCCGTCGAGCCGCGCGCCCATGCGGTCTTCACCCCTTTCTTCAACCATGCGCTGGCACCGGCGATCTCGGTGCCCTGCGGCAGCGGCCGCGACGGCCTGCCGGTGGGCCTGCAGATTGCCGGCCCGCGCGGCGCCGACCGCACCGTGCTGGCCGCGGCCCGGCTCGCCGAACGCGTGCTCGCGGCGCGGCCCGGCGTCGCCAACGGCTAACTACGGCTACGGCCAACTACGGAAAACTACGGATAACAACGATATGCGAATCCTTGTCCTCAATCCCAATACCAGCGAAGGCATCACCGCCCGGCTGATGGCCGCGGCCACGCCGGTGGCATCGCCCGGCACCGAGCTGGTGCCGCTGACCGCCAGCCGGGGTGTGCCCTATATCGCCACGCGCGCCGAGGCGCAGATCGGCGGCGCCATTGCGCTGGAGATGCTGGCGGAACGCCACACGGAATTCGATGCCGCGATCATCGCTGCCTTTGGCGATCCCGGCCTGATGGGCGCGCGCGAGCTGTTCGACCTGCCGGTGGTCGGCATGGCCGAGGCGGCCATGCTGTCGGCCTGCATGCTGGGCCGGCGCTTTTCGATCGTTACCTTCGCGCGCGCGCTCGGGCCGTGGTACGAGGAATGCGTGGACATGCACGGCCTGCGCGGCCGGCTGGCCGGCATCCGCATGCTCGACGGCAGCTTTGCCTCGGTCTCGGACGTGCAGGAAGAAAAGGAAGCGGTGCTGGTCGAGCTGGCCAACCGAGCCGTGGTGGAGGACGAGGCCGATGTGGTGATCCTGGCCGGCGCGCCGCTGGCGGGCCTTGCCGCGCGCGTGCGCGATCGCATTCCGGTGCCCGTGGTCGACCAGATGGCCGCCGCGGTCAAGCAGGCCGAGGCGCTGGTCGCGCTGCAGCCGCGCAAGGCCACCGCGGGCACGTTCCGGCGTCCGGACGCCAAGCCGACGATCGGCCTGGCGCAGGCGCTGGCGGCGCGCATCGAGCACCGCTGAGCGCTGTCCAACACCTCATCACCACCGCGTCATTCCCGCGTCCGCGGGAATGACGCCGGCCTTATACCGCGGCGAACACCGCCTCCAGGTCCACTTTCTCTTCAGCCGGCAATTCCAGCCGCAGCGTGCTCTCGACATGCCCGAGGTGCTCGTCCATCAGCCGCGCCACGCGCTCGCCATCGCCGGCTTCCAGCGCATCGACGATATCGTCATGCTCGTGATGCGGGCACGACGGCACGCCGGGTGCGTCATACAGCGCGATGATCAGGCACGTCAGCGAGCACAGCTCGCGCATGTACTTGCCCAGGTACTGGTTGCCGGTCAGCTCGGCCAATCTGCAGTGGAATTCACCTGACAGCCGGATGATGGCGCGCCGGTCGTTGCTGTCGCGCGCCTGCGCTTCCTCGCGCGTGGTCGCGCGCAGCGCCTTCAGCCCGGCCGGATCGATCGCGCCGGCAAGGTCGCGCACCAGCGCCGGTTCAAGCAGGCGGCGCGAATGCAGCACCTGCCTCGCTTCGGCCACGCTCGGGCTCGATACGAAGGTGCCGCGGTTCGGGTGCACCGTCAGCACGCCTTCGTGGGCCAGCTTGCCGAAGGCGAGCCGCACCTTGGTGCGGCTGACGCCGAATACGCCCCCCAATTTTTCTTCGACCAGCTTGGTGCCGGGCGGCAGTCGGTGTTCCCAGATCGCGGTCAGGATGCGGTCGGCGATTTCTTCCACCGAGGCACCGCGCGCGTTGTCCGCATCGTTTTCGTTGGCGTTGCCCAGGGCGGGCGCGGCGGGCTGGTCGGCTTTGGTTCGTGGCATGGCGGGTCGGCGCGGGTGGTCCGAAAAAAGACATTCGGTGCCGTCATTGTATGGCGGCTTGCCTTCAAGTGTATAACACCGGCGCCGGACCGGTTGCCGAGCCGGCGGATTTACTTCGCCTGGCCCAGCCTGGCCAGCGCGTCGCCGGTGACGCGGCAAATACGCCAGTCGGGCAGCACGTCGGCGCCCATGGCTTGGTAGAAGTCGATCGACGGCTGGTTCCAGTCCAGCACCGACCACTCGAAACGGCCGCAACCGCGCTCTACCGCCAGCGCGGCGAGGTGCTGCAGCAATGCCTTGCCCAGTCCATGGCCGCGCCACGCCGGGTCGACGTAAAGGTCTTCCAGATACAGGCCGGGTTTGGCGAGGAAAGTGGAAAAGTTGTGGAAGAACAGGGCGAAGCCGACCGCCTTGCGCGCACCTTTGGCCTCGACTTCGGTTTCCACTTCAACCAGCACCGCCTCGGCGCGCGGCGTGGCGCCGAACAGCGCTTCCTCGATCTTTTGTGGCGTGGCTTCGACGATATGCGTCAGCTTCTCGTAGTCGGCCAGTGCCAGGATGAGGTTGAACAGGGTTTCGCTGTCGGCAGCGGTGGCGGGGCGCAGGGTGAAGGGGGGGCTGGACATGTCTGTAAGCAGGCAGGGGCAGGATCCGCGATTATCGCCTGCGCATCACATTGCCGTCAGCGGCCGAAGTCAGCCAGCTTGCGTACCTCGTCGACATAGCTTGGCGCCAGGCAGTCCACCACCAGCCGCTCCGGCGTGCTGCGCAGCCAGGTCAGCTGGCGCTTGCACAGCTGGCGCGTGGCGGCGATGCCGCGCTCGCGCATGGTGTCGAAATCGCACTCGCCGTCGAGGTATTCCCACACCTGACGGTAGCCGACGCAGCGGATCGACGGCAGCCCCGGATGCAGGTCCTCGCGTGTGCGCAGGCGGCGGACTTCGTCGATAAAGCCGTTGGCCAGCATGGCGTCGTAGCGCTGCGCGATGCGCGCATGCAGCGCCAGCCGGTCCGAGGGCTCGAGCGCGATCACGCGGTAGCGCTGGTCGGCGGCACCGGCAAAGGTGCGGCCCTCGGCCTGGCGCGCCAGCAGCGCCGACATCGGCTGGCCGGAAAGACGATGGATTTCGAGAGCCCGCTGGATGCGCTGCGCATCGTTGGGCGCCAGGCGCGCCGCGGTGACGGGGTCGACTTGCGCCAGCATCGCATGCAGCGCCGGCCAGCCGCGCTCGGCGGCGAGCTGGTCCAGCTCGGCACGCACGGCGGCGTCGGCCTGTGGCAAGTCGTTCAGACCCTGTGTCAGCGCCTTGTAATAGAGCATGGTGCCGCCCACGATCAGCGGCACGTTGCCGCGCGCGCGGATCTCGCCGATCAGCCGCTCGGCATCGGTGACGAACTGCGCGGCGGAATAACTTTCGACCGGGTCGATGATGTCGATCAGGTGGTGCGGCGCCGCGGCCAGTTCTTCGGAGGTGGGCTTGGCGGTGCCGATGTCCATCTCGCGGTACACCAGCGCGGAGTCCAGGCTGATGATCTCCACCGGCGCGTCGGCCGCCAGCGCCAGCGCGGCGGCGGTCTTGCCCGAGGCGGTGGGCCCGAGCAGGCAGATTACGGGCGGTGGCGTGGCGGGATCGTCAGGGACGGCGGACATCGTCGGCAGAAATGTGAAGGGGCGGGGCACTTACTGGCCGCGCAGGAACAGACGGTCCAGCTCGGTCACGGTCAGTTGCACCCAGGTCGGGCGGCCGTGGTTGCATTGGTCGGCGCGCTCGGTCTGCTCCATCTGGCGCAGCAGTGCGTTCATTTCCTCGACGGTGAGCTTGCGGTTGGCGCGCACTGCGCTGTGGCAGGCCAGCGTGGCCAGCAGTTCGTTGCGCCGCTCGGCCAGCACGCGCGAGCCGCCGTAGGCGTGCAGGTCGCGCAGCACGTCGCGCGCCAGCGCTTCGGTGTCGGCCTGCTGCAGCAGCGCGGGCACCGCGCGCACTGCCAGCGCGGTTGGCGATACCGGCGTGATGTCGAAGCCGAGCAGCGCCAGCGTTTCCTGGTGCTCCTCTGCCGCGCCGATCTCCACCGGGCTGGCCGGCAGCGTGACCGGGATCAGCAGCGGCTGCACGGCCAGGTCGCGCGCATCCAGGCCGGCCTTGATCTGCTCGTAGAGGATGCGTTCGTGCGCGGCGTGCATGTCCACCAGCACCAGTCCGCGCGCATTCTGCGCCAGCACATAGATGCCGTGCAGTTGGGCGATAGCGTAGCCGAGGGGGTGGTCGTCAGTGGCGTCTGCCGCGTCGGTGGAGGCCGGCGGCAGGCGGTCGAGCAGGCCCGGCGGCTCGTCGGCGCGCGCGGCCTGTGCATCGGCCAGCCAGGCGGGCGGCTGCGCCGAAGTGCCCGGAAAAGCGCCGTACGGACGCGGCGTCGGCGCGGTCGCGTCGCGCACCATGCCAAGGTAGGCCTGGCGCGGCTGCGCAATGCCGAGCTCGGTCTGACGCGCCGCGGAGTAGTTGACCCACTGGCTGCCACCGCCGCCGCCGCTGCCGAACGACGGGCGCGCGCCCGAAGGCGCCACGGCCGGCAGCCGGATCTCGCCGTCGTCATCGGTATGCAGGCTGTCGCCATTCTCGCCGGCCTGGCGTGCCAGGCTGCGCTGCACCGCGTGATAGATGAACTGGTGCACCGCGCGCGATTCGCGGAAGCGCACTTCGATCTTGGACGGGTGCACGTTGACGTCGACCATCTCCGGCGGCAGGTCAAGGCACAGCACGTACGACGGGAAACGGTCGCCGTGCAGCACGTCCTGGTAGGCGCTGCGCACCGCGTGGTTGAGCAGCTTGTCGCGCACGAAGCGGCCGTTGACGAAGAAGTACTGCTGGTCGGGCCGCCCGCGCGACGCGGTGGGCAGGCCGGCAAAGCCATACACGCGCAGCGTGTCGGCCTGCTCGTCCAGCGGCAGCCGGGCCCGCGCGAAGTCGGCGCCCAGCACCTGCGCGGTGCGGTTGGCGACGTCGCCGGCGTTCCAGTGTTCCAGCGGCTTGCCGTTGTGGTGGACCGAGATGGCCACGTCGGGCCGTGCCAGTGCCGCCCGGCGCACCATCTCCAGGCAATGTCCGAGTTCGGTTTGCTCCGACTTCAGGAACTTTCGGCGCGCCGGCGTGTTGAAGTAGAGATGCTGCACGTCGACCGTGGTGCCGATCCCGCCAGACGCGGGCTGCACGGTGCCGGTATCGGCATTGACCTGCGTGGCATGGGCATCGGCCGCGGTGCGGCTGGTCAGCGCAAGCTGGGAAACTGAAGCGATCGAGGCCAGCGCCTCGCCGCGGAAGCCCAGCGTCAGCACCGATTCCAGCTCGTCGAGCGAGGCAATCTTGCTGGTGGCGTGGCGCATCAGCGCCACCGGCAGCTCGGCGGCGGGGATGCCGCAGCCGTTGTCCGTGATGACGATGCGCCGCACGCCGCCTTCTTCCAGCCGGATGCCCAGCTGCGTGGCACCGGCGTCCAGCGCGTTTTCCAGCAGCTCCTTGACCACCGAGGCCGGGCGCTCCACCACTTCGCCGGCGGCGATCTGGCTGATGAGCTGGTCCGGCAGCGGACGGATCGGACGCGGCAGCTGGGTGGTGCGAAGGGGGCTTTGGCTGGCGGAATCGGGCATCCGGCGATTATACGTGGCCGTCCACGCAGAGTCGGCGCCACTGGTCTCGCGACAAGTGGCGGAAGGGCGCGCCGGCTCTTGTATGATTCAGGCCAAGGCGGCACGCGCCGCGTGGACCTGTGTGCAGTCAACCAACCATATCGGGGAACGACTTGGAATTCGCTTTGCAGCTCATCGACATGCTGGTCCATGTCGACAAATACCTCGGCACCGTCATCGACCAGTATGGCCACTGGGTCTATGCCATCTTGTTCCTGATCGTGTTCGCCGAAACCGGGCTGGTGGTCCTGCCGTTCCTGCCGGGCGACTCGCTGCTGTTTATCGCCGGTGCGTTCTGTGCCACCGGCGCCATGAACGAATGGGCGCTGGTGGGCCTGCTGCTGGTGGCGGCCATCACCGGCAATACCGTCAACTACTGGGTGGGCAGCTGGATTGGGCCCAAGGTGTTCGACCACAAGTGGCGCTTCCTGGATCAGGATGCGCTGCGCCGCACCCATGATTTCTATGAGCGGCACGGCGGCAAGACCCTGGTGATGGCGCGTTTCGTGCCGATCGTGCGCACCTTCGCGCCGTTCGTTGCCGGCGTGTCGCAGATGACGTTCGCGCGCTTCCAGATGTTCAACGTGCTCGGCGCGCTGGCCTGGGTCGTGGGGCTGGTCTTTGCCGGCTACTTCTTCGGGAACCTGCCGTTCATCAAGCAGTATCTCAACCTGATCGTGCTGGCGGGGATCGGCGCGGCGGTGGTGCCGCTGTTGCTGGGCGGGCTGTGGAAGCTGGTGCGCGGCAATCGCCGCCGGCCTTCGCGCGTGGAGCGCTGAAGCGCCTGCCTGATCTGGCGCAGCCTCGTCAGTTGACGCTGCGGCTCATCATGCGCAGAGCCGGCATGCGCTCGCGGATCTGGCCGATATCGGCGGCATCCGGGCGCGCCTGCACATAGGCTTCCAGGTCGGCCAGCGCTGGCCGGAAGCACTCCAGGTTGGCGTACGCCAGGCCGCGGTCGCGTACTTCCTCGATCGAACCCGGCAGCAGGATCACCAGCCGGTTCTGCACCGCCAGCAGCCGCTGCCAGCGTGACTCCTGCAGGTAGATCGCCTTCAGGTTGCGCAGCATGCGCGCGATGATCTCGCGATGGCTGGCCGCGCGCAGGAACAGGCCCAGCGGCACCTGGCCGCTATCGGTGATGCCTTCACGCTCCAGGTACGGGTCCAGCATTTCCTGCAGCTGCTCCTTCGACAGCGTTTCGCCGCTCAGCGGGTCCAGGATCACCTCGCCCGCCGGGATGGTCATGCGCAGCAGGAAATGATTGGGAAACGACACTCCCTTGAGGGGCAGGCCGATCTGCTGGCCCAGCTCCATGAACAGCACCGCCAGCGAGATCGGGATGCCGCGACGCTGCCGCACCACCACGTTCAGGTACGAGTTGTCCGGATCGTAGTAGTCGTTGGCGTTCGGGCCAAAGCCCAGGTCGCGATAGAAGAAATGATTCAGCAGGCGCAGCCGCTGGATTGCCGGCGTGCCTTCGGCGATCCGGCGCTTCAGGCGCAGCGCCAGCACGTCGAGTGCGGCCAGCTCGGCCTGCAGGTCCAGGTCCGGATAGGCATCCTGCGCGATGGACAGCGCGGTCTCGGTCAGCGGGATGCCGTTTTCGTCTGCCACGAGGCTGGCGAAGTAATCCAGGACTTTGGTGGATGTCATATCGGATTCCCGGTGCGGCCAAGGGCGCCGCGCCCGGCGTGGGTCACCACGCCTAGGCGGCGCGCCGCTTGAAGGCGGAATAGCGCAGTCCCATGAGCCACAGTGTACCGAAGTAGACCACCGCTGCAAGTACCAGGCACGACGCGAGCAGCGCGATGCGCAGCAGCGGCGTGGCGCCCAGGCCGATCCAGTCGAAATTGCGCGTGAACCAGAGCAGCATGCCCGACAACAGCAGCACCGCGGTGCCCAGCTGCGCCAGGAACAGCCACCAGCCAGGCGCCGGCTTGTAGAGGCCGCGCCGGCGCAGGCCGAAGCACAGCAGCAGCGCATTGATGGTGGCGCCGGCACTGATCGACAGCGCCAGGCCCGCATGGCCGAGCCAGGGCACGAACGCGACGTTGCATGCCTGCGTGATCACCAGCACCAGCAGCGCGATCTTGACCGGGGTGCGGATGTCCTGGCGCGCATAGAAGCCCGGCGCCAGGATCTTGATGGCGATCAGCCCCAGCAGGCCGGTGCCGTAGGACACCAGCGCCTGGCGCGTCATCTCGACGGCGTGGGCGTCGAACTTGCCGTAGTGAAACAGCACCGCGGTCAGCGGCGCGCCGAACACGAACAGCCCCACCGCGCAGGGTACCGCCAGCAGGAAGGTCAGCCGCAGGCCCCAGTCGAGCAGGCCGGAGTACTCGGCGTGGTCTTCCTTGGCGCTCGCTTTCGACAGGCTCGGCAGCAGGATCGTGCCGAGCGCCACGCCCAGCAGCGCGGTCGGGAATTCCATCAGCCGGTCGGCATAGGTCAGGTACGAGACGCTGCCCGCGGCCAGGTGCGAGGCGATGTTGGTATTGATGATCAGGCTGATCTGCGCCACCGACACCGCCAGCAGCGCCGGTCCCATCTGGCGCAGGATGCGGCGCACGCCGGGATCGGACCAGGCAGCGCGCACGTTGAAGCCCAGGCGCGGCATCACGCCCAGGCGGCGCAGCGCCGGCACCTGGATCGCCAGCTGCAGCACGCCGCCGACCAGCACGCCCCACGCCTGCGCGTAGATCGGCTGGTCCATGTGCGGGCCGACGAACAGGGCGGCCACGATCAGGCACAGGTTCAGCAGCACCGGCGTGAACGCCGGCACGGCAAACCTGCGCCAGGTGTTCAGGATGCCCGAGGCCAGCGCCACCAGCGAGATCAGGCCGATGTACGGGAACATCACCCGCGTCATGAAGACCGCGGCGGTGTAAGTCTCGCTCTGCCCGCGGAAGCCCGTGGCAACCGCCGTCATCACCAGCGGCGCGCCGATCACGCCCAGCAGCGACACGCCCATCAGTACCCAGGTCATCACCGTGGCGACGGCATCGATCAGCGCCTTGGTCTGCTCCTCGCCGCGCTTGCTGTGGTATTCGCCGAGGATCGGCACAAACGCCTGCGAGAATGCGCCCTCGCCGAAGATGCGGCGCAGCAGGTTGGGGATGCGGAAGGCGACGTTGAACGCATCGGTCATCTCCGACGCGCCGAAGGCGCGGGCGATCAGGATCTCGCGCACGAGGCCGGTGATGCGCGACAGCATCGTCAGGCTGCTGATGGTGGCGAGCGCTTTGAGCAGGTTCAAGGTGTGGATCGAAGCGGGACGGTGGATCGGTGCGGGCGCATGCCGCCGGTCGGCTCGCGCAAGGCGTGGCGCCCAGGACGCCTTTCAGACGTGGGCAAGGCGGTGAAGTTGCCGGCTCGCCACGCGTACCGGCGCGATGTGGCGCATATTATACGGATCGCCTGTCACGGGCCCCCGCACGCGTCGGTAAAGTCCCAGCGCCCTTGCGCCGCGAGTCAGCATCTGTGTATAATTGCCGATTCACAAGGACAGTTGCGTTCCGGATTCGTGTGTCAGTGCATCCCGGGTCGCTCGATATGACTTAATTGTTGTGTCCCCCGCGGCACGCATCTGAATTCAGGATATTTTTCGACATGGCAAATTCCGCACAAGCCCGCAAGCGCGCCCGCCAGGCCGTTGCCCAGAACGCTCACAACTCCAGCCTGCGCTCGCGTCTGCGCACCGCAGTCAAGGCCGTCCGCAAGGCCATCGATGCCGGCGACAAGGCTGCTGCTGCTGAGATCTTCAAGAACTCGCAAGCTGTGATCGACAGCATCGCCGACAAGAAGATCGTGCACAAGAACAAGGCTGCACGTCACAAGTCGCGCCTGTCGGCCGCTATCAAGGCCATGGCTGCCTGATAGTTGCCGGGCCGCTGCGGCGGCCCAGCGGCGGAGCTTCGGTTCCGCCAAACAAAAAGCTCGTCATCCGACGAGCTTTTTGCTTTTCTGGTGTCCATCTTCCGGCGCCTGTCTTCCGGCGCCTTGTTGCGATGTCATTCGAGCGAGCAGGCCTCGACCAGTTGCAGGTTGTTGTCGCGCGCAAAGTTCAGCACGAAATCCAGCGCCTTGGGTTCGATATCGCGCAGCCGCACATCCACCACCACGCATTTGACGTTGCCGGCGAAGATAGGGCGCACGTAAGGGGAATAGGTGAGTCGGGGATCGCCACTGTCGCCTTCGGGGCGGAACTGCGCCATGACGCCGCATAGTCGCTCGGCCCAGTCGCTCGGGCGGAAGGTCTTGCCTTCCTTGGTAATGCCTTGGATAAAGAATTCGCGAACGTTGGGGTTCATGAGGCTGGACACTGCGGGTGAGGCGACGACTCGACGGTTAAACCCGCGAAACGGGCGCCCGTTTGACGCGGCTGGGGCGCGTTTGGTTCGCGCTTTTTCCGGCCGGGAAGGCGGGGCGTCGGTGTCTGCGGGGGCACTTTTGATGCCGGCGGCGCGCAGCGGCAAGGGTATGCCGGGGCCCCGCGTGAATCAGCCAGTATTATATCTTATATAAGACTTGCGCATAAGGGCAGAATCCTGTCAGGAACCTGTCAACGCGGCCGGCGCGCCGCCTGTCACGGGTTGTCCCGGGCTGGGCAAAGCAGAAATAATCCCTTATGATTCTTGCAGTTAAATTGCGTATGCGACGCGAAAGGCGGCTCCGCGGCGCGCTCAGGTCATGAGACTTCGTGACGGCGCGCCCCCACCGAGCCGCCTTCTTTGTTTTATGAGCCCAACCCCGATCAAGCATTACCTCCAGTTCAGCGACTTCACTCCCGACGAGTACGAGTACCTGCTGGACCGCGCGCGGATCCTGAAGGCCAAGTTCAAGAACTACGAGACCTGGCACCCGCTGCATGACCGCACGCTGGCCATGATCTTCGAGAAGAATTCCACGCGTACGCGCCTGTCGTTCGAAGCGGGCGTCCACCAGCTGGGCGGCCATGCAGTGTTCCTGAACACCCGCGACTCGCAGCTGGGCCGCGGCGAGCCGATCGAGGATGCGGCGCAGGTGATCTCGCGCATGGTCGACATCATCATGATCCGCACCTTCGGCCAGGACATCATCGACCGCTTTGCCGCGCACTCGCGCGTGCCGGTGATCAACGGGCTGACCAACGAATACCACCCGTGCCAGGTGCTGGCCGATATCTTCACCTACATCGAACAGCGCGGCAGCATCCGCGGCAAGACGGTGGCGTGGATCGGCGATGCCAACAACATGGCCTATACCTGGATCCAGGCGGCCGAGCGGCTGGGCTTCAACTTCCATTTCTCGGCGCCGCCGGGATACCAGCTCGATCCGGCCATGGTGCCGGCGTCTGCCGCCGGCCTGGTCAAGGTCTTCGAGGATCCCCTCACCGCCTGCCAGGGCGCGAGCCTGGTCACCACCGACGTCTGGACCAGCATGGGCTTCGAGGCCGAGAACGAAGCCCGCAAGCGCGCCTTCAAGGACTGGATGGTCACCACCGCGATGATGAACCGCGCCGAGCCCGACGCGCTGTTCATGCACTGCCTGCCGGCGCATCGCGGCGAGGAAGTCGAGGCCGCCGTGATCGACGGCCCCAAGAGCGTGGTCTGGGACGAGGCGGAAAACCGCCTGCACGTGCAGAAGGCGCTGATGGAATACCTGCTCTGCGGCCGCTACTGAGCGCGCGCGGAGTGAACAAGGGAGGGGCCGCGATGGCCCCTCTTTTTACGTCTGATTCAAGACAGTGAAGGAGATGGAAGTGAGCCAGTTCGACAATGTATCGGTCGTCAAGAAAGCCAACCTGTATTTCGACGGCAAGTGCGTGAGCCACACCGTGCTGTTCCCGGACGGCACCCGCAAGACCCTGGGCGTGATTTTCCCGGCTTCGCTGACGTTCAACACCGGCGCGCCGGAAATCATGGAAATCAATGGCGGCAGTTGCCGCGTGCGCCTGGCCGGCGCGGAAGACTGGCAGACATACGGCGCTGGCCAGCAGTTCGACGTCCCAGGCAACAGCAGCTTCGACATCGAGGTGCTGGAGACGCTGGACTACGTGTGCCACTTCGGCTGATCGCCAGGCCAGCAGGCGCTACAGCACCACCGGCTCGGGCTCGATCCGCACGCCGAAGCGCGCTTCGACGGTATCCGCGATGCGGTTTGCCAGCGCCAGCAGCATCGCGCCGGTGCCGCCGCCATGGTGCACCAGCACCAGCGCCTGCTTGCCATAGACACCCACCGGGCCGTCGCTGACGCCCTTGAATCCGCAGCGGTCGATCAGCCAGCCCGCGGCCAGCTTGTAGCTGCCATCCGGCTGGGGATAGCTGACCAGGTCGGGATTGGCCCGCAGCAGCGCGTCGCGCTGCGCCGCGCCGACCAGCGGGTTCTTGAAGAAACTGCCGGCGTTGCCGATCTGCGCGGGGTCGGGCAGCTTGCGCGTGCGGATCGCCACCACCGCGTCGCGGACCATAGCGGCATCCGGGGCGGGATTGCCGGCCAGTTCGCGCGCCAGTTCGCCGTAGGACAGGACCGGCTGCCAGGCCTTGGGCAAACGCAGCGTCACCGAGGTAATGATGTAGCGGCCGGCGCCCGCCTGCTTGAACAGGCTGTCGCGGTAGCCAAAGCCGCATGCGCGCAGGTCCAGCCAGACGAACACGCCGGCATGGCGGTCATAGGCGCGCACGCCTTCGAAGCGGTCACGCAGTTCGACCCCGTAGGCGCCAATATTCTGGATCGGCGCGGCGCCCGCGGTGCCGGGAATCAGTGCCAGGTTCTCGAGCCCCGGCATGCGGTCGGCGATGGTGCGGTTGACCAGCGCATTCCAGTTCTCGCCCGCGCCGGAGGTGACCAGCCAGGCGTCATCGGCATCCTCGACCTGGTAGCCCGGGATCTCCATCAGCAGCACCAGCGCGTCGAGGTCGCGCGTCAGCACCACGTTGCTGCCGCCGCCCAGCACCACCAGCGGCAGGCCATTGGCGCGCGGGTCCGCGAGGGCCTCGGTCAGGTCGGCTTCGGTGCGCACATGCACGGCGTAGCGCGCGCTTGCATCGAATCCAAATGTATTGTGGCGGCGCAGGGGATAAAATTCGTGGAAATCTGCCATGCAAGGGGATAGGTGACGCGGCCGCCGCTGTTGGTGAGCGTTGCGGCCCCTGGCTGCGAGGTAGGCCTGAATTATACGGAAGGCGTCGCCAACGGCCGTCTTCCGGGCATATGGATCACAAGGAGAATGCAATGCCGTCGTTTGACGTAGTGTGCGAAGCGAACATGGTCGAGGTGAAGAACGCCGTCGAGCAAGCCAACAAGGAAATCTCGACTCGTTTCGATTTCAAGGGCTCGGACGCCCGGGTCGAGCAGAAGGAAAACGAGCTGACCGCCTTTGCCGACGACGATTTCAAGCTGGACCAGGTGAAGG
Organism: Cupriavidus oxalaticus; assembly: GCF_038900635.1. GTDB lineage: Bacteria > Pseudomonadota > Gammaproteobacteria > Burkholderiales > Burkholderiaceae > Cupriavidus > Cupriavidus oxalaticus_B. The sequence continues at coordinate 826,785 of NZ_JAYMRX010000001.1, read as the reverse complement.
ACGTGCTGATCAACAAGATGGCCAAGCGCAATGTCGACGTGCGCTTCCTGGACTACGGCAAGACTGACAAGATCAGCGGCGACAAGGTCAAGCAGGTCATCACCATCAAGAAGGGCGTGACCGGCGACCTGGCCAAGAAGATCGTGCGCATGATCAAGGACAGCAAGATCAAGGTGCAGGCGAGCATCCAGGGCGATGCGGTGCGCGTGTCGGGCACCAAGCGCGATGACCTGCAGAACGTGATTGCCATGCTGCGCAAGGACGTCTCGGAAGCGCCGCTGGACTTCAACAACTTCCGCGACTGAGCGGAACCCACTCCGGGCCGGCGCCCATGCCGGCCCCGCCTGCCGCCGCGGCGCTCAGCGCGCCTGCGGCAGCCCGCTGATCTTCGCGCCGGCGCGGATGCCCTTCTGCGCGAACCAGCCCTGGTTCATTTCCAGCGCATAGCGGATCGCCGCCTTCGGGCAGTGGTTGTTCTCGGTGCGCGGCGCCATGTCCTCGATATTGACGATGGTCCCGTCGTCGGCCAGGAAGGCGATCGACAGCGGCAGCTCGGTATTGCGCATCCAGAAGCAGTGCCCGGCCTTCTGCTCGAACACGAACAGCATGCCGCCGTTGACCGGCATGCTCTTGCGGTACATCAGTCCCTGTTCGCGCGCCGCCGGTGTGGCGGCAACCTCGGCCTGGATCGCGTACATGCCCGCGGTCAGCGGCACTACCGGCAGCGCGGCTTGTGCCTGGGCCTGGCTGGCGGCCAGCACGGCGAGCGCCGCGGCAATCTGGAAGCGGCGTGACAACGGCGTCTTGGGCGGGAAGGACATGGTGTTCGGTGTGGAAGGGCGCGGACGGCAGCCGCAAGCATAGCGCACGCGCAGCGCCGATGGATGGCGGAGGCCAAAATGACAAAGGCAGGCGCCTGGTGGCAGCCTGCCTTTTCTTGCGCCGACGCAGGGCCGGCACGGAGCGCCAGCGGCTTACTGCGCGGCCGGGGCCGAAGCGGCGTCGGCCGCCTTCTTCTTGCTGTGCTTCTTGTGGCTGGTCTTCTTCTTGGCGGCCTTCGGGGCTTCCTTGGTGGCCGCGGGCGCTGCAGCGTCGGCGGGTGCCGAAGCCTGGGCGAAGGCGCCGGTGGCGAACAGGCCCACAACCAGAGCAGCGATCAGTTTTTTCATGGCGATTACCTCGAAGGATAAGAACAGTCGGAAGTTGCGACGCGTGATTAGACGTGTCACCGACAAGAACGAGGCGTTCGGATCGCCCGTTGACGCGCCATTTGTTAGCTTTTGTAACGAAAACGCCGCTTGACGTCGTTCGCCTGTCTGGTCTTTGAGACATGGGTGGCCGGCGCGCGTGCCGCCGGCAAGCCCAGCACACCTGGCTCGACCTCGCACGATTCTCCGGGTGCAAGACCGAGCGTGCGCAGATCGAGCGGCCCGATGCCCACTCGGACCAGCCGCAGCGTTGGGAAGCCGACGGCCGCGGTCATGCGCCGCACCTGCCGGTTCTTGCCCTCGCGAATCTTCAGCTCCAGCCATGAGGTGGGGATCGCGGCGCGATAGCGCACCGGCGGCTGGCGCGGCCAGAGCCAGTCGGGCTCGCCGATCGCACGCGCCCGCGCCGGCTGCGTGACGAAGTCGCCAAGGTCGACCCCGGCGCGCAGCCGCGCCAGGGCGGCCGCGTCGGGAATGCCCTCGACCTGGGCGAGGTAAGTCTTTTCCAGCTTGTGGCGCGGATCGGCAATGCGCGCCTGCAGTGCACCGTCGTCGGTCAGCAGCAGCATGCCTTCACTGTCCGCATCGAGCCGGCCTGCCGGGTACACGCCCGGCACACCCACGCAAGCGGCCAGCGTGGGACGCGTGGGATGCTCCGAGAACTGGCTCATGGTGCCGTAAGGCTTGTTCAGGGCGATCAGGGTCATGGGGCGCAAGTATGCCGCAGCCGCGCGCCGCGGTTGGCGGATGATGAAAGATTGCTGCATAATACGAAATCAGTCTTGTGTCTTATATAAGACCAAGACTTGCCTGAATGCAGGCCAGGGTGGTGCAATGCACTACTGGGTGGGCCGCGATGGCCGCTACAATGCCAGCGCCATCTCCCGAATCTCGCCGTCGGCCAAGCACACCGGCGGCCGTCTAAACCGTTCCGTACTGGAGACGTCATGTATCAACACATCAAGGTTCCGGCCGGCGAAAAGATCACGGTCAACCAGGATTTTTCGCTGAATGTCCCGGACAACCCCATCATTCCCTATATCGAAGGCGACGGTACGGGCGTCGATATCACGCCGGTGATGATCAAGGTGGTTGACGCGGCCGTGGCCAAGGCATATGGCGACAAGCGCAAGATCGCCTGGATGGAGATCTACGCCGGCGAGAAGTCGACCAAGGTCTACGGCCCGGACGTGTGGCTGCCGGACGAAACCCTGGATGTGCTCAAGGAATACGTGGTCTCGATCAAGGGCCCGCTGACGACGCCGGTGGGCGGCGGCATCCGCTCGCTGAACGTGGCGCTGCGCCAGCAGCTGGACCTGTACGTCTGCCTGCGGCCGGTGCGTTACTTCAAGGGTGTGCCTTCGCCGGTGCGCGAGCCGGAGAAGACCGACATGGTGATTTTCCGCGAGAACTCGGAAGACATCTACGCCGGCATCGAATGGGCCGCGGAGAGCGAGCAGGCGAAAAAACTCATCAAGTTCCTGCAGGACGAGATGGGCGTGAAGAAGATCCGCTTCCCGGCCACGTCGGGCATCGGCGTCAAGCCGGTTTCGCGCGAGGGCACCGAGCGCCTGGTGCGCAAGGCGATCCAGTACGCCATCGACAACGACAAGCCGTCGGTGACGCTGGTGCACAAGGGCAACATCATGAAGTTCACCGAGGGTGGCTTCCGTGACTGGGGCTACGAACTGGCACAGAAGGAATTCGGCGCCGAGCTGGTGGACGGCGGCCCGTGGTGCAAGTTCGAGAACCCGAAGACCGGCAAGGATATCGTCATCAAGGATGCGATTGCCGATGCCTTCCTGCAGCAGATCCTGCTGCGTCCGGCCGAATACTCGGTGATCGCCACGCTGAACCTGAACGGCGACTACGTTTCGGATGCACTGGCGGCGCAGGTCGGCGGCATCGGCATTGCCCCGGGCGCCAACATGTCCGACTCCGTCGCCATGTTCGAAGCCACCCACGGCACCGCGCCCAAGTACGCCGGGAAGGACTATGTCAACCCGGGCTCGGAAATCTTGTCGGCGGAAATGATGCTGCGCCACATGGGCTGGACCGAGGCCGCGGACCTGATCATTGCGTCGATGGAAAAGTCGATCCTGTCCAAAAAGGTTACGTACGATTTCGCGCGCCTGCTGGAAGGCGCGACCCAGGTCTCGTGCTCGGGCTTTGGCCAGGTGATGATCGAAAATATGTAAGCACAGACTCCCGCTGCGGCGGGCAGCCTGCCTTGAAGAGACCCCGCAACCGTGCCCCGGCTGCGGGGTTTTCTTCTTGCGCCCGGCTACGCCGTTGCCTAGAACTTCAGGGATTGCAACGGACGGGCCGGTGGCCCGCGGAGACTGCCATGGACGATCCTTTCCGCCGCACAGCCTTTGGCGCGGCCATCTTCTACAAGGACCCGCTGGCCGCACTGGACTGGCTGGAGCGCGCCTTCGGCTTCCAGCGGGTCATGGTGATCCGGGACCAGCAGGACCAGCTGGTGCACTCGGAAATGCGCTTTGGCGACAGCTACCTGATGGTCGGCAGCGAGTGGGCGGACTTTACCGCCAGCCCGGCGTCCATCGGCGGCAAGAATACGCAGACGGTGCATGTGCACCTGCGGGACGGGATCGACCAGCACTGCGAGCGGGCCCGTGCCGCTGGGGCAGTGATCGTGCGGGAGCCGCAGGATGAGTTCTATGGCGACCGCTCGTACACCGCCAGGGACCCGGAAGGCCATGTCTGGACCTTCGGCCAGACTGTGCGGCAGGTCACAAAGGAAGAGGCCGAGCAGGCCAGCGGCTTGAAGATCGACGGCTGGGCCTGAGCTGGCCAGCCTCCACGGCCGGCCCGTGAAAACCAGAAAGCCCGGCACGAGGCCGGGCTTTCCGTCGGATGCGGTGCGTGCAGCTGATATGCGCCAGCAGCTGCCCGGCCGCCTGAGGCAGCCTGGCGGGCACTGGCGCCGATCCCGTCCCGGGGGAGTTCCCCCCGCACCCTCTTAGACCGCTCCACGGCTCTGCCGGCCGGGATGCGGTCGCGGCGCAGCTTAGCTGGCGTCCTGGATGTTGGTGGCTTGCTTGCCCTTGGGGCCCTGGACCACCTCGAACGAGACGCGTTGACCTTCCTTCAGCGTCTTGAAGCCCGACATCTGGATAGCCGAAAAGTGCGCAAACAGTTCTTCTTCGCCCTCGTCCGGCTTGATAAAACCGAAACCCTTGGCGTCATTGAACCATTTGACGATACCGCTTGCCATATACTCCCCCAACGAAATAGCACATTTCAAAGCGGGGAAGCCGAGGCCGGCCGGATGATACGGACTGCGGCGCACGCACTGCGACGCCATGACCGGCCGCGTTTCGAGGTGCGGCCGGCGATGACGCGCGGCGAGGTGCAATCGCGTGGCGGCCAGTCTGGATGCTGACTCGCCGCCGCCGGGCCGTGGGCCTCCCTGCTCACGGATCACCCGCGCATTGGCCTTTTGCTTTGGCTCACTGGCTTCAGGCGGGTGTGCGGCCGATTCTTCTGTCAAACAAAGATACTGTCAAGCTGGCGGAATCCCCACTGCGGGCAGGGTGTGGTGGGAAACGGACGGCGCGGGATGGTACCTTGGCGGCAAGCATCGGGTATTGTCCGGATCAGTCCTGCGGGCTCCCGTCACGTGCATTGCAATGCCTCTGGCGTGCGGTTCCGCGCTTTTTCATAACCGGAAACAGGTGACCCGGCCCTTGAATCCGGCGCCTTTTCCCCAAATTGCAGAGTTGCGAGTAAGGGTTAGAATAAAGCCATGGCTACACGGCTTGCGAATGTCCCACAACGCGAAGCGGGCACCATCCTGGAGCGGAAAGAGCAGGCGCTCAAGCCGCCTGCCATGTTCAAGGTGGTGCTGCTTAACGACGACTACACTCCGATGGAGTTTGTCGTGATGATCCTGCAGCAGTATTTCAGCAGGGACCGGGAAACGGCGACGCAGATCATGCTGACCGTCCACCGGGAAGGAAAGGGCGTCTGCGGTATCTACACCAGAGATATCGCGGCGACAAAAGTCGAGCTGGTGTCAACGCACGCGCGGCAGGCGGGGCACCCCTTGCAGTGCGTGATGGAGGAAGCATGATTGCGCAAGAATTGGAAGTGAGCCTGCACATGGCTTTTGTCGAAGCCCGGCAGGCACGCCACGAGTTCATTACCGTGGAGCATCTGCTGCTGGCATTGCTCGACAATCCCACGGCAGCTGAAGTCTTGCGCGCCTGCGCGGCCAATATCGAGGACCTGCGCACCAGCCTTAAGAACTTCATCGCGGATAACACACCGGTGGTGCCGGGGACCGACGAGGTCGATACCCAGCCCACCCTCGGCTTCCAGCGCGTGATCCAGCGCGCGATCATGCACGTCCAGTCCACTTCCAACGGCAAGAAGGAAGTGACAGGTGCCAACGTGCTGGTCGCCATCTTCGGCGAGAAGGATTCGCACGCGGTCTACTACCTGCAGCAGCAGGGCGTGACGCGCCTGGACGTGGTCAATTTCATCAGCCACGGCATCCGCAAGGACCAGTCCGAGCCCGCCAAGCACGGCGACAATGCCGGCGAAGGCGAGGGCGGCGACGGCAAGGAAAGCCCGCTCGAGCAATACACCCAGAACCTGAACGCGCTGGCCAAGGCCGGCAAGATCGATCCGCTGATCGGCCGCGAAAGCGAAGTCGAGCGCGTGGTGCAGGTGCTTTGCCGCCGGCGCAAGAACAACCCGCTGCTGGTGGGCGAGGCCGGCGTCGGCAAGACCGCCATTGCGGAGGGCCTGGCCTGGCGCATCACCAAGAACGAAGTCCCGGACATCCTGGAAAAGGCCACCGTCTACTCGCTCGACATGGGCGCGCTGCTGGCCGGCACCAAATACCGCGGCGATTTCGAGCAGCGGCTGAAGGGCGTGCTCAAGTCGCTCAAGGACAATCCCAACGCGATCCTGTTCATCGACGAGATCCACACGCTGATCGGCGCGGGCGCCGCATCGGGCGGGACGCTGGACGCCAGCAACCTGCTCAAGCCGGCGCTGTCGTCGGGCCAGCTCAAGTGCATCGGCGCGACCACCTTCACGGAATACCGCGGCATCTTCGAGAAGGACGCGGCGCTGTCGCGGCGCTTCCAGAAGATCGACGTGGTCGAGCCGTCGGTCGACCAGACCGTGCAGATCCTGCGCGGCCTGAAGTCGCGTTTCGAGGAGCACCATGGCGTCAAGTACGCGGCTTCGGCGCTGACCGCCGCGGCCGAGCTGTCGGCCCGCTTCATCACCGACCGCCACCTGCCGGACAAGGCGATCGATGTGATCGACGAGGCCGGCGCGGCGCAGCGCATCCTGCCGAAGTCCAAGCAGAAGAAGACCATCGGCAAGAGCGAGATCGAGGACATCGTCTCGCGCATCGCGCGCATCCCGCCGCAGAGCGTGAACCAGGACGACCGCAGCAAGCTGCAGACGCTGGAACGTGACCTGAAGTCGGTGGTGTTCGGCCAGGATCCGGCGATCGAGGCGCTGGCCTCGGCGATCAAGATGTCGCGCGCCGGCCTGGGCAAGACCGACAAGCCGATCGGCTCGTTCCTGTTCTCGGGTCCCACCGGCGTGGGCAAGACCGAGGTCGCTAAGCAGCTGGCCTTCATCATGGGCATCGAGCTGCTGCGCTTCGACATGTCCGAATACATGGAGCGCCACGCGGTCAGCCGCCTGATCGGCGCGCCGCCGGGATACGTCGGCTTCGACCAGGGCGGCCTGCTGACCGAGGCCGTCACCAAGAAGCCGCACTGCGTGCTGCTGCTGGATGAAATCGAGAAAGCGCATCCGGATATCTTCAATATCCTGTTGCAGGTGATGGACCATGGTTCGCTGACCGACAACAACGGCCGGCGCGCCGACTTCCGCAACGTGATCATCATCATGACCACCAACGCGGGAGCGGAGACCATGAACCGCGCCACCATCGGCTTCACCAGCTCGCGCGAGCAGGGCGACGAGATGGCCGACATCAAGCGCATGTTCACGCCGGAATTCCGTAACCGTCTGGATGCCATGATCAGCTTCCGGTCGCTGGATGAGGAGATCATCCTGCGCGTGGTCGACAAGTTCCTGATGCAGCTGGAAGAGCAGCTGCACGAGAAGAAGGTGGAAGCCAGCTTCAGCGAGAAGCTGCGCAAGTTCCTGGCGCACAAGGGCTTCGACCCGCTGATGGGCGCGCGCCCGATGCAACGCCTGATCCAGGACATGATCCGCAAGGCGCTGGCCGACGAGCTGCTGTTCGGCAGGCTGGTGTCCGGCGGCAAGGTCGTGGTCGACCTGGACGAGCAGGACCAGATCAAGCTCGATTTCTCCGAGATCGAGCCGGAACCGCCCGAGGCGCCGGAAGAGCAGCGCGCCGAGGCCTGAGCGGCAACCGCGCCGGCCGAAAATCGCACCGGATCGTGGCGACCCGGGCGAGGTTCGGCGGGGTTTGCCTGCAACGCGGCCGATCATCGGGCAAAATACAGGGGGCGGCAGTGATGCCGCCCCTTCTTTTTTGTCCCGGCGGCCACCGGCATTGCGGCCGCCAACGCCCGAATACCCGATGTCCTCTGCCGAACGCACGCGGCGCCGCCGCCTGCTGCTCAAGATCCTGCCGCTGGGCGCCATGCCTGTCCCGATGATGCACGCCGCCGCCGCCGAGGCGCCGGCCGGCAACCGTCCACTGGCGCTGGTGCTGCCGTTCCCGCCGGGCGGCAGCGTCGATATCGTTGCGCGCCAGCTGCAGCCGGGGCTGAAGGCGGCGCTGGGGCAGACCGTGGTGGTCGACAACAAGCCGGGCGCCGGCGGCCTGATCGCGTCCAGCACCGTGGCGCGCGCCAGGCCGGACGGCAGCACGCTGCTGATGGCCTTCGATACGCACGCCATCAACCCGTTTGCCTACAAGCAGCTGCCCTACGACACCTTCCACGATTTCACGCCGATCTCGCAGCTGGTGCGCTTCCCGCTGGTAATCGCCGCCAATCCTTCGCTGCCGGCCGCCAATGTGCGTGAGCTGGTGGCATTGGCCAAGGCGAGGCCCGATAGCGTGCGTTATGCCTCCTCCGGTATCGGCAGCCTGAACCAGCTTGCGGCCGAGGCGCTGGCGACCGAAGCCGGCATGCACATGCTCCATGTACCTTACAAGGGTGGCGGCCCGGCTGTGCAGGCGGTGCTGGCCAACGAGGTCGATCTTTTTTTCAGCAGCTATGCCGCAGTGCAGGCGCATGTGGCCGCGCGGACCATCAAGGTGCTGGGCGTGACCGGCACCAGCCGCCTGCGCCAGTTGCCGCAGGTGCCGACCGTGGCCGAGCAGGGGCTCAAGGGCTTTGAAGCTTATTCCTGGATCGGCGTGTTCGGGCCCGCCAACCTGCCCGCGGCATCGGTCACGCGGATCCACCAGGCGCTGGTCGAATCGCTGCGCCAGCCGCGCGTGGTCGATGCGCTGGCCGCGCAAGGCTTCGAGATCGTCGGCGGCAGCCCGGCCGAACTCGGCAAGCTGGTGCGCCAGGAGCACGACAAGTGGCAGGCCGTGGCGCGCAAGGCCAATATCCAGTTCGAATGACGGCGGCCGGGCGGACGCGCCCGCCGCGCAGACTGAGGTGATGTCGATGGCAAGCCAAGCGGAAATGTTCGACCACGCGGTGGTGGTGTGTCCCGACCTCGATGCGGGGGTGCAGGCCTGGCAACGGCTCGGCTTTACCCTGACGCCGCGCGGCTATCACACGCTGGGTTCGCAGAACCATTGCATCATGCTGCGGCACGACTACGTCGAGCTGCTGCACGTCACCGCGCCTACCCCAAGCCGCCAGTACTACTGGGACGCGCAGGCGCGCGGCGGCGGCTGTGCGGCGATGTCATGCAAGAGCGACGACGCCTTCGGCACGGCCGCACGGCTGCGCGCGTCCGGCTGGTACACCTCTGATCCGATCGAGTTCTCGCGCCCGGTGCGGCTGGACGATGGCAGCGAACATCCCGCCACCTTCCGCGTGACCGCGCTGGACGATGCACCAGGTGCGCGCTATTTCGTCTGCGAGCATCGCACGCCAGAGCTGCTGTGGCGACCGGAATGGATGTCGCACGCCAACGGCGCCGACAGCATCGCGACCATGTTCCTGGTGGTGGCGCCCGCGCTGGTCGATGCCGCCGCGCGGGCCTACGCCGAACTGACCGGCGGCGAGCTGACGCAACTGAGCGAGCATGTCAGCAGCCTGGCGCTGGATGACGCCGCGCTGGTGGTCAGCACGCCGCAGGCGCTGGCCTCGGCGACCGGCACCGCGCATGTGCGCAGGGAGGTGCCGGGATATGCCGCGATGCGCCTGCGTACAAGCGACCTGGCCGCGGCGCGTGCGCTCTGGCGCAACGCCGGCGTGCCGACCCACGACCTCGGCCCCCGCGAAACGCTGGTACCGGCCGAGGCGGCCGGCGGCGTGGCGTTGCTGTTCGAGCAGCGCGGCTGAAATGCAAACTGGCGCCGCGGCGCGCCAGTTCTGCTTTGCGGTTTGCCGCGGCGCGTCAGGCGCCGGCCTTGGCGTGATGCACGCCGGTCGAGCCGAAGCCACCGGCGCCGCGCTCGCTGTCTTCGCTGAACTCGTCCACCGTCGTGAAGACCGGGCGCAGCACCGGCACGAACATCATCTGCGCGATGCGCTCTCCTGGCTGGATCACGATCGGCTCGGTGCCCGGCGCGTTGCGGTTCCACACGCTGACCATGATCTGGCCCTGGTAGTCGGCATCGATCACGCCGATCGAGTTGCCCAGCACCAGGCCCTTCTTGTGGCCCAGGCCCGAGCGCGGCACGATGGTCGCGGCCATGTAGGGGTTGCCCATGTGCACGGCGATGCCGGCCGGCACCAGTTGCGCGGGCGTGCCCGGGGCGATCGACACCGGCGTGTCGACGCAGGCATGCAGGTCGATGGCGGCGGCCATTTCGCTCTGGTAGGCAGGCAGGCCCCATTCGTTCAGGCGGGCATCGAGCACCTTGATTTCGACGGTGGGGTTCAGGGGCTGGGTCATGGGCATCCTGGGGGAATTCGGTTCAAACAGATCGGTTGGCAGCGGCGCATGATACCGGACGGACGGGGCTCAGGCCGCGCCGCCGAGGTCAAATGCCTGTGCCAGCAGTTCGTAGGTGCGCAGCCGCGCGGCGTAGCTGGCCGTGACGCTCAGCACGACCAGCTCATCGGCGGCAAACTGCTCGCGCAGTGCTTCCATGCGCGCGGCCACGCGCTCGGGCGTGCCGCACAGCGTGCGCGGGCGCTCGCGCTCGATCACGAGCCGGTCACGCTCGGTGGGAGAGAACTCCGCGGCCTGTGCCATCGACGGGATCGGCGCGTTCACGCCATAGGCCATCTGCAGGCGGCGCAGGTCGACGGCGCGCTCCAGTTCGGCTGCTTCGGCATCGGTATCGGCGCAGATGACAAAGATGGCTGCCGCGCTGTACGGTCTGGCCTCGTAGCCCGGCGTGAAATCGTCGCGGTACTGCTGCGCCACAAGGTGGCCGCTATGCGCATTGATAAAGTGGGCAAAGGCGAAGCGCAGGCCCAGCCGCGCGGCCAGCGCGCCGCCGTAGTCGCTGGAGCCGAGCACCCACAGCTCGGGCCGGGTATCGATCTCCGGCTGCAGCAGCACGCCTTCGGCCAGATGGCCGGGCGGCACCTCACCGCGCAGCAATGCCGACAGGTCGCGCACCTGCTCTTCGAATTGCGCGCCGCGGTCGTACTGGCCCATCGCCACCGCCTGCGCGGTGCGCAGGTCGCCGCCAGGCGCGCGGCCGACGCCAAGGTCGATCCGGTTCGGGAACAGGCCTTCGAGCATGCGGAACTGCTCGGCAACCTTGAACGGGCTGTAATAGGGCAGCATCACGCCGCCGGAGCCGAGGCGGATGCGCTGCGTGACGCTGCCGATGCGGGCCAGCATGACTTCGGGTGCGGGATTGCAGACCCCGCGCAGGCCGTGGTGCTCGGCGCACCAGTAGCGGGTGTAGCCCAGCGCGTCGGCCATCTGCGCCAGTTCCACGGTGGCGGCGAGCGCGTCGCGGGCGCTGTGGCCGGCGATGACTGGGCTTTGGTCGAGTACCGACAGGCGCAGGCGTGGCTTGGACATCGGATCCGCTCCGCGCTCAGGGCCGCGCGCGGCCCGGCAGCCGCTGGCCGATCGCGGCTACCAGCTGGCGTGCCAGCGACAGCTTGTCGGCGCGCGGCAGCCGCGTCATGCCGGCGGCATCGAACAGCACGATCTCGTTGTCGTCCAGGCCAAAGGTATGGTGGCCGATATTGCCGACCAGCAGCGGCACGCCCTTGCGCTGGCGCTTCTGTTCGCCGTACTGCTCCAGGTTCTCGCTTTCGGCCGCGAAACCGACGCAGTAGGGCGCATCCGTGCGCGCCGCCACGGTGGCGAGGATGTCGGGGTTCTGCACGAACTGCAGCGTGGGCGTATCGGTGTCGTTGGCCTTCTTCAGCTTCTGCTGGGCCACCTCGGCGGGGCGCCAGTCGGCCACCGCCGCCACGGCGACGAAGACGTCGGCGCCGGGCAGCTGTGCCAGCACCGCGTCATGCATCTGCTGCGCGCTGCGCACGTCGGTGCGCACCACGCCGCGCGGCGTCGGCAGGCCGGTCGGCCCGGCCACCAGCAGGACTTCGGCGCCGGCCTCACGCGCCGCGCGCGCGATCGAGAAGCCCATCTTGCCCGACGACAGGTTGGTGATGCCGCGCACGGGATCGATTGCCTCGAAAGTCGGCCCGGCGGTGATCAGAACGCGCTTGCCTTGCAGCGGCTTCGGCTGGAAGAAGGCGATGATGTCGTCGAGCAGTTCTTCCGGTTCGAGCATGCGGCCGTCGCCGACCTCGCCGCAGGCCTGGTCGCCGCTGCCGGGGCCCAGGATCGCCACGCCGTCGGCACGCAGCTGCGCGGCATTGCGCTGGGTTGCCGGCGCGGCCCACATCTGGCGGTTCATCGCCGGTGCCACCAGCAGCGGGCAGTCGCGCGCGATGCACAGGGTGCTCAGCAGGCCGTCGCACAGGCCGTTGGCCAGGCGCGCCATGAAATCCGTGGAAGCCGGGGCGATGACGATGGCGTCGGCCTCGCGCGAGAGGTCGATATGCGCCATGTTGTTGTCGATGCGGGCGTCCCACTGCGACAGGAACACCGGGCGGCCGGACAGGGCCTGCATTGTCACCGGGGTAATGAAGTGGGTCGCCGCCTCGGTCATGGCCACCTGCACGGTGGCGCCGGCCTTGGTCAGCAGACGGACCAGCTCGGCCGACTTGTAGCAGGCGATGCCGCCGGTCAGGCCGAGAACGATGTGCTTGCCGCGCAAATCCATGGTGGGAAACCTGGCTGGGGAGAAAGGGAAATGATACCGGGGAAGCCGGCTGGGGGTTTGCCCCCCTGAGGGTTGCTCCCCTCTCCTGCCCGGCGGGAGAGGGGCGGGGGTGAGGGCGGGACCCTCGATTGGCGTGGTGCCTTGGCAAACCGCCCCTCACCCAGCCCTCTCCCCATGAGGGGGGAGCGGAACACCATCGGTTTGCTTAGCGTAATCGCTATGCTCAGTGCTTTCGCACCCGCCGCAATTCATCCACGATCAGCAGCACGGCGCCGACCGTGATCGCGCAATCCGCGACATTGAAAGCCGGCCAGTGATACCTGCCCGCGTAGAAATCGAGGAAGTCGACCACGTGGCCGTAGACCACGCGGTCGATCACGTTGCCGACGGCGCCGCCCAGGATCAGCGACACCGCGAAGCAGAACAGCCGCTGCCCGGTGTGGCGATACAGCAGCCACACGATGAACGCCCCGACCACGATGCCCAGCCCGGTAAAGAACCAGCGCTGCCAGCCGCCGGCGTCAGCCAGGAAACTGAACGCCGCGCCCTTGTTGTAGACCAGTACCAGGTTGAAGAAGCTCGTGACCGGGCGCGACTCACCGTAGGTGAAGCTGCGCACGATGACGATCTTGAAGAACTGGTCAAGCAGCACCACCAGCAGCGCGAACGCCAGCCACAGCAGTGGCGTGGTGTTGCCGGCGGCCTTGCTGCCGCGGCGCGCCGGCCGGGCGGATCGGGATGTGGTCGATGCCATCAGGCATGGCTCCTGTGTTCGCCGGCGCCGAACAGATTGCTGTCGCAGCGGCCGCAGAGGGTGGGGTGGTCCGGGTTGTGGCCGACATCGGCGCGGTAGTGCCAGCAGCGCTCGCACTTGGCATGCGCCGACGGCGTTACCGTCACCAGCAGGTCGCCGGCTTCCGGCGCGGCAGTGACCTTGGCCGACGAAGTCAGCAGCACGAAGCGCAGGTCGTCGCCCAGGCTCTGCAGCGCCTGCAGCACCGGTCCGCCGGCCTGGATGGTCAGCTCTGCCTGCAGCGACGAGCCGATCTCGCCTTCCACGCGCACGGCTTCCAGTTGCTTGGTGACTTCGGCGCGCACTTCACGCAGCGTATGCCATTTCTGCAGCAGGTCGTCGGCGTCGTCCATTTCCGGCACCGGGTAGTAGGTGCTGGTGAAGATGGTGTCGGTGTGTTCGGTGCCGTGGACAAAGACCTGCCATGCTTCCTCGGCGGTGAACGACAGGAACGGCGCCATCCAATGCAGCATCGCCTGGGTGATGTGGTACAGCGCGTTCTGCGCCGCGCGGCGCGCCTTGGAGTCCGCCGACGTGGTGTAGAGGCGGTCCTTCAGCACGTCCAGGTAGAAGCCGCCCAGGTCTTCGGAGCAGAAGGTCTGCAGCTTGGCCACCACCGGGTGGAATTCGTAGGCCTCGTAGTGCGATAGCACTTCCTTCTGCAGCCGGTCGGTCAGCGCCACGGCGTAGCGGTCGATCTCCAGCCATTCCGATGCCGGCAGCGCGTGCTTGCCATGGTCGTAGTCGGACAGGTTCGACAGCAGGAAGCGCAGCGTGTTGCGGATGCGGCGATAGCTTTCCACCACGCGCTTGAGGATCTCGTCCGAGATCGACAGCTCGCCCGAGTAGTCGGTCGAGGCCACCCACAGGCGGATGATCTCGGCGCCCATCTTGTTGGAGATGTCCTGCGGCGACACGGTGTTGCCGACCGACTTGGACATCTTGCGGCCCTCGCCGTCGACCGTGAAGCCGTGCGTCAGCAGCGCCTTGTAGGGCGGCTTGCCGTACAGCATCGACGCGGTCAGCAGCGACGAGTGGAACCAGCCGCGGTGCTGGTCGGAGCCTTCCAGGTACAGGTCGGCCAGGCGGCCCTCGGGCGTGTCGGCGGCCGGGTCGTACAGGTCGTCCTGGTGCGAGCCGCGCACCACGGTCCAGTGCGTGGTGCCGGAGTCGAACCAGACGTCGAGCGTGTCGCGGTTCTTCTCGTACTGGCTGGACTCGTCGCCCAGCAGTTCGGCCGGATCCAGCGTCTGCCAGGCCTCGATGCCTTGTTGCTCGACGCGCCTGGCGATCTCTTCCAGCAGTTCAGGCGTGCGCGGATGCAGCGCGCCGGTTTCCTTGTGCACGAAGAAGGCCATCGGCACGCCCCACTGGCGCTGGCGCGACAGGGTCCAGTCCGGCCGGTGGGCGATCATGTTGTGCAGTCGCTGCTTGCCCCACGACGGGTAGAACTCGGTCGCCTCGATGCCGGCCAGCGCGGTCTCGCGCAGCGTCGGCACGGTCTTGCCGTTCTCCTCGGCCGGATCCACGTCCATGCCCGCGAACCACTGCGAAGTGGCGCGGTAGATGATCGGCGTCTTGTGACGCCAGCAGTGCATGTAGCTGTGGGTGTACTTGTGCGAATTGAACAGGTTGCCCGATTCCTGCAGCGCATCGACGATCTTGGGGTTGGCATCCCAGATCGACAGCCCGCCGAACAGCGGCAGGGTGCCGGCGTAGACGCCGTTGCCCATCACCGGGCTGATGATGTCGCTGTCGGGCATGCCGTGCGCCTTGCACGACTGGAAGTCTTCCACGCCATAGGCGGGCGCCGAGTGCACGATGCCGGAGCCGGTGTCGGTGGTGACGTAGTCGCCGAGGTAGATCGGCGACAGGCGGTCATAGCCCGCGTCCATCTTGGCCAGCGGGTGGTGGAAGCGGATTTCCGACAGCGCGGCGCCGGTGGCCGTGGCGACCACCTTGCCTTCCAGGGCGTAGACCTTCAGCTGATCCTCGACGCGCTCGGTGGCCAGGATCAGGTAGCCGCGCGGCGTGTCGACCAGCGCGTACTCCACCTCCGGGTGCACGTTCAGCGCCTGGTTGCTCGGGATGGTCCACGGCGTGGTGGTCCAGATCACGATCCAGCCCGGCTTGGCGTTGAGCTGATCGAACGGCACCTTGAAGGCGTGCGCCAGCTTGTCGGTCTCGGCAAACGGGAAGCCCACGTCGATCGACAGGTCGACCTTGTCCTTGTACTCGACTTCCGCCTCGGCCAGCGCCGAGCCGCAGTCGAAGCACCAGTTCACCGGCTTGAGGCCGCGGAACACATAGCCCTTTTCCATGATCTTGCCGAGCGCGCGCAGTTCGTCCGCCTCGTTGCTGTAGTTCATGGTCAGGTAGGGATGGTCCCAGTCGCCCAGCACGCCCAGCCGCTCGAAGTCCACCATCTGGCGCTTGATCTGCTCGGTGGCGTACGCGCGCGCCTTGGCCTGGACTTCCTGCACCGGCAGGCCCTTGCCGAACTTCTTCTCGATCTGGATCTCGATCGGCATGCCGTGGCAGTCCCAGCCCGGCACGTAGACGGCGTCGAGGCCGCTCAGGCCGCGCGCCTTGATGATCATGTCCTTGAGCACCTTGTTGACGGCGTGGCCGATGTGGATGTCGCCGTTGGCATACGGCGGGCCGTCATGCAGCACGAACTTCTTCGCGCCCTTGCGCGCCGCGCGGATCTTCTTGTAGATCTGCTTCTCCTGCCACTGCTTGACCCACTGCGGCTCGCGCTTGGGCAGGTCGCCACGCATGGGGAAGGGCGTGTCGAGCAGGTTGACGGGATACTTGTTTTTCTCGGGCTTGGCGCGTTTGTCGTCGGACATTTCGATTCTCGAAGCAATTCGTTTGGCGCGCGGCCGGCAGCAGGCCGGGGCGCGCGCGGGAAGACTGGGCGGGGCATGCGAACCGGGCCCGCGCACACTGGCGGGCACCGGCCGCTAGCTAATTCGGTCGGTGGCGGAGGTGGCGAAGTCGCGGCCACCGGTGCCATCGGCAGCGCCAGGCGCGGTCAGGCCGAAGAACCCGCGCGCGTCGGCGCTGTCCTTGGCGATCGCCGCGGTCAGGTCTTCCAGGTTGTCGAAGCGCGCTTCGTCGCGCAGCTTCTTCATGAACTCGACCCGTACCAGCTTGCCGTACAGGTTTTCGTTGAAGTCAAAGAGGTGGACTTCCAGCAGCACGCGGCCGGCGTCCTCGATGGTCGGGCGCACGCCGATGCTGGCCACGCCGGGCAGCGGGTGGTCGGCGATGCCGTGCACCTGCACCACAAAGATGCCGTTGACCGCGGGGCGCTTGTGCGAGATGCGCAGGTTCAGCGTCGGGAAGCCCAGGTCGCGGCCGAGCTTGCGGCCGTGGATCACATGGCCGCTGATGGCATAGCCGTGGCCTAGCAGGCGCCGCGCGTGCTCGAGGTCGCCATCGGCCAGGGCCTGGCGCACCGCCGAACTGGAAATGCGGATGCCGCCTTCGGAGACCGAGCCCATCTGCTCGACATCGAAGCCGAAGCGGCGCCCGGCGTCCTGCAGGTAGGCAAAGTCGCCGGCGCGCCTGGCGCCGAAGCGGAAGTCGTCGCCGACCAGCAGCCAGCGCGTGTGCAGGCCGTGCCACAACACGTTTTCAACGAATTCCTGCGGAGACTGGCCGGCAAAGTGGGCGTTGAAGTGCTCGACCACGACGCGGTCCACGCCGTTGCGGCGCAGGCTTTCCAGCTTGTCGCGCAGCAGCGCGATGCGGGTAGGCGCCTTGTCCGGTGTGAAGAACTCGCGCGGATGCGGCTCAAAGGTCATCACGCACAGCGGCAGGCCGCGCGCGTCTGCCGCCGCGCGCGCACGGGCGAGCAGCGACTGGTGGCCGCGATGCACACCGTCGAAATTGCCGATGGTGAGCGCGCAGGGCGCCCGGCTCTCGGCGTTGGGCAGGCCGCGGAAGACTTTCACGGGGACGGCGGGGAAATGTTTCGGGTAAAGCGAGCATTATAAGGCGAATGGGTCGGCTTGCCGCTGCCGGCGCCCCCATGTGCATTAAGCTGCTGTTTTTGTGCCGCAGCCGGCCAGCCCGGCATGGCGCGATGCGGCAAAAGGCGGCATGATATGCACGACTTGGGTGTCACGCCGGCGTCACATGAAGCTAAAACGCGCGGGACGCGACATTTTTTGCCGCTTTTCTCTCCATTGCATCCGTTATCTCAATCCAGCCACATTTGAACGCGCTGCCCAACCGGTTCCTGTCCCGGCTTCTCCCCCGTTTCCTGCCGCAATCCAGCGGCGAGCTTGACGTCGAGACCCGCGCCAAGCTGATGGCCATCGTGCACAAGAACGCGCCGACCGCCATCGTCGCTGCCGTGCTGCTGCCGGCGCTGACCACGCTGGGATTCTGGGGCGATGTCAGCCACGCGGCGCTGCTGGGCTGGTGCGGGATCATGCTGCTGCTGACCGCGGGCGGGCTGTGGTTCCATTTCGGCTATCAGCGCGACGGCGCTTCGATGAGCCGTTCCGCGCATACGCGCAAATGGTGGAACAACATGCGCGTGCTGGCGATGCTGACCGGGGTGACCTGGGGCACCTCGGCACTGCTGCATTTGTATACGGACTCGGTGGTCTTCTCCAGCGTGCTGTACCTGCTGACGCTGGGCGTGCTGGCCGGCGGCGCGGTATCGCAGGCGCCGGTGCCGTCCAACCTGGTGTACGCCGGCGTGCCGATCCTGGTGCCCAGCATCCTGATGGCGGAGTTTGCCTTCCCCGGGCATGGCGCTTATGTACAGGGCCTGCTGGTGATCTACGCGCTGATGCTGTCGCGCCATGCCTTCAACCTGCAGGTCACGCTGGTGCGCGCGATCCAGCTCGAGGGTGACAGCCGCCGCCTGGCCAAGCAGTTCCAGGAAGAAAAGGAGCGCGCGCTGCATGCCAGCGAAGAGAAATCGCGCTTCCTCGCCGCCGCCAGCCATGACCTGCGCCAGCCGGTACATGCGCTGGTGATGCTGGTGGAGGCGCTGCGCGCGCGCAACCAGTCGTCGGCGCTTCATCCGCTGGTGGAGCAGGTGGCCGCGGGCACGCAGACCATCGACCTGCTGTTCCGCTCGCTGCTGGACCTGTCCAAGCTCGAGGGCCGCAAGGTCCTGCCGACGCTGGAGCCGTGCGAGCTCGGTGCCCTGATCCGCGACGTGATGAGCCAGTTTGCCGCCGACGCCCGCGAAAGCGGCCTGATGCTGACCCCGCGCGTGCCCGACGAGCTGTACGCGATGGCCGAGCCGGTGCTGCTTCGCCGCGCGCTGTTCAACCTGGTGCAGAACGCGCTGCGCTATACCCAGCGCGGCGGCGTGCTGGTGACCGCGCGCCAGCGCCGCAAGCACGTGCGGCTGGAGGTGTGGGACACCGGCGCCGGCGTCACGCCCGAGCACCTGCCCGAAATCTTCTCGCCCTACTACCAGGTCAACAACCCGCAGCGCGATCCGTCTCAGGGCCTTGGCCTTGGCCTGGCGATCTTCAAGGAATGCGTGCGGCTGATGCGCGGCACCTATGGCGTGCGCTCGGTGCCGGGCAAGGGTTCGGTGTTCTGGTTTGCATTGGCCCCGGTGCCGGCCGAGACGGTCGCCAGCGTGCGCGAGATGCGCGCCATGGCGCAGGCCCAGGAAGCCAAGCCTGACCGGCTGCAGGGCACGGTGCTGGTGGTCGACGACGACAGCCAGATCCGCAAGGCGTGGATCGCGCTGATGGAAGCGTGGGGCATCCACGTGGCCTGCGCCGCGCACGGCGCCGAGGCCGACAAGCTGTTTGCCAAGGGCCTGCGCCCGGACATCATCTTCTGCGACCTGCGGCTGCCCGGCAGCGAGAACGGCCTGGACCTGCTGGAGCGCTGGCAGAACACGCAGCCGCAGGCACGCAGCGCGCTGCTGACCGGCGACCTGAAATCGGCCGCGCTGGCGGCGGCGGAAGAGGCGGGGTATTTCGTGCTGCCCAAGCCGGTGGACCCGGCATCGCTGCGGCTGCTGCTGCGGCGCTGGCTGCGCCCGGCTTAGGCTGGGGAGGTCAAGCGCTGCGCCTTACTGGCGCAGACGGAACCGTTCCATCCGGGACATCACCTGCATCCGGGTACGCACGCCCAGGCGTTGCAGGATCGCCGAGACGTGCTCCTTGACCGTGTTCTCGGTCAGCCCAAGCCGGCGCGCGATCACCTTGTTCGGCAGGCCTTCGAGCACCAGGGCCAGCACGGACCCCTGGCGCGGCGTCAGGCCCAACTCGGCCGGCGTAACCGGGATGCCGTGCGCGGGGCCAAAGGACTGGGCCCGCCCGTTCAGGGCTTCATCGGTAGGGAAGGAGGTGTCGCCCGCCAGCACCTTGCGCACCGCGGCAGTGAAGGCATTGGCATCGAGATGCTTGCCGACGAAGCCGCATGCCGACAGCGCACGGGCGCGGCCGACGATTTCGGGCGTGGCTTCCGCGGACATAAAGATAAAGCGCGCCCCGGGGATGACGGTCTTGAACGACTGCATGGCATCGAAGCCGGTGCCGTCATTCAGCCAGATATCGAGCAGCACGATATCGGGGCGCAGCCCCTGCTGAAGGCTCGTCAGGGCTTCGCGGGCAC
Organism: Cupriavidus oxalaticus; assembly: GCF_038900635.1. GTDB lineage: Bacteria > Pseudomonadota > Gammaproteobacteria > Burkholderiales > Burkholderiaceae > Cupriavidus > Cupriavidus oxalaticus_B. Next base: position 806,852 of record NZ_JAYMRX010000001.1, on the reverse strand, counting down.
TGCCGGCGGCGTGTACCGCGACATCCGGCATGACTTCGGCAAGGAAGGCCGTGGTGCCTGACAAGGCCATAGGATGATCATCGACCACCAACAACGTCGGTGCAGCGTTCGACATGCGAATTCCCGTCTAATTTCCCGTTTCGTCCTTGTTGTCACCCGCTCGCTCGGAGCACTGTGTCGTTGAAACCCTGCACAGGATTGGCGCGTGGACGTAGCGCCCACTCTAGCAGAGGGGGCGAAGCGTCACAATCCATCAATCGGGGGTATACGGCACCACCGTCACATGTTAGAGACATTGCGCCCTGTCCCGATCTAGTGAATTAAGCACCTAATGGGTTCGCTTTACCGGAGTTTAGTGCCTCGCCTTGGTAGAATTGCGCGATGAAAAAAATTGTCATCTTGATTTCCGGGCGTGGCTCCAACATGGAAGCCATCGTCCGGGCCTGCGCGGGAGGCGGCTGGCCGGCCCGCGTGGCAGCGGTGCTGTCGAACCGGCCCGATGCCGCCGGGCTGCAGTTCGCGCAGCAGCAAGGCATTGCCACGGGCGTGGTCGACCATCGCCAGTTCCCCGACCGCGCCTCGTTTGACGTCGCGATGGCCGAGGCCATCGATGCCCACGCGCCCGACCTGGTGGTGCTGGCCGGCTTCATGCGCATCCTGACGCCGGCTTTCGTCGACCGCTATGCGGGCCGGTTGCTGAATATCCACCCGTCGCTGCTGCCGTGCTTCCCGGGGCTGAACACCCACAAGCAGGCGCTGGACGCCGGCGTCAAGCTGCACGGCGCCACTGTGCATTTCGTTACCCCGGAACTCGACCATGGTCCGATCGTGATCCAGGCGGCACTTGACGTGCTGCCGTCCGACACGCCTGAAAGCCTGGCCGAGCGCCTGCTCGACTGCGAGCACCAGATCTATCCCCGCGCCGTACGCTGGTTCGTCGAGGACCGCCTGCAACTGCAGGACGGCGTGGTCAACGTTATCAACCCGGCCGAGCCGCAATTGCTGATGGCCATCTCCGCCAATACCCTGGCGGCAGGAGTCAAGGCATGAGCCGCAACCAGGCAGGAACCCGTCCCACCCGCAGCGAGGGCCACGCGCCTCCGCGCGGCAAGAGCAAGGGCAAGGGCAAGGGCAGCCCCATCCGCAGGCCCGCCAACGGCAATGCCGGCCACGACGGCGCGCCGCGCATGCACGGCGGGCTGCATGCCGCGCATATCCAGCATATCGACCGCCTGCTCGGGAAGGTCATGCTGTTCGCGCGCCCGGCCGATGCCGTGGTGAGCTATTACTTCCGCGAGAACAGCAAGCTGGGCCATCGCGAGCGCGGCATCATCGCCGAGGCCATCTATGCGGTGCTGCGCCGGCGCGTAGAGTTCGCGCAGTTTGCCGAAAGCGGCACCGGCGCAAGCTCGCGCCGCCTGGCGCTGCTGGGCCTGGCGGCCACCCTGGGACGCGACGTGCTGACGCCGTTCCTGCACCCCGAAGAGGCCGAATGGCTGGACCGCCTGACCACGATCGAACGTTCCAGCCTGGCCCCGCGCGTACGCACCAATCTGCCCGAATGGCTGTACGACGAGCTGGTGCGCCGCCATGGTGAAGAATTTACCGCGGCGCTGGGCGATGCCTGGCTGCGCCCGGCGCCGCTTGACCTGCGCGTCAACCTTGGCAAGACCAGCCGCGACGCAGCGCTGGCCGAGCTGCAGTCAGCCGGCCTGGGCGCCGAGCCGACGCCGATGGCGCCCGCCGGCATCCGCATGGCTGGCAAGCCCGCGCTGAACCAGCTGCCGATCTTCGTCAACGGGCTGGTAGAGGTGCAGGACGAAGGCAGCCAGCTGCTGTGCAACCTGGTGGCGCCCAAGCGTGGCGAGATGGTGGTCGACTTCTGCGCCGGCGCGGGCGGCAAGACGCTGGCGCTGGGCGCCGCGATGCGCTCCACGGGCCGCTTGTACGCCTTCGACGTGTCGGAAAAGCGCCTGGCCAACCTGAAGCCTCGCCTGGCGCGCAGCGGCCTGTCCAACGTCCATCCGGTCCTGATCGACTCCGAACGAGACGCCAAGATCAAGCGCCTGGCCGGCAAGGTCGACCGGGTGCTGGTGGACGCGCCGTGCAGCGGGCTGGGAACGCTGCGGCGCAACCCCGACCTGAAGTGGCGCCAGACGCCGGAGTCGGTGCTGGAACTGACCGCCAAGCAGAGCGCGATCCTTGAATCGGCGGCGCGCCTGGTCAAGGGCGGCGGCCGCGTGGTCTACGCCACGTGCTCCGTGCTCGAAGCCGAGAACGAGGCCATCGTGCGCGATTTCCTCGCCGCGCATCCCAATTTCCGCCTGGTTCCGGCCAGCGAGGCGCTGGCCGACCAGAAGATCGAAGTGCCCGCATTGCCCCAGGATAGCGGCATGTTCGCGCTGTATCCGCATCTGCACCAGACCGACGGCTTCTTCGCCGCAGTGCTGGAACGCACCAGTTGACGCCTGTGGCCGCCGCTGGCGCATGCAGCTGGCTGGCGGTCCAACCCTGAGTCTCCCCGATGAACGGTGAAACCCTGTCCGGCCTCGGCGGCGAGCTGAAGGCCTCCCATTCGATGTTCGGCAGGATGCTGGACGACCTGATCCGCGATGCCGGCGGCCCGGGCTTTTTCTGGCAACTGCTGGTGCTGGCCGGCTGCCTCGCGGTGGCGTGGCCGCTGGGGCGCTACGTGGTGCGCAGGCTCGAGGCGCGCTATGCCAGTTCCAGCTTCTCGCTGCGCTTTGCCGCGGCCAGCCTGGAGCGGGCCATGTTCCCGCTGGCAGGTTGGGTGCTGGTGATGATCGCGCGCTTCGCGCTGGAGCCGCTGATCCCGATCAGCGTGCTGCGGCTGGCGCTGGTGCCGCTGTTCGGCATCACTGCGCTGAATGTCGTCTTCTATATCCTGCGGCGGGTCATGTCCGGCAGCGGGCAGCTGCACGGCATGCTGCTGCTGGTGGAGAAGGTGCTGACCACGCTGGTGTGGCTCGGCATGGCGCTCTATGTGGTGGGGGTGCTGTCGGACGTGGTCGGGTGGATGCAGAATGTGCGCTTCTCGATCGGCGGCAAGCAGAAGATCAGTCTCGCCGACACGCTGATGGCGGGGGTCTGGATCCTGCTGACCGTGCTGGTGGCAATGTGGTTCGGATCCTGGCTGGAAGAGCGGCTGATGCGCTCCGCCAACCTCGACGTCAACCTCAAGGTGGTGCTGACCCGCATCTCCAAGGCCTTGCTGTTGCTGGTGTCGCTGCTGCTGAGCCTGTCGCTGGTCGGCATCGACCTGACCGTGCTGTCGGTGTTCGGCGGCGCGCTGGGCGTGGGCCTGGGCCTGGGTCTGCAGAAGATCGCGAGCAACTACATCTCGGGCTTCATCATTCTGCTGGACCGTTCGGTCAAGCTGGGCGACCAGATCACGGTGGACAAGTACACCGGCATCGTGTCGCAGATCCGCACCCGCTACACCGTGGTGCGCAATGGCGACGGCGAGACGCTGGTGCCGAACGAGCAGCTGGTGGCGCAGGCGGTGCAGAACCATTCGTTCTCGAATACCAATGTGCGCGTGGCGACGCGCGTGCAGGCCGACTACAGCGCCGATCCCGAGACCGTGATCGCACTGCTGACCGAATGCGTGCGCGACTTGCCGCGCGTGCTGACGGATCCGGAGCCTGCGGCCTTCCTGGTGCTGTTCGCCGACAGCGGCATCGAGTACGAAGTCGCGGTCTACGTCGCCGATCCGCAGAACGGCAAGCTTGGGGTGCAATCGGCGATGAACCGCGCCATCTGGCGCACGCTGCGCGATCACGACATTTCGATCCCCTATCCCCAGCGTGAGCTGCGTGTGTTGCACGAGACGCCAATGCCCGGGCCAGGTGCCCCCAAGGCGAGTACCTTGCCGGAAGCCGCCAACGCCACCTAGACTGTCACGTAGGCGTCACTAGACCGTGCGGATGCCAGCCAGGCGGCGAGTTCGGCACCCACGGAACGAAAACCGTTGGACCCCGTCCAAATCCGGGAAATAGCGTATGCTTGCGCCCTCGCCAATCCGGTAGAATGCCGGGTTGTCGCGGGTTGAGACATCCCGCTCCCACATCAGACAGCCGCCAGATTGCAGCGGCTCGTACCTTGTCCCGCCTGCCATGGCCGGCGCCAGACTCGCGTGCCAGGGAGCCCGGAGCGACTTCGGGTCCCGAGGCAAGCGCCAGACAGCTATCGCAATCAATAGATTCGCAGCTATTTTTTCTGCGCGTTGTGTGCACCGGCCCCGCCGGCCTGCACGGGAAGTCCCTGTTTAACCGACGGAGAACAGTTTGTTCGACACTATTCTTGACTGGGCCGCCAACGGCCTTGCCAATTGGGCCTGGTGGGAGATCGTCATCTACACGCTGGTGATGACGCACATCACCATCGCTGGCGTCACCATCTTCCTGCACCGCTGCATGGCGCACCGGTCGCTGGACCTGCACCCGATCGCCCAGCATTTCTTCCGCTTCTGGCTGTGGCTGACCACCGGCATGGTCACCAAGGAGTGGACCGCGATCCATCGCAAGCACCACGCCAAGTGCGAGACCGAGGATGATCCGCACAGCCCGCAGACCCGCGGCATCCGCAAGGTGCTGCTGGAGGGCGCTGAACTCTATCGCGCCGAGGCCAAGAACAAGGAAACCGTTTCCAAGTTCGGCCATGGCTGCCCGAACGACTGGGTCGAGCGCAATGTGTACTCGCGCTTCACCTGGCAGGGCGTTGGCCTGATGCTGATCATCGACCTGGCGCTGTTCGGCGTGATCGGCATGTCGGTGTGGGCGGTGCAGATGCTGTGGATCCCGATCCATGCCGCCGGCATCATCAATGGCCTGGGCCACTGGTGGGGCTACCGCAACTACGATTGCGAAGACGCGTCGACCAATGTGTCGCCGTGGGGCCTGATCATCGGCGGTGAAGAGCTGCACAACAACCACCACACCTACCCGACCTCGGCCAAGTTCTCGATCAAGTGGTATGAATTCGATGTGGGCTGGGGCTATATCCGCGCGATGCAGGCGGTCGGCCTGGCCAAGGTCAAGAAGACCCCGCCCAAGGCGCGCCTGGTGGAAGCCCGTCCGGTCGACCACAACACGCTGGAAGCCATCATCGCCAACCGCTATGACGTGATGGCGCGCTACGCCAAGGCCGTCAAGGGCGCGTTCCGCCAGGAACTGGACAAGCTCAAGGAAGGCGGCGTGGCCGAGTACCGCAGCTTCAAGCCCGCCAGCAAGTGGTTCCACCGCGAGGAGACCAAGCTGGCCGCGCAGCAGCGCGAGCAGCTGGCGAGCATCGTCGAGCAGAACAAGGCGCTGCAGACCTTCGTCGAAATGCGCCGTGAACTGGCCGCCATCTGGGGCCGTTCCAACCTGACGCGCGAGCAGCTGCTGCAGCAGCTGCAGGCCTGGTGCCACCGTGCCGAGGCCAGCGGTATCCAGGCGCTGCACGATTTCTCGCTGCGCCTGCGCCGCTACGCCTGATACAATTCGGCCGCGCCGTATGGTTTGACAAAGCCCCGCCCATGGCGGGGCTTTTGTTTTAGATAAACTCCCCCATGTTCTGGCCGGCCGCACCCTGTTGGCGGAGGTCTAGAGGAGTACCGGAGATGACCCCACAATCGATCAAGACCGTCGAGTTCGAGAAGCCGAACCTCGCGGGTGCCGAAAACGCCACTGGTGGCAGCTGCGTGGCCCATGCCTGGGCCAAGGTGCCGCCGGTGTTGTCGCCCGATGAGCGGCAGTCGCTGAAGGCGCGTATCCGCCGCTTGCTGAAGGAACGCAACGCGGTGCTGGTGGCCCACTACTACGTCGACGCCGACCTGCAGGACCTCGCCGAAGAAACCGGGGGCTGCGTCTCCGACTCGCTCGAAATGGCCCGCTTCGGCCGCGACCACGAAGCCAAGACCCTGGTGGTGGCCGGCGTGCGCTTCATGGGCGAGACCGCCAAGATCCTCAGTCCCGAAAAGACCGTGCTGATGCCGGATCTGGATGCGACCTGCTCGCTCGACCTGGGTTGCCCGGCCGACGAATTCGCCGCCTTCTGCGACGCGCACCCGGACCGCACCGTGGTGGTCTACGCGAACACCAGCGCGGCGGTGAAGGCACGTGCGGACTGGATGGTCACGTCGAGCATCGGGCTGAAGATCGTCGAGCACCTGCACGCGCAGGGCAAGAAGATCCTGTGGGCACCCGACAAGCACCTGGGCAGCTATATCCAGAAGCAGACCGGCGCCGACATGCTGCTGTGGCAGGGCTCGTGCCTGGTGCACGACGAGTTCAAGGGCATCGAGCTGGACCTGCTGCGCCGCGAATTCCCCAACGCCAAGATCCTGGTGCATCCGGAATCGCCCGAAAACGTGGTGGCGCAGGCCGACGTGGTCGGCTCCACCTCGCAACTGATCGAAGCGGCGCAGAAGCTGGACGCGACCGAGTTTATCGTCGCCACCGACAACGGCATCCTGCACAAGATGCGCATGGCCGCGCCTGGCAAGCACTTCATCGAGGCGCCGACTGCCGGCAACAGCGCAACCTGCAAGAGCTGCGCGCACTGCCCGTGGATGGCGATGAACGCGCTGACCAACCTGGCCGAGGTGCTGGAGACCGGGCGCAACGAGATCCACGTCGACCCGGCCATCGGCGCCAAGGCGGTGACCTGCATCAACCGCATGCTCGATTTTGCCGCGGCGCAGAAGCGCAATGTCCGTCCGTCGTCCGACCTGGCGAAGGAACAGGCGCTGTTCCAGGGGATCGGTCCGGCATGAGCGTGAATCCGATTTTCGACAGCTACGGCGCCGCGCTGCAAGCAGCGCTGCAGGCCAACGTGCAGGCCGCCATCGCCGAGGATGTCGGCAGCGGCGACCTGACCGGGCTGCTGGTGCCAGCGGGCAAGGCCGCGCACGCGCGCGTGATCGTGCGCGAAGCGGCGGTGCTGTGCGGACAGCCGTGGTTCGATGCCTGCATGCGAGCGGTCGACCCGGCGCTGGAAGTGCGCTGGCTGCAGGAAGAGGGTGCGCGGATGGCGCCGGACTCGGTGGTGTGCGAAATCACCGGCCCGGCGCGCTCGCTGCTGACTGCCGAACGCCCGTCGCTGAACTTCCTGCAACTGATGTCCGGCGTGGCCACCGTGACGCGCCGCTATGCCGACCTGATCGCCGGCACCCGCGCGCGCGTCCTGGATACGCGCAAGACGCTGCCGGGCCTGCGCCTGGCGCAGAAGTACGCGGTGCGCATCGGTGGTGGCGAGAACCAGCGGCTGGCGCTGTACGACGGCATCCTGATCAAGGAAAACCATATCGCCGCGGCAGGCAGCATCACCGCGGCGCTGCAGGCGGCGCAGGCGCTCGATACCGATGCGTCGGTGCAGGTCGAGGTGGAGTCGCTGGCTGAGCTGGAAGAAGCCCTGGCCGCGGGCGCGAAGTCGGTACTGATCGATAACTTCACCGTGCCGATGATGCAGGACGCGGTGAAGATCAACCAGGGCAGGGCGCTGCTGGAAGTGTCGGGCGGCGTCAATGCCGAGACCATCCGCACTTTCGCCGAGACCGGCGTGGACCGTATCTCGGTGGGCGCATTGACCAAGGATGTGCGCGCGACGGACTACTCGCTGCGTATCATCGGCTGACGCATCGCCAGCACGAAGTCAAAGAAAACGGGGTGGAGCCATCTGGCTCGCACCCCGTTTTTTTTTACCGGACGGCGCTCAGCGCTTGCGGCCGGCGGGCGGCTGCATCACCGTAGGCAGCGCCTTTGGCAGCGAATCCGGATAGTCACGGCTGAAATGGAGCCCGCGGCTTTCATGCCGCGAGTACGCGCTGTCAACGATCAGCGAGGCCACCTCCACCAGGTTGCGCAGTTCCAGCAGGTCGCGCGTGACTCGAAAGTTGGCGTAGTACTCGGCGATTTCCTCGCGCAGCAGGCCGATGCGGTGCTGCGCGCGTTCCAGCCGCTTGCTGGTGCGCACGATGCCGACGTAGTTCCACATCATGCGGCGCAGTTCATCCCAGTTGTGGGACACCACGACTTCCTCGTCGGCATCGGACACGCGGCTCTCGTCCCACGCCGGCAGCGTGATGTTGGGCGCGCCGGCCTTGTCCTTCGAGGCGATGTCTTCCGCCGCGGCGCGGCCGATCACCATGCATTCGAGCAGCGAATTGGAGGCCAGCCGGTTGGCGCCATGCAGGCCGGTGCAGGCAGACTCGCCCACTGCGTACAGGTTGCCGATATCGGTGCGGCCCGCGGTATCGGTGACCACGCCGCCGCAGGTGTAGTGAGCAGCCGGGACGACCGGGATCGGCTCGCGCGTGATGTCGATGCCCAGTTCCAGGCAGCGCGCGTAGATCGTCGGGAAGTGTTCCTTCAGGAAGGCTTCGGGCTGGTGGCTGACGTCCAGGTAGACGCAGTCCAGGCCGCGCTTCTTCATCTCGAAGTCAATGGCGCGTGCGACCACGTCGCGCGGCGCCAGTTCGGCACGCTCGTCGTGCTCGGGCATGAAGCGGGTGCCGTCGGGCAGCTTGAGCAGCCCGCCTTCACCGCGCACCGCCTCGGAAATCAGGAACGACTTGGCATAGGGGTGGTACAGGCAGGTCGGGTGGAACTGGATGAATTCCATGTTCGACACCCGGCAGCCCGCGCGCCACGCCATGGCAATGCCGTCGCCGGTGGCGGTGTCAGGGTTGGTGGTGTACAGGTAGACCTTGCCCGCGCCGCCCGCGGCCAGCACCGTGTGCGTGGCGGTGAGGGTGTGCACCGCGCCGGTGTTGTCGTCGAGCACGTAAAGGCCATAGCACCGGTTGCCCGGCAGCCCCATCTTGCGCGACGTGATCAGGTCGATCGCGAAATGGTCTTCCAGGATGGTGATGTTCGGATGCTGCGTGGCCTGCTGCAGCAGCGTGCTGACCACCGCGTGTCCGGTGGCATCGGCCGCGTGGATGATGCGCCGGCGGCTGTGGCCGCCTTCGCGGGTCAGGTGGAAGCCCAGTTCGGCCTGCTCGTCGCGCGTGAACGGCACGCCGCGGTCGATCAGCCACTGGATCGCTTCGCGCCCGTGCTCCACGATAAAGCGGGTCGCCTCTTCGTCGCACAGTCCGGCGCCGGCGACGAGCGTGTCCTGCGTGTGGTCGTCATGGCTGTCGCCGGAATCCAGCACGGCGGCGATGCCGCCCTGCGCCCAATCGCTGGCGCCCTGCGTCATGGCGCGCTTGCTGAGGATGACAACCCGGTGGGTGTCGGCCAGTTGCAGCGCGACCGTAAGGCCGGCCAGCCCGCTGCCGACGATGGCGACGTCGAAATTCATGATGCGGAGAGAGCGCTGCAGGGCGCCATGCTGATGGGGGAAACAGGAAAGTCTACACCGTGCGCGCCATACCGTGGCCCAATGCGCCGGGCGGGATGGGCGGTGATCGCGCCGGAAGGGCGCGACGCCCGCCGTGGTGTGCCGTACGGCGCGCTTCTTGCCGTCTGCGGGCGTCAACGTTGCGCGTGCAGGGCCACAGGCAAAACGAGCTGCAAATCGAGCGGACAACAAAAAGCCCCGCAACCAGGCGGGGCTTTCTGTCGGGATACCGGATCAATTACTTGATCTTGGTTTCCTTGTAAGCGACGTGCTTGCGAGCGACGGGATCGAACTTCATGATCTCCATCTTCTCGGGCATGGTGCGCTTGTTCTTGGTCGTGGTGTAGAAGTGACCGGTACCTGCGGTCGATTCCAGCTTGATCTTGTCGCGGCCGCCCTTGCTTGCCATGATGTGCTCCTAATTAGACTTCGCCACGTGCGCGCAGGTCGGCGAGCACGGAGTCGATGCCTTTCTTGTCGATCAGGCGCAGGCCGGCGTTCGAGACGCGCAGGCTCACCCAGCGGTTTTCGGATTCAACGAAGAAACGACGATTCTGCAGGTTGGGCAGAAAACGGCGCTTGGTCTTGTTGTTTGCGTGGGAAACGTTGTTGCCGACCATCGGCGCTTTCCCGGTCACTTGACAGACGCGTGCCATGAAGCACTCCTAAATCTTCTTTTCGTGGACAATGTTCGCAACAGATCAACAAAAGGCGCGCGGGCCCGGACTGCAGCGGATGGGACTTCAGTGAAACGTAAATTATAGACCGGAATCCTCCGGCGAATCAATGCCTTCCGTGCGCTGACGGGTCGTGTGTTGTGTCTCGTGCAGCACTGTGCGGCAGGCGTCACAGTCCTGGCAGGCATTCGCAACCATCGGCCAGCGACCGGATTTCCTGGCCGGCCACGATGAAATGGTCGAGCAGATGCACGTCGATCAGTTCGAGCGTCCGTGCCAGCTCGCGGGTCAGGTGCACGTCGCTCTGGCTGGGCGCAGTGGTGCCGGAGGGATGGTTGTGCGCCACGATCACGCCGGCGGCATTGTGCACCAGCGCCTGGCGCGCGACTTCGCGCGGATATACGACGGTGCGCGTCAGGGTGCCCCGGAACAGTTCCTCGCAGGCAATCATGCGGTTGCGCGGATCGAGGAACAGGCACAGGAATACTTCATGCGGCAGCGATGCCAGCGTCAGGCGCAGGTAGTTGTGCACGGCCGCGCGCGAGTCGAAGCCGGTCGGCAGCCGGAGTGATTCGGCCAGCGCGCGCCGCGCCAGTTCGGGAATGGCTTGCAGCTGTGCGTACTTGGCTGCGCCCATGCCCTTGATGCCGGTTAGCGCACCGGGTTCGGACGCGAACAAGGCAGTCAGCGAGCCAAAGCGGTGCATCAGCTCCCGGGCGAGGTCGACCGCACTTTTGCCGGCCGCGCCGACGCGCAGGAACACCGCCAGCAGTTCGGCGTCGGACAGGGCGGCGGGGCCGCATTCCAGCAATTTTTCGCGCGGCCGCTCGCAGGCAGGCCAATTGGCTATGGTCATGGGCATTCGGGGTTGGACCGCCGGCCGGAGAACTGGAAGGGTAGAAGGGGTATACGGCTTCGGCACGGCGAGCGATGGGCCAGTCGAATACAATACGGGTTGTTCCTCGGTTGATCACCCATGAATTTGCAAACTTTCGCGTCGGAAGCCGACGGCGGCACGGCTGGCCGCAAGACTGTCCTGGCCGACTCCTTCCTGACCCTGCACTACAGCATCTCGCTGGAGAACGGCACCGAGGTCGTCAGCACCTTCGACGACAAGCCCGCCACGCTGCTGCTCGGCCAGGGCCAGCTCGCGCCCACGCTGGAGCAGGCGCTGCTGGGCATGCCGGAAGGCGAGCGCATGACTTACCGTCTCGCGCCGGAGCACGCGTTCGGGCCGCGCAATCCCGAACTGCTGCAATGGGTGTCGCTGGCCACGCTGCGCGAGAACAGCTCGTTCGAGGAGGACTACAACCCGGGCGACCTGGTCGAGTTCAATGCGCCCGGCGGCGGCAAGTACGCGGGCGTGCTGAAGGAAATCGGCGAGACCGCGGCGCTGTTCGACTTCAACCATCCGCTGGCCGGACAGACCATCCTGTTCGACGTGCAGCTGATCGGCATCCTCTGATTGCGCCAACGTGCCGACTCCCGTCCAGATACGCAGCATGCCTGACCTGACCACCGCACCCGACGCCGAAATCCTGATGGCCCAGCCACGCGGCTTCTGCGCCGGCGTGGATCGCGCCATCGAGATCGTCGAACGTGCGCTCGCGCGCTTTGGCGCGCCGATCTACGTGCGCCACGAAATCGTGCACAACGCCTACGTGGTGGCCGACCTGCGCAGCAAGGGCGCGGTCTTCGTGCGCGAGCTGGACGAAGTGCCAGCCGGCGCCACCGTCATCTTCAGTGCGCATGGCGTGTCGCGCGAAGTGCGCGACGACGCCGCCGCGCGCGGCCTGCACGTGTTCGATGCAACCTGCCCGCTGGTGACCAAGGTGCATGTCGAAGTCGGCAAGATGCGTGCGGAAGGCTGCGAGATCGTGATGATCGGCCATCGCGGCCACCCCGAGGTCGAAGGCACCATGGGCCAGGCCAACGGCGGCATGGTGCTGGTCGAGACGGTCGACGACGTCGCCACGCTGCAGATCGCTGACCCGGCGCGGCTCGCCTACGTGACCCAGACCACGCTGTCGGTGGACGAGACCCGCGAGATCGTCGCCGCGCTGAAGGCGCGCTATCCGCAGATCCGCGAGCCGAAGAAGCAGGATATCTGCTATGCCACGCAGAACCGCCAGGACGCGGTCAAGTTCATGGCGCCGCAGGTCGAGGTGGTGATCGTGGTCGGCAGCCCCAACAGCTCCAACTCCAACCGCCTGCGTGAACTGGCGCAGCGCCTGGGCGTGCCGGCCTACATGGTCGATGCGCCGGAGCAGGTGCGCCCCGAATGGATCGCCGGCAAGCGCCGCATCGGCCTGACCGCCGGGGCCTCGGCGCCCGAGGCGCTGGCGCAGTCGATCGTCGACCGCCTGCGCGCGCTCGGTGCCCGCCAGGTGCGGGCGCTGGAGGGCATCGAGGAAAACATGGCGTTCCCCCTGCCGCGGGGATTGATGCCAGCCAGCGTCGCCGCCTGAGCTGCGACAGCGGGCCAGGCCCGAGCCTCCATACGCCAATGACAAAGGCGCCGCGCAATGCGGCGCTTTTTTTTTGCGTTTGCCCGCGCGGCGACGACTTGGGAGCTTATGACGCGCAATGCACATTATCGGTGCAATGCCATTGGTGCTGTATAACCTGCGTGTTTGGCGAACCGACAAATAGGGGTAATCCCCGTAACTGGGGTTTTCCCTATTATGGTGCGGCGCTACATTCTGCACATTAGAGATCGGTGAGTTGCATTTGAAATGAAATACCTAATTAATTAGGGCCTATTATAGTGGCGCACCGCGCGCCTAATCCTGCTGCCAAGGCGGTGCGGGCACGATTCTTGTGAGTATGTGAGACGGTCCCGCCTTGTGAGCGGGAATTGCCCCAATTTGTGCATTGGGGAAATTCCCTAGCTCATTTGAAGGGTAAATCGGTCGACTTGTTGCGTCGCGTATTGCATCTGCAAAGAAAGGGGATACAATGCGCGCGTTTCAAATTGAAACTAAACAACGGCGGTCCAGGGAAACGTCCGGGAGGCGTTGCAAATCCCTGTTTTTGTGAATCCTAGGAGATCACTCATGCAAATCACGTTTGCCAAGATTCTGCCGATCGCGGCCGCAGTGGCGCTGGTAGCAGCTTGCGGCAAGAAGGAAGAGAAGCCGGCGGATGCGGCCTCGGCGCCGGCCGCAGCAGCCCCTGCCGCGGGCGGTGGCGAGACCGTCGTCAAGATCGGCCACGCGGCCCCGCTGACCGGCGGTATCGCGCACCTTGGCAAGGACAACGAAAACGGCGCCCGCCTGGCCGTGGAAGAAGTCAACAAGGCCGGCCTCGAGGTCGGTGGCAAGAAGATCAAGCTGGAACTGGTCGGTGAAGACGACGCCGCCGATCCGAAGACCGGCACCTCCGTGGCGCAGAAGCTGGTCGACGCCAAGGTCGTGGCCGTGGTCGGCCACCTGAACTCGGGCACGTCGATCCCGGCCTCCAAGATCTATAGCGATGCCGGCATCGTGCAGATCTCGCCCTCGTCCACCAACCCGGACTACACCAAGCAGGGCTTCAAGACCACCTACCGCGTGGTGGCCACTGACGCCCAGCAGGGCCCGGCACTGGCCAACTATGCCAGCAAGACCCTGCATGCCAAGAGCGTGGCGATCGTCGACGATGCCACCGCTTACGGCAAGGGTCTGGCCGACGAGTTCGAGAAGACCGCCAAGGCCGCCGGCGTGAACGTGGTGGCGCGCGAAGCCACCAACGACAAGGCCACCGACTTCAAGGCCATTCTGACCAAGATCAAGGGCAAGAAGCCGGACGTGATCATGTACGGCGGCATGGATGCCACGGGCGGCCCGTTCGCCAAGCAGGCCAAGGAACTGGGCATCGGCGCCAAGATCGTCGGCGGCGACGGCGTCTGTACCGACAAGGTGGCCGAGCTGGCGGGCGATGCCGTGACCAACATCATCTGCTCCGAGGCCGGCCTGGCACTGTCGAAGATGGAGCAGGGCGCGGACTTCTCCAAACGCTACCAGGCGCGCTTCAACGCCCCGGTGCAGATCTACGCGCCATTCACGTATGACGCGGTGATGGTCATCGTCGATGCCATGAAGCGCGCCAACTCGACCGAACCGGCAGCCATCCTGGCCGAAATGCCCAAGACCAACTACAAGGGCGTGATCGGCAACATCGCCTTCGACGATAAGGGCGACATGAAGGAAGGCACCATCACGCTGTACGAGTACAAGGACAAGAAGAAGTCCGTCCTCGACGTGGTGAAGATGTAATCTGGGCTTACCGGCCCATCCGAACGGCACCGTGAGTATTTTGCGGTGCCGTTCTTTTTAGCCTCGCCTAATGTAGAAGCATCCTTACCCTGGATGGAGCATGGCGGGCCGCTTACCAGCAACCCAACCTCAGCAACGTTACCCATCACCACATCAATGTCCCCCCCGGCATCCACACCATGCCGTCAGGTAAGGGACTGAAGCAGGAGTTTTCATGGATATCTTTATCCAGCAGATCGTGAACGGTCTGGTGCTCGGCAGCATCTATGCGCTGATCGCACTGGGCTACACCATGGTCTACGGCATTCTGGGGATCATCAACTTCGCCCACGGCGATGTCCTGATGATCGGCGCGCTGACCGCCCTGTCAGCGATTCTTGGTCTGCAGAAGTTTGCCCCCGGCTTGCCCGAATGGCTGACACTGGTGATCGCAACGCTGATTGCGATGCCGGTCTGCGCAGTACTGTCTTATTCCATCGAGCGTATCGCCTACCGGCCCTTGCGCAATGCGCCACGGCTGGCCCCGCTGATTACCGCGATCGGCGTGTCCATCATCCTGCAGACGATGGGCATGCTGATCTGGTCGCGCAACCCGCTGACCTTCCCGCAACTGCTGCCGTCGGAACCGATCGACATCGGCACGACCGGCGCCACCATCACCGGCAAGGAAATGGTCATCATCGGCCTGGCCGTGATGGTCATGTCGGGCCTGCTCGCGCTGGTCAACCGCACCAAGCTCGGCCGTGCCATGCGCGCCACCGCCGAGAACCAGAAGGTGGCCGGCCTGATGGGCGTGAACCCCAACTTCGTCATCTCCGCCACCTTCATGATCGGCGCCACGCTGGCGGCGCTGGCCGGCGTGATGATGGCCACCAACTACGGCAACGCCCACTTCTACATGGGCTTTATCCCGGGCCTGAAGGCGTTCACCGCCGCGGTGCTCGGTGGTATCGGCAACCTTGCCGGCGCGATGGTCGGCGGCATGCTGCTGGGCCTGATCGAGGCGCTGGGTGCCGGCTATATCGGCGACCTGACCAATGGCGTGTTTGGCTCGAACTACCAGGACGTCTTCGCCTTTATCGTACTGATCACCGTGCTCGTCTTCCGTCCGTCCGGCATCATGGGCGAACGCGTGGCGGATCGCGCCTGAGGAGAGCGAATCCATGAATACCCCGATTCCATCCACGGCCGCCGTCGCGGCCCCGACGAAGGTGCCGGCCAAGACCCTGGCCGCACTGATCGGCTTTCTGGTGGTCGCGCTGTGCGCGCCGTTCATCGTCCAGACCCTGGGCGGCAACTACTGGGTCCGCGTGCTGGACTTTGCGCTGCTGTACATCATGCTGGCGCTGGGCCTGAACATCGTGGTGGGCTTTGCCGGCCTGCTTGACCTGGGCTATATCGCGTTCTACGCGGTGGGCGCCTACATGATGGCGCTGCTGGGTTCGCCGCACCTGGCGAACCAGTTCGAGTGGATCCAGCAACTGTTTCCCACCGGCATCCACCTGTCGATGTGGTTTGTATTGCCATTGGCAATCCTGGTGGCCGCGACCTTTGGCGTATTGCTGGGGGCGCCGACGCTCAAGTTGCGCGGCGACTATCTCGCCATCGTGACGCTGGGCTTCGGCGAAATCATCCGGATCTTCATGAACAACCTGGACCGTCCGGTGAACATCACCAACGGGCCCAAGGGCATCACGGCGGTCGACCCGGTCCATATCTTCGGCTTCGACTTTTCCAAGTCGCACGAGATCTTCGGGCTGAAGTTCTCGCCGGTGTTCATGTACTACTACCTGCTGGTGTTCCTGGTCATCGTGATCGTGTTCGTGTGCCTGCGGCTGCAGACTTCGCGTATCGGCCGGGCCTTCGTGGCAATCCGCGAGGATGAGATCGCGGCCAAGGCGATGGGCATCAACACCCGCAACATCAAGCTGCTGGCCTTTGCCATGGGTGCATCGTTCGGCGGCGCCTCGGGCGCGGTGTTCGGCGCGTTCCAGGGTTTCGTGTCGCCGGAATCGTTCACGCTGTGGGAGTCGATCTACGTGCTGGCCATCGTGGTGCTCGGTGGCATGGGCCATATCCCGGGCGTGATCCTGGGCGGCATCCTGCTGGTGGGCTTCCAGGAACTGCTGCGCGTGGTGGCCGAGCCGATGCAGACCGGTTTGTTCGGCCATGTCATCGTCGATGCCGAAGTGCTGCGCCAGCTGCTGTTCGGCCTGGCCCTGGTTGGCGTCATGCTGTACCGCCCGGCAGGCATCTGGCCGTCGCCGCGCAAGGAAGACCGCCCGGTGGTGCGCCGTGCGGGCAGCGTGGGCCGTTTCTGACCAGGAGGACAACATGAGCAACAACGATTTCCTCCTGTCGGTACAGGGGGTCAACAAGCGATTCGGCGGCCTGCAGGCACTGTCCGAGGTGGGCCTGCAGATCAAGCCGGGCGAGATCTATGGCCTGATCGGCCCCAACGGCGCCGGCAAGACTACCTTTTTCAACGTCATCACCGGCCTGTACACGCCGGATTCAGGCGAGTTCGTGCTGGGCGGCAAGGCCTACCAGCCGACGGCCGTGCATGAAGTGGCCAAGGCCGGCATCGCGCGCACGTTCCAGAACATCCGCCTGTTCGGCGAGATGACTGCGCTCGAGAACGTGATGGTCGGGCGCCACGTGCGTTCCAAGGCCGGCCTGTTCGGCGCGATCTTCCGGCCGCCTTCGGTGCGCCGCGAGGAAGAGGGCATCGAGGACATGGCGCACGACCTGCTCGACTATGTCGGCATCGGCAAGTACGCCAACTTCACCGCGCGCAACCTGTCGTACGGCCATCAGCGCCGGCTGGAGATCGCCCGAGCACTGGCGACCGAGCCCAAGCTGCTGGCGCTGGACGAGCCGGCCGCGGGCATGAACGCGACCGAGAAGGTCGAGCTGCGCGGCCTGCTCGACAAGATCAAGAACGACGGCAGGACCATCCTGCTGATCGAGCACGACGTAAAGCTGGTGATGGGGCTGTGCAACCGCCTGACCGTGCTGGACTACGGCAAGGTGATTGCCCAGGGCCTGCCGCACGAGGTGCAGAACAACCCCGCGGTGATCGAGGCCTACCTCGGCACTTCGGCGCACTGATGGCGGGAGGAAAGCAATGACACAACCGGCAATGAAACAGACAGTACTGAAGATCTCCGGCCTGAAGGTCGCGTACGGCGGCATCCAGGCCGTCAAGGGCATCGACCTGGACATCCAGGACGGCGAACTGGTCACGCTGATCGGCGCCAATGGCGCCGGCAAGACCACAACCATGAAGGCCATCACCGGCCTGCAGGGCTGGGCCGGCGGCGATGTGGAGTACATGGGCAAGTCGATCAAGGGCGTGCCCAGCTACACGCTGCTCAAGCAGGGGCTGGCGATGGTGCCGGAAGGCCGCGGCGTGTTCGCGCGCATGACCATTACCGAGAACCTGCAGATGGGCGCCTACACGCGCAACGACGAGGCCGGCATCAAGGCCGACGTCGACCGCATGTTCGGCATCTTCCCGCGCCTGAAGGAACGCGCCAACCAGCTGGCGGGCACCATGTCCGGCGGCGAGCAGCAGATGCTGGCGATGGCGCGCGCGCTGATGAGCCAGCCCAAGGTGCTGCTGCTGGACGAGCCTTCGATGGGCCTGTCGCCGATCATGGTCGACAAGATCTTCGAGGTCGTGCGCGATATCTCGGGACAGGGCGTGACCGTACTGCTGGTCGAGCAGAATGCGCGCCTGGCGCTGCAGGCCGCGCACCGCGGCTACGTGATGGAGTCCGGGCTGATCACCATGAGCGGGGAGGCCAAACAGATGCTGGACGATCCCAAGGTGCGGGCGGCCTACCTGGGCGAGTAAGCGGCGCGCCGCCGCTCCCATTCCGGCAACCCCGCTGCCGCAAGAGGGGTGAGGGAGAGGGCGGGCGCTCGCAGGCGCAAGGCCTTTCCCCTTGCCGCGGGGCCCCGCGCGCGCCGGCTCGGCCAGTGTGCGCGGGTTCTGCGATGCTGGCCCTCTCCCTCACTCCTCTGCGGCGATGATTGCTGATCCGGCTGCAAAGCAAAAAGCCTCGCGCAATGCGAGGCTTTTTGCCGTCTGCAGATGACCTGAAGGATCAGGCCAGCTTCTTCAGCAGCGTGCGCAGCATGCCGATCATCTGGTCGATCTCTTCGCGTGTGACGTTCAGCGCCGGCATGAAGCGCAGCAGGTTGGCGCGCGGCGCGTTCAGCAGCAGGCCCTGCGGCGCCATGTCGCGCGCTTCTTCCACCAGTTGCGGGCCGATGTCCTTGCCCAGCAGCAGCGCGCGCAGCAGGCCTTCGCCGCGTTCGCCTTCCATGCCGAAATCGGCCGACAGCGCCAGCAGCTGCTCCTTCAGGTATTCGCCCTTGGCCTTGACGTCGTCGAGGAAGCCCGGCGCGGTCAGCTGTTCCATCACGGCGCTGCCCACCGCGGTCATCAGCGGGTTGCCGTTGTAGGTGCCGCCCTGGTCGCCGGCCTCGAAGCTGGCGACTTCCGCCTTGCACAGCAGCGCCGACAGCGGCACGCCGCCGCCGATGCCCTTGCCCAGCGTCATGATGTCCGGCTCGACGCCCGACAGCTCATACGCGAACAGCGTGCCGCAGCGGCCGCAGCCGGCCTGCACTTCATCGACGATGAACAGCAGCTTGTGCTTGTCGGCCAGTGCGCGCAGGCCCTGCATGAACTCGCGCGTGGCGGGAATCACGCCACCTTCGCCCTGCACCGGTTCCAGCATGATGCCCACGGTCTTGTCGGTGATCAGCTTCTCGACCGAGGCCAGGTCGTTCAGCTCGGCCTTGGGGAAGCCCGGCACCTGCGGCGCGAAGATGGTGTCCCAGCCGGCCTTGCCCGACGCGCTCATGGTGGCGAGCGTGCGGCCATGGAAGCTGTGGTCCATGGTGATGATCTCGTAGGCGCCGTTCTTGTGCTTGCGGCCCCATTTGCGCGCCAGCTTGATCGCGCCTTCGTTGGCTTCGGCGCCGCTGTTGGCGAAGAAGACCTTGTCGAAGCAGCTGTGGTCGGTCAGCTGCCGGGCCAGGCGCAGCATCGGCTCGTTGTAGAACGCCGGGCTCGGGTTGATGATCTTCTTCGACTGCTCGACCAGCGCGTCGATCATGCCCTGGTTGGAGTGGCCCAGGCAGTTGACCGCCCAGCCCTGCACGAAGTCCAGGTATCGCTTGCCGTTGTGGTCCGTCAGCCAGGAGCCCTTGCCCTCGGTGAAGACGAGCTCGGGCCGGTTGGTGATGTACATCAGGGATTGGACGGGAAACTCAGCAAATGCCATGGCGGACTCCAGGGGTCGGCTTTAAACGATGGACGGACGGGCGAAGGGCAAACAAAAAAGCAGCAAAAAACAAAAAGCCACGGGGGTTGCCCGTGGCTCGTTGACCTGAACAGACGCAGTCGACGGTCAGCCGCGCGGCACCCCAGCGGGGAGCGACGTACGGAAGCTGCGGCGTCGGTTGAAGGTCGTATGCATGCGGGCAAATATAAGGTGCACGCGCCCGGGTGTCAAAACCAATTTTGGCGGACCCGGGCATTGTTGCGCTGACGGAACGGCGTGCGGCCGGGGTCAGGCAGCCGGCGTGGCCGCGTGCATGTCGGCCTCGGAGGTGAACGAGTCGGCGAAGAACGCGTCTTCGTGCAGCTTGCACTGGCGGGTGAAGTCGCCGCGCGCGGCGTTGATCATCACCGGCGCGCCACAGGCGTAGACCTCGTGGCCCGACATGTCGGGGTGGTCGGCGATCACGGCCTGGTGGACGAAGCCGGTGCGGCCCTGCCAGTTGTCTTCGGGCAGCACGTCGGACACCACCGGCACGTACCTGAAGTTGGGCAGGTCGCGCGCCCATTGTTCGGCCAGCGCGTGCATGTACAGGTCCTTGGGCCGGCGGCCGCCCCAGTACAGCGTCATCGGGCGCGTGATGCCGGTGTAGGCGGCGTGCTCGACGATGGCCTTGATCGGGGCAAAGCCGGTGCCGGAAGCCAGCAGGATGATCGGGGTATTCGATTCCTCGCGCAGGAAGAAGCTGCCCAGCGGGCCCTCGAAGCGCAGGATGTCGCGCTCCTTCATCGCCGGGGCGCCTTCCTTGGTGCCGAACACGTAGTCGGTGAAGGCGCCGCCAGGCATATGGCGGATATGCAGCTCGATCGGGCCGTCCTCGTGCGGCGGTGTGGCGATCGAATAGCTGCGGCGCTTGCCGTCGCGCAGCAGGAATTCCACGTACTGGCCGGCCAGGTACTGCATGCGCTCGGTCGCCGGCAGCTGCAGCTTGATGGCGATCACGTCATCGGCCAGGCGCTCCAGCGAGGTCACGCGGCATGGCACCTTCTTGATCGGGATGTCGCCGGCGCCGTGGACTTCGCGGCATTCGATGGTAATGTCGGACGACGCGTTGGCGCAGCAGAACAGCGCGCGGCCCTCGGTCCTTTCCTGCGCGGTCAGCGCGGCCGGGGCGTGGTCGCCCTGCTCGATGGTGCCCTCCAGCACGCGGCCCTTGCACGAGCCGCAGGCGCCGTTCTTGCAGCCGTAGGGCAGGCCGATGCTGTGGCGCAGGGCCGCGCCGAGGATGGTTTCGTCCGCGGCCACTTCGAACTTGTGGCCACTGGGCATGACGGTTACTTGATAAGCCATAATCGGTCTATGAGCAAAATTCAGTCGATGCTGCAGCCCTCGCGCCTCCCGCTCCCGCCGGTTCTCCCGGTCCCCAGCCGCCGGCTGGGCCGTCCGCGCCTGTTGATCGTCGGGTGCGGGGATGTGGGGACGCGCTGCCTGCGAATCCTGTCGTCGCGCATGCGCGTGTTTGCCGTCACGTCGCAGCCGGTGCGGCGCGCCGAACTGCGCGCCGCCGGCGCGGTGCCGCTGGTGGCGGACCTGGACCGGCCGGTGACGCTGGCGCGGCTGCGGGGGCTGGCCACGCAGGTGCTGGACCTGGCGCCGCCGCCCGGTCAGGGCGAGGGCGATCCGCGTACGCGTGCCTTGCTCGCCGCCTTGCGCCGCAAGGCCTGGCGGCAGGGCGTCACGCCTGGCGGCGAGCCCGCCATTCTACCCGACCGGGGCCTTCGCCGCCCTGCCTTTGTCTACGCCAGCACGTCGGGCGTCTACGGCGACCGGCAGGGCGCGCGGGTGTCGGAATTCCATGCCGTGCGACCGCAGACGGCGCGCGCGCGCCGCCGCGTGGCCGCCGAGGGGGCGGTGCGCGCCTTTGGCCGCGATGCCGGCTGGCGCGCCAGCATCGTGCGCATCCCGGGCATCTATGCCGCCGAACGGCTGCCGGTGGCCCGGCTCAAGCGCGGCACGCCCGCGCTGGTGCCCCAGGACGACGTCTACACCAGCCATATCCATGCCGACGACCTGGCCCGCATCATGGTTGCGGCGCTGTTCCGCGGCCGGCCGCAGCGCGTGGTCCACGCCAGCGACGATACCGAACTGCGCATGGCCGACTACTTCGACCTGGTGGCTGACCGCCGCGGCCTGCCGCGCCCGCCGCGCATCACGCGCGGCCAGGCGCGCGACGTAATCGAGCCGACGCTGCTGAGCTTCATGAGCGAGTCGCGCCGGCTCGACAACCGCCGCCTGAAGCGCGAACTGCGGCTGCGGCTGCGCTTTCCCACGGTCGCCTCCTTCTTCGACGCCTGACCGCGCCCGCGGTCGCACCCCGTGCCCTGGCACGGGGTTTGCTCATCCTCGCGTCACTTCAGTCCTGTCTATACAGCAACACTTCTGGTACGCCGACGTGGTGCTTTCCGCACCCATGACAAGCCACGACACCGTTGTGGTGGTAGATACCTCCGCGCCGTGCAGCCGATTTCTGCGGCGAAGTGACGTCTAGCCCCTCGGGGGAAGCCCTACATTGACTTGTATATACAGGCATTGTTTAATGCCCGAAAACGAGCGCGCCACAAGCATGGCTCGCCGTCGACGGACACACCAAAGGAGCGTACCGATGAGGATGGAAAGCCGCATGCTGGGCAGGATTCAAGGCAGGATTCGTGGCCGCAAGGCAATGCAGGCCGCGCTGTTTGCCGCGGCAGTCACCATGCCAGGCGCAGGCAACGCGCAGACCACCAAGGTCACGCTCGGCATGAGCGGCTGGACCGGCTTTGCGCCGCTGTCGCTGGCCGACAAGGCCGGCATCTTCAAGAAGAACGGTGTCGAGGTAGACATCAAGATGATCCCGCAGAAGGACCGTCACCTGGCGCTGGCCGCCGGTGCGATCCAGTGCGCGGCGACCACCGTCGAAACCCATGTGGCCTGGAACGCCAACGGCGTGCCGATCACGCAGATCGTGCAGCTCGACAAGTCCTACGGGGCCGACGGCCTGGCCGTGCGCAGCGACGTCAAGAGCTTTGCCGACCTGAAGGGCAAGACCATCGGCGTCGATGCGCCGGGCACCGCGCCGTACTTCGGGCTGGCGTGGATGCTGAAGAAGAACGGCATGTCGCTGAAGGACGTCAAGACCACGACGCTGTCGCCGCAGGCGGCGGCGCAGGCTTTCGTGGCCGGCCAGAACGACGGCGCCATGACCTACGAGCCCTACCTGTCCACCGTCCGCCAGAACCCGGACAAGGGCAAGATCCTTGCGACCACGCTCGACTACCCGATGGTGACCGACACGCTGGGCTGCACGCCCAAGTGGCTCAAGGAGAACCCCAAGGCGGCGCAGGCGCTGGTCGACAGCTACTTCGAGGCGCTGGAGATGATCCGCAAGGAGCCGGAGAAGTCCAACGAGATCATGGGCGCCGCGGTCAAGCAGTCCGCCGAGCAGTTCGCCAAGTCGGCCGCCTACCTGCGCTGGCAGGATCGCGAGGCCAACAAGAAGTTCTTCTCCGGCGAACTCGCCAGCTTCAGCAAGGAAGCGGCGGGCGTGCTGATGGACATCGGCGTGATCCGCCAGGTGCCCGACGTGACGGCGTTGTATGACGCGCGTTTCCTCAAGTAAGCCAGGCAGTCGCAAGGAGGCGTAACGTCATGACGCAAGCCCGAATCGGTTCCCACGCGCCCGCAGCCGCGGTGTCCGCCCCCACGGCGGCACCGGCGCGCCGGCGCCATCCCTGGCTGGCACCGCTGGTGCCGGTGTCGCCCAACAAGCGCTGGATGCTGGGCCTGTCTTTCTTCGTGCTGTTCTTCGGCGTGTGGGCCGCGGTGACGCTGGGCGGCTTCGTGCCGCGCACGTTCCTGGCCGATCCGCTGACGATGGCCAAAGAGGGCCTGATCCTGTTCACCGAGCACAACTTCATCGGCGACATCGGCATGACGGTGTGGCGCGTGGTCGGCGGCTTCGTGCTGGCGGCGGTGATCGCGGTGCCGTTGGGCATCTTCATGGGCGCGTACAAGGCGGCCGAGGCCTTCTTCGAGCCGTTCGTGTCGTTCTGCCGCTACCTGCCGGCCTCGGCCTTTATCCCGCTGCTGATCCTGTGGGCCGGCATCGGCGAGACCCAGAAGCTGCTGGTGATCTTTATCGGCTCGTTCTTCCAGATCGTGCTGATGGTGGCGGTGGCGGTCGGCGGCGCGCGCAAGGACCTGATCGAGGCGGCCTACACGCTGGGCGCCAACAGCGCCGGCATCGTGCGCCGCGTGCTGATCCCGGGCGCGGCGCCGGAAATCGCCGAGATCCTGCGGCTGGTGCTGGGCTGGGCCTGGACCTACGTGATCGTGGCCGAGCTGATCGGCTCCTCGTCGGGGATCGGGCACATGATCACCGACAGCCAGGCGCTGCTCAATACCGGGCAGATCATCTTCGGCATCATCGTGATCGGCTGCATCGGGCTGGTCTCCGACCTTGTCTTCAAGCGCGCCAACCAGCGCCTGTTCCCGTGGAGTTCGATCCAATGAGCGCACTGTCCATCCAGCAGGTCTCGCGTACCTTCTCCAACCCGCGCGGCGGGCAGACGCTGGCGCTGCAGCCGGTCGATTTCGAAGTGCGCGACAACGACTTCGTCACCATCCTGGGCCCGTCGGGCTGCGGCAAGTCCACGCTGCTGCGCATCGTGGCCGGGCTGGACACGCCTTCCACCGGCCGCGTGCTGCTCGACGGCCAGCCGGTCTCCGATCCCGGCGCCGACCGCGGCATGGTGTTCCAGTCGTACACGCTGTTCCCATGGCTGACGATCGAGCAGAATGTGCGCTTCGGCCTGCGCGAGCGCGGCATGAGCGCGGCGGAGCAGAAGGAGCGCAGCGACTTCTTTATCCAGCGCGTGGGGCTGCGCGGCTTCGAGCACCATTACCCGAAGCAGCTGTCGGGCGGCATGCAGCAGCGCACCGCGATCGCGCGGGCGCTGGCCAACGATCCCAAGATCCTGCTGCTCGACGAACCGTTCGGCGCGCTCGACAACCAGACCCGCGTGCTGATGCAGGAGTTATTGCTCGGCATATGGGAAGCGTCGCGCAAGACGGTATTATTCGTGACCCACGATATCGACGAGGCCATTTTCATGGCCAACCGGGTGGCGGTGTTTTCCGCCAGGCCGGGTCGGATCAAGAGCGATATCGCGGTCGATTTCCCGCATCCGCGCCATTACACCATCAAGACTTCTCCGGAGTTTTCCGCGCTCAAGGCGCGGCTGACCGAGGAAATCCGCGCCGAGGCAATTGCCGCGGCCGAGCACTGAAACGCCATGAACCACGCCGTCGGCTCCGCCACTCCCGCTTCCTCTCCCACCGCGCTTTACCAGCAGGTGAAGGAGTACATCGCCCGCCAGATCCAGAGCGGCGCGTGGCAGCCGGGCGACCGGGTGCCGTCGGAGCAGGAGCTGGTCAACCGCTTCGGCGTCTCGCGCATGACCGTCAACCGGGCGCTGCGCGAGCTGTCGGAGCAGGGGCGGGTGGTGCGCGTGGCCGGCGTGGGCACCTTTGTCGCCGAGCACAAGCCGCAGTCGACGCTGCTGTCGGTGGTCAACCTGCAGGACGAGATCCGCATGCGCGGGCATGACTATGCCTGTGACGTGATCCTGGTCGAGCGGGTCTCGGCATCGATCGAGGTGGCCGCCGCGCTGGAGCTGCATACCGGCGAGTCGGTGTTCCATTCAGTCTGCGTGCATCGCGAAGACGGCGTGCCGGTGCAGCTGGAAGACCGCTACGTGAACCCGCGCGTGGCGCCGGACTTCATCGGCCAGGACTTCAGCGCGACCCAGCCCGGCGAATACCTGTTGCGCCACGTGCCCTACGATCAGGTGGAGCACGTGGTCGATGCCATTGCCGCCACGCCGGAGCAGGCCGCGCAACTGGAAATGCCGCCTACGCAACCTTGCCTGATGCTGACCCGCCGCACCTGGACCAACGGCGTGCCAGTGACATTCGTTCGCTGCCTGCATCCGGGCAACCGCTACCGCCTCGGCAGCCGCTTCCGCGCCGACGGCAATCCCGCTTTCGGCTGATTCCCCTCGGGGGATCTGCCTTTGGTTCAATTTTTAGCCTAAGCTGTATAGACAGGAACATACAAATGACTGCGAGCCAACACGACCAAGCCTCCCGCCCGCTGCTGACCTTGCAGCCGGGCCAAGTCACCCTGGCCGACCTGCGCCGCATCTACCGCGGCGAAGTGCGCGTGGCCATGGCCGATTCCGCCTGGGCCGGTGTGCGCGCCGCGCAGGCCACCGTGCAGGACATCATCGACGCCGACGCCGTGGTCTACGGCATTAACACCGGCTTCGGCAAGCTGGCGCAGACCCGCATCCCCAACGACAAGCTGGCGCAGCTGCAGCGCAACCTGGTGCTGTCGCACAGCGTCGGTACCGGTCCGGACCTGGCCGAGGATACGGTGCGCCTGATCCTGGCCACCAAGGCGGTCAGCCTGGCGCGCGGCCATTCCGGCGTGCGTCCGGAACTGATCGAGGCATTGCTGGCGCTGGTCAACCATGGTGTGACGCCGTGCATCCCGGCCAAGGGTTCGGTCGGTGCCTCGGGCGACCTGGCGCCGCTGGCGCATATGTCGTGCACGCTGATCGGCGTGGGCGACGTGCTGGTCGACGGCAAGCGCGTGCCGGCTGCCGAAGGCCTGGCCCGTGCCGGCCTGAAGGCATTCGAGCTGGGCCCGAAGGAAGGCCTGGCGCTGCTCAACGGCACCCAGGTGTCGACCGCGCTGGCGCTGGCTGGCCTGTTTGCCGCCGAGGACACCTTCGCCGCCGGGCTGGTGGCGGGCGCACTGTCGCTGGAAGCGATCAAGGGCTCGGTCAAGCCGTTCGACGCCCGCATCCATGAAGCCCGCGGCCAGGCCGGACAGATCGCCGTGGCCGGCGCCGTGCGCGCGATGCTGGACGGCAGCGAGATCGTCGATTCGCACAAGGCCTGCGGCCGCGTGCAGGACCCGTATTCGATCCGCTGCCAGCCGCAGGTGATGGGTGCTTGCCTGGACAACCTGCAGCACGCCGCGCGCATCCTGCAGATCGAGGCCAATGCCGCGTCGGACAACCCGCTGGTGTTCTCCGAGCAGGGCGACGTGGTCTCCGGCGGCAATTTCCACGCCGAGCCGGTGGCTTTCGCCGCCGACATCATTGCGCTGGCGATCGCCGAGATCGGTGCGATTTCCGAGCGCCGGCTGGCGCTGCTGCTCGATACCGGCCTGTCCGGCCTGCCGCCGTTCCTGGTGCGCGATGGCGGTTTGAATTCCGGCTTCATGATCGCGCAGGTGACCGCGGCCGCGCTGGCGTCGGAGAACAAGTCGCTGGCGCATCCGTCCAGCGTGGACAGCCTGCCGACCTCGGCCAATCAGGAGGACCATGTGTCGATGGCCACCTACGGCGCACGCCGGCTGGGCGACATGGCGGCCAACACCGCGGTGGTGGTCGGCATCGAGGCGATGGCCGCGGCACAGGGGATTGAATTC
Source organism: Cupriavidus oxalaticus (assembly GCF_038900635.1). GTDB lineage: Bacteria > Pseudomonadota > Gammaproteobacteria > Burkholderiales > Burkholderiaceae > Cupriavidus > Cupriavidus oxalaticus_B. The sequence continues at coordinate 779,734 of NZ_JAYMRX010000001.1, read as the reverse complement.
CACCGGCCGCTGAAGTCGTCGCCGCTGGTGGAGCAGGAACTGGCCCGCATTCGTGCGCGCGTAGATTTTGTGGAAGGCGACCGTTACCTGGCGCCGGATATCGAAGCGATGAAGCAGTGGGTGGTGCAGGGCGATGCGGGTGCGGGGTGGCCTGCGGCCGTGCGGGAGATTTTGCCGACCAACGCAAGTTGATACGCCGGCCCTCACCCCCGCCCCTCTCCCGCAAGCGGGAGAGGGGAGACACCAGACAGTGTTGGAGAGGCCAGCGGTTTGCTCCCCTCTCCCGCAGCGCGGGAGAGGGGCCGGGGGTGAGGGCCAGCGTATCCGAAAGCCGACGACGTACCAATCGCCACGACACCGATCTGATCGCGCCACCAGCGCCATCCAAAGGAGAACAACACATGAACGCTCCCGAATCCCAACCCCTCCAGCGCGGCCAGCGCGAAATCCGCGCCCCGCATGGCACCCAGCTGCACTGCAAGAACTGGCTGATCGAAGCCGCCTACCGCATGATCCAGAACAACCTGGACCCCGACGTGGCCGAGCGCCCGCAGGACCTGGTGGTGTACGGCGGGATCGGCAAGGCCGCGCGCAACTGGGAATGCTTCGACGCCATCCTCGACAGCCTGCGCCGCCTGGCTGAGGACGAATCGCTGCTGGTGCAGTCGGGCAAGCCGGTCGGCGTGTTCCGCACGCACCCGGACGCGCCGCGCGTGCTGATCGCCAACTCCAACCTGGTGCCGCACTGGGCCACGTGGAACAAGTTCAATGAACTGGACCGCGCCGGCCTGATGATGTACGGCCAGATGACCGCGGGCTCGTGGATCTACATCGGCACGCAGGGCATCGTGCAGGGCACGTACGAGACCTTTGTCGAAGCCGGCCGACAGCACTACGACGGCGACCTGTCGGGCAAATGGATCCTGACCGCCGGACTCGGCGGCATGGGCGGCGCGCAGCCGCTGGCCGGCGTGCTCGCGGGTGCCTGCGTGCTGGCGATCGAGTGCCAGGAATCGCGCATCGACTTCCGCATCCGCACGCGCTACCTCGACAAGAAGGCCACCACGCTGGACGAGGCGCTGGCGATGATCGCCGAGGCTACGCAGAAGAAGGAAGCGATCTCGGTGGGCCTGCTCGGCAACGCCGCCGACATCGTGCCGGAACTGGCCAGGCGCGCGCAGGGCGGCGGCATGCGTCCGCATATCGTTACCGACCAGACCTCGGCGCACGACCTCGTCAACGGCTACCTGCCGCAAGGCTGGACCGTCGAGCAGTGGGAACACGCGCGCAAGCACGATCCCAAGTCGGTGGAAGCGGCCGCGCGCCCGTCGATCGTCAAGCACGTGCAGGCCATGCTCGAATTCCAGAAGCTGGGCGTGCCGACGGTCGACTACGGCAACAACATCCGCCAGGTCGCGTTCGACGAAGGTGTGCAGAACGCCTTCGATTTCCCGGGCTTCGTGCCGGCCTATATCCGCCCGCTGTTCTGCCGCGGCAAGGGCCCATTCCGCTGGGTGGCGCTATCAGGGGATCCCGAGGATATCTACAAGACCGACGCCAAGATGAAGGAGCTGTTCCCCGAGGACAAGCACCTGCACCGCTGGCTCGACATGGCGCACGACCGCATTGCCTTCCAGGGCCTGCCGGCGCGTATCTGCTGGGTCGGCCTGGACGAGCGCCACCGCGCCGGCCTGGCCTTCAACGAGATGGTGAAGTCGGGCGAGCTGAAGGCGCCGGTGGTAATCGGCCGCGACCACCTGGATTGCGGCTCGGTGGCGTCGCCCAACCGCGAGACCGAAGCCATGCGCGACGGCTCGGATGCGGTCTCGGACTGGCCGCTGCTCAATGCGCTGCTGAACACGGCGGGTGGAGCAACGTGGGTCAGCCTGCACCATGGCGGCGGCGTCGGCATGGGTTTCTCACAGCATTCCGGCGTGGTGATCGTGTGCGATGGCACCGATGCCGCTGCCAAGCGCATCGAACGCGTACTGTGGAACGACCCGGCCACCGGCGTGATGCGCCATGCCGATGCGGGCTACGACATCGCCATCGAATGCGCGCACGAAAAGGGCCTGAACCTGCCGATGGTGAAGGGCGCATGAGCACCGTGGTGTCACAACACTTCACGCTCGCGGCCATCGACCCGACGCGCTGGAAGAATGGCGGCGGCAACACGCGCGAGATCGCGGTGTGGCCGCCGGGTGCGGGCATGGACGACTTCGTGTGGCGCCTGAGCGTGGCCGATATCGAAGCTGATGGCCCGTTCTCCGCCTTCCCCGGCATCGACCGCCAGATCGTGCTGCTGGACGGCGCGGGCGTGATGCTGCGCGCCGACGATGGCAGCTTCAGCCACCGGCTGGCCCAGCCGGGCGCACCCTTTGCATTCCCGGGCGACACCGGCCTGCAGGCCGCGCTGCTCGATGGCGCCACGCGCGACTTCAACGTGATGACGCGGCGTGGCCGCTGCCGCGCGCGCGTCGAAGCCTTCCGACAGGGGTTTGCCGTCAGCACCGGCGCCGATACCGTTTGCCTGCTTGCCGTGTCCGGCAGCTGGCTGGCGCAGGACGCGCAGCCGGCGGTCGCGCTCGACGCGGGGCAGGGCGTGCTGTATCCCGCCGGCGAACCAGCTGGCTGGCAAGCCTTTGCACCAGGTGCCGGCGACGCGCTGTGCCTGTGTGTCACGCTCGAAATGGAGTCCGACCAATGACGCTGCCTTCCGTACCTGGCGCCGCCCACGCCGCCCACGCTGCCAGCGCCGACGGTGTCTGGCACAACTGCCACCTGCTGCCCGATGCCGACCCGGCGCGTGCCATTCGCGATGCCGTGCTCGTGGTCGAACAAGGCCGGATCGCCTGGCTCGGGGCTGCCGCCGAATTGCCGCAGTCATGCCGCGACCTGCCGCGCCACGACGCCAACGGCGCATGGATCACGCCGGGGCTGGTCGATTGCCATACCCACCTGGTCTACGGCGGCCAGCGCGCCGACGAGTTCGCGATGCGGCTGGCCGGTGCCGGTTATGAGGAAATCGCGCGCGCCGGCGGCGGCATCGTCTCGACCGTGCGCGCCACCCGCGCCGCCGACGAAGACACGCTGTTCGCGCAGGCCGCCGCGCGCCTGCGACCGCTGCTCGCCGAAGGCGTGACCGCCATCGAGATCAAGTCCGGCTACGGCCTCAGCCTGGAAGCCGAGCGCAAGCAACTGCGCGTGGCGCGCCGGCTGGGCGAGCAGTTCGGCGTGTCGGTGCACACCACCTTCCTCGGTGCGCACGCGCTGCCGCCCGAATACGCGGGACGCGCCGACGACTACATCGACCTGGTATGCGGCACCATGCTGCCGGCGCTGGCCGAAGAAGGGCTGGTCGACGCCGTCGATGCCTTCTGCGAATCGATCGGCTTCTCGATCGCGCAGACGGAACGCGTTTTCGATGCCGCCGCGCGCCACGGCCTGCGGGTCAAGCTGCACGCCGAGCAGCTCAGCAACCTCGGCGGCGCGGCGCTGGCGGCACGCCATCGCGCGCTGTCGGCGGACCATCTCGAGCATCTCGACGAGGCCGGCGTTGCCGCGATGGCCGAAGCCGGCACGGTCGCGGTGCTGCTGCCTGGCGCCTACTATTTCCTGCGCGATACCAACCTGCCGCCGATCGCGCTGCTGCGCCAGTACGGCGTGCCGATGGCGATCTCGACCGATCACAACCCCGGCACGTCGCCGGTGACGTCGCTGCTGCTGATGATGAATATGGCCTGCACGCTGTTCCGCCTGACGGTGCCCGAAGCGCTGGCCGGCGTGACCCTGCATGCGGCGCGCGCGCTGGGCGCACCGGATCGCCACGGCAAGCTGGAAGCGGGGCGGGTGGCCGACTTCGTGCTGTGGCGCGTCGATTCGCCGGCGGAGCTGGCGTACTGGTTCGGCCGCAATCCCGCCGCGATGGTCGTGCGGCAGGGGCGCGTATATCCGGCACAAGCGGAGGCACAGCCATGAGCGCATCGCAGCTGTTCGCAGACTGGGCCCTGCTGCCCGAAGGCTGGGCGCGCGATGTGCTGCTCGCCTGGGACGAGTCGGGCCGGCTGACCACCGTGCAGACCGGTGCCGCCGCAAGTGCCGACGTGCCGCGCGCCGCGGGCCCGGTGCTGCCGGGCATGCCCAACCTGCATTCGCATGCATTCCAGCGTGGCTTTGCCGGCCTGACCGAATACCGCAGCCGAGCGCAGGGCGACAATCCCGCCGGCGCCGATTCGTTCTGGAGCTGGCGCACACTAATGTACCGCTTCGCGCAGCGGATCTCGCCCGACACGCTGGAAGCCATCGCCACCCAGCTCTATATCGAGATGCTGCGCGCGGGCTATACCAGCGTGTGCGAGTTCCACTACGTCCACCACGATGCCAACGGCAAGCCTTATGCCGACGCCGCCGAGATGTCGCTGCGGCTGTTGCGCGCGGCGCAGCGCACCGGCATCGGCATGACGCTGTTGCCGGTGCTGTACCAGACCGCCGGCTTCGGCGGCAAGCCGCCGCTGTCAGAGCAGCGCCGCTTCCTGCACGACACCGACGCCATGCTGCGGCTGCTGGAGCGGCTGTCGCCCGTGTGCGCGCAAGCCGGCGCGCGCCTCGGGATGGCGCCGCATTCGCTGCGCGCGGTGCCCGAAGACAGCCTGCTGCATGCGCTGGCGGGGCTGAAGGCGATCGATGCGCAGGCGCCGGTCCATATCCATATCGCCGAGCAGCAGCGCGAAGTCGACGACTGCATCGCCTGGTCCGGCACGCGCCCGGTGACATGGCTGTTCGATCATGTCGACGTCGACGCGCGCTGGTGCCTGGTGCACGCGACGCACATGGACTGGGACGAACGCCGGCGCCTCGCGCATAGCGGCGCCGTGGCCGGCATCTGCGCGACCACCGAAGCGAACCTCGGCGACGGCGTGTTCGAGGCGGCGCCTTACCTCGCGCAGCATGGCGCCTGGGGCATCGGCTCGGACAGCCATGCCAGCGTCAGCGTGGCGGAGGAGTTGCGCCTGTTCGAGTACGGCCAGCGGCTGGGCCTGCAGCAGCGCAACGTGCTGGCCTCGGATACCCACCTGCAGGTGGCCGACCGCCTCTATCTCGAAGCGGTGGCGGGGGGCGCACGCGCCAGCGGCCGCGACGTAACCGGGCTCGCGCCTGGCCAGCAGGCGGATTTCGTGGTGCTGGACGGTGCGCACCCGACGCTGGCCGGTCTCGACGGCGCGCAGGCGCTGGCCACCCACGTGTTCGCGAACCACGGTCATGAGACACTAGCGGAGGTCCGCACCGGCGGCCGCAGCCGCGTGCAGCATGGCGCGCATGCGCTGCAGGGCGAAGCGGCACGGCAGTTCATCGCCGCCCGCGCGAGCCTGCTGGCCGACTGATACGCGACCAAATACGCGACAAATTCGGGCACCGCCCAACGCATTGCAAAGAACATGTCCTTCTCCACCGATATCCCCGCCTTCACCCTGCATCGCGGCACGCGCCCGCTGCTGGTATCGATGCCGCACGTCGGCACGCACCTGCCGGCCTCGGTCTCGCAGCGGCTCACCGCCGAGGCCCGCACCGTGCCCGACACCGACTGGCACCTGGAACGCCTGTACGGTTTTGCCCGCGAGCTGGGCGCCTCGGTGCTGGTTGCCACGCATTCGCGCTACGTGGTCGACCTGAACCGTCCGCCCGACAACGCCAACCTGTACCCCGGCCAGGACACCACCGGACTGTGCCCGGTCGATACCTTCGACAAGACGGCGCTGTACGCCGATGGCAGCAACGGCCCCGACGACGCGGAAATCGCTGCGCGCCGCGACGCGATCTGGCGCCCGTACCATGAGGCGCTGGCAGCGGAACTGGCGCGCCTGAAGGCAGAGCACGGCACGGTCGCGCTGTGGGACGCGCATTCGATCCGCTCGCTGCTGCCGCGCTTCTTCGAAGGCAAGCTGCCGGATTTCAACCTCGGTACGGCCAATGGCGAGAGCTGCGACGCGGGACTGGCGAACCAGCTGCTCGACCTGGCGAGCGCGGTGCCCGGCCATACCGCGGTGCTCAACGGGCGCTTCAAGGGTGGCTATATCACGCGCCAGTATGGCAAGCCGCAGGATGGCGTGCATGCGGTGCAGCTCGAGTTGTCGCAGTGTGCGTATATGAGCGAGACGTATCCGTTCGCCTATGACGAGGCGCGCTCGGCGGGGCTGCAGCCGGCGCTGCAAGGCCTGCTGGCCACTGTGCTCGCGTTCGTCGAATCGCGCTAAGGCGCCAGGCGGGGCGCGGCGGCATATAAAAAAGGCCCGGCATCATGCCGGGCCCCAGCGCACGCCAACGAAGGCTTACTTCTTCACGACGTTCTTGTTCGCCTTGCTCCCCGTCGCTGCGTTGTACTTCTCCACATACTCTTCGAACAGCTTGCGGATCGCGCGGCCGATCTTGGCGTAGTCAGCTTCATTGAGGTTGGCCAGCGAAACCCGGCCAGAGGGATGCCGCGTACCGAACCCGCGGCCCGGCAGCAACACCACGCCAGCCTCGTCGGCCAGCTCGAACAGCAGTTCGTTGGGCTCGACCGCCTCCATCACCCATTTGACGAACTCCGGCCCGATCGCCTTGCCGCCGAGCTGTTCGATATCGAGCAGCGTGTAGTAGTCGACCGCGTTCGGGTCATCGCTCTCCGGAGCAATGCCAATCTCCCGGTACAACGCGGCCTTGCGGCTGCGGATCAGCCGCTTCATCGCGTTCTTGTAGTTGTCCGGCGTATCCATCAGCGAGAACAGGGAGAACAGCACCATCTGCACCTGCTGCGGCGTCGACAGCCCAGCCGTGTGGTTCAGCGCCACGGTGCGGCTGTCCGCCACCAGGCGGTCAATGAACTTGAGCTTCTGCGGCTCGGTCGTGATCGAGCTGTAGCGCTTGTTCAGCTGATCGCGCTGCGCCTGCGGCAGTTCGGCGATCTGCTGGTCGAAGATGTTGTCGCGGTGCGTGGCGATCACGCCCAGGCGCCATCCGGTCGCGCCGAAGTACTTGGAGAACGAATACACCAGGATGGTGTTCTTCGGGCACATTGCGAACAGCGAGACAAAGTTGTCGGCAAAGGTGCCGTAGACGTCGTCGGTCAGGATGATCAGGTCGGGGCGCTCTTCGATGATCGATGCCAGGTATTCCAGGCTTTCGTCGCTCATGCGCACCGATGGCGGATTGCTCGGGTTGACCAGGAAGAAGGCCTTGACCTTGGGGTCGCGCAGCTTGTCCAGTTCCTTGTTCGAGTATTGCCAGCGCGACTCGGGATCGGCGTCGACGGACAGCTCTACCAGCTGGTAGTCGTTCAGTTCGGGGATCTCGATATACGGCGTGAAGATCGGCATGCCGAGCGCGATGGTGTCGCCGGCCTTGAGCAGGTGGTTCTCGCGGATGGTGTTGAACAGGTACGTCATCGCCGCGGTGCCGCCCTCGACCGCGAACAGGTCGAACTCGCCGATGAACGGATGGTTGCCGATCATCTCCTTGCGGATGTACTGGCCGACGATGGTCTCGGACAGCTTCAGCATGCGGTCCGGCACCGGATAGTTGCAGGCGAGGATGCCTTCACACATTTCGTAGAGGAAGTCGCCGGCGTTCAGGCCCAGCTGGTCGCGCACGTACGACACCGCACCGGCCAGGAACATAACGCCCGGGGTGTCGGCGAACTCGCGCGCGAACAGGTCGAAGCGCTCCTCGATGCCATCGCGGCGCGGAAAGCCGCCCACGCCTTCGGGCATGTAAGAGAACGAACGCTCCGATTCGCGCATGGCGAACAGGCCCAGCTGCCAGAAGCCGTGGCGCGGCACGGTGGCAAGGAAGTTGGGATTGCCGCGGCCGGCGTTGAGCATCAGGCGTTCGGCGTCGCTGCTGGCAAGCTTGATCAGCTCGTCCTTCAGCTCGAACGGGGAGAGACTGGCCAGCTTGGAAATGTCGACTTTACTCATGGCTTGCTCCTGTGTAGACGCTTGTCGGATTGAGCTGGCGGACCGGGGTGCCAGGCAGCGGCCCGCGCAGCGTGAAGAGTCAGGGAAGGGCTATACGAGGCCCACCACCAGCGGCCCCAGCAGGGTCAGCAGCACGTTGGCGAGGGCGTAGGTGATGGCGAAGGGAACGGTCGGCACCGGGCTTTCGGCCTTGTCGAGGATGCCGCCGAAGGCCGGGTTGGCACTGCGCGAGCCGGACAGCGCGCCCGCCAGCAGCGCGGCGTTGTCATACTTGAGCACGTAGCGGCCGAACAGCATCGTCAGGAACAGCGGCAGCAGCGTCACCACCGCGCCCAGAATGAAGATGGTCAGCCCGCTCTGGCGCAGGGTGGACACGGCCTGCAGGCCCGAGTTGATGCCGACGATGGCGACGAACGCGGCCAGCCCAAAGTCCTTCAGCAGCTGGCACGCGGCGGTCGGCATGGCGCCGAACATCTTGTGCTTGGACCGCGCCCAGCCGAACACCAGGCCCGACAGCAGCGCGCCGCCGCCCGCGCCGAGCGTCAGCGGGATCGAGCCGATGCGCCAGACCAGCAGGCCGATCAGCAGGCCCACCAGCACGCCGGCGCCGAAGTAGACGAAGTCCGTCTTCTCGCTGGGCACCAGCTCGTAGCCGGCCATCTCAACCGCGCGTTTGGTATCGGCGGGGGTGCCATACAGCGTGATGATGTCGCCATGCTGCAGCTTCAGTTCGGGCAGCAGCGGCAGCGGGTGGTCATAGCGCTCGATACGCTCGATATAGACGCCGTGGCGCATGTCGCGCCCGACCATGTCGACGATCTCGGCCACGGTCTTGTTGTTCATACCCTTGGCGGTGAACACCACGTTGCGCGACTGCATGACCACGCCCATGCCTTCGGCGTCGGCCACTTCCTCCCCGATCTGTGCCGCCGCCGGCACCATCGCGTCGCGGCGGCCGACCAGCAGCACCAGGTCATCGTGCTGCAGCACCAGGTCCTGCGTGACTTCGATCTGCTTGCCGCCGCGCTGCACCCGTTCGACCGTCACCAGGTCCTCGCCGCCGATCTCCACTTGCGAGACGGTCTTGCCACTGGCGTCGTTCACGCGGAACAGCCGGCCCACCAGGCGCGGCAGCGCACCGCGCTGGCCCGGGCCGAACTGCGGCAGGCCGCCGTGCAGCTGCGCCTCGACCTTCTTGGCGTCGGTCTTCAGGTCCGACTTCATGAAGCGCGGCAGGATGTTCACGCAGACAATGATCGCGCCCAGCGAGCCGAACACGTAGGTCACGGCGTAGCCGATCGCCACGTTGGCCTGCAGCGTCTTGACCTGGTCGGGCGGCAGGCCCAGCTTGGTGATGGCGTCACCCGCCGTGCCGATGATCGCCGACTGCGTCATGCCGCCGGCGGCCAGCCCCGCGGCCAGGCCCTTGTCGAGATGGAACAGCTTGGCCAGCACCACCACCGTGACCAGCCCGCACACCGCCATGAAGACCGCCATGGCGATCTCGCGCAGCGAGCTGCGGTTCAGGGAGTTGAAGAACTGCGGGCCGCTCTCATAGCCGACCGCGTAGATAAAGACCGCAAACATCACGGCCTTGACACCATTGTCGATTTCGACGCCGAACTGGCTGATCACCACCGCGGCGAGCAGCGAGCCCGCCACGCCGCCGAGCTGGAAGCGCCCGAAAGTAATCTTGCCGATGGCGTAGCCGACCGCCAGGGAAAGGAAGAGCGCCGATTCGGGCGACTTCTGGAAAATGTCATGCAACCATTCCATCGAAGGCTCCTGAGACGAATGATGCGGGTTGGGAGAGGCGTTGCATCGTCTGGGGGTGGTGTTGGGTAAGCGGTGTACGCGCAGGCATTGGTCCGGCTAGCGCGCCAGCGCGCCGGACATGGCCACCGCTATGGGCCCCAGCAGCGGCAGCAGCACGTTGGAAATGGCGTAAGTGATGGTGTAGCCGATCACCGGCGTGCCGTTGCCGGCGGCGTTGGTGAGCGCCATGATGGTCGGCGTGCTGCAGTGCTGGCCGGCGACCGCGCCGAGCAGGATCGGGGTTTCCAGCTTGAGCCACCAGTGGCCGATCGCAAGCGAGATCGCCGCGGGCACCACCGAGACCAGAATGCCGGCCACCGGCAGGATCAAGCCGTATTCGCGCACCAGCGTGACCGCGTCCGGCCCGGCCGACAGGCCCACCGCGGCAATGAACGTGGCCAGCCCGAAGTCCTTGAGGATCTCCGCCGCCGGCGACGGCAGCGAGCCCAGCACCGGGGCGCGCGCACGCAGCCAGCCGAAGATCAGTCCCGATACCAGGCAGCCGCCGCCGGTGCCCAGTGTCAGGTCGGCCTGGCCCACCTTCACGCTGAGCGCGCCGAGCAGCATGCCCAGCAGCACGCCGACGCCGAGGAACACGAAATCTGTCTTGACCGTCGGCGTGACCAGGTAGCCAAGCTCCGGCACCACGCGCTGCACGGCTTCCTGCGGCCCGCTCAGCGTCAGCACGTCGCCCCGGCGCAGCACGGTGCTGGCAAGCGTTGGAATGCGATGCTCCATGCGCGTGATGCGCTGGATGTAGACGCCGCGCGCCAGCCCGACGTCGGCCACCTGGCGCAGCCGCGCCAGCGACAGGCCTGCGACTTCCTTGCGGGTGAGCAGAACGTCCTGCTCGGCCTGCACGGCATCCATGCCGGGTTCGTCGGGCAACTCGGTGCCCACGTTGCGGGCGAAGTCGACCATCGCGTCGCGCCGGCCCACGGCCAGGATCACGTCGCCGTCGCGCAGGATTTCGGCTGGCGCCGGCCGGAAGGTGTCGCCGCCGCGGCGGATGCGGCGAATGGTGACGCCAAGCTGCACGGTCCGTTCGGCATCGAGGACGGTCTTGCCCACGATCCGTTCGACCCGCAGCAGGCGGCCCACCAGCAGCGGCAGCGCGCTGCGCTGGCCGTCGCCCATGTCGTTCTCGCCGCCAAGCTTTTGCCACAGCTGTGCGGCCGATTCGCGCAGGTTCACCCGCAGCAGCCATGGCGCGAGCTGGCTGGTGAACAGCACGATCGACACCAGCCCGAACAGGTAAGTCACGCTGTACGCGGTGACGATATTGGTCTGCAGCACGCGCACCTGCTCAGCCGGGATGCCGAGCCGCGCGATCGCTTCGGAAGCGGTGCCGATCACCGCCGATTCGGTGGCGGCACCGGCCAGCAATCCCGCCGCCGTGCCCTGGTCCAGCCGCAGCAGCGGCACCGCGATGGCCAGCAGCGCCAGCAGCACGAACACTTCCACCAGCGACAGCAGGCCGATGCGCCATTCGCGCCCGACATTGGCAAAGAACTGCGGACCGCCGGTAAAGCCCAGCGCAAAGATGAACACGGCAAAGGCCACGTTCTTGACATCGTCGTCGAGCTTCGCGCCGGACTGCCCGATCACCAGCGCGGCGATCAGCGTCCCGCAGATGCCGCCAAGCTGGAACGGGCCGAAGCGAATCGCACCGATCGCATGGCCAACCGCGAGCGCAAGGAACAGTGCGATTTCTGGCTGCCCTGCGAGCAGGGCGGAGAGCATTTCCATGGCGCGGCGGCGTGTCCTCGGGGCGGGAAAGACAATGACTGCGATGCCACGCGTGCCGCCGCGCACTCACTGTGCCGGGGCCGGTGCCGCATCTGCAGCGCGCGACTGCATCGACTGGCAAATGCAGCGTGAGGCATTATCCCCGCCGGTTTCGGGCCGGCATATTGAAAGCTTTCTTGACTGAATTAAACGCTGTCAACATTCCGCGCGCGGGCATTGCGCACCAGGAATGCGCGCGGGAATGCGCATGACGCGTGTGATGTCTGGAGAGGGAAACACTGGGTGCGGCCGCGTCCCCCGAACGGGGGCGGCGGCGCAAAAGAATGCGGCGCGCTCAGCGCCCGCCGGCCAGGCGATCCTCGATATGCTTGGCACGCTCCAACGAACCGGGGTGCGTGCTGAGCATGCTCGACTGGCCGCCGTCAAGCTGCGACATCTTGCGGAACGCCGACGCCAGCGCTTGCCGGTTGGCGCCGTTCTTTGTCAGCAGGTTGAAGGAGTAATCGTCCGCGGCGGTTTCCTGGCGCTGCGAGAACTGCGCATTGACGAACGTCTCCGCCAGATCCCCGATCTGCGACGACGACAGCGCGGTCAGCGAAGCAATGCCGGTAGATCCCAGCAGGCCGCGCGCAGCGGCGGTGGTGTAGGCCACCTGCATCGCCGCCTTGGTGTGGCCCAGCGCCACATGGCCGATCTCGTGTCCGACCACGCCGCGCACCTCGTCGTCGCTGAGGAAGTCCATCAGCCCGCTGTACACGCGCACGCACCCGTTGGCCATGGCCCACGCATTGATGTCCTTGGTCACGTAGACCTTGGCATTGAGCGGCAGCCCGGTGTTGCCCAGCCCGCTCATCACGTTCGCGAGCCGCTTGGCGTAGGTGCTGTCGGGCGGGGCAATGGTGTTCTTCTGGTCCATTTCCGCGCACGACTGGTCGGACAGCGTCTTGACGTTGGTGTCCGACAGCGTGGCCGCGGTGAACAGGCTGCCGCCGGCCTGGGTCAGGTTTTCCACATTGGCGCCGGCGCAGCCGGCCAGCAGGGTGGCGCAGGCGAGGGCGGGAAGGGTCAGTCGGCTCATGGTGGCTCCGGTGACAGGATGGCAATGCCATAGCATAGGAAGCCAGTCGCATGGAGACCAGTGGGCGCTGTCCGACACACTTTCAATCTTCAGCCGTAAGGAATCGCGGGTATAAGCGACGTGACGGAATCAGCCTGTGATGTAGAGATAATTTCGTACGTACAAAAATACCGTTGCCTGTTCCTAATATTCGTAAGTACAATTAATACCGTGATCATTGAATTCGATCCCGCCAAGCGAGACAGGACCCTAGGCGAGCGCGGACTCGATTTTGCGCGGGCTGCTGAGGTCTTCGCAGGTATCCATTTCACTGGCGAAGACACGCGGGAACGCTATCCAGAGCCCCGCTATATCACTGTCGGGACCTTGGATGGCCGTATGGTCGTGATGGTATGGACGACGCGCGGCGAGGCACGCCGCATCATCAGCATGAGGAAAGCCAATGAACGGGAACAAGCGCGATATGTCCACTACCTGGGTTGATCCGGATGATGCACCGGAGCTGACAGACGAGTTTTTCAAGCAGGCCGACTTGCTGAAGGGCGACAAGCTGGTCAAGCGAGGGCGCGGCCGTCCGCGCGGTACCACGAAGACGGCTACCACTGTGCGTCTCGATGACGATGTCCTGGAAGCCCTGAAGGCGAGCGGGCCACGTTGGCAAACTCGCCTCAATGTATTGGTTCGCGATTGGCTGAAAACGCACAGGCTCGACGAAATCGAGGTCTGAAGATGAGCCGCAGTCGCAGGAAAAAGGACATGCGCAAGTAACGAAGCGGCCTGACGAATCGCCGCCCCATGGGGCGCCTGGCCTTGAAGGGATCTGGTGCCGGGGTCGGACTCGAACAAGCTTGGAAAGGCCAGGTAGTAAGGCGGGCGCTTTAGATTTCTTGGGTTATGTACCCCTAAATGTACCCCCAGAAGCGTAACACTGCACCGTGAAAGGCATGTTTCGGTGCCTCAGTCTTCGCGATTGCACTACTCGCGTACAGCCGGTGTGATTAATCAGTGGGCGACTATCACATCACTATCAAGGGGGCATCGGCTTAATCGGCAAGCCCATATTGCCACGGCGGCCGGCTGCTCCGGTCCTACCTCTGCTGGTCGGCATTGTCATGGGCGTCCGGTTCTGGCCTGCACCGCAACAACGGCTGACCTGATCTGACACGTCACCAATCACTCACTCCCCTTCAACCCCGGGCCTTGAGCCGGCGTGCCAGCGTCGACGCTGCCCGTTCCCCCGCGCTCTTCGTCGCACGGCCGTTGCCGACCCTTCACGGTCACTCGCGTACCCCTCTGCGAATGAGACGAGGGTCGGCTGGCAAGTCGAGGGGCGGCGACCGTCTTGGCCTTATCCTGAACTGCTCGTTTGTTCCCCTGCTGGCACCAGGACGAGGGGCGACATCCTACGCCTTACTTGCGCTCCTCGATCGATACGAACTGCTGGTTCTCCGGCCCGATGTAGTTGGCGCTCGGGCGGATGATCTTGTTGTCGGCGCGTTGCTCAATGATGTGCCCCGTCCACCCCGAGATGCGCGCGAGCACGAACAGCGGCGTGAACATCGCCGTTGGCACACCCATCATGTGGTAGCTCACGGCGCTGAACCAGTCCAGGTTCGGGAACATCTTTTTGATGTCCCACATGACCGTCTCCAGGCGCTCGGCGATGTCGAACATCTTCATCGAGCCGGCAGCCTTCGATAGCTTCCTCGCTACATCCTTGATCACCTGGTTACGCGGGTCGGCAATGGCATACACCGGATGGCCGAAGCCGATCACCACTTCCTTGTTCTCGACGCGGCGGGTGATGTCGGCCTGGGCCTCATCGGGGCTGTCGTAGCGCTTCTGGATCTCGAATGCGACTTCGTTGGCGCCACCATGCTTCGGGCCACGCAGCGCGCCGATCGCGCCACAGATCGACGAGTGCATGTCCGAGCCCGTGCCGGCGATCACGCGGCCTGTGAACGTGCTGGCGTTGAACTCATGCTCCGCGTACAGGATCAACGAGGTGTGCATGGCACGCTCCCACAGCGCCGATGGCTTTTCGCCGTGTAGCAGATGCAGGAAATGCGCGCCGATGGTGTCATCGTCGGTCTCCACCTCGATGCGGCGGCCGTTGTGGCTGTAGTGGTACCAGTACAGCAGCATCGAACCCAGGCTGGCCATCAGGCGGTCGGCGATGTCGCGCGCCCCCGGGGCATTGTGGTCATCCTTTTCAGGCAGCACTGTGCCAAGCACCGATACGCCCGTGCGCATCACGTCCATCGGATGGGCAGACGCCGGTACCAACTCCAGCGAGGCCTTGACGTTGGCGGGCAGGCCCCGCAGCGCTTTCAGCTTGGTTTTGTAGGCAGCCAGTTCGGCCTTGTTCGGCAGCTTTCCGTGCACCAGCAGGTGCGCGATTTCCTCGAATTCGCAGGTGTCGGCGATATCGAGGATGTCATAACCGCGGTAGTGCAGGTCGTTGCCGGTGCGGCCGACCGAGCACAGCGCCGTGCTGCCGGCGCTCACGCCAGACAGGGCAACCGACTTCTTGGGCTTGGGAGCAATTTGCAGTTGGGCATCTGACATCGAATGATCTCCTTGAAACGGACTCGAACTCTAGTTGGTCCAGACGGGATTGAGCGCTGCCGATACATCCCAGTCCGGGCTCCCGTAGCACTGGCGGGCAACTTATCGCAGACAGCGCGTCGCGCTGGCTTGATCGTCTATGTTCGTCTCTTGTACGCGCTACTGGGCAGCGCGTTCGCGCAGCAGCTTCTTGTTGATCTTGCCGACACTGGTTTTCGGTATCTCAGCGACGAAGGCGATGCAAGCGTCATCGGGCACGGCGTACTTGCTGATGCGCTTCGATTCGACATGCCGCATCAGTCCATCGCGAATCGCTTCGGCATTCAGGCTGGCTCCGGGCTTGCGTACGACGAATGCCATTGGACGTTCCCCCCATTTTTCGTCCCGCACGCCAATGACCGCGCACTCCTGCACCCCCGAAACGCCGGTGATGAGGCTTTCGACCTCGATCGAGGACACCCATTCACCGCCGGTCTTGATCACATCCTTGACGCGGTCGACAATCTGGATGAACCCGTTCTCGCCCATGACGGCGATGTCCTGCGTATGGAGGTAGCCACCGGCCCACAGCTCCTCGGATGCTTCCGGCTTACCGGCATAGCCTTTCGTCAGAAATGGCGAGCGCAGGATGATCTCGCCCTGGTGCTTGCCATCGCGGCGAACGTCGTTCATGTTTTCATCGACGATACGGAAATCGACGAACGGCACCGGGCGACCGGTTGAACAGCGCATGCGCACCTCATCCTGGCGGTCACGCGGCTGATAGCCCGGTGGCAGTTGCGCGAGCGAGACGATGGGCCCCGTTTCCGACATGCCGTAGCCCGTAAACACATCCATGCCGCGGTCGAGTGCCGCTTCGCACAACGCGGCAGGCAAGGCCGAGCCGCCGACGATAAGCTTCCACCCGGACAGATCGTGATTTGCCGCCTCGGCCGCCTGCAGCACCATCTGCAGAACGGTGGGCACGCAGTGGGAGAACGTCACACGCTCCGACTCGCGCAGGCTCACCAGCCGCTCCGGGACGTAGCGTCCCGGCAGTACGGTCTTTAGCCCCAACATGATCGCGATGTACGGCATGCCCCAGGCCAGCACGTGGAACATGGGCGTGATCGGCATGTAGACATCCTCGCGATGCAGGCGCTGGCCTTCGCGTGGCGCGCACAGGGTTATCGCGGTCGACATGGCATGCATGACGATGTCGCGGTGGCTGTAGGCCACGCCCTTGGGGTCGCCGGTCGTGCCAGTGGTGTAGAACGTGACTGCCCGCGTCCTTTCATCGAAGTCGGGGAAGTGGAAGTCGGCCGGCGCCTGCGCCACCAAGGCTTCGTACTCGCCTGCCACCGGCAGGGTATTGGGCGGAATCGCCACGCCGTCCCCGATCACGATCACCCGCCGCACCGATGACAACGCCGGCAGGATCTCTTCGAGCATGGGCATGAAATCCACGTGGACGAGGATGACCTCGGCGCGGGAATCGTTCAGCGTATAGAGGATCTGCTGCGCGGACAGCCGCACATTGACGGTGAACAGCGTGGCGCCCATCATCGGGATGGCGAAGTAACTCTCCAGATATCGATGGCTGTCCCAATCCATGACTGCGACGGTGGTGCCGCGGCGGACGTCCAGCGTGTTCAGCACGGAGGCAAGCTGGCCGATGCGATCGCGGAACTGCCGGAAGCTGTAGCGGCGCTCTCCGCGATAAGTGATTTCCTGCTCGCCATGAATGCTCATTGCATTCAGCAGCAGTTGCTTGACCAGAAGGGGGAACGCATAGGCCGATGGCGTCGGCGCGATCAGGTTGTCTTGCATGTCGATGCTCAGAATGGCTTGCTTCCGATGATGCCGGCGCGCTCCATCTTGCGATGGCAAGGCGGGTAGTCCATGACGGCGTAGTGCTGCGTGGCGGTGTTGTCCCAGATGGCGACGCTATTGGGCTGCCAGCGCCAGCGCACCTGGTACTCGGGAATGCAGGCCTGGCTGACTAGATAACGCAACAGATCGGCGGCGCCTGGATTGGCGTCCTGGCCATAGCGCACGCGCGCCGGGACGTGGAAGTTGGTGAAGTGGGTGGTGAAGGCGTTAACGTACAGAATCTTCTCGCCGGTTTCCGGGTGGGTGCGCACGACCGGATGTTCCGCGTCAGGGAACTGCGCCTTGAGTGCCAGCCGCTTTTCGATGGGCATGGCGGCACCAAAGGTGGCTTCGATGCTGTGGCGGGCACGTAGGTCGCCAATCTCGGACTTGACGTGTTCTGGCAGTTTCTCGTAGGCCAGCGCCATGTTTGCCCACATGGTGTCGCCACCGACCGGCGGACATGCAATGCAGCGCAGGACGGCCCCGAACTGCGGAGCTTCCCGCCAGGTGGTATCGGAGTGCCAGGCGTTCTCATAGCGGTCATTCGGCTGATCGGCGCTCTTATAGATGCGTACCAATCCGGGATACTCGGGGTCGCTCCCCACCACAGGGTGGTCTTCCAGGTCGCCGAAACGGCGCGCGAAGGCCACGTGCTCCGCACGCGCCATGTCCTGATCGCGCAGGAACAGCACGCGGTGCCGGAGGAGCGCGGCGCGAATTTCCGCAAACAGGCCCTCGTCGTGAACGGCATCCTGTAGCTTGACGCCGGTCAGCTCGGCCCCAATGGCGCAGGTCAGTTGCTCGATACGCATGATGTGGTGGTCCTTGTCACCGTCAAATAACAAAGACCGACGAGCCGGTCGTCTTGCGAGCTTCGAGGTCGCGATGCGCTTGTGCCGCCTCCTCGAGGGCGTAACGCTGGTTGATCTCGATCTTGATTCGGCCCGCAGCCACGTGGCCGAACAATTCGCCCGCGAGCTCGGCCTTCTCGGCGGGGTCGGCGATATAGTCGGCCAGTGCGGGACGGGTCAGGTAAAGCGAGCCCTTCGTCGCAAGCAATTGTGGGTTGAACGGGGGGATCGGGCCAGAGGCCGTGCCAACACAGACCATCAGCCCGCGGCGTTTGAGTGAATCGAGCGAAGCCTCGAAGGTGGTCTTGCCGACGCTATCGAACACTACGTTCACACCCACACCATCGGTCAGCTCGCGCACGCGCCTGGCCACATCTTCGCGCGTGTAGTCGATGGTGTGGTCGCAGCCGTGGGCGCGTGCGACTTCCGCCTTGGCTTCGCTCGAGACTGTGCCGATCACGGTCAGACCCAGCAGCTTGGCCCACTGCGACACGATCAGCCCGACGCCGCCGGCGGCGGCATGCAGCAGGATGGCATCCCCCTCCTTGAAGGCGTAGATGCGGCGCAGGAGGTAGGCCGAGGTCAGCCCGCGCATGGTCATGGCAGCAGCCGTTTCGCACTGGATGGCGTCCGGCAGCTTGATCAGCGGAGCGGCCGGAACCAGGCGTTCAGTGCTGTAGGCACCCAGCGTATTGAGAAAGCCGGTGTAGGTCACGCGGTCACCAACCGCCAGGTTGCTGACGCCGGGGCCGACTGCCTCGACGACGCCAGCACCTTCCACTCCCATGCCGGCAGGCAGCGGCACCGGATACAGGCCAGTACGGAAATAGGTGTCGGCGAAATTCAGGCCCACCGCCTGATGGCGCAGGCGGACCTGGCCGGGACCGGGCTCGCCCACCTCGACCGCTTCGTAGCGCAGGACTTCGGGGCCACCGGTTTCATAGAAGCGAACAGCACTCGCCATGTTTGTCTCCTGTTGGTTTGGGATATCGGGGATGCAGACCGCTGCCGACTCGTAGCGCTACGCGCATCGCTATAGGCCATTCGAGGAGCGGGAGCGGTTGTCCATATTCGTTGGTATGAAAGCTCAGGCCAATGCGGCAGAAGGGCGGCTTCCCTCGGGGGCCGCGTCCATTGACACGTCTGCCACGCGGCGCAAATCGGATTCGTAGCTACGGGCGGCCAGCACGAAGCAAGCGGCGGCGAGGAGTCCGAATACTGGCATCACGGCGAGCGCCGTTTGCAGGCCCCACGCATCTGACACCGCGCCACCCACGAAGGGACCCACGGCGAGTCCAAGCAAGTTCTGGAAGAGTGACAGCAGTGCCGCACCGGTGGACCGCACGCCGGGGTGCACCACATCGAGCACGATTCCCGCGGCCGGTCCCACTGTGCACGTCATCAGGAAGCCACCGAACGCAATCAGCATGAACTGTTGGCTGCCGGGGCCAGTTCCCCCGAAGGCCGCGAGGAAGACCAGCAAGGTCACCACGCATAAAGTGGCCATTGCGAAGAGCTTGTGGCGACGCTGGCGCGATGCCGCCTTGTCTACAACCACGCCCCAGATGAACGCGCCCAGCGCGCCGCACAGGACGATCAGCGCGGCCTGCTTTGCCGCCACATCGGGGGCGGCGCCGTGGAACCGGTTGAAATAGCTGGGCAACCACGCCCAGACCGTGGAGACGACGATGAGCTGGAATGCGGCGCCCATACAGGTCCACCATACGGTGCGGGATTCGGACAGCGCGGTCACGATGTGCTTGACAAAGTTCTTCGCCGATTGCTGCGCATTCTCCAGTCGCGGTGTCAGCGCCACGGTCTCGTAGTCGGGCACCAGCAAGTAAAGCAATGCCAGAATCAGGCCGGGCAGTCCCACCACCCCGAAGGCTGCCTGCCAACCCCATCGTTCGGCGATGACACCACCCAGCATGACCCCAAGCACCGCGCCCACCGAGCCCGCGGCAAAGAAGGCGCCCAGCAGCGCCGATCGCAGCCGCCTCGGAAACAGGCTGGCAATCAGGGCAGCGCCAACCGAGCCATAACCGCTTTCGCCAACGCCAACCATGGCGCGCGCGGCAAACAGTTGGCCGTAGTTGCGGGTGAACATGCAGGAAATGCTTGCCAGGCTCCAGATCGCGGCCATGACAACGATGCTTTTGACGCGGCTGACCCGGTCAGCCAGCAGCGCGACGGGAAGACCGCACAGCGCAACGACGATCGAGATGATCGACACGAGGGCGCCGAGTTGTTTGTCCGACAGGCCCCAGGCGAGCTTCAAATGGGGAAACAATGACACGATGATCTGGCGATCGATGTAATCGAACAGCATCAACGCGAAGGTCATCGCAAAGGCAAACCAGGCGCGGGAACGGCTGACGAGATAATCGTCGCTGCCGCCAGGCTGCGTTTCGGCGGAATGTAGGTTCATGAGTGTCTCCGGTATGGGGCGGCCTTTACATTGAAGGCCACCTCCAAATCTGCGAGGTTGATGTCGAGCATCCAGGTTCCGGCTGCTGCCCTGCCCGGGTCTGGCGCCACGGGCAGGCAAAAGCCGGTGTTCGTTTATTGGACTGTGGAACCTGCTTCCAGCCTGGCGATCAACTGCTCAGCCATTGGCCAGGGGCCGTATCCTGAGGCCGGATTGAGGTGGCCCACCTTACCGAGATCGAACACCTCGCTGCCCCAGGCGCGAGCCAGTTCGAGAACCCGGGGAAGCTCGCCGAGCGGATCGTTCTGGCTCGTCGCCACCAGGCTCGGAAACGGCAACCTCTGGCGTGGTACCGGAAGCCAGCCGCCCGCCTCGATCGCCGACAGGGGAGGGTATCCCTCGGGCATGGGCCGCTCGAAATCTGGCGGCGTTGCGAGCAGGACGCCCTTGATGCGTGCCGCATGCGCGGTGACCAAGGCCCAATGCGCCATCATGACGCAGCCGCCGCTATGCGCCACCATGATGATGGGGCCCGCAATGCTTGCGACCGCCTCCTCGATGGCGGCGACACGGCGCGAGCAGTCAAGATCTCCGCGCCCCATGGGCGGAACGGTGCGAGCGCCTGGCAGGCTCGCCGCCAGCAAGGTTTGCCAGTGTTCTTCGACTTGGTCTCGCAAGCCGGGGACGATGAGAACGGTTGACGCGGTCATGAAGAATTTCCTCTGTGGTATGGCTGTATCCAAATGTGAGGGTTGCCTGCCCTACCAGCGAAGCTGGATCGTCCTCGCTGGTAGGCACAAGCCAAGTCCATATTGCTTGCGGCAGGCGGCGGCCATGCTGCCCTTATGCAGCGGCCAGATGCGGTGCGGAGCGCTGAGCGGACGCACGGTTCGGCGAGAAGCCATTGGCTGCCAGCGTTTCATCCGCATTCTGGTAGAAGGTACCGATCTTGTAGATCTCGCGCGCTTCCCTGGCGTTGGCGATGTCGCGGCCAAATTCGCTGGAAATCCGGACCAGCTGTTCGATCTGCTCGACCGTGCTCATCTTGCGATCCCTGCGCTGCGTCCAGATGTTGTCCTCGATGCCGCAGCGTACGTGCAGGCCCATGGGAATCGCCATCATGTTCATCGGCAGCACGTTCAGCATCGTCGACTCGACCGTCAGCACGGAGCCATCCGGACAGGCGCGGACAAAGTTGGCAAGGTTGTAGATGTTCGGCGCGTCAAAGCCACCACCGAGCGCCACCCAGGTGAGGATCAGCGGCACGTTGGCCACGCCACGGCGCATCATGCGCTCGAGCGTTTCGAGCTGCGTAATGTTGGCAAGCTGGAAATGCGACTGGATGCCGTTGGCGGAGAGCCGGCGGATGTGTTCCTCGAGCCATTCCGGACCGCCAGGAATCGTCATTTCACGGTAGGCGTAATTCAAGGCGGGTTCTGCAAGCGAAGTGCCACGGAGGTCGGCGTCGCACATCTGCTCGATGATATTCATCTGGTTCGTGTTGACGACGACCGTAACCTGATCGGGCGCCGGCTCCAGCTCGGCCAGCATGTGGCGGGTATCGTCGGACAGCCACTTGGCGACGTCGCCATCGCCCTCGGGAGCGAAGGAAATCGAGCCGCCCACCTGGATGATCATGTCGGGCACCGCGGCCCGCACGCCGGCAATCAGCTCGTTGAACTTGGACAGACGCTTGGAACCCTTGCCGTCGAGTTCGCGCACATGCAGATGCAGCACGGTTGCGCCAGCGTTATAGCAGTCAACGGCCTTCTGGATGTGTTCTTCCATCGTCACCGGAATGTCCTCCGGGAAGTCGGCAGGCATCCACTCGGGGCCGTACGGGGCGGCCGTGATCACGAGCTTCTGTTGGTTCTCGGGGAAGTTGGCGCCGTCTTGGAAATGCATGAGTAGTCTCCTGATGTTGAAATAAAGCGCTGTGAATGCTTCCTGGGGTCCGGAAGAATGAATTCCGCTCAGCAGGTGGAATCCTAGGATCGGATCACCAAGTTTGATGTATTATTTGGGACATCAAATGTCTGAATTGGGACGCTGCCATGTCGCCACACCTCCCCATGATTCGCAGCGCCAGCCTGACCGGCTACGCGGACCTGGCGAGTCATGTCGGGCTGGATCCATCGGGCATGTTGCGCAAGGCCGGGTTGAGTGCGCGCGCCCTCGCGGACCCTGACGCCCCCATCAGCGCCACTGCGGTGCGGCAACTGCTGGAGCGCAGTGCGGCAGTTGCCAAGGTGGAAGACTTCGGCTTGCGACTGGCGATGAGCCGGCGACTGTCCAACCTGGGCCCCATCAGTGCTGTGATGCGTGAGGCAGCTACGGCGCGCGAGGCTCTGGAGGCCCTGTGCCGCTACATGCGACTCATCAATGCGTCGTTGCTCACCTGCATCGAAGACCATGGTGACGCCGTGCTGATTCGCGAAGACATCCTGGCGGACGATAAGGACTCAGTACGGCAGGCGATCGAGATGGCCGTCGGTGTGCTTTATCGGATCATCGAAGAACTCCTGGGGCCAAGCTGGCGACCGCGCAGCATCTGCTTCGAGCACCGTCCACCGCACGGGGCGACGTGCCACAAGGCCTTTTTTGGATTGGCCGTCGAATTTAACGCGAGCTTCAACGGCATCGTGTGCCACGCCAAGGACCTGGCTTCGCGTCGGCCTGCCAATGATTACCAGATGGCACCCTATGCTCGCCGCTTTCTGGATCAAGCTTTGTCGGGTGCGAACGAAAGTGCCACGCATACCATTCGGCAGGTCATTGTTGCGATGCTGCCCAATGGCCGATGTACAGCCGACCAGGTAGCGAGTCACCTCGGCGTGGATCGCCGTACCCTGCATCGGCGCCTGACGATCGAGAACACCAGCTTTTCGTCGTTGCTCCAGGTGGTTCGGTCCGAACTTGCCGCGCGACAAATTCTCGACAGCGACCGCTCGCTGATCGAACTCGCGGATCTGCTCGGCTTTTCCAGCGCAAGCGCATTTGCGTTCTGGTTCAGAAAGCACTTCGGAATGACCGTTTCGAAATGGAAGCAGGCTCAAATGACGTCACCAGTGCAGTTCCGAGGTGGTGTTTGAAATAGGACTAGCGGACGCACACGGTTATATCAAGGACGGCCGACAGCGCCACCCGGCCAAGCGCATTGGCAAGCAACCCTGCCAATGCTTGCCGGCATAACCCGCGAGCCACGCGCCGTTGGCTCGCGGGCGTCTGGACGTGCTGGCGTCACTCCGCCTTGAAATTGATCGAGCGCAGGACAGCGTCCTGGCGCGCATAAGCCGTGCGCAGATCCTTGGTAAGTTCCTCGGTGGTGAGCGGCAAACCTACCTCCATGCCGATCGCCTTGATCCGCTCCTGCGCCTTGGGCTGCTGGAGATACTGCAACGTTGCCTGACGGACTTTCGCCTGCACCGCGGCGGGGACATCCGGCGTGGACCACAGGCCCATCCAGCCGACTTCGCTGAGCGTGGGGAATCCCAGTTCTGCGAAGGTCGGTACGTCGGGCAGCGAGGAGATACGGGTCGGCGTATTGACGGCGAACGCCTTGATCTTTCCCGCCTTGATCATGGGCAGCGAGGTTGCGATCCCGTCGACCATCAGCGGCACGTGGCCACCCATCACGTCCTGCAGGGCCGGAGGCGAGCCCTTGTAGCCGATGTGGATCATGTCCAACCCGGCGAGCTTGTTGAACTGCAACCCCGTGGTATGACCACGCATGCCGCTTGCGTACGATGCATAGCTCACTTTGCCAGGATTGGCCTTGACGTATGCAATCAGGTCCTTGAGGTTCTTTGCCGGGAAGTTCGTGTTCCCGACCAGTACCAAACCTGTGCGCGTGAGCTGGACCAGCGGCTTCAAGTCCTTGAACGGATCGTAGGATGTCTTGACTGCGAGGGGGGTTTCGGAAACGATGCCGCCCTGAATCAGGAGCAAGGTGTGGCCGTCATGAGGCGAGGACATCAGATCGTTGACGGCAATGCTGCCCGCTGCGCCTGGCTTGGCCTCGACGATCACGGGCTTGCCCAGTGCCGGCCACAGGCCTTCGGCAAGCAGTCGGGCCAGGGTATCGGCCGTACCGCCCGGTGGGCCGCCCACCACGATCCGGACCGGCTTGCTCGGCCAGTCCTGTGCCATGGCAAGAGGAGCGATCAGCGCCAGCGCCACGCCGGATGCGAGCATCCAGTTCAGCTTGCGACGCCGGGGATTCGACGGGCGTTTCATCAAGTGTCTCCTTCCATTCGATTTTATGGATATCAATACGGCTTGTCGCCGACGATCGAGGCGCGCTCCATCTTGCGTGGAGCAGGCCAGTAGTCCATCACCGCGTAGTGCTGGGTGCTGCGGTTGTCCCAGATCGCCACGCTGTTGGGGCGCCAGCGGAAGCGTACCTGGTACTCGGGGATGGCGGCCTGGCTGAGCAGGTAATTGAGAAGATGGCTAGCCCCGGGAACCTTGTCCTGGCCGAAGCGCACATTTTCCGGTGTATGGAAATTGACAAAGTGGGTCGTGAAGCTTCCGATGTAGAGAATCTTTTCGCCGGTCTCCGGGTGGGTGCGCACCACGGGATGTTCGGCGGGCGGGTTTTCCGCTGCCAGCTTGGCGCGTGCCTCAGGGGTCATCGCAGCGCCGAACGAATGTTCGATGCTGGACTTGGCGCGCAAGGTGGCGATCTTCTTCTTGATCTCGTCGGGCAACTGCTTATAGGCCTCGACCATGTTGACCCAGATCGTGTCGCCGCCCACCGGCGGGCACTCGATACAGCGCAGCACGGCACCCATTGGCGGCCGTGGCCGCCATAGCCCATCGGTGTGATAGGTGTTCTCGTAGGGGTTCTTTTCCTCGCTACGGTATATCTGCACCAGGCCCGGATGTTCGGGGTCGCTCCCTACCACAGGGTGGTCTTCCAGCTCACCGAAGCGACGTGCAAAGGCGACATGCTCTGCGCGGGAAATGTCTTGATCGCGCAGGAACAGCACACGATGCTTGAGCAGCAGCGCCTTGATTTCGCCAAACAGCGCGTCATCGCGCGCAGCATCGCCCAGGTGGACGCCAGAGAGTTCGGCGCCGATTGAACAGGTCAGTTGTTCCACTCGCATGGGAGGGGCTCCTTCAGATTACGAACATGGAGGACCCGGCGGTCTTGCGAGCTTCCAGGTCCCGATGGGCATGCAACGCCAGGTTCGCGCCCAGCCCGCCCATGAGCTCGCTTGCCCGCTGGGGCCGAGGCCTATCGTGGCCCCTCAGGCCGCGCGCCGGGGCAGTCCGCGCTGGCCCGGCTGGCGATTGGGCGGATAGCCAAGCGTGGCCAACGTCTCGTCGGCGTTCCGGTAATGCTCGCCGATCCTGTAGATACGCCGTGCCTCGTCGGCTGTTGCCACCTCGCGGTGCAGTTCGCGAGCGATTCGCACCTGCTGCTCAATCTGCCTGACCGAACCGACACGTTCTCCCCGCTTGCCCCACAAGTTGTCTTCGATGCCGACACGCGTGTGCAGGCCCATGGCAATGGCCATCGTCGTCAGGGGCAGCTCGTGGCGCATGGTGCCTTCAATGGTCAGCACCGAACCGTCCGGGCAGCGGTTGATGAATTCCATCATATTGCGTGGGTGGGGGCCGTCAAATCCGCCGCCGATCGCGACCCAGTTCAGCACCAGCGGGCCGGTGTAGATGCCACGGCGGATCAGGCGCTCGACGGATTCCAGTTGCCCCACGTCGCCTAACATGAAGTGCGGCTGGATGCCGTTGGCCTGGAGGCGCTTGAGATGCTCCTCGACGAAGTTCGGCCCCGAGGGAATGGTCATTTCCCGGTAGGCATTCCAGTAGGCGGGATCGGCCAGAGAAGTGCCTGACAGATCCTCAAGTGTCTTGAGTTCCGTCAGGTTCATCTGGTTGGTATTGATCGCAATCGTTACCTGGTCCGGCTTGGGATCCAGTTCGGCCAGCATGTGACGCGTGTCGTCGTTGAGCCATTTGGCGGCCGCGCCTTCGCTTTCGGGCGCGAAGGAAATCGAGCCGCCCACCTGCAGGATCATCTTGGGCACCGCATCGCGCAGGCGGCTCAGCATCTCGTTGAACATCGACAGGCGCTTGGAGCCCTTGCCGTCCGCTTCTCGGACGTGGACATGCAGCACCGTCGCGCCGGCGTTGTAGCAGTCGACGGCCTTTTGTACCTGCTCGTCCATGCTGAGAGGAATATCGTCGCAGTCGCCAGGCAGGTACTGTGGGCCGTACGGCGCAACTTGAATGACCAGGGGCTCCTGGTTTTCGGGGAGCAACGAGTCGTCGAGGAATTGCATGCTTGTCTCCTGAAGTGGAAGCCCATTATCAGTTGCGCCTTGTCATGAGGCTTGACATTACGTAACATTAATTTGTCATTTCGTCGCCCCTGCATTGCCTCCCTTGTCATGATTCCCTACGGTCGCAGCGCCATCCTCTCCGGCTATGTTGAAGTCGCGCAAAGCGTGGGGCTTAACCCTTATCAGATGGCCCGCCAGGTGGGGCTGGACCCGGCCTGTTTGACCGAGAGCGAGCTGAAGGTGCCGATACGGCTAGTGAGGCAACTGCTTGAGGAGTCCGCCAGGCAGTCACAGGTCGATAACTTCGGCTTGCGCATGGCCAAGACCAGGCGGCTATCCGTATTGGGGTATCTGGGCCTGGCCGCGCGCGACGCACCGACTATGCGCCATCTGCTGGGCTTCCTGCTGCAGCACATGCGTATGCATAACGAGGCGCTGCACATGCACATGGAAGACAGCGGCGACAAATGCATCATCCGCAAGGACGCGTTGCATGAGCCGCAAGGTCCGTCGCGCCAAGCCGTGGAACTGGTCCTTGGGGCCATGGTGCGTTTCACCCAGATTTACCTGGGCGACGACTGGTCGCCTCGCAGTGTTTGCTTTGTCCATGACAGGCCCGACGACGTCAGCCTCCATCGGAAAATGTTTGGCCATGGGCTGGAATTTGGTGCGGAGTTTGACGGCTTCGTCTGCACCAATGCCGAGTTGGATGCCGTGCTGCCGTCCTCAGATCCGGTGATGGCCAGATACACGGCCGGCCTGTGGCAAAAAATCCGCGACCCGGAGGACAGGAGCATCGAGCGGGAAGTGCGTCAGCTCATTGCCATTTTGCTGCCCGACGGGCGCTGTTCCGTCGAAAGAGTGGCCAAGCACCTGGGCGTGGCGCGCCAGACAATTCATCGGAAGCTGGCCAGCGAAGGCCAGACCTTTACGGCATTGACGACCGAGATTCGCGAGCAGCTTTCAGACCGCTACCTTGCTCAATCCAATCGGCCGCTGGCCCAGGTGGCCCTGTTGCTCGGGTTCTCCGAGCTCAGTGGATACTCGCGCTGGCACAGGAACCTGTTGGGGGAATCGCCTTCGGCACGCAAGTTGCGCCTGCAAAGACGCGGGAAAGATACAGGGCCCAATCCATCGCGTCGCAATTGACGCGCGGTCGACAGCTCGGAATGCGGCCACCTTGTCGATATGCAGCGCAGATCAAGCTATCCGACATCTCACAGCAGGCGCCTGCCGATGATGATGGATTGGCGGGGAGAGCGGTCACGGAGCGACAGGGAGACCCGGTTCCTACAAACGCGGCGCCACAAACTTAAGAAAGCTTGGGTGCAACCATATGGCCATAGGCACGTCGATCATGATCGCCAATGCCTATGAGGGCGCCGCGCACCATCGGATGGAGCATCGGCGGTTGGCGCCCGCCCGCTACATGATCCTCTTCTTCCATTTAGCTAGGTCAATTAGTCAGCTCTAATTGGGTCATTGGGAAGCCGCCGGCTAAATGACAGTTTATGACCGCGAAGAGACTGTGGCTCGCGCTACCAATTGGCCTCCCTGCTTAATTTTGCGGCAGTGAGAATCTGCGCTCACGCGCGATCACCGCCCTGCAACATGCAGAGATCGTCACCCCCCTACCCCTGCTGTGCCGGGTGCGACACATCGCCGCGAGATGTGCCCGGTGCGGCACGCTGCACTGCAACGATGTGCCGTATGCGACGTGCGCCAGCGCACACAGCGCCGTGCTATGCCTGTTGACGCACATCGACTGTTCGTGCTTCTGCCGGGTCGCTGCTACAGCTCGCGGCGGGGTCGACCGAAGCCGCCATCGAAGCGCGCTGTCTTGCGGTCGTGACAGGGCTTGCTCATCGCCTGCCAGTTCGTGCGGTCCCAGAACAGGGACATATCGCCCCGGTGTGGCTTGATGTGGTCGACCACAGTCGACGGCAGAACCCGGCCTAGCGCTTTGCACTCGTCGCACTCGCAGAGCGGGTGCGCGCGCAGATAGGCCGCACGAGCTTTGCGCCACGCGCTGCTATAGCTGCATCCTGCTGCCGGCGGCGCGCGCCGCGCGTTGACCTGTTGCCGGTGCTGTGCCAGGTGAAGCGGGCAGAGTCCTTCCTTATTACTGACGAGCGCGCCGCAGCCGGGATGCCGGCATGGGCGTTTTGGGCGTTCGGGCATCGAAAGTACTCCGGCATGTCAGAGCCCTTCATAAGGACTTGCCTGCCGCAGCGCGCATTTTAGCCGTATGGTGCTGCCATTAGTGCTCGCCGTGCTGTACATCTTTGCCTTCGATTAACTCATCGATCATCGTTCGCCCCTCTCATATAGTCCACAGTCATTCGCCTGTTCGGGCGCGTCAATCCAAGCGTGATGCCGCCAATCCATCGCGCGTGCCATTGCGCAGCGAATCCCTGCCATGTGTTCTTCCAGGTGAGCGCAGGTACTGCAGGCGCACGCCGCAATCTCCGCGGCACGATTTGCAGCATGCAGGGCGTGCAGACGTTGCCGGAAGTGCGCCAGGTCATCGGCCAAGGTAAAGGCGGGCTGGCGGACCACCAAAGCAAGTAAATGCGCCCGTTGTGCGTCCGGCCAGGCCTCGGCGTCTGCCACGTCTCCCACCGCCTGGGCAAGATCGGAACGTACCGCTTCCGCGCCCGACACGCTTGGGCATGGCGTCGCATCCACCGCGTCGGGATAATTCGCCAGCACCTCGGCCCGTGTCATCGGCGGGCAGGCAGCTACCTCGACCGCGCGGCCACCCTTAATGCGGATGCCCCATCGGGGATGCGCTTCGGACAGCAGCGCCAGTAGAGCAGTTTTATTGGCCTTCACTGCTGCCAGCAGGTCGGCGGGAACCGTGGCGGGAGTAATGCGCAGCTTGTTGCCGCTGACGTCCACCCGATACCCCGACATGCGCAGGTCATGTAAAAGCTCACGCACGCCCATGTCACACCTCCACTGAGCCAGCGTTATCAGCGATATCGTCCCCCGTACCAGCCCCCAAATTGTCGTCCTTATCGGTAACAGGGTTACAGGCCTTAGCGGGCGCGAGATTCGGCGTTACCGAAGAGTTTCCTGTTGCGGTCACATGACTGCTTTCAGTAACGCTGAAACCCGCAAGGGCGTTGGGTTGTAACCTTGTTACCGATTGCTCGGTACTTTGGGGGAGGTAGCGCGAGAAGGCATCCGCAAAAGCATCTTTGGCAAACCCTTTGCATACCTCGAAGCCAATGCGCAAAGTCTTGCTCTTAATGCCGTACTCGTCCAGCTTCCGGGCAAATTGACGCGGGGTAATCTGCTTGCCCCGGTTCCACGTTGCCCACGGCCTTTCCTCGTCCTTACAGAGCGCCGCCACCAGATCGACGGACGAAATCCGCTCTACGCGCTTGCTCTCGAATACCTCTTGAATGTCCGCCAGCAGTTCAGACCCCGTGCTTTGCGCCTGCTCCCTGCCGGACAGCTTGAGCGCTACCGAACGCGCGTACTTCGGCCAAGAGCCGCCAACCAGATCGGCAACGGCCAGCAGCGGTTCCCAGTTGTCCTGATCCCGGTCTCCCAATGCGTCCGGTAGGTCAGGACGGGCTAGCCGGATGGCTTCGGCATTATCCTCGGCCCACCGCGCTAGCTTGGCGCGCAGATTATCGAACAGTCCCGGTTCGGCATGACGCAGGCGCTCGACGGATTCCTCGGGGCGCTTCTTGCGCAACGTGGCAACAATGGCGCGGCTGGTAATGGTCTCGGCCAACTTGTTAGCGTTGATGCCCGCAATGGCCTTAAAGCCAAACACGTTGAATCGCTTAGGCTCAAAGTCATCGCCCACCGCGACATTGCGCCAGACATAGGCGGAATCTCGGGTATGGCCGGCGTTCATCAGGCCGCGCAGTTCTTCCGCTTCTCTGGTCAGCACCGTTTCGATCTCGTCCACCAGCAGCGTGGGCTGGTACTTCTCGATCATGCGGAACAGAACGGACGGGGAAATGCCTGCCGCCTGTGCAGGCTTCGGGACGAGATTCCCTGTCACCGTCAGCAATTGCGTCTTGCCGCAAGCCTTCTCCGGGGCGTTGATGAGTAGGATAGGGCAGACACTGACTTGATCCACCAGCCAGGCAGCCATGCACCAAAGGGCCGTAGCAACCACCGCCTCCGGGTCGCAGACGACGAAGCGGCGGATAGTGCGGGCTATTTCCGATAGCAGCACCGCGCCGTCTACAGGATCCGGGTGCGGCTCAACATCCGCGAAAGGAGCGGCGTCCGCAGCCGCCGCATTGCCGCGCCAATTCTTCACTTTCCGATCAAGCGTGCTAACCTGTACGCCCATGCGCTTGGCTTCTGTGTTGCGCACGCGGTCATACTGAAATGGAGTGAGCGCCGCCAGACGTGCTACTGCCTGCTCGTCGGTTTCCGGCCCGCCAATTTTGGCATTTGTGAGGTCGCCGGGTGCCGCGGCACCCTCAATGCAGATGCGCACCGCGTCTAAACCCGCTAGGGCATGCATATCGTTGAAATCGGTAGGAGCCTTGCCTTCGATCTCCAAGCCCCCCGCGAATACCGGCAGCGCCACGCGCCCGCCGACGGCTTGTGCGGCCCGCTCCGCGTCAGTCTGCCCATTGCCAAGATCGGCACAAATCACGATTTCGCCCGCTGGGTACTTCGCCCGCATAGCCTGGGCCACACGTTCCAGGTTGCCGCAGGACAGCGCTGCCACTGCCGTATGGCCCGTCGCCTCGTACGCAGAGATAGCTGTGGCCACGCCCTCGCAAATCAGCACGGTAGCGTCGGCATCCGTCTTTGGAAGCTCGTTAGTGCACCAGTACCCGCCAGCCTTCGCGCCACCGTACAGAGCCGATTTGTGCCCGCGCTCGTCAATCATTTCCAAGGTGGCGGGCTCGCCGTTGATAGATACCTGCGCGAGCAGGATGCGCCCACTCAAAGGCTCGCCGCTTGTTTTTGGGTGGTATCCGATCAGTTCCACCAGGCGCTCTACTGCCATCTCGTACAGCGGGCCCGCAGGTGCAATACCCTTGCTCGTTAAATACGGATGATCCGCGGTGGCTTTGGTCGCCGCCTGGGTGACAGCCATAACCTGCAAAGCGGCGCGGCTCGCCTGTTTCTGGCGCTCGGCTTCTGCTTCTACCCGAGCGGCATCTGCAAGACGTTTGCGGTCTGCCTGTTCGGCATCCGACAGCTTTCGGCCAGCGTCAGCGAAGAACACTTGCGTTTCGCCTTTCCAGTTGCAAACGATGCCGCCCGCGCCATCAGAAAATACCTTGATAGCAGCGTCACCCTTACCACTGCAGTCGTTTAGCACATTGGTACGGTGCCATTGCCCATCGGCGGGGACGTCCTTGTACTCGATGCCGACGTCCGCGCAAGCCTGAGTCAGCGCTTCATGTAGATCACGATCATGCATCTGCGGTGCGTTCATGCCCCCCGTCACGTAGATGCTCTCTGTCGCGGCGCGAATCTTGGCTTCTTTCTTTTCCATTTCAGTCCTCCGCCCTGTACTCGGAGGGATTAGCCAGGAACGCATCTATATCGCCGCGCCGCCAGCCGACGGAGCGCGGCCCCAACTGGACGGCCGGCGGAAAAGTTCTGAGTTTGATGCGGGCATAGATTGTGCTGCGGGACAGCCCGGTTTCCTGCTCTACCTGCTTGCGGCGCAGGATTGCCAATGCAGCGCGGAGTTGCTCGGCCATGTTTCACCTGTAGTGAATCGTCCCGGCCCATCCGGGAACACATGGTCCATTCAATTATTTCCGAACGCCGGGGAATAGGCAGGCGAATCACGAAAACCCCCTGCGAATGACTGGGGGGAGGGAGGAGGAATTCCTGCCGAATGAGGGTGGGGTTTGAAAGCGTCGTCGGCGCTAAGTCAGCGCCGACGCGGATCTGAATGGAGGTTAGATGCCGGGAGTCTTGGGGGCGCCACCGCTAGGCTGCCAGTTTGCGACCTTGGCTATTTCCTCGATTCCCGTTTCATTTGGTTTCCCGTCTGCGTCGGTTAGGTCGAACTCCACGCCGTGTTCCCGCAGCCACTTTGTCAGCGCCTGCTTCGGGTGCTTACCGTTTGTATCGGTCACCGCCTCCCAGGCGCGCACTGCAGCCGCCAATTTTGGCGCATAGCGTGGATGCTCGGAGTCCAGATATCCGGGGCCGTTAGTAGTAGTGGGGAAGAAGAAACCTGCCTTGATGCCCCGCCGAGTCAGCCATTGGGTCAAATCATCCCGGGACACCGTGCTAAGAGACCAGTCGGGAAAAGGTCGGTAGAAGAAGCGAGCGTCAGGGGATAACTCTTCACCCTCGTGCGCCGTACTGCCCGGGCCAGACGGCAGGCCACACTCTGCCAGGTCGATCTCTTCTAATGAATCGGCGTATCCATACTCCCGCGCCGAGTAACGAAGCGTCGCCCGCAAGCGATTGTTGGTGATTGATTTGGTCAGAGCATCTAAGGTGACGCCGTACTTGGGAAAGAGCTTGTGAAATGAAGAATCGCTCTTGCAACGATCAATCAACGTCGGCTCGTAGCCTGCCACAAGCGCCGCCGCGTGAGCCACACTGAAATCCTCATGAAGATTCCAAAGCGAATCGATCTCTTCAGGATCGATGCCGTCGCAATGGTCGCTGTTCCAATCGTCCATTGAACCTCCTACCTAGTTAGGGCTTTATCGGTTCATCCGACTCTCTCCATTGGCTGATGGGGGTATTCAGGATCGCATCCGTACTAGCGGCCGCAATTCGCCGCTAGTGCTGCTGCATACAATGCAAGATCAGTGTGAATTGTACGGGAACTGGTCGGAATGAGGTCGCGATCACGCTTCGGAACGGGGGGGCGGCCGCACCCCAGTACCCCGCTTGAGTTCATCAAGATAGTCGGCCCAAGCCTGCATCATCGTCCGCCGCTCTTTGATGAACCGCGTTCTGTTGTATGCCGCTCCCAAGGCGTCCGGTACGGCATGTGCTAGTTGGTGCTCGATTACCTCGGGCTTTTGGTGCAACTCCTCGTGCAGGATCGTGCGCGCCATCGCCCGGAAGCCATGGCCGGTGATCTCGGTGCGCGTGTCGTACCCCAGTCGCCGCAGCGCAGCGTTGATTGCAGCCTCGCTCATCGGCCGCTGGGCCGAGCGCGCCCCGGGGAACACGTATTGACCATTCCCCGTTAGGGCATGTAGATCGCGCAGGATGGCTACGGCTTGGTCGGCAAGGGGAACAAGATGATCCGTTTTGGTCTTGCTGACACAATAGCGCCACTCAGCCCGGTCTAGGTCAATCTGCGCCCACTCAGCCTTGCGAAGCTCGCCAGGCCGGACGAACAACAGTGGGGCAAGCTTGAGCGCGCACAGTACAGTGAACGTCCCGCTGAACCCGTCGAAGGCGCACAGCATCTCACCTACCTTGGCAGGGTCGGTGATGGCGGCAAAGTGCGTTTCCACCGCTGGCGGTATGGCGCCGATCAGATCTTTGGCCGGGTCGGACTTGGCTTTGCCTTCCTTGATTGCATAGCGGAATACGCGGCTGATTTCCGAGCGGACCCGATGGGCGGAAAAACGAGCGCCCCGGCTGTCGATCCGCTTGAGTACCGCCAGAATCTCCGGTGCGTCGATCTGCGTGATCGGCCGGTTGCCGAGCCAAGGAAACACGTCATTCACAAGGCGGGCCAGGGTCTTAATGTGCTGCGCCTCCTCCACCATGCTTTTGCGCTCCTCCAGCCAGTCACGCGCCACGGCCTCGAACGAATTGTCTGCGGCCAACTTGGCGGCCCGCTGTTCGGCCTTCTTCGCTTCGCCCGGGTCTACCCCTGCCGCAACCCGTTCGCGCGCCGCCTCGCGCTTCTTTCGCGCCGCCGCCAGCCCCACGTCAGGATAGACGCCCAACGCTAGCGACTTTTCCTTCCCGGCCATCCGGTATTTGAGCCGCCAGTATCGCCCCCCGGCTGGGGTGATGAGCAGGAACAGCCCGCCGCCATCGAACAGCTTGAGCGGTTTGTCAGCGTCCTTGGAGGCCTTGATCGCGTTCTTGATCGCAATGTCAGTGGTAGGCATGGTGGGGGTACATTTCGCGAGGGATGGGGTACTTCACGCCACATACCCCCAGATGTACCCCCAAGATGCCCCCGCTGTCAACGGAGGTTCTCGGACTGCTCGGGAAACAAAAACCCCCGCAAAGCTAGGCTGGGCGGGGGTTTCCGGAATTCTTGGGACTGCTTGGGAATTGTACTTGGTGCCCGGGGTCGGACTCGAACCGACACGCCTTGCGGCGGGGGATTTTGAGTCCCCTGCGTCTACCTGTTTCACCACCCGGGCAGGTGTGACGGCATCGGAACCGATGCCGGGCTGAGCCGGCGATTATGCCGCAATTCCCCCCGGCCGACAACCGGCCGCCATGGCGATGGTAGTGGTCCGGATAACTGGTGCATGGCGATTGCGGTTAGCATCGCCGTCACCGCGCACCACCGCGGCCGCGGCAACCCGCCCACACTTCGCATCCACCGACCGCCATGACCGACCAAGCCACGCTGGCGAGCCTTGCCAGCCTGCCCTCGCAGGACCCCGGCTTTTACGACCGCGAATACAACAACCGCGCCAATGTGCCGGACAACCCGGCGCATATGGCGCGCTGGGGCGACTGGTCGGCGCGGGTGCGCGGGCGCGGCGGCTTTATCGCCGACCTGGGCTATGCGGATGCAGCTTCGCGGCATCCGCAGGATGAGACGCTGGACTATTTCCCGGCGACGGCGCTGGCGGATGAGGGCGTGGCGCCGCCGCTGCTGGTGTTCGTCCACGGCGGCTACTACCGCGCGCTCGACAAGCGCGATCACAGTTTCGTCGCCAGCGTGCTGCCGGCGCTCGGCGTGTCGGTGGCCGTGGTCAACTATTCGCTGGTGCCGTCGGTGACGGTGCCCGAGATCGTGCGGCAAGTGCTGCGCAGCGTGGCGTGGCTGTACCGGCAATCGGTCGAGCTAGGGCATGATCCGCATCGGCTGTTCGCCGCCGGGCATTCCGTCGGCGGCCACCTGGTGGCGATGCTGATGGCGGCACGCTGGCCGCAGCTGGCGCAAGACCTGCCCGCGGACCTGGTCAAGGGCGGGCTGTCGGTCAGCGGGCTGTATGACATGGAGCCGCTGCGCCGCGCCGCGTTCCTGCAATGCGACCTGCGGCTGTCGGAAGACGATGTGGCGCGCTTGTCGCCGGCGTATATGACGCCAGCCACCGCCGCGCCGCTGTCGCTCGCGGTGGGCGAGCTGGAAGCGGCCGAATACCACCGTCAGCATGCGCTGATGCGGGCAGCATGGCGCGCCAATGTCCGCAGTCCGGCAGTGAGCGATCTCGTGCTGCCGGGATGCCATCATTTCAACGTGCTCGATGGCTTCAATGATGCCGACAGCGCGCTGGTGCGCGCCGTATTGCGTCTGACCGGCGTCTGACCGGCGTCTGACCGGCGCCTGAGCTCGGCCCTCAGCCCTCCAGCACGCGCAGCAGCGACGAGGTATCGTCCTTGCCCCAGCCGTTGGCCATCAGCGTGCGCAGTTGCGCCGAGGTGGCCTGCATCGCCGGCAGGTCCAGGCCGATCTCCTCGGCGATATCGCGCGCCAGCCCGAAGTCTTTGTCGTGCAGCCGCGCCTCGATGCCGGCGGCGAAATTGCGCGACACCATCTTGGGCCCCATCAGGTCGAGCATGCGGCTGCCCGCCATGCCCGTCGACATGGCTTGCAGCACGCGGCCGGTATCGACGTTCTGCGCCGAGGCAAAGCGCATGGCTTCGGCGATGCCTTCGATATTGACCACCTGAGCGATCTGGTTGCACAGCTTGGCGACCTGGCCGGCGCCGTTGTCGCCGATATGCGTGATGGTCGTGCCCAGCAGCTCCAGCAGCGGCAGCACGCGTTCCAGCACCTCGAGCTTGCCGCCGACCATGATGGTCAGCTTGCCGGACGCGGCGGCCATGGTGCCGCCCGAGACCGGGCAGTCGAGCGCCTCGAGGCCGCGCGCCGCCAGTGCCGCGGCGATCTCGCGCGTGACCACCGGCGAGATGGTGCTGTGGTCGACGCATACCGTGCCCGGCGCGGCCCCGTGGATCACGCCTTGCTCGCCCAGCAGCACTTCGCGCACGTCTTCGGACGAAGTCACGTTGGTGAAGACGACGCTGGCGCCGCGCGCGGCCTCGGCGGGCGTGAAGAACGGCTCCGCACCCATGGCGCGCGCGGCTTCGGCGGCCTCGGGGCGGCGCACGAACGCGCGCACGGTGTGGCCGGCGGCCAGCAGGTGGCGGACCATGTGCGAGCCCATGGCGCCCAGGCCGATAAAGGCAACGGTGACGGAAGGGGGGGAAGTGGTCATGATGCGTTGCTTCCTTTCAGGATGCTGGATTCGGCGGGCGATGGTTACTTGTCGCCCGCATAGGCGAACTTGCCGTTGCGGATCACCCCCATCACGCGCGAACGCTGGTCGAAGCCCTGATGGTCCTTCGCATTCAGGTTCAGCACGCCGTTAGGGATGGTGAGGTTGGTGGTGGATTCAAGCGCGTCGCGCATGGCGGCACGAAATTCGCGCGTGCCGGGCTGGGCGCCGGTCTTGAGCGCGCGGCGCGCGGCGTCGTCCAGCAGCAGCCACGCACCCCAGGCGTCGCCGGCAAACTGCGTCACGCTGTCGGGGCCGTACTTGCCCTCGTAGCGGGTGACGAAGTCCAGCGCGACCTTGCGCACGGGGTGGCTTTCGGGCAGCTGGCGCGCGACCACGACCGGGCCGGTCGGGAACAGCGTGCCTTCGACGTCCTTGCCGCCCATGCGCAGGAATTCCCAGGTGGCGATGCCGTGGGTCTGGTAGACCTTGCCCTTGTAGCCGCGCTCGCCCAGCGTCTTCTGCGGCAGCACCGAGGGCGTGCCGGCGCCGGCGATCAGCACCGCGTCGGGGTTTGCCGCCATCAGCTTGAGTACCTGGCCGGTCACCGAAGTGTCGTTGCGCGAGAAGCGCTCGTTGGCGACCACCTTGATCTTGCGCACTTCGGCCAGCCTGGAGAACTCGCGCCACCAGCTTTCGCCATAGGCGTCGGCAAAGCCGATGAAGCCGACGGTCCTGATGCCGTGGTTGCTCATGTATTCCGTCAGCACGGTCGCCATGTGCGAGTCGTTCTGCGGCATCTTGAAGGCCCAGCGGCGCTTGGCGTCGGTTTGCGGCTCGACGATCGACGCCGACGCGGCCAGCGCCACCATCGGCGTCTCGCCCTCGGACACGGCATCGAGCGCGGCCAGCGCGGTCGGCGTGATGTTGGGGCCGACGATCACGTCGACCTTTTCCTCCGAAATCAGCTTGCGCACGTTGCGCACCGCCGCGGCCGGGTCGGAGCCGTCGTCCAGGATCACGTAATGCGCCTTCTGGCCGCCCAGCGTCTGCGGCCACATCAGCACGGTGTTCTTGGAGGGAATGCCGATCGAGGCCGCCGGCCCGGTGGTGGACACGTCGATGCCGACGCGGATATCGGCCAGCGCGGCGGCACTGGCGCAAAGCAGGGTGGAAAGTACGACGGTGGGCAGCAGGCGGGGCAACGCGCGGAACAACTTCGGCATCTTGTCTCCTCCAGTCTTATTTGTGACGGGAAGGATAGCCGAACTCCGCCTGCAAGGGCACGCGCGTCAGCGCACGCCCAGCCGCCAGAGCGAGGTCACTTCGGCCGACCGCGCGGCATGCAGCGGATCGCTGGGATCGGCGGCGCGCGGATGACGCGGGCGGATATCGGAGCGGCCCAGCACCTTCAGCCCTGCGGCCTCGATCCAGCCTTCCAGCTGCGCGCGCGGGCGCAGGCCCAGGTGCTCGGCCAGGTCGGACAGCAGCAGCCAGCCTTCGCCGCCGGGCTCCAGGTGGGCGGCCAGCCCATCGAGGAAGCCGCGCAGCATGGCGCTGTCCGGGTCGTAGACGGCGCGCTCGACCGGCGAGCTAGGCCGGGCCGGCACCCACGGCGGGTTGCACACCACCAGCGGCGCGCGGCCTTGCGGGAACAGGTCGGCCTGCACGATCTCGACGGCGCCGGCGTAGCCGAGCTGCCCGATGTTCTCGCGTGCGCAGGCCAGTGCACGCGGGTCCTGGTCGGTGGCGACGATGCGCTGCACGCCGCGCCGGGCCAGCACCGCGGCCAGCACGCCGGTGCCGGTGCCGATGTCAAAGGCCAGCGACCTGGACGGTAGCGGCTCGGCGGCAACCAGGTCGACATACTCGCCCCGCACCGGCGAGAACACGCCGTACCAGGGATGGATGCGGTCTTCCAGCGCCGGGATCTCCACGCCTTTCCTGCGCCACTCATAGGCGCCGATCATGCCCAGCAACTCGCGCAGCGACGCTACATAGGGCTCGCCCGCCGGGCCGTAGACCTGCTCGCAGGCTTCGCTCACATCGGGCGCGCGGCGCAGCGGCACGCTGTGGTCGGCCTCGAACGGCAGCAGCAGCATGCCCAGCGTGCGGGCGCGCTGCGACTGCGACAGCCGGTGCAGGTGGAAGGCCTCGGTGGTGGAGCCGGGCGCGCCCTTGGCCCCCTTGGCTTTCTGGCCCGGGCGGCTGGCCTTTTTGGGCTTGCGCTCGGTACGCCGCGCCATGGCGTTGAGCAGCTGGCGCGCGTTCTGGAAGTCGCCGCGCCACAGCAGGGCAGTGCCTTCGCAGGCGAGCCGGTAGGCGGTGTCGGCGCTGGTGGTGTCGTCGGCGACCACCACGCGGCGCGGCGGCGGATTGCCGGCCTCGGAGCGCCAGGCGGCGCTGCGCTCGGTGCCGTCCTCGGTCCAGTGGATGCGGGGCAGTTCGCTGGTGGCTTCGCTGATGGGTTCGCTCACAGCGCCTCCGGCCGGCGCGGCGTGACGGATTGGGAATGCATGTTGGGTTCTGCTTCTTATATAGCGAGGCGGCGGGCTGCCGCGCTCAGAGTTCGTAGGCTTCGTGCTCGCCCGACATGGCCTGTTCGACCAGCTTGCGGTTCAGCGTCGGCGAGAACAGCTCGATAAAGGTGTAGACAAAGCTGCGCAGGTAGGCGCCCTGCTTGACCGCCAGGTGCGTGACATTGCTGCCGAACAGGTGGCCGGCGGAAATCCCGCGCAAATTGCGGTCGCGCTCGGCATCATAGGCCACGCCGGCGACGATGCCCACGCCCAGGCCGATCTCCACGTAAGTCTTGATCACGTCGGCGTCGATCGCCTCGAGCACGATGTCCGGCTTCAGGTGGCGCAGCTCGAAGGCCTTGTCGATCTTGGGCCGGCCGGCGAAGTGGGGGTCGTAGGTGATCAGCGGGTAGCCCATCAGGTCTTCGAGCGCCAGGTGCTTCTTGTCCAGCAGCGGATGATCGGGTGGCGTAATCACCATATGCGTCCACTGGTAACCCGGCAGCGACACCAGGCTCTTGTCGTCGGTGATGCCCTCCGTGGCAATGCCGATATCGGCCTGGTCATGCAGCAGCATGTCGGCGATCTGCGACGGGTTGCCTTGCTGGATCGACAGCCGGACTTTGGGGTAGCGCTTGGTGAACTCGCCGATCACCCGCGGCAGCGCGTAGCGCGCCTGCGTATGCGTGGTGGCGATGGTGAAGTTGCCCTGGTCCTGTGCGGCATAGTCCATGCCGACCCGCTTCAGGCTTTCGACCTCCTGCAGGATTTTCTCAACAGAGGTGAGAATGCGCCGCCCCGGCTCGGTCAGGCTGCGGATGCGCTTGCCGTGGCGCGTGAAGATATCGACACCCAGCTCTTCTTCCAGCTCGATGATGGCCTTGGACACGCCGGGTTGTGACGTGTAGAGCGCTTTGGCGGCTTCGGTCAGGTTGTAGTTCTGCCGGACGGCCTCGCGCACGAAGCGAAACTGGTGCAGGTTCATATAACTCGGGTCGTATAAACAAACAACTTCTTATTAGTTTGAGGTATGAGGCCAGTTTATTACGATTCTCGAACTTTGTTAATGAACGTCCTGCCCTCAGTGCGTCCGCTCGCAGCCCCCGGATTGTGATGCGAGCCTCACGGGCCAGGGCCCACCGAGTCCCCCATGTCGCTGGCCTATACCGTTTCCGGTCTGTTTGTAGGCGTCCTCGTCGGTCTGACCGGCGTGGGTGGGGGCTCGCTGATGACGCCGCTGCTGACGCTGCTGTTCGGCTTCTCGCCGGCGACCGCGGTCGGCACCGACCTGGCTTTCGCGGCGATCACCAAGGGTTTCGGCACGATCGCGCACCGCGCGCATGGCCATGTGCAGTGGCAGGTGGTGCGGCGCCTGTGCATCGGCAGCCTGCCGACGGCGGTAGTGGCCATCCTGGTGCTCAAGAGCGCCGGCGAGCTCAACGCCCAGTGGCTGCATGCGATCCGCGTGACCATCGGCGTGTCTGTTC
Organism: Cupriavidus oxalaticus; assembly: GCF_038900635.1. Classification (GTDB taxonomy): domain Bacteria; phylum Pseudomonadota; class Gammaproteobacteria; order Burkholderiales; family Burkholderiaceae; genus Cupriavidus; species Cupriavidus oxalaticus_B. Next base: position 738,788 of record NZ_JAYMRX010000001.1, on the reverse strand, counting down.
TGCTGACCGTATTGTCGCTGCTGTTCCGCAAGCAGATGCTGGCCTGGCTCGAGCGCAACCCGCGCTTCCAGCTGCATGGCCGCGCCCAGGTCATCGCCACCATCGTGGTCGGCGCCGTGATCGGCGTGCTGGTGACGGTGTCGTCGATCGGCGCCGGCGCGGTTGGCGCCACGCTGATCCTGCTGCTGTATCCGCATATGAAGCCGGCCGAAGTCGCCGGCACCGATATCGCCTACGCCGTCCCGCTGACGGCGCTGGCCGGGCTGGGCCACGTGTGGCTCGGCACCGTCAACTGGAATTTGCTGCTAGCGCTGCTGGTGGGTTCGATCCCCGGCATCTGGCTGGGCGCGCAACTGTCGCGGGCACTGCCCGAGCGGCTTGTGCGCGCCGCCCTGGCGACCACGCTGACGCTTGTCGCCATCAAGCTCGTTTCCTGAATTCAACGAATACTGAACGGACCCCGCCATGTATCAGTACGACCAATATGACCAGCGCATCGTTGCCGAGCGCGTCGCCCAGTTCCGTGACCAGGTGCGCCGCCGCCTGTCGGACGAGCTGACCGAGGAAGAATTCCTGCCGCTGCGGTTGCAGAACGGCCTGTACATGCAGCGCCACGCCTACATGCTGCGCGTGGCGATTCCGTACGGCCTGCTGTCGTCGGACCAGATGCGCAAGCTGGCGCATGTCGCGCGCGAATACGACCGCGGCTATGGCCACTTCTCCACGCGCCAGAACATCCAGTACAACTGGATGGAGCTGGAGCGCGTGCCCGACGTGCTGGCCGAACTGGCCAGCGTCGAGATGCACGCGATCCAGACCTCGGGCAACTGCGTGCGCAACATCACCACCGACCACTTCGCCGGCGTGGCGCCGGACGAGTCGGCGGACCCGCGCGTGCTGGCCGAACTGCTGCGCCAGTGGAGCACGTTCCAGCCAGAATTCGCCTTCCTGCCGCGCAAGTTCAAGATCGCCATCTCCGCCTCGGCCGACGACCGTGCCGTGGTGCAGATGCACGACATCGGCATCTACGCCTACAAGAACGACGCGGGCGAGCTGCGCCTGCGCGTGCTGGCCGGCGGCGGCCTGGGCCGCACCCCGATCCTGGGCTCGGTGATCAAGGACGACCTGCCGTGGCAGCACATGCTGACCTACGTCGAGTCCGCCATCCGCGTGTACAACCGCTATGGCCGCCGCGATAACAAGTACAAGGCCCGCATCAAGATCCTGGTGAAGGCCATCGGCGTGGAGAAGTTCGCGCAGGAAGTCGAGGAAGAATGGCAGCACAGCAAGGACGGCCCGGCCACGCTGACGCCGGTCGAGTTCGACCGCGTGGCGCAGTACTTCACGCCGCCCGCGTATGAAAAGCTGGCCGACACCGACGCCTCGTACGAGAACCACCTGCTGCAAGAGAAGGCGTTCGCGCGCTGGGTCAGCCGCAGCGTGCACGGCCACAAGGTGCCGGGCTACGCCGCGGTGACGCTGTCGACCAAGCCGGGCCTGGCCTCGCCCCCGGGAGATGCCACCGACGCGCAGATGGAAGCCGTGGCCGACCTGGCCGACCAGTTCGGCTTCGGCGAGCTGCGCGTCGCGCACGAGCAGAACCTGGTGTTGCCGGACGTGAAGAAGCAGGACCTGTACGCGCTGTGGCAACTGGCGAAGAAGGCTGGCCTGGCCACGCCCAACATCGGCCTGCTGACCGACATCATCGCCTGCCCAGGCGGCGATTTCTGCTCGCTGGCCAACGCCAAGTCGATCCCCATCGCGCAGGCGATCCAGGACCGTTTCGACGACCTCGACTACGTCTACGACCTGGGCGAGATCTCGCTGAACATCTCGGGCTGCATCAACGCCTGCGGCCACCACCACGTCGGCAACATCGGCGTGCTGGGCGTCGACAAGGACGGCTCGGAGTGGTACCAGGTCACGCTGGGCGGCGCCCAGGGCAACAAGACCGCGCTGGGCAAGGTGATCGGCCCGTCGTTCAGCGCCGAGGAAATGCCCGAAGTGGTGACCCGCATCATCGACACCTTCGTGGCCAACCGCATCGAAGACGAACGCTTTATCGAAACCCTGTCCCGCATCGGCATCGCCCCGTTCAAGGAGCGTGTCTACGCAGACAAGCAGCCGCGCGAGCGCGCCGAAGCCTGAGGACCGGAGAGACTGAACATGGCAAAGATCATTCAACTGCAACGCGACGGTGCGAACGTCACCCCGGTGATCGCCGAAGACAACTGGACCGTGCTGCGCGCCACTGAAGAGCAACCGCTGACCGAAGAGCAGGTCGCTGCCGCCGCGCAGGGCCAGGACGCCGTGCTGTTCCCGCTGTCGGTGTGGAAGGCCAATGAAGCGCTGCTGGCCGGCCGCGATGCCGCCCGCACCGGCGTGTGGCTGGCCCCGGAAGACGAGCCGGGCGATGCCGCCGCGTACTTTGACCGCGTGTCGCTGGTGGCGGTGGACTTCCCGGTGTTCCGCGACGGCCGCGGCTTCTCCACGGCCTACCTGCTGCGCACCCGCTACAAGTGGGAAGGCCAGCTGCGCGCCATCGGCGACGTGCTGCGCGACCAGCTCAACTTCATGAAGCGCTGCGGCTTCGACGCCTTCGCGGTGCGCGCCGACAAGAACATCGACGACGCCATCAAGGGCTTCACCGAGTTCACCGTGACCTACCAGGCTTCGGTCGACGAACCGCTGCCGCTGTTCCGCCGCGCCCGCACCGAAGGCGGCGCCGTGCAACCGAAGGCCACGGCATGAGCACGGTGCTGAGCGATATCCCCGTGGTGGATGCCGGCGCGGTATCGGCGCTGCGTCCGCCCGCTCTGTGGGTCGCGCCCGAGTACACCGGCAGCATCGAAGCGCTGGAACAGAAGGAGCGCGAGCTGGGCGAGCGTCTCGCCGGCATCGCCGCGCGCTTCTTCCGCGCGCGCTTTGCCTCCAGCCTGGCGGCCGAAGACATGGTGCTGACCGATGCCATCCTGCGCGGCTCCCCCGCCGTGCGCGCCGGCATCCGTGTCTTCACGCTGCAGACCGGGCGCCTGCACGCCGAGACGCTGGCGGTGCTCGACAAGGTGCAGTCGCACTACGGCTACAGCATCGAGCAATACACGCCGGACGCCGAGGCAGTCGAGAACTACCTGAAGAAGCACGGCCTCAACGGCTTCTACGACGGCATCGACCTGCGCAAGGAATGCTGCGGCATCCGCAAGGTCGAGCCGCTCAACCGCGCGCTGTCGCACGCCGACGCCTGGCTGACCGGCCAGCGCCGCGAGCAGGCCGTGACGCGCGCCGAACTGCCGTTCGAGGAACAGGACGAAGCCCGCGGCATCCCCAAGTTCAACCCGCTGGCGGACTGGAGCGAGGCCGAGGTGTGGGCCTACCTGAAGCGCCACAATGTGCCGGTCAACGACCTGCACGCCAAGGGCTATCCCAGCATCGGCTGCGAGCCCTGTACGCGTGCGGTGCGCGCGGGCGAGGACGTGCGCGCAGGACGCTGGTGGTGGGAGAGCAAGGACTCGAAAGAGTGCGGGCTCCACGAACAGAACATCAAGCATTGAGGCCGGTAAAAAAATGGGCATCATGAACGACATCGCAGAAGCCACCTCCAGCGTGGCGCACCTGTTGCAGGTACAGAACGACCATCTCGACCGGCTCGAAGCCGAATCGATCTACATCATCCGCGAAGTGGTGGCCGAGTGCCGCAACCCGGCGCTGCTGTTTTCGGGCGGCAAGGATTCGATCGTGATGCTGCACCTGGCGCTGAAGGCCTTCCGCCTGGGCGACCGCAAGATCGAGCTGCCGTTCCCGCTGGTGCATATCGACACCGGCCACAACTACCCGGAAGTGATTGCCTTCCGCGACCAGCGCGTGGCGGAACTGGGTGCGCGCCTGGTGGTGGGCCATGTCGAGGATTCGATCAAGCGCGGCACCGTGCGCCTGCGCAAGGAAACCGATTCGCGCAACGCCGCGCAGGCCGTGACGCTGCTGGAAACCATCGAGGCGCACAAGTTCGACGCGCTGATGGGCGGCGCCCGCCGCGACGAAGAGAAGGCCCGCGCCAAGGAGCGCATCTTCTCGTTCCGCGACGAGTTCGGCCAGTGGGACCCGAAGGCCCAGCGTCCCGAGCTGTGGAGCCTGTATAACGCCCGCATGGCGCAGGGCGAGCAGATGCGCGTGTTCCCGATCTCCAACTGGACCGAGCTGGATGTGTGGCAGTACATCGCCCGCGAAAACCTGGCGCTGCCGCCGATCTACTACGCGCACCAGCGCGAGGTGGTGCGCAAGAACGGCCTGCTGGTGCCGGTCACCCCGATCACGCCCAAGCAGGACGGCGACGTCAGCGAAGTGCTGTCGGTGCGCTTCCGTACCGTCGGCGACATCAGCTGCACCTGCCCGGTGGCCAGCGTTGCCGATTCGCCGGAAGCGATCATCGCCGAGACCGCGGTGACCGAGATCACCGAGCGCGGCGCCACCCGCATGGACGACCAGACCAGCGAAGCTTCGATGGAGCGCCGCAAGAAGGAAGGCTACTTCTAAGCCGCACGCAGCAAAGGATCCAGACATGACTCACCAAGCTACCCATCAAGGCCTGCTGCGCTTCATCACCGCCGGCTCCGTCGACGACGGCAAGAGCACGCTGATCGGCCGCCTGCTGTACGACAGCAAGGCCGTGCTGTCCGACCAGCTGACCGCGCTGGCCAATGCCAAGAACAAGCGCACCGCCGGCGAGCAGATCGACTTCTCGCTGCTGACCGACGGCCTGGAAGCCGAGCGCGAGCAGGGCATCACCATCGACGTGGCCTACCGCTACTTCTCGACCGCGCGCCGCAAGTTCATCATCGCGGATACGCCGGGCCACGAGCAGTACACCCGCAACATGGTCACGGGCGCGTCGACCGCGCACGCGGCCATCGTGCTGGTCGATGCCACCCGCGTGACCGTCACGGACGGCCGCGCCGAACTGCTGGCGCAGACCAAGCGCCACTCGGCGATCCTGAAACTGCTGGAAATCCAGCACGTGATCGTCGCTGTCAACAAGATGGACCTGGTCGACTACAGCGAGCAGACCTTCAACGAGATTCGCACCGCCTACGCCGAGCTGGCCGAGCAGCTGGGCCTGAAGGACGTGCGCTACGTGCCGGTCTCCGCGCTGCGCGGCGACAATATCGTGCACGAGAGCGACGTCATGCCGTGGTACCAGGGCGAGCCGCTGCTGCCGCTGCTGGAAGAGCTGCCGGTGGAAGAAGCCGCGCCCGAGGATGACGCGGCGCTGCGCTTCCCGGTCCAGCTGGTGATCCGCCAGGACGGTTCGCAGTCGGACGATTTCCGCGGCTATGCCGGCCGCGTGGAAGCCGGCACCGTGCGCGTCGGCCAGAAGCTGCGCGTGCTGCCCGCCAACCGCGAGGCCGTGGTGGCTGAAGTGCTGACCCCGAACGGCGCCGCTGAATCGGCCAACGTCGGCGATACCGTCACCGTGCGCCTGGCCGAGGACGTCGATGTATCGCGCGGTGACATGTTCGTTGCCGCCAATGCGACGGCGGCATCCGCCAAGAAGCTACAGGCCGACCTGTGCTGGTTCGACGACGAGTCGCTGAACCCGTCGCGCAAGTACGTGCTCAAGCACACCACCGCCAGCGTGTTCGCGCGCGTGTCGGCGGTGGACCGCGTGCTGGACGTGCACACGCTGTCGCACGAGACCGGCCGCCACGACATCCGCCTGAACGACATCGGTTCGGTGCAGATCTCGCTGCAGAAGCCGATCGTGTGCGATGCCTATGGCGACAATCCGGCAACAGGCGCCTTCGTGCTGATCGACGAGGCGACCAACCACACGGTGGCCGCAGGCATGATCCGTGCGTTCTCCTGATCGGTAACGAACGGGAACGAGCGGACAAGGGGCAACAGATGGACAAGCAGGCGCGCAAGACTTACGGCAAGGTGACCCTGATCGGGGCGGGCCCCGGTGCGGCAGACCTCATTACGGTGCGTGGTGCACGGCTTTTGGGCGAAGCCCAGGTGGTGCTGCACGATGCGCTGGTGTCGCCGGAGATGCTGGCCTGGTGTCCGCAGGCGGAGCTGGTCGAGGTCGGCAAGCGCTGCGGCCAGCGCTCCACCGCGCAGCTGTTCATCAACCGCCAGATCGTCGACCTGGCCAGCAAGTATGAACGCGTGGTGCGCCTGAAGGGCGGCGACCCGATGCTGTTCGGCCGCGCCGACGAGGAACTGCAGGCACTGGAAGCGGCCGGCATCGAGTACGAGGTGGTGCCGGGCATCACCGCAGCCTTGGCGGCGGCGTCGGCCATCGGCAAGCCGCTGACCAAGCGCGGCGTGTCGCGCAGCGTGGCGTTTGCCACGCAGGCCAAGGCGGCGGACGGCGAGGGCTCGCCGGATATCGAAGCCGCGGTCAAGGCCGACACGCTGGTCTACTACATGGGCCGCGACCAGGCCGCTTCGATTGCCGCGCAGCTGATCGCGCACGGCAAGCCCGCGTCGACGCCGGCATGGGTGGTGGAAGCCGCCACCACGCCGCGCCAGCGCAGCCGCGAATTCACGCTCGGCCAGATGGCGGCCGGGGAAGCGGCGGCATGGATCGACCCGGTGCAGCCCAGCCTGCTGATGATCGGCGCCGCGCTGGCCGCGCGCGCGACCGAGGCGCCGCGGGAAGATGCGGGCGCGACTGAAGTCTGTACGCCGCGCGCTGCCTGATCTTCGGCCCTGCGCTGGCACCGCGAGTGTTTTCTCCCCTCTCCCATTTATGGGAGAGGGGCGGGGGTGAGGGCGGGAGTCTCTACGAAGTGAGGCGTCATGGTGCTTGCCAGCGCCCGCCCTCACCCCTGGCCCCTCTCCCGCGAGCGGGAGAGGGGAGACAACCAGCACCATCAGCGTGCCGTCAACAACAGTGACCCCGTGCCGGGATTCCGGCACGGGGTTTTTTCGTTAGGGTTTTGAAGTCTTCAGGACTGCGCAGCAGCCCCCGGCAGCGACGCGATACAGTAAGCCGCAATCGCATCCAGCACCGCATCAGATTCGCCCACCGCGGCAGCGCAATGAATGCTCAGGCCGGGATGGGCCTGCCGGCACTGGTCGAGCAGGGCAGGCAGATCGCGCCGGATATGGCCGCCCTGGCCGAAGAACACCGGCACCACCGTGACCTCGCCCACACCGCGCGCGGCGAGTTCCGCCAGCGCATCGGGCAGCAGCGGCGACATCAGCTCCAGGAACGCCAGCCGCACCTCGCACCGGGGCAGGGCCGTGGCCAGCTTCTGCTGCAGCCGGTCGAACGGCTCGCGCCAGCGTGCATCGCGCGCGCCGTGCGCGAACAGGACCAGGGCCCGGGTGGCGACGTCCATGGCGGCCATCAGTGGCGATCGACCCAGCGCAGCGCCAGCAACGCCACTGTCAGGTAGAGCGTGCCTGGCACCAGCGCGGAGATGATGGGCGGCCAGGTGTGCAGCAGGCCGACGTGCGAGAACAGCGTATTCGACAGGTGGAAAGACATCCCCAGCATGATGCCGCCGAACACCTTCACGCCCACCGCCCCGGCACGCGCATGCAGGTAGGCGAAGGGCAGGGCCAGCGCTACCATCACGAACAGCGTCAACGGGTAGATCACCTTCTTCCAGAACGCGATTTCGTAGCGCTGCGTGTCCTGCTTGTTGTCGCGCAGGTGGCGGATGTAGCGGAACAGGTCCAGCGTCGACATCCGCTCCGGCGTCACCAGCAGCACCGACAGGATCTGCGGCGTCAGCTCCGAGTGCATCGCCACGCGCGGGAATTTCAGCTGCTCGGCGCGGAAATCCGGCGCCAGCGCATCGCGCGGCGGCGCGGGCTTGGCCGGATCGGCCTGCGGCATCAGCTCGGTAAAGCGCGTCTCGCTGACCCCTTGCAGTTCCCACGCCTGGCCGCCCTGGTAGCGGCCTTCCTTGGCCACGCGGATCACGCGCAGACGGTATTGCGGGTCGAACTCGTAGATCGTGATGCCGGTGATGGTCTGGTCCGGGCGCAGCCCCGCCACGTTGACGAAGCGGGTGATCTCGCCGCCGCCGGCCGGGTCCTGGTCGCGGTCCTTGACCCAGACGCCGGAACGGAAGCCCGCCGACACCGTCGCGCCGATCGCCTCTAGCTTGATCTTCTGCGCGTACTGCTCCGCGCGCGGGCCGATGAACTCGCCGAAGATAAAGGTCACGATCGCCAGCGGCACCGCCAGCTTGAACAGCGAGAACAGCGCCTGCCGCGTATTCAGGCCGGCCACGCGGAAGATGGTGAACTCGGACTGGCTGGCCAATTGCGAGAATACGTAGATCGCACTGATCAGCACCGCGATCGGCAGCACCTCGTAGACTCGGGTAGGGGCCTGCAGCAGCACGTGGAACAGCGCCACCAGCGAGGTGTACTGGGCGTTGACGTTCTCCAGCTCGTTGAGCATGTCGAAGAACACGAACAGCGACAGCACCGCGAACAGGATGAAGGCGAACACGCCATAGACCAGCCGCCCGAAGTAGCGTTCATAGACGCGCAGGATCCTCATGGCTGGCTCCCGCTGGTGGCGGCATTGCGCCGTTTCAGGCCGAACACGGCGCGCCAGCCGCCGAGGCTGCGGTTCTGCCGGTAGCGGAACAGCATCAGCGCTGCCAGGAACACCGTCAGGTGGATCGGCCACCAGGCCAGCCAGAACGGTACCGAGCCATTGCGCACCCAGGACTGCGTCAGGTTGACGAGGTTGCTGTACGTCAGGTAGATCAGCACCGCGAACACCAGCGGGGTATAGCGGCCCAGGCGAGGGTTCACGTAGGCCAGCGGGATCGCGATCATCACGAAGTTAAAGGCCAGGATCGGCAGCGAGATGCGCCAGATCAGCTCGCCCAGGTTCTCGCGCGTCGGGTTGCGGATCAGCTCGATGGTGTCGCGGCTTTTGGGCGGCAGCTTGGATTCGGATTCGGGCGGCTTGTTGTCCACCTTGACCGCGTAGCGTTCGAACTCGACGATGCGGTAGTCGATCTGGCCGGGCGTGCCGGAATAGCGGCGGCCGTTCTCCATCACCACCAGGCGGTCGCCATTGGGCATGGTCTCGAACTTGCCCTGGTGCGCCAGCGCCACGCCGATCTTGTCGGCCTCGGCATTGGCGACGAAGACATTGCGCGCATACTTCATGTCGGGGTCCATGCCCTCGATGAACAGCACGTAGTTGGCCTTGGAGGGCTCGATGAAGCGGCCGGCGGCGATCATCGACATCACCCCGCGCTGCTCGAAGCGGTCGCGGAACAGCGCGCTCTGCTGGTTGGCCCACGGCCACGCGAACATGCCCAGCAGCAGCGCCAGCAGGATGAACGGCGCGGCGAACTGCAGCACCGGCTTGACCAGGTCGCGCAGCGAGATGCCGGCCGAGAACCACACCACCATCTCCGAATCCTTGTACCAGCGCGTGAGCACGATCAGGGTCGAGATAAACAGGGTGGCCGACAGCAGGATGGACAGGTAGCCGATAGTGGCCAGGCCGATCAGCATCAGCACGTCGTTGGGGCTGGCCTTGCCGTTGGCGGCCAGTCCCAGGATGCGGATCACGAGCGACGTGAGCATGAAGGTCAGCATCACCAGGAACACCGCCCCGGCGGTGTAGGCGAGCTCGCGTCGCAGGGCTTGTTGAAGGATCATGCGGGTTCGGTTCCGGGCTGCCGGCCGGAGCGGGCGATGTGCCGTGCGAGGTGCCTGGCAGAACAGCGGGCTGGCAGCACAACTGGCTGTCAGCGTGACCGGGGCGTATCAGCGGCGGCAGGTCGCGGGGTAAAAATCGCGGATAATGGAGGCTTTCGTGTCTAACGAGCCCCTGGAAGGAAGCGCGATGGAATTTAGCACAAAAGCCCTGGATTTGAGCAAAGCCGGCCAAAATGGTTTCCTGGCGACCAAGACCGACTGCCTCGTGGTCGGCCTGTTCGAGGGCCAGAACCTTGCCGGCGTCGCCAAGGCGCTGGACACGGCCACCAAGGGCTTGGTGGCGCGCCTGGTCAAGCAGGGCGACTTCGAAGGCAAGCGCGGCACCCACCTGATGCTGCACGAAGTGGCCGGCGTCGGCGCCGCCCGCGTGCTGCTGGTAGGCCTGGGCAAGGAAGCCGAGTTCTCGGACAAGGCCTTTGCCGACGCCGTGCGCACCGCGGTGCGTGCCTTGTCGTCCACGCGCGCCACCACCGCGCTGTGGTGCCTGGCGCAGCAGGTGCCGCAGCAGCGCGACGTTTCCTGGGCCATCATCGGCACCATCACGCTGGTGCGCGACGCCGGCTACCGGCTGCTCGAGCGCCACCCCGGCCTGAAGCGTGCCAACGCCAACGGCAAGCCCAACGGCGCCGACAAGTCGTCGCTGCGCAAGGTCGTGATCGCGGTGGACAGCAGCGACGCCCGCGCCGCCACCCAGGCCGCGGTGCGCGGCACGGCCATCGCCAACGGCATGGAGGTCACGCGCGACCTGGGCAACCTGCCGTCCAATATCTGCACCCCGACCTACCTGGCCAATGCGGCGCGCAGCATCGCCAAGCGCCACAAGCTCAAGGCCGAAGTGCTGGGCCGCAAGCAGATCGAGGCGCTCAACATGGGTGCCTTCCTGGCCGTGACCAAGGGCAGCGAGGAGCCGCCGCAGTTCATCGTGCTGCGCTACGACGGCGCCGGCGCCAAGCAGGCGCCGGTGGTGCTGGTCGGCAAGGGCATCACCTTCGACACCGGCGGCATTTCGCTCAAGCCGGGCGAGGGCATGGACGAGATGAAGTACGACATGTGCGGCGCCGCCTCGGTGCTGGGCACCATCCAGGCCGTGGCCGAGATGGGCCTGAAGCTCAATGTCGTGGCCGTGGTGCCGACCTGCGAGAACATGCCCAGCGGCATCGCCACCAAGCCGGGCGATGTCGTCACCAGCATGTCCGGCCAGACCATCGAGATCCTGAACACGGACGCCGAGGGCCGGCTGATCCTGTGCGACGCGCTGACCTATGTCGAGCGCTTCAAGCCGGCCGCGGTGATCGACGTGGCCACGCTGACCGGCGCCTGCATCATCGCGCTGGGCCACCAGAACAGCGGCCTGTACTCGCGCTCCGACATGCTGGCCGACCAGTTGCTGCAGGCCGGCCGCCATGCCATGGATACTGCCTGGCGCATGCCACTCGATGACGAGTACCAGGACCAGCTCAAGTCCAACTTCGCCGACATGGCCAATATCGGCGGACGCCCGGCCGGCAGCGTGACCGCGGCCTGCTTCCTGTCGCGCTTTACCGAGAAGTACGACTGGGCCCACCTGGACATCGCCGGCACGGCCTGGAAGAGCGGCGCGGCCAAGGGCGCCACCGGCCGCCCGGTGCCGCTGCTGACGCAGTTCCTGATGGACCGCGCGGCCTGACGGCCGCAGTCGGCTACCCCGGCCACGCAAGCAGCAAAAGTTTATGACGCGCATCGACTTCCACAGCAACGTGCCGGACCTGCTCGGCTATGTCTGCCGGCTGGTCCGCAAGGCCTACGGCGCCGGCCAGAAGGTCGTGATCCACGGCGCGCCGGCGCAGCTGGCGGACCTGGATGCGCGCCTGTGGACCTTCTCGGCGCTGGATTTCCTGCCGCATTGCGGGCTGGAACATCCCAATGCCGCGGTCACGCCGATTTTGCTGGCCGCCACCACTGAAGGCGTGCCGCACCACCAGCTGCTGATCAACCTGTCTGACCAGCCGCCGGCGCAATTCGCCAGTTTCGAGCGCCTGATCGAAGTGGTGGGGTCCGGCGACGCCGCCCGCGAAGCCGGCCGCCAGCGCTACCGCTTCTACCGCGAACGCGGCTATCCGCTGACGCATCACGATATCGGCCAGCCCAAGGGAGACGCAGAATGAGCGAACGCACCACATCGCGGGTGATCCCGCGGCCCGGGCCCAACGACAGCATTCCGCTGCTGACGGAGGTGGTCGAACTGCCGGATACGGAATCGGTGGCGCAGCCGCCGGCCGCCACGCAGGAAGGCGTCATCGATACCTTCGGCATGGCCGAATCCGGCATGGTCATGCATGTTGGGGATACCGGGGAGCCGCTGGCTGAAGCACCGCCGCCGCAAGCCCCGGCGGCGGCCGATCCCGGCGAGGACGACCTGCGCGCCATGCGCAGCGAGCTGCTGTCGCGCGTGATGCTGCGCTTCCGCACCGAATGGCCGCAGGTGGTCGAGGCCCATACCGAGGCCACGCTGCAGGCAAGGCTGGCGCCGCTGACGGCGCAGCTGGCCAGCGAGCTGACACAGTCGCTGGAGGCCAGGCTGGTGGAGTGGCTGGATGCGACGCTGGAGGAGATCGAGCGGACGCCGGGCGGGGATTGAGGGACTGCTGAGGCAATCGCGTCCCCGCCGGTTTGCTCCCCTCTCCCGCGTGCGGGAGTGGGGCCGGGGGTGAGGGCGGGCGCTGGCAATAGCGACCGCCTTTACTTCGTTGAGGCTCCGGCCCTCACCCCCACCCCTCTCCCACTTCGCGGGAGAGGGGAGCGTTTGCCAGGGGCGCCGGTACCGCATGCACGTTTCGCCAACAAAAAAGCCCGCGATCTTGCGGGCTTTTTTACATACGGCAAAGGCACCTCAGTCCGTCACCGCGCCCTTGCTGGCCGTCGACGCCAAGCGCGCAAACTTCGCCAGCACCCCGCGCGTATAGCGCGGCGCCGGCGCTTTCCAGTTGGCACGCCGTCTTGCCAGCTCATCATCCGCCACATTGAGCTGCAGCAGCAGCTTGTGCGCGTCGATGGTGATCGAGTCGCCTTCCTGCACCAGCGCGATCGTACCGCCCACTGCCGCCTCAGGGGCGACATGGCCGACCACCATGCCCCAGGTACCGCCCGAGAAGCGGCCGTCAGTAATAAATCCGACCGACTCGCCCAGCCCCTTGCCGATGATGGCCGAGGTCGGCGCCAGCATTTCCGGCATGCCCGGGCCGCCCTTGGGGCCGAGGTAGCGCAGCACCAGCACGTCGCCGGCGTTGATCTTGTCGGCCAGGATGGCTTCCATCGCGCTCTGCTCGTCCTCGAACACGCGCGCCGGGCCAGTGATGACCGGGTTCTTCAGCCCGCTGATCTTGGCGACCGCGCCTTCCTCGGCCAGGTTGCCCTTCAGGATGGCGAGGTGGCCTTCCTTGTAGAGCGCCTTTTCGATTGGCAGGATCACATCCTGGTCGGCGCGCGGGGTGTCCGGCACGTGTTCCAGTTCTTCGGCCAGCGTGCGGCCGGTAATCGTCAGGCAGTCGCCGTGCAGCAGTCCGGCCTTGAGCAGGATCTTCATGACCTGCGGGATGCCGCCCGCCTTGTGCAGGTCGGTGGCCACGTACTGCCCGGAAGGCTTCAGGTTGCAGATCACCGGCACCTTGCGGCGGATGCGCTCGAAGTCCTCGATGGTCCATTCGACTTCCGCCGAGTGCGCGATGGCGAGGTAGTGCAGCACCGCATTGGTCGAGCCGCCGGTGGCCATGATCAGCGCCACGGCGTTCTCGATCGACCGGCGCGTGATGATGTCGCGCGGCTTGATGTCCTGCTTGATCGCCTCGACCAGCACGCGCGCCGATTCGGCCGCGCTGTCGACCTTCTCGTGGTCCGGGTTGGCCATGGTCGACGAGTACAGCAGCGACATGCCCAGCGCCTCGAACGACGAGCTCATGGTGTTGGCGGTGTACATGCCGCCGCACGATCCGGTCGACGGGCAGGCGTTCTGTTCCACGCCCTCGAAGTCTTCCTGGCTCATGCGCCCGGCGGTGAATTCGCCCACGGCCTCGAACGACGACACGATGGTCAGGTCCTTGCCCTTCCAGTTGCCCGGCTTGATGGTGCCGCCGTAGACATAGATGCCCGGCACGTTGGTGCGCGCCAGCGCGATCATGCCGCCCGGCATGTTCTTGTCGCAACCACCGATCACCACCACGCCGTCCATCCACTGGCCCTGCGCCGCGGTCTCGATGCAGTCGGCGATGACTTCGCGCGAGATCAGCGAGAACTTCATCCCTTCGGTGCCCATCGACATCCCGTCCGAGATGGTCGGCGTGCCGAACACCTGCGGATTGGCGCCGGACGCCTTGATCGCGTCGATGGCCGCGTCGGCCAGGCGCTGCAGGCCGGCGTTGCAGGGCGTGATCGTCGAGTGACCGTTGGCGATGCCCACCATCGGCTTGTCGAAGTCTTCCTTCTTGTAGCCGAGGGCGTAGTACATCGAGCGGTTGGGGGAACGCGCCACGCCTTGCGTGATGTTCTGCGAGCGTTTGTTGAATGCCATGGTGGGTCTCCGGGGGATGTCTGGCACCTCGGGTCGCGCGCTGTCACGCGGGCCGCCGATGTTGTGCCGGAAAGCATGCCCCTTGCATTTTGGGGTGTCAAATATATTATTTGCCCTTTATTGAGTCGAAAAACATATCAGGAGCCCGATTGGACCTGCGTCAGCTGAGATACTTCGTCACCGTGGCGGAAGAGCTGCATTTCGGCCGCGCCGCGCAACGGCTGTCGATGACGCAGCCGCCGCTGTCGCAGCAGATCCAGGCGCTGGAGGAGGAGCTTGGCGTGCCGCTGTTCGTGCGCACGCGCCGCTCGGTGGCGCTGACGCCTGCCGGCGCGCAGTGGCTGCCCGAAGTGCGGCGAGTGCTGGCCGATGCTGCGGCCCTGCCCGGGCTGGCGCAGCGGCTGGCGCGGGGCGAGCTGGGTTCGCTGTCGCTGGCCTTCGTCAGCACGGCCGACTACGGCATCCTGCCCGACCTGCTACGGCGCTTCCGGGCGCGTCATCCGGAGGTGCAGCTGCAACTGCGCGAAGCCACCAGCGACGTCCAGCTCGAAGCGCTGCTGGAAGGCACGATCGACGCGGGCCTGGTGATCCGGCCCCAGCTGCCGGCGATGCCGCACGGACTGGCCTACCTGCCACTGGTCAGCGAACCGCTGGTGCTGGCCGTTGCCGACGGCTGGCGGCCGCCAGGCGGGCTCGCGCAGGACGGCAAGGTATCGCTGCAAGACGGCAAGGTATCGCTGCAAGACGGCAAGGTATCGCTGCGCGATGCGGCATCCGAACCGCTGATCATCTTCCCGCGCCGAAGCGCGCCGGCGTTTTATGACATCATTACGGGCTACTATGCGCGCGAGGGCCTGGTGCCGGCGATCGCGCAGGAAGCCATCCAGATGCAGACCATTGTCAGCCTGGTGTCGGCCGGCATGGGCGTGGCGCTGGTGCCGGCATCGCTGTGTAACCTCCGGCGCACCGGCGTGTCGTACCTGGCATTGCGCGAGTCCGGCCCGCAGATCGAAACCGGGCTGGCCTGGCGCGACGGCGGCAGCGCCGGCGTCGCGCCGGTGCTGCGGTCCTTTATCGAGATTGCCGGCGCACTGGCCGACGGGGCCAACGACGCCAACGAGGCCGCCGCGGCGCCGCGCTGAGCGCGCGGCCGGCCCATACAGACAACTTCATTCACGCCAACATGCTGATCCATCCCCAGTTCGACCCGGTTGCCATCCACCTGGGCCCGCTTGCCATCCGCTGGTACGGGCTGATGTACCTGGCCGGGTTCATCATGTTCCTGTGGTTCGGGCGCCTGCGCATCCGCCAGCCGCATATGGCGGCCAAGGGCTGGACCACGCGCGACCTCGACGACATGCTGTTCTTCGGCGTGCTGGGCGTGATCCTGGGCGGGCGGCTGGGCTACGTGCTGTTCTACAAGCCGACGTACTACCTGGCGCACCCGATGGAGATCTTCAAGGTGTGGGAGGGCGGCATGGCCTTCCACGGCGGCTTTCTCGGCGTGATCGTGGCCATGTGGCTGTTCGGCAAGCTGCGCCACCGCCACTGGATGGAGGTGACCGACTTCATCGCGCCGATGATCCCGTGCGGGCTCGCCGCCGGCCGCATCGGCAATTTCATCAACGGCGAGCTGTGGGGCCGCGCCACCGACCTGCCCTGGGGCATGATCTTCCCGCAGGCGGGCGACAACATTCCGCGCCATCCGTCGCAGCTGTACCAGTTCGCCGGCGAAGGCGTGGCGCTGTTCATCATCCTGTGGCTGTTCGCGCGCAAGCCGCGGCCGATGGGCGCGGTCTCGGGGGTGTTCCTGATCGGTTATGGCGCGTTTCGCTTCGCCGCCGAATTCGCGCGCGAGCCGGACAGCTTTCTCGGCCTGCTGGCGCTGAAGATGTCGATGGGGCAGTGGCTGAGCCTGCCGATGATCCTGGCCGGCATCGCCATGGTGATCTGGGCCTACCGGCGCCAGCCGGGGGCGGGCGAGCCGCAGCCGGCGGCCTGAGCACGGCCGCCGCGGCGGACTATCTTCCGGCGCGGCGCAGCGCGTCGATGCGCGCCTGCGTATGCGGGTGCGTCGACAGGAAGTCCTGGCCGCGCTCCGGTGGCGCTTCCGATGCTGGGGATGTCGCACCGGCGCCCGCACGCTGTTCCAGCTTGACCAGCACATCGGCCAGCGCCGCCGGCGGCAGGCCATTGCGCTGCATGACCTCGATGGCGAAGTCGTCGGCCTCGCGCTCGTGGTCGCGCGAGTAGCGCAGCGTCAGCATGGCGGCCGGCACGCCCGCCAGGACCGTCGAGATGTCGCCGAACAGGTAGGCCGACAGCGCGCCCAGCGCCGAGGCCTGGATCACCTGCTGCAGGCCGTGGCGGCGCGCCACGTGGCCGGCTTCGTGCGCCAGCACCCCCATCATGCCCGAGCCGGTACCGGCCAGGCTGACCAGTTCGTCGGTGACCACGATGGTGCCGCCGGGCAGCGCCAGGGCATTGGCGCCGATTTCACCGCCCTGGCGGAACAGGATCTGGTAGTCGTGTCCCGCGTCGGGCGGCCGCCTGAGCGCGGCAAATCCCTGGCGGATGCGTTCCTGTTCGGCCTGCGGCAGCTGCGTCGGCTTGACCACGCCGTTGTCCAGGCTCGCCAGCGTCAGCCTGCCCAGATGGGCCTCCACTTCCGCGGGCACCGTGCGCGCCATCACGCCCGCGCCCCATGGCAGCAGCACGTAGTAGCCCAGCACCAGCACCGCCACCAGCGCCGCCATTGCCATCCCCGCCAGGCGCCAGCTGTTCTGCGCGCGCGACACCAGCCCTTCGCGGTGGCCGGTGGCCGCCAGCATGTGGTCGAAGGCGGCGTGGTCGTTGATTTCGCAAAAGGCGCCGTCGGCGAACGTGACCAGCCGCGGCGCGCGCCGCACGCGTTCGGATACGCGCACGTCGGACAGCGCGGCGCGGCGCAGTTCGGCGCCGTCGTGGTCGCGCAGCACGGCCTGCCGCGCTTCCACGGCCAGGGTCGCGGGATGCGCACGCGAGGTGCGGCCATCGAAGTAGATGACTGGGATCATGGTGCCAGGGCTGCCGGGCGCGGCAATCACAGCGCGATGTCGATGTCGTACCAGTCTACTGCGGCATCGCCCAGCGCACCGACCTGCTGCACCTCGCCGGCGACAAAGCTGTCGAGCGGGCCGGCGGCCAGCATGGTCACGCTTTCGACCCGGTAACGCGCGGCGCGCACCCGCGCGAACGGCAGGTACAGGCCCAGCGTGAGCGCGATGGCGATCAGGTTGGTGACGAAGATAAAGATCATGCGGCCCGCGCCGACCTGGCTGCGGAACGCGTGCGGGGCGAGCGTGGTATGGCTCCACACGACGTTCTGCAGGCGCGCCATCAGGTAGGGGCTGACCGCCAGCAGGCCCAGGTAGAAGCCGGCAATCGCGAAGCCGAGGATCACCGCGGCGGCGAGGCCCTTGGCCCCGGGTGCCACCACCGCGCCCAGGACAAAGCTGAGCACGATGCCGGCCACCGCCGTGGCCAGCACCACGCCGAACGCCCGCAGGTAGACGCCATAGAATTCGCCGGCGCCGGCGGCAAAGCCGAACGGCGCCGTGCCGAAGCGCGTGTTGCTGTGCTGGTACTGCTTGAAGCGCTGGTGCGCCAGCGGCCCGAGCAGCCCCAGCGTGAACACCGCTGCCAGCGGCCACAGCACGAATACCTTGTAGGCCCCGGCATCGCCGCCGGTGAAGGCAAAGCGCAGGCCGCGGTAGCTGGAATTGGCCATGCGGAAGCGCAGCGAGCGCACCAGCAGCAGCGGAAACACCGCCAGCAGGGCCACCAGCATCGCCAGCGCGAGGAAGGGCGATATGTTCGAGGCCAGCTGGAACGCAAGCGCAAGGCCGAACACGATGGCGCGGCCCTTCAGGATCGCGGAGGCCTTGCCGTGGTAATCGAAGCTGGCGCCATCGAGCCGGGTATTGCGATAGAAATATTGCAGCGTGCGCACCTTGGCCCAGGCGGAATAGATGCCGAAGGTGACGATGGTCAGCAGTACGTTAACAATCCAGATACGGAAATACTCCGATCCCGAACCGGTAAAGGAGAGCCGCAAAGGTTGCGGCGACGCCGGCGCCGTGTCAAAGGCCGCGGACGTAGAGAACGTGAAATCGCTGCTGCCGGCGTGCATGGGGGAGGCTCCCGGGAAAATGGAAATGCGGTTTGGCGAACGGAACGCGGCAAATAAGCCCGCGTGCTTGTATCAGAAATGCAACCGATTGAAATCAGGTTATTGCGGTGCGCCCAGCACATTCTCGCATCGATAAATTAAGATCGCGGCACATTTTGCATATGCAATTGCCGACAGTCGGGTTTGTCTCGTAGGCGACATGGGAAAACCCTCGTAACAATCGAGTAACATCCTGTTACACTGATCGTAATCTGTAACAAGTTTCGGATGCGTGTCATCAATGAATTCAAGGACTTAGATCCACTGGCACGGTAATCGCTAACGATACTGTTACAAGATGAGTGGCAAGCCACTGCCGCCACGGAAGCATGCAGGGAGGGTCCGTCAGGACCACTGGGGTCGGATGCTTCACGCTATAGAACAGGGCAACGGGAAAATCCGCGCGCAAGCGCGTTTCAAGGGGGCGCCGGGCCAGCGCCAGGTTTCCATGATGACCCACGCGGGTGGATACAAAGCGTATCCCCAGGCGATGTAAGCAGTTCAGCAGTCATTTCAGGCGCGGGCGTTTCTTTGCAGGGAGGCATGGAAACGCCCGCCGCACCTCCTTCGCGCCATGCTGGCGTCTCTCGCGTACGTACCAGCGCGGCCATTCCAACGCTTGATTCCGCTTCGATCCCAATTCCGCATTGCAGCATCGAAATCCCTTGTCTCGTCGCCGCCCTAATCCATAATTATGAATTATGGCGACCGGGGCGCACGGTTCCGGCCATGGATTCTTCAACCGGGGGTGGCAATGCGCATCGTCCAGCAGGCCCTGTACCTCGAAGTCGCAGACCGTCTGCGCGCAATGATCGATGCCCACACGCTGACGCCCGGCGCCTGGATCGACGAAAGTGCGATGGCCGAGTCGCTCGGCATCTCGCGCACGCCGCTGCGCGAAGCGCTGAAGGTGCTGGCTGCGGAAGGGCTGGTCCGGCTCGAGCCGCGCCGCGGTTGCTTTGTCAATGAGTTGTCCGAGCAGGACCTGGACGAGATCTTCCCGCTGATGGCGCTGCTCGAAGGACGCTGCGCCTACGAGGCCGCGCGCAACGCCACGCGCGCCGACCTGGACGCGCTGGAAGGCCTGCACGCCGACCTGGCTCGCTATGCGCAGGCCGGCGATATCGACGCCTATTACGAGACCAACGCGCAGATCCACGAGGCGATCCAGCGCCTGGCCGGTAACCGCTGGCTGTCGGGATTGATCAGCGACCTGCGCAAGGTGCTGCGGCTGTCGCGCCACAAGAGCCTGAAGCTGCCGGGCCGCATCCGCGAGTCCTGCGCCGAGCACCTGTCGGTGTTCGCCGCGCTCAAGGCGCGCGACCCTGAAGGCGCCGAGGCGATGATGAAGACCCATCTGCTGCGCCAGCGCGCGGCACTGCAGGTGCTCGACCACGCCGCCGGCGCAGCGCAGCCGACCCGTGCGCCGCCTGCGCTGCGCGTGGCCAGCGGCGACGACTAGCTGCCCGCGCTCCACGCTTCACGCCGCAGCATGGCAAGTCCTCTACATTCCGATCGATGCACAAGGCAGGTACCGCATGAACTCCTTCGACACGGGTGACCAGAAAATCAGCGCGCCGCTGGGCGAGAGCGAGCCGGCCGGCAGTAATTTCCTGTCGCGGCTGGGCCGCTGGTGGGGCCGCAAAGGCGAGGCCGAGGCCGCGACCAAGGCGGCCGACGGCGAGGCGCCGCTGGCAACGCGCGTGGCGCGGCGCCAGCGCGAGCAGCTGCGGCTGTGCTTCGATGCCCGCCTGACCGACGGTGCCGCCAATGCCGCCGCGCAGGCATGGCAGGCCGAATACGAGGCCGCGGGCGAGGCCACCCGGCGTGCCATGCTGGAGTTGCTCGCGGAGGTTGCCGGCAGCAGCGGCGAAAAGGCCGCCGACACCAAAGGCGAGGGCAGGGGTGATGGAAAGGGCGAAACCAAGGGTGAAGCCAGGGGTGACACGAAGCCCGACGGAAAGGGCCATTCCGGACTGAGCCACGCGCTGTCCAGCGCCCGCATCCGCTTCTTCAAGCGTTTGGCCGCGCACCACGGCCAGCGCGGCAGCAGCGCCTGCGGGCTGCACTTCCTGATCCAGCTGCGCGCCGACATGCTGCGCTGGCAGCGGCGGGTGCCGGGGCTGCGCGTGCTCGACGACGACCTCGAGGCGCTGTTCTCCAACTGGTTCGACGTGGGCCTGCTGGAATTGCAGCCGATCACCTGGGACTCGCCCGCCTCGCTGCTGGAGAAGCTGATCCGCTACGAGGCCGTGCACGAGATCGCCTCGTGGACCGACCTGCGCAACCGGCTCGACTCCGACCGCCGCTGCTACGCCTTCTTCCATCCACGCATCCCGCGCGAGCCGCTGATCTTCGTCGAGGTCGCGTTCGTTGCCGAGATGGCCGCCAATGTGCAGGCATTGCTGGACGAGGCCGCGCCGCTGGAAGACCTGCGCCGCGTGAAGTGGGCCATCTTCTATTCGATCAGCAACACGCAGGCCGGCCTGCGCGGCGTCAGCTTCGGCAATTTCCTGCTCAAGCGCGTGATCGAGGAACTGCAGCGCGAATTCCCCAAGGTCAAGCAGTTCGCCACGCTGTCGCCGATTCCCGGGTTTGCCGACTGGCTGCGCAAGCAGGACGCCGATGCGGTGTCGCGCGCGCTCGGCGACAAGCGCCTGGCGCGCTGGCGCGACCACCATGGCGATGCGCCGGCGGACGGGGCAGCGTGGCTGGCGGCGCTGTCGCCTGAAGCGCCCGCCGATGCCGACCCGCTGACGCGCGATACCGCGATGGCGCTGGCCGCGCACTACCTGGTGCGCGAGCGCCACCAGGCGCTGCCGGCGGACCCGGTGGCACGCTTCCATCTCGGCAACGGCGCCTGTGTCGAGCGGATCAACTGGGCCGCCGACCTGTCGCGAAAAGGCCGAAGCCAGAGCTGCGGCATGATGGTGAATTACCTTTACGTGCCCGAGGCGCTGGATGACAATCTGGCACGCTTGGGTGCAGGCAACCCGCGCATCGGCCGTAGCGTCGGGAAGCTGCTGTGACCCTGGTCCGGTCACGGGGATGGCACCCGCAAGCGCGGCGCCGCGCGCCGCGTTACCTTATCGGGACTTCGCAGTAGACCCATGCCACGGCGCCTGCTCGTGGCAATTTTGATCGACTTTCCGAAGAAAAGAGAGAGAGGAGACAGCAACATGAATCGTCGTCAGTTCAGCCTGGCCGCCTGCGCGCGCGCAGTGGGCATGGCACTGGGTGTGGCCGGCATCGGCGCCGCCACGCTGTTCGCGGCACCCGCCGCCCATGCCGATGCCTGGCCGTCCAAGCCCGTTACCGTGATCGTGCCGTTCCCGGCCGGCGGCGGCACCGATGCCTTTGCGCGCCCGCTGACCGCGCAGCTGTCCAAGCAGCTGGGCAAGCAGTTCGTGATCGACAACCGCGGCGGCGCCGGCGGCACGGTCGGTGCCAGCGTGGCGGCCAAGGCCGCGCCGGACGGCTACACCGTGTTCATCGGCGGTGCGCACCATGCGATCGCGCCGTCGTTCTACAAGAAGCTGGACTACGACATCGAGAAGGATTTCATCCCGGTGACGGTGATCGCGCAGCCGCCGCAGGTGGTGGTGGTCAATCCCAACCGCGTCAAGGCCAATACGCTGCAGGAGCTGATCGCCTACGCCAAGGCCAATCCCGGCAAGCTCAACTACGGCTCGGCCGGCAACGGCTCGGCCCACCACCTGGCGGGCGAGCTGTTCAAGATCCAGACCAAGACCTTCATCACCCACATCCCGTACAAGGGCGCCGGCCCCGCGCTGTCCGACCTGATCGCGGGCCAGGTCGACCTGATGTTCGACGGCCTGGGCTCGTCGGCGCAGCATATCCGTGCCGGCCGCATCAAGGCGCTGGCGGTGGCATCGAGCAAGCGCTCGGCAGCCTTCCCCAATGTGCCGACCGCGGCCGAGGCCGGGGTGCCGAACTACGAGGTCTCGACCTGGTATGCGATGTGGGTGCCCAAGG
The DNA here is from genome assembly GCF_038900635.1 of Cupriavidus oxalaticus. Taxonomy (GTDB): domain Bacteria; phylum Pseudomonadota; class Gammaproteobacteria; order Burkholderiales; family Burkholderiaceae; genus Cupriavidus; species Cupriavidus oxalaticus_B. Next base: position 716,334 of record NZ_JAYMRX010000001.1, on the reverse strand, counting down.
GTACGCCCAAGGAGATCGTCGACCGCCTGTACGCCGAGACCGAGAAGGCGCTGAACACGCCGGAACTGAAACAGGTCTGGCTCAACAACGGCTCCGAGACGCCGGCCTTCACGCAGGAGCAGTTCGCGCAGTTCCAGCGTGCCGAGATCCGCCGCTGGGCGCAGGTGGTGCAGCAGTCCGGCGCCAAGATGGACTGACGGAGCGACCAGGCCATGCTGATCCGATGCACCGGGGCGCCGCGATGAGCGGCACCGTCGTCTTTGCCACGCAGGGCACCACGGCGACCGTGACGCTGTCGCACGCCGGCAAGCTCAATGCCATTTCCGCGCAGATGTGGCGCGAGCTGGCCGCGGGCTTCGCCCGGCTGGCCGCAGATCCCGCGCTGCGCTGCGTGGTGGTGCGCGGCGCCGACGGCAACTTTGCCGCCGGCGCCGACATCGCCGAGTTTCCCGCCGAACGCGGCGACGAGACCGCGGTGCGGCACTACCACATGGCCACCATCGCACCGGCGCTGGCCGCGGTGGCGCAATGCCCCCACCCGACCGTGGCGATGATCGAGGGCGTATGCGTAGGCGGCGGCCTGGAGATCGCGTGCCATTGCGACCTGCGCATCGCCGCCTCGGACAGCCGCTTCGGAGTGCCGATCAACCGGCTCGGCTTCCCGATGGCGCCGGGTGAGCTGCAAGGCCTGCTGGCCCTGGCTGGGCGCGCCGCCACGCTCGAGATCCTGCTGGAAGGCCGCGTCTTCGACGCCGCCGAGGCGCGTGCCAAGGGGTTGCTGACGCGCGTGGTGGAGCCAGGCGCGCTGGCCGCCGAAGTCGACGCCACGGTGCGACGCATTACCGCCGGCGCACCCGCCGCGGCGCGTATCAACAAGGCCACCATCCGCCGCCTGGCGCCGATGCCCGCGCCGCTGTCGCCGACCGAGCTCGACGCGCACTTCGCCTATGCGGAGGGCGCCGACCATGCCGAGGGCGTGGCCGCCTTCCTGGCGCGCCGGCCGCCGCAATTCCGGGGAGAGTAGTCCGGCAAATCTGCCAGAATGCGGGATTGCCGTGCCCGCACCAACTGGCATCGTGGGGCTTTGCCCCTGCGTGACCCATACCGTTCCAAGCCTTTCGTTCGATCCACACCATGAACGCCAACCTGTTCGCCCTGTTCGAAACCCGCTTTCCCGCCGACCGCACCGCCTGCTGCATCGAGACCCATGACGGCCTGTACTACAGCTGGGACGACCTCGACCGCGCCACCGCCAAGCTGGCCAACCTGCTGGCCTCGCTGAACCTGCCCGAAGGCGCGCGCGTGGCCGTGCAGGTCGAGAAATCGCCCGAGGCCCTGTTCCTGTACCTGGCCACGCTGCGCGCGGGCTACGTCTACCTGCCGCTGAATACCGCCTACCAGGAGGCGGAGATCGACTATTTCGTCGGCAACGCCGAGCCGTCGGTGGTGGTGTGCAGCAGCAAGAATTTCGCCTGGGTCTCCAAGGTGGCGTTCCGCCACGGCGTCAACCACGTCTTTACGCTGGACGACGACCGCAGCGGCTCGCTGCTGGCACGCGCCGCCGGCAAGGACGACACCTTTGCCACGGTCGCGCGCGCGGACGATGATCTCGCCGCCATCCTCTACACCTCGGGCACCACCGGGCGCAGCAAGGGCGCGATGCTGACGCACCGCAACCTCGCGTCCAACGCGCAGACGCTGCACGAGTACTGGGGCTGGCGCAGCGACGACGTGCTGCTGCACATGCTGCCGATCTTCCATGTGCACGGCCTGTTCGTGGCCTCGCACGGCGCACTGCTGGCCGGCGCCAAGATGATCTGGGCGCCCCGGCTCGACATGGCGCAGGTGCTGAAATTCCTGCCGCGCTCGACCGTGATGATGGGTGTGCCGACCTACTACGTGCGCATGCTGCAGGAGCCGCGCTTTGACGACGACACCTGCCGCCGCACGCGGCTGTTCGTGTCAGGCTCGGCGCCGCTGCTGCTGGAAACCTTCGACGCCTTCCGCGAACGCACCGGCCATACCATCCTGGAGCGCTACGGCATGAGCGAGACGGTGATGCTGGTGTCCAACCCGTATGACCTGGCGCTTGGCGAGCGCATCGGCGGCACCGTCGGGATGCCGCTGCCGGGCGTGTCGGTGCGCGTGGTCGATGGCGAAGGCAAGGCGTGCGCGCCCGGCGAGATCGGCAATGTCGAGGTGAAGGGCCCGAACGTGTTCCACGGCTACTGGCTCATGCCGGAGAAGACCAGGGAAGAGTTCACCGGGGACGGCTGGTTCAAGACCGGCGACGTTGGCCGCTTCGGCGGCGCCATCGTCAGCCAGGCCGGCGAGCGCCAGGTGCCGGACAGCTACCTGACCATCGTCGGCCGCAGCAAGGACCTGATCATCTCGGGCGGCTACAACGTCTACCCGAAGGAAATCGAGAGCTTTATCGACGAGATGCCGGGCGTGGCCGAGAGCGCGGTGATCGGCGTGCCGCACGCGGACTTCGGCGAGGCAGTGGTGGCGGTGGTGGTGACGAAGCCGGGCGCGCAGATCGATGAGTCGGAGATGATCGGTACGCTGAAGGGGCGCATCGCCAACTTCAAGGTGCCCAAGCGCGTGCACGTGGTGGACGAGCTGCCGCGCAATACGATGGGGAAGGTGCAGAAGAACGTATTGCGGCAGCAGTTCGCGACGCTTTGACACGCTTGTGGTTGCTCCCCTCTCCCGCTTGCGGGAGAGGGGCAGGGGGTGAGGGTGGGAGGGTCCAGGGCTGACGCCCGTGGGTCAAAACCGAAGGCCTTGCTTGATGTGGTACCTAGCTAGACCACCCCTCACCCCGACCCTCTCCCCTGAGGGGAGAGGGAGAACACCTTGCTTAGGCTAGTTCGAGCGGCTTGGGCGCACCCAACACCGCCAGCCTTCTTGATTGCCCTTCACTTCAGCATCTGCACCGACCCGTTTACTGATACCGTCACCTGCGTCTTGCCGCCTTCCACCGGCACCGGCACCGCGGCATCGGCCATCATCGCCTTGGCTGCGCCATACATGCGCGGCATCGGCGGCGGCACCACGCCGCTTTCGCTCACGTTGACTTCCCGGATGGTGTAGCTGTTGTAGCCAAACAGCTTGGTGGTCGACTGCGCCTTGTTGCGGAACGACGCCACCGCCTGTTCGGCCAGCTTGGCCTCGGCCGCTTCGCGCGCTTCACGCGACAGCGAGAAGGCGATGTTCTGCACCTGCATCTGGCTGGCCAGCTCGCCCGCCAGCTTCGACACCGCAGAGAAATCGCGCGACTTCAGGATGACCTCGGAACGCCCGCGCCACGTGCTGATGCGGCCGTTGCGGTCGGTGCTCGGGTGGATGGTGAAGCCGCCCGATTCCGCGGTCACGCCCTGCGTGCGCTTGGCCTGTGCCAGCACGGCCTGGGTGCGGGTGGACAGCGCCGTCGAGATCGCCGCGGGCTCTGCGCCTTCCTGTTCGGCGGCGAGCGTCAGGTGCACGATGTCGGTCGGCACTTCGCTGACTGCCTGTGCCGACAGCGACAGCACGCCGGACGGCGTCTCGGTCGGCCCGCCATGCGCCGAAGCGACGATGGCGGTGGTGCCCAGCAGGGTGGCGGCAAGCCATTGTTTCATCTTGTTCTCCCGAAAAAACGTAGTGGCTATCAGACGGAACCGGCGCCTGAAACGTTCCGCGAGATTGCAAACGAATGTTGCGGACCCGGTGCCGTCAGAACGCCTGCCAGGCCTTCCACAGCATGTAGGACGCCAGGCACAGCAGCAGCACCGCAAATGCCTTGCGCAGCTGCCCGACATCCATCCGGTGCGCGGTGCGCGCCCCCATCGGCGCGGTCAGCATGCTGGCCGCGACAATGACGAGCATCGCCGGCAGGTAGATGTAGCCGATCGACCCCGACGGCAATCCCGGCATCTGCCAGCCGCTCCAGACATAGCCCGCCACGCTGGCGGCAGCGATCGGGAAGCCCAGTGCCGCCGATGTCGCCACCGCATTGTGGATCGGCACGTTGCACCAGGTCATGAACGGTACCGAGACGAAGGCGCCGCCCGCGCCGACCAGGCTCGACAGGAACCCGATCACGCCGCCCGTGCCCAGCATGCCCGCCGCGCCCGGCAGTTGCCGGCTCGGAGTTGGGCGGTGGCTGCGCAGCATCTGCAGCGCGGAAAACCCGACAAACACGGCAAAGGCAAGCGACAGCCAGCTGGTCTTGAGCGCGGCAAAGACCTTGCCGCCTCCGATCATGCCGCCCAGCACGATGCCTGGTGCCAGGGACAGCACCACCGGCCAGCGCACCGCGCCGCGCTGGTGGTGCGCGCGCACCGACGACAGCGACGTGAACAGGATGGTGCCCATCGACGTGGCGATCGCCATATGGACGATGGCTTCGGTGGGAAAGCCCAGCGCGGTGAACAGCAGCGTCAGGAACGGCACCATCATCATGCCGCCGCCGACGCCGAGCAGCCCGGCGCAGAAGCCGGTAAAGGCGCCGAGGGCGAGCAGCGCGGGAACCAGCACCGGCAGGGTAGCAAGCTGCATGGGTCAGCGCGCCGGTCTCAGCGCATCAGCTTTCCGGTAATGAAGCGCCATTCCGCGGGCGTGACCGGCGTGATCGAGAGCCGGTTGCCACGGCGCAGCACCACCATATCGGCCAGTTCTTCATGCTCGCGCAGCGCCGCCAGCGGAATCAGCGCGCTCTTGCGCTCGAAGCGCACGTCGACCAGCAGCCAGCGCGGCGCATCGGGTTTCGAGTCGGCGTCGTAGTACGGGCTCCTGGAATCGAACTGGGTCGGGTCGGGGTAGGGCGTGGAGCAGACCTCGGCCAGGCCGGCAATGCCGGGCTCGGGGCACGACGAGTGGTAGAACAGCACGCCGTCGCCGATCTGCATGGTGTCGCGCATGAAGTTGCGCGCCTGGTAGTTGCGCACGCCGGTCCACGGCAGCGTCCCCTCGCGGGCGAGATCGTCGATGCTTGCCTCGTCCGGTTCCGATTTCATCAGCCAGTACTGGCGGGCGCGTTTGTTCTGGTTCGGGCTCACGGCGCGGTTCGTGGATGAAGGGGTCGGGGTGCGCGGGCAGGGCCACGCGCGTGCGCAAAGAAAAAAGGCGATGGTTCAGAAAACCACCGCCTTTTTAGGGGGTCCCCGCCTCGGCCGCTGGGTCGGCATCCTGAACCCAAGTGAGGTTCAGAGTGGCTGCGGAAGTCGCATTTCGGGTACATCATCCACTCAGGGAGTCCAAGCCAGGCCCGGACTATGAATGCGACGACGCGCTCGCCCACGCGACATGATCCCGCACCATGCAATGCATATCGGTTCAAGGAGTTTATGACCCTCACGAACCAGGCAGGGAAACTGTCAAACGTCTGACGCTACAACCGCTTCGACTGGTCGGGTAGGGGACCTGCCTGCGGGATGTCAGACGTTTGCCGTTTCTAACTAGGATGGGATGAAAACGGCGGCCGGGCGCGATAACCTGGCCAGTCAGCTGCACTTCTGTGATGCCTCGTGCAGTCTGGCTACACTATACACCGCGTCGCAGGCCTTACCAAGTCCGCACGCGCGTATCGTTACATTTTGCGCGACAGCGCGGCATCCGCTGCACATCCCTCCATTTTCACGGTATATGGGGCTGCCAGGCCGGGCTGCAAGCGACCCGTTCAGCCCCGCGTGCCGGTACCCACGTGCGCGTATTGCCGCAACGCTTCGTCGGCGCGTTCGTTCAGTTCGCGGATGCGAGCGTGGATGGCCTCGACCGGGATCGTGCCCTCGGCCTGTTGCTTGCGCTGCAGGGACAGCAGATCGGACGCGATCGAAATCGCGGCCATCACCGCCACGCGCTCGACGCCCTTGGCGGCCATGCCGGTGCGCAGCTTGTTCATCTGCGTGTCGACCAGTGCCACGGCCTCGAGCAGCGCGGCCTCGTTCTCGGGCGCGATGGCAAAGCGGTACGGCTGGCCGGCGATATTGACTTCGACTTGCTTGTTGCTCATGCGTGTTCTCCGGAGGCCTTGTGCGGCTCTGCGCCTGCCGTGGCGCCCTCGCCCAGCAGGTCGAGCTGGCGCGTGTCGCTGGCCGTCGGCAGCTTGTCAAGGATGGACTGGATGCGCAGCTGCGCTTCCTCGATCTTGATGTTGAGCAACTCGCGGTCGGCGGCCATGGCCTCGCGCTCGCTGCGCAACTGCGCGGCTTCACCCTCCAGCCGGGCGATCTCGTCGCGCAGCCGCTGGTTTTCCGCCGCCAGGGTGTCCGCATGGTGCAGCACGCGCCCGATCTTCGCGGCCAGTTGTTCGAGTTCGTTGAGCATAGGGCCTGTCATGATGGGATAAAAGTCAGGTAACGCGATTCTAGCCGATGCGCCGGCGCGCACAATGCGAAGGGAAGCGTTTCTGACCGGGTACCTGCATGGAAGTTGCAGCCTTTTGCACCCAAAATCCCGGCAGAGTTGTGACAAAACACTACGGGCTTCGCGTTGACGCAGGTAGCGAAACTCCCTACACTCGCGCACGTTCCAGGTGCTCGCCCTTTTCGTCCCTGGCGAAAGGGCAGTTCAACGGGAAACAGGGAGCCTTGCCGGCCGCGCGCCGGACGGGCCAACCTGTGCTGCCCCCGCAACGGTAAGCGACCGCGTGCGCATCCGCCAGCGCCAGCCATTTCCGCAGCCAGCCTGCCGGAAGGGCCGCCGGCAAGGGCCGGGATCCGATCCCGGCCACATGTCCACGCAGGACCGGCCATATGCCACTGAACCTCGGGTTCGGGAAGGCGCCGGTTCCGAGTCGCCAGCCCGGATACCGGCCTGAACGCGGGCTGCCGCCCGTGCGCGGCACGCCTCATCGCCATATGGTCCGCGGGGGAACGGGCCCGGCCGTTCCTACCTAGTCCTGCATCATGCGTTCATCGCTCCACAGGTCGACCCGCCCGGCAGCCCCGGCGGTGCGTCCGCTCGTGCCCGCAACCTCGTCTGCGATTGCGGCAGCCATTGCCTCGTTCACCCTGGTCCCGGCCACCTCGTTCGCGCAAGCCGTCGACAGCGGCACGGCCCAACAGCTGGCCCCGGTGGTGGTGACTTCTACCCGCACCGCGCAATCCATTACCGAGGCGCTGCCGCACACGACGGTGGTGACGCAGGAAGATATCGTCAATTCGCAGGCGCCCGACCTGCGCACGCTGCTGCGCAACCAGGCCGGCGTGGAGTTCTCGGCCAACGGCGGCATGGGCAGCAACACCACGCTGTTCATGCGCGGCGCCAATTCCAACCAGACGCTGATCCTGATCGATGGCGTGCGCGTGTCGTCGGCCAGCAGCGGCACCGCGCAGCTGGCCAACATCCTGCCCGACCAGATCGACCGGATCGAAGTGGTGCGCGGCAACGTGTCGGCACTGTACGGCTCGGACGCGATCGGCGGCGTGGTGCAGATCTTTACCAAGAGCGGCGCGGGCCAGGCCCCGGCGGCCAATGCGTCGGTAGAGTACGGCAGCAACAATACGCGCCAGGGCACGGTCGGCTACGGCGGGCAGGTGGGCGATACCTCGTTCAACCTGACCGGTTCGGCGTTCAAGACCGACGGCTTCTCGTCGATCAATACGCAGCAGGCGCCGCGCGCCAACCCCAACGACAACCCGTACGAGAACCAGAGCGTGTCGGGCCAGGTGAAGCACCGCTTCACGCCCGACTGGGATGCGGGCTTCAGCGGCTACTACTCCAAGAGCAAGCTGTCGTTCGACAGCGCCTTCGGCCGCCCGACCGACGACAACCGCACCGACAGCGAGCTGTACACGCTGTCGGCCTTCGTCAACGGCAAGGTCGGCGCCGACTGGACCACGCACTTCAAGCTGTCGCAGAGCGCGGACAACAGCGACACCTTCCTGAACGGGCGCCCCAACGGCACCTTCAATACCCGCAACCGCCAGTTCAACTGGCAGAACGAGTACGCGGTCGCCGCCAACCACACGCTGCTGTTCGGCACCGACTACCTGCAGCAGGAGCTGGTTTCGAGCGCCTACGGCGCGCCCAAGCGCAACGTGTTCTCGGTGTTCGGCGGCTACGACGGGCGCATCGGCAAGCACCAGCTGCAGCTCAACGCGCGCAACGACCACTATTCCGACTTCGGCAACCAAAGCAGCTTCTTCGCCGGCTACGGCTATAACGTGACCGATGCGTTCAAGCTGATCGCCAACGTCAGCAACGCCTTCCGCGCGCCGACCTTCAACGAGCTGTACTTTCCCAATTTCGGCCAGCCCAACCTGCAGCCCGAGCGCGCCAAGTCAGTCGAGGCGGGCGTGCAGTACACCACCGCCACGGCGGGGCTGCTGCGCGTGACCGCGTTCGAGACCCGTTACGACGACCTGATCGTGTCGGCGCTGCAGCCCAACGGCATGTTCCTGGCCGAGAACGTCAACAAGGCCAAGGTGCAGGGCATCGAGGCCTCGTGGCGCGCCACCGTCTACGGCACCGACCTCGGCGCCAGCGTGACCTTCCAGAATCCGGTCGACGAGCAGAACAACACCCAGCTGCTGCGCCGCGCCCGCCGCCATGCCGCGCTGGACGTGGGCCGCAACTTCGGCAACTGGCGCTTCGGCGGCGAATGGCTGGTATCGTCGTCGCGCATGGATGCCGGCTCGCGCCGCCTGGGCGGATACGGTATCGTCAACCTCAACGCCCGCTACAACATCGACAAGCAATGGTTCGTTGCCGCCCGCGTCGAAAACCTGTTCGACAAGGACTACCAGCTCGCCTACCCCTACAACACGCAGGGGCGCGCGGGCTTCATCACGCTGGGCTGGCGCCAGCGATGAGCGCACGGGCGCGCCATGTCTGAGTTCCGGCGCGCCCTGGCGGTGTGGCTGGCGCTCGCCCTGGCGTCAGCCGCAGTCTTCGCGGCCTCGCTCGCGCTGGGCAGTGTCTCGCTCGACGCGCGCGAGCTGTGGCAGGCGCTCAGCGGAGCCGACACGGGCACCGCCGGCGCCATCGTGCGCGAACTGCGCCTGCCGCGGGCGGCCGCGGCCTTTGCCTGCGGCGGGCTGCTGGCGCTGTCCGGCGCGCTGATGCAGGTGCTGCTGCGCAACCCGCTGGCCGAGCCTTACGTGCTGGGCGTCTCGGGCGGCGCGTCGGTCGGCGCCTTGCTGGCGATGCTGGTGCTGGCGCCGTGGTGGGGCGTGCAGACGGCCGCCGCCATCGGCGCACTGTGCTCGATGTTGCTGGTGGCGACGCTGGCGCGGCGCGACCTGCTGCACCCGCAGGTGCAGGGCGGCCATCGCGAAGCTGGCGCGCGCTTGCTGCTGACGGGCGTGATCCTGGCCGCGGGGTGGGGCGCGGTGATCACGCTGATTCTTGCCGTGGCGCCGGAATCGCGGCTGCGCGGCATGCTGTTCTGGCTGACCGGCGACCTGAGCGGCACCGCCAGCTACGGCGGCGCGCTGGCGACGATGATCGTCGCGCTGCTGCTGGCCCTGCCGATGGCGCGCGCACTCAACGTGATGCTGCTGGGCGAGACCGTGGCGCAGTCGCTGGGCGTGCGCGTGGGCCGGGTGCGGCTGCTGACCTTTCTGCTGGCCTCGGTGTGCATTGCCGTGGCCATCACCACCGCCGGCTCGATCGGCTTTGTCGGCCTGGTCGTGCCGCACCTGGTGCGGCTGGCGTGGGGCAACGACCAGCGCCTGCTGCTGCCGGCCGCGGTGCTGCTGGGCGGTGCGCTGCTGATGGCGGCTGACCTGATCGCGCGCACCGTGATCGCCCCGGCGCAGTTGCCGGTGGGCGTAATCACCGCGCTGCTGGGCGTGCCGACCTTCCTGTACCTGCTGTTGCGGAGGCCGCGATGAATGCGAGCGCCGATTGGTCGCAGCCGCTCGCGGCCTGCCCCGTGCTGGCGCTGCGCGAGGTGCGGCTGCGGACCGGCCAGCGTGTGCTGGTCGATGAGCTGACGCTGGACATCGGCCCCGGCCAGCTGTGGTGCATCGCCGGGCCCAACGGCGCCGGCAAGTCAACGCTGATGACCGCGCTGGCGGGCCTGCGCCACGTCGACGGCGGCGCAGTCGAAATCGACGGCAAGCCTGCCATGCAGGTGGCGCCGTCGGCGCTGGCGCGCCAGCGCGCCTACCTGCCGCAGGCGGTGCACGATACGTTCTCCATGTCGGTGCTCGATGCGGTGCGCGTAGGCCGCCACCCGCACCTGTCCGGCTGGGGCTGGACCGGGCGCGAGGACGACCGCGTGGTGCACGACGCGATCCGCGCCATGGATATCGAGGCACTGGCGGCGCGCGACGTGCTGACGCTGTCCGGCGGCGAGCGGCAGCGCGCGTCGCTCGCCGCGGCGCTGGCGCAGCAGGCACCGCTGCTGCTGCTCGACGAACCGGTCTCGCACCTCGACCTGCGCCACCAGATCCTGGTGCTGGAGCAACTTGCCGCGCTGACCCGCGCTGGTCGCCACGCCATCGTGGTGATCCTGCACGACCTGACGCTGGCGCTGCGCTACGCCACCCACGCCTTGCTGATGGCTGAAGACGGCACCGCGCTGCATGGCCCGGCGGCACAGGTACTGACTCCCGAACATTGCTCCCGCGCGCTGCGCACCCGCATCGTCAGCGTCAGCGACGGCGTGCATACCGCACTGATTCCCGATGGCGCCACGGCGCCGCGACTCTTTACGCAAGGCCCGAACCCATGACCGATTCCCACACCCCCGCCAACGACGACCCGGAGCGCGACGCGCGCCACAAGGCGCGCATGGTGCGCAAGAAAGAAGTGATCGACGCCAAAATTGCTGCCGCGCAGGACGAGCGTGGCGTGATCGTCATCACCACCGGCAACGGCAAGGGCAAGTCCAGCTCCGGCTTCGGCATGGTGGTACGCGCGCTCGGACACGGCATGCGCGCCGGCGTGGTCCAGTTCATCAAGGGCGCGCAGCCGACCGGCGAAGAGATGTTTCTGCGCCGCTTCCCCGAGGCATGTGCGTTCCACGTAATGGGCGAGGGCTATACCTGGGACACCCAGGACCGCGCGCGCGACGTGGCCAAGGCCGAAGCCGCGTGGGAAGTGGCCAGCGGTATGCTGCGCGACCCGGCCATCGGGCTGGTGCTGCTCGATGAACTCAACATTGCGCTCAAGCTGCACTATCTTGATGTGGACCAGGTCATTGCCGACCTGCGCGCGCGCCCGCCGATGCAGCACGTGGTCATCACCGGCCGCGGCGCGCCGCCGGCGCTGGTGGAGGCGGCCGATACCGTCACCGACATGACGCCGGTCAAGCACGCCTTCCAGCAGGGCATCAAGGCGCAGCGCGGCGTGGAAATGTAGAACCCGGTAGCCCCTGATACAGACTTCCAGAGCCACAGCATCATGCAGTTTCCAGAAATCACACCCCTCGACAATAACCTGCGCCCCGTGCTGCAGGCCGCCATCGACGACAAGACCAAGCCGCTCGGCGCGCTCGGCCGGCTCGAATCGCTGGCGCTGCAGCTCGGCCTGATCCTCGGTACGCAGCGCCCGGTGCTGCAGCGGCCCACGGTGATCGTCTTCGCCGCCGATCACGGCGTGGCCGACGCCGGCGTCAGCGCCTATCCGGCCGAGGTCACCGCGCAGATGGTCAGGAATTTCCTGGCCGGTGGCGCGGCGATCAATGTGTTCTCGCGCCAGCACGGCATTGCGCTGGAAATCGTCGACGCCGGCGTGCGCGTGCCGCTGCCGGCCGCATCCGGGCTGGTCAACTGCCGCATCGGCGACGGCACCCGCAACTTCGCGCAGGAGCCGGCGATGACGCCGGAACAGGCCACGGCGGCGATGACCGCCGGCATGGCGCGCGTGCTGCGGCATGCCCAGCAAGGCTGCAATGTGATCGGCTTCGGCGAGATGGGCATTGCCAATACCTCGGCCGCCGCCTGCCTGATGCAACGGCTGACCGGGCTGCCGCTGTCGGACTGCATCGGCCGCGGTACCGGGCTGGACGATGCCGGCCTTGCTCGCAAGCGCGAGGTGCTGGAAGGCGCGCTCGCGCTGCACGCCGACGCGCAGGCGCCGCTCGATGTGCTGGCGACTTTCGGCGGCTTCGAGATCGCGATGATGGCCGGTGCGTTTCTCGCCGCCGCGGCCAGCCGCATGGTGATCCTGGTCGACGGCTTTATCGCCTCGGCCGCGCTGCTGGTGGCGCAGCGCATCGATGCCAACGTGCTGCAGTACTGCGTGTTCACGCACTGCTCGCACGAGCGCGGCCACCGCGCGCTGCTGGACCACTTTGGCGCCGAGCCGCTGCTGGCGCTGGACCTGCGCCTGGGCGAGGGCACCGGCGCCGCGCTGGCGTGGCCGCTGCTCGTGTCCGCGGTGGCGTTCCTCAACGAGATGGCGACCTTCAGCGGCGCCGGCGTCAGCACGGCCGCGGCATGAGCGTGCCATCCGATCCCGCGCCCACGCCCGCCGGCTCCGGCAATACGGGCGGCATGGGCAACGAATTGCGCTACTTTTTTACCGCGCTGGGCTATTTCACGCGATTGCCGCTGCCTGGCTGGCTGGCGCGATGGGTCGGATTCGAGCCGCATTACCTGCATGTCGCAGCGCGTTATTTCCCGCTGGTAGGCTTGCTGGTCGGTGGCGCCGGTGCGCTGGTCACGTGGGGCGCGCTGCAGTGGTGGCCGATCGGCGTGGCGGTGCTGCTGGGGATGGCGGCCACGCTGCTGCTGACCGGCGCCTTCCATGAAGACGGCCTGGCCGACTGCGTCGATGCCTTCGGCGGCGCATGGCAGCGCGAAGACGTGCTGCGCATCATGCACGACTCGCGCGTTGGCGCGTTCGGTGCCATCGCGCTGGTGATGGCGCTGCTGCTCAAGTGGCAACTGCTGGTGGCGATCGGCACACAGGGCGGGCCGGCGATATTGCTGGCGGTGCTGGTGGCCGCGCATGCCGCCAGCCGCGCAATGGCGGTCAGCTATCTCGCCACGCTGCAGTACGTGCGTGCGGAAGGCAAGGCCAAGCCGGTGGCGCAGCGGCTCGCCGGCGCGGGGCTGGCGTTCGCGCTGCTGTGCGGGTTGGTGCCGCTGTGGCTGGTATCGTCGTCATTCCTTGCGGCGGCAGTCGTGGCGCTGCTGGTGTTGCGCGTGCTGCTCGGCCGCTACTTCGTGCGCCGCATTGGCGGCTATACCGGCGACTGCCTCGGCATGGCCCAGCAGTGCGCGGAGATCCTGATCTACCTGGTGGCATCGGCATGGACCTGGTCCTGATCCGGCATGCGCAGCCGGAGGTGGCTGCGGGCACCTGCTACGGCTGTCTCGATCTGCCGCTGGTGTCGCCATTGATGCCGGTTGCCGCGCAGATCGCGTCGGGCCTGCCGGCACCGGCGTGCATCGTCAGCAGTCCGCTGGCGCGTGCGCTCGGGACCGCGCAGGCGCTGGTGCAAACCTTGCCGGCCGGCGTGCCGGCCATCGCCACCGAACCGCTGTTGCGCGAGCTGGACTTCGGCAGCTGGGAAGGCATACCGTGGGACGCGATCGACCGCGCCGCGCTGGACCAGTGGGCCGCGGACCTGCTGCATGCGCGCCCGCATGGCGGCGAGTCGCCGGCGCAGGCGATGGCGCGCGTGGCCGGCTGGGCTGACGCGCTCGACGTGCGGGACGATCGCTGCGTATGGGTGGTCGGCCATGCCGGGCCGATGCGCATGCTGGCAGCGCACTGGCTCGGCGTGCCGCTGTCGGTGACGGTCAACTGGGCGCTGGGCTTCGGCGCGAGTTGCCGCTTCCGGCTGGGGCCGGATGGGGCGCGGCTCGAATGGTGGAACCGCGGGTAGAACCGCGGGCGAAACGGTGGAACCGCGGGTGAAACCGCGCCGGCCGATCAGCGCGCCGGGCGCCGGCTGCGCGCCACGTCGAGGTCCTTGCAGATCTGCTCGATGCCTTGCACCACGCGCGGACCGGCGCGGTTGACCAGGTCGCCGTCGATCACGAACAGGTTGTTGCGCGCCACCGCGGTGACTTGTTTCCAGCGCTGCCACATCGCGTAGTCGGGCAGCGGCTGGTCCGAGCGCGTGGCGCCCATGCCCGCGGTCAGCATGGCTTCCGGATTGCCCGCCACCACCGCCTCGACCGACACGGTCGGCACCAGCGGCGTCTCGGCCCCGAACAGGTTGCGCCCGCCGCACAGCGCCAGCATGTCGCTGACCAGGTGCTGGCCGTTGAGCGTCATCAGCGGTTGCTGCCAGACCTGGTAGAACACGGTCACCGGCGGCCGCGCCGCGTAGGTCTTGCGCAACGTCTCCACCTGCTGCCGAAAGCTGTCGGCGGCGCGCCGCGCGGTTGCTTCCGTGCCCAGCAGCGTGCCCAGCTTTTCCACGTTTTCCGGGATCGATGCCAGCTTGCGCGGCTCGCTGTAGAACAGGGGCAGGCCGAGGGCGCGCAGGCGGTCGGTCTGCTTCTGCGCGTTGCCATGGTGCCAGACCACGATCAGGTCCGGCTTGAGCGCGGCGATGCGCTCCAGGTCCAGCGCCTTGTTGTCGCCCACGCGCGGGATGTCGCGCGCCTGCGGCGGGTAGTCGCTGTAGTGGACCGTGCCGACGATGCGGTCGCCGCCGCCGGCGGCAAAGATCATCTCGGTCACGTGCGGCGCCAGCGAGACCACGCGGCGCGCCGGCTGCGCCAGCGTGATGGTCTGGCCGGAATCGTCGACCACCGACACGGCGGCATGCGCCGCGGGTGCGGCAAACAGGGCGGTGGCGGCCAGCGCCGGGGCTATGGCGGACTTCAAGGCGTGCATGGTGAGGGTCAGGCGATCACAGCGGCCACGGCAGCCAGCGCGGCATCGAGCCGTTGCCAGCATGCCGGCCGGTCAGGCGGCAGGCCCAGGCGCAGGCTTGGCAGGCAACCGCCGGCGGCTTCGAAGTATCGGGTCCAGACGCCATGGCGCGCCAGCGCTTCATGCAGCGCCAGCGCCTGGGCATGCGGCACCCAGCAAAACAACGGATGCACCACGACGGTCAGCCCGTGGCGCGCCAGCAGCGTGCCGAGCCGCGCGCCGGACAGGCCCAGCTGCGCACGGTTGGCTTCCTGCCACTGGCGGTCCGCCAGCGCATGCCGGGCGACGGCGCGCGCCGGCCCCGAGACGGTCCAGTGGCCCAGCCGCTCATGCAGCGCATCGAGCAATGGCTGGTGCGCCAGCACGAAGCCGCAGCGGATACCGGCAAGACCATAGAACTTGCCGATCGAGCGCAGCACTACCAGTCCTTCGGCGCCGCTGTGGGCGGCGACCGATGCCGCGGGCAGGCAATCGATGAATGCTTCATCGACCAGCAGCGTGCCGGCGCGTCCGGCCAGCGCGGCATGCCAGCGCAGCAGCGTTGCCGGCGGCAGCAGCCGGGCGGTCGGGTTATTGGGATTGACGACGACCAGATGGTCGAGCGCATCGGCCAGGTCCGCGCGGGCGAAGTCCGCCTCGTCCAGCGGCACCACCGTGTGACCGGCCGCGGCGAAGGCCGGTGCATACTCGCTGTAGCCGAGCGCGGCAATCCCGACGCGCCCCGGCCGCAGCAGGCCTGGCAGCGTACGAATCGCGGCCTGCGAACCGGCCACCGGCAACGCCTGCGGCGCGCCGAAGGCCTGCGCGGCCAGCTCGGCAAGCCCATCCCCGTCCTGCGGCAGTCGCTGCCACGCGGAAGCGGGCAGCGCCGGCACGGGGTAGCCGTCGGGATGGATGCCTGTGGACAGGTCGAGCCAGTCGGCTTCGGCGCGGCCGTAGCGGCGCACCGCGGCCAGCAGGTTGCCGCCATGGCGAATCGGGGAAAGGGCAGGGCTCACGTCGGTGCGGATACGGTAAGAACGGCCAGCGCGCTGGCGCCCGCAAGGGCCAGCCACAGCCACAAGGTGCGATGGACCAGCCGCAGGCACGCCATCACGTGATCGGCCTGCGGCGCGCTGCCGGCACCCAGCGGCGGGCGTTGTTCCAGCTCGCCGTGATAGCGCGCCGGACCGCCAAGCCGCACGCCGACCGCGCCGGCGCCCGCCGCCATCACCGGACCGGCATTGGGGCTGGACCACGCCGGCGCCTGCGTGCGCCAGCAGTGCAGCGCCTGTGTGGTGGCGCCCAGCAGCGCGTACGACAGCGCGGTCAGGCGCGCGGGAAGCAGGTTGAGCGCATCGTCGATGCGCGCCGCCGCCCAGCCGAAATACTGCAGCCGCGGCGTGCGGTAGCCCCACATCGCATCCAGGGTATTGGCCAGACGGAACATGATCACCGCGGGCGCGCCGCCGAGCAGGAACCAGAGCAGTGCGCCGAAGACAGCATCGTTGCCGTTCTCCAGCGCGGATTCGCAGGCAGCGCGCGCCAGCGCTTCGGCATCGGCATCGGCGGTATCGCGCGAGACGATGCGCGCGGTCAGCGTGCGCGCGGCAGGCAGGTCCGCGGCGGCAAGCGCGTCGGCAATCGGGGCGATATGCTGGTGCAGGCTGCGCGCGCCAAGCGCGGCGTACAGCGCGATGGCATGCAGCCCCAGCGCCGCGAGCGGGTGCCAGCGTGCTGCCGCATCGACCAGCCACCATGCGAGCGCCGCCGGCACCAGCACCAGTACGCACCAGCAGGCAAGGCCGCCCACACGCTGCCGCCAGGGCGCGCCGCGGCGCTCGGAATCGTTGCAGCGTCGTTCGAGGGCCGAAGCGAGGCGGCCAAAGCCTACCAGCGGATGAAAGCGGCGCGGCTCGCCCAGCCACTGGTCAAGCAGAACGCCGGCCAGTGCCGCGGCCACGCAAGCCGGCCAGGCCTGCATCAGCATGCGGGATCGGCGCCCTTGACCGGGACCGGGATGCCCGCCACCAGCAGCCGCACGCGGTCCGCGGCGGCGGCCAGCTTCTGGTTCAGGCGTCCCAGTTCATCGACGTAGAAGCGGGTGATCGCGCCCATCGGCACCACGCCGAAGCCGATCTCGTTGGAGACCAGGATCACGTGGCCGGGCAGCGTGGGCAGCGCGGTCAGCAGCGCCTCGATCTCTTCGGTGAAGGCATCGGGCGGCGTGATCACGCCATGATCGGGATAGCTGCGGCCGTCGGGGAAGAGCAGGTTGTTCATCCACAGCGTCATGCAGTCCACAAGGATGCAGCCGTCGTGGTGCGCGTTGGCATAGAGCGCATCGGCCAGCCGCACCGGCTCTTCCACCAGACGCCAGTCGACGGGGCGGCGGGCGCGGTGCAGCGCGATGCGGACTTCGAGTTCCTCGTCGGCCAGTGCCGGATCCTGGCGCGCGGTCGCGATATACGTAACCGGCCCGCCGGTGATGCCGGCGTGGTCGCTAGCCAGCTGTTCGGCGTAGTGGCTCTTGCCGGAGCGCGCGCCGCCCAGCACCAGCGTCAGCTGCCGCGCGCCGGATGCGCCGGCCGCAAGCGGCTTCGCCGCGCTGGCGGCTGCGGGTTCAGGGGCGATTGCCGGGGTTTCCATCCGCGTATTGTAGCCGCCGCATCTGACCCTCGCATGAAGGCCGATGCGATAATCCGCCGATGCATACCGATTCCCCGCTTTCCTTGCCGCCGGGTGCCCTGCGCGGCACGCTGATGGTCCAGGGCACCACCTCTGATGCCGGCAAGAGCACCGTGGTCGCCGGGCTGTGCCGCGTGCTGGCGCGCGCCGGCACGCGTGTGGCGCCGTTCAAGCCGCAGAACATGGCGCTGAACAGCGCGGTGACCGCGGACGGCGGCGAGATCGGCCGGGCCCAGGCGCTGCAGGCGCAAGCCGCGCGGCTGGCGCCGCATACCGACATGAACCCGGTGCTGCTCAAGCCCAGCAGCGACACCGGCGCGCAGGTGATCATCCACGGCCGCGCGCGGCTCGACCTCGATGCCCGCGCCTACCACGCCTACAAGCCCGAGGCGATGAAGGCGGTGCTGGCCTCGCACGCGCGGCTGGAACAGGCCTATGACGTGGTGCTGGTGGAAGGCGCCGGCAGCCCCGCCGAGATCAACCTGCGCGAGCGCGATATCGCCAACATGGGCTTTGCCGAGCGGGTCGATTGCCCGGTGGTGCTGGTCGCCGATATCGACCGCGGCGGCGTGTTCGCGCACCTGGTCGGCACGCTCGATTGCCTGTCGGACAGCGAACGCGCGCGCGTGACCGGCTTCATCATCAACCGCTTCCGCGGCGACATCGGCCTGCTCGAGCCGGGGCTGGACTGGCTCATCGCGCGTACCGGCAAGCCGGTGTTCGGCGTGCTGCCGTACCTGCATGGCCTGCACCTGGATGCGGAGGACGCCATCATCGGCACGCAGGCCCCCAGGTCTGGCGCGCAGCGGCTGCGCGTGATCGTGCCGGTCCTGCCGCGCATCGCCAACCATACCGACTTCGACGCGCTGCGCGCCCATCCGCAGGTAGACCTGCAGTTCATCGGTCCCGGCATGCCGGTCCCGCCCGCCGACCTGGTGGTGCTGCCCGGCAGCAAGAGCGTGCGCGCCGACCTGGCTTTCCTGCGCGCCAACGGCTGGGAGGCGGCGTTGCAGCGGCACCTGCGCTACGGCGGCAAGCTGGTCGGCATCTGCGGCGGCATGCAGATGCTGGGCCGGCAGGTGCATGACCCCGACGGCCGCGAAGGCCCTGCCGGCAGCAGCGCGGGCCTGGGATGGCTCGACTACGAGACCACGCTCGCCGCCGAGAAACAGCTGCGCCAGGTCAGCGGGCGGCTGGCGGATGCGGACGCGCCAGTGCGGGGCTACGAGATCCACCTCGGCGTCACCTCCGGCGCGGGGCTGGACCGGCCCGCGGTGTGGCTCGACCGCGGCGACGGCACCATGCGCCCCGACGGCGCCTGCTCGGCCGATGGCCAAGTCATGGCGACCTACGTCCATGGCCTGTTCGACGACCCGGCCGGCTGCCAGGCGCTGCTGCGCTGGGCAGGACTGGATGGCGCGCAGGCAGTGGACCTCGACGCCCTGCGCGAAGCATCGATCGAGCGGCTTGCCGACACCCTGGCGGCGCACCTCGACCTTGGGGCCATGTTCGCGCCGCTGCAACGCTGAGCGCACGTTGCCGATCCGCCATGGCGCGGATCGTGCCGACTCAACGCAACATCTCCCTGCTAGAATTGCGAATCTTTCCCATTTGCATTCCGTCGCGGTATGGCTTTCGGGTCATATCGCCGCACGCTGCAGCGCTCCACATACACAACACAAGCCATGGTCACCGGCCGCCTGCGCGTCGTCCTCGTCAAGCTGCATCTCTATATCGGGCTGACTCTCGGCCTGCTTTTTGTCCTGCTGGGCCTGACGGGCATGGCCATTGCGTGGCGCGATGAGCTCGATGCCTGGCTCAACCCGGACCTGCTGGTCGCCTCGGCGCCGGCTACCGGGCCCGTTACGCCGGCCACCGTCAAGGCGGTAACCGAGCGCCTGGCCGCGCCGCCGTACGGCAGGCCCAACCTGCTGATGCTGCCGACCCACGACGACGGCGTCTTCACCGCCTGGTATCCCGTCAAGGGGCCGGAGGGCGTGGTGCAGGGCCGCTCGCGGCAGGTGATGATCGATCCGGTGACGCTGGCAGTGAAGGGCGAGCGCGTATGGGGCGAGCCCGGCGTCTCGCGCCGGCTGCTGTTGCCGACGCTGTTCCACCTGCACCGCTACCTGCTCAGCGGCGAGACCGGCAAGACCATCATCGGCGTGGCGGGCATGCTGCTGCTGCTGACCACGCTGGTGGGCGTGGTGGTGTGGTGGCCCAAGACAAGACTGCGTGCATGGGCGCAGGCGTTCCGGGTGAGCCATGGCGGCTCGTGGTCGCGCTTCAACTATTCGCTGCACCGGGCCGGCGGCATCCTGGCGGCGCCGGTGCTGGCCATCCTCGCCTTTTCGGGCTGGTACCTGAACCTGCCGAAATGGGTGACGCCGATCGTGGCGGGGGTGATGACGGTGACACCGCCGGCCAAGCATGTCTCGGCCCCGCCCGCGCCCGACGCCCGCCCGCTCGACGCAGGCCAGATCATGGCGGCGGCGCAGTCCCAATATCCCGACGCGCGGGTCACCCGCATCAGCTTCCCGCGCAAGCCGGGCGACGCCTTCGAAGTCCGGCTGCGCCAGCCGGACGAGGTGCGCAAGGACAGCGGCGCGACCCGGCTCTGGCTTGACGCCTGGACCGGCACGCGCCTGGGCGCGAAGGACCCGCACGATGCGCCCGCCGGCGACACGCTGCTGAACTGGCTGTTCCCGCTGCATACCGGCGAGGCGTTCGGCTTGCCGGGGCGGATCTTCATCACGCTGTTCGGGCTGGCGCCGCTGGCCTTTGCGCTGACCGGCGTGCTGATCTGGTGGAAGCGGCGGCGCGGGCACCGCCGCCACGCCGTGAAAGCGGCGCAGCGCGCGGCCATGCGCCGGGCATGAAAAAAGCAGGCCGGCGGCCTGCTTTTTTTTTTACGAACCCGCGAACCCGCGCCCGGGCTCAGATTTCCAGGTTGTCGATTAGGCGGGTCGCGCCCAGCTTGGCCGCGGTCAGCACCACCAGCGGCTCGCCGGCGACAAATTCCTCGTGCGTCGGTGCCTGCAGGTTGCTGCGCTTGCGGATCGACACGTAATCCGGCTTCCAGCCGCGCTTGGCCAGCGCCGCCACGGCATTGGCCTCCACCGCCAGCAGGTCGGCGCCAGCGCGGTCGCTGCCCAGCACGGTGTCGCGCACCTCATGCAGCGTGCGGTACAGCACCGGTGCCTCGGCGCGTTCGTCCGGGGTCAGGTAGCGGTTGCGCGACGACAGCGCCAGGCCGTCTTCGTCGCGAATGGTCTCGGCCGGAATGATGTCGATCGGCAGCGCAAACTGCTGCACCATGCGCCGCACGATCATCAGCTGCTGATAATCCTTCTTGCCGAACACGGCCACGCGCGGCTGCGCGCACGAGAACAGCTTCATCACCACCGTGCACACGCCCTTGAAGAAGCCGGGGCGGAATTCTCCTTCCAGGATGTCGCCGAGGTCATGCGGCGGCTCGACGCGGTATTCCTGCGGCACCGGGTACATATCGCGCTCGGAGGGCGCGAACAGCACATAGACGCCTTCCCTCTGCAGCTTCTCGATATCGTCCTGCAGCGTGCGCGGGTACTTGTCGAAATCCTCGTTGGGGCCGAACTGCAAGCGGTTCACGAAGATCGACGCCACGACCGGGTCGCCGTGCTGGCGCGCCAGGCGCATCAGCGACAAATGGCCTTCGTGCAGGTTGCCCATGGTGGGGACGAAGGCAGCGCGGTTCTGGCCGCGCAGCTGGTCCCGCAGCTCTTGGATGGAGGAAATGACTTTCATCTGGCTAGGTGTGCTGTCGTGAGGGTGTGACCCGTGGCGCCGGTCTCCGGGGGGCGGCGCCGTGACTTGCCGGGCCTCGGGGCGTTCTGCCTTCCGGGCGTATCGTTTCGGCTGTCGGCGGATTGTAGATCAAGTGGGGCGGGGGCGGACCCTGCCCTACGGGTGGGTCAGGAAGGGCTGTACGCCAATCGCACATAAATTGGCGCGAACGGCTCGGCCTGGGTGATCTCGACCAGCGACTCGCGTGACAGCTCCAGCATGGCGATAAAGTTGACCACCACCACCGGCACGCCCTTGCCCGAGCGGACCGCGTCCTCGAACAGTTCCGAGAACTCCATGAAGCGCGCATGCTGCAGCCGGCGCAGGATCTGGCTCATGTGCTCGCGCACCGACAGCTCCTCGCGCGAGATCTTGTGGTGCTGGTTCAGCTTGGCGCGCTTGAGCACGTCGGCCCAGGCGGCCTGCAGGTCGATGGTCTCGACTTCCGGGAAGCGCGGCGCCAGGCTCTGCTCGATATAGACCTGCGAGCGCAGGAAGTCGCGGCCAAGTTGCGGCACCGTGTCCAGCCGCTGCGCAGCCAGCTTCATCTGCTCGTACTCCAGCAGGCGGCGCACCAGTTCGGCGCGCGGGTCTTCGGCGTCTTCGTCGCTGTCGGCCTTCTTGACCGGCAGCAGCATGCGCGACTTGATCTCGATCAGCATGGCCGCCATCAGCAGGTACTCCGCCGCCAGCTCCAGGTTGGTCTTGCGGATCTGCTCGATGTACGACAGGTATTGCCGCGTGACCTGCGACATCGGAATGTCGAGAACGTTGAAGTTCTGCTTGCGGATCAGGTACAGCAGCAGGTCCAGCGGGCCTTCGAACGCTTCCAGGAAGATTTCGAGCGCATCGGGCGGGATGTACAGGTCCTGCGGCAGCTTGAACAGCGGCTCGCCGTACAGGCGCGCGAAGGCCATCCCGTCGACCATGTCGGCGGGACCCGCGGGGCCCGCAAGGTTGTCGGCAGCGCCGGCGACCGCGACGGGCGGCGGCAGCTTGTCCTGATCGGCAGTGCTCATCGCCGGTGACAGGGCGCGCTGGCGGAGATCAGTTGTCCTGCGAGTAGACGTACGGCTTCTGGGCCACGCGCGAAGCCTGGGCGCGGGCGCGCTCTTCCAGGTCGATCGGCGCCTTGTCCCACAGCAGGGCGCGGCCGTCGCGCTGCTCGGCTTCGAGTGTCGGGCGCTCTTGCTTGAGCTGCTTCAGGAACTGGGTGATCTCGGACTCGTACATGGCCATGGTGAAACCGTATGCGCCGCTCGGGGCGCGTAATGGATACAGTGGGGCAGGATTTTACAGTATCGGCCCGGCGCGGGGTCGCATTTGGCCCCCGGCGGGATTTCCCGGGTAGGAAGATTCCGGCCGCAGTGCGGTGTGTGGTCAAATACCGACTTCGTATGTGGACAAACGGCGATGCCGAAAGACACCGCTATTACTGCTGACTCTGCCCCCGCGGCGCCTGCCGACAACCACGGATGAGGACCGACCTGGCCAGGACAACAGCCCGCCCGGGCCGCCCCGACATGCCGGATGCGGCGCATCCAGCCCCGATCGCCCCGCTTCTTATGCGGGCGCGCGCGGCGGCGTATGCGCTCGCCGCGATGCTGCTGCTGCCGGCCGCGGCTCATGGCGGCTACAAGGTCGAGGTCGAAGCCCCCAAGCCGATCAAGGAGATGCTCGAAGAGCACCTGGACCTGTCGCGCTACAAGGACCGCACTGATCTGTCGCAGGACCAGTTTGACTACATGGTCGAGACCGTGGGCGAGCAGGTGCGCCAGTTCACCTCGACCGAAGGCTATTTCGACCCGACCACCACCACCCGCGTGGAGGGCGAGGGCGACAAGCGCGTGGTCCACCTCTCGGTGGACCCGGGCGCGCGCACGCTGATCCGCAATGTCGATGTCCAGGTGACCGGGCCGGCGGCGACGCGCTCGCCCGAGCAGGTGGCCGAGATGCGGGCCAAGTGGGGCCTGCCGGTGGGCGACCCGTTCCGCCAGGCGGACTGGGACAAGGCCAAGGAAGACGCGCTGGTGACGCTGCAGAGCCACAACTACTACGGGGCGCGCCTGGCCGCGTCGCAGGCGCGGGTTGAGCCCGACGACCTGCGCGCCGACCTGTCCGCGCACTACGCCAGCGGTCCGGCCTACCTGCTGGGGCCGCTCACGGTGAAGGGCACGCGCCGCTACCCGGAACAGATCATCTACAACGTCAATCCGCTCAGCGAGGGCGAGCCGTACCGCGTGGAGCGGCTGCTCGAGCTGCAGCGCGCGATCCAGAACCAGCCATATTTCTCCAACGTGCAGGTCGACCTGGAGCCGCCGCCGGACGCCGACAAGGCGCCCGATGGCGTGGTCACCGCGCCGGTGTCGGTGCGCGTGCGCGAATACCCGGTGCACCGGCTCAACAGCGGCGTCGGCTTTACCACCGATACCGGCGCGCAGGTGGAAGGGCGCTATTCCTACTACAACCTGTTCAACCGCGCCTGGACCTTCGACTCGCAGGCGCGGATCGAACAGAAGCGTACCTACGTGTTCGCCGAGGCCGCGATGCCGCCGTCCCGCGGGGCCTACCGCAACAGCGTGTACAGCAGCTACGAGCGCACCATCGACATCGAGAACACCGATACCACCAGCCTGCGCGCGGGCCTGAAGCGCTCGCGCTCGCGCGAGAAGTACGACGTCACCACGTCGCTCGACTTCTACTACGACAAGCTGCTGCCCGAGGGCCAGGCCGCCCAGATCAGCAAGGCACTGGTGCCGGCCTTCGCCTGGACCCGGCGCGACGTCGACAACCCGGTGTTCCCACGCCGCGGCAATGTGATCAGCACCCAGATCGGCGTGGCCGCGCGGGGTTTCCTCAGCGATGCCACCTTCCTGCGACTGTATGGCCGTATCCGCCAGTACATCCCGGTGGGCAAGCGCGACCTGGTGGTGGCGCGGCTGGAACTCGGCGCCGACCTGACCGGCGACAGCTCGAGCCAGATCCCGGCGACGCTGCGCTTCCGTGCCGGCGGCACCGATTCGATCCGCGGCTACACCTACCAGTCGATCGGCACGCCCAGCGGTTCCAGCATCCTGCCCGCCAAGTACCTCGGCACCGGCAGCCTGGAGTACCAGTACTGGTTCAAGCCGGATTGGGGCGTGGCGGTGTTCTGGGACCTGGGCACGGCCGCCGACAACCTGCGCGGCGTGACGATCTACAACGGCGTGGGCGTCGGCGTGCGCTGGCGCACGCCGGTCGGCCCGCTGCAGCTGGACGTCGGCTACGGCATCCAGGAACAGCAGTTCCGGCCGCATATCTCGCTGGGGGTCGCGTTCTGATGGCCGCCCTCGCGCCCGGGATGCCGGCATGAGCGCCCACGACCTGCCCGACGTGCCCGGCGAGGGCACGCCCGAGGAGCCGAATCCGCCCGCGCCGCGCAAGCGCCGGCGCGTATGGCGCGCGCTCGCCTGGTTGCTGGGCGTGCTGCTGGTGCTGGTGATCGCGCTGATCGGCGCCGGCGTGGCGGCACTGACCACCGAGGCCGGCACGCGCCACCTGTGGACGCTGGCCACGCGGCTGTCGGCCGGCATGCTCAGCGGCCGGCTCGAAGGCGGCACGGTCGCGCATGGCTTGCGCTTGCGCGACGTGGTCTTCGCCAGCGGCCAGACCCGCGTGACGGTGGACCGCGTCGATGGCAGCTGGGCCATGACGTGGCAGCCGCGCCGCCTGCACTTCGAATACCTGCGCATCGGCAAGGCCGAGGTTCGGCTGGGTCCGTCGGAGCCGAGCACCGAGCCGGCGCAGATGCCGAAGTCGCTGGAACTGCCGCTGGCGATCGACGTCGACGCGCTGACGCTGGACCGGCTGGCGCTGCTGCAGGGCACAGCGCCGGCCGCCGAGCCGATGGTGTTCGCCAACCTGTCCGGCGCGCTGCATAGCGACGGCCAGCACCACCGCGTCAGCGTGGACAAGCTGGAAACGCCGTACGGCAAGCTTGCGACCAACGCCCAGATCGGCGCACGCGCGCCATTCCCGCTCAGCGCCGAGGCGCTGCTGGAAGCGAGCTGGCAAAAGGAATCCTTTGCCGTCAACGCCACCGCCAGGGGCACGCTCGAAGCCTTGCGCGCCGAATTGCAGGCCAAAGGCGACCGCATCCATGCGCGCGCCGGCGCCGACCTGACGCCGTTCGGCAAGGTGCCGTTCACACAATTGCTGGTCGATGGCGAGCGCATCAACCCGCGGCTGTTCAGCCCCACCGCGCCGCAGGCCAACCTGACGGTGCGTGCCGAGCTGCGTCCGGTGGCTGGCGCGGCGGCGACTCCGGCGCCGCCCGCATCCGCACCCGCCGCATCCGTCCCGCCGGCATCCGCGCCTGCCGCGGTGCCGCCGCCCGCGCCGCTTGCCGTCGCTGGCGACATCGAGATCCGCAACCTCGAAGCCGGCCCGCTCGACAAGGAGCGCCTGCCCGTGCATTCGGTGCGCGCCCACGTCGAACTGAGCGAAATGGCGCAGGCCATCAGCGACCTGCGCGTGGCGCTGACCGGCAAGGCCGAAATCACCGGCGGCGGCACGCTGCGCGATGGCCGCGGCGGTTTCGACCTTGACGTGCACCGGCTCGATCCCGCGGCGCTGCATGGCTCGCTCACCAGCGCCAGCCTGTCCGGCCCGGTGGTGCTGCGCATGGAGCCCGGCCGGCAGAGCGTGGCGCTGGACCTGTCCGGCGCCGCGCTCAAGCTGTTCGCCGATGCCAGCATGGACGCCGACACCGTCACGCTGGGCACGCTGCGCGCGACCGTCGGCCCCGGCGTGCTGAGCGCGGAAGGCAAGCTCGGCCTGAAGGACAAGCAGCCTTTCAGCTTCAAGGGCAAGCTGGCGTCGTTCGATCCGTCGCGGCTGGCCAAGGTAGCCGCGGGCCGCATCAACGCTGACTTCAGCGTCAGCGGCGAGATTGCTCCGGTGCTTGGCGTGGCGCTAGATTTCGCCGTGCACGAAAGCGAATACGCCGGCCTGCCGATGACCGGCGGCGGCAAGGTGCGGCTCGCCGGCGAGCGGCTGCTGCCCAGCGAAGCCGCGCTCGACATGGCCGGCAACCGGGCCAACCTGCGCGGCAGCTTCGGCGCGCGCGGCGACCAGCTCAGGCTGGCGGTCGACGCGCCGCAGCTGGAGCGGCTCAAGTTCGGCGTGGCCGGCAAGCTCAGGCTCGATGCCACCATCACCGGCACGCTGAAGAAGCCCGAAGTAGTGGCGGACTACAACGCGCAGGCGCTGGAAGTCGGACCGCACAAGGTGGCCAGCGCCAGCGGCCGCGCCGAAGTGCGCGGGGGGCTGGACGGACCGCTGTCGGTGCAGCTTGCCGCGCGCGACTACCGCGGACCGCAGGCCAGCCTCAGCACGCTCAACGCCACCCTCAACGGCACCCAGGCCAACCACGTCTTCGACGTCAAGGCGGCCGGCACCCTGAACCGCCGGCCACTGCAGCTGGCGCTGGCGGGGCAGGGCGCCTGGAAAGGCAAGGATGGCTGGAACGGCACCATCCGCACGCTCGAAGAGCGCAGCACGGTCAACCTGCGGCTGGCCGCGCCGACGCAGCTGCTGGTGGCCGACCAGCGCGTGCGCCTCGGCGCCACGCGGCTGGTGCTGGACAACGCCACGCTCGCCATCGACAGCTTCGACTGGGACCATGGCCGCATCCGCAGCCAGGGCACGCTGAACGGCCTGCAAGTCGGCCACGTGCTCGAACTGATGGAAACCATTACCGGCGAAAAGCCGCCGGTGCGCTCCGACCTGGTCATCGACGGCCGCTGGAACCTGGCGCTGGCCGAGACCGCGAGCGGGTTTGCCGAGGTGCGCCGGCGCAGCGGCGACCTGTCGGTCAATGCCGGCCGCGGCTTCACCACAATGGGCCTGGGCGAGACCAGCCTGCGCGCCGAAGCGGGCGGCAACCGCATCACGCTGCGCGGAGGCATGGTGTCGGGGCGCATTGGCAAGGTGGCGGTGGATGCCTCGGCGGGGCTGGTGCAGGAGCAGGGCCTGCAGACGGTGGGGCCGGCGTCGACGCTGGCGGGCACTGTCACGGTCGACGTGCCACGACTGAAATCGCTCGAGGCGCTGACCGGGCCGCAGTATGCCTTCGACGGCCGCCTGGCCGCCGCGCTGCGGCTGGGCGGCACGGTCGGCGCGCCGCTGCTGGCCGGCACCATCGATGGCGACAACCTCGCCGTTACCTTGTACGACCTGGGCCTGCGCCTGACCGATGGCACCGTGCGCGTGGCGCTGGACCAGAACACGGTGGAACTGAAGCACGTCGAGTTCCACGGCGGCGACGGCAAGATCACCGCCACCGGCAACGTCAAGCTGGGCGAGGCCGATCCCAACCTGACCGGCAAGATCGTCGCCGACAAGCTGCAGCTGTTCGCCAGCCCGGAACGCACGCTGGTGGTGTCGGGCGACGCCAGCATCGCCAACGAGAACAAGCAGATCGTGATCCGCGGCAAGTTCCGCGTCGACCGCGGCCTGTTCGATCTGCCCAAGGCTGGCGCGCCGGTGCTGGGCGACGACGTGGTGGTGATCCGCCGCAAGGACCAGCGCGCGGTCAAGACCGCCGCGACACCAGTGGTGCCCGAGACCAAGCCGGCGAGCAAGTTCAGCCCGGTGATCGACTTGACCGTTGACCTGGGCAACGAGTTCCGTTTCCGCGGCGCGGGCGCCGACCTGCTGCTGGCCGGCCAGCTCGGAGTCAAGAGCGAACCGCTGGTGCCGCTCAAGGCCGTCGGCACGGTGCGCGTGACGGATGGCACCTACGAGGCCTTCGGCCGCAAGCTGGACATCGAGCGCGGTATCATCAATTTCAACGGCCCGATCGACAACCCGAACATGAACATCCGCGCCATGCGCCGCAACCAGGAAGTGGAGGCGGGCGTCGAGGTCACCGGCACGGTGCGGCTGCCGCGCGTGCGGCTGGTGTCGGAGCCCAACGTGCCCGACGAAGACAAGCTGTCCTGGCTGATGTTCGGTTACGGCGCCGAAAGCGCCGCCGCCGGCCAGCAGCGCCAGCTGGGCGGTGCCGCGCTGGGCGGCGCGGCGCTCGGCCTGATCGGAGGCAAGGCGGGCAAGGGCATCGTCTCGCATTTCGGCATCGACGAGTTCTCGATCGGGCCCAGCACCGCGGGCCTGAACGACCAGCAGGTGGTCAGCATGGGCAAGGCCATCACCGACCAGATCTCGGTGGGCTACGAACAGAGCCTGACCTCGGCCTCCAACGTGGTGAAGCTGACCTGGCAGTTCTCGCGGCGCTGGTCGTTCATTGCCAAGGGCGGCTCCATCAACGGATTGTCGGTCTTGTTCAACCGCCGCTTCGACAGCTGGGCGATCCTGTTCTCGGGCGCCTCGAACCGCAGCGGCATCAGCAGGAGCCAGGATGACGGCCAGACACTCGATCCGGAAAGCGCGGCGGCGGCCGCTTCGGCAGTCATTGCCGAACCCGTGCGCCGCTGACATGCGCGACAAGCCCCTCTTTGCCAACTACGCGTCGCCGCGACGCCTTGCCGCCATGGGACTGATTGCCTCTGTGCTTGCGCTGTTCGGCTGCGACCAGCGCAAGGTCGATGAAGCGATGAAGAAGGCGGGCGAGACCGCGCGCAATACCTGGAACGCGATCAAGCCCGACAGCGAGCTGTTCAAGGGCATCGTGCCCGGCCAGTCCACCGAGGAAGAGCTGCGGCGCCAGGCCGGCAAGCCCGAGATCGTCTGGGAAGAGGCCGACGGCGGCCGCCGGCTGGAATACCCGCGCGGGCCCGAGGGCACCACCACGTGGATGGTCACCATCGGCGCAGACGGCAAGGTCGCGCGCATCGAGCAGGTCTTGACGCCGGAGAACTTCGCGCGCGTGCGCGCCGGCATGAGCAAGGACGATATCCGGCGCCTGCTGGGCAAGCCGACCAAGGTCGAGGCCTTCGCGCTGAAGAAGGAAGAGGTGTGGGGCTACCGCTGGATGGAGACCTCGACCGACAAGGCCTTCTTCAACGTGCATTTCAACAGCGACGGCACGGTGACGACGACTTCGCGCAGCGACGATCCGTCGAAGATGCAGGGCGGTTGAGGCTGTCTCGGGCAAAAAAAACGGCGGCCGCCCGAAGGCGCCGCCGTTTGTCCCTGGCGATCCGGTTCAGCGGATGCGCATGCCCGGCACGGCGCCGCTGTGCGGCTCCAGGATGTACAGGCCCGGCGCGGCCTTCTCGTCAGCGGCCGATGCCGCCAGCACCATGCCCTCGGACATGCCGAACTTCATCTTGCGCGGTGCCAGGTTGGCCACCACCACGGTCAGCTTGCCGACCAGCTGCTCCGGCGTGTAGGCCGACTGGATGCCCGAGAACACATTGCGGGTCTTGCCTTCGCCCAGGTCCAGCGTCAGCTGCAGCAGCTTGTTCGAGCCATCGACCTTCTGGCATTCCACAATCCTGGCCACGCGCAGGTCCACCTTGGCGAAATCGTCGATGGTGATGGTCTCGGCCACCGGCTCGATCGATGGGGCCGCAGCGGCGGGCGCCGCAGCGGCCTGCAGCGATTCGCGGTTGGCCGCCAGCAGTGCGTCGACCTGCTTGGCATCGACGCGCGTCATCAGGTGCTGGTAGGCCTGCACCGGGTTGGCTGCGGACAATTGCTTGTCGATCGCGCGCCAGTCGAGCGGCTCGACGTTCAGGAAGCGCTCGACGCCGGCGGCCACATTCGGCACCACCGGCTTCAGGTACACCGTCAGCAGGCGGAAGGCTTCCAGCGACACCGAGCAGGCGGCGTGCAGGGCGGCGCGCTTGCTTTCATCCTTGGCCAGTTCCCACGGCTTCTCGGTGTCGACAAAGGCGTTGACCGTATCGGTGAGCTCCATCACCTGGCGCTGCGCCTTGCTGTACTCGCGCGCTTCATACAGCTGCGCGATCTGCGGCGCGGCCTGGCGCAGCTGCTCCAGCAGCGGGTGCGCCAGCGCGGCCTCGTCGACCTTGCCTTCGAAGCGCTTGACCAAAAAGCCCGCCGCGCGGCTGGCGATATTGACGTACTTGCCGATCAGGTCGCTGTTGACCCGGGCGATGAAGTCGTCCAGGTTCAGGTCCAGGTCTTCCATGCTCGCGTTGAGCTTGGCGGCGAAGTAGTAGCGCAGCCATTCCGGGTTCATGCCGGTGTCGATGTAGCTCTGCGCGGTGATGAAGGTGCCGCGCGACTTGCTCATCTTGGCGCCGTCCACCGTCAGGAAGCCGTGCGCGAACACGTTGGTCGGGGTGCGGTAGCCCGAGAAGCGCAGCATCGCCGGCCAGAACAGCGTGTGGAAGTACAGGATGTCCTTGCCGATGAAGTGGTACTGCTCGGCGGTCGAGTGCGGGCCGACCCAGGCGTCGAAGTCGATGCCGCGCTGCTGCGCCAGGTTCCTGAAGCTGGCGTAGTAGCCGATCGGGGCGTCCAGCCACACATAGAAATATTTGCCGGGCGCGCCAGGGATCTCGAAGCCGAAATAGGGCGCGTCGCGCGAGATGTCCCAGTCGGACAGGGTCGAGGCCTCGCCCTCGCCGCCCAGCCATTCCTGCATCTTGTTGGCGGCCTCGGGCTGCGCCAGGTCGGCCACCCACTCGCGCAGGAAGGTCTCGCAGCGCGGGTCGGACAGCTTGAAGAAGAAGTGCGTCGACGACTTGCGCACCGGCGTGGCGCCCGACACCACCGAGTACGGGTTCTTCAGGTCGGTCGGCACGTAAGTCGTGCCGCAGACCTCACACGAGTCGCCGTACTGGTCCTTCGCGCCGCACTTCGGGCATTCGCCCTTGATGAAGCGGTCCGGCAGGAACATGTTCTTGACCGGGTCGAAGAACTGCTCGACATCGCGCTCGGCGATCAGGTCCTCGGCCTTGAGGGCCAGGTAGATCTTCTCGCACAGCTCGCGGTTTTCTTCCGCGTCGGTGCTGTAGTAGTTGTCGAACGACACCAGGAAGCTGTCGAAATCGCGCTTGTGCTCGGTCCAGACGCGGTCGATCAGCTCCTTCGGAGTGATGCCTTCCTTCTCGGCGCGCAGCATCACCGGGGTGCCATGCGTGTCATCGGCGCCGACGTAGTAGACCTCGTTGCCCATCATGCGCTGGAACCGCACCCAGATATCAGTCTGGATGTATTCCACCAGGTGGCCGATATGGATCTGGCCATTGGCATAAGGCAGGGCGGATGTGACGAGGATGCGACGTGCGGTCATAGACAAAGAGCCGGTCAGGAGCAGGGAATATCAGTGGCGACGGCGCTGCGCGGGGGCAGGCGCGTGCCGGGGAGGGGGCTATTTTAGCAACGTAGTGCCGCGGATGCGCCGGTTCCGCATGGCGGAATTCTCCGAAACGGCGCGGTTGGATTCGCCGCAAGCGGCCAAAAAAAAGCGCCGGTCAGAGCCGGCGCAGCTTTCCACAACGGAAAAGGAGGAGAAATCAGGTACCGCCCGGGAGGTCAGCCACCCATCGCGAGCCAGCAACGGTGGCAAGCGGTACCTGTTTCTATGACTAGGTCATCCCTGAATTGGTTTCAAAAAAATTTCGACGCGGCGATTTTGTTGCCGGCCGGCCTCGGTGGCGTTGTCTGCAACGGGCTGGCCCTGGCCCCGGCCCTCGGCCGTCAGGCGGTTCCGGGAGACGCCGCGGTCACCCAGGTAGCTCGCCACGCTCTGGGCCCGGCGCTGCGACAGCTGCATGTTGTAGTTGGGATTGCCGGTGCTGTCGGTATGGCCCACGACGCTGGCGCTGACATCCTGGTGCTGGCCCAGCGTCTGGGCGACCTGGTCGAGCACGGAGCGGAACGACGGCTTGATGCTGGCGCTATCGGTATCAAAGGTCACCTGGCTGGGGATGTTCACCTTCAGCGAGCCGTCCGGCTGCTCGGTGATCTGGGTGCCGGTGCCGGCAGTATCCTTGTTCAGCTTGCCGCGGATGGCATTCCAGTTGTAGCCGGTCGCACCGCCGACGGCACCGCCCACGGCCGCGCCGACCAGCGTGCCGGTGGTATTGCCGCCGATCAGGTTGCCAAGCCCGGCGCCGACTGCGGCGCCTACGCCGGTACCAACCGCCGTATGGGTCTGCTGTTCGGTGGCGCAACCCGCAGCCAGCAGGGTGGCGGCGGCGAGCGAGACAGTGACGAGCTTGATCTTCATGCTTTCTCCTTCTGATGTTCCCGTAAATGTTCCTGGTACCGCATGCGGGATGGTAACCCCAAGGCGATACCGCAGATAACCCTTTGTACGCGTTGGCGGCGGTGCGGCCGGCGCGGTGGCCAATGCCGGGTGCCTGTCCGCCCAACCGCACTACAATATGGATATGGCGGCGCGCGCACAAGTGCAAGGTTGTGAGATTTGTAAATGTCTGTAATTCCACACTTGGCACAGGGGTTTGCCCGCGCTTCTCCGGCTGCCCATGGCCGGTGCTTCATACTTTGATACATTAGGTGCCAGTCCAGCCGGTGGCGCCGGCCGTACGGGCCATCCCCCACATTCAGAAAAACCAAGCGGAGTTTGTCTTGAGCGTCAGCACTGAGCAGGTCACCGAAGCCCTGCGCACCGTCATCGACCCCAACACGGGCAAGGACCTGGTGTCCACGCGCTCGGCCCGGAACATCCGGGTCGACGGCGGCGAGGTTTCGCTGGAAGTCGAACTCGGCTATCCGGCCAGGAGCCAGCTGGACCCGATTCGCAAGCTGGTGGTTGCCGCGGTGCGGCAAGTGCCGGGCGTCACCAATGTCAGCGTGGCCGTGACCATGAAGATCGTCGCGCACGCGGTGCAGCGGGGCGTCAAGCTGCTGCCGGGCGTGAAGAACGTGATTGCCGTCGCCTCGGGCAAGGGCGGGGTGGGCAAGTCGACCACCGCAGTCAACCTGGCGCTGGCGCTGGCCGCCGAGGGTGCGCGCGTGGGCATGCTCGATGCCGATATC
Organism: Cupriavidus oxalaticus; assembly: GCF_038900635.1. GTDB lineage: Bacteria > Pseudomonadota > Gammaproteobacteria > Burkholderiales > Burkholderiaceae > Cupriavidus > Cupriavidus oxalaticus_B. The sequence continues at coordinate 683,151 of NZ_JAYMRX010000001.1, read as the reverse complement.
TACGGCCCCAGCCTGCCGATGATGCTTGGCATCGACGGCCGCCCCGAATCCGCCGACGGCCAGACCATGGAGCCGCTGGAGGGCCACGGCGTGCAGGCCAACTCGATCGGCTTCCTGATCGAGCAGGACAACCCGATGGTGTGGCGCGGTCCGATGGTCACCTCGGCGCTGGAGCAATTGCTGCGCCAGACCAACTGGCACGACCTCGACTACCTGATCGTCGACATGCCGCCGGGCACCGGCGATATCCAGCTGACGTTGTCGCAGAAGGTGCCGGTCACCGGCGCGGTGATCGTCACCACGCCGCAGGACATCGCGCTGCTCGACGCCAAGAAGGGCCTGAAGATGTTCGAGAAGGTGGGCATCCCCATCCTCGGCATCGTCGAGAACATGGCGGTGTATTGCTGCCCGAACTGCGGCCACGTCGAGCATATCTTCGGCCAGGGAGGCGGCGAGAAGATGTGCGCCGACTATGGCGTGGACCTGCTGGGCAGCCTGCCGCTGAACCTGCAGATCCGCGAGCAGGCCGATTCGGGACGCCCCACCGTGGTGGCCGAGCCTGACAGCCCGGTGGCCGAGCTGTACCGCGGCATCGCGCGCAAGGTGGCGATCAAGGTCGCCGACAAGGCGCGCGACATGACCAGCAAGTTCCCGAGCATCGTCGTGCAGAACACCTGAGCGCGCGGCTTGCCGCGCCAGCAGCCATGGAAGCCGAAACCACGCCCGTGCCGAAGTCGCCGCCACCCGGCGCCCGTCCCGCCGTCACCATGGCGGTGGTGATGCGCAAGGTCGCGCTGGCCAGCCGCTGGCAGCCATGGAAGTGGCAGCTCGACGCGGTGCTGCCGGACCTGGGCGAGTTCGGCACGCACGCGGTCTGCCTGGAACGCGATGAGCATGGCGCGCGCTGGCTGTATCCCGGCTTCGAGGTCGAACTGTTCCGCGACCAGGGCGAGGGCTATTACCTCAACCTGACCTCGACCACGCCATGCTGGTTCGTGCTGTGGCGCATGCCCGACGACGAGGACGGCGGCGGCACCGGTGAAGACGCCCATCCGGTGCCGATGACGGTCACGCTGTCGTACAACGAGGCCGGCCGCTGGCTCGACGCCGGCGAGATCGTCGAGAACGTGCCGCTGGCGCCGGAGCAGCGCGACTGGCTGCAGGCCTACGTCAGCGAGCATTACCGGCCCGAGCCCAAGCAGCGGCGACGGCCCGAATCCTTCAAGGCGCCGCAGGACCGCGCGCGCTACTGACCTGCTGTTTCGCATACGCCGATGAGCGATTCGTCCTTCCTGTCACGCTGGTCGCGCCGCAAGGCCGCGGTGCGGGAGGGCGTGGCCGTGCCGGCGGAGCCGCTGCAGCCTGCAGAGGTGCCACCGTTGCCCGTGCCACCGAAGGCTGCGACCGGGGTGCCGGAGGCCGAGCCGGAAGTTCCGCCGCCGACCCTGGCCGACGTGGCGGCGCTGCGCCCCGGCGACAACATTGCCCGCTTCGTGGCGCGCGGCGTCGATGAATCGGTCAAGCGCGCCGCGCTCAAGACGCTGTTTGCCGATCCGCACTTCAATGTGATGGACGGCCTCGATACCTACATCGACGACTACAGCAAGCCCAACCCGATCCCGCCCGAAATCCTGCGCCAGCTGCGCCAGGCTGAATCGCTGGGGCTGTTCGAGCCGACCGACGAGGAGCGCGCGGCGGCCCGGGCGGAGGCCGCCACCGCACAGGCGGACGCAACAGGGGATGCACGACCGGTTGCTCAAGCGGACGCTAAATTGGACGATCAAGCGGACGATGTACCGCCAGCGACGCCTGCCCTGGCCAGCGACCCGGCCGGTCCTACGGACATACCCGCATCCTCCGAAACGCCGCCGCCGGTGGCCAGTCAAAGCGCAAAACAGGGCCGGCAAGACCCGCAAGATCTGGATAAGTGCGCGTAGCCCGACCGGGCAGCGCAAGCCTACAATAGGCATCCCACAATCCGCCGGGCCGCAGATCCTCGCAAGAAGGACGTCCGGACCGGTCAGCCGCATTCGCCATGCCGACGCTGATCTGCAATTGCAACGACACCATGCCGCTTGACGGGGCGGCGCTGTCGGAAGCCAGCCAGGGCCAGCAACAAGGTCCGCAACAAGGCCCGCTCAAGGTCCACCATCTGCTGTGCCGGCGCGAAATTGGCGCCTTCACGGCTGCGCTGGACGGCACCGACGATGTCATCGTGGCCTGCACGCAGGAGCGCGCGCTGTTTACCGAGGTCGCCGCGCAGACCGCGCAAGGCCAGGATGGCCGGCCGGTGGTGACCGCGCCGGTCCGCTTCGTCAATATCCGCGAGACCGGTGGATGGTCGCAGGGTGCGCGGCGCGATCCGCGTACCGCCAATGCCAAGATCGCCGCGCTGCTGGCGGTGGCCGCGCTGCCCGAGCCTGAGCCCGTGCCCGTGGTGGACTACCGCTCCGACGGTTCGGTGCTGGTGCTGGGCCCCGCGCAGCGCGCGCTGCCCTGGGCCGAACGGCTTGCGTCCATGCAGTTCGAGGTCACGGTACTGCTGACGGGCAGCGCGCCGGGCGAGGGCGCTGCCGCGCAGCCATTCGGGCGTACCTATCCGGTCCATAGTGGACGGCTGTCCGCGCTTGCCGGCTGGCTTGGCGCGTTCGAGGCCAGCTGGGAAACCGGCGCGGGACGCAGCAATCCGATCGACCTGGACCTGTGCACCCGCTGCAATGCCTGCATCGACGCCTGCCCCGAAAATGCGATCGATTTCAGCTATCAGATCGACCTGTCGCGCTGCCGCTCGCACCGCGACTGCGTGCGCGCCTGCGGCGCGGCCGCGGCCATCGATTTCGACCGGCCGCAGGGCACCATACAAGGCCGTTTCGACCTGGTCTTCGACCTGTGCGACCAACCGGCCTTCACCATGCACCAGCCGCCGCAAGGCTACCTGCACGCAGGCGCCGACCCGGCGCGGCAGCAAGCGCTGGCGCTGACGCTGGCGGGCCTGGTAGGCGAGTTCGAGAAGCCGAAGTTCTTTCGCTACAAGGACAGCCTGTGCGCGCATGGCCGCAACCAGACCACCGGCTGCACGGCTTGTATCGACATTTGTTCGACCCGGGCGATCCAGTCGCGCTGGCATGACGGCAAGGGCCGCATCGAAGTCACACCCAACCTGTGCATGGGCTGCGGGGCCTGCACCACGGTGTGCCCGAGCGGCGCGATCAGCTATGGCTACCCCGGTCCGGAAACGACCGGAGCGCGTCTGCGTACGCTGCTCGCCGCTTACCGGAAGGCCGGCGCACGCGACCCGGTCGTGTTGCTGCGCGGCGAGGAATATGGCACGCCCGCCTTGCTGGCGCTGGGCCGCGCCGCGCGCGCAGGTCGTGCCGACGGCGTGCCTGCCAATGTGATGCCGCTGTCGCTGTTCCACCCGGCCGCGGCCGGGCTGGAGCTGTGGCTGGCCGCGCTATGCTGGGGCGCCAGCCGCGTGGCGGTGCTGCTAACCGGCGATGAGGCGCCGCAATACCGCGCCGCACTGCGCGAGCAGATGGAAGTCGGGCGCGCATTGCTGGCGGGACTGGGCTATGACGCCGAAGTTCTGTCGCTGCTCGAGGCAGCCGATGCGCCGAAGCTGGATGCGGGCCTGTCCGCGTTGCGTCCGGGCCGCAATGCGCTGCCGCCGGCGCCGTTCGGCGCCGTTGCGGCCAAGCGCGAGATGCTGGACTTCGTGCTTGAGCATCTGGTGCGCCACGCGCCGGTGCCCGCCGACATCGTGCCGCTGCCGGCGGCCGCGCCGATTGGCGCGATTACCGTCGATACCGGCAAGTGCACCTTGTGCATGGCGTGCGTCGGCGCCTGCCCGGCGCAAGCCCTGCGCGACAACCCCGAGCGGCCCGTGCTCAGCCTGATCGAACGCAACTGCGTGCAGTGCGGCCTGTGCGAGAAAACCTGCCCGGAAGATGCGATTACGCTGGTGCCGCGCCTGCTGGCCGGTGAGGCCGCGCGCCGCCCGGTCACGCTCAACGAGACCCAGCCGTTCCATTGCGTGCGCTGCGCCAAGCCGTTCGGCACGGCGCAGATGGTGGAATCCATGCTGGTCCGGCTGGCCGGCCATCCGGCGTTTGCCGGCGCCGCCGCCGAACGGCTGAAGATGTGCCCGGATTGCCGCGTGATCGACATGATGGAGCACGATACCGGCACGGCAAGCGGTGCCACGCTGCGCTGAGCCGCCAGCGACACAATTCATCACGACATGACAGATTTCCAGCCGATCCAGCTCACCGCCGCACTGCCCGCCGACGATGCCGAGGACACCGCCCGCGCCGACCTGTACGGCCTGCTGGCCACGCTGTTCTATCGTGCCCCCGATGCCGCGCTGCTGCACCACATCGCGGCCAACCGCGCCGTCGGCGAAGACGCCGATACGGTACTGGGCAAGGCGTGGAATGCGTTGTGCGACGCAGCAGCCGAGACCACCGCGGCAGAGGCTGAAGAGGAATACCGGCAACTATTCGTCGGCGTGGGCCGGCAGGATGTGTTCCTGTATGGCTCGTTTTACCTGACCGGTTTTCTCAACGAGCGCCCGCTGGTGGCGCTGCGCGAAGACCTGGCTCGCTATGGCCTGGAGCGCCATGACGGCGTCAGCGAGACCGAAGACCACATCGCCACGGTGTGCGAGGTGATGCGCTTCCTGGTGGCAGGCGATGATTTGTCGGTGTCCAACCTCGGCGAGCAGCAGCGCTTCTATGCGCAGCACTTGCAGCCCTGGGTCGAGAAATTGTGCGATGCAGTGATCGCGCACCCGCAGGCGCGTTTCTATCGCGGTGTCGCCGGGTTGCTGGCCGCTTTTGCCAATGTCGAGGCGCTGGCGCTGGAGATGAACTGAGGACCGCAGGTCAGGAAAAACCCTTGCATATCATGGTCTTTCGTGCGAGATGCTCCTAGAATATGCATAACAACGCATAACGGCGAAAACCATCGGGCTTTGACAGCCGAGGAGCCCCCACATGAGAGAGAAGCCAACCCGGGTCGCGCGCCGCTCGTTTCTCGCGGGCGCTGGAGTTGTGGCTGCCGCAACTGGCGCGGCAGCGCTGACAGCGCGTGGGCCGGCACTACCGGACCAGGCCGCGGCTCTGCCGGAACCCGCCGACACCCCGTCGGACAGCAAGGGCTACCGGGTCACGGAACACATTCGCAAGTACTACCGGACCACACTGGTGTAAATGCCAGGGCGGCGTGGTTCGCCGCGCCGCCTGCAACCGGACGGCTCTCGTCCGCATCTGAGGTGAGACATGATCTTGACCCGCAAACGCGCGGCGCAGGGCGCATCCGCCCGCCTCGCTGACGGCCTCGCCAACCGGCATGACCCTGCCGCTGCGCAAGCCGGAACCGGACGCCTCTCACAGCGGCTCGCCGCAAGCCTGGCCGGCGCCATGCCGACCATGGACCGCCGCAGTTTTCTCAAGCGCTCGGGCATCGGCGTCGGTGCCGGCCTGGCGGCTTCGCAATTGACGCTGCTGCGCAAGGCCGATGCCGCCGACGACAAGAAGGGCGCTGCCGACGGCAAGAACGGCATCGTCGTGCGCCGTACCGTATGCGGCCACTGCTCGGTCGGCTGCGCAGTCGACGCGGTGGTGCAGAACGGCGTGTGGATCCGCCAGGAACCGGTGTTCGACTCGCCCATCAACTTGGGCGCGCACTGCGCCAAGGGCGCTGCGCTGCGCGAGCACGGCCATGGCGAATACCGGCTGAAGTACCCGATGAAGCTGGTCAACGGCAAGTACCAGCGCATCGGCTGGAACCAGGCGCTCGACGAGATCACCGCCAAGATGAAGGAGATCCGCCAGCAGACCGGCCCGGACTCGCTGTTCTTCGTCGGTTCGTCCAAGCACAGCAACGAGCAGTCCTACCTGCTGCGCAAGTGGGTGTCATTCTTCGGCACCAACAACACCGACCACCAGGCGCGCATCTGCCATTCGACCACTGTGGCGGGCGTGGCCAATACCTGGGGCTACGGTGCGATGACGAACTCGTACAACGATATGCAGAACTCGAAGGCTGCGCTGTATATCGGTTCGAACGCTGCCGAAGCGCACCCGGTATCGATGCTGCACCTGCTGCACGCCAAGGAGAACGGCTGCAAGGTGATCGTGGTCGATCCGCGCTACACGCGCACCGCGGCCAAGGCGCATCACTATGTGCGCATCCGCTCGGGCACCGACATTGCGTTCCTGTTCGGTATGCTGTACCACATCTTCAAGAACGGCTGGGAAGACCAGAAGTACCTGCACGACCGCGTCTACGGTATGGACAAGGTCAAGGAAGAGGTGCTGGCCAAGTGGACTCCCGACAAGGTCGAGGAAGTGACCGGCGTGCCCGAGGCGCAGGTCTACCTTGTCGCCGAGACCATGGCCAAGAACCGCCCCAGCACGCTGGTGTGGTGCATGGGCCAGACCCAGCACACCATCGGCAATGCGATCGTGCGCGCGTCGTGCCTGGTGCAACTGGCGCTGGGCAATATCGGTGTGTCGGGCGGCGGCGCCAATATCTTCCGCGGCCATGACAACGTGCAGGGCGCCACCGACGTCGGCCCCAACCCCGACTCGCTGCCGGGCTACTACGGCCTGGCTACCGGCGCGTGGAAGCACTACGCGGCGGTGTGGGGCGTCGACTACGAATGGATCAAGAAGCAGTTTGCCTCGCAGACGATGATGGAGAAATCCGGCACCACGGTGTCGCGCTGGATCGATATCGTCACCGAGAAGAACGAGCTGATCGACCAGGACAACAACGTGCGCGGCGTGTTCTTCTGGGGCCATGCGCCCAACTCGCAGACGCGCGGGCTGGAGATGAAGAAGGCGCTGGACAAGCTCGACCTGCTGGTGGTGGTCGACCCATATCCGTCGGCGACCGCGGCCATGGCCAATATGCCGCCTGCCGAGGGCGACAAGGTCAACCCGAACCGTGCCGTGTACCTGCTGCCAGCGGCCACGCAGTTCGAGACCTCGGGTTCGTGCACGGCCTCCAACCGCTCGCTGCAATGGCGCGAGAAGGTCATTGAACCGCTGTTCGAGTCGATGCCCGACCAAACCATCATGCAGGCGTTCGCCGACAAGCTTGGCTTTGGCAAGGAGCTGTCGAAGAACATGAAGCTGATCGAGGTCAAGCGCGCCGGCCGCACCTGGATGGAGCCGGAGCCCGAGTCGATCCTGCGCGAGATCAACGCCAGCAACTGGACCATCGGCTACACCGGCCAGTCACCGGAGCGGTTGAAGTCGCATATGCGCAATATGCAGATGTTCGACGTCAAGACGCTGCGCTGCAAGGCAGGCAAGGACCCGGTCACGGGCTACGACCTGACCGGTGATTACTTCGGCCTGCCGTGGCCGTGCTATGGCACGCCGGAACTCAAGCACCCGGGCTCGCCCAACCTCTACGACACCAGCAAGCACGTGATGGACGGCGGGGGCAACTTCCGCGCCAACTTCGGCGTGGAGCGCGACGGCGTCAACCTGCTGGCCGAGGACGGTTCGTACTCCCTGGGCGCGGAGATCACCACCGGCTATCCGGAGTTCGACCACGTGCTGCTGAAGAAGCTGGGCTGGTGGGATGACCTGACCGACGCCGAGAAGGCCAAGGCCGAAGGCAAGAACTGGAAGACCGACCTTTCCGGCGGCATCCAGCGCGTGGTGCTGAAGAACCATGGCTGCCACCCGTTCGGCAACGCCAAGGCGCGCGCGGTGGTGTGGAACTTCCCCGACCCGATCCCGCAGCACCGCGAGCCGCTGTACTCCACGCGGCCTGACATGGTGGCCAAGTACCCGACCCACGACGACAAGATGGCGTTCTGGAGGCTGCCGACGCTGTACAAGTCGGTGCAGCAGCGCAATATCGAAAACAAGGTCTACGAGAAGTTCCCGATCATCCTGACCTCCGGGCGGCTGGTCGAGTACGAGGGCGGCGGCGAGGAAACCCGCTCCAACCCGTGGCTGGCCGAGCTGCAGCAGGAGAACTTCGTCGAGATCAACCCGCGCGCGGCCTCTGATCGCGGCATCCGCAACGGCGACTTCTGCTGGGTCAGGACGCCGACCGGCGCCGCGCTGAAAGTGCGCGCGCTGGTGACCGAGCGGGTCGGGCCGGATACCGCATTTATCCCGTTCCACTTCTCGGGCTGGTGGCAGGGCAAGGACCTGAAGGACTACTACCCAGAAGGGGCGATGCCGGTAGTGCGGGGCGAGGCCGTCAACACCGCCACCACGTATGGCTATGACTCGGTGACGATGATGCAGGAGACCAAGACCACCGTTTGCCAGATCGAGCGGTTTGCATAAGCCACAGGACAGAGCAGAGGAACATCATGGCACGCATGAAATTCATCTGTGACGCCGAGCGCTGCATCGAGTGCAACAGCTGCGTCACGGCCTGCAAGAACGAGCACGAGGTGCCCTGGGGTGTGAACCGGCGCCGCGTGGTCACCGTCAACGATGGCGTGGTCGGCGCGGAGAAATCGATCTCGGTGGCCTGCATGCATTGCTCCGATGCACCGTGCATGGCGGTGTGCCCGGTCGACTGCTTCTACCGCACCGACGACGGCGTGGTGCTGCACGACAAGGACGTCTGCATCGGCTGCGGCTACTGCTCGTATGCCTGCCCGTTCGGCGCGCCGCAGTTCCCGTCGACCGGCACCTTCGGCGTGCGCGGCAAGATGGACAAGTGCACGTTCTGCGCCGGCGGCCCGGAGAAAAACGGCAGCGAGGCCGAGTTCGAGAAGTACGGGCGCAACCGGCTGGCCGAAGGCAAGCTGCCGTTGTGCGCGGAGATGTGCTCGACCAAGGCGCTGCTGGGCGGCGACGGCGATGTGATCGCCGACATCCTGCGCAACCGCGTGATCAAGCGCGGTACCGGCGGCGACGTGTTCGGCTGGGGCACGGCGTATGGCGTGCCCAAGGCCGCGCCAGGGGCGCCGGCAGCGCCGGCTGGCCCCGCCGGGCCGGACGCGCCCGGGGCTCGCACCGCACCAGCCGCGCCAGCCCCGGCTGCCGCGCCGGCTGCACCGACTACCCCTGCCGCAACCGGCGCTCCGGGAGGCCAGTCATCATGAACCGCACCAGCGCCATCCTCCTGCTGACACTGTGCGGCGCGCTGCTGGCCGCGTGCGGCGAAAAGCCGCAGACCATCAACCAGTCGCACCGCAAGGCCGACGCCCAGGCCTACCAGGGCGCGCCCGACGACCCCTTCGTCGCCAAGGGCTGGACCGCGGGCGACAAGACCAGCTGGCATAACCAGATCCGCCAGCGCAACCAGTACCAGAACGAGTACAACCGCGTGCAATGAATGCGCCGCAGTGGGGAGGCGGCGCCATCCGCGTGCCTGCTCCCGATGACCCGAAGGAGGGCGTATGACGCCGTCGCACAATGCATGCCGCAGCGGGCAGGGCACCGGATGGCGCCGCTGGCTGGCGGCCGGCGCGCTGGCACTGATGGCCGTGGCCGGCAGCGCCGCGGCGCAGGCTCCCGCACCGGGGCCGTCGACCGGCCCGGCCACGGCGTCGGACAACGCCGGCGCCAACAATCCGGCCACACATCCGGCGCAACCGCTGGCCGGCATTGCTTCGGAAAACATCTTCAACGTGCCGCGCCGCGACATCGCCGCCGAGGCCCAGTCGCAGCAGCAACGCACCGTCACGCAGCCCGGCAACAACGCGCCGGTCTGGCGCGAGATCAACTCCGACCAGCGCCACTACAGCAGCCTTCCCGACAAGGAAGCGGGCGTGCTGATCCAGCGTACCGGCCAGCAATGGCGCCTGTTCCGCAATGGCGTGATCACCGTCTGGGGCGGCTGGCTGCTGCTGGTGGTGCCGCTGGCCATCCTCGCCTTCTACGTGTGGCGCGGCACCATCCCGCTGCGCGAGCCGCGCACCGGCCGCATGATCGAACGCTTCACGCCGCTGGAGCGCATCGTCCACTGGACCATGGCGATCTCGTTCGTCGTGCTGGCGGTGTCGGGCATCGTCATGCTGCTCGGCAAGCATTTCCTGCTACCGCTGATGGGACACATGCTGTTCGGCTGGCTCAGCTACATCCTGAAAAACCTCCACAACGTGGTCGGGCCGATCTTTACGCTGTCGGTGATCGTCGCCTTCGTGGTGTTCGTGCGCGACAACCTGCCCAGCCGCGACGACGTGCGCTGGGTCACGCGCCTCGGCGGGCTCACTTCGGGCAAGCACGTGCCGAGCGGGCGCTTCAACGCCGGCGAGAAGATGTGGTTCTGGGTCGGGGTGTTTATCTTCGGCATCGTGCTATCGGCCTCGGGCTGGGTGCTCGACATGATCGTGCCGGGCATGGACTACTACCGCGCGACCATGCAGATCGCCAACGTGATCCACGGCATTTCCGCCGTGCTGATGATCGCCATGGCGTGCGGCCATATCTACATGGGCACGGTTGGCATGGAAGGCGCGTACCGCGCCATGCGCGACGGCTGGGTCGACGAAGCGTGGGCAAAGGAGCATCACGAGCTCTGGTACGACGACATCCAGTCCGGCAAGATTCCCGCGCAGCGTTCGCCCGGTCCGGCCAGTCCGGATGCGGCGGCGGGCCGGGCCGCGCGGCATACTCCCGGCGAAGCCTGATCAGGCAGGACACCCAACACTTCGGGAAGCATCGACCATGACACGCACCCTGACGCTGATCGCCCTGGCCGCCGGCGCCACCGTGAGCGCCGGCGCGCTGGCCAAGCTGCCGCCGCCCAGCGAAGTCCAGCAGGCCAAGGCTGTCGAGACCAAGGCCCGCGCCGCCTGGGCGGACAAGGTCGCCGCCTTCCAGCTGTGCCGTGCGCAGGACAAGATCGCGACACGCTACTACGCCGAGCGCCAGGCACAGGGCAAGGACGCGCGCGCGGCGGTGCAGACCGCGCCGTGCGCCGATCCGGGACCATTCGTTGCACCTGTGGCGGCGGCGCCCCCGGCAGCGCCGGCGCCCGCGGTCGCGAGCACCGGTGCCGATGCCAGACCGGTTGCGCCCGGCGCGGTACAATCCTCCGCAAAGGCACCGTAACCGCAGCCCCGATGCTCGCCTGGACGGCACGGGGCACCTTCCAGCAGCCCTGAGCCTTCCTGTCATGACCCTGCGTCCCGAGCTTACCCAGGCAGCCGTTCCGCTGATCGAAGAGGTCGAAGTCGTCGACGAGCAGGGCCGCGTGCGCGCGGCTTACCTGCCGGGCGAGCGCCCGCTGACGGTCTATCTGGACAAGCGCGAACTTGTCACGCTGATGACGCTGGGCGGCGCGCCCGAGCACCTGGTGCTGGGCTACCTGCGCAACCAGCGCCTGGTCGAATCGGTCGAGGACATCGCCGCGGTACAGGTCGACTGGGAAACAGAATCCGCCGCCGTCACTACCCGCACCGGCGTCGATCGCATCGAAGAACGCACCGCTCGCCGCGTGGTGACCACCGGGTGCGGCCAGGGCACGGTGTTCGGCTCGCTGCTGGACGAGGTCGACAATATCCGCCTGCCGGTGGATGCCATGCTCGACCAGGACACCCTTTACGGCATTATCGACACCATCCGGCTGCAGCAGTCGGTCTACAAGCAGGCCGGCTCGGTCCACGGCTGTGCGCTGTTCAAGGGGACCGAGATGCTGATGTTTGTCGAGGACGTCGGCCGCCACAACGCGGTGGACGCCATTGCCGGCCGCATGTGGCTGGAAGGCATGACCGGGGACGACAAGATTTTCTACACCACCGGCCGCCTGACTTCGGAAATGGTCATCAAGGGCGCGCAGATGGGCATCCCGTTCCTGCTGTCGCGCTCGGGCGTGACGCAGATGGGGTACCAGATGGCCAGACGGGTCAACCTGACCCTGTTTGCGCGCTGCACCGGCAAGCATTTCCTGCTCTATACGGGCCGCGAGCGGTTCCGTCATCGGATTCCCGAAGACGCGGTGGCTTGATTGTGGCTCAAGTGCCACTTCATTGCCTGGCGGCGGATGCGGCGCTGTCTCAACGGAATGCGGGCGGAATGGTTGTACAATGCGGCGCACTCCGAGCCAGTGTGTCCACCTCCCAACCTCTATGAGCATCAAATCCGACAAATGGATCCGCCGCATGGCGGAGCAGCACGGCATGATCGAGCCGTTCGAGCCAGGCCAGGTCCGGGAGGCCGACGGGCGCAAGATCGTGTCGTACGGCACTTCGAGCTACGGCTACGACATCCGCTGTGCCGACGAATTCAAGATCTTCACCAATATCAACAGCACCATCGTCGACCCGAAGAATTTTGACGAAAAATCCTTCGTGGACTTCAAGGGTGATGTCTGCATCATTCCGCCGAATTCCTTTGCGCTGGCGCGGACGATGGAGTATTTCCGCATCCCGCGCAGCGTCTTGACTATCTGTCTCGGCAAGAGCACCTATGCGCGCTGCGGCATCATCGTCAACGTAACCCCATTCGAGCCGGAATGGGAAGGGTATGTGACGCTGGAGTTCTCCAACACCACGCCGCTGCCCGCCAAGATCTACGCCGGCGAAGGCTGCGCCCAGGTGCTGTTCTTCGAAAGCGACGAAGTCTGCGAGACCTCGTACGCTGACCGGGGCGGCAAGTACCAGGGCCAGCACGGTGTCACACTGCCGAAGACCTGATCGCATTACAATGCCGGCGTTTGCCGGAACGGCCGCTCCGCGATGACCGCGCGGGGGCGACCAGACCTGACGTGAGAGCCACATGTCGCCGTCGCAGGGGAACCCCTGCCGGCCATGTGGCTCAAGTCCTTTATGTCCTGCTTTCCATCAAGGATGTCCGATGAAATTCCGCTTCCCCGTCATCATCATTGACGAAGACTTCCGCTCCGAGAACATCTCCGGCTCGGGCATCCGCGCGCTGGCCGAGGCGATCGAGAAAGAGGGCATGGAGGTCATGGGGCTGACCAGCTACGGTGACCTGACGTCGTTTGCGCAGCAGTCCAGCCGCGCGTCGACCTTTATCGTGTCGATCGACGACGATGAATTCGTGCGCGACGACGACCAGCCCGAAGCCGCCGCGATCGAGAAGCTGCGCGCGTTCGTTGCCGAAGTGCGCCGCCGCAATTCGGACCTGCCGATCTTCCTGTACGGCGAGACCCGCACCTCGCGCCATATCCCCAACGATATCCTGCGCGAGCTGCACGGCTTCATCCATATGTTCGAGGACACGCCGGAGTTCGTGGCGCGCCATATCATCCGCGAGGCGAAGGTCTACCTGGACACGCTGGCGCCGCCGTTCTTCAAGGCGCTGATCGACTACGCGCAGGACAGCTCGTATTCGTGGCACTGCCCCGGCCACTCTGGCGGCGTGGCGTTCCTGAAAAGCCCGGTGGGCCAGGTGTTCCACCAGTTCTTCGGCGAAAACATGCTGCGCGCCGATGTCTGCAATGCCGTGGACGAACTCGGCCAACTGCTCGACCACACCGGTCCGGTGGCCGCGTCGGAGCGCAATGCCGCGCGCATCTTCAACTCGGACCACATGTTCTTCGTCACCAACGGTACCTCGACGTCGAACAAGATGGTGTGGCACGCCAACGTGGCGCCGGGCGATATCGTGGTGGTGGACCGCAACTGCCACAAGTCGATCCTGCACGCGATCATGATGACGGGCGCGATCCCAGTCTTCCTGATGCCCACGCGCAACCACTACGGCATCATCGGCCCGATCCCGAAGAGCGAGTTCGATCCCGAGACCATCCGCCGCAAGATCGCCAACCACCCGTTCGCCAGCAAGGCCAAGAACCAGAAGCCGCGCATCCTGACGATCACGCAGGGCACCTACGACGGCGTGCTGTACAACGCCGAGCAGATCAAGGAAATGCTGGCGGCCGAGATCGACACGCTGCATTTCGATGAGGCGTGGCTGCCGCACGCGGCGTTCCACGACTTCTATCACAACATGCACGCGATCGGTAAGGACCGCCCGCGCAGCAAGGACGCGCTGGTGTTCGCCACGCAGTCCACGCACAAGCTGCTGGCCGGCCTGTCGCAGGCCTCGCAGATCCTGGTGCAGGACTCCGAGACGCGCAAGCTGGACCGCTACCGGTTCAACGAGGCGTACCTGATGCACACCTCGACCAGCCCGCAGTACTCGATCATCGCCTCGTGCGACGTGGCCGCGGCAATGATGGAAGCCCCAGGCGGCACCGCGCTGGTGGAAGAGAGCATCCAGGAGGCCATGGACTTCCGCCGCGCCATGCGCAAGGTGGAGGGCGAGTACGACGCCGGCCATAACGGCGACTGGTGGTTCAAGGTCTGGGGTCCGGAGGCGCTGATCGAAGATGGCATCGGCGATCGCGAAGAGTGGATGCTGAAGGCCAACGAGCGCTGGCACGGCTTCGGCGACCTGGCCGACGGCTTCAACCTGCTCGACCCGATCAAGGCCACCATCATCACCCCCGGCCTGGACGTGGATGGCGAGTTCAGCGAGCGCGGCATCCCGGCGGCGATCGTCACCAAGTACCTGGCCGAGCACGGCATCATCATCGAGAAGACGGGCCTGTACTCGTTCTTCATCATGTTCACCATCGGCATCACCAAGGGCCGCTGGAACTCGCTGGTGACCGAACTGCAGCAGTTCAAGGACGACTACGATCAGAACCAGCCGCTGTGGCGCGTGCTGCCGGAGTTCGTCGGCAAGTATCCGCAGTACGAGCGCATGGGCCTGCGTGACCTGTGCGATGCCATCCACAGCGTGTACAAGGCCAACGATGTGGCGCGCGTGACCACCGAGATGTACCTGTCGGACATGGAGCCGGCGATGAAGCCGTCGGATGCGTGGGCCATGATGGCGCACCGCGAGATCGAGCGCGTGCCGGTCGACGAACTCGAAGGCCGCGTCACCGCAATCTTGCTGACGCCGTACCCGCCGGGCATCCCGCTGCTGATCCCGGGCGAGCGCTTCAACCGCACCATCGTGCAGTACCTGAAGTTCGCACGAGAGTTCAACAAGCTGTTCCCTGGCTTCGAGACCGATATCCACGGGCTGGTGGAGGACGAGGTGGACGGCAAGAAGGCTTATTTCGTCGACTGCGTGAAGCAGGTAGCCTGAGCCTGCCAGCGAATCCGGCACCAGCCGGCACTGGAAGGAGCCCCGCGCATGCGGGGCTTTTTTTCTTTCTAGCTGAACGGATTCAGCAACTCCACCCCCGTCCCGCTGAAATCCTCCACATTCCGGGTGACTATCGTCAGGTCATGGATCAGCGCCGTCGCGGCAATGAACTTGTCCAGCGCATGCTCCGGACGCGGCACGCGCAGCCGTCCCCATATCTGGGCGACATCGGCATCAACCGGCAACACATGCCGGCTGAAATCCTGCAGCACGGCCGTCAGCCATTGCTCTAGCGCCTCGGCCTGCGCCGTGTCGCCGCGATGGCGGATCAGCGCAATGCCGCGCCGCAACTCCCCTATGGTCAGCGCGGACAGGTAGAGCGTCGAACCATCGCGCGCCGCCTGCCGGAAGAACGCGCGCACGCCGGGATTGGCGCGTTCGCGCTTGCGTGCCTCGCTGATGACATTGGTATCAATCAAATACACGCGGCGCCTCGCCAGAATCCTGACCGCGTTGAAAATCGGCATCCTCGCCGACGTCCGGCATGCTGGCCAGCACTTCGGCAAAACTGCGTCGACGCGTGCCGCCCAGTGCCAGCGCCAGGATGGCCCTGTGCTCGGCCTCGGCGCTGCGGCCATTGGCGGCCGCCTGCTCGCGCAGGCGCTGGACCAGGGATTCATCGATGCCACGAACGAGCAGGGTTGCCATCTTGCGCTCCTCACTATCGGATGCCCGGATGCTAGCATTGATAGCGTCGTGCCGCTCGGGTGTATGCCCGGATACATGCAACTTGTGGCGCGGCCTCGCGGCGGGAGGAAAGGGCAGTGGCGTGACGGCATGCATGGCGCGGCTCCGTGAGTTGGCGGGAAGAGGCGCCCAGTGTGCGCCGCGGCCGGATGCCGGTCGATGAGGCGATTCGCATTTTCCGCGCTACGCCGCCGCCGAGCGTTTCCGTCAGCCCTGCGCCATCGCTTCGGCCAGCGTCACGTGTCCCGTGAAGCCGCCATTGCTGTGCGCGGCCTCCTGGCGCTCGATCGCGTGCGCGAAGCGCACCGCCGGATCGGCTTCGAGCTTGTCGAACAGGCGCTGCAGGCCGGGATAGTCCTTGCGATCCAGCACCTTGTGGTAGCGGGTCCAGCGGGCGATACCGATGAAGTACGCATCCGCCAGCGTGCGCTGCTCACCCAGCAGCCAGGGCTTGTCGCCCAGCATGGCTTCCAGTTCGGCATGCACGTTGCGCACTTCAGCCGCGCCATAGCGGGTCAATGCCTCCAGGTCGGTGCCATTTGCGCCATGCTCGAGCGCATACCAGAGCGGGCCAAAAGCACTGAAGAAGCTGGTGTTGAGGTAGGCCAGCATCTGGTTGAGCCGGTCGAAGTCGCGCGTACCCTGGGCAAAGCCGAGGCCACGCCCGATGCCGCGCGCACCGATGTGGTTCAGGATGGCCAGGCTTTCGCTGATGGCATTGCCTTGCGCGTCCAGCAGCGTGGGCGTCTCGCCGATTGGGTTGATGCGGCGATAGTCGTCGCCGGTGACTTCTTCGGGCATGCCGATGCGGCACAGCCGGTACGGCTCGCCCAGCCATTCGAGCGCAACGATGGAACCGAACGAGCAGCCGGAAGGCACGCCGTAGAAGAGGGTGGGATGCATGTGTTGTTCTCCAGGATAAGGTTTCTGGCCCGCCAGCCGGGCACAGTAGAAATGTAGTGATGTGGACTTTGGCTGAGTAGTGGGCAAAAATCCGACATATCGTCCATATTTGTAGACTTTACGCCGATGCTGAATCTCAACGACCTGCGCTTCTTCGTTGCCGCCGTGGCCAACGGCGGTTTTGCCGCCGCGGGACGGGCGCTCGGCGTGCCCAAGTCCACCGTCAGCAAGCGGGTGGCCGAGCTGGAGCAGGCGCTGCAGGCGCGGCTGGTCTACCGCAGTTCGCGCAGCTTCACGCTGACCGATGCCGGCCGCGATTTTTTTGAACACGCGCGCGCGGCACTGATCGAGGCCGAGGCGGCGCAGGAGGCGGTGCAGCGGCGCGTGGCCGAGCCCAGCGGCACGGTGCGGATCACGGCTTCGGTGCCGACCGCGCAGCTATTCCTGGCGGCGCATCTGCCGGCGCTGGCAAGCGCCTACCCGCGCCTGCACGTGCAGCTGGAGGTGTCGGACCGCATGGTCGACCTGGTGCAGGAAGGCTTCGACATCGCCGTGCGCAGCCATTTCGCGCCGCTGCCCGACTCCGGCCTGGTGCAACGTCCGCTGGCGGTCGAAGCCATCGTGCTGGTCGCGTCGCCGGACTACCTGGCGGCACGCGGCGTGCCGGCCCTGCCTGACCAACTGGCTGAGCATGATGGCCTGCTGACCGGCGCCTCCGCCGGTACATGGCGCCTCAACGGCCCGGACGGTGCGCACCGGGAGGTTATGCCACGGGCACGCATGACCGTGAACGAATCCATGGTGCTGCTGGGCGCTGCCATGGGAGGGCTCGGGATCGTACCGCTGCCTGAGCAGACGTGCCGCGCGGCGCTGGCGGCCGGCCAGCTGGTTCGCGTGCTGCCTGGCTGGACCGCGGGCAGCGTGACCACGACGCTGCTGATGCCGGCGCGCCGTGGGCAGTTGCCCGGCGTGAGGGCCACGGTGGAGTTCCTGGTGCAATGCCTGCAGCCCAAAGCAGCAATGGCAGCGGCAGCGAAATGAAACACGTAAAAAAAGCCCCGCATCGCTGCGGGGCTCGATTCATCAGCCGTTGCTTATCACTTCTTCTCGAACTCGAATTGCGGTCCGGCCGGTTCGCTCTCGGCTGCCGGCTGGCCTGGCAACTCAAGCGTGCCGCTCTCGGCTGGCCCGGATGCCGGTGCCTGCAAGGAGGGCGTCTGCGGCTTGGCACTGCTGCCCTCCATGTCGATCGACAGGTCGCGTGTAATGCTGCGGTCCTGCGCCTTGTGCCCGCCCGTGCTGACCAGGCCTGGGAAGACGATGATCAGCGCCACCATTACCAACTGGATAACCACGAACGGGACTGCTCCCCAGTAGATGTCCGAAGTCTTCACTTCACGCGGCGCCACCGAGCGAAGGTAGAACAGCGAGAAGCCGAACGGCGGGTGCATGAACGAGGTTTGCATGTTCACCGCCAGCAGTACGCCGAACCAGATCAGGTCGATGCCCAGCTTGTCCGCCACCGGCCCCACCAGCGGCACCAGGATAAAGGCCAGCTCGAAGAAGTCCAGGAAGAACGCCAGCAGGAAGAACAATACGTTTACTGCGACCAGGAAGCCGGTCTGGCCGCCAGGCAGGGCGGTCAGCAGGTGCTCCACCCAGATATGACCGTCCACGCCGTAGAAGGTCAGCGAGAACACGCGAGCGCCGATCAGGATGAAGATCACGAAGGCCGACAGCTTCAGCGTCGCTTCCATTGCCTGCTTGGTCAGCTTCAGGTCCAGGCGGCGCTTGATCAGCGCCAACACCAGCGCGCCCAGTGCCCCCATGCCGCCGCCTTCGGTGGGCGTGGCCACGCCGACAAAGATCGTGCCCAGCACCAGGAAGATCAGCGCCAGCGGCGGGATCAGTACGAATGTGACCTTCTCCGCCATCTGCGACAGCAGGTTCAGCTTGAGCAGCCGGTTGAGCACAGCAAGCACAAAGGCGAACAGGATGGCTGCGCCCACCGAGATCACCAGGCGCTCGTCCAGCGGCGCCTCCGGCTTGTACATCTTGTCCACTGCGACGCCCACCGCGATCGCGAGCGCGGTCAGCACGAGCACCGAGGTTGAACCGCTCTTTCCGCTGGCTTCGCGGAAGGTGCGCGCCTCGAGCGGCAGGGCGGGGGCCGCGGCCGGCTTGATCAGCGTGACCAGCAGGACGTAGCCCATGTACATGCCGGTCAGCACCAGGCCCGGGACGAAGGCGCCCTTGTACATGTCACCCACCGAGCGGCCCAGCTGGTCGGCGAGCACGATCAGCACCAGCGACGGTGGGATGATCTGCGCCAGCGTGCCCGAGGCGGCGATCACGCCCGATGCCAGCCGCTTGTCGTACTTGTACTTGAGCATCAGCGGCAGTGAGATCAGGCCCATCGAAATCACCGAGGCTGCCACCACGCCGGTGGTCGCCGCCAGCAGCGCGCCGACGAAGATCACCGCATAGGCCAGGCCGCCGCGGATCGGGCCGAACAGTTGGCCGATGGTGTCGAGCAGGTCTTCGGCCATCCCGGAGCGCTCGAGTATCAGGCCCATGAAGGTGAAGAACGGGATCGCCAGCAGCGTGTCGTTCTCCATGATGCCGAACAGCCGGCTGGGCAGGGCCTGCAGCAGTTCGGGCGGCAGCATGCCCAGCTCGATGCCGATAAAGGCGAACAGCAGGCCGTTGGCGGCCAGCGCGAACGCGATCGGGAAGCCCGACAGCAGAAATACGACCAGCGAAGCGAACATGATCGGGGCCATGTTCGCGATCAGGAATTGCGTCATCGTGCGCGCCCCTTATTGTTTTCCGGACGGGCCGGGCTGGTTGGCCTCCGCGATCGCGGCGATCTCCAGCGCGGGGTCGACGGCGTGCTTGCGGAATGCCGAGAATGGCAGTTCGCCCTTCAGGTACGCAAAGCGCTTGATCAGCTCGGAAAGGCCCTGCAGGATCATCATCAGGAAGCCCGCGACGATCAGGAACTTGGCGGGCCAGCGGATCAGCCCGCCGGCATTGCCGGACATCTCATGACCGGCATATGACAGCCAGAAGTAGGGGATCGCCAGCCAGAGGATGATCGCGGAGATCGGAAGCAGGAAGAACAGGATGCCGAAGATATCGATCCAGACCTGGGTGCGTTCGGAAAAGCGCCCGGCAATCACGTCGATGCGCACATGCTCGTCGCGCCGCAAGGTAAAGGGCGCGCCCAGCAGGAATACGGCGGCAAACATATACCACTGCAGTTCGAGCCAGGCGTTGGAGCTGATGCTGAAGGTGTAGCGAATGATGGCGTTGCCCGCGCAGACCAGCACGGCCAGCAGGATCAGCCATTTCGCCCACTGCCCGATGAAATCGTTCACGGCATCGATAAGCCGTGAGATTCTCATGAGGAAAGACATGTGATCGTCCTAGGATGTGGGGGATACAGGGTGGCGCGTTAGTCTACGGCCTCGCCCCCGTGGCATCTTTAGGGTGAATCCCCAGTGCGTCACATTTGCAGGCGTTGCCGCACTGAATTCGCGGCAATGGCGCGGATTTTTGGTCAGATTCGGTATTTTTATGCGCAACCACGTGCCCGGCACCGCTGCACCTTCGTGCAATTCACAACAGATGGCGGTACGTTGGGCGTACCGAATAAAACAACGGGAGCCCCGAGGCTCCCGTTTTTCCGGACTGGCTAACCCGCGATGGGGTTGACTGGATCAGCCGTTGAGCGCCTGGCGTGCCGCCGCGATGGCAGCGCGCACCTGGTCCGGCGCGGTGCCGCCGATATGGCTGCGCGCGGCAACGGAGCCTTCCAGCGTCAGCACGCCATGCACGTCGTCGCCGATCAGCGCGGCCTTGTCGCCCAGGCCGGACACGTCGCGCAGCTCGGCCACGGTCAGGTCGGCCAGATCGCACTGGCGGCTGTCGCAGGCACGGACAGCGTGGGCCACGGCTTCGTGGGCATCGCGGAACGGCAGGCCCTTCTTGACCAGGTAGTCGGCCAGGTCGGTGGCGGTGGCGTAGCCCTGCAGCGCGGCGGCGCGCATCGCTTCCGGCTTGACGGTGATGCCCGGCACCATGTCGGCGAAGATGCGCAGCGTGTCCACGACGGTGTCGACCGTGTCGAACAGCGGCTCCTTGTCTTCCTGGTTGTCCTTGTTGTACGCCAGCGGCTGGCCCTTCATCAGCGTCAGCAGGCCGATCAGGTGGCCATTGACGCGGCCGGTCTTGCCGCGCGCCAGCTCTGGCACGTCGGGATTCTTCTTCTGCGGCATGATCGAGCTGCCCGTGCAGAAGCGGTCGGCGATGTCGATAAAGCCGACGCGCGGGCTCATCCACAGCACCAGCTCTTCCGAGAAGCGCGACACGTGCGTCATCACCAGCGCGGCGGCGGCGCAGAATTCGATGGCGAAGTCGCGGTCCGAGACGGCGTCCAGCGAATTGCGGCAGACGCCGTCAAAGCCCAGCTGCTGCGCCACGAACTCGCGGTCGATCGGATAGCTGGTGCCGGCCAGCGCGGCGGCGCCCAGCGGCAGGCGGTTGACGCGCTTGCGGCAGTCGGCCATGCGCTCGGCGTCGCGCGTGAACATTTCCACGTAGGCCAGCAGGTGGTGGCCGAAGGTCACCGGCTGCGCCACCTGCAGGTGGGTGAAGCCCGGCAGGATGGTGTCGGCGTTCTGGTCGGCCAGGTCGAGCAGCGAAGTGCGCAGTGCGCCGAGCAGGGCGATGATGTTGTCGATCTCGCTGCGCAGCCACAGGCGGATGTCGGTCGCGACCTGGTCATTGCGCGAGCGGCCGGTGTGCAGGCGCTTGCCGGCATCGCCGACCAGCGCGGTCAGGCGCGCCTCGATATTCAGGTGGACGTCTTCCAGGTCCAGCTTCCATTCGAAGCTGCCGGCCTCGATCTCGCCGCGGATCTGCGTCATGCCGCGCTCGATCTCGGCGCGGTCGGCCTCGGCGATGATGCCCTGCCTGGCCAGCATGGCCGCGTGGGCCAGCGATCCCTGGATGTCGAACAGGGCCAGGCGCTTGTCGAAGAACACCGAGGCGGTGTAGCGCTTCACCAGGTCGGACATCGGTTCGGAGAAGCGTGCGGACCAGGCTTCGCCTTTCTTGGCAAGTTGGGAGGTGGACATGGACGTCGGCTGCAGTGGCTCGCCGCGGGCGGCCGGCGCAATGAGCGGCGGCGGGCGCAAGCGAATTGGAGATTGGGGAAAAGGGCGATTATATCGTCCGCCGGGGGCATGGCGGCGCCGGCCGGGCGCCGGTTACAGCGGGTTGTGGAGCACAGGCCCCTTGAAGACCACCGGGCCGCTCGGCCCGTCGGCATTGGGCGAGCCGCCGGCCGGCTCGATGCTGACCGCCAGGGCCGGCACCGCGGCGGGGGGCTCGGCCATCGCCAGGCGGGCCTGCGGCGCCCGGCCGATCACGCCGAGCGAGCGCGGCTTGCCGTCGGCCGGCAGCGCCCACAGCTGCAGCACCTGCTGCTCGCTCAGTTTCATGTGGTCCAGGCGCCGCACGATCAGGCTGCGTGCGTTCGCATCCCAGGACACCAGCATGGCGGGCTGGGCGCGGTCGTCGTTGAGCACGGCGATGACCGCGGCCGGCGCGGCCTCGCGCTGCTGTCCCATCTGCATGCCGATTCCGATCGACAGCACCGTCACCACGGCCATGGCCGCCGCCGCGCCGCGCCAGAACACTGGTGTCGACCACATCCGCTGCCACCAGCCGGCCGCCGGCTGTTCAGCGGGTCTGGCAGGCTCGGCCTCAACGGGCGGCTTCCAGCCCAGCCGGGTTTCGATGCCGCACCAGACCTTGTCGACCGGTTCCGCCGTGGCCTGCAGCTCTGACACGCCGGCCAGCCGGTCCTGCCAGCGCAGAATGGCGGCGTGCACCGCCGGCTCTTCGCGCGCGAGGCGTTCCATGCGCCGGCGCGCGCCACCGCGCAGCACGCCCAGCGCGTACTGGGCGGCGAGGCGGTCGAGCAGCTCGGGATGGGCGGCCAGCTTCATGTCGCCGCCTCCATGCAGTGGCGCAGCCGTTCCAGGCCGCGGCGCACCCAGGACTTGACCGTGCCCAGCGGCACGCGCAGCCGCGCCGCCAGCTCGGCATGGCTCAGGTCGTGCAGGTACGCCAGCACGATGGCCTGCCGCTGCGCCTGCTCCAGCCGTTGCAGGCAGCGGTTCAGCGCGCGCGCCTGCTGGCTGGCATCGGCCAGTTCGGCGGGACCGGCGGCGTCGTCGGCCAGCCATTCGCCCAGGTCTTCTTCCAGCTCGACGGTCTGCGCAACGCGCGCGGCAGCGGCGCGGCGCAGGCTGTCGAGCGCCCGGTTGCGCACGATCGCGGTCATCCAGGTCATCGGCGCGGCCAAGTGCGGCCGGTAGTCGCCGGCGTGGTGCCAGATGCTGACAAAGCTCTCCTGCACGACATCCTCCGCCCAATCGCGCCTGCCAGTGATACGCAGCGCGAGGCCAAACAGTTTCGTCGCGGTGAGGTCATAGAGGCCGCGCAGTGCCTGGCGGTCGCCCACGGCCACGGCTTGCAGCAGTGCCTCCAGCCGATCGGGACCGGCAGGCGCGGCATAGGACGGCTGGGTGGAGGACGGCACCGGGACAGGTCCTTGCAAGGGAGCTTTGCCGGATTATAGGTAGCGCTGCATCCAAACGCGCGGCGCGTGCGTAGAAGTGACAGGCGCAAGCCAGGCACCCCGGCCAACGGGGCGCCACGTTGTCATCCCTCACAGGAGAACACCATGGACCGCATGTCAGAGACACCCGCGCACGAGGCGGGAACCATCGTCACGCTGCCGGATGCCCGCCGGCGGGGCTTGCTCAAGGCGCCCGGCCTGTTCGCGCTCGGCTCGCTGGCCGTCATCACGCTCGGCGAGTCGATGCCGGCGTGGGCGCAGACGCAGTCGGGCAGCACCAAAGACGACATCAATATCCTGAATACCGCGCTGGGGCTGGAGTACCAGGCGATCGCCGCCTATCAGGTCGGCGCCGAAAGCGGGCTGCTGCAGAAGCCGGTGCTGGCCACCGCCGTGAAGTTCCAGGATCACCACAAGGCCCATGCGCAGGTGCTGGCCGGGACGGTGTCGAAGCTGGGCGGCACGCCGGTGATGGCGAAGAAAGCGTCGGAATACAAGTTCCCGACAGAAAGCCTGAAGAACCAGGCCGATGTGCTGCGCTTTGCCGCGGGGCTGGAGAAGGGCGCGACCGCCGCTTACCTGGGCGTGCTGCCGAACTTCCACAACCGCGAGCTGACCCGGGCCGCCGGCAGCATCCTCGGGGACGAGGCAATGCACTGGGCCATCCTGCTGCATGCGCTGGGCGAGGACCCGGTGCCGGGGGCGTTTGTGGGCTGAAACGACAAGGACTTGCCGATTGTTTGCTCCCCTCTCCCGCTAGCGGGAGAGGGGCAGGGGGGTGAGGGCAGGCGCTGGCAGGACTGCAGGGGGTCGATTTGCCGGCAGATCGGGGTCTGGTAACGGGGAGGCCGCCGCCCGTTGCAGGCGCCAGCCCTCACCCCCGGCCCCTCTCCCACTTGCGCGGGAGAGGGGAGCAAACCGGCGGCCCGCTTTTGTCTTCTGCGAGCGGTCGTCATCCAGTATTGCGCAGACCCGCCGCCACCCCGTTGATGGTCAGGTGGATACCCCGCCGTACGCGGATATCGTCCCCGTCCTTGCCCGCCCGGTAGCGCTTCAGCAACTCCACCTGCAAGTGGTTCAGCGGATCCAGGTAGGCAAACCGGTTCTTGATCGACCGCGCCAGCAGCGGGTTGTCCGCCAGCCGGTCCTGGTGCCCGGTGATCAGCGCCAGCATCTCGCAGGTCAGGTGCCATTCCTTGCTGATGCGGTTGAACACATTGCGGCGCAGCGCCGCGTCATCGCACAGCTGCGCGTAGCGCGAAGCCACCGCCAGGTCGGTCTTGGCCAGCACCATGTCCATGTTGGACAGCAGCGTGGAGAAGAACGGCCAGGTCTTGACCATGCGGCGCAGCGTGGTGACGGCGGACTTGCGTGCCTTGTCGTCCGGGGCGCGGTCCAGCAGCGCCTTCACGGCGCTGCCAAAGCCGTACCAGCCCGGCAGCAGCAGCCGGCACTGGCCCCACGAGAAGCCCCAGGGGATCGCGCGCAGGTCTTCGATGCGGCGGTGCTTCTTGTCCATCAGCTTGCGCGACGCCGGGCGCGAGCCCAGGTTCAGGTCGGCGATCTCGGTGATCGGCGTGGTGGCGAAGAAGTAGTCCTTGAACCCCGGGGTCTCGTAGACCAGGTCGCGGTAGGCCGAGAAGGCGCGGTCGGACAGCTGCTGCATCACCGCCTCGAACATGTCGAGGTCCCTGGGCGCGTTCTGCTGCGGCAGCAGCGACGCTTCCAGCGTGGCGGCGACCACCGTCTCCAGGTTGCGCCGGCCGATCTCGGCGTTGGCGAACTTGCTGTTGATGATCTCACCCTGCTCGGTCAGCCGGATCTGGCCGTTGACCGTGCCCGGCGGCTGCGACAGGATCGCGTCGTAGGTCGGGCCGCCGCCGCGGCCGACGGTGCCGCCGCGGCCGTGGAACAGGCGCAGCTTGACCTGGCGCTCTTCAAAGAGCTGAACCAGCGCCAGCTCGGCCTTGTACAGCTCCCAGGTGGAGGTCAGGAAGCCGCCGTCCTTGTTGGAGTCCGAATAGCCGAGCATCACTTCCTGCTCGACGCCATGGTGCGCAATCACCGAATCGAAGCCCGGCAGGTCCAGCAGCGACTGCATGATGCCGGCGGCGTTGCGCAAGTCCTCGATGGTCTCGAACAGCGGGATCACCATCAGTTCCATGCGCGCCGGGTCGGTCTTGCTGCCCAGCGTGCCCTGCAGCATGCCGGACTCCTTCTGCAGCAGCATGACTTCGACCAGGTCCGACAGGGTCTCGGTGTGCGAGATGATGTAGTTGCGCGCGATGCGCTTGCCGTAGCGCTTGCGCAGCTCGCGCGCGGCGGCAAAGATCGCCAGTTCCTTGCGGGTCTGCTCGGAATACTCATGCCACGGCAGCGTCAGCAGGCGCGGCTGGCGCAGCTCGGCCAGCAGCAGCTCCAGCTTGCGCTGCTCGGGCAGGGCGGCGTAGTCGGCGGCGATGCCGGCGGCGGCGAACAGCTCGGCGATCACCGCCTCATGTACGTCCGACACCTGGCGCATGTCGACCGAGGCCAGGTGGAAGCCGAATACGCCGATGGCACGCGCCAGCGCGTCGATGCGCGCGCCTGCCAGCGCCTGGCCGTGGTTTTGGCGCAGCGAGTCGATCACCACCTGCACGTCGGCGGCGAAGGCTTCGGCGTTGTCATAGGGCTCGGCCGGCGCCACCGGGCGGCGCGGCGCGGCGTGGCCGGTCAGCGTCGTGCAGGTGGCGGCCAGGCGCGCGTAGATGCCGATCAGCGCGCGGCGATACGGTTCGTCGGCGCGGTGCTCGGAAACATCGGGCGAGCGCTCGGCCAGTGCCAGCAGCTCGGGGCTGGCATCGACCATCAGCGTCGACATCGACAGCTCGGCGCCCAGCGCATGGACTTCGTCCAGGTACCAGTCCAGGATCATCTGGGCCTGCTGGCTGGAGGCATGCTCCAGGGTCTCGGCGGTCACGTTGGGATTGCCGTCGCGGTCGCCACCGATCCACGAGCCCATCTGCAGGAACGGCGCCAGGGGCGCCGGCTGCGTGCCCGGGGTGCCCTTGCGCTTGCGCGTGGCCGGGAACACCGCGGCGATGTCTTCTTCCAGCTCCGTCATCAGTTGCGGAATGCCGCGCAGGAAGCAGGTGCGGTAGTACGACAGCGCGTTGTCGATCTCGTCAGCCACCGTCAGGCGCGCGTCGCGCAGCATGCGGGTCTGCCACAGCGTGGTGACCTTGGCGCGCAGCTGGGCGGTGTTGTGCTCGCGCTCGCGCGCGGTCATCGGCAGGTCGCGCTCGGCCAGCAGGCGGGCGATCTCGCGCTCGGCGTCCAGGATGCTCTTGCGCTGGACTTCGGTCGGGTGCGCGGTCAGCACCGGCACGATCAGCGCCTCGTCCAGGAACTTGCGCAGCTGCTTGCCGGTGACGCCGGCGGCGTCGATCTTCTCCAGCGCGTGCTGCAGGCTGCCGGCCTGCGGCGGCGAGCCGGCCAGCGCATGCACGCGGCGGCGGCGGTTGTGGTGCTGGTCCTCGGCGATATTGGCCAGGTGCGAGAAATAGCTGAACGCGCGCACCACCTGGTTGGTCTGGTCGCGCGACAGGCGCTTGAGCAGGCGGTCCAGCTCGGCGCCGGCGGCGCGGTCGTTCTCGCGGCGGAAGCGCACCGCGGTCTGGCGGATGGTCTCGACCACCTCGAAGGCGGCGTCGCCTTCCTGCTCGCGCAGGCAATCGCCAAGCAGGCGGCCCAGGAAGCGGATGTCCTCGCGCAGCGGCAGGTCCTTGTCAGGGGTGCGGCGGCCGGCGGCGGCCGCGACGGTGGTTCCGTTGCTCGACACGATGGCAAGCTGGGGTTTGGTGACGCGCTTCGCAGTGCGTGACGTGCCGCTGGTGCCTTCGGTGCCGCCGCGGCGGGCCGCGCGGGTCGGTTTGGTGGCGGATGCGCCGTTTGCTTCACCAAGGCCGGCGGCCGGATCCTTCGCGGCCGAAGCGCCGGCGGAGGTACCCGAAGCGCCAGAAGCGGCGGTCTTGCGGCCAGTGGGGCGCGCGGCGTGCTGCGTCATGCAATCTCCTCGTCTGCTTATCTGATATGGTGCGGAGCGGCTATTGGGGCGCGTGCTACCATTGACGGATGCAAGCATCCGCCACCCCGTCTTCTTCAACTGCTGTCGTGTCTAGCAACCTTCCGCAAAAGCTCGTCATTGCCTCCCGCGAGAGCCGTCTGGCCATGTGGCAGGCTGAACATGTGCGTGCTGCATTGCAACAATACTATCCCGCGTGCGACGTGTCCATTCTGGGCATGACCACGCGCGGAGACCAGATTCTAGACCGTACGCTGTCGAAAGTCGGCGGCAAGGGTTTGTTTGTCAAAGAACTGGAGTTCGCGATGGACGAAGGCCGCGCGGACCTGGCAGTGCATTCGCTCAAGGATGTGCCGATGGAACTGCCCGCCGGCTTCGCGCTGACCGCCGTAATGGAGCGCGAAGACCCCCGCGACGCGCTGGTTTCGAACAGCTTCGCCTCGCTCGACGAGATGCCGCCGGGCACCGTGGTCGGCACCTCCAGCCTGCGCCGCGAGGCCTTGCTGCGCACGCGCTATCCTCACCTGGTGGTCAAGCCGCTGCGCGGCAACCTCGACACGCGGCTCGGCAAGCTCGACCGTGGCGAATACGGCGCCATCATCCTGGCCGCCGCGGGGCTCAAGCGACTGGGACTGAACGACCGCATCCGCGCGCTGATTCCCGTTGAATCGTCGCTGCCTGCTGCGGGGCAGGGCGCGCTCGGCATCGAGATCCCTGCCAACCGCCCCGAGCTCGCCGCATGGCTGGCTAAGCTCAACCACCAGCCGACGCTGCTGGCCGTGACTGCAGAGCGTGCCGTGGCACGCATGCTGGGCGGTTCGTGCCAGGTGCCGCTGGCGGCCCACGCATACTGGGAAGGCGACCAGCTCAAACTCGACGCCTTTGTCGGCATGCCCGACGGCACGCGCGGCCTGCGCGCCGCGGCCGCGGGCCCGGCCGCGGATCTGGCCGCCGCCGAGGCGCTGGGCCAGGCCTGCGCGCGCGACCTGCTGGCGCAAGGGGCCGAAGCGATTCTCGCCGCGCTCGACGATCGGGCAGCCGGCTCGCCCGGCACGCAAGCACCCGCCTGAGGCTGACCGATGCCCCGCCCGACCGTCGTTGTCACACGACCCGCCGGGCAGTCCCGGCAACTGACCGAGGCGCTGCAGGCCGCCGGTCTCGACGTGCTCAGCTTTCCGCTGCTGGCGATCGGCCCGGCCGCCGACGACGCGCCGCTGCGAGCGGCCCTGGCGCGGCTCGATCAGTTTGCGCTGGTGGTCTTTGTCAGTCCCAACGCCATTGCCTATGCGCTGGATGCGCTGGCGGGCGTGCAGGGCGCCGCCACGGCGCAATGGCCGGCGCAGGTGCCGGCCGCCGTGGTCGGTCCGGCCAGCGTGGCGGCGTTGGCCGAGCGCGGCATCGCGCCGCCGACCTGCCGGGTGATCGCGCCTGCCGGCGCCGCCGCGAACGGGCAGGGCGCCGATGACGTCGGCGACAATGGCCATCACGGTCTCAATCACGACTCGAACCACGACGTCGATGGCCCGCGCTTCGATTCCGAGGCACTCTGGGCCCGGCTCGATCCCGCCACGCTTGCCGGCAAGCCCGTCCTGATCGTCCGCGGCAACGGCGGCCGCGACTGGCTCGGCGACCGCCTGCGCGAAGCCGGCGCCGAGGTCGAGGCCGTCGAGGCCTACCGGCGCACGCTGCCCGAGCCCGGGGCGATGCAATGGCAGGCCGTGCGCGACAGCCTGCAGGCCGGCGCGCCGCCCCATGTATGGCTGCTGACCAGCTCCGAGGCCGTGCGTAACCTCGACACGCTCGCGCGTCAACATCTTTCGCCGCAGGAAAATGCCGGCCTGCGGCAGGTGCAGTGCATCGCGCCGCATGCGAGAATCGCCGAACAAGCGCTGGCACTGGGGTTCAGCCACATCCTGCGCGCCGCGCCGGGCGATGCCGGCCTGCTCGCGGCGTGCCTGCAATGGGCCGATGCCCACGCCGGTCCGGTGCCGGTGCCGGGCCCGGTGCCCGCTGTGTCGGGAGCTGCCGGTGCTCCCGGTGCTCCCGGTGCTCCCGGTGCTCCCGGTACATCTGGCCGCGCCAGTGCGATAACAGACACCAGCCCGGCGCGCGCCGAGGCACCGGCGCCCGCGCCGGCCGTCGCAGTCCCCGCAACGTCAACGAAGGTCGAACGCGTGACGCAAGAAACCACGTCCTCCTCCGCTACATCGCCGCCCTCGGCGGCCTCCGCGCCCGCTCCGGGCTCCGGCGCTTCCGCTGTCTCCGCCGGCCACCATGCCGCCGCGCGCAAGCCCGCTGCGCTGTGGGCGCTGGTGGCCGTGCTGGTGGTCGCCACCGCCGGCGGCTTCTGGTGGCTGCAGCAGCGCGTGGACCACCTGACCGGCGAACTGGCCCGGCGCCAGCAAAGCAATGACGCGCTGGTGCAGGAGTCGCGCGTGCTGACGCGCAACGCGCAGGACACCGTCAAGGAACTGCAGGCCAAGGTCGGCGCGCTCGAGAACCAGGTCGGCGAGACCCGCGACAAGCAGGTGGCGCTGGAGCAGGTCTACCAGGACCTGATGCGCAACCGCGACGACTGGGAAATCGCCGAGATCCAGCAACTGCTGACCAACGCCGGCCAGCAGCTGCAACTGACCGGCAACGTGCAAGTCGCGCTGGCCGCGCTGCAAAGCGCCGACGCCCGCCTGGCGCGCACCGACAAGCCGCAATACAACCTGCTGCGCCGTGCCATCGCCCGCGACATCGCGCGCATGAAGGCCGTGCCCGACACCGACCTGACCGGCGCCGCGATCAAGCTGGACGAAGCCATCAATCAGGTCGACGCGCTGCCGCTGCTGTCCAGCGAACGCATGCTCGAACGCACCGAGGCCGATGCCCGCAAGGATGGCGCGGCCGGCAAGGGCGGCGCCGGCGCCCCGGCGGCGGCCGCTGCCAGCAACGGCTGGTTCTCGCGCCTGTGGAACTATTTGCGCGAAGAAATGGCCCAGGTCGTCCGCATCCGCAAGGTCGATGATGCCGAAGCGCTGCTGCTGTCCGGCGACCAGGGCTGGTTCCTGCGCGAGAACGTCAAGCTGCGCCTGCTCAATGCGCGGCTGGCGCTGCTGTCGCGCAACGAGCCGGTGTTCCGCAATGACCTGGCCGCGGCGCAGGCAATGATCGGGCGCTATTTCGACACCAAGTCGCGCCGCGTGCAGGGCGTGCTGACGCTGCTCAGGCAGGCACAGGCAGGCGCGGTGACGGTGCAGCTGCCGACCATGTCCGAGAGCCTGGGCGCGCTGCACGCCCTGAAGAAGGAGTAAGCCCATGCGCCTTCTGTTCTGGGTTGCGGTCCTGTTCGGCGGCGCCGTCGGGCTGGCGCTGTTCACGCAGTTCAACCACAGCAATGTGGTGCTGTTCTATCCGCCGTACCGCGTCGAGCTGTCGCTGAACCTGGCGCTGGCCCTGCTGCTGCTGCTGTTCTTCGTGGTCTGGACGGTGATGTCCACCATCCGCCATCTGGGCGACATGCCCCGCCGTGCCGCCGCGTACCGCGAGCGCAGCCGCATGAACAAGGCGCAGGCGGCGCTCCGCGAGTCGATCGAAAACCTGTTCGCCGGCCGCTTCGCCCGCGCCGAGCGCTGCGCGCGCGAGGCCCAGTCGTGGGAAGACCAGGCCCAGACCGCCGCGCTGATCGGCGCGCGCGCCGCGCACCGGATGCAGGAGACCGACCGGCGCGATGCCTGGATGTCGCAGGTCACCGATCCCGAGCGCGAGCAGGCCCGGCTGGTGTCGATGGCCGAGCTGCTGGTCGACGCCCGCGACGCCGACGGCGCGCTGGAAACCATCGCCCAGCTGCAGGCGCAGGGCGCGCGCCAGATCCATGTGCAGCGCATCGCGCTGCGCGCGCACCAGCACCTGAAGAACTGGTCCGAAGTGCTGCGCCTGGCGCGCTCGCTGGAGAAGCGCAACGCGCTGCATCCGGTGCTGGCGCTGCGGCTCAAGCAGATGGCGGTCGAGGCCATGCTCGACGAACGCCGCCACGATGCCGACGCGCTGGGCGAATTCTGGCGCTCGCTGTCCGCCGACGAGCGCCGGGCCACACGCATCGCCGAGCCCGCCGCGCGCTACTTTGCCGCGCTGGGCCGTCAGAACGAAGCCCGCCGCATCGTCGAGGACGCGCTCAAGGCCAACTGGGACAGCCGGCTGGTGCTGCGCTACGCCGACTGCGCGGTGCCAGGCCACGCACTGCCGCAGATCCAGCAGGCAGAGAAATGGCTGGCGGAGCATCCCGCCGATGCCGACCTCTACTACACGCTGGGCGTACTGTGCCTGGGCGAGAAGCTGTGGGGCAAGGCCCAGTCCAGCTTCGAGCGCGCGCTGAAGTATGCCGATATCGACCAGCAGCGCCGGCTGCGCGTGCGCACCCACCTGGCGCTGGCGCGGATGTTCGAGGAAACCGAGCGTTTCGAGGAGGCGCAGCGGCACTATCGCGAAAGCGCGATGCTGGCGGCCTGAGCAGCCGCCACCGGCGTTCATTCGTCCGGGCCGTCCTGTTCCATGCCGGCGGCGCCGCGCTTGCCGGCTTCCTTCACCACCGCATAGCGCGCCAGCGTTTCCTTGCGTGCCACATCGTGCTGCACCAGCGGACGCGGGTAGTCCTCGCCCAGGCGCACGCCGGCATCCGCCAGCACATGGTCGGGGGCGGTCCATGGCGCATGCAGGTACTTGTCCGGCAACGCCGCCAGCTGGGGCAGGTACTTGCGGATAAAGCGCCCTTGCGGGTCAAACTTCTCCGACTGGGTCACGGGGTTGAAGATGCGGAACCACGGCTGCGCATCGCAGCCGGTTGACGCTGCCCATTGCCAGCCGCCGTTGTTGGCGGACAAGTCGAAATCATTGAGCTGGTCGGCAAAGTACTGCTCGCCGCGGTGCCAGTCCACGCCCAGGTCCTTGACCAGGAAGCTGGCCGTGACCATGCGCAGCCGGTTGTGCATGTAGCCGCTCTGCCGGATCTGCAGCATGGCGGCATCGACCAGCGGATAGCCGGTGGCCGCGTCGCACCAGGCGCGGAAATAGCGCTCGCCGGTTGCGCCGTCCTGCCAGCGGATCTTTTCGTAAGCCGGGTGGAAGGCCGCACCGTCGGCCACGCGCGGATGGTGGTGCAGGATCATGAAATAGAAATCGCGCCAGATCAGCTCCGACAGCCACACCGCCGCGCCCGCGCTGTCGGCGCCGCCGCGCAGCACGGCTTCATGCGCGGCGCGTGCGAGCGTGCGGATCGAAATGGTGCCGAAGCGCAGGTGCACCGACAGGTAGCTGGGGCCGCGCAGGGCAGGGTAGTCGCGGCGGCGGCCGTAGTCGCCGATGCGCTCGGTGAATTCCTCGAACAGGGCTTGCGCACCGGCGGCCCCGGTCGGCATGGCGATCTCGGCAAGGTTGCTAGTGCGAAAGCCGAGTTGCTCGAGCGTGGGCAACGGCTGGCGATACGCCTCCGGTACCGGCGCCAGCGCTTGCAGGTACGGGTCGATCGGATACGGACGCAGGTCGAACGGCTGCACTATCCGCAGCCAGGCATTCTTGTAGGGCGTGAACACCGAGAAGGGCTTGCGCTGGCCGTTCAGGATCTCGTCGCATTCGAAAATGGCCTGGTCCTTGAACGTGAACAGCAAGCGCGCCTGTGCCGCCAGAGCCTGGCGCACGGTGTCATCGCGTGCCATGGCGGCAGGTTCGTAGTCATGGTTGGCAAAGACCGCCTGGACGTCCAGTGCCTGCGCCAGCGCGGGAACGGCGTCGACGGCGCGGTCGTCCAGCACGATCAGCCCGCCTCCGGCCGCGGCCAGCGTCTCGGCCAGCTCCCGTAATGAATCGAGGATGAATTCGACGCGCCGGTCGGCCTGCAGGCCGCGCGCCAGCAGCGGATCCAGGATGTCGCGGTCGAACACGAAGACACACCATACCCGGGCACAGTGCCTGAGGGCATAATGCAGCGCCGCGTGGTCGCTGGCGCGCAGGTCGCGCCGGAACCAGACCAGCCCGCGCTCGAAATCCTGTCCGATACGGTAAGGTTTGCGGCCCGATGGCGAAGGGTCTGCTGGCTGCATGCTCGCTGCGTGATGGCGTCGAAGGAAACGGCTGTCGCGGGGTTGCGTCGCGCCAATACCCTAACATAGCGGTTGGCACCGATCCGCCATCCAAACAACGAATACAGCAACAAAGCACATGACACTCGACCGCATTCTCCAATCCCAGGGCTTCGGCACCCGCCGCTACTGCGGCGACCTGGTCGCCGCCGGGCTGGTCGAAGTCAACGGCGAGCCGTGCGAGGATCCGCGCGCCCAGTTCGAGGTGGACGGCCTGCACCTGACCGTCGACGGCGAGGAGTGGATCGCCTGCACCAAGGCCTACCTGATGTTGAACAAGCCCGCCGGCTATGAGTGCTCGCAGCGCCCGCGCCACCATCCCAGCGTCTACAACCTGCTGCCGGTCCCGCTGCGCCAGCGCGACGTCCAGGCCGTGGGCCGGCTCGACCACGACACCACCGGCCTGCTGTTGCTGACCGATGACGGCCAGTTTATCCACGCCCAGACCTCGCCCAAGCGCAAGGTGCCCAAGGTCTATGAAGTGACGACTGCGGAGCCGGTCACGCCGGAACAGGCGCAGGCACTGGTTACTGGCGTGCAACTGCTGGACGAACCGGCGCCGATCGCCGCAGAAGCCTGCGAGATCACCGGCGAACACAGCCTGCGCCTGACCCTGCTGCAGGGCAAGTACCATCAGGTCAAGCGTATGGTGGCCGCGGCTGGTAACCACGTCAGCGCCCTGCACCGCAGCGCGCTCGGCAGCCTGCAGCTGGACCCGGAGCTGGCTGAAGGGGAATGGCGCTGGCTGACAGCGGACGAGCTCGCAGCGCTGACCCGCAAGGCATGAACAAAGGCCGTATCATCGGCCGGTAACATCCGGCAAGCGGCCTGCGCGGGCGCCCATTGCTGCACTGCAACGCCCGCTAATCTTTTCCGGAAGACCCCCGGCGATTTGATAAAATGCAAGGCATGGCGAAGCCCGAAGCACCCATCAATCTGACCAATCAGTTCCTGATTGCCATGCCTGGCATGGCCGATCCGACCTTTTCGGGTTCCGTCGTCTATATGTGCGAACACAATGAGCGTGGCGCGCTCGGGCTGGTGATCAACCGGCCTATCGACATCGACATGGCCACGCTGTTCGACAAGATCGACCTCAAGCTTGAAATCCAGCCAGTGGCGCACCAGCCGGTCTACTTCGGCGGCCCGGTGCAGACCGAGCGCGGCTTCGTGCTGCACGACCCGGTCGGCGTCTATGTCTCGTCGCTGGCGGTGCCGGGCGGGCTGGAAATGACCACCTCCAAGGACGTGCTGGAGGCCGTGGCCAACGGCAGCGGCCCGCACCGCTTCCTGCTGACGCTGGGCTATTCCGGCTGGGGTGCCGGCCAGCTGGAAGAAGAACTCAGCCGCAACGGCTGGCTGACGGTCCAGGCCGATCCCGAGATCATCTTCAGCGTGCCGCCCGAAGGACGCTTTGCCGCGGCCATCGGCCTGCTGGGCGTCGACGTCAACATGCTGTCGGGCGAGGCCGGGCATGCCTGACGCCGTGGGGCGTGAACTGCCCCGCGACGGCACGGTCCTGGCATTCGACTACGGCGAGAAAAAGATCGGCGTTGCCCTCGGCAACTTCATTACGCGCGAGGCGCGCGCGCTGACCATCCTTCCCAATATCACCGTTGAAGGCCGCTTCGAGGCCGTTGGAGCGCTGATCCACGAGTGGAATCCGGTGCAGCTGATCGTTGGCATGCCGGTCAACCCGGATGGCGACGAGCAGCCGATGATGCGGCTGGCGCGGCGCTTCGGCAACCAGCTCAACGGCCGCTTCAACCTGCCGGTGGAATGGGTGGACGAGCGCTATTCCTCGCGCGCCGCCTCGATGGCCGGCGCGCGCCGCGGTGAACTCGACGCCGAAGCCGCGCGCATCATCCTGCAACAGTATTTCGACCAATTCCCGCTATGACGCAGATTTCCGCACCCGACGCCGAGGCGCTGTACCGCAAGCTGCTGGACCAGGCCCGCGCCCTGATCCCCGACGCCGAGCGTGAACGCTGGTCGGTGGCAGGCATCCATTCCGGCGGTGCGTGGATCGCCGTGCGCCTGGCCCGGGACCTGAACCTGCCCGAGCATGGCGTGATCAACGTTGCCTTCCATCGCGACGACTATGCCAAGAAAGGCCTGCACAGCCAGGCCCAGTCGACCACGCTGCCGTTTGCCGTGGAAGACCGCAACATCCTGCTGATCGACGACGTGCTGGCCACCGGCCGCACCATCCGCGCCGCCGTCAACGAACTGTTCGACTACGGCCGCCCGGCGCGCGTGGCGCTGGGCGTGCTGGCAGACCGCGGCGGGCGCCAGCTGCCGATCGCCGCCGACCTGGTGGCCGCCGAGATCGAACTGCCGCGCGGCACCACGCTGGTGCTGTCGCGCCAGGGCGAGGGCGCCGACGCGCGCTTCGCCTTCGCCACCGAACCTGCCGATACCGCCGCCGGCTGACCCGGCGTTGCATGCAGGCGCCGCAATGCACTGTAGCGCGCGCCTGCCGCCTGCCACGAGACGACCAAGACCACCCCGTTTTTTGCCCGCGCCCGACCTGCCATGACCAAGACGTTCCGCAACCCGCAGCTCACCAAGAACGGCGAACTGAAGCATTTGCTGTCGATCGAGGGGTTGTCGCGTGACATGATCACGCACATCCTCGATACCGCCAGCCAGTTCGTATCGCTGTCCGACTCAGACCGCGATGTCAAGAAGGTGCCGCTGTTGCGCGGCAAGAGCGTGTTCAACCTGTTCTTCGAGAACTCCACCCGCACCCGCACCACCTTCGAGATCGCGGCCAAGCGGCTGTCGGCGGACGTGCTCAACCTGAATATCAATGCGTCGTCGACCAGCAAGGGCGAGTCGCTGCTCGACACGATCAACAACCTGTCGGCCATGTCCGCCGACATGTTCGTGGTACGCCATGCCAGCTCGGGCGCGCCCTACCTGATCGCCGAGCACGTCGCGCCGCACGTGCATGTGATCAACGCTGGCGACGGCCGCCATGCGCACCCGACGCAAGGCCTGCTGGATATGTACACGATCCGGCACTTCAAGAAGGACTTCACCAACCTGACAGTAGCGATCGTTGGCGACATCCTGCATTCGCGCGTGGCGCGTTCCGACATCCACGCCCTGACCACGCTGGGCGTGCCCGAAGTGCGCGCCATCGGCCCGCGCACGCTGCTGCCGTCCGGCCTGGAGCAGATGGGCGTGCGCGTCTTCCACAACATGGAAGAAGGCCTGAAGGGCGTCGACGTGGTCATCATGCTGCGGCTGCAGAACGAGCGCATGAGCGGCGCGCTGCTGCCGTCGGCACAGGAATACTTCAAGGCGTACGGCCTGACGCCGGAGCGCCTGGCGCTGGCCAGGCCCG
Source organism: Cupriavidus oxalaticus (assembly GCF_038900635.1). Taxonomy (GTDB): domain Bacteria; phylum Pseudomonadota; class Gammaproteobacteria; order Burkholderiales; family Burkholderiaceae; genus Cupriavidus; species Cupriavidus oxalaticus_B. The sequence goes on along the minus strand of NZ_JAYMRX010000001.1, from coordinate 646,259 downwards.
ACGCCATCGTGATGCACCCGGGCCCGATGAACCGCGGCGTGGAGATCGACTCCGCCGTGGCCGACGGCTCGCAGTCCGTGATCCTGAACCAGGTGACCTTCGGCATCGCCGTGCGCATGGCCGTGATGGGCATCGTGGCAGGGAACAACGACTGAAACGATGCGGCATAGCCAAGACCTACTGAACACGCCAAGCGATACGACCGATACGACAAGCCAAGCTATGAAGATTCACATCCAGGGCGGCCGGCTGATCGACCCCGCCAGCAACACCGATGCCGTGCAGGACCTCTATGTCGCCGCCGGCAAGATCGTCGGCGTCGGCAGCGCCCCGGCGGACTTCACCGCCAACAAGGTCATCGATGCCAAAGGGTTGATCGTCTGCCCGGGCCTGGTCGACCTTTCCGCGCGCCTGCGCGAGCCCGGCTACGAATACAAGGCCACCCTCGAATCCGAAGTCGCCGCGGCCGCCGCCGGCGGCGTCACCAGCCTGATCTGCCCGCCCGACACCGATCCCGTGCTGGACGAGCCGGGCCTGGTCGAGATGCTCAAGTTCCGCGCCCGCACGCTGAACCAGACCCACGTCTACCCGCTGGGCGCGCTGACACTGGGGCTGAAAGGCGAAGTGCTGACCGAAATGAACCAGCTGACCGAAGCCGGCTGCGTCGGCTTCAGCCAGGCTGAGCAGCCGGTGCGCAACACCCAGGTGCTGCTGCGCGCGCTGCAGTACGCGCAGACCTTCGGCTTCACGGTCTGGCTGCGCCCGGAAGACCCGTTCCTGGGTGGCGGCGTCGCCGCCAGCGGCCCCGTGGCGTCGCGCCTCGGCCTGTCCGGCGTATCCGTGATTGCCGAGACCGTGCGCCTGCACACCATCTTCGAACTGATGCGCTCCACCGGCGCCCGCGTGCACCTGTGCCGCCTGTCCTCCGCCGCCGGGCTGGAACTGGTGCGCCAGGCCAAGCGCGAAGGCCTGCCGGTCAGCTGCGACGTCAATATCCATCACGTCTCGCTGACCGACATGGATATCGGCTACTTCAACTCGCAGATGCGCTTTTCGCCGCCGCTGCGCAGCACCCGCGACCGCGACGCCATCGTCGCCGCGCTGGCCGACGGCACCATCGATGCGCTGTGCTCTGACCACACCCCAGTGGACGACGACGAGAAGCTGCTGCCCTTCGCCGAAGCCACCCCCGGCGCCACCGGCCTGGAACTGCTGCTGCCGCTGACCCTGCGCTGGGCCGCCGAGCACAAGGTATCGCTGGCGCAGGCGCTGGCCCGGATCACCTCGGAGCCCGCGCGCGTGAGCGGCCTGAAGGCCGGCACGCTGGCCGCCGGCGCCGCCGCCGATGTCTGCGTGTTCGATCCCAAGCAGTTGTGGAAGGTCGATCGCCGCTCGATCAAGAGCCAGGGCAAGAACACGCCGTGGCTCGGCTACGAGATGGAAGGCAAGGTGCGGATGACGCTGGTCGGCGGCCAGATCGTCTACGGCAACGGTAACGGCAACCACCACGCGAACGCATGATCTGGCTGCGCAAGACCGCGCTGGTGCTGCACCTGCTGCGCGGGGTGCTGACCTGCGCGGTGCTGTTTCCGTGGCTGGGCGCACGCTCGCGCGCATGGCACATCCGGCGCTGGTCGCGGCGTTTGCTGCGCATCTGCGGGGTGGAGATCGAAGTCGTCGACGTCCGCGGCGCGGCCCCCCACGGTGCTGCGCGCCAGGGCGCGCTGGTCGTGTCCAACCATATCTCGTGGCTGGATATCTATGTGATCCATAGCTGGCAGCCCGTACGGTTCGTTGCCAAGTCCGAGATCCGCAGTTGGCCACTGATCGGCTGGCTGTGTGACAAGACCGGCACCATCTTCATCGAACGCGCGCGCAAGCGCGACGCCCACCGGGTCCTGCACGACATCACCGACGTCATGCTGCAGGGCGACCTCGTCGGCGTGTTCCCCGAAGGCACCACCACCGACGGTACCGGGGTGCTGCCGTTCCACGCCAACCTGATGCAGGCCCCGATCTCCGGCGGCCTGCCAGTGCAGCCGATCGGACTGAACTACCTGGACGCGGCCACCGGCAAGCCGACGCTGGCCGCCGCCTACATCGACGACACCACGCTGCTGCAGTCGCTGAACGCCGTGCTGCGCGCCCCCCGCATCAAGGCGCGGGTGGTCATCGGCCCGGCGCTGGCGCCGGCGTCGGCCGACCGCCGGGAGCTGGCAAGCGCCGCCCGCGATGTCGTGGAGCATCTCGCGCAGGGTGCCGGTGACGAGGCAGTGGCAACGGCCGAGCGGGTGAATCGGCCGGCCACCCCTGCCGCCGAACCCACGGCAGCCTCCGCTGCCATCAGCTAGCGCGGTTGTCCTCCCCGCCAACTCGGGATTGCGCCTCAGGCCAGCGGATCACAATATTGCGGGCAATCGACCTGGACCACGGTCCGCTCGGCCGGATCCGCCGCCATGCGCGCCGCCGTCAGCTTGCCGCCCCAGACGCAGCCGGTATCCAGCGCCATCAGGTCCGGCCGCATCACCAGGCCCAGCGTCGACCAGTGACCGCACGCCACGGTGACATCCCCGGTGCGCCGTCCCGGCACATCGAACCATGGCATAAAGCCATCCCGCGCCTTGCCGAGCCCTTCCTTGGTCTTGAAGTCCATCACGCCATCGACGGTGCAATAGCGCAGTCGGGTAAGGGCATTGACCACCACGCGATGCCGTTCGATGCCGCGCAGGCCGTCGTGCCAGCGGTCAGGGGTGTTGCCGAAGATGTCGGCGAGGAAGCCTTGCCAGTTGGGGCCTTGGAGTTGGGCTTCGACTTCTTGGGCGAGATCGATGACCTGGGTGGCGGTCCATTGGGGGAGGACGCCGGCGTGGACTAGGAGGAAGTTGTTTTCCTTGAGGGCAAGGGGGCGGTGGCGGAGCCAGGTCAGGAGTTCCTCACAGTCGGATGCGGCGAGGATGTCGTCCAGGGTGTCCGATTTGCCTCTCTTGCGGACGCCGGCGGCTACGGCAAGGAGGTGGATGTCGTGGTTGCCGAGGACAGTTTCGGCGCGTATGCGCATGGCGTGAACGGTACGCAATGTCTCCATTGAGGCCGGGCCGCGGTTGACGACATCGCCAACGAAGCGAAGCGGTGCCTCGGATGGCAGATGGCCGAGGAGGTCGCGGAGGGAGGGGGAGCAGCCCTGAAGATCCCCAATGGCGAAGGGCGATTCTGATTCTGATTCTGATTCGGAGTGGAGTCGATTAACGAACATTGGGAAGTCGCCGATATATGCAGATGGTCGGGAAAGTTCGGCAGGAAATGCACATAGCATCGCATAATCGATTCGGCGAAGCGTTACAAGACGCTACAAAAAGTTAGGTATTGATCCGGGTCAGGCGGCTCGGCTCAGATAGAATACCGCCACTTCCACAAGGACTTAAGGATTCCGCCAGCTTCCACAGGCACTGGCGGACGGTCGGCTTTTGTCGGCTACTCGAAACATATCGAAGGACAGGGAGCAAGCGTTTTGTCGCACATTTTGGTCACGGGAGGGGCGGGGTTTATCGGCGCCAATTTTGTTCTCAGCTGGCTGGCCCGGCCTGAGGCAGACAGCCTTGTCAATGTTGACAAGCTGACATATGCCGGGAATCTCAAGACGCTGGCCTCACTGACCGGAGATCCGCGCCACGTCTTTGCCCAAGCGGATATTTGCGACCGTGCTGCCCTTGATCGCTTGCTGACTGAATACGAGCCGCGTGCCGTCGTCCATTTCGCTGCCGAAAGCCATGTTGACCGGTCTATCCATGGTCCAGCTGAGTTCATCCAGACCAATGTCGTAGGGACCTTTACCCTATTGGAGGCCGTGCGCGCCTACTGGAGCAGTCTTGATAAGGGCGAACAAGCCCGCTTCCGCTTTTTGCATGTGTCCACGGACGAGGTTTTCGGATCCTTGGGACCGCAGGATCCCCAGTTTTCCGAAACGACGCCGTATGCACCGAACAGCCCTTACTCCGCGTCGAAGGCAGCTTCGGACCATCTCGTCCGTGCCTATCACCACACCTACGGGTTGCCAGTCGTAACCACGAATTGCTCCAACAACTACGGCCCGTATCACTTCCCTGAGAAGCTGATCCCGCTGATGATCACCAATGCCCTGGCGGGCAAGGGGTTGCCTGTGTATGGCGACGGGCAGAATGTGCGCGACTGGCTTTACGTCGGGGATCACTGCAGCGCCATTCGCGAAGTGCTTGCTAGAGGCCGGCTCGGGGAAACATACAACGTTGGCGGCTGGAACGAAAAAACGAACCTTGAGGTGGTGCATACCTTGTGCGATCTGCTCGACGAGCTGAAGCCCAAGGCGGTTGGCTCCTATCGCGATCAGATCACGTTCGTCAAGGACCGGCCGGGCCATGACCGTCGTTATGCAATCGATGCCCGCAAGCTCGAGCGCGAACTGAACTGGCGACCCGCAGAGACGTTCGAATCGGGCTTGCGCAAGACCGTGGTGTGGTACCTCGAGAACCAGCCATGGGTACAAGATGTGATCTCCGGCGAATATCGGACCTGGGTGGCCAAGCAATATGCTGCATAAACGACCTGAGGCGCCGAGCATTCTTGTAACGGGAAGCAACGGGCAAATCGGTTTCGAGTTGCGGCGCAGCTTGGCCACGTTGGGCCAGGTGTTTGCCCTGGGCCACGCCGATTGTGATCTTGGCGCGCCGGATATCGTCCGTGCCGTGGTGCGCAGGCTACGGCCTGATGTGATTGTCAATGCGGCAGCCTATACCGCGGTGGATCAGGCTGAGTTCGAGAGCGAGTTGGCCTTTGCGGTCAACGGTGTTGCTCCCGGTGTCCTCGCCGAGGAAGCATGCTCGCTGGGCAGCCTGTTGGTCCACTATTCCACAGATTACGTGTTTGCAGGCTCCGGCGACACACCGCATCAGGAGACTGACGAAGTCGGCCCGCTGTCTGTTTACGGCAAGAGCAAACTCGCGGGTGAGCGGGCCATTGCCGGCACGAATGCTTCGGCAGTCGTGTTGCGCACTTGCTGGGTTGCCGGCGCGCACGGCACCAATTTTGCGCGCACAATCCTTGAGCAGGGACGCGAGCGCGATACGTTGCGCGTGGTGAACGACCAGTTCGGCGCGCCCACAACGGCGTCGCTGATTGCCGACGTGACGGCACGCATCATCGACCGGGCGTGGATCCACGGAAGCCGCGCCGCGTTTCCGTCGGGCATCTACCACCTGGCAGCCGCAGGCGAGACATCGTGGCATGGCTATGCCACCGAAGTGTTGCGCTACGCGGCGCGCAAAGGCGTAGTACTGCGAGTTGATCCGGATCGAATCGAGGCGATCCCTGCCATGGCGCTTCCACGTGCCGCGCAGCGGCCCGCGAATTCGCGCCTGAATACACGCAAGCTGCACGACACGTTCGACATTCACCTTCCGGAGTGGCAGGCGGGCGTTCATTACCTCATCGATCAGATTCTTTCCTGATACTACCCATGCGCAAAGGAATTATTCTGGCCGGGGGCTCCGGCACGCGTCTCTACCCGATCACGCGATCGGTCTCGAAGCAACTGCTGCCGGTATACGACAAGCCAATGATCTACTACCCGCTGTCGACGCTGATGCTGGCGGGTATTCGCGACATCCTCATCATCTCCACGCCGGAAGACACGCCACGCTTTACCGAGATGCTCGGGGACGGCTCCAAATGGGGGCTCAATCTCCAGTACGCGGTCCAGCCGTCGCCAGATGGCCTGGCACAGGCCTTCATCATTGGTCGCGACTTCGTGGGCAACGATCCGTCGACGCTGATTCTCGGCGACAACATTTTCCATGGTCATGCCCTGATCCGGCAACTGAAGGAAGTGTCGTCGCGGCAGTCGGGTGCCACTGTGTTTGCGTATCACGTGCACGACCCGGAGCGTTATGGAGTGGTCGAGTTTGACGACGAATTCCGTGCCATCTCGCTCGAGGAAAAGCCCACCGAACCCCGTTCCAACTACGCGGTCACCGGACTGTACTTTTACGATAACCAGGTTTGCGATATCGCGGCCGATATTTGCCCGTCGCCGCGCGGTGAACTGGAGATTACTGACGTCAACAAGTGCTATCTCGAGATGGCTCAACTCGACGTGGAAGTCCTGGGCCGCGGCTACGCCTGGCTGGATACGGGCACCTATGACTCTTTGCTGGAGGCAGCAAGTTTCATTGCCACTGTGCAGAAGCGGCAAGGACTGATGGTTGCGTGCCCGGAGGAGATTGCTTTCCGAAACAAGTGGATTGACGCGGAAGCAGTCGAGCAGATGGCCAATTCCCTGGCGAAAAACTCGTATGGCCAGTATCTGCACAGCCTGCTGGCGGAGAGGTACAGGTAATGGCACAGCGGCCCGGCCTGACGGCTACGCCTACCTCGATTCCCGATGTGCTGGTCCTTGAACCTTGCGTGTTCAGGGACGAACGCGGTCACTTCCTCGAAAGCTTCAACGAGCGCGTCTTCGAGCGCGCAACCGGTATCCGCCGTAAGTTCGTCCAGGACAATGAATCCAGGTCCGTGCGCAACGTGCTCAGGGGGCTGCACTATCAGTCTCGCAAGCCGCAAGGCAAGCTGGTGCATGTAATCGCCGGCGAGATATTGGATGTTGCGGTGGACCTGCGCAAGGCTTCGCCGACATTTGGAAGGTGGGTAGGTGTCAAATTGTCGGCGCTGAATTTCCGCCAGCTCTGGATTCCGGAGGGTTTCGCACACGGCTTCATGGTGACGTCCGACTATGCCGACGTGCTGTACAAGATGACGGACTATTATGATCCGGAGTACGAACGTGCGATTGCATGGAACGATCCTGATATCGGCATAGTCTGGCCAGCGACCGAAGAACTGATCCTGCACGATCGTGATGCCGCGGCGCCGCTGCTGCGCGATGTCGCGAGTCCTTACTAAGGTGACGTCGTGACGCAAGATTGCCTGCGACAACCCGGCGATGGACATCGAGCACTTGCGCATGGTGCGACTCGTGACGTGCAGGCGCGCCGCGTAATCCTGTTCTGCGCCAACACGGCCTGGTCGATGTACCGCTTCCGCCGGGGCCTGCTTGCCGCGTTGATCCGCGACGGTTACGAAGTTCATGTGGTTGCGCCTGAGGACCCCGAGGTTGCCGCGCTTAAGGCAATGGGGTGTGTCGTCCATACGATGACGATGTCCGCCCAGGGGCGCAATCCTTTCCAGGACATCGGCCTGGTCGCCAGGCTTCTGGCACTCTATCGACGTGTCAAGCCGGCGCTGATTTTTCACTACACCATCAAGCCGAACATCTATGGCTCGATGGCCGCGCGTCTGGCAGGCATTCGCTCGATAGCGGTCACGACCGGACTGGGATACGTTTTCATCAACAAGGGGGTGGTGTCGATCGTCAGCAAAATGCTGTATCGCATCGCGCTACGGTTTTCGGGGCAGGTCTGGTTCCTCAACCAGGATGACCGTCTGGCCTTTGTATCGGCAGGCCTCGTAGACGGCAAGAAGTGCACGGTTTTGCCGGGTGAGGGAATCGATCTTGAATTCTACGCTCCGATTGTCGGGGCAAATGAAACCGCGCCCGTTCAATTCTGTTTCGTCCTGATCGCCAGAATGCTGTGGGATAAGGGCGTTGGCGAATACGTAGCCGCTGCGCGTGCGTTGAAGGCCAAGTACAACCATGTGCGATTTCAGATGGTGGGCCCGGCGGGTGGAGACAGTCCCAGCGCGATCCCGCAAAGCCAGGTCGAAGCGTGGATAAGAGAAGGCATAGTCGAATACCTAGGCACCGTCAGCGATATTCGCCCGGTTATTGGTGCGGCAAGTTGTGTGGTGTTGCCCTCCTATCGCGAGGGCATTCCCCGGGCACTGCTTGAGGCCGCTGCCATGGAGCGGCCGGTGGTAGCGACTGCGGTGCCGGGGTGTGTGGATGTAGTCGATCACGAAGAGACGGGATTGCTGTGCCGGGAACGGGACGCACGAGACCTCGCCGCGAAAATGGAGGCGATGGTACAGCGCGACTGGGAAGGATGGCGTCGGATGGGTGCCGCGGCTCGTGCCAAGATGCAATCGAATTTCGACGAGAAATTTATCATTGAGCATTATCGGAGTGTGATTCATGCACTGGTCTAGTGCAAGGGCGCGACAGTATGACCGCGAATTTGACCAGTGGTATGGCATGGACACATGTTGGATTTGGATACTAGCCGGACACCGGAGCTTGCAACCTCTATGATTTTTGTTCCTGTGATTCTCTCGGGTGGAGCGGGTACCAGACTTTGGCCGGTGTCTCGTGAGCTTCATCCCAAGCCCTTTCTTCGGCTCTCTGGGGCTCATAGTCTTTTGCAGAAGACATTCCTGCGGGCGGCGGCATTGCCCGACGTCACTGAAGTACTGACGGTGACCAACCGTGAACTGTTCTTCAAGACCGAAGATGAGTATCGCGAGGTGAATGACTCCGGCATTGCCACGTCTTATCTCCTCGAACCGTTTGGGCGGAATACCGCTGCCGCTATTGCAGCTGCGGCGCTTGACGTCGCCGAGCGTCATGGCGACGATGCGACGCTGCTGATCCTGGCGGCCGACCATGTCATCAAGGATCAGGCAGCGTTTGCCAATGCAATTGCGCAGGCCCGCTTGCTGGCCGATCGTGGGCACCTCGTTACGCTGGGAATCCAGCCGGAGGGTCCTGAGACCGGTTATGGCTACATTGAGGCCGATGGCTCGACGGTTTGTCGCTTTGTTGAGAAGCCATCGCTGGAAAAGGCTACAGAGTATTGCGCAAGCGGCCGATATTTCTGGAACGCGGGCATCTTTTGCTTTCGCGCTGGGACCGTCCTGTCCGAGCTTGAAAAGCATGCCCCCGACGTGCTGGAAGCGATGCGGACCTGCATGTCAGCTTCACAGCAATTGCGCGGGGACAAGCGGGTCCAACGTACTTTGGACCCGCACACCTTCGAGCCGACGCCGAATATTTCGATCGACTACGCATTGATGGAGAAGTCAGCCGTTGTAGCGGTGGTGCCTTGCGAAATCGGTTGGAGCGACGTGGGGTCATGGTCTGCCATCAGCGATATGTCCGATGCGGATTCGTGCGGCAACAAGGTCGAAGGCGAGGCGCTGCTTCACGATTCGGCGAATTGCTATGTGCGAAGCGAAGACCGGCTCGTCACCCTTGTCGGCACCAATGACCTGATCGTGGTCGACACGGCCGATGCCTTGCTGGTGGCTGACAAGGCGCGAGCGCAGGAGGTAAAGGAAATTGTCCGCCAGCTGAACTCCCAGGGCCACGCGGCGAGCAAGATCCACCGCAAGGTGCATCGCCCCTGGGGCACATACACGGTGCTCGAAGGTGGAACGCGCTTCAAGATCAAGCGCATCGAAGTCAAGCCGGGTGCGTCCCTGTCGCTACAGATGCATTACCACCGCAGCGAGCACTGGATCGTGGTAAGCGGCATGGCGAAGGTCATCAATGGCGAAAAGGAATTGCTGGTCAATACCAACGAGTCCACCTACATTCCGGCCGGCAACCGCCATCGGCTTGAGAACCCCGGCAAATTGCCGCTAGTCATGATCGAAGTCCAGTGCGGAGACTATCTCGAAGAAGACGATATCGTCCGCTTCGAGGACTCCTATGGCAGAACCTAAGAACAGGATACGCAATGAAGAAGGTCGCGCTTATTACGGGCATTACCGGTCAGGACGGTGCCTACCTTGCAGAGTTTCTGCTGGACAAGGGTTACGAAGTGCATGGCATCAAGCGCCGTGCCTCGCTCTTCAACACCGATCGTATCGACCACCTGTATCAGGATCCGCATATCGATCACCGCAATTTCATCCTGCATTACGGTGATCTGACCGATTCGACGAACCTGATCCGGATCATCCAGCAGGTTCAGCCTGACGAGCTTTACAACCTCGGTGCGCAATCGCACGTGGCGGTGTCGTTTGACAGCCCGGAATACACGGCCAACAGCGATGCGCTGGGTGCGTTGCGCCTGCTCGAGGCGATCCGCATTCTCGGGCTGGAAAAGAAGACGCGTTTTTACCAGGCGTCCACGTCTGAGCTGTATGGCCTGGTGCAGGAGATTCCCCAAAAGGAAACCACGCCTTTCTATCCGCGTTCGCCATACGCCGTAGCCAAGCTCTATGGCTACTGGATTACCGTCAACTACCGCGAGTCGTACGGCATGTACGCCTGCAATGGCATCCTGTTCAACCACGAGTCGCCGCTGCGTGGCGAGACTTTTGTCACCCGCAAGATCACTCGCGCCATCAGCCGTATTGCACTGGGTTTGCAGGACTGCCTGTACCTCGGCAACCTGAACAGCCTGCGCGACTGGGGGCATGCCCGGGACTACGTAGAAATGCAGTGGATGATGCTTCAGCAGCAGACGCCGGAAGACTTCGTCATCGCAACGGGCGTTCAGTATTCGGTGCGGGATTTCGTTCGTACTGCCGCAGCCGAGTTGGGTATCGGTGTTCGCTTCGAAGGCGAAGGCGTCGATGAAATCGGCATCGTCGACAGCGTGGACGCGCCAAAGGCAAGCGCCGCGGGCCTGAAGGTGGCCGTAGGCCAGGAGATTGTCCGCGTCGATCCGCGCTATTTCCGCCCAGCGGAAGTGGAGACGCTGCTGGGAGATCCCACCAAGGCTCGCGAAAAGCTTGGCTGGACACCTCGTACAAGCTTTGCGGAATTGGTGCGTGAAATGGTGGAGGCCGATTTTGACCTGGCGCGCCGCGACAGCCTGGTCAAGGAAGCTGGCTTCAAGGCATTCAACTACCACGAATAAGACGCCATGAATCCTCAAGCCAAGATCTATGTGGCGGGGCACCGCGGCCTGGCAGGCTCCGCCATTGTGCGCCGTCTGCGCGCGAGCGGCTATGACAACCTGGTGCAACGTACCCATGCGGAGTTGGACCTGACCGATCAGGCTGCCGTGGACAGCTTCTTCGCGAGCGAACGGCCCGATTATGTGTTCCTTGCTGCCGCCAAGGTGGGCGGAATCCACGCCAATAACGCATATCCGGCCGAATTCATTCGAGACAACCTGGCGATTCAGACCAACGTCATCCATTCGGCATGGACGCATGGCGCGCGCAAGCTGCTTTTCCTCGGCTCGTCGTGCATATACCCGAAGTTTGCCCCGCAACCGATGCCGGAAAGCTGCCTGCTGACTGGGGAACTCGAGCCGACCAATGAGTGGTATGCCATTGCCAAGATTGCCGGCATCAAGATGTGCCAGGCCTACCGCCGCCAGTACGGATTTGATGCGATCTCCTTGATGCCGACGAATCTGTATGGACCCGGCGACAACTTCGACCTGCAGAACTCGCATGTCCTGCCGGCATTGCTGCGCAAGTTTCATGAGGCCAGGGTGCGTGGCGACGAGGAGGTGGTGGTGTGGGGTACCGGCACGCCGCGTCGCGAGTTCATGCACGTGGACGATCTTGGCGCTGCCGCTGTTTTCCTGATGGAGACATATTCCGACGAGGCATTCGTCAATGTAGGGGTGGGCAGCGACGTGTCCATTCGTGAACTCGCCGATATCGTCAAGGAAGTTACGGGCTACCAGGGCCGCATCGTCCAGGATCTGAGCAAGCCGGACGGTACGCCGCGCAAGTTGATGGACGTCGGCAGGCTGCATAGCCTTGGCTGGCAGGCGCGCGTCGACCTCCGTGAAGGCGTGGCGCAAACCTACGCCTGGTTTGTCGAACACTACGGCAAAGCCTGATGCTGGCCGGGAACGCCCGGTTCGGCTCCCGACGCTGAAAAACGAGCAATATGAGTACGGTAGAAAACGTTACCTATCTTGAAAGCGGACGCGCTGCCAAGGATTACTGGCGGGATTTCTGGCGCCATCGCGAACTGCTGATGTTCATGGTTTGGCGCGACATTATTGTCCGCTACAAGCAGACCGTGGTGGGCACCAGCTGGGTGTTGATCCGGCCGTTCCTGACGATGCTGGTATTTACCTTTGTCTTTGGCAAAGTCGCGAATCTGGCGTCGGGCAACGTACCGTACTCGCTGGTCGTCTTTACTGGCCTGCTGCCGTGGTTCTTCTTTGCGAATGCCCTGAGTGAGTGCAGCAATAGTCTGGTTGGCAATTCGCATCTGATCTCGAAGATCTATTTTCCGCGGCTGATCGTGCCCGTAGGGTCGATCGCGGTGTCGATTGTGGACTTTCTGATCACGTTCGTACTGCTGTTCGTGGTGATGGCATGGCATCGCTTCCTGCCGCCCTGGCATATTGTGTTCGTGCCGCTCTTTATCCTGTTGGCGATCCTGGTCTCGTTCGGGCTCGGCTTGTGGACAGCGGCGCTTAATGTGCGATTTCGCGATTTCCGCCACCTTATTCCCTTCGTGCTTCAGCTTGGCGTCTATGTTTCGCCCGTGGGCTACAGCAGCCAGATCCTCCCCGAAAAATGGAGACTGGTGTATTCGCTGAATCCCATGGTCGGGGTAATCGACGGCTTCCGCTGGGCAATACTTGGTGGTGAATACACACTCTACTGGCCCGGGCTGCTGGTGTCCGCGGTAACAAGCGTGACGCTGGTCGCGACTGGCATCTGGTATTTCCGCAAAACGGAATCCACATTTGCGGATGTGATTTGAACCATGACTATTGCAATACACGTCGAAAACGTCTCCAAGTGCTACACGATTGCGCACCAGCGCACGAATCGCGATGAGTCGCTGCGTGTGGCGCTCGAGCGCAGCGTGCGCGCCATCGGCGCACGAATGCTGGGGCGCAACGGAAAGACGTCAGTTCTGCTACCGGATAGCGAAGTCGAGCCAACCGAAGACTTCTATGCCTTGAACAACATCTCGTTCGAGGTGAAGACGGGCGAGCGCGTGGGCATCATCGGTGCCAATGGCGCCGGCAAATCGACGCTACTGAAAATTCTTAGTCGTATTACCGAACCGACCAGGGGACGCATCACGATCCGCGGCCGAGTTTCCAGCTTGCTGGAGGTTGGCACCGGGTTTCATCCGGAGCTGACAGGGCGCGAGAACATCTTCCTGAACGGTGCGATCCTGGGCATGCCTCGTAGCGAAATCCGGAAGAAGTTCGACGAGATTGTCGACTTTTCGGAAGTTGAGCGCTTTCTGGATACGCCGGTCAAACACTATTCGAGTGGCATGTATGTTCGGCTAGCGTTTTCCGTATCAGCTCACCTCGATCCGGAGGTATTGATTCTTGATGAGGTTCTTGCTGTCGGCGACGCACGCTTTCAGAAGAAGTGCATGAACAAGATGCGTCGGTTCAGTGAGGATGGTCGCACGATTTTGTTCGTAAGCCATAGCGCTGCGGCGATCAGTCAATTTTGCAGCACGGCAATTTATCTTGAAAAAGGGCGAATCAAACAGATGGGGCCTGCTCAGGAGGTTGTCGAAGAGTACACGCAGCAAAGTACTTCGGGCATGGAGGAAGCCGGGCCCGAACTTGTTGGCAGCCGAGTGCTGGAGCAGCCAGCGGGGGATGAATTGGTGCAAATTGAGGCAATTGAAGTTGTGACGCCCGGAGAGCGTGCCAATGGCACTGTGCCGATTGATGCTCCGGTTTCAATCCGCCTATCGTTTCGCGTTCTTGAGAAATCGGAACACATATTGGTTCCCAATCTTCACGTGCGCACGATCGATGGTACGTACGTTTCGGTCGTAACGCCTCCCAGTAGTGAGGTTCGCCCACTAGATCCGGGCACTTATTTTGCGGATTGCACGCTGCCGGCAAACTTGCTCAATAACGGAGTATTTACCGTCCAGGCTGCCATCACGTCGTTCAATTGCGGACAGACGGTACATGCGAACTTGCCAAATGCGCTGACTTTTGAGGTGGTCGACGATCTTTCGGATGTGTCTTATCGCAACGGTTATTTGCAGGCGATACCAGGCGTTGTCCGCCCCCGCCTGCAATGGCACATCGGAGCTTCGGCATGAAAGTCGTCATCCTGGCCGGCGGCTTGGGCACACGTATCAGCGAGGAATCGCACCTGAAGCCGAAGCCCATGATTGAAATCGGTGGCAAGCCGATCCTGTGGCACATCATGAAAATCTATTCCCACTATGGGATCAACGACTTCGTGATCTGCCTCGGTTACAAGGGCTACGTTATCAAGGAGTACTTCGCCAATTACTTCCTGCACATGTCCAATGTGACATTTGACATGGCGCGCAATCACATGGAGGTGCATGAGCGCTATGCCGAGCCCTGGCGGGTGACGTTGATCGATACCGGAGCCGAGACTTTGACCGGCGGGCGCCTGAAGCGCGTGCGCGACTATATCGGCGATGAGACGTTCTGCTTCACCTATGGCGATGGTGTTACCAACCTCGATATCGGCGCATTGATCGAATTTCACCGTGACCACGGCAAGCTGGCGACCGTGACGGCTATCCAGCCGCCCGGCCGTTATGGCGCGCTCAACCTGAACGGCGCCGCGGTCAGCAATTTCCAGGAGAAGCCTGCCGGCGACGGTGCGTGGATCAATGGTGGCTTTTTTGTACTCGAGCCAAAGGTGTTCGACTACATCGAGAGCGATCGAACCAGTTGGGAATCCACACCGTTGCAATGGCTCGCCGGAGAGGGCGAGTTGATGGCATATCAGCACAGCGGGTTTTGGCAGGCCATGGATACCTTGCGGGACAAGAACCACTTGGAAGACCTGTGGGCGTCGAACCCGCCATGGAAGGTGTGGGCATGATCCAGTTTGGTGATGTCTATCGTGGCCGGCGTGTCCTGCTGACCGGGCATACGGGATTCAAGGGAAGCTGGCTGGCGCTATGGCTTTCGCGGCTTGGCGCGGACGTCACTGGCATTGCGCTGGCGCCGGAGACTGTCCCGAATCACTGGGACTTGCTCGGCCTGGACATGGCCTCTCACCTCATTGACATTCGTGACAAGGAAGCTCTGGCACGTGTGATGGCGCAAACGCAACCGGAACTGGTGCTTCATCTTGCAGCGCAGCCGCTGGTGCGGCGTTCCTATCGTGAACCCATCGACACCTGGGCAGTTAACGTCATGGGGACGGCTAATGTGCTCGAGTGCTGCAGGCAGATCTCGTCAGTGCGGGGCATTCTCGTCGTCACATCAGACAAGTGCTACGAGAACCAGGAATGGGCCTGGGGCTATCGTGAGAATGACCGGTTGGGCGGCCACGACCCGTATAGTGCTTCGAAGGCAGCCACGGAACTGGTCGTTTCAAGCTACCGTGACTCGTTTTTCCAAGCAGACGGAGCTGCTGCCCTGGCATCGGCGAGAGCCGGTAACGTGATCGGCGGCGGGGACTGGTCCGAAGATCGCCTGATTCCGGACATCGTCCGCGCCGTCGGTAATCATGCCGAGGTAGAGATCCGTTCGCCCCGCGCTACGCGCCCGTGGCAGCACGTCCTTGAATCCCTAAGCGGTTACCTGTTGCTTGGCCAGCGTCTGCTAGGCGGGCAGAAAGATGTCGCAGCGGCATGGAATTTCGGGCCGGAAGCAGAAGGAAACCGTCCCGTGCAGGCTGTCATGGAACGCATTGCTGCGCTCTGGCCGGAGTTGCGTTGGCATGTCGCCCGCAATGACGGCGCGCATGAAGCACAGCTGCTTTACCTCGATAGCGCCAAGGCACGCGCAGGGCTGAACTGGCGTCCGGTATGGCGCTTCGACGCGGCGCTGGCGGCAACGGCGACGTGGTATCGGTCATTCCTGGCCGACGGCACGGTGCTTAGTGAGCATCAGTTGGACCAGTATGTACAGGCGGCTGGCAATGCTGGCCTGGCGTGGTGTCAGCCATGAATATCGAAGCGACATCGATCGATGGTGTGATGGTCGCGAGTGGCCAGGCTTTTTCAGATCACCGCGGTGCCTTTCAACGCCTTTACTGTGACAAAGAGCTGGCCGGCGTGCTGGGCGGCCGGCGCGTCGTGCAGGTCAATCACTCGCGGACCGTCCTGACAGGGGCCGTGCGCGGCATGCATTATCAGTTTCCTCCCCATGCAGAAATGAAGCTGGTGCGATGCCTGCGCGGCAGGGTGTGGGATGTGGCGGTCGACTTGCGCGAGGGATCACCCACGTTTTTGCACTGGCACGCCGTGGAACTGTCGCCACAGAATGGCCGCTTGCTGGTCATACCCGAGGGCTGCGCTCACGGCTTCCAGACGCTTGAGCCCGAATCGGAGCTCTTGTATCTGCATACCTCGCACTACGCGCCGCAGGCAGAGGGCGGTCTGCGCCATGACGATCCGCGTCTGGGTATCGACTGGCCGCTGCCTGTTGCCGATCTTTCGCAGCGCGACCGCTCGCATCCTCTTTTGAACAGCGAATTCTCCGGAATCAAGCTATGAAGTGCCGCCATTGCGCAAGTTCCCTGACCAACGTCTTTCTGGACCTTGGCTTTGCACCGCCCAGCAATGCTTACCTGAGCGAAGCTGCGCTTTGCGCGCCTGAAACGAGCTTTCCCCTAAAGCTGTTTGTCTGCAACCAGTGCGGCCTCGTTCAGACTGAGGATTACGCCAGCGCCGACCAGTTGTTCAGCGGTGACTATGCGTATTTTTCTTCTGTCTCCCGCAGCTGGCTTGCACATGCGGAAAAGTATGCCGACATGATTACCGGCCAGCTGAAGCTGAACGACAAAAGCCTGGTGATCGAAGTCGCTGCCAATGACGGCTATCTGCTGCGCAATTTCGTGGCGGCGGGTATCCCCTGTCTGGGTATCGAGCCGACTGCAAGTACTGCTGAAGCCGCCGAGCAACTCGGCATCCCGGTGCTGCGCGAGTTCTTTGGCGCCGACGTTGCCCGTCAGCTGGCAGAGCAGGGACGGCGTGCTGATCTGATCATCGGCAATAATGTCTATGCGCATGTGCCGGATATCAATGACTTCACGACCGGCCTTAGACTGGCGCTGAAGCCTGGCGGCACGATTACGCTGGAGTTTCCCCACCTGATGCGCCTGGTCGAGGAGGTGCAGTTCGACACGGTCTACCACGAGCATTTCTCGTACTTGTCTCTTGGTACCGTCGCCACGATCTTCCGGGCTGCGGGTTTGCGCATCTGCGATGTGGAAGAACTGCCCACGCATGGTGGCAGCCTGCGCATCTACGGTTGCCATGCTGATGACCCGCGGCAGGATACCGATGCGCCGGCTCGCATCCTTGCAGCGGAAGTCCGTAGTGGCATTGATCAGTTCGGGGGCGAAGCCTACCGATCTTTTCAGACTCGTGCCAACGTGGTCAAGGACGGCTTGCTGACTTTCCTGATCGAGCAAAAGCGAGCAGGCAAGAAGGTGGCCGCCTATGGGGCGGCCGCCAAGGGCAATACGCTGCTGAACTATGCCGGCGTCAAGCCGGACCTGTTGCCCTTCGTCTGTGATGCGGCACCGTCAAAGCAAGGCAAGTTCCTGCCGGGTAGCCACATACCGATCGTATCCCCCGACGCACTGGCCGAAGCAAAGCCGGACCTCGTACTGATCCTGCCGTGGAACATCGCCGATGAAGTGGCCGCCCAGCTTGCGTTTATCCGCAACTGGGGCGGGAAGTTCGCGGTGGCGGTTCCTGCGATTCACGTTTTCTGAAAGGAATCTCGTGTCCCGTATTTACTACACCAAGCCTTCGATTACCGAACTCGAGGTGAAATATGCAAGCGATGCCGCTGCCAATGGCTGGGGCGATCAGTGCTATGCGTATATCGAGCGGTTCGAGCGCAATTTTGCCGGGTACCTCGGCGTGGATTACGCCATTGCTACGTCGAGCTGTACGGGAGCAATGCACATGGGGCTGGCGGCTCTCGGTATTGGGGTTGGCGACGAAGTCATTCTTGCGGACATCAACTGGATTGCGACAGTGTCGCCGGTCGTGCACCTGGGCGCGAAGCCGGTCCTTGTCGACATCCTGCCGGATACGTGGTGTCTGGATCCGGAGAAGGTCGAGGCAGCCATTACGCCCAGGACGAAAGCCATCATTGCCACACACATCTACGGCAGCCTTTGCGACATGGATCGGCTGCTGGAGATCGGTTGTCGCCATGGGATTCCGGTGATTGAAGACGCCGCAGAGGCACTTGGATCGGTCTATCGCGGAAAGCGTGCCGGCTCAATCGGCGCCTTTGGCACGTTCTCGTTCCACGGCACCAAGACCATGACGACCGGTGAAGGCGGGATGTTCGTGACGAACGATCCCGCGCTGTACGAGCGCGTGCTCACTCTCAGCAATCACGGGCGGGCCAGGGGCGAGTCCCGGCAGTTCTGGTCTGAGCGTGTTGGCTTCAAATACAAGATGTCGAACATCCAGGCCGCCATAGGCTGCGCGCAGCTCGAGCGCGTCGACGAACTGGTGGAGAAGAAGCGGCGCATTTTTGCGCTGTACAAGGCTGCCCTGGCGTCTCTGGTACCGCTGACCCAGATGAACGTAGAGCATGCCGGTACGACCAACTGCTACTGGATGCCGACGCTGGTGTTCGATCAACATGCCGATCTGGATCGCGACGCGTTGCTGCGTAAGTTCAAGGCGGAGAATATTGATGGCCGGGTCTTCTTCTGGCCGTTAAGCAAGCTGGGTGTAGAGGGCGTCCCTACCGATGTCTCGACGCCGCTCGCGCATAGCATCTCCCCACGCGCCATTAACCTGCCCAGCTACCACGACATGGGGGAAGCCGAGGTGGACCGCGTCGCAACGGTGCTGAAGAATTTCTATGCCAGATAATCTCACACGTAACGGTTCGGTGGGTTTTTTCGCAGACCAGGACGTTGGCCTAGCAGCCGTCCGTTACGTGCTGGAGACGCACCCGCGAGACATCCGCTATGTAGTCACGATTGGTGACAACGACATCGCGGCATTGTGCAGGATGCACCGGTGCAAGGTGATCTACGTTGACGAGATTACGGACGCGACGGCAGTGGAGCAGCTAGGCGATGTCGATCTGCTGGTCCTTGCCTGGTGGCCCAGAATTCTGACGAGAAAACTTATAGAAATCCCTCGCCGCGGCGTCGTGAACTTCCATCCCAGCTTGCTGCCGTACAACCGCGGCAAGCATTACAACTTCTGGACGATCGTAGAAGAAACTCCGTTTGGCGTGTCGCTGCATCTGGTAAATGAAGGCGTGGACCAGGGCGATATCCTCTTCCAGAGCCGGATCGAGAAGACGTGGGAGGATGATGGCGGCTCGCTTTATCGCGCCGCCAAGCAGGCGATGGTGACACTGTTCGAATCGCACTACGAAGACTTGGTTACCGGTAACTACGTCGCACGACCGCAAGACCTGAAGTGCGGGAGTTTTCACCTGGCCAGGGAGTTGGATCCGGCAAGCGAGATATTTCTCGACAGGAGCTACCAGGGGCGCGAGTTGCTGAACCTTCTGCGGGCGCGGACCTTCGCAGGTAATCCCTCCTGTTATTTCCATGAGGGGGGAAAGAAATATGAAGTGCGTATATCAATCAAAGAGGTGAAAGATGGGGCCGATTGAAGAATTCCAGCGACGCAATGCAGAGCTGATCGAAAAGGGCGCGGCGGATGAGTCGCTGCAGCGGCTGACGCGGCAGTGGTTCGATCTGGCGAATACGTACGAGTATTCGTACCACTATGCCTGGATGTCGCGCCCTATCATCCAGTATCCGCAGGATATCGTTGCAATGCAGGAGATCATCTGGCAGGTCAAGCCGGACCTGATCATCGAGACCGGCATTGCGCACGGCGGCTCGTTGATCATGAGCGCATCCATGCTCGCGTTGCTTGACTATTGCGAAGCAGTGGAGAAGGGCACGGTACTTGATCCAAAGGCCAGCCGTCGGCGTGTCATTGGCATCGACATCGATATTCGCCAGCATAACCGGCAGGCCATGGAAGCCCATCCGATGGCTCATCGCATCGACATGATCCAGGGGTCGTCGGTGGATCCGGCCATCGTGCGTCAGGTGCACGATATGGCCAAGGGATACGAGCGGGTGCTGGTGTGCCTCGATTCGAACCACACTCATGATCATGTGCTGCAGGAGTTGGAGGCCTACGCGCCGCTGACCAGTATGGGCAGCTATTGCGTGGTGTTCGATACCGTGGTTGAAGACTTGCCGGACATGGCCTCTGTCAACCGACCGTGGGGCAAGGGCAATAACCCGAAGACTGCCGTCTACGAGTATCTGCGTCGACTTGATTTAGGGAAGGAGATGGGCAAAGACGGAGCGCCGCTAGCGTTTGAGATTGACAAGGGCGTTGAAAACAAACTGCTTATTACTGTGGCACCTGACGGTTTTCTGAAGCGGATCGCTCGATAGAGTCGGTGGGTTTCCATCCCCCGGCGGTGTCGGGACGTTGATGCATGCGGATCGCTTTTGTGTAGAGGGTCTGAGATATTCCAACTTTTGCAAAGAAAAGGTCGTCAACTAGTATGTCTATCGGAGAAGGTTCGCCTGAGCATGCACACCGGCCATTGGTGAGCGTGGGAATTCCGACTTTCAATCGTCCGGAAGGCCTGCGGCGGACCTTATGTCAGATCCTCGCTCAAACACACAGGAATCTCGAGGTAATCGTCTCGGACAACGCGTCGACTAACCCGGAGGTCGAACTAGTCGGAATGGAGTTCGCGGCGAAGGACGGTCGGGTTCGATATATCCGTCAGCCAGCAAATATCGGTGCAATGCCAAACTTTAAGTATGTATTGCAAAGTGCGACTGGCGACTATTTCATGTGGGCTGCGGACGATGACGAGTGGTCGCCTCTGTTTATCGAGAAATGTCTTTCGGCGTCCGCGCAAGGGGAGACCGTTGCCTGTAAGTTCGACACGCTCTTTCGAGTCGCCGATCGGCGCGAAAGCAATCCCGTGCCGACACTGAATCCGGCCTGCAGTGCGCTCGCTAACGTCAAGGAATTTCTCCAATGCATGCAGCCCAGTTTGATTTACGGCTTGCATAAGCGGGCTTCATTAGAGTATTTCAATAAACTGCCCACGTTCGACTTCGTGGACTGTTATTTTGTATTCCGACAGATTCTAGGGCCGGGTGTCAAGACGATTCCTGATGTGCTATACACTGCGGGGGTGGATGCAGTTTCTTATGAGATCAAGTATGTCGACGCCCACGCTAAGAAATTTGATTATGCTCCTTTCTATCTGCGGACTGCTGCGCTGATGCTGTTGACGCGAAGCTTGCCGTTGCGAGAAAGGCTGGAAGCCCTAAAGGCTTTTAATCAGACCATATATGGACTCATCAGGCATCATGAGAATTGTGGCGATCCTCGTCCCCTCCTCGTAAGGCAGGTTTGGCGGTTTTGGCGCCGGGCCTTGGTGCCACGATGGTTTATGTCGCTCTAATCTATGCTGGAAGCATAGGATAAAAGCGTTGGGTGTACTTGATTTATATGATCGGGATCAAATTGAATAGAGAGAGAAGCTCGATGTTCCGGAGATCACGCGGGCTATTTCAGCATTTCCTGTTGAAATTGCTGACGAAGTCGCTGAGTGAAGAAACGCGAATTCGTTATGCGGACGCTGCGCCTGTTGTGGATATACTCGTCAAGACCCATCCCGAAGACTGCACTGCAGTACTTCAACATTTGCTTGGGGACTCCAAGGGTTCTCCTACTTCGCACAACGATATCGACGAGATTGTAAATTTCTCAGCATATTGGCGCAATAAATGGATTGCCGAAAAGGCCGCAACCTTGCCAGCCGGCGCAAAAGTCCTTGACGCAGGAGCTGGGCAGTGTCAGTACAAATCACTGTTTGCTCATGCAAAATATCACGCGCAGGATTTCGCGCAGTACGAAGGTACGGAGCAAGGACCGCTGCAGGAGAGCTGGAACTATGCAAAGCTCGATTATATTTGCGACATAACGCAGCTTCCGATTGAAGACGGCAGCTTCGATGCTGTGGTGTGCACCGAGGTTCTCGAGCATGTGCCGGATCCCATTGCAGCATTGCGCGAACTCTGTCGTGTCACTGGCCCCAGTGGGCGATTGTTCCTATCCGCGCCGCTTGGTAGCGGCATCCATCAGGAGCCATACCATTTTTATGGTGGATTCTCGCCGTATTTTTACCGAAAGTATTTGGCCGAATTTGGCTGTGAAGTCGTCGAAATAAAGCCCATCGGGGGATTGCTACGCCACGTTGCTCAGGAAGTCCATAGGGTAGCGCGGACGATGGAAGCGGCACAGCAAGCAATGTCACCAGCGCAACGATTCGTGATGATGGAATGGCTGCCGCGATTGCTCAGTGAAATGGACGATAAGTGTTTTGTTGAACAGTTCACGGTGGGCTATCTTGTCGAGGCTCGCAAGCGTGTGAATGACTAAGCATCCTGAGTCACCTTCAGGAAGCCAACTTAAACGTGAACCAATGATCATTGCCAACCTCATCGGCGGCCTTGGAAACCAGATGTTCCAGTACGCCACAGGCCGGGCCGTCGCGCATCGCTACGGTGTGCCGTTGTTGCTTGATGCTAGCGGATTCGCCCATTACGATCTGCGCCGTTATGAACTGGGCGAACTTTCGATCCGGGCTACGGTGGCGACCGAGGATGAACTCACGCGTGCCGGCGTGAAGCCGTGTGCGCCAACGCTGCTCAAGCGGGTCAGCAAGGCGCTGGGTATCGATCGGCCGGCAAACCAGCTTAAGGAAGCTTCGTTTACCTACGACGCACGCGTCGAGCAGGTGACGCCGCCCGTTTACCTCGATGGCTACTGGCAAAGCGAACGCTATTTCGTTCAGATTGCGGACTTGCTGCGGCAGGAATTCATGCTGAAGGAGCCTGCCGACGCGGCAAATTCTCGTATCGGTGCTCAGATCAGCGAGGCGGGCGCGAGCGCAGTGTCACTGCATATCCGCCGCGGCGACTACGTGAATAATCCGCAAACCGCGCAATACCACGGTGTGTGCTCGCTCGACTACTACCGCGCCGCGGTCGATTACGTCGCGGCACGAGTTTCGTCCCCACACTTCTTTGTCTTCTCCGATGACCATGCATGGGTGAGCGAGAATTTTCGGCTTGACCATACCGTAACGCTGGTCGACGTGAACGGAGCGGATCGTGGCGTCTGGGACATGGCGCTGATGAAATCATGCCGCCACCACGTCATCGCCAACAGCTCCTTCAGCTGGTGGGGCGCATGGCTCAATCCTCATGCAGACAAGATCGTGGTAGCGCCCGAGCGCTGGTTCAGCGGTGCCTCTCACGATACGAGCGACCTGATCCCGGCTACCTGGACCCGACTATGACGACGCCCTTGATCAGCGTGGTACTGCCAGTCTACAACGGTGCCGGCGACGTAGAGAAGGCTGTCGAAAGCATTCTGACGCAGACCTTTACCGACTACGAGCTCATCATCATCAATGATGGCTCGAAGGATGATTCGGCCAGCGTGCTCGAATCCCTGCGCGATCCGCGTATCAGGTTGTTCCACCAGGACAACCTGGGCCTGGCCGGTACGTTGAACCGAGGCATCGAGCTGGCACGCGGGCGCTATATTGCTCGGCAGGATCAGGATGACCTGTCTCATCCCGAGCGCTTTGCGCGCCAGGTGGAGTTCCTGGAGAACAATCCCGAGCATGGGTTGCTGGGTACTGCTGCACAGATCTGGGTTGGCGATACGCCGACGGAGCGTGCCCACGATCATCCGACCGAGCATGGCGCACTCAGCTTCGAGTTGTTGTTCAACAATCCGTTTGTGCATAGCTCGATCATGATGCGCAAAGCCACCGTCGAGGCAGTTGGCGGATACACGACCGATGCGGCGCGGCAACCGCCCGAGGACTACGAACTCTGGTCGCGCATGGCACGGCGCGGACGAGTGGCTAACCTGGCCGAGCGCTTGCTGATATATCGCGAGGTGCCGGCGAGCATGTCACGTACTGGGCCGAATCCGTTCATGGAGCGCCTGGTGCTGATCTGTGCGGAGAATATTGCCGCCGTACTGGGCCAGCGCGAGCCATCGCAAGACGTCTTTGATGTTGCGGCGCTGACGCATTCGGCCCTGCATCGCCTGTCCCAACGGCCGGATATCGAACGCATGTGCCAGGTCGTGCGCGATGCCGGCGAACGACTTGCGATGCAATCGCCGCAATCGGACGTGCTTCAGAGGACAGAAGCCCGCATCCAGAGCCTGCACCATCAATACCTGATCCAAAAGCACAACATGAACTGGGCTCGGCCGATTGCGCGTGCGGTACGCGATTTTGGTCGCCGGCTTGGGATCCTGACTCGCTGACTGCAAACCAAGGGACGATGTCATGCGGATACTATTCTGCTGCGAGTTCTACTATCCGAGTGTAGGCGGGGTCCAGGAAGTCATGCGCCACCTGGCCGAGCGACTCGTGCAACGGGGCCATCACGTGACCGTTGCCACGACACGTCTGGCTGAGCGCGACTTCACCGAGCACAACGGCGTGCACATCGTCGAGTTCGGCGTGACCGGCAACTCGGTGCGCGGCATGCACGGCGAAGTGGAGCGTTACCGGGACTTCGTGACGGCCTTCGATGGCGATGCGCTGATGATCAAGGCTGCGCAGCAGTGGACCTTTGACGCCCTGTGGCCGGTCCTCGACCGTATCCGCGTCCGCAAGGTGTTTATCCCTTGCGGATTCTCCGGGCTATACGAGCCGTCCTACGCCGAGTACTTTGAAGCATTGCCCGATGTGCTGCGCAAGTTCGATCACCTGATCTTCTATGCTGAACGCTATCGGGATATCGACTTCGCGCGGCAGCATCGTCTCGAGCATCACACGATTCTGCCGAACGGGGCGTGCGAGATCGAATTCTCGGTGCAACAGGACAAGATGTTCCGGCGGCGGCACAATATCCCGGATAACAGCTTCGTCTTCCTCACCGTCGGCAGCATCACCGGCGTCAAGGGCCACAAGGAGATTGCCGAAGCGTTTGCCAGACTGCGCAACGGGCGCCGCCATGTCACGCTGATCCTGAATGGCAATCCTCCGCCAGCACCCGCGGTGGTGATTCCCGAGCCGGCGAATGAGGGGGCGGGGACCAAGGAGTCATCCGCCGCGGCCAAGGCAGCGAAGCGGGTGATCGGTTCTCTCGGACGGCGCGTGCGTCGCGTGTCGGGACTTGCATGGCGTTCGTTCGGTGTCATCCGACGCGAAGGCTGGGCCGGCGTCCGTACCCGCATCTATGCACTTGCAGCAGCGCAGCTTGAAGCTGGCGGGCACATCAACTGGCTGCCGGGCCGCATGCGCAGGGCTGCAGATCCCATTCGGTTTTGGGTGGATCGCGCCAGCGGGCAAGCGAACAAGCAAGTGCTGAAGATCAATCTGGGGCGTCAGGAACTGGTCCAGGCGTACATGAACGCCGACCTGTTCGTGTTTGCATCGAATATCGAATACTCGCCTCTGGTCCTGTTCGAAACCGCCGCGGCTGGAACACCTTTCCTTTCGGTTCCCGTTGGCAACGCCGACGAGATCGCGCGCTGGACCGGTGGGGGTGTGATATGTCCCGCGCCCAAGGACGAGCGGGGCTATACCCGTGCCGTTCCGGAGCAGTTGGCGGCCGAGATGAAGCGCTTGATGGAGTCGCCCACCCAGCTCGCGGAACTCGGCGACGTAGCGCGCGCGCGCTGGCAGCAGCAATTCACATGGGCGCGCATAGCCGATCGCTACGAGGCGATCCTGCGCGGTGCGCAAGCTGTCGAAATGAAGCAATTTGTGGCCTTGTCGTCGCGATCATGAGGGCTGTGTTCGCCTTCAGGGATGAAGGCCGGAGAGGGTGGATCTACCATGCGTAGTTGTGTAATTGGCGGTGGCGGTTTTATTGGCCAGTGGCTTGTGCGGGAACTGCTTGCTGCAGGTCGGGACGTGCTTGTGCTGGGCCGGCGTGCCGAACGCCCTGCCGGGCTGCCTGACGCCGTTGCATATGGGTCGGTTGCCCAGGAAAACGTGAACTGGCTCGACAAGCTGGCGGGCGTCGACGAGGTGATCGACCTCGCCTACGCCACCGTGCCACAGACCAGCTATGCCGATCCGGTGTTCGACATCCTCGCCAACCTGCCGCCGACGGTCGGCCTACTGGAGGCGGCGCGACAACTGCAGTTGCGTAAGCTCGTGGTGGTTTCCTCGGGAGGCACGGTCTATGGGCATGCCGACACGCTGCCGCTCGTGGAGACCAGCACCACCAACCCGGTCTCGCCATATGGCATCACCAAGCTCACGCAGGAGAAGTATGGGCTGATGTTCCAGCGCCTGCATGGCATACCGGTGAGCATTGTCAGGCCCGCTAACGCATACGGCGTGGGGCAGAAGCCGTTTACGGGCCAGGGCTTTATCGCGACGGCGATGGGAGCGATCCTGCAGCAGCAGGAAGTCACGGTGTTTGGCGAATCGGGCACGGTCCGTGACTACATCCACGTGGCGGATGTTGCCAGAGGCATCGTGGCGGTTTTGGAAAGCGGTGGTGTGGGTGAGATTTACAACGTCGGCTCCGGCATCGGCCGGAACAACCGTGAGGTCCTGTCCGCCATCGAACCGATTGCCGCCAGACACAGGCTTTCGGTCAAGGTCCGTTTCGCGGAAGCGCGGCAGTTTGATGTTTCGGCCAACATCCTCGACAGCACCAAGCTTATGCGTTGCTCGGGGTGGGAGCCGAAGGAGAACTTCGATGCGGGGCTCGCTGCCATGTGGGCTGCTATCGCGAGCGACATGGGGCGGCAGCGCTGATGAATCAGGATTCCGGCATGGCGCCCACTATATCGATCCTGCTTCCGGCGTGGAACGCCGAGCATACGCTTGACCTGGCATTGCGCTCGCTGCTGACGCAGACGTTTGAGGATTTCGAGGTTCTGGTTCTTGATGATGGCTCGACCGACGGAACGGTGGCCGTGGCCAAAGGTATCGCCGATCCGCGCGTGCGCGTCATTGAGGACGGTCGCCGGTTGGGCCTTGCGCGGCGGCTCAACGTTGGCATCGATATGGCGTGCGGTCGCTATATTGCGCGCATGGATGCGGACGACGTGAGTTTTCCCGAGCGCTTCGCGCGACAGGTGGGCTTTCTCGATGCGCACCCGGATGTCGATCTGGTAGGTTGCCGTGCCGTGGCTTTCCGCAGCGATGGCGAAATCCTTGGGCTGCTGCCATTTGCCGGTTCGCATGAAGCCATGTGCGCTCGCCCGTGGCGAGGAATCCCGTTACCTCACCCGGGCTGGATGGGACGTCGTGAGTGGTTTATCCGCTATCACTACGGCTTGCCTGAAGTCATGCGCGCGGAAGATCAGGAACTGCTGTTGCGAAGCCATGCCGAAAGCCGCTTTGCATGCTTGGAAGAGGTCCTGCTGGGGTATCGTCAGGGAAGCTTCAACCTGCGCAAGACCCTGCTGGCACGTCGATCGCTGCTGGCCGCACAGCTCAGGTATTTCGTCGGGCAGCGCCAGATGTCGTATGCGCTCGGCGCACTCGCGCTGACTGCCGCGCGCGTTGCCGTGGACGTGCTGGCCTCCTTGCCGCGTGCAGACAGGCTTTACTTCGTGCGCATGTCGGAGCGACCGCCATCGGAAGCTGTCCGGATACTGCGCAGCAGCCTGGATCGATGTGACGCGCTTTCGCGCGCATAGGCCCAGCTGAATTGGCGGGGTGGACGCAGCCTATGCCCGTCCCATGACACGCCGCGCGATGACGCGACTTGCACGCGACAGCGCTGCGCTCACCCGGCCTTCGACATACCAGCACAGCATCAGCGCGGCATTGCAGCGGGCGTCGGCCTGCTTTAGCGCCTTGCGATTCTTGAGCAGGAACCGCGCAGTGTTGTACAGCGCATAGGCTTCATAGGAAAGGCGCCCGCGTCCCCGGGCGCCGCCGGTTGCCTGCGAGGGCGGCAGGTTGATCTGCAGCGCCCGCGGCTCGTACGTGATCCTGCATCCCCGTGCGCGCGAACGCACCAGGAAATCGGTTTCTTCACGATAGCAGTTGCCGACGTATTGCGTGTCGAAGTCAATTGCCTTGGCTGCTTCAGTGCGAATCAGGAACGATGCATGGCAGACCGGCACTTCGAGCGGGCCGTGTGCCAGTGCCGCAAAGTCAAACTCCAGCCTGGTCAGGTTGACCACTTGGTCGACCGTGACTGCGGTCTTGCGCCGGGCGATGACAGCGGCCTCGGTATCCTTGTCGTCGCAAAGGTAGAGCGCGGATGCCCCAACGATATCGCTTGAGGTTTCTCGTGCCGTCTGCAGGAGGATGGCCAGAGCGCCCGGGCTCAGCATCGAGTCATCGTCACCGAAATAGATGAATTCAGTGCGCGCGAGTGCCTTGCCCCGGTTCTTGGAGGTGGTTTGCTTGCCGTTGACGTCGTTGCGCAAATACGTCACCTGCGGAAAACGCTCCATTAGCTGCTTCGCCACGCGAGACGTATCGTCCGGCGAACAATCGTCCACGAGAACCAGCTGTGCTACTTCAGGCTGGAGGTAGGAAGGAATCGTCCGTTCAAGCAGATGGGCGCGCTTGTAGGTTGGGACGACGACGGTTACCTTAGGCAGGCTGTCTGACATGAACCTTGGCGATAACGTGGACGAGTGCGGCAAACAGTGCGGCCTTGAGCAGCGGCACCACAAAGAACAGTTGGTTCTCGCGCGGCACCAAGAGGAAGAACGGCAGTGTAGCGGCAAAAACAAACAAGCCACGCTGTGACATCTGTGCGGCGCGATAGAGCAAGCGCAGGCAGCCTCCTGTGAACAATCCGGCAACGAGCGGTCCAAACACGGGCGAGTAGAGCATCGACTCCGCCACCGCCGAGCCGCCCATGCCCTTGCCGTTCAAGTACATTTCTGCGTCGACAATAAAGGACACTCGGTGCGCGAGGCTTGCGGTTTGATGCGCAAAATCCAGGGTTTGTCCCAGCGGGAGATCGCCAAGATAGCGGTGGTAGCCATCAATAAACAGGGCAAATGTCGACCGGACGCCGTCGACAAAGGGAACGAATGACGCCAGGTTCTTCAACGTCGAGACTACGAAAATAAGGCTGACACCCTGGCCGTAGAAAAAGCCAAAGAATGCCTCAAAAGGGTCGGCTGAAATGGCGGTCGCAACAGGCATACCCATGCGGACGCGCCCGACGATGTCGGCGACCAGGGCCATTCCGATTGCCGCGCAACCTGCTTTCCACAATGACACCTTGATCTGCTGTGTCGTAACGAAGAGCCAGGTCAAGGCGATGACCTGCGCCATCGGGATGCCGCGCGCTCCCTTGAACATGTCCAGTAGACAGAGCAGCAGCCCAACACCGTATGCCATGAACGCCAAGCGCAGCCGGGGACGCGATGCCAGGAAGGCAAACACGCAGAGTACAAGCCAGCCGCCAAGCGCATAAGGCAAGCCGCCAGGGCCGCCATACTTGTAGAGCGCGAGATAGTCGCCGCTCCTCCAGGTACCAATATTGACATACACGCGATAAAGCGTGAACGGCAAGAACACTAGGCCGGCGCGCAAGGCAAAGGTGCCGAGATACTCGTCCCGGCGCTGCATGAGTTCGCCCAGCTTGCCTGCGGTAAGCGCGATTCCACAAAGGAACAAGCAAATGGCGGACAGGGCCTTGGATACGAGCACTTCGTCCATCGGGCCCATCAGGAACCAGTCGCCATAGCGGTAGTCCGCCCAACCAGAGATATAGGTGATGAGGAAGCGGCTCACCAGAAACAGGCTGGTCGTGAGACACAACAGCAACGCCGGATTGAACCTGCTCGAAGAGGCTTGACTTGCCCTGTGCACACAGAGAAAGAATGTCAGTGCGGTGATCGGTGCCTGCCAGCTGAGCACGCCATAGGCGCCGCTGATCAGGTTAGCAATGGCAAGCACCAGTATTGCCGCAAAGGAATAATTAGGCATCCTGGGTCCTTAGGAATAAGACGAGTGCAACAGACAGAAGGATGAGGTTCGCGATGGCGTATGCCACCGCCGCACCGGGCAGACCGGCCATGCCTGTGAGTATGTATGTGCCCACCACGAAGCAGGCCGAAAAGGTCAGTTCGAGAGCCCAGGAAAGGCGAAGATTCCTTTGATAGATAAAGAATGCTACCAGCGGCATTGCCAGAGCCTTGAATGCATCCCCGAGCAACTCGATCCACAGCAGTGGCGAAATGCCGGCATATTCTTCAGAGTACAGAATCCTGACGACGATGTCTGCGCCGCCCCACAGGATCGTCACGCCAACCGCAAAACCCGCTGCCACAAGTAATCCATAAGCTGGCAGCTTGGCTTTCAGCGCGAGACGGGGCGTGCTGCTGCGGAATACTTCCGGCAGCAGCACAAAGCTGACCACAGCCTGTGCCATCGCGATCACCGCGTCCGAGATGCGGAACATCCCTTGCCACAGCCCTGCCGCTTCCGGGCTCACCTGCAACGACACGATCTGTCGCACGGCAATGACAGCCGCTGTACCGACGACTGCAGGCGCCAGGGCAATCGCCACATAGGGTGCCAGGGAACGCGCGGCAG
This sequence comes from Cupriavidus oxalaticus, assembly GCF_038900635.1. Taxonomy (GTDB): domain Bacteria; phylum Pseudomonadota; class Gammaproteobacteria; order Burkholderiales; family Burkholderiaceae; genus Cupriavidus; species Cupriavidus oxalaticus_B. The sequence goes on along the minus strand of NZ_JAYMRX010000001.1, from coordinate 615,867 downwards.
CCAGTCCTTCGCCAGTCCGCCCAGCCCCGGCGTGCCAGCGGGTACGAGTGCCGGTAGCCACCGCGATCCAGATCACCAGCGTTGCGGCAAAGCCGGCAACCATCGCATGAACCGCACTTTGCACTGAGCCCGGGGTGACGAATATCCAGTAGCTCAATAGTCCCGTGACGCCGGAGAACGCCGCCACCATGGCATTGAGGCGTGAACGGCCCTGTGCGAGAACTGTGGACTGGATCTGAAGGGCGAGGCCGGCAAGCAATGCCAACGCCAGGGCCGCGACCGGCCCCAGTGCCATGGCACCACTGACAATGCCAAACTGCCGGAATGTCGCATGCCAGATGGCAATGATCACTGGTACGCCCAGCGCAAACAGCATCCCGCCAGTTAGCCAGCGGGCGCGGGCCCGCGCGTCTTGCGACGGCGCGGAAAGCTGTGCGACGAGACCCTGCGAGATGCCACCATTCGCAAATGTGGTGTAGAGGGTGGCAAGGCTGAAGACATTACCCCACGCACCGAAAGCGGCCGGACCCAGTTGCGTGGACAGTATCTTGTTGGCGGCAAGGCCGCAAAGCAACTTCAGGAGAACGCCCAGACCCGAGATCAGCGCGTTCAATGCCATGGAGGCGATGCCAGTGTCTGTAGGGGACTTGAGACGCGGGCCACCAGTCGCGAGGTCATGGCGTTAAACAGGTAACTCGCAAGGAAAAATGCTGACGTAATCTTGCCGAACCCCTCCATCGTGCGCATGATGAACCAGACGGAGTGCGCGGAACGGAATTTGTTCGAGGAGAACGAACGCTTGCGTACGCGGTACCAGGCCAGCGCCTTGGGCAGTCGCTCTCCGCGCAGGCCACCCTTGATAAGTATCGCCCAGGCGGCAAAGTCCTCCGCGACCAGGCCAGGTGGCATGGCGGGAAATACGCCGTCGCCGGCAATTTTCCGCTTAAGCATAACCGCCAGGCATCCGATGCCGCGTCGTGCATTATGGGAAAATAATGTCAGCCGGTTTGGTCCGCAAATCTTTGATAATGGACGGCCGCTGCCGTCTTCAAATGGAATATAGTCGTGATAACTGAAATCCAGGTCATGACTGCGCATAAACCTGACTTGCTGTTCCAGCTTGTTGGCATCCCAGATGTCATCGGCATCGAGAAAGGCAATATACTCTCCCGTTGCAGCCGCAATTCCGGTATTGCGCGCACGCGCGGGGCCATATGCCGTGGGGTTGGTGATAACACGGATGCGCGGATCGGATGCAGCAAGGCGAGCGAGGACGGCGGCCGTCTCGCCATTTGAGCCATCATCGACCAAAATCCATTCGAAATCGGTAAGGCTCTGCTGAAAAATCGAACTGGCGGTCGCGCCAATATACTTCCCGTCATTATGAACGGGCGTAATGACGCTAACCAGTCTGTTCGCGCTCGGTGTGATCATTGTGCAAGGAGAAGCAGTTCCAGTCGACGGGTCTGCGATGCCTGCGAGTATAAAGCATCGAATGCAGCGAATGCTGCATTTCTCAGGGAGGCCCGATCGCCGGTTTGTAAGATTCTGTGAAGGTTCTGTGTCATTTCGGCCACATCATCCACCACGCATATAGCTTGACGATAGCGGTCGTCGGAGAGCATCGCCTCATATCCGACGGCTGCATTAGGCATGCAGATCACCGGAAGGCCGAAGGACAAAGCTTCGGCGACCTTGGTCTTCATGCCGCTGCCCCAACTCACGGGGGCGAGGTAGACGCTTGCGGAGGCAAAGGCAGCAGACATACGGCCCGGTTCGGGACTGTCGATGACATGCAGCCACCGGTAAGGCTCGGCCATTTCGGCTGCACGCGCGCCCGCAACAACAAACTGGACGGTCGAACCGCTGTCGGTGAACGTCTTTGCCACTTCGGCAAAGTGTCGCAACGCGGTCTGGTTCGGCGCAAAGCCGAAGTGGGCCGTGAACAATACTTGTGCAGGCCGGTCCGTATCCGCCCCTCCGATCATGTCGGGTACCCCGCGAGACAGTGAGATGGGCAATATGCCGGTACGCGCCGGTATGCCATATTCGCTAGCGAACAGTGAGCGATCGGCCTCCGTGATAAAGGTCATGAAATCGGCGGAGCGGCTCGGGGCCTCCGCGTGGCGAATGAGCTGGGTGTCCAGTGCGTCGCACACTCTCTGTAACAAATTTTCGCCTCTGTGCTGGCCCTTCAGCACAGCTTCCACATTGTCGCTCAGAATCCCGAATGTCTTGCCTGGCACGTCTTTTCGGATGCCGGACATGAGCCGGCCGAGGCGCGAGTTGTGGAACAGTATGACGTCCGCATCGCGCGCCTCGCGCGCTAACCTGCTGCGGTAGGTCATCAAGTAGGTGGGACAAAGCCCCAGGCGTGCCACTACATCCCTGAGCTTGTTCTTTTTCAGGTAGATGCGCTTGCAGGAAGCGGGAAATTCGAATTTTTCCGCGCTACCCATGGACTTGCTCATCACTGTAAGCCGGCTAACGGTGGGCGATGCGCATAGCGCCTGGGCCAGAGACCGAAGATAGAGGCCACCGCCGGAAAGCTCCTGAAGCCCATTGGGTGAAATCAGCAGGACGTTCACGAGTTTTTCAGCTGAAGTTGTGCGCGAATTTGGTTGCAGAAGCGCTCGATGGAAAAAGAAGTCTGAATGAATGCGTGCATGGCGCTGGGATCGCTATTCTGTCGCAGACGCTCAAAAATCGGCGTAGTTTGCCTGATGAATTCCTGGCTGTCTGTCGGCAGTTCGCTGACCCAGGGCAGCCCGCGCCGCAAGAACACGTCGCAGGCGCCTACGCGGGTGCCCAACACGCTCACGCCGGACGCGAGCGCCTCGAGCGTGACGAGTTCGAACCCTTCGAACAGGGACGGCAGCACCATGATGTCAATCATGTCGTAGAACGTTGACATCTGATCTGGGAGAAGGCCGGGAAGGATTTTGATGCCCGGAATGACCCTCAGTGCGGGCGGCACCTCGCTGGTCGTCGCTATGACCAGCTGCATGTCCGGCCGGGTGCCGACCCATTGCGCTATTTCAATCAGGTACGGCAAGCCTTTGCCATATTCAAGCCGTCCCGCGAAGCCAAGCCGGACGACGCCATCGATGAATTTCTGTCTGGCGTGGAACAGCGAGGCATCAATGCCATTATGTATCACAAGGCACTTCTCGGCGGGTACCCCGTGATGATTGACACACAGGTCGCGTACGACTTCGGAAACGCAAATTACCCTTTGGGCAAAATGCATGGTGAGACCTTCGAGGCGCGCCAGGATGCGCATCCCCAGGAAACGGTTGCCCGACTTGGCGAGGGCACGAATATAGCCGGCGGCAGATCCGTGGACGATTACCGCATCGGCCGGGTAGAGGGGTGTGTACGAGGAATTTGAAATGGTCAGGAACTGGCCGCCGAATAATCTTTTCACCCATAGCCACAGGGAGGCGGCGACCGGAAAGGCGAACTGCGCAAGCCGCGTTCCGCGCAGGAATTGTGGTAAAACCATGGTTTCGTCGACCAGGGTTACTTTGGCGGCATATGTTGTCAGGTCATTCTGGAGCAGCTGTACGACGCGCTCGACGCCGCCCATGTTATTTACCCCGTTACGCGATACAAGAAAAATAGGCGAGAGCATGGAAAATACTGTAGTCGTGCGGTTGCACAACGCGGAAGGCAGGCCCTACCATCGGGGCGTCACGATGTGCAGCCAAATTGGCTGACTGCCGCCGGCTTCAATAGCCGAAGTCCGGACCCGGGCCCGGGCGGGACGTCGACATTCTACGCGATCGCCGATGCGCCCCCGGGGTGTTACTGATTTCTGTTGAGTTTTCATGTTCGAACTATTCTGGCTCCCCGCAATCGCGGCCTTTTTGAGTGCCGGTGCCGTACTGATTCTGCGTCCATTGGCAACACGCGGCGGGTTGCTTGACCACCCTGGTGGCAGAAAGCGGCACGAAGGCTCGACTCCGCTGGTCGGTGGCATCGCGATCCTGATCGCGATCTGGGTATCCACGGCAATGTTTGTGCGCGGCTATGATCAGTACACCCCGCTTTACGTTGGCCTGACGCTGCTTGCCCTGGTTGGACTGTTCGACGACCTGAATGGCATTCCGCCAGTGAGCAAGCTGGCATTTCAGTTCACCGCGGCCATCCTGATGACCTCGTGGGGTGAGGTGTACCTGCATTCGCTAGGAGACCTTCTCAGCAAGCGGGACGTTATCCTGCATGCTTGGGGGATCCCGCTGACCCTGCTGGCTGTTCTTTCCGTAGTCAATGCCATCAACATGACCGACGGCATGGATGGCCTTGCGGGAGGGCTTTCGTTTATCGTTTTCGGCTGGTTTGCCTGGTTGGCGAACGATATCGGCAACCCAGGCGCCTACAGAATCTGTCTCCTCGTATGTGGCGCCATTGCCGGATTCCTGTTGTTTAACATGCCAAGTCCCTTGCGTCGCCGGCTGGTTTTCCTGGGCGATGCGGGAAGCCTCATGCTTGGCTATGGCATCAGTTGGTTCTCCGTCGAGCTTTCGCAAAAGGAGTACAACCCGGGCGGCCCCGTGCCGCCGGCGGTTATGCTGTGGGTAGTTGGGCTGATCCTGATTGATCTGCTTGCGGTCGTATTGCGCCGCGCCATCCAGGGCAAGAACCCGTTGGCTGCTGATCGTACCCACCTGCATCACCTGTTGCTGCGTATGGGCCTGAACAGCAAGCAGGCGGTCTGGGTCCTTCTGATCGGCAATTTCCTTCTCGGCCTGATCGGCGTGGTGGCGTGGAAGCAGGGCGTGCCGGAGTCAATCCTCTTTATTGCCTTTCTGGTGCTTACAGGCGTGCACCTGCTGATCATGCAACGGGCATGGATTGTTATCCGCTGGATACGTCGGCTCCGCTCGCGATAGTCCCCCGCAGCTTTCGCGCCTGGCGCCACATCCACAGACCGGTCAGCATGGCAAGTGCGTTGCCTGCCGTGTAGCCAAGGATGGCGCCAAGCGCGCCGTACCGCGGGATCAGCGCCAGATCGACGGCAACAGTTGCCAGCAATGCAAGGCCCCATTTGACGGCAATCCATGCAGGTCTGCGAAGGTAGACGGCAAGAACAGTGAACCCGACGTCGGCAAAGATCAAGGGCGACGCGAGGGCGGTCAGACGCAGCAGCGAACCGGCCTCGGCAAAGGCCGCGCCGTATAACAGGTGGACGATCCAAGGCGCCAGGAGAACCAGGACTGCCGCGCCGGCTGCCCCTACGACAGTGCTGAAGATTGCAAGCTTCAGTACATTGCGAATGCCCACAGCGGCATCCCGCGAATACACATAGAGCGGCGCGATGCCGCTTGCCAGGATGGTGGCGAGGGTGGTGTAGTTGTCCACGATCTGCATCGCTGCGGCATACGATGCAAATTCTGCTGACGGGACGTGCGGCCGCAAGATCAGCTGATCGACTCGGCGGGCCGCCATCATCATCATGAAGCTGATCCAGAACAGCGATCCGTCGCGAAAAAGTTGTCGGGCTAGCTGGCGGTCGAATGCGACGGCATGCCGTGGCATATGTCCGCGATAGAACGCGGCGAGCAGGATCGCAGCCAGCAGAGGTTCCAGCACAAATGCAGTCGCGTAGGCGCCCACTGCATGGATTCCAGCGGCGGCAAGCGCGATCACCGCACCTGTCTTCAAAGCCAGGGAGACGAGGCTGATCAGTACGGTGGGTCGGGTTCGGGTGTGCGCCTGCGTCCAGGCTGTCACGACGCCAGATGGCTCGCGCAGCAGGATTGCAATGCCGAGGATCAATGCCGGTTGCAAGCTATCGTGCGCATGCGCAGAAATGGCGAGGAAGCTGCAAACCAGCAAGTAACCACAGCATGAGGCCAGCAAGCGAAGCCGGAATACATGGGCGAGAAGTCGATGTTGCGCTACGGCGTCCGCTACCGCCACAAGCCGGGGTACGACAACTTCGCCACCGCATACCAGAGCTACAGACGCTCCGATGAGAACCAGTGATTGAGCATATTGGAACGCTGCAAATCCGTCCGTCCCGAGCGTCCGCGCCAGGATCGCCACGATGCCGATGCCCGCAATGACTTGCGCACAACGGTCGAACAGCATCCACCCTACATTGCTCGCTATGCGCCAGTGCATGGGGACGTGCTGCGCGCGCGCGCGGGCGCTTTCTCGCAAAACTCGCGATAGAGCGACAGCCAGCGGTCGGCGGCAGCGGTAATCCCGAAATGCGCCGCAATTCGTTGTCGGCGAACCTCGTCCAGGCCATGCACGCGCGTCTCTGCGGCTAGCGATTGCGTCATCGCCCGCGCCAGTGCTTCGGTATCGCCGATTGGAACGATGGTGCCGATATCTCCCATCAACTCTTTGACACCTGGCGCAGAGGTGGCGACGACCGGCCGCCCGCATGCCAGCGCCTCGCCTATCACCAGTGGCATCCCCTCAAGGCGAGACGAGAGTACGAAAAGATCTGCCGCATTGAGCAAGGCCGGGATATCGTTCCTTGTGCCCAGCAACGTAACGGCATCGCCCAATCCATACTCGGCAATTCGCGCCTGGATTGCCGTGCGCTCCGGTCCATCGCCGGCGATGAAAAGCCGGGTCGGGACGGATCGGTCCATTCGATGGAAGGCATCGATCAGGGATACTTGCGCCTTCTCCGCGGCCAGGCGGCCGATAGTCAGGATCAGTCGCGTGCCCGGATCGATGCCGAGGCGGGCACGAGTCTGGTTGCGCAGTGACAGGTCCGGCCTAAAGCGCTCTGTGTCAATGCCGTTGTACATTACCCGCACGCGGGAAGGGCTGACGGCTCTTGCACGAATCATCTCTGCACGACTGGCTTCACTGACTTGCGTCGTCAGCGCGCACCAGCGGTCCGTGAGGCGATAGCAGAGCATCCTTAGCCGGCCACCCTCCGAGAAGCTATGTGCGGCACAGAGCAAAGGGGGCAGTGAGCTGATGCGCGACAATGCCCGCGCAAACACGTTCGCATGGAACATATGCGAGTGCACGATGTCTGCTTGCCATTCCGTGGCAAAGCGCCGCGCCGCCCATAGCGCCTTGGCCGTCGACAGGGGCGTCTTACGCAGGTCCAGCATAAGTCGCTCCACGTCCTGGGGCATTGGGACTTCGCAATCCGGAGTCAGGCTGATCAGGCCGACACGATGCCCGCGTGCTATGAATTCTTTCGCCAGGGCCGCAACTTGCTGTTCAGCACCGCCCATGCGCAAGCCGGTTGTCACCAGCAAGATACGCAGGGATGGCAACTGAGCGGAAGTTTCGGGCTGGTTCAACGCGCACCATATCCGGTAAGCAAGGTTCGCAAGGTCTTGACCGCGATCAAGAGGTCCAGGGCAAACGAGCAGTGCTTCACATAGTAAAGATCGTAGCTCAGCTTCGTCACGGTCTCTTCGTGAGTACCTACATAGCCTTGCTGGACTTGTGCCCACCCCGAAAGGCCCGGCCGGACCAGGTGACGATACGGGTAGTAGGGAATGCTCTGCGAAAACTGCTCGACCATGGGCACCTGTTCCGGCCGTGGCCCGATCAGACTCATGTCACCGGTCAGCACGTTCCATAGTTGCGGGATTTCGTCGAGCCGGTATTTGCGGATGACGCGTCCGACCCGCGTAACGCGGGGATCCTGCTTTTTGGCGAATTGCGCAGGAGCGTCGTCTTCGGTGGTCATGCTCCGGAACTTGAGCATGACGAAGGGACGGCCGAAGAGGCCAACGCGCATCTGGCGAAATACAGCAGGTCCTTTGGACTCCAGACGAACAGCAAGTGCTACGAGGACGCTTGCTGGCAGGGCAAGCGGCGCCATTGCCATTACCGCCAGGATGTCCATCAGCCGCTTCAGGTAGCCGTAGAAGTAATGCTTGGCGTAGTCGTCGAGGAAATTTTCATCGATATGCGCCAGTCCCACGCGTCCGGTAAGCATTTCTCCGACGCGTTCGACCGAATACATTCGGACATGGGTGAGCTTAAGGAGCGATAGCTTCCGGGTTCGCTCCGGATCGGCAACGGCATGCCGGTCCACCATCAGTGCGTCGCAACCGATGGCCTCCTGCAGGGAATGAATGGGCTCGAACCGGTTTGGGCTTGGCGGGGCCGCGCCCGGCATGTTCAGGATCTGCTCGAGCTGCGCGAGCGTCGCGGGGTCGGTGTATCCAAACACCGGCACATAGTTGCGAACGAATAGACGATAGCCAAACCACGTCCATACCAGGGTGCCAAAATAGCTGAGCAACAACGCAACTCGCGAGTACTCAAGCCGGAGCACGGCGAAGCATAGCAGCAGGGTTACGAATGCCAGCGTTACCGACAGGCCAACCAGGCTGTTTCCCTCAACGGGCGGCAGATGAAGCGAGCGCAGCATCAATGTGAGGGCAAAGAGATATGCAGCGCCCGACCAAAGCAATGTGCGAGTGAAGAGGACGGTAACAATGCCGGTCTGGCGCAAGCCTTCCACGGCTAGCATGGCCAGGCCGAGTAGGATCAGCCCCACCAACGCCCAGCCGACCATCCGGCTGGAGCGCCTGATGAGTTCTGAACCTCGCGCGCGGACCGTCGGTGGAGGAGGGGAAAAGCTATTAGGTTTTGTCATTAGTGAATCTAGCCACACATTCACACGCGTTGTGGGTGCGTCACTGTACGGATTTACAAAATTTTGCAGCTGCAACTTCTTGCTTGCTCTCACTACCCGACTGCCGTCAAAAGGATCGAAAATGTGCAGTGTACAAGTGTGCAGGGCTACGGCCTTTGGCTTTCAATGCGCTGCCTGCAGGGCATTTGGGCCTGATCCGCAATCGTGGCGCACGGATTATAACCGCGGGACAATAAGCGATCTATTGATGTGCGCCAGAGAGCATTGACGGCGCTACGAACGCTGTAGGTAATTTATGTGTCACATTTAGGGCGGTGACCAGTTTCCTCTTCAGGCACAATGCTGCTGTGCAAGATCAGTGATTTGAAGGTATGCCAAACATCAACCCTACCGAAACACTCATGCCAATTGATTCTTCTATCTTTAAGGCTTACGACATTCGCGGCATCGTGGGTACAACCCTCACCCGCGACGTTGCACGCCAGATCGGCCACTCGTTCGGTTCGGCAGCCGCCAAATTGGGCGAAAAAACGGTAGTCGTCGGACGCGACGGACGCCTTTCGGGTCCGGACCTCATCGCTGGCCTGGTAGAGGGCCTGCGCGCCGCCGGCCTCGACGTCATCGACCTCGGCATGGTCGCCACCCCCATGGTTTACTTCGCCACCAACACCGAACTCGACGGCGTCCGCCCCACCTCCGGCATCATGGTCACCGGCAGCCACAACCCGCCCGACTACAACGGCTTCAAGATGGTCCTCGCGGGCCAGGCCATCTACGGCGAGCAGATCCAGGCCCTGCGCCAGCGCATCGAAGCCGGCAACTTCAGCAGCGGCGCCGGCACCTACAAGCAGGTCGATGTGCGCCAAAAGTACCTCGACCGCATCACCAGCGACGTCAAGCTTGCCCGCCCGATGAAGATCGCCCTTGATGCCGGTAACGGCGTTGCCGGCGCCTTCGTCGGCGACCTGTTCCGCGGCCTGGGCTGCGAAGTGACCGAACTGTTCTGCGAGGTCGACGGCAACTTCCCCAACCACCACCCCGATCCGGCGCATATCGAGAACCTGCAGGACCTGATGAAGACCCTGCGCGAGACCGACTGCGAGCTGGGTCTGGCCTTCGATGGCGACGGCGACCGGCTGGGCGTGGTGACCAAGGACGGGCAGGTGATCTTCCCGGACCGCCAGCTGATGCTGTTTGCCGAAGAGATCCTTGCGCGCAATCCGGGGGCGCAGGTGATTTACGACGTGAAGTGCACCGGCAAGCTGGCCCCGTGGATCCGCGAGCATGGCGGCGAGCCGCTGATGTGGAAGACCGGCCATTCGCTGGTGAAGGCGAAGCTGAAGGAAACAGGTGCGCCGATCGCCGGCGAGATGAGCGGCCACGTGTTCTTCAAGGACCGCTGGTATGGCTTTGACGATGGCCTGTACACGGGCGCTCGCCTGCTGGAGATCCTGTCGCGCCACGCCGATCCGAGCGCGGTGCTGAACGCGCTGCCGAACGCCAACAACACGCCGGAGCTGCAGCTCAAGTGCGCGGAAGGCGAGCCCTTCACGCTGCTCGACAAGATCAAGGCGAACGCGAAGTTCGAAGGCGCGCGCGAGGTGAACAAGATCGATGGCGTGCGCGTGGAATACGCGGATGGCTTCGGCTTGGCGCGTCCGTCTAACACCACGCCGGTGGTGGTGATGCGTTTCGAGGCGGACAACGACGCCGCACTGGCGCGCATCCAGGCCGAGTTCAAGCGTGTGATCCTGGCCGAGAAACCGGATGCTCAACTCCCGTTCTGAGCGCACGGCGGTGCCGCCGGCATCGCCGGCTTCGGATGCCGTCGGCGCGGCCGGCGTGGCGCAGCCCATGCCGGCCGCGGTGCCGTTCACGCTCCCGGAGCGGCCGCGCATCCTGCTGGTCAAGGTGTCGTCGCTCGGCGACGTTGTGCACAACATGCCGCTGGTGCACGACCTGCGCGCGCGCTGGCCCGGTGCCGAGATCGACTGGGTGGTGGAAGAGGGCTATGTGGACTTGGTGCGCCTGTTGCCCGAGGTGCGACGGGTGATCCCGTTCGCGCTGCGGCGCTGGCGCAAGCGCATCCTGCAGGGCGCGACCTGGCAGGAGATCGGTGCCGTGCGCGACGGCTTGCGCCAGGAGCGCTACGACGCCGTGATCGAAAGCCAGGGCCTGCTCAAGACCGCGGTGGTGGCGCGCGTGGCGACCCGCGCGCCGGGTGCACCGATCATCGGCTTGGGTAATGCGACACAGGGCTCGGGCTATGAGCCGGCGGCGCGCCTGTTGTACACGGACGCGGTGCGCGTGCCGCGCCAGACCCATTCGGTGCAGCGCTCGCGACTGCTGGGCTCGGCGCTAACAGGGATCGCGCCGTCGGAGCCGCCACGGTTTTTCGGGCCGGCGGCGCAGTCGCTGCATGTCGATGACCCGTTGTGGGCGGACTTGCCGGCCCGCTATGCCGTCTGCTTCCACGCGACGGCGGGGGCGCGCAAGAAATGGGCGGTGCGGAACTGGCACGCGCTGGGCAACCGCCTGGCCGCCGAAGGGTTGACCATGGTGCTGCCCTGGGGCAACGACAAGGAGCGCCAGGCCGCCGAAGAGATTGCCGCTGGCGTGCCGCAGGCCCGGGTATTGCCGAAGTTCTCGGTGATGCAGGGCTTTGGCCTGATCAACCGTGCCGAAGTGGTGATCGGGGTCGATACTGGCCTGGTCCATATCGCGGCGGCCTTGTGCCGGCCGACGGTGGAAATCTATACCGCCACGTGGCGCTGGAAGACCGAAGGGTACTGGTCCGAGCGCATCGCCAACGTCGGCGACGACGGCATGGTGCCATCGGTCGATGAAGTCTACGAGGCCGCCTGCTGCGTGCGCGGGGTCCCTGCCTGATGCTGCGCCTGATCTATAGCTTGTTGTGGGTGGCGGTGCTGCCGCTGGCGCTGTTGCGGCTGGCATGGCGCGCGCGCAAGGAGCCCGGCTACCTGCACCATGTCGGCGAGCGGCTGGGCGTCTATGGCAGCCTGCCGAACCAGGGGCCGTGGCTGTGGGTCCACGCCGTGTCCGTTGGCGAGACCCGTGCCGCGCAGCCGCTGATCGAGTCCTTGCTCGGCGCCTATCCGCACCACCGCCTGCTGCTGACGCACATGACGCCGACCGGGCGCCAGACCGGCGCGCAGTTGTTCGGCAACGAGCCGCGCATCCTGCAGTGCTACCTGCCGTACGACCTGCCATGGCTGGTGCGGCGGTTTTTGCGGTATTTCCGGCCCGAGGCGGGGATGCTGATGGAAACCGAGGTGTGGCCCAACGTGGTGCGCGGCGCGCGCAAGGCGGGCGTGCCGTTGTACCTGGTCAATGCGCGCCTGTCGCCGCGCAGCTTCCGGCGCACGGCGCGCTTCGGGCGCGCGGCTTCGGCGATGTACCGCGACTTCGCGGGTGTGCTGGCGCAGACTGCTGGCGATGCCGAGCGCTTCCGCGCGCTGGGCGTGCCGGCGGTGCAGATCACGGGCAACCTCAAGTTCGACATGCAGCCGCCGCCGGCGGGCATGGCGCTGGGCGAGCGGCTGCGCAAGGCCTTCAATGGGCGCCAGGTGCTGGCCGCCGCCAGTACCCGCGAAGGCGAGGAGCCGCTGCTGCTCGACGCCTTCTCGCGCTGGCGGGCGCTGGCCGGCGACGTGCCGCGCCCGGCGTTGCTGCTGATCCCGCGCCATCCGCAGCGCTTCGATGAAGTGGCGGCGATGGCCGGGCGCGCGGGGTTCTCGGTGGCGCGCCGCAGTGCGCTAAATCTCGACGGCGAGACGGTATCAGTGGACGCGGATATCCTGCTGGGCGATTCGATGGGCGAAATGGCGATGTACTTTGCCGCGTCGGACCTCGCCTTTATCGGCGGCAGCCTGCTGCCACTGGGCGGACAGAACCTGATCGAGGCGTGCGCGGTCGGCACGCCGGTGCTGATCGGTCCGCATACCTTCAACTTTGCGCAGGCGACCGAAGATGCCATTGCCGCGGGCGCGTGCCTGCGCGTCGACAATGCGGATGAACTGGTGCGCACTGCTGGCAGCGTGCTGGCGGACCGCGCGCGGCTGGCGGATATGCGGGCGCATGCGCAGACCTTCGCCGGGCTGCATCGCGGTGCGACCGTGCGCACGCTGGCGGCGCTGGCGCCAGCACTGGAACACTAGCGGCCAGGTCGGGGTTGCACCGCCGCAGCCGATGGCGTCCTGACCAGCGCATCCCACTGCAGCGCGATCCGTTCGAGCGCAAAGCCGGCGGCCTTGCGGCGCCCGGCGTCGGCAAGCCGGGCGGCAGTCGCCGGCTCGCGGATCACGGTCAGCAGCGCTTGCGCAAGCGCATCCACATTGCCTGTCGCGACCACCAGCGCGTCGTGCCCGGGCGCAAGCAGTTCGCGCGGGCCGGTCTCGCAATCGGTCGAGACGATGGGCAGGCCAAACGCCATGGCTTCAATCAGCACCAGCCCGAAGCCTTCGTATCGCGAACTCAGGCAGAACACCGACGCACGCCCGTACGCCTGCTCCGGATCGTGGCAGATACCCGGCATGCTGACGCGGTCCTGCAACCCTAACTCAACGATCAGCGCGGACAGGGCAGGGCGTTCCTCGCCCTCGCCGTGGATCAGCAATTGCCATCCCGGCGCCTGCGCGGCGACCTGCTGCCAGGCATGCAGCAGCACGTCGAACCCCTTGGCCGCAACCAGCCGGCCCATGGCGAGCACGGTTTGCTGCGTGCGCGGCGCGGGTTCCGGCGGCATCGGGAATGGCAGTGGGTTTGGCAGGCAGACGATATCGCTGCGCGGCCGCAGTGCTTCGCGCCAGCGCTGGCGATCCCGTTCCGTCAACACCACGACCTGCCGGCAGAAGCGTGCCGCGAGCCGCCGCGCCAGTTTGCGCGCCGGCTTGCCGAGGTCCTCGTCGAAGTGGCAATGCTCCCAGGCGATATGGTGCAGGCCCAGGCCAGCGGTGGCGGGCAGCACGAACAGCGCGAGCATGGTGTCGACCTGCACCAGCACTTCGGTCCGGTGCGCAAGGCAATGGCGGCGGATGCCCGCCACGGTGGCCAGGTAAGCCCGCTTGAACGAAGGCCGTTGCGCAAACAGCGCTTCATGCCGGATGCGCGGGTCGAGCGCGAACTGGCTGTCCTGGTCCCACAGGCTCAGAATGGTCACGTTATGGCCGAGCGCGGCCAGCGCATTGGCGAGCGTCGCCGTCATGCGTTCGGCGCCGGCCATGGCGTTCAGCGTGCCGGTCAGGAAGCAGATGTTGCGGCCGGAAGGCGGGATATGCGTGGTGGTGAGCAAGGCGATCAGCGCGAGCCGAGTTGTATTGAGGTACTCGGAGACATGAAGGGCCGCGCCCGGCATCCGGCCGCGGCGAGACATGGGGCGCACGTTACACTAGACGGCAGCATTGTGCAGCCGGCAATGCTGAAACTTGCATGAATCCGCCAGGCTCTAAGCCAGCATGAAGCGCGGACGCTGCCCTGCGATCGTCAATCGCTTGCCAGCGGCGTTCCCGCCCAAGTCACAGGAGCTTTCCGAAAATGCAGACACCCCTTCGCGATATATGCCGGAACGTCGGCCGGAGCATCGGCCTGCGCAGCGCGGCCATTGCGCTCGCGGCCGCCGCCACACTTGCCGCCTGCGCCACCGCGCCTGCCCCAGGGCTGCCCAGCGCCGGCGCCAACCTCAACCAGACGCAGCCGTCCGGTCCCAGCCGCTGGGAACTGGTGCGCTGGCAGCAGGCCGACGGCACGCTGCGCGAGATCCCGCATGGCGATAACGGCGAGCCCGTCATCTTCGAGTTCAGCGATGGCATCGATGCCGCGCAGGGCACTGTCAGCGGCACCAGCGGCTGCAACCGCTTTACCGGCAGCTACGGCAAGACGGACACCGGCGTGCGTTTCGATCGCGTCGCCGGCACGCGCATGGCCTGCCCGCCGCCGCGCATGGAACTGGAATCGGCGTTGCTCAAGGCGATGCAGGCGTCGCTTACCACCGTCGGCACGCAGCCGTCGGCGGGCAGCACTGGACGGCAGGTTATCTGGAAGACCGCCAGCGGCGACCTGCTGCAGTTTGCCGAGCGCGAAGGCGTGGGCAGGCGTGGCGCGAGCGCTGCGGCGGGCGGCGTGGAGAAGATCGTCTATATCGATTCGCAGCGCGTGGAGTGTTCGGGCGTCGGCAAGATGATGTGCTATCGCTGGCGCGAGTCGCCGGACGCGCCGTGGCAGCTCTGGTATGGGCCGATCGAGGGGCTGGATTTCGAGCAGGGGGTTTCGTACAAGCTGCGCGTGCGCGAATACCAGGTGCCGAACCCGCCGGCGGATGCGTCGTCGATACGGTGGCAGTTGTTGAAGGTGGAGTCGCGGACGCGGGCGCAATAGCTGCTGGTTTGCTCCCCTCTCCCATTTATGGGAGAGGGGCGGGGGAGAGGGCCAGCGCCTCAACGAAGTGAGAGGTCATCGTGCTTGCCATACGCCTGCCCTCTCCCCCTGCCCCTCTCCCGCAAGCGGGAGAGGGGAGCAAACAAGTTGTCGCCGGTATCCCCCACAAAGCAAACGGGCCGCAATTGCGGCCCGTTTGCATCGTGTCAGTGGAATCAGGAGCGCGGCGTTCCGCCATCGCGCCGCGCACCGCGACGGTCTGCGGTGGCCGCCGCCTTTGCCGGCGCCTTGCCGCCCGCCTGCCCCGGCACCGGCAGCTTGTACATGGACCCCGGCACCGAAGTCAGCAGCGTATTGATCTGCACCACGTCCGCTTCCTGCAGCACGCCAGTCGACGCCTTCAGCCGCAGGCCGTTCATGATGGTGTCATAGCGCGCCTTGGCCAGGTCGCGCCGCGTGGAGAACAGCTGCGCCTCGGCATTCAGCACATCGATATTGATGCGCACGCCGACCTCATAACCCAGCTGGTTGGATTCCACCGCGCTCTGCGCCGAACGCTCCGCGGCTTCCAGCGCCTTGACCTGCGCCAGGCCATTGGAGACCCCGGAATAGGTCTGCCGCGCGGTCTGCGCGGCCGTGCGGCGCGCGAATTCCAGGTCGCTCGCGGCCTTGTCCGCCAGCGCGATGGTCTCGCGTACGCGCGACTGGATCTGGCCGCCGGAGAAAATCGGCATGGTCAGCTGCACGCCGATCTGCGAAGCGTTGTAGTGCGTAGAGATCGCCTGCGTGGCGCTGCCGGTCTGGTTGTTGAAGCCGTACGACGCCACCAGATCGACCGATGGCAGGTGCCCGGACTTGGCCTTGTTGGTTTCGCGCTGCGCGGTTTCCAGGTTGTAGCCGGCCAGGTTGACCTGCAAGTTGCTGGTCTCGGCCTGCGCGGCCCAGGCGTTGACGTCGGCCGGCTGCGGGCCGGGGATGGGTGCCTCGGAGCGCAGGCCCATCAGCTCGTCGACCGGCTTGCCGGTGATCTGCTGCAGCGTGGCGCGCTTGATCTCCAGGTCGTTCTGCGCGGCGATCTCGGTCGAGGTCGCCAGGTCATAGCGGGCCTGGGCGTCGTTGGAGTCGACAATGGTGGCGGTGCCGACTTCGAAGTTGCGCTTGGCCTGTTCCAGCTGCTCGCCGATGGCCTTCTTCTGCGCGCGCGCCAGGTACAGGTTGTCCTGCGCGGCGAGCACGTCGAAGTAAGCCTGTGCGCTGCGCGTGATCAGGTCGAGCTCGGCCTGGTGGAAGGTGACTTCGCCCGCCATCGCGGCCAGCTCGCCCTGCTTGTAGGTTTCCCAGCGGTCCCAGCGGAACAGCGGCTGGCTCAGCTGCAACTGCCAGTTGTTGTTGTTGAAGAAACGCGTGCCCGAAGCGCTGGGCGAGCCGCCGATCGGCAGCGAGGCAGTCTGGTCGAGCTTGGTGCGGTTGGCACCGGCGGTGCCGACGACCTGCGGCAGCAGCCCGGCGCGGCCCTGCGGCAGCTTCTCGCGCGTGGCGAGCAGCTGCGAGCGGGCACTGGCAAACTGGGCGTCATTGGATTGCGCATCGCGATAGACCTGCAGCAGGTCGGCCGCGCCTGCCGGTGCCGCGGGCAGCATGGCAAGCATGGAAACCGCGATCGCCAGGCGTGTCCGGATCGCTCCGGACAGGGCGTTGGGCGCAAACGTCATGACACCTCCAGGTTGCCGGGCGCGGGCCGCGGCCTACGGTCGTTTCTTCTTCGGAATGCTGCTTGCGGTGCGCGAGAAAGCGGCCGGCCCGCGCGGGCTGGCCGTCGGTTCGCGTTAGTACTTCGGCATCGCCGGGTCCACCTCGCTGGCCCAGGCGTCGACGCCGCCGGTGAGGTTGTAGACTTTGGCGTAGCCCTGGCGCTCCAGGAACGCCGCCACCTGCATGCTGCGCATGCCGTGGTGGCAGATGCAGACGATGTCGGCGTCTTCGTCCAGTTCGGCGGCGCGCGCCGGGATGTCGCGCATCGGGATGTGGGTGATGCCGGGCATGGCGCAGGTCTGCACCTCCCAGCCTTCGCGCACGTCCAGCAGGACCGGTTTGGCGCGGCTGGCATCGGCCAGCCACTGGGCCAGTTCGGTCGGCTTGATTACCTGCATGATGAAACTGTCCTCAGAACTGGAACTGCGACGGTCGGGCCGCGCCCTGCAGGGGCTTGACCGCGGTCTCGAACAGGTTGACGACCTGGTACTCGGTCTCGGACACGCGCGTGATCAGGCGCGCTTCCATCACCGGCAGTTCGCCCACGATGGCGGCGATGCGGCCGCCCACCTTGACCTGGGAGAGGATCGACTGCGGCAGCGCCGGCAGCGAGCCCGAGATGCAGATCACGTCGTACGGCGCCGCGGCGGCCCAGCCGTCGGCGGCATTGCCTTCGGCGACGTCGACGTTGGTGACGCCGGCGTTGGCCAGGTTGGTGCGGGCGAGCTCGACCAGCTCGGGCACGATGTCCACGGTCAGCACGTGGCGCGCGCGGTTGGCCAGCAGGGCGGCCATGTAGCCCGAGCCAGCGCCGATTTCCAGCACGTTTTCATGCTTGCGCACGGCCAGGTCCTGCAGGATGCGCGCTTCGACCCGCGGCGGCAGCATGTTCTGCCCGGCGGGCAGCGGAATCTCCATGTCGACGAACGCCAGCGAGGCGTACGCGGCCGGGACGAACTGCTCCCGCTTGACCACCGCCAGCAGGTCCAGGATTTCCTGGTCCAGCACGTCCCACGGGCGGATTTGCTGTTCGATCATGTTGAATCGGGCTTTTTCGAGATCCATCTTGCCATTCCTTACCAAGGCCAACCGCTGTCGTTCTGTGCGCCGGCCGCGCGGTGCCCACGGCCGGACAGTCTTGTCTAACCCGTTATTTTAACCCTGCGGGAGTCGTCCGGTTCATTCCGCGCTGGCCTCCGTTGGCCGCGGCAATTCCTGTGCGGCCGGGCGGGTGGCGGCGGCCGCGACGTGGGTCGGTGACGGCGCGGCCGCCTTGCCTTGCCACAGCCGGCGCAGCCACGCGCCGAAATCGTCAAGATACGTATAGATCACAGGCACCACCACCAGCGTCAGGATCGACGAGGTAATGATCCCGCCGATCACCGTCTGGCCCATCGGCGCGCGTTGCTCGGCGCCTTCGCCCAGGCTGAAGGCCAGCGGCACCATGCCGAAGATCATCGCCAGCGTGGTCATCAGGATCGGGCGCAGGCGCACGCGCGCGGCTTCGACCAGCGCGGCCTCGCGCGACAACGGCTGGCGGCCATCGGCGCCATCTACATGGCCTTGCCGGGCCTGGTTGGCAAAGTCGACCAGCAGAATCGCATTCTTGGTCACCAGCCCCATCAGCATGATGAAGCCGATGATCGAGAACATGTTCAGCGTCGAGCGGAACAGGAGCAGCGCGGCGAACACTCCCACCAGCGTCAGCGGCAGCGAGGTCATGATCGCGATCGGCTGGAAGAAGCTGGCGAACTGGGAGGCCAGGATCATGTAGATGAAGATCACCGCCAGCGCCAGCGCCGACACGGCGTAGCCGAAGGACTCGTTCATCGACTTGGTCGAGCCGCCAAAACGGTACTTGTAGCCCGCCGGCCAGTTCATGCCGTCCAGTGTGGCCTTGACGTCGCGCGCCACCTCGCCGGCGGAGCGGCCGGCGACGTTGGCGGTCAGCTCGACCTCGCGGTTCAGGTCGCGCCGGCTGATCTGGTTGGCGCCGGTGGTCGGCACCAGCTCTGCAATCTGGCGCAGCGGCACCATCTTCGGCGAGCCATCGGCGTTGGTCTGGCTGCTGGCGATCATCAGCGCGCTCAGGTCGGCCATGCCGGTGCGCGCGTCCCTGGGCAGGCGCACGCGCACGTCGTAGTTCTCGTCATCGGGCGCGCGCCAGGAGCTGATCGCGTCGCCCGCCAGCAGCGGGCGCAGCGCGTTGCCGATCTGCGCCACGCCCACGCCCAGGTCGGAGGCCAGCTCGCGGCGGATGCGGATCTCGATGGTGGGGCGGTCGTCCTTCATGCTCGAATCGAGGTCGGCCAGCCCGGAGACCGCCCGCATGCGCTTGCCGGCTTCCTGCGACAGCCGGCGCAGTTCGTTGAGGTCATCGCCCTGGATCGAAACCTGGATCGCCTTCTGGCCGCCGGCGCCATCGGGCATGCCGACCATGGTCAGCGTGATGCCCGCGATGCCCGCCAGCCGCTCGCGGATCAGCGGGTTGAGCTGCGCGGTCGAGAGCTTGCGCGCGCGCCGCTCGGTCAGCCGCACCGAGACCAGCGCGTTGTTGCGGCCCGATGCATTGCCCGAGTTGATGGTGGCGTAGGTGTAGGCGACTTCCGGGAAGGACTTCAGCGCGGCTTCCACCTGCCGCACCTTGGCCTCGGTCACTTCGATCGACGTGCCCACCGGCGTGGTAAAGCCGACCTGCGTCTCGCCCAGGTCGGCATTGGGCACGAATTCCGTGCCGATCAGCGGCACCAGCGCAAAGCTGCCGAAGAAGGTCACCGCCGCGATGATCGCGGTTGCCAGCCGGTGCTTCAGCGCCCAGCCCAGCATGGCTGCATAGCCGTTGCCGAGGCGGTCCATGCGGGCCGAGAACCAGTCCAGCATCCGGCCGATGGTGCGCCCATACCAGCTCTTCTTGTTGCCGGTGCCGTGCAGGTCCGGGTCGTGCCATACGGAGGACAGCATCGGGTCGAGCGTGAATGACACGAACATCGAGATCAGCACTGCCGCTACCACAGTGATACCGAACTGGTGGAAGAAGCGCCCGATGATCCCGCCCATGAAGCCCACGGGCAGGAACACCGCCACGATCGAGAAGGTGGTGGCCAGCACCGCCAGCCCGATCTCGTTGGTGCCGTCCAGCGCCGCGCTGCGGTGGTCCTTGCCCATCAGGTTGTGGCGCACGATGTTCTCGCGCACCACGATGGCATCGTCGATCAGCAGGCCCACGCACAGCGACAGCGCCATCAGCGTGATCACGTTGAGCGTGAAGCCGCACATATACATCACGCCGAAGGTGCCGATCAGCGCGATCGGCAGCGTCAGTCCGGTGATGACGGTGCTGCGCCACGAGCCCAGGAACAGGAACACGATCGCCACGGTCAGGAACGCGCCTTCCAGCAGCGTGGAACGCACCTCCTTCACGCTGCTGCGGATGCCGCGCGCGGTGTCGTTGACGACGTTGAGCTGCACGCCGGCGGGCACCAGCTTGCGTACCTCGTCGGTCATGCGCACCAGGCCGTCGACGGTATCGACGGTGTTCTGGCCCTGCGCCTTCACCACCGACAGGAACAGCGCTCGCTTGCCGTCGAGCAGCGCCAGGCTTTCCTGTTCTTCCTGCCCGTCGCGTACGTCGGCGATCTCGCCCAGCGTGACCGGCTGGCCGGCGCGGCGCGCCACGATGATCTGGCGGAAGGCGTCGGGCGTAGGCACGCGGCCCTTGATCTGCACCACGGTCTCGGTGGACGAGGACCGCAGTTCGCCCGCCGGCAGCTCCTGGTTCTCGTTGCGGATCGCGTTCATCACCTGGTCGACGCCGATGCCCAGCGCCTCCAGCTGCGCGGGGCGGATGCGGATCTCGACCTCGCGCTTGGTGCCGCCGACGATATTGATCGCGCCCACGCCGCGCACCGTCTCCAGCCGCTTGCGCACGATCTGGTCGGCGATGGTGGTCAGCTCGCGCTGGCTGCGGTTGGCGCCCGGGGCATTGGACACCGACAGGTAGAAGATCGGCGCGTCGGACGGGTCGTAGCGCAGCACGCGCGGGTCCTTGACCTCGTCGCGGAACTGCGGCCGGATCAGCGCGATCTTGTCGCGCACGTCCTGCGCGGCCTGGCCGACATCGACGCTCAAGTCGAACTTGATGACGACGACCGAGGTGCCCTGGTAGGAGTGCGAGAAGATTTCATCGATGCCGGAGATGGTGTTGACGATCTCCTCGACCTTGCGCGTGACGTCGGATTCCACCGACTCCGGCGCGGCGCCCGGGTATTCGGTCTGCACCACGACCACCGGGAAGGTGATGTCGGGAAACTGGTCGACCGGCAGGCGCTGGTAGGAGAACAGCCCGACCACGATGAAGGCCATCATCATCATGGTGGCCAGCACGGGGTTGCGAATGGACAGGCGAGTGAACCACATGGGCGCGTTCCGATTCGTGCGTGAGCGTCAGGCCTTCACGCGCCGAACCTGGCTGCCGCTGCGCAGCGTGCCGAGGTTGGTGCGCACGATCTCGGTGCCGGCGTCGAGACCGGAGACGATCTCCACCAGCCCGCTGCTCTCGTCGCGCACGCCCAGCTGCACCGGGCGCTCTGCCAGCACGTCCTTGTCGATGGCGTAGACGAAGGCGCGCTCGCCTTCCATCCGCACCGCCGAGGCCGGCACCGCCACCACGCCGGAGCGCTGGCCCAGCACCAGCGCGCCGCGCGCGAACATGCCGGCGCGCAGCTTCGCCTCGGGATTTTCCACGCGCACGTAGACCATGATGCTGCGCGTGCCCTGCATGACGGCCGGGTTGATCCGCACCAGCTTGCCGGTAAAGCGCCCGGCGCCTTCCACGTCGAGCTCGACCGCCTGGCCGACGCTGGCGCGCGCCACGTCGGCCATCGGCACCGGCGCCTCCAGTTCCAGCACGCGCAGGTCGACCACGTCGACCAGGCGTGTATCGGGCGATACCTTCTCGCCCGGCTGCGCCGCGCGCGCGGCGACCATGCCGTCCAGCGGCGCCCTGACCACGGTGTCGGCCAGCGCCTTCTGCGCCACCGCCAGGCCGCCCTGGGCGGCATCGAGGTTGGCGCGGGCGACGTCGAGGTCGGACTGGAACTTGTCGAATGCGGTCTTCGAGATAAAGCCCTTGCCGACCAGCTCGCGGTTGCGCTCCCAGGTCTGGCGCGAGTTCTGGAACTGACCCTGCATGGCCAGCATCTGACCGCGCGCCTGCGCCACCCTGGCCTCATATTCGGTCGGGTCGATGCGCGCGATCACCTGGCCGGCGCGTACCGGCTCGCCTTCGCGCACCAGCACCTGCTGTACCTCGCCCGAGACCTTGGCCTTGACCGACGCCTGGTTCAGCGCGCGCAGGCTGCCCGACAGCGGCAGCGACACCTGCAGGTCCTGTCGGTCCACGTTGACGAGATCGGTCTGCAAAAATTCCACCACGCTGGCAGCGGCCTGTGCTGGCGGTTGCGGCTGGCGCGCGCTGCCGGCCTTGCGCACGGCGGCCACGGCGCTCAGCACCACGATGGCGCAGGCCACGGCGATCAGCAGGATCTTTCGTTTCATATTGGCTTTCCCGGGCGCATGCCAGGATCGTTCGCGGCATCGCCGTCCGCACCTCCATCCGCATCTTCGGCGCCTTGCGCCAATATTTCGTCGCGGATGCGCTCCCATATGTAGGGGCCTTGCTGCGGCGGCAGCGGGCGCTCGCGCGCCTCGCCGGTGGTCAGGCCGAACAGCAGTGTGTCGAGCAGTTGGTCGAGGAAGATCTCGGGATCGAGGTCTTTTCCAGAGGTGGCACGCAGTGAGCGCTGCCACAGCATCAGGAACATCAGCGGGGCGCAGATCAGCGTGGTGGTGGGGTTGGCCGGCTTCGGGCGGAATTCGCCGCGCGCCGCGCCGCGCGCCAGCACCCTGGCGAACAGCTCATCGCCGGGCACCACCACCTCTTCGTTATAGAAGCGGGCGATGTCCGGGAAGTTGGCCGACTCGGCCATGATCAGCTTGGTCAGCCCCGCCACCGGCGTGGCGCCGATCAGTCCCCACCAGCCGCGCAGCAGTTCGCGCAGCAGTTCCGGCGTGCTGCCCTCGTAGCGGTCGACCAGCTCGGTGCCACGCGACAGGGCCGGGACCAGGTTGGCGCGCACCACGGACTTGAACAGCTCTTCCTTGTTGGCGAAGTACAGGTAGACCGTGCCCTTGGACACACCCGCTGCCGCAGCCACGTCTTCGAGGCGCGTGGCGGCGTAGCCGCGCTCCACGAACAGGTCGAGCGCCGCCGCCACCAGCTCCTGCGGGCGTGCGGCCTTGCGCCGGCTCCAGCGCGGCACATCGGCGTCCTTGTGCGGATCGGCGGGTGATTTCACGGGTGTCTTGCGAGGACTGCGGGGCACGGTGCGGCGGGGCTGGATGTTAATAACTTATGGGTCAGTAATGTAGGGTAGCGCCATATGAGGGTCAAGCGCGGTCGGGGTGGGCTAGGGTACACACCGAGGCGAATCCGAGACATGTGATCCCTGGGGCGCGTGTTGCGCCTTTTCGGGGCCAGGCCAGTGCGATCTCGCACGCGGCGCTTTCCTTTTCTTACATGAGGATGGCGGCCCTTCGGGCACAATGGCGTCTTGTTGTCAGCCGCCTTGCCTGCCATGGCACCCCGCGGCCTCCCTGAACCACGCGATGAGTTGCCGGTCACACCTTTCCTGCCGCGCTGGCTGCGGCGCCTGTTGCATTGCCCCGTCGATTGCCTCGGCCCTGCCGGGCATGCCTGAGGGCAAGCCAGCGGGCGTGCCGTGCGCGCAGCTGCTGCCAGACATGCGCTGCGCGGTGTTCGGCCGCCCTGACCGGCCGGCGTTCTGCGCCGGCCTGAAGCCCTCGGCGGAAATGTGCGGCGACTCGCGCGATGCCGCGCTGCACTGGCTGACCCGACTCGAAATCCTGACCGCGCCGCAGGCCACGCCTGCACGGCCCGGCTCACGCGGGTGACGCTGGCCACCGTGCCGGCGCGCCCGCCATCAACTCCTGAACTCGGAGGCAACATGATCCGGACTTCCCGACGGCGCTGGCTGGCCGTCGCTGGCGCGGCCGCGCTGGCCGCCGGCCTCGCCGCCTGCGGCGCGTTCCGCAACGAGTACACGTTCTCGCAAAGCCAGCTGCAGGCTGCGCTGGAGCGCAAGTTCCCGTTCAACAAGCGCTATATGGAGCTGTTCGATATCCAGCTCACCAATCCGCAGCTGACGCTGGACTCGGTGCGCAACCGCGTCAACGTGCAGTTCGACGCCGTCATCGACAACAAGCTGTTCTTCCGCGAGGCGCTGACGGGGCGTTTCGCGCTGGACAGCGGGCTGCGCTATGACGCGCCAACGCGCTCGGTGGTGCTGCAGGACCCCGAAGTGCGGCGCTTCGATGTGCAGGGCATGCCGGCGCAGTTCTCGCGCCAGCTCAATGCGCTGGGCGGCATCCTGGCCGAGCAGCTGCTGCAGGGCTATCCGCTCTATACGTTCCGGGAAGACCAGCTGCGGGTTGCCGGCACGCAAGTCGAGCCCGGTACAATTACCGTTTTGCCTGACGGCATCAACGTCAAGGTCAATCGCCCCTGATCGCCCCCGGGTGACCCGGGCGCTCGAACAACAATCCAGGCGGTCCGGCGCATGCCGGGCAACGCCGATGACAACGTTTCTCCGTTCCGCATGGAAATCGCACTTGCCCTGAAAGCCGTGATCCTCGGCATTGTCGAAGGACTGACCGAGTTCCTTCCCATCTCGAGTACCGGCCACCTGATCCTGGCGGGCCAACTGCTCGACTTCAACGACGAAAAAGGCAAGATCTTCGAGATCGTGATCCAGTTCGGCGCCATCCTGGCGGTCTGCTGGGAGTTCCGTGCACGCATCGGCAGCGTGGTGCGCGGCCTGGGTTCGGAGCCGAAGGCGCAGCGCTTCGCCGTCAATGTCGTGATCGCCTCCGCGCCGGCGATCATCCTGGCCTTCATCTTCGGCAAATGGATCAAGGCCCACCTGTTCAACCCGATCTCGGTGGCGCTGGCCTTTATCGTCGGCGGCGTGGTGATCCTGTTGGCCGAATGGCGTGACGCGCGCCGCGGCACGGTCTCGCATCCGCAGGGCAATGCGCTGCTGGAAGCGGCCAAGGCGGGCGCGCCGCGCATCGAATCGGTCGACGACCTGAACTGGGGCGATGCCCTCAAGGTGGGTGTGGCGCAGTGCTTTGCGCTGGTGCCGGGCACCTCGCGCTCGGGCGCTACCATTATCGGCGGCATGCTGTTCGGGCTGTCGCGGCAGGTGGCCACCGAGTTCTCGTTCTTCCTCGCGATCCCGGTGATCTTCGGCGCGACGGTCTATGAGCTGTACAAGGCGCGTGCGCTGCTGAATGGGGACGACCTCGGCATCTTCGCCGTCGGTTTTGTGTTCGCCTTCCTGTCCGCGTTCCTGTGCGTGCGCTGGCTGCTGCGCTTTGTTGCCACGCATGATTTCAAGCCGTTTGCGTGGTATCGCATTGCGTTCGGCATCGTGGTGCTGTTCACGGCTTACTCCGGCCTGGTGTCCTGGCACGCATAAGCGGGGCGAACATCCAGACAACAAAAAAGCGTGGCACCTGCCACGCTTTTTTGTTTGTTTGCGCCTTGCGACTGCGTTCAGGCACGCTTGCGGAACACCACGTCCCACACCCCATGCCCGAGCCGCACGCCGCGCCGCTCGAACTTGGTCACCGGCCGGTAGTCCGGCCGCTCGGCAAAGCCGTCCGGCGCGCTGGAGGTGTTCTCCAGCAGCGGCTCGCCCGCCAGCACTTCGACCATCTGGTGCGCGTACTCTTCCCAGTCGGTCGCGCAATGGATATAGCCACCCGGCTTCAGCCGCGCCGCCAGCACCTTCACCAGCGGCGGCTGCACCAGCCGGCGCTTGTTATGGCGCTTCTTGTGCCACGGGTCCGGGAAATAGATATGCACGCCGTCCAGGCTGTCGTCGGTCAGCATGTGGGCGATGACCTCGACCGCGTCGTGCTGCAGGATGCGGATATTCTCCAGGCCGCGCTCGTCGATCAGCTTGAGCAGGGCGCCCACGCCAGGCTCATGCACCTCGCAGCCCAGGAAATTGTCCTGCGGCCGCAAGCCGGCGATATGCGCAGTGGTCTCGCCCATGCCGAAGCCGATCTCCAGGATCGACGGCGCCTGGCGGCCGAATGTGGCTTCCCAGTCCAGCGGCTGCGGCGCGTACGGCACCAGCATGCGCGGGCCGACTTCGTCGATGGCGCGCTGCTGGCCGGTCGACGTCCGCCCGGCACGGCGCACGAACGAGCGGATGCGGCGCGGATGCGCGACGCCTTCGGGATCGGCAGGGGAGGAGGCGGACGGCTGCTGGCCGTTATCCACCGGCGTGACGTCATCGGACGGCGTCGGTCCGGTGCTGGGGTCTTGGGGAAGCATGGCAACAAAAAAGCCGCCGGGCAGATCACCGTAACAGTGTCAACGGTGGCAAAGGCGGCTTGTCTCGACTTGAGGTGGAGCGGGCGATGGGAATCGAACCCACGTCTTTAGCTTGGGAAGCTAAGGTAATAGCCATTATACGACGCCCGCCTTGGCTAACTGGGAGCGGATTCTAGCATGATTCTGCGGCCGGTCCATGCCAGACGTATTGGCGATATTGGCCACGACGTATTGATACTGGTCATTGAAGCAGAGTTCAGCCTCTACCTTGACATAGGCCTGTGCTCTCTCATAGCATTTGCCCGTCGCTGGGCGGACCGGCAGTCAGTGGCAGTCCGTTTACACCAAAGTGACAAGCCGGCGCGTCGGCACTTCACTTCCCCCTATCGTGCGAATTGCTGCGGCATTGCTCCCGGCCGCTTGATCTTGATTCATTCGCGCGACGCTCCTCTCTCAGATATACCGAGCCCGCGCCCCTCGTCCCACACCCCTTCAAGTCCCAGCGTTAGCACGTGCCAGAGCAGATCAGACCGCGGCAGCGCAAGCCTGTTCTGTTCGAGCAGGTGATGCGACGGCGTAGGTTTATATAATTCACTTGCGAAGCGTTGACTCGTATTCTGGATCGTATGGCGCCTTCCAGCCATTTGCGACCCGGTCTATTGCAGTCTGCTGGCAAACGCCATTCTGAATCAGACGATGGACTTCAGCGTCGGCCGCGTCGCTCTGGAATACTCGGGTGGTGATCGGCTCTTCCACTGGACATGGCTCAGGCTCTTGCGGTGCAGCAGCTACTACCTTGGCACTGTCTGGAACGAGATCGCAGAACCAAGTTTTGCCGTCGCACTGCCTGCCGTTGCCATTGGTCCAGAACGCTACGAAACCTAAGGCGAGGAACGCTATCAACAGGACTGCTGCCCGCCGGCTTGCAAACCTCCAAAAGTAAAAAACGGTTCCCACCATGGCGATGACGCCCATCCTGTCGATCTCCCCTTCCATGCGATGGTTCATCGGCATTCTCAAAACCCTCCGCGCCGCCTACAAGTCTCATAGACCGTGCGGCGTCCCCATCTCCCGTTTGGAGCAAAGGAGAATCTAGGACACTAATGCCGAAATAACGAGCATACCGCAAAGGCATACCAATGAGAGACCAAAGTGCAAGGCGGGTAGGGCCACTATGACGTCCGAAGAATGGCGCTTAGGACATGTGGCTTGCCATTGGCATCAACATGCCAAGGCCGTTGCTGACGCTGCTGGAGCCTGCGTACCCTGTCCCAGAAGTAGGTGAGACCCGAGGTGCTGTCGCCGGGATTGGGCTTCCAAGTGTCCCGGCCGTCCGCTGCCGTGCGCGGCGGCGTATAGTGGCTGGCAGCGTCGGCGCGCCATACCGGGCACGGCGCCAACGACTCGCAACGTCAGGACGCCGCCACCTTGACCACGGACTTCTACGCCCGCTTTGAAGCAGAATGCCTGCCCCGCATCGCCGACACCATCGGCAAGCAGCACCGGCGCGTGCAGCTGCATGCCTTGCCCGCCGAGGCCCCGAACCGCCCGCCGCGCCTGCGCATGACGGGTGACGGGCCAACGGAATTGCGGCGCCATGCGCATCCGCTCGATGTCACCCTGGCGTGGGATGGGCTGGAGGTGCAGCGGCTGTTTGGCGCCGGAGGCGAGGCGCGCTTTGCCGGTTATCTGGCGGCGCTGCCGGGCAAGCTGCGCGCGTGGCAGGAGCCGCGCGGCATCGATTTTGGCTCGCTGTCGCAGACGGATCCCGCCATCCTGATCGGCGGGCTGGATTTCGAGCACTGAACCGGCGCTCCCGGCGCTCCGGCTCAGCCGGTCACGCGCAGGCGGCACACGGCGCTTTCCGACTGGCCCGGTGCCAGCCAGCGCAGCCCCTGCCTGTGGTGGATCGCATCGGGCAATCCCACCCACGGTTCCACGCAATAGAAATCAGACTGCTCGCTTTCGGACCACGTTGTAACAGCGTGCCAGCGCACGCTGCCGGCAACGTCGAGTTCGAAGGCGATGGTGCGCGCCGGCATCGACAGTATGGCGCCGGCCGCGCCGCGCAAGACGTGGTAGGTGTCCTGCAGGCGCGGATCGTCGAGCCGGTAGACGGGCTCGCCGGCTTCGGCCGCGCCCGGCGCGCCGTCTGGCAACTGGCGCACGCGATCGACGGTCGGCAAGGCCAATGTCGACCCGGCACGCTGCGCATGCGGCAGCGCAAAGTAGAAGTGATGGCCGGGATAGCAGGGCAGCGGCTGGTCTCCGGTGTTGGTGGTGCGCAGCGTAACCTCAAGCCCGTCGGGCAGAAGCGCGTACACCGCGTCGAACACGAAGGCATAGGGGAAGCCCGGCCGCGTCTGGGTGTTGTCGCGCAGCGTCATGGTGATCGACCCGGCAGCATCGATCATGCCGACCTCGAAAGGCAGGTCGCGCGCAAAGCCATGCTGGGCCAGCGTGTGCACGGCGCCTTGCCGGTCGCGCCACTGCCCGGCGACGCCATCCACGAAGTGCCGGCCGATAAACGGAAACAGCAACGGATTGCCCCCGCGCACCTTGGCCGGACGGCTCCAGTCAGCGTTGTCGGGCCAGTAGAGAATATCTTCGCCATGGTGCACCCAGCGCACCAGGCGCCCGCCGTATTGCGGGGCGAGCAGCAGGAAGTTGTCGGCATCGCCGACCCGGACCAGCGACTGGCCCTGGAAGTCTTGTGTCGGAAGCAATGGCATGTTGGTCCTTGGCGCCACGCCGGCGCGAGCAGCCGCCATGATAAGCCAGCGCGATGCCAGGCCGTGGGCAGGCGGAAGGCTCAGCTGCTCGTGTAGATGGTGTTGCGCACCAGCGGGTACACCTGCGTTTCCCAGCGCTTGCCGTTGAACACGCCATAGTGGCCGACCCCGGTCTGCACGTGATGCATGCGCATGTAAGGCCGCAGGCTCGGGCAGAGGTCCTGCGCGGCCATGGTCTGGCCGATGGCGCAGATGTCGTCGCGTTCGCCCTCGACCGTGAGCAGCGCGGTGCGGCGGATGGCGCGCGTGCACACGCGGCGTCCGGCGACGTCGAGCAGACCCTGCGCCAGCAGAAAGCGCTGGAACACCAGGCTGACGGTTTCCAGGTAGAACTCCGCCGTCAGGTCCATGGTGGCGAAGTATTCGATATAGAAGTCGCGGATGGCGTCGGCCTTGTCGTGCTCGCCGCGCTCCCGATACGCGTAGAGTTCGCGCAGCGCCTGCTCATGGCGCTCCAGGTTCATGCTCATGAACGCCAGCAACTGCACGTGGCCGGGGTAGACGCGCCGCATGCCGCCGGCAAAGCGCAGCGGCACCATGCCGATCAGCGTGCGCTCGAACCAGTCGATCGGCTGGCTGGTGGCAAGTTCGTTGACCCTGGTCGGGTTGACGCGCGCGTCGATCGGGCCGGCCATCAGGGTCAGGCTGGGCGGCTGGGCGGGATCGCCGTCCTCGGCCATGATGGCCGCCGCCGCCAGTGCGGCCACGGTAGGCTGGCACACCGCCACGACGTGGGTGCCGCCGCCGAGCGCCTGCAGGAAGTGGATCAGGTGCTGCACGAATTCATCGAAGCCGAAGCGCCCGGCCACCAGCGGGATATCGCGCGGATTGTGCCAGTCGGTGATATAGACGTCGTGGTCGGCCAGCATGGTCTGCGCAGTGCCGCGCAACAAGGTGGCAAAGTGGCCCGACATCGGCGCGACCAGCAGCACGCGTGGCTGGCTGCCGATGCCCTGGCGGCGGAAGTGCAGCAGCGAGCAGAACGGCGTGCGCAGCACCACTTCCTCGGTGACCGGCACCGGCTGGCCGGCGACCATCGCGCTGTCGATGCCGAAGGCCGGACGATGGTGCGTCAGGCGCCCGAGCGCGACGATCTCGCACGCGGCGCGCAGCGTGCGTACGGCATCGAAGCCGCTCGCCCTGGGATGGGCGGCCAGCGTTGCCGCGGCCAGTTCCGCCAGCGTGCATGCCGGCAGTATGATGTCCGCGTAGGTCTGGTACGCGTAATACAGCATGGCTGGGCCCCCGTGGTTCTGGTGTCCCCATGCCGCAATATACATGCCATTGGCGCGCGCCTTGCATGCGATTTGCGCGGTGCCACGCGCAAGGCAGCGATGCATGCGTAAAGTTGTGCAAGCTGCGCCCGCCGCACCGGCGTGGCATCGTCTCATGATGTGTGCCGGGGCGCAGGCATCAGACTGGTGCTATATGGTGCCGCACGCGCGCACCATCCAAGTGCGCCGCCAAGGAGGCGTGATGAGCAAGACCACACTCACCATCAGCAGCAAGACCTATTCGTCGTGGTCGCTGCGCGGCTGGCTGCTGGCGCGTTTTGCCGGCCTGGAGTTCGAGGAAGTGCTGGTGCCGCCGGACGATGCCGCCGCCCGCGCCGAAATCCTGCTGCTGTCGCCGTCGATCCTGGTGCCCTGCCTGCGCCACCAGGGCGTGACGGTATGGGACACGCTCGCCATCGCCGAATACCTGAACGAGATCCGCCCCAAGGCCGGCCTGCTGCCAGAGGACCGCGCTGCACGCGCGCATTGCCGCGCCATCTGCGGCGAGATGCATTCCGGGTTTGCGGCGATGCGCTCGGCGCTGCCGATGAACCTGAAGGGGAATTTCCCGGGGATGAAGGTGTGGTCGCGCGCGCAGGCGGACATCGACCGTATCACGGCGATCTGGACCGATTGCCTGACGCGCTACGGCGGACCTTACCTGTTTGGCTCGCGCACCATGGCCGACGCCATGTACGCGCCGGTGGTGACACGCTTTGTCACCTACGGCGTGATGCTCGACCCGGAGCCGGTCTCCTACTGCAAGCAGATCCTGGCGATGCCGGAGCTGCAGGAGTGGATCGCGGCGGCGCGCGCGGAACCTGACGAGATCAGCGAACTGGACGTCGAGTTCTAGCGGCCGCCGCTGCCTGCCGCTGCCTGTCAGGCAGATGCCGTCGCCGACTCGGCTTGCCGCGCCTGCAGGAAACGCGCGGCGTAGTCGAAGTACCAGTCGAGCGTATCGGGGTTGGCCATGGCATCGCGGTTGGCTACGCTGGCTGGCGCGTGGCCGAGCAGCAGCTTCTTGATCGGCACTTCCATCTTCTTGCCCGACAGCGTGCGTGGCACGCCCGGCACCTGCACGATCTCGTTGGGCACGTGGCGCGACGACAGCGCCTCGCGGATGCGCGCACGCAGGGTGTCGCGCAGGGCCTCGTCGAGCACCAGCCCTTCGCGCAGCACCACGAACAGCGGCATATAGGATTCGCGGCCCAGGTACTCCAGGTCGACCACCATGCTGTCGAGCACTTCAGGCAGGTCTTCCACCACGCGGTACAGCTCGCTGGTGCCCATGCGGATGCCGTGGCGGTTGATGGTGGCGTCCGAACGCCCGTAGATCACCGCGCCGCCGCGCGGCGTGATCCTGATCCAGTCGCCGTGCCGCCAGGCGCCGGGATAGGTGTCGAAATAGCTGTCGCGGTAGCGCTTGCCGTCGGCATCGCCCCACAGGAAGAGCGGCATCGACGGCATCGTCTCGGTGCAGACCAGCTCGCCGACCTGGTCGACCAGCGCCTGCCCGTTGTCGTCGAACGCCTGCACCTTGGCGCCCAGGCAGCGGCACTGCATCTCGCCCGAATAGACCGGCAGCAGCGGGCAGCCCGCCACGAACGAGCCGGCAAAGTCGGTGCCGCCCGACATCGGCACCAGCCAGATGTCTTCGCGCACATGGCGGTAGATCCAGTCGTAGGCCTCGACCGGCAGCGGCGAGCCGGTCGAGCCCAGGCCGCGCAGCCGCGACAGGTCGGCGATGCGCGCCGGCTCGATGCCCGCCTTCATGCAGTTGGTGAAGAACGCCGCGCCGGCCCCGAACATCGTCACGCCGGCATCGTCGACAAAGCGCCACAGCACACCGGCATCGGGCCAGGCCGGGTTGCCGTCATAGAGCGCGATGGTGGTGCCGAGCAGCAGGCCGGCGGCCTGCGCGTTCCACATGATCCAGCCGCTGCTGCTGTACCAGTGGAAGACGTCATCCGGGCCGAGGTTGTTGTGGAACGCCATCAGCTTGAGCTGCTCGATGACGATGCCGCCGTGGCCGTGCACGATCGGCTTGGGCATGCCGGTGGTGCCGGAGGAATAGACGATCCACAGCGGATGGTCGAATGGCACCGGCTCGATGGCCAGCGGGGCGTCGTGCGCGAGCACGTCGGGCCACGCATGGGTGCGTACGCCGGCAAGCGCCGGTACGCCGGCGCCGGCTTGCGGCACCAGCACGAGGTCGGTCAGCGAGGGCAGGGCGGACACCAGATCCGCCAGCACCGGCCCGCGGTCATAGGTCTTGCCGCCGTAGCGGTAGCCATCGACGGCGATCAGCACCTTCGGCTCGATCTGGCGGAAGCGGTCGATCACCGCCACCTGGCCCATGTCGGGCGCGCAGCCGGACCAGACCGCGCCCAGGCTGGCGGTGGCCAGGAAGGCGACGATGGTGGCGGGGATATTGGGCAGGTAGCCGGCGACGCGGTCGCCGCGCTGCACGCCCATCTGGCGCAGCGCGTGCGCCAGCGAGGCGACCTGCGCTTCGAGCGTGGCCCAGCTGAGTTCAGCCAGCGGCTGCGCCTCGCCCGCGTAACGGATGGCGGTGCGCTCGCGGGCCGCGCCCGTGCCGGCGTGACGGAACACCTGCTGCACATAGTTCAGCGTGGCGCCCTCGAACCAGCGCGCGCCCGGCATGGCGCGCCGGTCCAGCACCTGCGCCGCGGGCGTGTCGAAGCGGACGTCGAAGTAGGCGCGCACCGCGTCCCAGAAGGCTTCCAGCTCGGTGACCGACCATTGCCACAGGCTGTCGTAGTCATCGAAGGCGAGGCCGCGCTCGGCGCGCAGCCAGCGCATGAAGCCGGCGATCTGGCTGCTGTCGCGGAACGCCTCGGACGGCGTCCACATCAGGTTCCCTTCGGTCAAAGGGGCAGTGCTGCTCATGTCTCCTCCTTGGGCCCGTCTGTCGCGGGTATCGGATGGTGGGCGATGGCGTCCCGGGCGCCTGTGGCGGCACCCGGGCATCAGCGTGACATGATAGCCGGGGATGGCGACGGTTGCCGGTCAGGTGCCCGCCGGCCGGTCGAACAGGCTTTCCCACATGGTGTCGACCCTGGCCTTGACCGCCGCGTCCATGGAGATCGGCGTACCCCATTCACGCGTGGTCTCGCCGGGCCACTTGTCGGTGGCGTCGATGCCCATCTTGGAACCCAGGCCCGACACCGGCGAGGCGAAATCCAGGTAGTCGATCGGCGTGTTGTCGACCAGCACCGTGTCGCGGCTGGGGTCGACGCGCGTGGTGATGGCCCAGATCACTTCCTTCCAGTCGCGCACATCGACATCGTCGTCGACCACGACGATGAACTTCGTATACATGAACTGGCGCAGGAAGCTCCATACCCCGAACATCACGCGCTTGGCATGGCCGGCGTACTGCTTTTTCATCCGCACCAGCGCCATGCGGTAGCTGCAGCCTTCCGGCGGCAGGTAGAAGTCGGTGATTTCCGGGAACTGCTTCTGCAGCAGCGGCACGAACACCTCGTTCAGCGCCACGCCCAGCACGGCGGGCTCGTCGGGCGGTTTGCCGGTGTAGGTGGAGTGGTAGATCGGGTCGCGCCGCATGGTGATGCGGTCGATGGTGAACACCGGGAACCAGTCCTGCTCGTTGTAGTAGCCGGTGTGGTCGCCGAACGGGCCTTCCAGCGCATGCTGGTAGCCGGACGGGTGGTTCGGGTCCGGCTGGATATGGCCCTCGAGCACGATCTCGGCCGATGCTGGCACGCTCAGCTCGGACAGGGTCGGCGTCACGCAGCCGGCCAGCGCGGTGCGGCTGCCGCGCAGCAGGCCGGCGAACTGGTACTCGGACAGCGTATCGGGCACCGGCGTCACCGCGCCCAGGATGGTGGCGGGGTCGGCGCCCAGCGCCACTGCAATCGGGAACGGCTTGCCGGGGTTGGCCAGTGCATGCTCGCGGAAGTCGAGGGCGCCGCCGCGGTGCGCCAGCCAGCGCATGATGACCTGGTTGCGGCTGATCACCTGCTGGCGATAGATGCCCAGGTTCTGGCGCTTCTTGTGCGGGCCCTTGGTGACGACCAGGCCCCAGGTGATCAGCGGCGCGGCGTCGCCGGGCCAGCAGGTCTGGATCGGCAGGCGCGCCAGGTCTACGTCATTGCCTTCCCAGACCACCTCCTGGCAGGCCGGGCTGCTGACGCGCTTTGGTGCCATATCCCACACAGATTTGGCGAGCGTGAACAGCTTGCCCGCTTCGCGCAGGCCGCGCGGCGGCTCAGGTTCCTTCAGGGCTGACAGGACGCGGCCGATGTCGCGCAGGTCTTCCATCGATTCGGCGCCCATGCCAAGTGCGACCCTGTGTGTCGTACCGAACAGATTGGCCAGTACCGGGACGCTATAGATACCGTCACCGGCCCCCGCGCCGGCGGGCCGCTCGAACAACACGGCGGGGCCGCCGGCGCGCAGCAGCCGGTCGCAGACCTCGGTCATTTCCAGGTTGGGCGAAACCGGGCGGGAGACGCGGCGAAGTTCGCCCATCTGCTCGAGTTGGCCGATAAAGTCGCGCAAGTCTTTGTATTGCATAGTGAATTCGGTTTGGCGCGGGCCGCGTGCGGCCGGCGCATTGCGGCATCCAGGTCGGTGACGATACACATACACCGGCGCCCCGGCAAAAAAATCAGCAAATCGGGGTGGGGGAAATTGTAAGTTTTTTGTCGTCGCAAGCGTGGCGTCAAGGTCTGCGAGGCTAGGCCTGGACTACGTTTGCGGGTGCCCGAGTGATGCGGGCGCGACAAGATAAGGCTTGTTACAAATAACCAAAAGTAGTGTGAATCGTTATTCTTATTCTTGACGAGGTATAACACCGTTCCTACAATCCGGTCTTGCTGATGGAGTGTTGCGTCGCAACATAGATTTCACCCTTGTGTCAAGGGGTGCACATAGAAAAAGTGCGGGGGATCGCACGATTCGCTCCAGTCAGATCGAACAGACCGAGATTCCCGGCCCGATGCAATAGCGGGCCGAGGCGGTTGCCTCCGGCAGGGAGCCGGAGCGTTTTACGGTTGTCGAGATTAGTCGTGGCAGGGTGGGCTCCCCCAGAGTCGACCCTGTTTCCAGTTGGGCGCATGGGGAGCGCCTGCCAACAGATGCTTGGCTGTCACTGCTAGACGGCGCGGCATCCTTACTTGAGTACGTTGAGATCGGACGTATGCCGCAGTCTGGCATGCGAAGCGGGCAACGGATGGAGGTAAGCATGAGCGGTTGGAAAACCCTTCATCTTCCCGGTATCGGACGCGCCTTGCAGGTTCGCCTCCGACAGCCGGTACCCGGAGTGAGTCGGGCATTGCAGGTCCGTCTCGCGCATCCGGTCGCGGGCCGCGCCTTGCGCGGTGGCCGCACAACGCTGAAATACGCGCTGAACAGCCTTGGCGTGGTCGCGGTCGTCTCGGCCGTGTCGCTGTGGCTGAGCCAGGAATGGCGCACCACGCTGGCGGCACTGCTGGCTGGGGACCAGGCACCGGCGGTGCTGGTCGCCGCCGCCATGCCGACGCCGGAAGCCACGCCGGCCGTGGCCAGCGCAGCCGTGCCGGCCCTGTCGGCGGACGCCGCGGCTGCTCGTCTGGCACGCGGCAAGGGCGGCCTGCCGACGGTTTCGGGCGTGGACGAATATGGCCTGGCGGCGAACGCCAAGGTGCCGTCGGTCGCGCACCTGGCCGAGCGGATCCCGGTCACGCGCGTGGCGGCGGATGCCCGCAACACCGCCACGCTCGGCACCGCGCGCGAGCAGGCGGCCGTGGCCGACTATATCGCCCGCAAGTACCGCGTGGCGGCGCAGGCCACCGCGCAACTGGTCAAGGCAGCCTACCTGACCGGCCGCGAGGTCGGTATCGACCCGCTGCTGATCCTGGGCGTGATCGCGATCGAGTCCAGCTTCAACCCGTACGCCGAGAGCGGCGTGGGCGCGCAGGGCCTGATGCAGGTCATGACCAAGGTCCACCAGGACAAGTACGAGGCCGTGGGCGGCGTCGCCGCGGCGCTGAACCCGTACGCCAATATCAAGATCGGTGCGCTGGTGCTGAAGGACTGCATCGCCCGCGCCGGCTCGATCGAGGGCGGCCTGAAGTACTACGTCGGCGCCACCACGGCGACCGATGGCGGCTACGGCGCCAAGGTGCTGGCCGAGCGTGCCCGCCTGCGCCAGCTGATCGGCGTGCGCGCGGCGCCGGCCGACAACGGCAAGGCGGGTGGCAGCGGCAAGGCACCGGCCGAGCATGCCGCGCCGACCGAGAAGCTGGAAGCCAACAACGGCTCGAACAACGCCTGAGGCTTGCGACTGGTCGCCAATTGAAAAAGCACCCTGCGGGGTGCTTTTTTCTTTGCCTGGCGCCTCTTGGCGCCTTTTGGCGCCTTTTGGTGCCTCCTGGCGGCTCAGCGGAACAGCCTGGCCAGCCGGGTCATCGCTTCTTCGATGTTCTCGCGCGAGGTCGCATACGAGATGCGGATGTAGTCGCTGGCGGTATGCGGCCCGAAATCCTGCCCCGGCACCATCACCACGCCTGCATCGTGCAACATTGCCTGCGTCAGCCGGTCGGCGTCGCCGGCGGCCGGGTGGTTGACGCCGCGGCAGTCGGCATAGACGTAGAAGGCGCCGTCCGGGCGCACCGGCACGCGCAGGCCCAGCCCCTCCAGCGCCGGCACGATCAGGTCGCGGCGGCGGCGGAACTCGGCCTTGCGCTCGTCGTAGATGGCCAGCGCCTCGGGGGTGAAGCAGGCGAGCGCAGCATACTGCGCCACGGCGGAGGCGCAGATAAAGAGGTTCTGGGCGACCTTTTCGAAGGCCTCGACCAGCGCGTCCGGCACCACCAGCCAGCCCAGCCGCCAGCCGGTCATGTTGAAGTACTTGGAGAAGCTGTTCACCGTGACCACGTTGTCGTCCAGGCTCAGCGCCGAGACCGGCGCCGCGTCGTACGACAGGCCCTGGTAGATCTCGTCGACGATGGCGAAGCCGTTGCGTGCGCGCACCGCCTGCAGGATGCGGCCGAGCTCGTCGGGCAGGATCGAGGTGCCGGTCGGGTTGGACGGCGTGGCCAGCAGCACGCCGCGGGTCTGCTCGCTCCAGTTGGCCTCGACCTGCGCGGCGGTGAGCTGGAAGCGCTCCGCCGGGCCGCTCGGGATCATGCGCGCAGCGCCGTCGAAGGCGGCGACGAAGTGGCGGTTGCACGGGTAGCTGGGATCGGGCATCAGCACTTCGGCGCCAATTTCGACCAGCACCGCGCACGCCAGCAGCAGCGCGCCGGAAGCGCCCGCCGTGACGATCACCCGGCGTGCCGGGAGGTCCAGGCCGTAGGCCGTCTTGTAATAGCCGGCGATGGCCTCGCGCAGCGGATGGATGCCGAGCGCACCAGTGTATTGGGTGACGCCGCGGCGCATCGCTGCCTCGGCCGCGCGCACCACCGGCTCGGCGGCGGTGAAGTCCGGTTCGCCGATGCCCATGTGCACGATATGGCGGCCGACGCGCTCAAGCTCGGCGGCCTGCTTGGCCAGTTCCATCACGTGGAAGGCATTGATATTGGCGACGCGGGCGGCGGTGGCAAGACGTTGCATGTCCATGGCGATTGGGAGAGGCGGGCGGAGCCCGTTCAGCAAAAAAGCATACGTATAAACGAAAACACCCGCCGCGGCGGGTGTTCGTCAGGTCCTGGCCGGCGCGGAAGCCAGCCGGCGATTGCCTTAGCGGCGCGCCGCGACCTCGGCCGCGCGCACCTGGGCGGCGAGCTTGTCCAGCACGCCGTTGACGTACTTGTAGCCTTCGACGCCGCCGAAGGTCTTGGTCAGCTCGACCGCTTCGTTGATGACGACCTTGTACGGGATGTCGACGCAGTGCACCAGCTCGTAGCTGCCGACCAGCAGTGCGGCGCGCTCCACCGGCGACAGCTCGTCCACGGTGCG
Source organism: Cupriavidus oxalaticus (assembly GCF_038900635.1). Taxonomy (GTDB): domain Bacteria; phylum Pseudomonadota; class Gammaproteobacteria; order Burkholderiales; family Burkholderiaceae; genus Cupriavidus; species Cupriavidus oxalaticus_B. The sequence continues at coordinate 577,707 of NZ_JAYMRX010000001.1, read as the reverse complement.
GTCCAGGAACGGCTCGAACGCGGCGGTCAGGCGGGCCTCTTCACGCACGGCGCCATTGAGCAGCGCGTCGAAGTGCTCGCGGTCGGCCTTGTTGAAGCCTTGCGCGTCATGCAGGTGGGCCTGGATCGCGCCGATGTCGTTGCGGTTCAGCAGCCATTGGTACAGGCCCTGCAGCGCCAGCTCGCGCGAGCGGCGGCGCGCGCTCTTGGGCGGCGCCTTGGCTTCGGTGCGGGCCGCGGGCTTGTTGCCGGCGTTATTGCCGGCGGACTTGCCGCCGTCATTGCCGCCCGCATTGTCGGGGGCGTTGGACGTATCACTCATCATCGTCCTCATCGTCTTCCTGGCCGCGCAGCGAGTCCAGCGCATCGACCAGGTTGGCCATCTCCACCGCGGCGCGGGCGCAGTCGCGGCCCTTTTCGCGGGTGCGGGCATGGGCCTGCTCGTCAGTATCGACGGTCAGGATGCCGTTGGCGACCGGCACGTTGAAATCCAGGCCGACGCGGGTGATGCCGGCGCCGGATTCGTTCGAGACCAGCTCGAAGTGGTACGTCTCGCCGCGCACCACGGCGCCGAGCGCGACCAGCGCGTCGAACTGGCCGCTCTCGGCCATCTTCTGCAGCGCCAGCGGCACTTCCAGCGCGCCGGGCACGGTCACCACCAGGGTGTCCTCGCCTTCGACGCCAAGCTTTTCCAGCTCGGCCACGCAGGCTTCGAGCAGTTCGGCGCAGACCGGCTCGTTGAAGCGGGCTTGCACGATGCCGATACGCAGGCCTTCACCGTCGAGGTTGCTGGGGTAGAAGCCGTGATCCATTGTTCAGTTCTCCAGTTTTCGGGGCGGCCGCGGCGGCTTGGCGCCGCGGCCGGGGTATTGGGGGAAGCTTAGTCCGGGAAGGCTCAGTCGGCCTGGCCGTTCATGGGCTGGTAGCCCGTCACTTCCAGGTCGAAGCCGGTCATGCTGGGCATGCGCTGCCTGGCGGCCAGCACGCGCATCTTGCCGACGCCGACATCCTTCAGGATCTGCGCGCCCATGCCATAGGTGCGCAGGTCCGGCTTGCGGCGGGGGCGGGTCTGCGGTGCGTCGAGGGCCGTGAACTGCGTGAACAGCTGCTCGACGGTGTCGCCGCAGTTCAGCAGCACGATCACGCCGCTGTCGGCCTGGTCGATGGCCTGCATCGCCGCCGGGATGCTCCACGAATGCGTTGTCGACTTCACTTCCAGCAGGTCCAGCACGGAGAAGGGCTCATGCACGCGCACCAGCGTTTCCTTGTCCGGCGTCGGCGTGCCGCGCACCAGTGCCAGGTGAGCCTGGCCGGTCGGCTTGTCGCGGTAGGCGATGCTGTGGAAGGTGCCGTACGGCGTCTGCATGTCGCGTTCGCCGACCCGCTCGATGATGCTCTCGGTGCGGCTGCGGTAGTGGATCAGGTCGGCAATGGTGCCGATCTTCAGGTCATGTTCCCGGGCGAATTCGATCAGGTCGGGCAGGCGTGCCATGGTGCCATCGTCCTTCATGATCTCGCAGATCACGGCGGCGGGCGTCAGGCCGGCCAGGGCACCCAGGTCGCAACCGGCCTCGGTATGGCCGGCGCGGATCAGCACGCCGCCGGGCTGGGCCGTCAGCGGGAAGATATGACCGGGCTGGACCAGGTCGGCCGGCTTGGCGTCGCGGGCCACTGCGGCCTGCACGGTGCGGGCGCGGTCGGCGGCCGAGATGCCGGTGGTCACGCCTTCGGCGGCCTCGATCGACACCGTGAAGTTGGTGCCGTGCTGGGTGCCGTTGCGGGTGACCATGGGGTGCAGGTCCAGCTGGCGGCAGCGCTCGGCAGTCAGCGTCAGGCAGATCAGGCCGCGGCCGTGCTTGGCCATGAAGTTGATCGCTTCCGGAGTGACGAAGTCGGCAGCCAGCACCAGGTCGCCTTCATTCTCGCGGTCTTCCTCGTCAACAAGGATGACCATGCGGCCGGCACGGATGTCGGCAATGATGTCTTCGGTACGGGCGATTGTCATGGCGTGCAGGACGGCAAATTGAGGCGAAACGAGCGAAATGCCGCGAATAAGGCGGACGGGAACGGTGGCCGCGTCGGAAGGCGGCCGGACTGAGGCGGGGCGTCGGGCCTGGCCCGCCAGGGCATATACGCCCGGCAGGATGCCCAGTCAAGCCGGGTATTGTACGCCAAGGCAGGCGGTGCGGGCGGCCGCGCGGCGGGAAAGTGCGACGGCGGCGCGAGCCTACTTGCCGGCGTCAGCGGCTGACAGCATCCGCTCCACGTAGCGCGCGATCAGGTCGATTTCCAGGTTCACGCGGGCGCCGGGCTTGAGTTCCTGCAGCGTGGTGACCTCGACCGTGTGCGGGATCAGGTTGATCGAGAACACGCAGCCGTCGGCTTCATCGCTGACGCGGTTGACCGTCAGCGAGACACCGTTGACCACCACCGAGCCCTTGTAGGCCAGGTAGCGGGCCAGTTCGCGCGGCGCGCGGATGCGCAGTTCATGCGATTCGCCGACGGGGGCGAAATGCAACACTTCGCCCAGCCCGTCGACGTGCCCGGAGACCAGGTGGCCGCCGAGGCGATCGGCCAGCCGCAGCGCCTTCTCCAGGTTGACGCGGCCGGCGTGCTCCAGTCCGACGGTCTTGTCGAGCGACTCGCGCGAGACCTCGACGTCGAAGCTGTCCGCGCCCATGGCGATCACCGTCATGCAGGCGCCCTGGATCGCGATGCTGTCGCCGATGATCACATCGGACAGGTCCAGGCCGCCGGCGGCAATATGCAGGCGCACGCCGGCATCGGCGGCACCCAGCGGGGTTACGGTTTCGATGCGGCCGACGGCCGCGACAATGCCTGTGAACATGGTGGTGTCTTCTGTCTTGGTCAATCTGGGTTTGCCGGTCACGCGTCGTTGCGGCGCGCGATCAGCCGCAGGTCGTCGCCGATCTGCCGGATTTCATGCCAGCGGAACTGCGTGGCATCCTGCAGCCGCGCCAGCGGCGGCAGGTTGAACATGCCCTGCGCGTCGCCGAGCAGCTTGGGCGCCAGGTAGATCAGCAACTCGTCGGCGCAGTGTTCGCGCACCAGCGAGCCATTGAGCTTGAAGCCCGCTTCGACGTGCAATTCGTTGATGCCGCGCCGGCCCAGCTCCTGCAACATCCGGGGCAGCTCGACCTTGCCGTGCGGGTTGGGCAGGACCACCACTTCGGCGCCGCGCGCTTCCAGCGCCCGCTGGCGTTCGCGGTCTTCCACGGCGCAGAACACCAGCACCGGCTTGGCGAACTCGCCGGCGTCCGGGGTCAGGATCTTTGCGTCGAGCGGCACTTCCAGCCGCGAATCGACCAGCACCCGCTGCGGCTGGCGTGGGGTGGCGAGCGCGCGCACGGTCAGCGCCGGGTCGTCGTCGCGGACCGTGCCGATGCCAGTCAGGATCGCGCAGGCGCGCGCGCGCCAGGCATGGCCGTCGTCGCGCGCCGCCTGGCCGGTGATCCACTGGCTGGTGCCGTCATGCAGCGCGGTGCCGCCGTCCATCGACGCCGCCACCTTGACCCGCACCCACGGCAGCCCGCGCGTCATGCGCGACACGAAGCCGATGTTGAGATCGCGCGCTTCCTTTTCCAGCAGGCCGCAGCGCACGTCGATGCCGGCATCGCGCAGCCGCTGCAGGCCGCGTCCGGATACCGAGGGGTTGGGGTCTTCCATTGCCGCCACCACCCGCGCCACGCCCGCGCGCACCAGCGCGTCGGCGCATGGCGGCGTACGGCCGAAGTGGCTGCACGGCTCGAGCGTGACGTAGGCGGTGGCGCCGTCCGGATCCAGCCCGCGCGACAGCGCGTCCTTCATCGCCTGGATTTCAGCATGGTCCTGTCCGGCCGGCTGGGTGTAACCCTGGCCGATGACCTGGCCGTCCTTGACCAGCACGCAGCCGACGCGGGGATTGGGCGTGGTGGTGAACATGCCCCGCGCGGCGAGCGCGAGGGCCTGTTGCATGGCGGCGTGGTCGGTATCGGAAAACATGGCGCCTGTAGCTCGTGGCCGGTTTGCTGTGGATGGGAGGAGAGTCTGTCCGGGGTTCCAGGGTTACGGCGGCTCGGAGCCGTCCGCCGCGTCGCAATCGCTGTCGCGGCCAGGCGTGCAGAGCCGGATGCGGCCCTGGGCGCCAAGGCGCACCTGGCGCTGCGCGCCGCGGCAGCTGAGCGCGAAGGTGGCGGCCTGGAAGCCGCCTTGCTCAGACCGAGAGTATCCCACAGCTGTGAATCGCACCGTATGGCTGTCGCGGCCGGTCTGCCGCAGCGCCACGCGCAGGCAGGACGCGGCAGGCTCGACCACCGCCAGCGGCGTCGTATCCGGGCCAGGGCCGGCCAGCAGCTGCCAGCCGTGGTCCAGGCCGGGCTGCCCATCCAGCGGCTGCAGCGTCACTTCGATGCGGCGGGCCATCGCAGTGGAGCGCGCCAGCGCCAGCGACGCGGCAAGCCGGTCGGCGGCCTGGTCCACCGCCTGGCGCGCCAGCAGTGCGCTGAAGGATGGCCAGGCCATGGCGGCCAGCACCGCCAGGATGGCGAGGCAGGCCAGCAGCTCGGCCAGGCACATGCCGGCGCAGCGGGGAACGCGCGGCATCTCAGCAATCCGCCGGCAACGGGCCGGGCCGGTCGGCGTTCTCCGGCCAGGACAGCCACTGGCCGGTGCTGCGCAGGATCAGCACGCCGCACTGCCGGTCGGGCTGGTGCGGCGTGGCGCGCAGTTCGACGCAGGCATCGAGGCTTGCCGCCGGGCAGGGCGTTGCCGAAATGACATGGCGTGCCTGGCCGGTCGCGGGCACCGGGCGCGGCCAGTCGCCCGCCACGGTGTCGTCTCCCGGCTGCCGGGCGAAGCTCATGGTTCCTGCGGCGTGCCGCTCCAGCTCCAGTAGGGCAGAGGCCAGTTCGGCGCGCGCCTGGGCGCGCCAGCCGCGCCGCAGATGCTCGTGCCAGGCGGGCACGGCGAGCGAGGCCAGCAGCGCGGCGATCACCACTGCAGCCATCAGCTCGATCAGGGAGAAGCCGCGCGGACTCATGGTGCCGTCTCCTTCGCCGGCCCCGCCAGTTCGCGCCATGCGAGCCGGCCTGTGCGACGGCTTGCCACCACGTGCGCAAGGCGCGCTGCCACGCCGTTCTCCACTGCCCATAGCGCCAGTTCATGGACCTCGCGGCCGGCAGTGCCGGGCTGGGGTGTCATTCCCGGCAGTGCCTGACGGGTGAGGATCGGCGGGTCTTCGCTGATTTGCCCGGTGACGAAGGGAAGCACCGGCGCGCCGTCCGTGTTGCGGCCAACGGATTCGCCAGTGGCACCCAGCACCAGGTAGGTCCGCTGCCTGTCGTCCGGCAGCCGTGTCACGATGACGAGGTAGCCCGGCGAGGCCAGACTGACGCGCTCGACCTGTTCGTTGGCATCGGGCAGGACGAGGTGCCAACCCGCCGTTTGCGCCAAAGTGCTCTGGCCCGGTGCGGCCCGGAGGACAAAGCCGGCGCCCTGTGCGCGCACTTCGATGCTGGCGGGCTGGCTGGCGGCATGGTTGCCATCGGCTACGGCGGCTAGTTCGTTGCCGGCCGCATAGACCACCAGCGGTTGCGCCGGCGTACCCAGCACCACCGGCGGGGCCGGCTCGGCAAGGCCGGCCCCGCCGCGCAGGCGGTGCAGGCAGGTGGCCGGCGGCGCGGGCTGCTGCCGCAGGACATCGCCCAGCGCAAAACGCCACAGCTGGCCGTCATCATCAGTGGCGTACGCGGCCAGCGCAGTGCCGTCAAACGCCATGGCCACTGTCACGGCGCGCAGCGCGGCCGCCGATGGCTTGCCGTCGCAGCCTTGCTTGGCCACGCGCAGCATGCGCCATGAGGACGCCGGCGTGTCGAGCGGCAGCAGCGCGAGCCCGGGCTCCGCCGGCGCCGCCAGCAGTGCGATGGCATGCCAGCGCTGCGCCTGGCCGTCGCCCAGCGCGGCTGCGCGCACCGGCCCGATGCCGGCAAGCGGCAATTCAGGCGTGGCCGCCTGTTCCCACAGCAACCGCAATGGCAGCGCGGCGTCTGGTTCGGTGATGTCCAGTGCAAATACCCCGGCGATGCCTTCCGGCCCGCCGCGGAACGCGCACAGCAGCAGCGTGCGCCAGGCACCGCCGACGACGGCGTCGGTGCTTTCCGCGCGGGGGCAGGGATTGGGCGCGACCGGTGCCTCGGACTCGGCCATGGCGGCGGCGAACGGCAGCAGCGCGCGTGGCAGGTAGACGGCAAGCTCCTCGCCGGTGACGGCACTGAAGCCGTGCAGCTGGCCATCGACGGTGCCGAGCCATGCCATATGTGGCCGCTGTGCATGGCGCATGCGGAAGGGAGCATGGCCAGGCTGTCCCGGCTGCCACGCCGGTGGTGCGACCACCAGCACGCGTGCGCCACGCGCGCTGGCCAGTCGCGTCTCGCGCGGGCGCAGTGCGGGATTGCTATTGTCGCCGCGCAGCCAGGCCAGTTGCTGGACGTCGAGTCGCTCGCGCATGGCATCGTCCAGGTCGGGCCATTGGAGCGCCACCAGCCGCTCTGGCTGGGGCAGTGCGGCGGGCAGTGAGGTGTAGATCCTGCGCGATGCGGGCTGCCTGGCATCCAGCAATGCACCCGCTTCCCAGAGGCCCGACAGCGGCTGGTGATCAGCGTCGGTGGCGGCGAGCGAGGCTTCCCAGCCGACTGCGCGCAACCGGCCAGTCCAGGGTCTTGCTCCGGGTTCGATCTGGTAGGCGAGCGGGAGCTGGCCGGCAGCGCTGTCGTTGCTCGCCGCAGCCGCCAGGACTGGCAGCAGCGCGAGCAAAATGGCAAGGAGGGCGGCGCGTACGTTCATGGCTGCACGATGCTCTGCACGACGGCCCGTACCGCGGGCGAGCGGCCGAAGCCGACGGCGGTGATGCGCAGCCGCGGCAAGGCCGGCCGGCCTTCGTCGAGCATGGGGCCGTCGTCGAGCAACTCGGCAACGTAGCGCGGCGCCGTGTACGAACCTGCAAACGCCTCCGGCAAGGTGGCCGCCGGCACGACGGCAACGCCGCTTGCCGGCACGCCAATCGCCAGGTCAGCAGCGAGGCCATTAAGCCACGGCTGCCACACGGGCGTGCGTGCATGCGCAGTGTTGCACAGCGCTGCCTGCGCGCCGCGGCCGCATTCGCCTGGGGCGGGCCATTGGCCGAAGCGGTCGTCACTGCCGCCGGCGGCGGCGAGCAGTTCCGCCTCCGCCTCGAGCAGGGCGGCTTCTGCTGCCCGGAACGCGATCTCGCGATCGCGGCCGGCGAGCGCCAGTTGCCGGCCTGCCAGAAGCATTTGCAGCATCGCCGCTGCGGTGGCGGCGACCAGCAGCAGCATCGTCGCCGCGAACAGCAGCGTGATGCCGCCGGCCTGCGTCATGGCGTGCGGCCTCAGCATAGCGTCTCCTCGCAGCGCGGGGCGTTGCGCAGGCGGACCGTCGTGGCGAACACGCGCCGGTTGGCGCGGTGCGTGTCGACCGGTGCTGCCTGCAGGTCGGCCAGCGCATCGTCGGCGCGCGCCGTCACGGCAGCGTCACGGGGAACGCCGCGCTGCTCGCCCTGCATCGCAAGCGCGATCTGCACCGCCAGCACGCGATGCCACACGTGCGCTCCCATGGCCTGGACCTGTGCGGCAGGCAGGAACGCATCGGGCTGACGGTCGCCGTCCAGGTCCACCCCGAAGCGCAGTTGCATCGATGCGACGCCGCGGATCAGTGCCCCCGAAGTCCAGCCCTGTCCGTCGACCTGGCCATTGCGGCGGGACGGGTAGCGGCACAGCAGTTGCGGCTCACCGTCCGTGGCGGTGGCTATATAGAGCATGTTTGCCGCGACAAAATCCGAAGCGCTGCTGGCCCCCGCCATCCGTGCCGCCAGCGGATACCCGCTGCAATCGATCATCGTCTCGTCAGGCTGGCTCGGATCGCCGGGTTGCCCCTGGCCGCTGAACCGCACCAGCAGGACGTCGCTGTGAGCGACGCCGTGGCGGGTGCACGTCGGCACTTCGGCGATGGCTGGCTGCCCGCAGTCATCGGCGCCGCTGACGGCGGGCGGTGCTGACGCGTCGAGCGCGCCGGCATGCCAGCCAGCCTGGCGCAGCAGCGCAGTCAGGATGGCGAGCGCGCGTTGGCCGCGCTCTTCCAGCAGTACGCGCTCCGCCGCGCTGCGGTAGGCCGACAGTGCCACTTGCCAAGCCGCCGTGGCGACGGCGGCGACGATCAGCCCGAGCGCCAGGCCGACCATGGCTTCGGTCAGCGAAAAGCCCAGGCCATTGCGGCGCATCGGAAGCGTTCTCATGGCAGCCCCGCGCCGACGCGGTTCAGCGGTAATCCGGCTGGCCATGGCGCCAGTTCGGCCAACTCTGCCGTGCTGCGCGTGTCATGGCTGGCCTGGTCCAGCGCTCGCTGCCAGCCGAGTCCCGTCGGCCCCAGGATCACGAGCGAAGCCAGGCCGGCGGTGAAGAGCGCCAGTCCGCAGAGCGATTCGAACAGGATGTAGCCGCGAACGGTGCCACGCAGGGGAAAGCAACGAGGCAAGCAACGAGAAAGCCGACGAAGCAGGCGGCTGGACAGGGCGAAGGGATGGTGCATGGCGCGCGGCGTCAGGGCGTTTCGGGACCTCCACCGTATCCCGCCGCCGCGATGCGGTTTGTAGACGCCCGATATGAATGCGCAAAATTTGGTAAGACCGCGATGAACCGGTCGCCGGCCATCCATCACTGCGTTGTCCGCCAGCGACAAATGAGAATCATCTCCTTGCCAAGTGCTATTGACACCTCATATTGAATTCCCCACTATGGCCGGGGTATCGCTTCGGCCGGAACTTGATCCACAGTCTTCCGGCTCAGGCCCGCCGCCACGGCAGGCTGACAAAATCAAAAGAACGCAGTCGGGTGTGGCAACGGCGTGCTTCCGCAGAGAGGCACCCGTCGCCAGAACGGAATTTTCCGGGGGTCATCATGAGCAGGGTCGTTCCACGAGCTTGGCAGCAAGGCTTGCCAGTCAGCCGGTTGCGCTGACATGGGCAGTCCCATTCGCACCCGCGCAGCCGGGTGTGGAAGGCGCTCGCCGTTTGCCCGCGTGTATCGCGCGGGCATCGATGGCGTGCGCGCTCCACACGTGGCGCGCCCGCGGCCTTCGTCCGGCTTTACGCTGATTGAACTGATGGTAGTGATCGCGCTGATCGCGATCACGACTTCGATCGCCATTCCATCGTTCCAGCGCTTCCTCGAGCGCGCGCGCGCCGATGCGGCGGCGGCCGAGGTGGCTGGCCTGTTCTCGCTGGCGCGCAGCGAAGCGATTCGCCGCAACGTGCCGGTGACGATCTGCCGGGCGACCACGGCGACCAGCACCGTCTGCGCGCAGGACGCGCAGGCGGACTGGGGCGGCCGCTGGATCCTGTTCCAGGACACCAACAACGACCAGGTCCGTGCGGCCGGCGAAGAGATCATCCGCATGCGCGATGCCGGCAATGGCGGCTTGTCGGTGCTGCTGGTGGCGCCGGTGCAGGCGATCCAGGTCAGTGCGCGCGGCTTCCTGGCGGCCGACGGCGCGCTCGCCTTGCGGGTGGCACCGTCCGGATCGGATGAACGCGTGCTGAATATCTGCGTGTCGCATGCCGGGCGCGTCGACCAGAGGACGGCAGCATGCAGCTGAGCAGCCGGACCGCAGTGTGCCAGCGCGGCGCAACCCTGATCGAGGTGCTGATCACGATGGTGCTGGTCGCGATCGTGCTGATCGGCATGATGTCGCTGCAGGCGGCGTCGCTGCGCTACCGCTCCGGGGCCAGCGTGCGTTATACCATCGTCGACGCCGCCACGGACCTGTCCGAGCGCATCCGCGCCAATGCGTCCGGGCTGGCCGAAGGCGTGCCCGAAGGCACCAACGCTTACCTGGATGCCCTGGCGGTGCAGCCTCCCGCCGCGCCTGCGAAGGACTGCAGCCGGGTCACGTGCGATGGGGCGGAGTATGCCGCCTGGGACGTCTCGCAATGGTGGCGCGCGCTGTCGGCGCAACTGCCCGGCGCGGGCGTCGCGGCATGGACTTCGCCGGCGGTCGCGGCACCGGCCGGTACGGTGCCGGCCGGCTTTGTCAGCTACCGGCTGGAGCTGTACTGGAAGGATCCAGCATCGAACGTTGGCGCCGTGGATTGCTCCGCTGCGGCCAACGCCTATTTCGCCTCGCTGGCCGGGTTTGACACCAGGGGAGTCACATGCGCGACCGTCACGCTCCGGCCCTGATCCGGCGCCGCATCGCGAGCCGCGGACGCTCGCTGGTGGAAATCATGATTGCCCTGGTGCTCAGCCTGCTGCTGCTGGGGGCGATCACCGCGTTGTATCTGACCACGCAGCGCAGCACGCGCACGCAGGAAGGCTTGCGCAGCGCCGATGACGGCGCGCGCTGGGCCCTGTCGGTCATCGGCGACCAGCTGCGGCTGGCCGGGCTTGGCCGTGTCGACCTGTCGCTGCTGAGCGCGCGCCCGGTCACGTTCGATGGCGCGCCCGTGCTTGGTTGCGAAGGCGGACTCGCCGATGTCGGCACGGGCGCTTGCGTGGCACCCGCGACCGCTAACGCCGATGCGATCACGGTGCGCTACCAGCGCATCGACGGCTCGCTGGCCAGCGTCACCGACTGCAACGGGCGCGCAGTCCCGGTGGCACGCGGCATCGCCGAAAACGCCTTCTACGTGACCGGCAACACGCTGATGTGCCGCGGCTCGGATGGCGCCACCATGGCCGCGTCGCGTGCCGAGCCGATCCTCGAGAACGTCCAGGACCTGCAGCTGAGCTACGGCGTGGCGCAGGACGCCGACTCCGCCAACGTCACGCAATACCAGCCGGCCAGCGCGCTGGCGGCGGCCGACTGGAGCCGCGTGGTCAGCGTTCGCGTATGCCTGCTGGTGGCGGATCCCAGCCCGGTCAACGCGGATGTCGCCACGACTTACCGCGACTGTGCCGACAACGTGCAGAACATTGCCGACGGCCGCCTGCGCCGGCGCTTTACCAGCAGCTTTGCGCTGCGCAACCGGGTGGGATGATGAGCCAGCGCATGGACAGACAAGGGGGCAGGCCGCCGCTGCGCAGGCGCCGCGCGCGCGGCGTGGTGCTGGTGGTCGCGCTGGTGATCATCGCGGTGGTGTCGTTGCTGACCATATGGAGCATGCGCGGCAGCCTGTTCGACGAACGCCTCGCGGGCAACAACCGCGACCATCAGGTCGCGTTCCAGGCGGCGGAGCTGGGGCTGCGCTTTTGCGAGGGGGTGGTGGTCACGGGGCAGCCGGCCGCGCTGTTCAACCGCATGTACCGCAAGGACATGAGCGCGATCGTCAGCGCAGCCAGGCCGCCGGTCGACAGCAGCGGCCAGCTCAAGCTGGGCTATCTCGATGCAGACGGCCGCCAGTTCTGGGAGGTGCCGTCCAACTGGGATACCAGCGTGAACGCCGAGCCCAACACCAGCGTGATCGTCATTCCCGCCAGCGACGGTGTCACGCTGCGCGAAGCCGCCGCGGCGCCGCGCTGCTTTATCGAAGAGATCCGCAAGCCGTCCAAGGTCCGGAATCCGCAGACCGGCATGCCGATCAATATCCATTACCGGGTGACGGCGCTGGGCACCGGCATCAATCCCGGCACGCAGGTCACGCTCCAGTCGGAGGTACGGCAATGACAGGCTTCAACAGGAGGTTCCGCCAGGGCGTCGCAGCGACGATGGCTGTCGCGATCGCGCTGTTGCCGGCCGCCGGCGGCGCGGCGGTGTCGCAGCAGCCGCTGATCTTCAGCACCTCGGTGGCGCCCAACGTGATGTTCACGCTGGACGATTCCGGCTCGATGATGTTCGAGATCACGCCGGAAAGCCTGTCGCCGAACGGCACCGAATCCAGCTGGGACCTGACGCCAGACCGCGGCAACTGGCTGATCTATGCGTTCCCGTTGCCCTCGGGCGGCCGGGTCTATTCGACCGACAGCACCTACTACAAGGACACCAGCGCATCGGTCGTCAATTTCAGCAGCACCTCGCTGGCGGCGGCACGCTACCGGACCGCGGCGCTGAATGTGTCGTACTACAACCCGGACGTTACCTATGGCGTATGGTTCGATCCGACCGGCAAGCTGGCCAAGGCGTCGCCAAAGCAGGCTTACTACAACCCGATGCTGCCAAACAACGGCTCGATCGACCTGACCGCCGACAACACCGTCAAGGCGTACTGGCTGGACGACGATGGCAAGGGCTTCAGCGAAAAAAGGGTAACGTTCTATCCGGCCCTCTACTATCGGTACGACAGCACGCTCAGCGGCTGCAACGCCAGCACGTCGAGCCTGAAATGCTTCAAGCGCTATGAGATCCGGTCCGGTTCGACATTTCCGCATAACGGCAAGCGCACGGACTGCGCGTCATCGGCCAGCTGCACCTATGACGAAGAAATCCAGAACTTCGCCAACTGGTTCCAGTATTACCGCTCGCGCATCCTGGCCATGCGCGCGGCGGTCGGACAGGCCTTCGCCGGTCAGAACGAAGCCATCCGCGTAGGCTTTACCAGCATCAACGACGGTACGAGCGCGGGCTCGTCCAGCTTCGCCGGCATCCGCCGCGCCGTTGCGCCGTTCAATGCGACCAGCAAGACGCAGTTTTACCAGGACTTCTACAGCCTGGACCTCGGTGCCAATGGCACGCCGCTGCTGGGCGGCATGGACACCGTGGGCAAGTATTTCCAGAACAACGCCCAGCCGTGGGTCGAGCCGGGCGGCACCAGGGAGAGCGCCTGCCGCGCCAGTTACCACATCCTGTCCACCGACGGCTATTACAGCGACAGCACCTCGGTTGGCGATGTCGACAGCACCAAGGGCTCGAAGATCTCGCCGGTTTCGGGAACGGCCTACCAGTACCAGCCGGCCGCGCCGTACAAGGATGGCTATTCCAATACCCTTGCCGATGTCGCGATGAAGTACTGGGTCAATGACCTGCGCACCGCTGAAAACCGCGTCCCCACCAACGCGCGCGACGAAGCCTTCTGGCAGCATCTGGTCACCTTTACGCTGGGGCTGGGCGTGAAGGGTTCTCTGGAGTCCGACCCGGCCAACAAGCCGGCCAACGCCAATGCGACGCGCAGCGACGTGCTCGACGCCATCCTGGCCAAGCTGAAGGCGGGCACCATCAGCTGGCCCAAGCCGTCCGGCAGCGACCAGAACAAGATCGACGACCTCTGGCATGCCGCGGTCAACACGCGCGCCGACAACTACAGCGCGGGCGATGCCGCCGGGCTTGCCGCGGCGCTGAACAACGCGCTGACGCAGATTGCCTCGCGCAGCGGCTCGTCCTCGTCGGCGGCGACCAATTCGACCACGCTGAACACCGACACCGCGCTGTTCCTGACGCGCTTCCGCTCGGGTGCATGGACCGGCGAACTGCTGTCGCAGAGCTATAACGCCACGGACCGCGCCTTTACCGCTCTCAACTGGAATGCCTACCAGCAGATGCCCGCCGCGGCGTCGCGCAAGATCTATACGTGGTCGGCGGGTACCGCCCCGGCCGGCAAGCCGTTCCAGTGGACCAGCGACAGCGACGCCTCGCTGACCGCCGCGCAGAAGACCGCGCTGGGCGGCGACAAGGCCATCGTCGCCTACCTGCGCGGCGACACCACCCTGGAAAAGCGCAATGGCGGCAAGTACCGCGACCGTGTGACCGACAACGGCGCCGGCGGTTCGGTGTCCAACCTGCTGGGTGACATCGTCAATTCCTCGCCGATCTACGTGAGGGCCGCGGATGCCGGCTATGACTACCTGAACGGAGACGGCGGCAGCAGCTATTTCACCTTCCTCGCCAACAACCGCACCAACCGCCGCGCGATGATCTATGTGGGCGCCAACGACGGCATGCTGCACGGTTTCGACGCGCTGACCGGCGTGGAGAAGTTTGCCTACCTGCCCAACCAGGCTATCGTCGGCACCAATTCGGTCAAGGCGCTGGCCTCGCCCGACTACGTCCACCGCTTTCTTGTCGATGCCACGCCAGGCGCGGGCGACGTATTCATCCGGCGCGGCACCGAAAGCACGGCCAGCTGGCGCACGGTGCTGGTCGGGGGCATGGGCGCCGGCGGAAAGGCCATGTTTGCGCTCGACGTGACCGACCCGTCGGCCTTCGACGAAAAGAAGGTCATGTGGGAGATCGCCGCCGACAACGACAATGACATGGGCTACACCATCGGCACGCCGGTGATTGGCCGCGTCAACAACGGCAAATGGGTGGCGATCTTCGGCAACGGCTACGAGAGCAGCACGGGCAAGGCGGTGCTGTATATCGTCGACCTGGCCAACCCCTTTGCCAGCAACGGCATCCAGAAGATCTATGCCGATGCGAAGGAGACCGCTGCCAGCGGCAACAACAACGGACTGGGCAGCCCCGAAGTGGTCTACGACGATAACCTGACCATCCAGGCGGTCTATGCCGGCGACCTGAAAGGCCGGTTGTGGAAATTCGATCTCGCCGGCGACAACCCGGCGGCGTGGAGCGCCCGCATGGGCACCACGCAGGGCGCACCGCTGTTCACTGCGCAAAGCGCCGCGGGCGTGGTTCAGCCGATTACTGCCGCACCGACCGCGCTGGTCAATCCGAAGGATCCGAAGAAAGGCTTCCTGCTGACCTTCGGCACCGGCCGCTTCTATGATGCCGCCGATACCGCGGCCACCGGCTACAACTCGGTCTACGGCGTGTGGGACAACAATACCGCCGCGGCCACGCGCAGCGACCTGCGCGCGCAGACGCTGACCCTGGGCTCGACGCTCGTGGATGGGGTGTCGCGTCCCGCCCTGACGCTCAGCAGCAATACGGTCGACTACACCACACGGCGCGGCTGGTACATCGACCTGCTGACGCAGGGCGAGCGCGTGGTGGTCAAGCCGAAGACAGACGCGGAACGGCTGGTCGTCACCACGCTGACGCCATCGACCGACGAGTGCGTCGGCGGCATCAGTTCCAACCTGCTCGACTTTGCCGCGTTGACCGGCGCCGCGCTGCCGTACCCGGTGCTCGACGTCAACGGCGATGGCAAGGTCGATAGCGACGACAACATGAAGGTCAACGACAAGGTGCTGGTGATATCGGGCATCGCGCAGCAGGGCAACTTCGGCTCGACCATCTTTACCGGGGGAGGCGGCAGCAGCGACCACCTCAAGGTCGCCAGCGCCACCACGGGCGATGTCATCAGCGTGGTCGAAAAGGGCAATATCGCCCGCAACCGGCTGTCGTGGAGGCAGATTTCACAATGAACGGGTTCCATAGCCGCCGCGTCATGCCGGGCATGGGTGGCATGACGCTGATCGAGCTGATGGTCGCGGTATCGATCCTCGGCATCCTCGCCGCCATCGCCATCCCCAACTACACCGAGCACGTGCGGCGCGGCTACCGTACCGATGCGCGCGGCATGATGACCGAGGCGGCGCAGCAGCTGGAGCGCTTCCGCTCTGTCAATGGGCGCTACGACCAGGACAGCGCCGGGGCGGCGTTCGCCTTGCCGGCGGCCTTCCGCACCTCGCCGCGCGACAGCAACCGGGTGCGCTACAACCTCTCGCTGGTGGCCAATTCGCTGACGGCGAACGGCTATGTGCTGCGGGCCGTGCCGGTCGATGCGGCGGATGCCTGTGGTACCTACCTGCTGGACCAGGCCGGCACGCGGCTGAACGCGGTCGGGACGAATCCCGCTGCGTATTTACAGGACTGCTGGGAACGTTGACGGTGGGGAAGGGCGCTCAGCGCTTGCTGTTGCCCGCGGTCACTTCGGCGAGCACATCGGAGAATTCGGAAACATCCTCGAAACTCCGGTACACCGACGCAAACCGGATATACGCGATCTTGTCGAGCTTGCGCAACTCGCGCATCACCAGCTCGCCGACCTGGCTGCTGGGGATTTCCTTCTCGCCCAGCGACAGCAGTCTTTCCTCGATGCGGGTGATGGCTTCATCGATGGCTTCGGCCGAAACCGGGCGCTTGCGCAGCGCCAGGCGCATCGAGTCCTTCAGCTTGGCGCGCGCGTAGTCGACGCGCGAACCGTTTTTCTTGACGATGGCGGGAAAGAAAAGCTCGATCCGCTCATAGGTGGTGAAGCGGCGGTCGCAGGACTCGCAGCGCCGGCGCCGGCGCACGGCATCGCCGTCTTCCGACATGCGCGTGTCGAGCACCTGGGTATTGGAATGACCGCAAAAGGGGCATTTCATGCCGGACCACCTTCAGTTGAATTCCGTCGCCTGTTCCGCATCAATGATCTGCACAGGCGGGGCGGGTTGGCGAGGCCCGCAAGCCGGACCGCCTGCGTGACGTGGCAGGGCGCGGCTCGCGGGGCTGCCGGCCACCCTCGCGGGTGGCCCGGAAGCATCAGCCGTAGACCGGGAAGCGCTTGGTCAGGGCAGCCACCTGCTCGCGCACGCTGGCGATGTTGGCGGCGTCGTGCGGGTTCTCCAGCACGTCGGCGATCAGGTTGCCGACGATGCGGGCTTCTTCTTCCTTGAAGCCGCGCGTGGTCATGGCCGGCGAGCCCAGGCGGATGCCCGAGGTCACGAACGGCTTTTCCGGATCGTTCGGGATGGCGTTCTTGTTGACGGTGATGTGCGCCTCGCCCAGGATGCGCTCGGCGTCCTTGCCGGTGATGTGCTTGGCGCGCAGGTCGACCAGCATCACGTGGCTTTCGGTGCGGCCCGACACGATGCGCAGGCCGCGCGCGATCAGGGTCTCGGCCAGCACGGCGGCGTTCTTCACCACTTGCTGCTGGTATTCCTTGAACTCGGGAGTCAGCGCTTCCTTGAACGCCACCGCCTTGCCGGCGATCACGTGCATCAGCGGGCCACCCTGGATGCCGGGGAAGATCGCCGAGTTGATGGCCTTCTCATGCTCGGCCTTCATCAGGATCACGCCGCCGCGCGGGCCGCGCAGGCTCTTGTGCGTGGTCGTGGTGACGAAGTCGGCGTGCGGCACCGGGTTCGGGTAGACGCCCGCCGCGATCAGGCCGGCGTAGTGGGCCATGTCGACCATGAAGTAGGCACCGATCGACTTGGCGACGCGGCCGATGCGCTCGAAGTCGATGCGCAGCGCGAAGGCGGAGGCGCCGGCGATGATCAGCTTGGGCTTCTTCTCTTGCGCGAGCTTTTCCAGCGCGTCGTAGTCGATGTCTTCCTGCGCGTTCAGGCCGTAGCTGACCACGTTGAACCACTTGCCGCTCATGTTCAGCGCCATGCCGTGGGTCAGGTGGCCGCCTTCGGCCAGGCTCATGCCCATGATGGTGTCGCCCGGCTTGAGCACGGCGAAGTACACGCCCTGGTTGGCCTGCGAGCCCGAGTTGGGCTGCACGTTGGCGGCCTCGGCGCCGAACAGCTGCTTGACGCGGTCGATGGCCAGCTGCTCGACCATGTCGACAAACTCGCAGCCACCGTAGTAGCGCTTGCCGGGATAGCCCTCGGCGTACTTGTTGGTCAGTTGCGAACCCTGCGCGGCCATCACGGCCGGCGAGGTGTAGTTTTCGGAGGCGATCAGCTCGATGTGGTCTTCCTGGCGCTGGTTTTCCTTCTGGATGGCGGCAAAGACCTCAGGGTCGATCTGGTCGATCGTGAAACGGCTGCGTTCGAACATGGCGAGACTCGTCTGAAAAAAGGGAATCCGATTCAAGCATCGGGAGCATCGGTTAGGGCGCGCGGGGAAGGCTAGCGGCGACCGGCGCTGGCGGCACTTTGCAGCCGTCGGCGCAGGGCGCACCCTGCTTCCCATTCGCTGCCCAGGCGAGCGGCAGGCGTGTGATACAACACGCCAGAGAACTTGCGCTTCCTCGTGGTAGTGCCCACTGACTTCGCCAGTCGCGCAAGATGGAATGGTTGCGCGCAGTGTAGCGCGTAGAGTGCGCCCGCCGCAAGCCGTCAACCCGCCAGCCAAGGCTGGTCAAGGGCTGGCCAGCAACTTGCTGTTGCAAACTCGTACTGCGGGTTTACACGAAACCGCGTTCGCTCTCCGTTACAATCGCGGCCATGACAAACTTTGTCTGGACCCTGCGGGTGTACTGGGAAGACACCGATGCGGGCGGCGTAGTGTTCTACGCCAACTACCTCAAGTTCTTCGAACGGGCCCGCACCGAGTGGCTGCGTTCGCTCGGTATCGAGCAGCAGGCGCTGGCCGACGAAGCCGGCGTGGTCTTTATCGTCCGTAGCACGGCGGTGGACTACAATGCGCCCGCCCGCCTCGACGACCAGCTCGAGATTCGCACGCGCATCGACCGGGTCGGCCCGGCCTCGGTCCAGTTCACGCAGGAAGCCTGGCGTGACGAGTTGATGCTTGCATCCGGCGCCATTCGCGTCGGATGTGTCGATCGAAGCACTTTCCGTCCCGCTCCAATTCCCGCCCCCGTCCTAGCTACCATCAAGTCCGCCCGATGAATCCCGTGACCGTCACGCAAGACATGTCGATCGTAACGCTGGTGCTCCACGCCAGCCTGCTGGCACAGGCCGTCATGGCGCTGCTGCTCGTCATGTCGCTGTTTTCGTGGACCTATATCTTCCGCAAGCACCTGGCGCTGCGCTCGGCGCGCACCCAGACCGAGGGGTTCGAGCGCGACTTCTGGGCCGGCGGCGACCTGCAGGCGCTATATAACAGCGCCGTCAACAACCGCCACAACACCGGTGCGCTCGAGCGGATCTTCGAATCCGGCATGGGCGAGTTCCTGAAGGCGCGCGAGCGCGGCAACGATTCCGGCGCGCTGCTCGACGCGGCCCGACGCGCCATGCGCGCCGCCTACCAGCGCGAGATGGACGTGCTCGAGTCGCACCTGCCGTTCCTGGCCTCGGTGGGCTCGGTCAGCCCGTATATCGGCCTGTTCGGCACGGTGTGGGGGATCATGAACGCGTTCCGCGGCTTGTCGAATGTGCAGCAGGCCACGCTGGCATCGGTGGCTCCCGGCATTGCCGAAGCGCTGGTGGCCACCGCGATCGGCCTGTTCGCGGCGATCCCGGCGGTGATCGCCTATAACCGCTATGCCACCGAAATCGACCGCCTGGCGATCCGTTTCGAGAGCTTCATGGAAGAGTTCCTGAACATCCTGCAACGGCAGGCCCGCTAACCGAATTCACGACAGGGAGTCAGGGTGACCAGCCCGGGCTTGTCCTTTCCAGGAGTCCTGCAATGGCAGCCATTCAGCGCCGCGGCGGTTCGCGCCGCCGGGCAAGCGCCGACATCAACGTCGTGCCTTATATCGACGTCATGCTCGTGCTGCTGGTCATCTTCATGGTGGCAGCGCCGATCGTGAGCCCCGCCACCGTGGACCTGCCCACCGTGGCCAACGCCACGCCGCAGCAAAAGGCGCCGCCGATCGTTGTCACCGTGCACGAGAACGGCGACCTGACCGCGCGCGGCAAGGACAACGCCGGCAATGCCTTCGAGCGCAAGCTCGACAAGCAGGGCCTGCTCGATTTCGTGCACCAGCGCCAGAACGAGAACCCGGACCAGCCGGTGGTGATCGCCGCCGACCGTTCGGTGAAGTACGAAGCCGTGCTCGATGTCATGTCGGTGCTGAAGGCCGACGGCATCAAGCGCGTGGGCCTGATGGTCAAGTCCAAGACTTCCTGACGCGTTGAACCGTATTGAAGCCGCATTGATGCGCCCGACTGACAGCCATTGCGATTGCCGTTGCGCCCGATGAATACCGTCGCCGCCTATCCCTACCAGCCGGTGAAAGAGCGGGGAACCATGCGTTCCTTCACGCTCGCGCTCGTCATGCACCTGCTGCTGGGCATTGTGCTGTATTACGGCGTGCACTGGCAGAGCAGCACGCCGGTCGGCGCCGAGGCCGAGTTGTGGGAAGAGATTCCCGCCGCCACCGCGCCGCCACCGCCTCCGCGCGAGCCTGAGCCCGAGCCGGTGGTGCAGCCGCGCCCGGTGCCCGCGCCGCCGGCGCCGCAGGTGAAGAGCAAGGTCGAGGAAGACGCCGACATCGCGCTCGAGAAGAAAAAGCGCCAGGCCGAGGCTGCCGCGCGCGAGGAAGCCGAGCGCAAGGAAACGGCCCGCAAGGAGGCCGCGCGCAAGGACGAGGCACGGAAGGAAGAGGCTCGCAAGGAAGCCGAGCGTAAAGAGGCTGACCGCAAGGAAGCCGAACGCAAGGAAGCCGAACGCAAGGAAGCGCAGCGCAAGGAAGACGCGAAGAAAAAAGCCGCGCAGCAGGAGCAGGACCGCAAGGAACAGGCCGAGCGCGAGCGCAAGGAAGCCGCAGACGCCAAGGCCAAGGCCCAGGCCGACGCCAAGGCGAAGGCCCAAGCCGAGGCGAAGGCCAAGGCACAGTCCGATGCCAAGGCCAAGGCGCAGTCGGAGGCGGCTGCCAATGCACAGCGCAAGGGCGAGCTGGCGCGCCTGCAGGCGCTGGCCGGCGGCGGCGCCGGCGGTGGTGGCGTGGGCAGCACGACCGGCGCGGGCGCCGGGGGTGGCGGCAAGGCGTCGCCCGGCTATGCGGACCGCGTGCGCCGCCGGGTGAAGCCGAACATCGTGTTCACGGAAGACGTGCCGGGCAACCCGAACGCGGTGGTATCGGTGCGACTGGCGCCGGATGGCTCGCTGATGTCGGCGCGGCTGTCCAAGTCCAGCGGCAATTCGTCGTGGGACAATGCCGTGCTGCGCGCGGTCGAACGTTCCGATCCGCTGCCGCGCGACGAGGACGGCAAGGCGCCGGCCAGCTTTACCATCACCTTCCGGCCAAAGGACTGAGTGACCGGCACGCCATGATTTGCAACATAATGCAACCTTCATCGCCGGCCTTCAGTCCCATCGCTACGATGGCAGGTTGCCTGACGCAGCCGGCAGTGTGCAGACCGCACGCACGACGGGGATGCGCCATGCGCGGTCCTGCCCGTGTTGCCGTCTGCCTGATTCCTGCCGTGCCCGACGAATCTTGAAATCGACTGAGGAGCAGCATGCGAAAGATTTGGGCCCCCAACTGGCTGTCCGAGAGGCGGCAACATGCAAACCAACGAGCCGCCCGCCGGGCGGGACGCCGCGCGCTGATGGCGTGGCTGGCCGCGGCACTGACCGTGGCCGCCGGCGCCGCGCACGCGCAGCTCAACGTTGAGATCTCCGGGGTCGGCTCCAGCCAGATCCCGGTTGCCACCGCCAACTTCCAGGGCGAGGCCCAGGCCCCGCAAAACCTGACCGCGATCATCCGCGCCGACCTGGCGCGCAGCGGCCGCCTGCGCAATGTCGACCCGGGCGGCGCCACGGTGGCGGAATCCGCCAATGTCGACCTGGGCAGCTGGAAGTCGCGCGGCGCCGACGCCTTCGTCGCCGGCAGCGTGACCCCGGCCGGCGGTGGCCAGTACGAGGTGCGTTTCCGCCTGTACGACACGGTCAAGGGCCAGAGCCTGGGCGGGCTGGCCTTCACCGTCAACCAGGGCCAGCTGCGCGTGACCGCGCACAAGATCGCCGACTACATCTATGAAAAGCTGCTGGGCGAGCGCGGCGTGTTTGCCACGCGCCTGTCATATGTGTCCAAGGTGGGCGGCAAATACCAGCTGCTGATCTCAGACTCGGATGGCCAGAACTCGCAGGTGGCGCTGACCAGCAACGAGCCGATCATCTCGCCGTCATGGTCGCCGGACGGCCGCCGCGTGGCCTATGTCTCGTTCGAAGCCAAGAAGCCGGTGGTGTACGTGCACGACCTGGCCAGCGGCAAGCGCACGCTGGTGTCGAACCAGAAGGGCAACAACAGCGCGCCGTCGTGGTCGCCTGACGGCCAGCACCTGGCGCTGGCGTTGTCGCGCGATGGCAATACCCAGGTCTACCAGGTGAACGCCGACGGCTCGGGCATCCGCCGCCTGTCGCGTAGCAGCGCCATCGATACCGAGCCGCAGTACTCGCCCGATGGCCGCAGCATCTATTTCACCAGCGACCGCGGCGGTGCGCCGCAGGTCTATCGCATGCCCGCGGGCGGCGAAGAAGCCGGCGGGGCCCAACGTGTCACCTTCAAGGGCAGCTACAACGTCAGCCCGCGGGTCTCGCCGGACGGCAAGTACCTGGCGTACATCACCCGCGCGGGCGGCTTCAAGCTGCAACTGCAGGACCTGAGCAACGGCGACGTGACGTCGCTGACGGATACGGCCAACGACGAGGCCCCGAGCTTCGCCGCCAACGGCAAGTACATTCTCTATGCCACCCGCGTGGGCGGCCGCGCGGTGCTGGCGGCGGTGTCCACTGACGGGCGTACCCGGCAGGTTCTGTCCCTCCAGTCCGGCGATGTTCGCGAGCCGTCCTGGGGTCCTTTCATGCAATAACAGGAGTCATTCACTATGCCCCAACTGATGAGCAAAACCCTTGCCGTCGCCGCACTGCTGGCCCTGGGTGCCTGCAGCTCCGGCGTCAAGCTGGACGACACCGCCAACGCCGGCAAGGCCGGCACGGGTGCGGACCCGCGCGCCGTCACGCCGGTGACCGCCGCCGATCCGCTGAACGACCCGAACAGCCCGCTGGCCAAGCGCAGCGTGTACTTCGACTTCGACAGCTACACGGTCAAGTCCGACTACCAGGGCATGCTGACCGAGCACGCCAAGTACCTGGGCGGCAACAAGGGCCGCAAGATTCTGATCCAGGGCAACACCGACGAGCGTGGCACCAGCGAGTACAACCTGGCGCTGGGCCAGAAGCGCGCCGAGGCCGTGCGCCGTTCGCTGGGCTCGATGGGCGTGCCCGACGGCCAGATGGAAGCCGTGAGCCTGGGCAAGGAAAAGCCCAAGGCCACGGGCCACGATGAAGCCTCGTGGGCGGAAAACCGCCGCGCGGACATCAACTACTGATCTGCGGACTGACCCTCCATGAAAGCACGCGTTTCCACCCTGTTGTGGCTTGCTGCCGTCGCCGGCGGCGGCATGCTCCCGCTCGCGCAGGCGCAGGCCGGTGTGTTCGACGATGACGAGGCCCGCAAGGCGGTCATCGGCCTGCGCGACCAGTTCAACGGTTTCCAGGCGACCGCCACGCAGCGCATCGAGCAGAACAGCCGTACCACGCTCGACATGCAGAACCAGCTCGAGGGCATGCGCCAGGAAGTGGCGCGGCTGCGCGGCCAGAACGAAGTGCTGCAGAACACGGTGGACACGCTGCAGAAGCAGCAGAAGGACTACTACGCCGACCTCGATGCGCGCCTGAAGAAATTCGAGCCGCAACAGGTCACGGTCGAGGGCCGCGAAGGCGTGTCGCAGCCGGGCGAAAAGCCCGAATACGATGCTGCGCTCAAGCAGTTCCAGGCGGGCGACTTCAAGAGCGCCGGGAGTTCATTCTCGTCGTTCGTCAAGAAGTACCCGCAGAGCCCGTACCTGCCGCTGGCGCAGTACTGGCTCGGCAACTCGCTGTATGCGCAGCGCGACTACAAGGGGTCCACCTTCGTGCTGCAGAACATGGTCAACGCCAATCCGACGCACCCCAAGGTGCCGGACGCGATGATCGCCATTGCCAACAACCAGCTCGAGTCCGGCCAGAAGGCGGCCGCGCGCAAGACGCTGGAGCAGGTGGTGGCCAAGTATCCCGGCACCGAAGGCGCGCAGGCGGCGAGCAACCGGCTGAAGACGCTGAAGTAAGCGTCGGCGGCGGCGCGCCGCCCGCTGCTGCAAGGCTCGCTTCGGCGGGCCTTTTTCGTTTGTCGCGCTAGAATATGTCATTCGCCTGAATGTTCTTGCGCGCCGCCCCCGGTGCGCCTCCGCACCATGACCAAACGCGCCATCGTCCTGCTTTCCGGCGGACTCGACTCCGCCACCGTACTTGCCATGGCCCGCGCCCAGGGTTTCGAGACCTATGCGCTGTCGATGCGCTACGGCCAGCGCCATTCTTCCGAACTGGAGGCCGCGAAGCGCGTGGCCGCGGCGCTGGGCGCTACCCGCCACGAGATCGTCGACCTCGACCTGCGCCGCTTCGGCGGTTCGGCGCTGACCGACGACACGCTGGAAGTGCCGACCGACGGCGCCACCGGCGGCATTCCCGTCACCTATGTGCCGGCGCGCAACACCATCATGCTGTCGCTGGCGCTCGGATGGGCCGAGGCCGTGGGCGGGCGCGACCTGTTCTTCGGCGCCAATGCGGTGGACTACTCCGGCTACCCCGATTGCCGGCCCGAGTACGTCGCCGCCTACGAAACCCTGGCCAACCTCGCCACCAAGGCGGGGGTCGAGGGCGACCGCTTCCGCGTGCACGCGCCCATCATCGACATGACCAAGGCCGAGATCATCCGCGCCGGCATAGGCCTGGGCGTCGACTACAGCCTGACGGTGTCGTGCTACCAGGCCGACGACGACGGCCGCGCCTGCGGCGTGTGCGACTCGTGCCGCATCCGCCGCGCCGGCTTCGAGGCCGCCGGCGTGCCCGACCCGACCCGATACCAGGGCGCCGCCTGAACATTTCGAACCGAACGCCGCCAGAAGCCGTCCCCCATCAACGACATGCCTGAAATCGACCTTGCCGCGCTCTCGCGCACCGTGCTGCTGAGCACGTTCGTCCTGACCTTCCTGTTCGGCGCGGTGCTGCAGCGCACGCACTTCTGCACCATGGGCGCGGTCTCCGATGTGGTCAACATGGGAGACTGGACCCGCGCGCGCATGTGGGGCCTGGCGATCGGCGTGGCCATGATCGGCACCGGTGTGCTGGCCTGGACCGGCGTGATCGATCCGACCAAGACCATCTACACCGCCAGCAAGCTGGGCTGGCTGTCGGCGCTGGCGGGCGGGCTGATGTTCGGCTTCGGCATGGTGCTGGCATCGGGCTGTGGCAGCAAGACGCTGGTGCGCATCGGCGCGGGCAACCTGAAATCGCTGGTGGTGTTCGTGTTCCTGGGGCTGTCGGCGTACATGACGCTGCGCGGCCTGTTTGGCGTGGTGCGCGTCAATACCGTCGACGCGGTGGCGGTCACGCTGCCGACCACGCAGGACCTGCCGTCGGTGCTGGCGCAAGGCACCGGCGCGGCGCGCGGCGCGCTGCAGCTTGGGCTCGGGCTGCTGCTGGGCGGCTTGCTGGTGGTGTGGGCGCTGGCGGGGCGCGGCTTCCGCTCGTTCGACAACCTGCTCGGTGGCATCGGCGTCGGCCTGATCATCGTGGCGATGTGGTACGTGTCCGGCCAGCTGGGCTACGTCGCCGAGGATCCGAATACGCTTGAAGAACTGTTCGTGTCGACCAACTCGGGACGCATGGAAAGCCTGAGCTTCGTCGCGCCTTACGCCTATACGCTCGACTGGCTGATGCTGTTCAGCGACAAGAGCAAGGTGCTGACCATCGGCATCGTCAGCGTGTTCGGCGTGATCGCCGGCGCGGCGGTCTATGCGCTGGCCACGCGCACGTTCCGCTGGGAAGGCTTCGGCAATGCCGAGGATGTGGCCAACCATATGGTCGGAGGTATCCTGATGGGGGCGGGCGGCGTGACCGCGCTGGGCTGTACGGTGGGGCAGGGGCTGTCGGGGGTGTCGACGCTGGCAATCGGTTCCTTTATCGCGCTGGCCGGCATCCTTCTGGGTGCGGTGCTGGCGTTCCGCTACCAGATGTGGCGGCTAGAACGCATGGTGTGAATCGCGAATGCTTGACAGTCTGGAAACTATGTCACTATAATCGCGGTTCTGTTTTTTCGGGTCGTTAGCTCAGTCGGTAGAGCAGCGGACTTTTAATCCGTTGGTCGCGTGTTCGAGTCACGCACGACCCACCAGCATTCGAAGTACACGAAGGCCTGCGCAATGCGCAGGCCTTCGTCGTTTTCAGATCGCAAAACGCATCCTCCGGGGATGCGGTCCCCATCTGGCACCGCAACGCATTGACCGCGTTGCGCAGACCACACGCCATGCCGCGCACCCGGTCGGCGTGCAGACTCCAGCGCAAAAACCCGCGACACCATTGGTTTAACCAGATCGAGTTAGAGACTTGCTGTCTTGTCCACACGACAATGAGCGGCGGACCTGCCATGGCGGGCGCGGCGGGAGACACAGAATGAATTGAGCCGGGCCAGCACCCGGCAGGATTCCATATGCGGCAAGCGGGTGAATCGTTACCGGCCAGCGGCCACGTGCTGCGCATCATCTGGCCGTTCGTTCCGGTAGTGGTAGCGCTGGCATTGTTCAGCATCGCCAGCCTTGACCTGTTGTCGGCCGCGCGCGCGTTTGTCGCGGGCGAGAGCCAGTGGTCCAACGGCCAGAAGAATGCGGTGCTGCATTTGCTGCGCTACGGCGAAGACCGCAATCCTGCGGATTTCACCGCCTATCTGGCCGCCATTGCGATTCCGCTGGGCGACCATCGCGCCCGGCTGGAACTCGACCGTGACGAGCCGGACCTGGAACGCGTGCGCGAAGGACTGCTCGCAGGCGGCAACCACCCGGACGACATCCCGCGGATGGTCCGGCTTTACCGAAACTTCCGCCATATCCACGAGGTCGATGCCGCGATCCGCGTGTGGGCCGCCGGCGACGAAGAGATCGCCGCGTTGCACGAGCAGGCGCTGGCACTGCGCGGGCTGGTCGACCTGCCTGGTTGCGACGACGATTGCGTGGCGCCCGTGCTGCGCCGGATCGCGCAGATCGATGCGCGGCTGACCCCGCTGGAACGTGCGTTTTCGGACCACCTTGGGCAGGCGTCGCGCCGGGTGACGCGGCTGCTGACCAACGGCAGCGCGGTGGCGGCGACCTTGCTGCTGATGTCGGCGATCCTGCTCTCGCACGGCCCGCTGCAGCGCGAGCGGCGGCTGCGCGAGGTACTGTCCCAGCGCGAGGAGCAGCTGCAACTGGCGGTTGAGGGCAGCAACGACGGCCTGTGGGACTGGCATCTCGGCAGCGGCGAGCTGTATTTTTCCGCGCGATGCTCCCAGATGCTGGGCTACGGCGCCAGCGAGCTGCCGCATGCGCGGGAGACCGTGCTCGGCCTGCTGCATCCGTCGGACGTCGAGGCCTTCGAATCCAAGCTGGCGCGGCACCTGCGCAGCGGCGAGCCGTATGACACCGAGTTCCGGCTGCGCAAGCGCGACGGCGACTACCTGTGGGTGCGCGCACGCGGCCGGCTGGTTCGCGCCGCCGCGCGGCGGCGATCGCGCATGGCGGGCTCGCTGACGGATATCTCGGACAACAAGCGCTACGAGGCCCAGCTGTTTGCAGAAAAGGAGCGTGCCCAGGTCACCCTGCAGGCAATCGGCGACGCGGTGGTGACCACCGACGTGTGGGGCCGCGTGCAGTCGCTCAATCCCGCTGCCGAGGCGCTGACCGGCTGGCGCGAGGCCGACGCCCTCGGGCAGCCGCTGGGCAAGGTGTGCATGCTGCGCGACGAGGACAGCCTGGCGCCGCTGCCCGACATCGTCACGCTCGCGCTCAGGCAGCGTTGGCGCAGCCAGTCGGCACAACTGGTGCAGCGCGCCGCATCGGGGCATTCCGGCCAGGCGCTTGCGGTCAAGCCCTCGGTGGCGCTGATCCGCGATCGTGCCGCGCAATCGATCGGCGTGGTGGTGGTGCTGCACGATATCAGCCAGGAACGCGCGCATGCCGCGCGGCTGGCGTACGAGGCCAGCCACGACAGCCTGACCGGGCTGGTCAACCGAGCCGAGTTCGAGCGCCGCGTCGACGCCGCGATCACGCGGGCGCATGCGCAAGGCGTCTCCCATACGCTGATGTACCTGGACCTCGACCAGTTCAAGGTGGTCAATGACACCTGCGGCCATGCCGCCGGCGACGAACTGATCCGGCAGATGGCCGAGGTCATGCGCAGCCAGCTGCGCCGCAGCGATACGCTGGCGCGCCTTGGCGGCGACGAGTTCGGCGTACTGCTCGAGCATTGCGCTACCAGCGACGGCGAGCGCGTGGCGGAGGCGCTGCGGCACGCCATTGCCTGCTTCCGCTTCGCGTACCGGCAGCGCACCTTCGCGCTGGGCGTGAGCATCGGCCTGATCTTGCTGGATGCCCAGACCGGCAGCGTCGCCGAAGCGCTCAGCGCGGCGGACGCGGCCTGCTATGTGGCCAAGGAGGGCGGGCGCAACCGCGTGCAGGTCTACCATCCCAGGGACAACGTGGTGCAGGCACGGCATGGCGAGATGGAATGGGTCAGCCGCGTGCACGCCGCGCTGGCGGCGGGGCGCTTCTGCCTGTATGCGCAGCAGATCGTGCCGGCGCGGCCGGACGCTGCGGCGCGGGCCCCGGGGCGCCATATCGAACTGCTGCTGCGCATGCTCGATGAGCGCGGCCGGCTGGTGCCGCCGATGGCGTTCGTGCCGGCGTGCGAGCGCTACAACCTGATGCCGATGATCGACCGCTGGGTGGTCGAGACCGCCTTCCGCGCGCTGGCGGGCCGCCAGGGGGAGATCGCCACCTGCGCCATCAACCTGTCGGGCTCGTCGCTGGCGGATATCCACTTCCCCGAGTTCGTGCGCGAGCAGGCGCAGTGCGCCGGCATCGCGCTGGACGGCATCTGCTTCGAGATCACGGAAACGGCGGCGATCGCCAACCTCGCGCAGGCGGGATCATTCATCCAGCAACTGCAGCAGCTCGGCTGCAGTTTCGCGCTGGATGATTTCGGCGCGGGCATGTCGTCGTTCACCTACCTGAAGCACTTGCCGGCGGCGTACCTGAAGATCGACGGCAGCTTCGTGCGCGAGATGCTGGCCGATCCGGTCAACCTGGTGATGGTGGAGGTGATACAGCGCATTGGCCAGGCGATGGGCATGAAAACCATCGCCGAATTCGTCGAGAGCGAGGCCATGCTGGAGCGGCTGCGCGAGCTCGGCGTAGACCTGGTGCAGGGTTTCCATATCGGCCTGCCAGAGCCGTTCGCCCCGACCGGACTGGCCGCAATGGTGCCGTCCGCGGCGGCGCGGACGGCCTGAGGTCAAACGCGAGGTTCAGCGAACGAGCGGGTCGCGGAAGCCGGTGTCGACGGGAGGCGCGCCTGGCGTAGCCGTGCCTGTGGTGTCCGGCACGGTGGCAGGTGCGGGGGCGGGTGCGGTGGCAGGAGGGATCGCCTGCCGCCTGGCGTCGCGCCAGGTGTTGTAGACCCAGTACGCCGCGCCGGCCGCCAGGCCAACCTTGGACAGCTTCCAGGTCCAGCGCAGCACCGGCGTGCGCCGGAGCAGCGGCAGCGCCAGCGTGACGGCGGTGCTCAGCAGCGGGTAGTCCTTGGTGATGCCCGCCACTTTCATCAGCGAGCCGGGCCGTGCGATGCGCGGCAGCCAGCTGGCAAAGCTGCCCAGCCGGCGTGCGCCGCCGCGTACCTGGTGCAGCGCCTGCAGGCAGTCGTGGCGTTCCAGCGCCGCGCGTGTGAGCAGCAGTTCCTTGCGCACCTCCAGCGGCAAACGGACTTCCTGCGTGAAGCGGACGGGCCGCGCGTGCTCGCGGCGGTTGCGCTCGTTTGCGCCTTCGTCGGGTTCCAGGGTGGTCATCGGCGCAGGATCTCCCGGTCTTTGTCGATTTCGGCGAGCGTGGCCTCGAACATCGGCGGGGCGTTGCGCACCAGGTTGCGCGCGTACGCCAGGCAGCCGGCGCATAGCAGCAGGTAGACGACCACCAGCACGCCCAGTGCCTGCCAGCCGTAGCTGTTCCAGAACAGGATGGCGACGAGCGCGGTGAAGGTGACCAGCGCGATGCCGAAGAACACCAGCCCGAAGCAGGCCAGCAGGGCCACCTTCATCAGGCGCGTGCGTTCCTCGGCGAATTCGACGCTGGCAAGCTCCAGGCGAGTCTGGACCATGGCAACCAGCGAGTTGAGGAGGTTGCGTACGGATTCCAGCAGTTTGGGAGAGGGGGTGGATTCGCTCATGGATTCGCTCGGCGGCTCCGGCGTGAAAGCGGCACGCCGGCATGGCCGAGCGTGCCTTTCTGCGGACGGGGCCGGGCGCCGCTGTGCGGGCCCCCGGGCCTCTGGCAACCCGTGCCTCGCGCGGGTTGCCGCTTTGGTGCGGCACCTCGGGCCGCACCGGACTACAGCCGCTTACTTGCGGTTCAGCAGCAGACCGATCAGCAGGCCCACGCCGGCCGCCACGCCCACGGCGCGCCACGGATGGTCGTGCACGTAGTCGTCGGTGGCGCGAGCTGCCGCCTTGCTCTTGGTCACGACCGCATCCTGCAGGTCCTGGGCTTTTTCCTTGGCTTGCTTGAGCAGACCCATGCCGCGCTCGCGCAGTTCGGCGGCTTTTTCGCCGGTGGTCGAAGCGGCTTGCTTCAGCAGCTCCTCGGCGTCGGACAGTACGGTCTTGACATCGCTCATCAGTTTCTCCTGTTTGCGGGCGGTTGGTTCGGTTTGTGCGGATTCTGACATTTTCTACGCTCCGAGGCTAACGGCATTGTCTGTCTGATACTTAGCATATGTGGCGGGCGACGGTGGTTTCAAGGCCACGCGCCTCATCGCCAGTATCGGCGAGGCCATTGCCAGCATGCCCGAAAGCGCGCGAAAAGACTGTCAGAAAATGTCTATATGACTACGAGTGATTTTGTAGTGACTTTATATTCGTTTGGGTTGGATATCAATCGGGATACGCTGGTTCCACTTCGAAAT
Source organism: Cupriavidus oxalaticus (assembly GCF_038900635.1). Lineage (GTDB taxonomy): Bacteria > Pseudomonadota > Gammaproteobacteria > Burkholderiales > Burkholderiaceae > Cupriavidus > Cupriavidus oxalaticus_B. The sequence continues at coordinate 547,210 of NZ_JAYMRX010000001.1, read as the reverse complement.
CAGGAGATCTGAACATGGCATTGCGTCTCGGCGATATCGCCCCGGACTTCGAGCAGGATTCGAGCGAAGGCCGCATCCGCTTCCACGAGTGGCTCGGCGACAGCTGGGGCGTGCTGTTCTCGCACCCGGCCGACTACACGCCGGTGTGCACCACCGAACTGGGCCTGACCGCAAAGCTGAAGGAAGAGTTCGCACGCCGTGGCGTCAAGGCGATCGCGCTGTCGGTCGATGGCGTGGAATCGCACCACGGCTGGATCCGCGACATCAACGAGACCCAGTCGACCACGGTCAATTTCCCGATCCTGGCCGACGGCGACCGCAAGGTCTCGCAGCTGTACGACATGATCCATCCGAACGCCAGCGAGACCCTGACGGTGCGTTCACTGTTCATCATCGATCCGAGGAAGAAGGTGCGCCTGACCATCACCTACCCGGCCAGCACGGGGCGCAACTTCAACGAAATCCTGCGCGTCATCGATTCGTTGCAGCTGACCGACAGCCATAGCGTGGCCACGCCCGGCAACTGGCAGCATGGCGATGACGTGGTGATCGTGCCCTCGCTGAAGGACGAGGCCGTGATCCGCGAGAAATTCCCGAAGGGCTACACGGCCGTGCGGCCATACCTGCGGCTGACGCCGCAACCCGACAAGGCGTGACGCTCCAATGAACGCGGCCCCACATATTGCGGGGCCGGCGTCCGGAACAGGTGTTTTATCGACGGGGGCAGCCTCGTCGTCTCCTTGCTAGTGTGCTTGGCCCGGCTCCGCAGCCGGGCTTTTTTCATTTCAGGAGTTCCTGTCCGTAAGTGCCCGGTTACGGATGCTTCAGAAGAAGGCCTGGAGGCCGGTCTGGGCGCGGCCGAGGATCAGCGCGTGGATGTCGTGCGTGCCTTCGTAGGTGTTGACCACTTCCAGGTTCACCACGTGGCGGATGACGCCGAACTCGTCCGAGATGCCGTTGCCGCCCAGCATGTCGCGCGCCACGCGGGCAATGTCGAGCGACTTGCCGCACGAGTTGCGCTTCATGATCGAGGTGATTTCCACCGCGGCGGTGCCTTCGTCCTTCATGCGGCCCAGGCGCAGGCAGCCTTGCAGGCCCAGCGTGATCTCGGTCTGCATGTCGGCCAGCTTCTTCTGCACCAGCTGGGTCTGGGCCAGGGGGCGGCCGAACTGCTTGCGGTCCAGCGTGTACTGGCGGGCGGTGTGCCAGCAGAACTCGGCGGCACCGAGCGCGCCCCAGGCGATGCCGTAGCGGGCCGAGTTCAGGCAGGTGAACGGACCCTTCAGGCCCTTCACGCCCGGCATGATGTTCTCTTCCGGCACGAAGACCTGATCGAGCACGATTTCGCCGGTGATCGAGGTACGCAGGCCGACCTTGCCGTGGATAGCCGGAGCGCTCAGGCCCTTCCAGCCCTTTTCCAGGATGAAGCCGCGGATGTCTTCCTTGCCGTCTTCGCCCGCCAGCTTGGCCCACACCACGAACACGTCGGCGATGGGCGAGTTGGTGATCCACATCTTGGCACCGGTCAGCTCGTAGCCGCCGTCGACCTTCTTCGCGCGGGTCACCATCGAGCCCGGGTCGGAGCCATGGTTCGGCTCGGTCAGGCCGAAGCAGCCGATCCATTCGCCGGTGGCCAGCTTGGGCAGGTATTTCTGCTTCTGCGCTTCGGTGCCGAATTCATAGATCGGCACCATCACCAGCGACGACTGCACGCTCATCATCGAGCGGTAGCCAGAATCGACGCGCTCGACTTCACGGGCGATCAGGCCGTAGCTGACGTAGTTCAGGCCGGGACCGCCGTATTGCTCGGGGATGGTGGGGCCGAGCAGGCCCAGTTCGCCCATCTCGCGGAAGATCTCGACGTCGGTCTTCTCGTTGCGGAACGACTGCAGCACGCGCGGCATCAGCTTGTCCTGGCAGTACGCCGCGGAGGCGTCACGCACGGCGCGTTCGTCGGCGGTCAGTTGCTGGTCGAGCAGCAGGGGATCGGCCCAGTGGAATTCGGCGTTGGCAGCCATGCAGGTCTCCTTCGGTGGCGCGGCGGAAGCGGGGCGACTTGCGCGGGTGCTTCCGGAGTCTCGGGTTCGGTGGATCGTGCGGAGGATTTTTTGGTTCCGCATTGCGGAACTGTGTTCCGTTGAATTAGTATATCGCAATGGGTCTGCCGTGCAACAGGCAAAACCCCGAGCCAACCATGCCTTGTGCGATGAGCGGACAACCGCCGACCTGAGAGGAGCACATCTTGAACAGTCCGTCACTTTCGAACGACGCACCGACGCCGGACGCCCCGGTACGTGAGAGCGATCCGAATTTCGTCACCGCGCTGGCGCGCGGTCTGGAGCTGCTGCGCTGTTTTCGTACCGGCGAAGCGATGCTTGGCAACCAGGATTTCGTGCGCCGCACCGGGTTTCCCAAGGCCACGGTCAGCCGGCTGGCCGGCACGCTGGTGCAGCTGGGTTACCTGCGCTATGACGACAGCCTGGGCAAGTACGCGCTCGATGCCGGGGTGCTGGCGCTGGGATATGCGTACCTGTCGGCGTCTGACGTGGTGACGCTGGCGCGGCCGCATATGCTGGCGTTCGCGCAGTCGTATGGCGTGTCGGTATCGCTTGGCAAGCGTGAGCGGATGGAGGTGATTTACCTCGAATCGATCCGCAATGACGCTGGAGTGATGCTGGGCCTGGGGGTGGGGTCGCGGCTGTCGCTGGTGTCCAGTTCGATGGGGCGGGCGTATCTGGCAGCTCTGCCGGCAGCGCGGCGGGATCGGGTACTGGCCGAATTCAGCCAGGCGTTTCCGGAGCAATGGAAGCAGCAGGAAGGCGCAACGCGGGTTGCCTTGGCTGATGCGCAGCAGCGGGGCTATGCGTCGTCATTCCGGGATTGGCATCCGGCGATTCATGCCTGCGCGGTGGCGTTTCGGCCCGTCGGGGAGAAGGATCTGCATATGTTGAGTTGCAGTGCTTCCTATGGCACGGTGGAGGAAGAGGTTTTCCACCAGACGCTGGCGCCGGCGCTGGTGGCATTGGCTGGCAGGTTGTCGGACCGGGTTTAGGGACTTCCCGTTGATGTCTTTGCCTTGCGGCCGGGCATTGGGTGGATGCCCGGCGGCAGGAAGCCGCAATCCCGGAATGCGGGGCACCAGGGATCAAAGATCCGTCCTGAGCTTCCAAAGCTCCGGAAACAGCACCACATCCAGCATCTTGCGCAAATAGCTGACACCCTCGGTGCCGCCGGTGCCACGCTTGAACCCGATCACGCGTTCAACCGTAGTCACATGCCGGAACCGCCATTGCCGGAACGAATCCTCCAGGTCGACGAACTTCTCGCCAAGTTCATACAGCTCCCAATGCGCGGAAGGATTGCGATAGACCTCCAGCCAGGCCGCCTCGACCGAAGCGTTGTAGGCGGTAGGCTGGGTCCAGTCGCGCTCGACGCATTCCGCATCGATGGCAAACCCGCGCCGCGCCATCAGCCGGATCGCTTCATCGTAAAGAGATGGCGTCTTCAATGCGGTCTCCACCAGCGCCAGATGCTCGGCCCGATGCGCATGCGGCTTCAGCATGGCCGCATTCTTGTTGCCGAGGATGAATTCGATTTCCCGATACTGGTACGACTGGAAGCCAGACGACATCCCCAGGTAAGGCCGCATCGCCGAATACTCCGGCGGCGTCATCGTCGCCAGCACGTTCCACGCCTGCACCAGCTGGTCCATGATCCGCGACACGCGCGTCAGCATCTTGAATGCTGGCGGCAAGCTGTCGGTCTTGACCGATTCGCGCGCCGCGCGCAGCTCATGCAGCATCAGCTTCATCCACAGCTCGCTGGTCTGGTGCTGCACGATAAACAGCATCTCGTTGTGGTCCGGCGACAGCGGGTGCTGCGCGCTCAGGATCTGGTCCAGGCCCAGATAGTCGCCATAGCTCATGTCCTTGGCGAAGTCCATCTGCGCGCCATGCCAGCCATCGCCCTGCGATGCCGTTTGCGATGCGCTCGCCGTGCCCGAGAAGGGGCATCCCTTGATTTCACTCATGATGGAACTCCCGATCAGGTCACCTGGCCGCGCACCTGGAAGCGCGCATCGCGATACATGCCGCTGTCCAGCACATCGCGCAGGATCTCCACCGCATCCCAGACTTCGGTAAAGCTGGTGTACAGCGGCGTGAAGCCGAAGCGCGCGATGCGTGGCTCGCGGTAGTCGCCGATGACGCCGCGCTCGATCAGGGCCTGCACCACGGCATAGCCTTCAGGATGCTCCCAGCTCACCTGGCTGCCGCGGCGCGCGTGCTCGCGCGGCGTGACCAGCGTGAGCGGATGCTGGCCGCAGCGTGCTTCCACCAGTTCGATAAAGAGGTCGGTCAAGAGCAGCGACTTGGCGCGCAGCACTTGCATGCTGGTCTGGGCATAAATGTCCAGCCCGCACTCGACCATCGCCAGCGACGTGACCGGCTGCGTGCCGCACAGGAAGCGGCGCACGCCTTCCACCGGGCGGTACTGCGGCTCCATCGCGAACGGCGCGGCATGGCCCCACCAGCCCGACAGCGGCTGCCAGAACGCATCGCGCAGCGCCGGCGCGACCCACACGAACGCGGGCGAGCCCGGGCCCCCGTTCAGGTACTTGTAGGTGCAGCCAATGGCGTAGTCGGCGCCGGATGCCTTCAGGTTGACCGGTACCGCGCCGGCGGAGTGGCACAGGTCCCACACGGTCAGCGCGCCGCGGGCATGGGCGAGTTCGGTCAGCGCGGCCATGTCGAGCATCTCGCCGCTCTTGTAGTTGACGTGCGTCAGCATCAGTACCGCGGTATCGGCGCCGACGGCGGCGTCGATCTCGGCCGGCGAGTCGACCAGTCGCAGCGAATAGCCCTGCTGCAGCAGGTCGGCCAGGCCCTGGGCGATATAGAGGTCGGTCGGGAAGTTGCTGGATTCGGAGACGATCACCTTGCGCGCCGGATCGCGCGTCTGCTGCACGCGCAGCGCGGCGGCCAGCACCTTGAACAGGTTGATCGAGGTGGTGTCGGTCACCACCACTTCATTCTCGCCGGCGCCGACCAGCGGGGCGAGCTTGTTGCCCAGCCGCTGCGGCAGTTCGAACCAGCCGGCGGTGTTCCAGCTGCGGATCAGGCCGTCGCCCCATTCCTCGGCAACGACCTGGGCAGCGCGCGCGGCGGCCGCGCGCGGGCGGGCGCCGAGCGAATTGCCGTCGAGATAGATCACGCCCTCGGGCAGGGCGAACTGCTCGCGCAGGGGGCGCAGCGGGTCTTGCTGGTCGAGCTGCAGACAGTGCTCGCGGTCAATGGTCGTCATGTCTTGATGGTGGGTATGCGTGAAATTTTGAGGCGTTCAGTCCAGGCTGCGCAGCACGGCGCGCACCGGGCTGGCATCGAGCCCGGCAAAGCGCAGCGGCAGCGCGATCAGTTCGTAGTCGCCTTCGGCGACGTCGTCCAGCACGATGCCTTCCAGGATCGCCAGCCCATGCCGGCGCACGGCGCGGTGCGCGTCCATGGTCTTGGATTCCTGCGGATCGAGAGAAGGGGTGTCGATTCCGACCAGCTGCACGCGGTGCGATGCGAGCAGCGCGACGGTGTCGGCGGCGACGGCGCAGAATGCCGGGTCCCATTGCGCCAGCGGCGCCTGCCGGTAGGTGCGCAGCAGCACGCGCGGCGGCAAGTCCTGCAGCGCGTGCTCGACATGGCGCGGCTCCACCACCGGCGCTGCGCCGATGCAGTGGATCACCCGGCAAATGCCGAGGTAGGGCGAAAGCGGCACGTCGCCGATCGGTGCGCCATCGGCCGCATAGTGCAGCGGCGCGTCAGCGTGGGCTCCGGTGTGCGGCGACAGCGTGATGCGCCCGACATTCACCGGGCAGTGTTCGTCCATCTGCCACGCGGGCGCTTGCTGGAACGGCGTGTCGCCGGGCCACACCGGGGTGGCCGGGGACAGCGGCGGGCTGATGTCCCACAGCCGGCGCGGGTCTTGTCTGGGGGCGGTCATGGAATGGGGCGGCGGTGCCGTCTTTTGTCTGCCTCGATGTCGGCATATTAGACAAATTCCCCGGGAAGAGGCTTGCGAAATGAGCGGTCTGGCACGCCATCTTTCGCATAAAATTCGAATATCATACTTTTCGTCGCAGGAAATTCGAATGACCCTCGATCCCATCGATCTGCGCATCCTCGCGTGCCTGCAGGAGAATGGCCGCATCAGCAACCAGGACCTGGCCGACCGGGTGGCGCTGTCGCCTTCGGCATGCCTGCGCCGCGTGCGGCTGCTGGAAGAGTCAGGGGTGATCGGCGGCTACCGCGCCTGGTTCGATGCCGAGCAGCTCGGGCTGGAGCTGGAGGCCATCGTGCAGGTGTCGATGCGCCATGACGTGGAGGGCTGGCACGACACCTTTATCGCCGCGGTGCAGTCCTGGCCCGAAGTGCTGTCGGCCTACATCATCACCGGCGACAGCAACTACATCCTGCGCGTGCAGGCGCGCAACCTGAAGCACTACTCGGATTTCATCGTGAACCGGCTGTACCGCACCAAGGGCGTGATGGATATCCGCTCGAACATCGTGCTGCAGCGGATCAAGACCGACAGCTCGCCGCTAGCAATCCTGAAGGCGGCAGGGGAAGGCGCCTAGCTCTGCGTGTGCAGCGCGATCAGCTGCCGCAGCGTTTCCTTGAGCTGCGCCCCTTGCTCGGGGCCAAAATCGTTCAGCACCGCGCGCTCATGCTGCGCGGCGCGCTCCAGCAGCGGCCGGGCCAGCGCCAGCCCGTGCGGCGTGATCGAGATCAGCGCATGGCGGCGGTCGGTGGTGCCGGCGGTGCGCTTGACCAGCCCCTCGGCGGCCATGCGGTCGACCAGCTTGGTCAGCGTGGGCTGCTTGGTCAGCGTGATTTCGGCCAGCGCGCCGATGGTGCAGTCGGCGCGGTCGGCAAGCGTCGCCAGCACGCGCCATTCCGGCACGGACAGGCCGCGGGCTTCGACCTCGCGGTGGAATTCGCCGGAAATCAGGTGGCTGGCGCGGGCCAGCAGGTAGGCCAGGTAGCCGTCGACGAAAGGCTGGTCCGCCATGATGGAGCCGCGCTCGCTCAGGGCTCGATCGGGGTGGTGGTGGAAAACTGGCCGCCCTGGAACACCAGCGGTCCGTCCGGGCCTTCGAGCACGCCGCAGCGCTCTACTTCGCCGACGAAGATCACATGGTCGCCCTCGTCGTAGCGGCTGCGGTTATGGCATTCGAACCACGCCAGCGCGTTGGCCAGGATCGGCAGGCCGGTGGCCGACAGCCGGTAGTCGACGCCCGCGAAGCGGTCCCCCTTCAGCGTGGCGAAGCGCTGGCACAGGTCCAGTTGCGATGCCGACAGCACATTGATGATGTAGTGGGTGCCGTCGCGGAACATCGGCAGGCTGTTGGCGCGCGTGGCCATGCTCCACAGCACCAGCGGCGGATCCAGCGACACCGAGTTGAACGAACTGGCGGTGATGCCGATGAACGGCGGGGCGCCGGCCGCGACCGATTCGGCGCTGGCGCGCGTTGTGATCACCGTCACGCCGGTCGCGAACTGCGACAGCGTGCGACGGAAATGCTGCGCATCGAAGTCCGGTGCGGCGGCAATGTTGGCGATCCGTGGCTGGGCCTCAGGCATGCCCATGGGGGCTCCACTGGAGTTCATGAAATTTCATATATATTATTCGCGCCAGGGACTTCAACCAAGTCCGCTGGCAAGCCGCCCTGCAGCGGTGCCGGTCGAGGCGCAAAAAAGAGTGCGGCGCATGCCGCCACGATAACAAGCAGGAGACAAGACATGCTCATCGAGCAGATCGAACACCGCTGGCTGGCGGCGTTCCGGCGCACCCTGGAACTCTGTGCCCTGCAGGGCGCGGAAGTCGTTGGAATTGTAACGGAGTCGCAATCCCGCCCTGTCAACGTGGCCTTGGCCGAGTTGGCGGTGCAGTCGCTGGGTGCCACGCCAGTGCGGATCCAGGTGCCGACGCCTGCACTCAGCGCGCCGGCTCCGGTGCGCTCGACCGGCGCCAGCGACGCGCTGCAGAATCTCGCCCCGGTCGTGGCCGCGTTGTCCCGCTGCCACCTCGTGCTGGACTGCACCGTCGAAGGCCTGCTGCACGCGCCCGAGCTGCCGCTGATCCTGCGCGGCGCGGACGGCGTGGTGCCGCGCATGCTGATGGTCAGCAACGAACACCCGGAGATCCTGGAGCGCTGCCAGCCCGACCCGGCGCTGGAAGGCACCGTGCGCGCGGCGATGAAGCGCCTGCGCGGCGCCAGGGAAATGCGCGTGCACTCGGCCGCCGGCACCGAGCTGCGCATCGGCCTTGCCGATGCCCGCGTGGGCGGCGTCTGGGGCTTCTGCAACAAGCCCGGGCAGGTCTCGCACTGGCCGGGCGGTTTGTGCCTGGCGTTCCCGGCCAGCCGGCAGGTCAACGGCACGCTGGTGCTGGCACCGGGCGACGTCAACCTGACCTTCAAGACTTACCTGCGCGACACCGTGGTCTGCCATATCGAGGACGACTACATCGTCGGCGTCGAAGGACAAGGCGTCGACGCCGACATGATGCGCGGCTATTACCAGGCCTGGGCCGATCGCGAGGGTACGCGCGACGCCTACGCGGTCTCGCACGTCGGCTGGGGCCTGAACCGGGCGGCGCGCTGGGACGCGCTGGCCTTCTACGACAAGCGCGACTGCAACGGCACCGAACTGCGCGCGTTCGGCGGCAACTTCCTGTTCTCCACGGGCGCCAACGAGGTGGCGGGCCGCCATACGCTGGGCCATTTCGACCTGCCGCTGCGCAACTGCACGGTCTCGCTAGACGGCCGCAATGAAGTCGAGGCAGGCCAGCTGGCGGAGGTGCCGGCATGAGCGTGCCCGCCCTCCATAAGCACCCCAATGGCATCGCCACGCTGGAGTGGGGCGACGGCCCGGTGGCAGTGGTGATGCTGCACGGCATCGGCGGCGGTAAGGCCGCGTGGCCGGCGCAGGGCGAAGCGCTGGCGCAGGCGGGCTACCGCGCGCTGGCGTGGGACATGCCCGGCTATGGCGACAGCGCCATGATCGATCCTTACGACTTCGACGGCCTGGCCCGCGCGCTGGCGCCGCTGTTGCAGGCCGAGCGCGATGCCGGCCGGCGCGTGGTGCTGCTCGGCCACAGCATGGGCGGCATGGTGGCGCAGCAGGCGTATGCCGCCACGCCGGCACTGGTCGACGGCATGCTGCTGTCCGGCACCTCGCCCGCATTCGGCAAGGGCGACGGGCCGTGGCAGCGCGAGTTCGTCGCCGCGCGCACCGCGCCGCTCGACGCCGGCAAGAGCATGGCCGAGATGGCGGCAGGGCTGGTGCGCACGATGGTGGCGCCGGATGCCGACGGACCCGCCGTGGCCTTCGCCACCGCAGTGATGGCCGCCGTGCCCGCGCCTGCCTACCGCGCCGCGCTGGGTGCGCTGGTGCGCTTCAACCAGCGCGACGCGCTGCCGCGCATCGCCGTGCCGGTGCTGGCGCTGGCCGGCCAGCACGACACCAACGCCTCGCCCGAAGTGATGCAGCGCATGGCGCAGCGCATCCCCGGCGCCGAATACCACTGCCTGCCCGATGTCGGCCACCTGGCCTGCATGGAGCGGCCGGCGGCCTTCAACACTCCGGTACTCGATTTCCTCCAGCGGCATTTCCCGGTGCGCTGACGCGCGCGCCGGTCCCGAAATACCTGAAAACCAGATCAACGGCGCAGGTCAATATCGACCGGCGCCAAGGAGACCGCGACATGCCATCCGGCCAGCTCGATTTCATTCCTGCCGTCGGTACGGCGGATTTCACCCCGCGCCAGGCGCGCCTGCTGGCGCTGGCCAACCGCCTGGGTCGCGAACGCTTCGCCGCGCGCGCCGCCACCTGGGACCGCGAGGCCAGCTTTCCCTTCGCCAACTACGACGACCTGCGCGAAGCCGGCCTGCTCGCGCTTTGCGTGCCGGAAGCCTTCGGTGGCGAAGGCGCGGACTTCGCCACCTATTGCATGGTGGGCGCCGAGATCGGCCGCTTCTGCGGCGCGACGGCGCTCACGTACAACATGCATATCTGCTCGACCATGTGGACCGGCACGCTGTCCGATGGCATCGAGATGACGCCCGGACAGCGCGCCGAGCACGAGGCCCGCCGCGCCCTGCATTTCGCGCGCGTGGTGCGCGACGGCGCGGTCTACGCGCAGCCGTTCTCCGAAGGCTCGGCCGCGGCCGCCGGCAAGGCGCCGTTCGGCACTACCGCGCGCAAGGTCGAAGGCGGCTGGGTGCTGAACGGCCGCAAGATCTTCGCCTCGCTGTCTGGCGCCGCCGACTACTACGGCATCCTCTGCACCGAGGACCGCGGCGACCAGCATCCCGACATGCGCGATACCCTCTATATCGCCGTGCCGGGCAAGGCCGACGGCCTCACCGTCACCGGCGAATGGGACCCGATGGGCATGCGCGGCACGGTCTCGCGCACGCTGCTGCTCAAGGACGTGTTCGTGCCCGACCAGGAGCAACTGATGCCGCGCGGGGTCTACTACCGCGCCGCGCAGACCTGGCCGGCCATGTTCTTCACGCTGTCGCCGACTTACCTGGGCGTGGCGCAGGCCGCCTACGACTTCACCGTGCAGTACCTGCGCGGCGAGGTGCCGGGCCAGCCGCCGGTCAGGCGCCGCATGTACCCGACCAAGCAGATCGCGGTGGCGCAGATGCGCATCCAGCTGGAGAACATGCGCTCGATCTTCTGGCGCGTGATCCATGAGGCCAGGCCCAACCCGTCCAAGGACGAGCGCCTGCGCCTGTACGCCGCGCACTACACCGTGATGGAAGGTGCCAACGACATCGCGCGGCTGGCGATCCGTACCTGCGGCGGGCAGTCGATGCTCAAGGACCTGCCGCTGGAACGCCTGTACCGCGATTCGCGCTGCGGCGCGCTGATGCTGCCGTGGACCGCCGAGCTGATCCTGGACCGCATGGGCCGCGAAACGCTGTACGAATCCGGCGAGCGCGACGAATGAACGGCACCCGCGTTGGGCCCTCGCGTCCCGGTGCCGCCGGACTCGGCGCGTTGCCGGCCATGCTGTGGGCGCGCGCCGAAGCGGCGCCGCAGCGGCCCGCGCTGCATTACCTCGGCCGCACCTTCAGCTACGGCAAGCTGTGGCGCCGCGTGGAACGCGCCAGCGCCCATCTGGCGGCGACATGGGGCATCCGCGCTGGCGACCGTGTCGGCACACTGTGCCTGAACCATGAATTGCAGCTGGTGCTGCTGTTCGCCTGCGCGCGGGTCGGGGCAATGTTCGTGCCGCTGAACTACCGGCTCGCCGCGGCAGAGCTGCAAACCATCGCCGGCCATGCGCGGCTGGCGCTGCTGTTCCACGATGACGCGCATGCCGCGCTGGCGCTGGACGCAGCCGACAGCCAGTGCCGGCTGGCGCATCTGGAACGGATCATCGACCACCCGGCGCCGGCCGTCGCCAGCTTCCCGCGCGTTGCCGGCGACGCGCCGCTGCTGCTGGCCTATACCTCGGGCACCACCGGCAAGCCCAAGGGCGCGGTGCATACGCAGGCCGGGCTGCTGGCCAATGCGCGCGCCAGCTGGTGGGCGCACGGCATGACGCGGGACGACCACGTGCTGTCGGTGCTGCCGGCCTTCCATGTCGGCGGCCTGTGCATCCAGACGCTGCCGGCGCTGCTGGCCGGTGCGCAGGTGACGCTGCATGACCGCTTCGCGCCCGGCGCGTGGCTGGCGTCGGTCGCGCAAGCGCGCCCGAGCCTGTCGCTGATGGTGCCGGCCACGTTGCGCGCGGTGCTGGAGCATCCCGGCTGGGACGGCGCCGACCTGTCGCCGCTGCGCGGCGTGATGGCCGGCTCCTCGACGATCCCCCGGTCGTATATCGACGCGTTCCACGCGCGTGGCGTGCCGCTCGGCCAGGTCTATGGCGCAACCGAGACCGGACCGGTGTCGGTGGTGCTGAAGCTGGAAGACGCCATGGCGCGGGCCGGCTATGCCGGCTGGGCGGTGCCGGAGGTGACTGTGCGGCTGGCTGGTTCCGATGGCGCCGAGGTGGCGCAGGGCGAAGTCGGCGAATTATGGGTGCGGGGCGCCAACGTCATGGCCGGTTACTGGAACCAGCCCGCCGATGGCCTGCCCGATGGCTGGTTCCGCTCCGGCGACCTGGCCCACCGCGATGCCGACGGCTGCATCGAGGTGGTTGGCCGCAGCAAGGACATGATCATTTCCGGTGGCGAGAACATCTATCCGGCCGAGATCGAAAACGTGCTGCTCGGCCTGCCCGGCGTGCAGGAGTGTGCCGTGGTGGGGGTGGCCGATGCGCGCTGGGGCGAAGTGCCGGTGGCGGTGATCGTGCCGGCGCCGGGCGCCGACCGCGCGCCGCTGGCCCCGGCACCGGTGCGCGAGGCGCTGGCCGCCCGCATCGCCCGCTTCAAGCTGCCGCGGGAGGTGGTGCTGCTCGATGACCTGCCGCGCAGCGCGCTGGGCAAGGTGATGAAGCCACAGCTGCGGGCGCTGCTGGAGTCGCAACGCCAATCCGGCTGACGCGGCGGTCCAGCCGCATGGCCGATGCGCGCGCGCCCGTCTGCGCTTATGCTTGAGGTCCGTGACACCGGACAACCAAGACATAGTCATACATCAGGCAAGGGAGCGGCGCACATGGAACATCGATTGGATACGGCCACGCTGGGCGGCGGGTGCTTCTGGTGCCTGGAGGCGGTCTACCAGCAGGTCAAGGGGGTAGTCGCGGTGGAGTCGGGCTACACCGGCGGCCATGTGGACCACCCGACCTACCAGCAGGTGTGCGAAGGCGATACCGGCCATGCCGAAGTGGTGCGCGTCACTTTCGACCCGTCCGTGATCACCTTCCGCGAGATTGTCGAGATTTTCTTTGCCATCCACGACCCGACCACGCCGGACCGGCAGGGCAACGACGTCGGGCCGCAGTACCGCTCCGTGATCTTCACGCACTCGGAAGCGCAGCGCGCCGTCGCCGAGTACGTGATGCGCGAGCTGGTCGCGGCCAAGGTCTTCGACGCACCCATCGTCACCCAGGTCGAGCCCGAGCAGCCATACTGGCGCGCGGAAGAGGGCCACCAGAACTACTTCCAGGACCACCCGAGCCAGGGCTACTGCGCCTTCGTGATCTCGCCCAAGCTGGCCAAGTTCCGCAAGCAGTTCGCCGCCAAGCTGCGGGTATAGCCGACGCCTACAGCCGTGCGGCGATGGCCTCGGCCAGCCGCACGATGCTCAGCGGCGCGCAGGGTGCGCGCCACGACGTCGGCGATGGCGCCGCGCGTGCCGGGATCGTCGTCGACAATGCGGTCGAACGGCGAGTACAGCTTCTCGGCGTACGCATACGGCCGGCCTGCATGCAGCATCCAGCGCAGCAGCAGCGGCCCGGGGCCGGCTTCATCCATCAAGGCCTGCGCCGCGGCCTGGCGCGGCACCGCCGGCAGCCGGTCGCGCGCCGACAGGCAAAAGCGTGCGCCATGGCGGCGCAGCAGCTTGACATAGCGCGGCGTCAGCAGCGCAGGGTCGCGCAGCTCGACGGCATAGCAGGCATGCGGCGTGATGGACGGGTCCAGCGGCGGCAGCGCACTCAGGAACGCGTCGAGCCGCTCCAGGAATACGCCGCTGTCCGCGAGGCTGCCCATCGGCGACAGCTGGAACAGCAGCAGCCCGCATTTGCCGCCGAGGCCCGCGGTCGCCGGGGCGATGAAATCGCGCACCGCGATCTCCGCATCCAGGAATGCAGCATTGGCGAGCCGGCCGGCGCCGTCCGTACCGCGCAGCCAGGCGTCGCAGACGCTGGCCGGCGCCTTGACCACGAAGCGGAAGCCGTCCGGCACTTGCGCCGCGTAGGACAGGTAGTCCGCCAGCGGGATCGGCCCGTAGAAGCCGCGATCGATCCCAGCCGCTCGCAGCAGCGGATGGCGCGAGTACGCGGCCAGCCCCTTGCGCGACAGCATGCTGTCGCCGTACTCGCCGTCATAGACCAGCTTGTTCCAGCCTGGGTATGCCCACGACGAGGTGCCGAAGTAAAGGTTGGCGGGCAGGCGCGCCGACAGCGCGCGCAGTGCCTCGTCCACGGTCGCGGGTTGCACGCCCTGGGCACGGACGGATTTTGCGGGAGGAGCGGAAGGGTTGGTGCCCGCGCCTCGCACAGGGGCGGGGCCTGGGTGCGGGGCGGGCAAGGGCAGCCCGCCAAACAGGTCTTCGGTCAATCGCTTCGGTTTCAGGTTCGGTATCGTTCAGTCATTGCGCCCGATGGGCTGCCCATAAATATAGCGGCGCGACCACGGCACCGTGCCCGACGACATCCCCGCCTTGTGGCAGACCACCTGGTAGATCGACATCTTGTCGGTCTCGAAGGCATGCGAGCAGCCGGCCAGGTACACGCGCCAGATGCGGTACTTCTTCTCGCCAACCATATCGCGGATGGTTTCGCCCTTCGCCTCGAAATTATCGGCCCAGTGGCGCAGTGTCTGCGCGTAGTGGCGGCGCAGCAGTTCCACGTCGAACGCTTCCAGGCCGCCTTGCTCCAGCGTCTTCAGCACCAGCCCGATGTGCGGCAGTTCTCCTTGCGGGAACACGTAGCGGTCCATGAACTCGGCGCCATCCATCGGCGTCTGGCCGTTGTCGGGGTCGGGCGAGGTGATGCCGTGGTTCATCGCGTAGCCGTCATCGGCCAGCAGGTCGCGCATGCGGCGAAAATACCCGGCCAGGTTCTCCTTGCCCACGTGCTCGAACATGCCGACGCTGGTGATGCGGTCGAAGGTGCCGGTGGTGTCGCGGTAATCCTGCAACCGGATTTCGATGCGGTCGGACAGTCCTGCCGCCTTGACGCGCTCGGTGGCCAGCTCGAACTGGTTTTGCGACAGCGTGATGCCCACGCAGCGCGCCCCGTATTTCTGAGCGGCGCGCAGCACCAGCGCGCCCCAGCCGCAGCCGATGTCCAGCAGCGTCTGCTCTGGCTGCAGCCGGATCTTGGTCAGGATATGGTCGATCTTCTTCAACTGCGCGGTGGCCAGGTCTTCGTCGCCGTTCTCGAAATAGGCGCACGAATACACCATGTTGGGATCGAGCCAGAGCTTGTAGAAGTCGTTGGAGACGTCGTAGTGATACTGGATCGATTCCCTGTCTTCCTGCTTGGTGTGCGAGAAATGCTGCGCCACCCTGGCCAGCGCGCCGCCGGCCCGCCGCTTGGCGGCCGCCGACATGCCGTAGCCGACCTTGATGATGTCGGCCAGCCTGCCGTCAAAATCGATCTTGCCCTGCACGTAGGCCTCGCCCAGGTTGTCCAGGCTCGGCGTCAGCAGCAGCGGCAGTGCCGCGGCCTCGCGCACGGTCAGCGTGACCTGTGGCGTGTCGAAATGGCCAAGGGCATATTCGGTGCCATTCCACAGGCGCAAGCAGACCGGCAGGTTGGCATTGTCACGCAGGTCAGCGATCCAGTTGTCGAGTTGCTTTTCCAGGGCTTGCTTGAAAAACATGCGCTTTACCTCCCGATGGTTGCGGCACGCGCTCGACCGATCCTCCGGACAAGGCAGGTACTGCCCCGAGCCTTGACCCGAGTCCGTCGCGAGCGCTTGCGTAAAAATCACCAAGCGACGCCAATCCCACTTTAGTCGAATTCCGCGGGCAGTGCAGCGCACCCTCGGGAAGCCCCCGGGACAGACCCGTTCGGACCTCCGTGGCCAGCGCGTCAGGGCGACAGGCGCACGATCTGCCAGGCGCCGTCCGGGTGGACGCGATAGACGATGCGGTCATGCAGGCGCGACGGACGCCCCTGCCAGAACTCCATTGCGGTCGGCACCAGCCGGTAGCCGCCCCAGTGCGGCGGGCGCGGCGGGTTGTCGCCGAACTTGCTGCGGTATTCCAGCTCGCGCTGCTCCAGCACGTCGCGGCCGGGCACTTCGCGGCTTTGCTCGGAAGCCCACGCGCCCACGCGCGAGCCGAGGGGACGCGAGGCGAAATACGCGTCGCTTTCGTCGTCGGCAACCTTCTCAACAATGCCTTCCACGCGCACCTGGCGCTCCAGCTGTACCCAGTGGAACAGCAGCGCGGCGCGCGGGTTTGCCGCCAGATCCAGCCCCTTGCGGCTCTCGTAGTTGGTGAAGAAGGTGAAACCGCGGTCGTCGATGCCCTTGAGCAGCACGATGCGTGCCGAGGGCTGGCCATCGGCGCCGACGGTAGCCAGTGTCATGGCATTGGGTTCGGGCAGCTTGGCCGTGACCGCCTCGTCGAACCAGCGCTTGAACTGGCTCATCGGGTCGGGGGCCACGTCGGTTTCGGACAGCGAGCCCAGGACATAGGTACGGCGGAGGTCGGCGAGTTGAGTCATGTCGCAATCATCGGAAAATCGGTCGGGATGCGCGGCGAGCCCCGGGGGCGAGGGCGCAGGTCCGGCTGATTCGAGTATAGCGAATGCTTCGCGGGCCGCATTTGCGCGTCGGCAATGCGTGCGGGCGGCGTCACAGCGGGCAGGGCGCGCCGGGGTTCAAGCCGGGGGCAGCGCCCTGCGTCCCTGGCGCCGCGAGTAGAATCCGGCCGCGCCCATGGCGCCGGCCATCGACAGGAAGATCGGCAGCATGCCGAGCGCCGTGCCGACCACGCCGAAGGTCAGCGGCCATACCACCTGGCTGGTGTTGAGCACCGCCGAGCGCAGCCCCAGCGCCTCGCCCGCGCGTCCGTGCGGCGACACCGTGTGGAGGATGTTCATGACATTGGGCTGCGCGCTGCCCAGTGCCAGCCCGAGCACGAAGGCCAGTCCGCACATCAGCCAGAAATGCGTGACGAACGGGTAGACCAGGTAGGCCAGCGCGCCCACCAGCAGCGCGGCGCGGATGATCTTCCACTCCGACAGGCGGCGCGACACGATTGGCATCGCCACGCGGATGATCAGGGTCGCCATGGCAAAGGCGCCCAGCACCCAGCCGATCGATGACGGCGACAGCCCGATGCGCGAGCCCTGGATCGGGATCAGGAAGGCGTGCAGGTCCCAGGCGGCCGACAGCACCGCGCTGGCGACAAAGACGGCGCGCAGTTCCGGATATTGCAGCAGGTCCAGCGTGGAACGGCGGGTGCCGTCCTCGATGGCGATGCGGCTGGCATTGCCGCCCTGCGCCGGCAGCCGCGGGCGCACCCACTGCAGGCCGGCCTGGCCGACCAGCGCCACCGCGACCAGCACGGCAAAGGCGGGGCGGAAGCCGGCATGCTCGATGACGTAGCCCATCGCCACCGGTCCCAGCGTGCCCGACACCGACAGCCCGAGCGCATGCCAGGTGTAGTTGCGCAGCCGCGTCTCGTTGGTCGAGACCTGGCCGATCAGCAGCTGCATTGCCACCTGGACCAGCATGAAGCCCACGCCGATCAGCGCGCACGACAGGTACAGCGCATCCAGTTGCGAGCCGGCGGTCATCGGCTTGCGCGGGCCGATCTCGTCGATGCGCTTGCCGGCGCGGATGGCCAGCAGCATCGGCAGCAGCGCATACAGCGACATCAGCACGCCCAGCGTGACGGTGGAAGCCTTGAGGGAAATCGCGAACAGCGACACCACCACGCGGCTGGCGTTGAATGCCACGTGGTTGCACACCGTCAGCGCGATCAGCCAGGTGATCGGCGGGACGGCGGCGTGCGGCAGCGACATGGGGGCGGGCGAGTGGCGTCGTGGGACCGCGCTCGTGGGTGGCCGGCGGCCGTGTCGAGGCGGGCAACAAGACGGAAACAAAGGGCGGCCGCAGCCGCGCCTTCCGAAGGATGCAAACGGGCGAGCCCATATCGCATCCGATGCTTGCCATGCTTAAACTTCTTGTAAATGGCCGTTTAATTATGCGCCGCACGTGGGCGGGTTACAACGGCAATCTGCGGCGGGATGTCGCAGCCGGCGGAAGTGTTGCGGTTTCGCTTCAGACAACTGCAGACATGTCGCCACGCGGCGACACTCCCGGCGAGGCGCCGGGGTGCCCGTCGGCTCAACCGCCCTTGTACAGCGCCGCGTCGTTGTTCGGGCGCAATGGTTTGGGCGCTTCGCGCTCGAGCGGGCCCTCCGCGCGTGCAGGGCGGCCGGCCTGCGCCTCGGCCTGTGCAGCGGTGCCGGGCGTTTCCGGCGGGATCGGCTTGCCGGCGGTCATGCCGGCGGTGCCGCCTGTCTGTGGGTCCTTGTAGGTCTTGCCGGGTGGCGGCGCGACCGGGCGCTTGCGCAGGTCTGCCAGCAGCGCGGCGCATTTGTTGCTGTCGCCGCCGGGAGACAAGTCCACCAAAGGCAGCACCGCGGTGGCGACCGGCGCCAGCAGCGCCAGCGACAGCGCGCCGCCGGCACGCAGCGCCAGCACGCCGATGTCGGGGCTGACGCTCGGCTTCTTCATGGTCCCGCCCACGTACAGCGGCGAGCGCAGGGAAAAGACGCGCAGGCCCTTGGAGTCAGGGTGGATGGTCAGTGCCAGCCGCTCGTTGCGCAGGTCGATGCCGCCGGTGGTCTCGATGACTGCATCGTCGGTATCGAGCACGAAGGTGCGCGCGCGTGCAATGCCATTGGTAAAGGCAAAGTCGCTGACGCCGCAGTTGATCTGCACCGGCCTGTCGCCGAACAGCTTGTTGATCACCAGGCTGCCCACGTTCAGGCCGATCGCTTCCAGGATGAACTTGCTGACCGTGCCGTTCTCCACCAGCAGCTTGGCCTCGCCGTTGGACGACCCCAGCAGCGCCCCGACCGAATTGCCGGTGGCCGTCAGCTTCGCGCTCCCATTCAGTTCACCGATGCTGGCGCGCATCAGGTCGACGGTGGGAAACAGCTGCTTGAGTTTCATGTGGCGTGCGGTCATGTCCACCACAGCGCCCATCGGCTCCCGCTTGCCGTCCAGGCGGATGGTCGACACCAGGTTACCGCCGGCGATGCCGAAATTGAGCGGATCGAGCAGCAGCACGCCATCCTGCATCTTCAGGTGCGTGACCAGGTCGGTGATGGGCAGCTCCGCGTCGCGGATGATGCGCTTGCCGGTAAAGTGCACGTCGGCATCGATCTTGTCCCACCGCTCGGTGCGGAACGGCGCCACCGGCAGTGCCTTGTCAGGCGGTTGCCGCACCGGACTGTCCTTGGCCGGGCGCCCGGGCTCGGCGTCGGCGCCGATCAGCGGCGCCAGGTCGGCAAAGCGCAGCTGGTTCGACTGCAGGGTGCCGGCCAGCAGCGGGCGCGGCTCGCGCTTGGTGAAGGTCAGCGTGCCGGACAGGTCGCTGCCGCCGACACGGCCGGTGAACTTCTGGTACTCGTAGATCGAGCCTTCCTTGCGCAGCGTGGCCATCAGCCGGCCGCGTGTTTCATAAGGCGGGGTCGACGGCAGCACCACGCCGGTGAGCGCGTACAGCCTGGCCATGCTGTCGCCGGCCAGCGTCAGGTGGACGTCGACCGCGGCCAGGTGGGCGGGATTGGTAACGGTGCCCTCAATGAGCGCGCGCGTGGTGCCCACGCGCACATCGGCCAGGAACGGGAAGGGCACATCGGTATTGCGCAGGCTCAGCACGGTGCCTGCCTTGCCGCTGGCGTTGATGGTGGCGTCGTTGTAGCGGCCGGTGGCTTTCCAGCGCAAGCCGTAGCGGTCGTTGCCTGCGGTGGCCGAGGCGGGCGGCCCCGACGCGGACGGAGCCGACGCGGACCGCGGGGAAGGCGCGGATGCCGCCGCGCCGCTGGCGGGCGGCCCGGGCTGCACGGCGGACGCCTGCGGTCCGACCAGCGCGCCGTCGCGGGCCTTGTCATAGAGCGGATTGTCGCCGATGGTGTCGAGCTCGGCCTGCAACTCGATCTTCTTTAACTGGTCGGACAACGCCAGGTTGCCGCGCGCCAGCACTACCTCGCCGATATCCAGCTCCCATTTCGAGGGGCCCTTCTTGGGGCCGAACTCGAGCGTCCAGTTGTTGCGCGAATCGGCCAGCCGCTCCAGCCATACCGCCGGGCTGTCGACCACGATGGTGGGCACGGCGATCTGGTGCGCCAGCAGCGGGATCGGGCGCAACACGAAGATCAGTTCGCGGACGGTGGCGAGGTTGGGTTGGCTGCCCCAGTCGGTATTGGCGATGGTGATGTCGCGCGCCGACAGGCGCGGCCACGGCACCAGCGTATGCCAGCCGGTCTCGCCCTCGCCGCGGCGCCAGGTCACGGTAAGGTCGCCGTTGATGGCGAAGGGGCGGCCGATCGCTTCTGAAACCTTGTCGTTGAGCCAGGGTTTGACGCGGTTCCAGTCGAAGGTCAGGAACAGGACCACCAGCAGCGCGATCAGCGCGAGCGGTGTCAGCACACTCCACAGAACGACCTTGCGGCGCATGGTCATGAGGCGGGCTCCTCTATGGCGGGGCAGGTCCGCTGGTACCGGCTGGCCCTCTGAGGCTTGGCTGGGCTTGCCTGGGCTTGCCTGGGGCGGCGAACGGACCACTGCAGGTCTATTGTATAGTTGCGCGCTTCCCGTCTTTGTCGGGGATTGGCTGACATCGCCGCCGGATAATGCCGGATTTTTCCGCCGGCGCGGTCCCCGGCCGCGGCCGCCTCACCCCCACGCTCCGAGCCCTCAGCATGAACGATGCCGCACACCCCTTGCCCGGTGACCTCCCCGGTCATCTGCCTGGCCTGCCCGAGCCGCTGACCCACGAAAGCCCGGCCGACGACGACTACCACCGCCGCTTCGGCGGCGTCGCGCGGCTGTATGGCGCCGCCGGCCTGGCGCGGCTGGAGGCGGCCCATGTGTGCGTGATCGGCATCGGCGGGGTGGGCAGCTGGGCCGCCGAGGCGCTGGCGCGCAATGCGGTCGGACGCATCACGCTGATCGACCTCGACCATATCGCGCTGTCCAACACCAACCGGCAGATCCACGCGCTGGGCGATGCCTACGGGCGCGCCAAGGTCGAGGCCATGGCGGAGCGCATCGTCGCCATCAATCCGCGCTGCCGGGTGAGGCAGGTCGACGACTTCGTCACCACGGACAACGTGCCCGAGCTGCTCGGCGCCGGCTATGACTATGTGATCGACGCCATCGACGCCGTGCGCGTCAAGACCGAAATGCTGGGCTGGGCGCGGCGCCAGGGCGTGCCGGTGATCACCTGCGGCGGCGCCGGCGGCCAGCTCGATCCCACGCGCGTGCGCATCGACGACCTGGCGCGCACGATCCAGGACCCGCTGCTGTCCAAGGTGCGCGCCGGGCTGCGCAAACAGTGGGGTTTCACCCGCGACCCCAAGAAGAAGTTCGGCATTGCCGCGGTCTATTCCGACGAGCCGTTGCAGTATCCGGAGCCCGAGCAGCAGGCCTGCGAGATCGACGAGGCGCCGCCGCACGATGGCCACGCCGGCCATCCGGTTGCAAGCGGGCCGCAGGGGCTGGCCTGTGCGGGCTTCGGCTCGTCGGTGGCGGTGACGGCCGTGTTCGGCTTCGTGGCGGCGTCGGCGGCGATCGGCGCGATTGCGCGCGGCTGAAGCCGCGCGATGTTCAGGCTGTTCAGGCGCTCAGCGCGCGCAGCAGGCTGTCGACTTCGGCCTCGCCCGGGGCCAGGTTGTTGAAGAAGATCAGTTCGGGATATTCGTCCGCGGTCGGCATGAAGCGCCGCGTGCGGTACGCGTCCCAGTGCTGCAGCTTGTAGGCGTCGTTGGGGTTGCCGCGCCGGATGATGCGCGCGTGCGCCACGTCCTCAGGCAGATGCACCCAGACGATGCGGACGGTGGTGGCTTGCGGCACCTGCAGCCATTCCGGATCGTTCAGCAGGTGGGCGCGGATCTCGCGCGACAGCGGGCCGATCACCAGTACGCTGATGCCCAGCGCCAGGTTTTCCCGCGCGGTATCGAGCAGGCCCTGGTATTCGGGGTCGCGCAGGTTGTCGAGGTAGGCCGGGCTGTCGCGGTCGTTGGGGTCGCCGGTGATGGCGGCCATGGCCGCGGCACTGTAGCGGCCGTACAGCGTGTCCTTGTCGAGCAGGCAGAAGGGTTCCCCGGTGGCCTGCATCAGCGGGCCGATCAGGCGGTGGGCGAGGCTGGTCTTGCCGGTACCGGCGTGGCCGCAGAAGAAGATCAGTCGTGGCATGTGCGATTGAGGTGGCTGGCGGGGCGCATACCCCACAGCATACCCGCCCGGCTTGCGCGAGATCAGGTCCGGGCCGCGGCGATTCGGTATCCTTGCCGTTTCCCACACGATTTCCCCTCGATTACCGCCGCTCCCATGGACGCCAAAGACCAGCTCTCCTCCGCCGGCCTGCCCGAAGACCTCCATCTCGGCGAACCGGTCACCGATGCCACCCACGCCGAGTTCGTGCAATTGCTGGCCGCGGTGGCCAGTGCGGACGATGCCGGCTTCCTGGCCGCGATGGACGAGTGGATCGACCATACGCGCCACCATTTCGCGCAGGAAGAACAGTGGATGGAGGCGATGGGCTTCGGCCCGCGCCATTGCCACGCGGGCGAGCACAAGCAGGTGCTGGCCGTGGCCGTCGCCGTGCGCGACAAGGTCCATACCGACGGCGAATTCGGGCTGGGCCGCCGGCTCGTGTCCGAGCTGTCAGGCTGGTTCGACCATCACGTCAAGTCGATGGACGCGATGATGGTCGAGCATATGCGCGAGAACGGCTTCACGCTGGTGGAAGGGCCGACCGCGGCGGCTTGAACCCCCCAGTGCCCGCCGGGCTCAGGCAGGCCGCACCGCGTCGCGGTCGATCACCACGAAATACTTGCGCACCGGCTCCAGCACCTGGAACAGGCCGGTGAAGCCCGCCGGGATCACGCAGGCATCGCACGGGCCGAACTCGCTGGCCTGGCCGGACTCGTCGCTGATGCGGATGCGCCCGCTGATCACATGGAAGAACTCTTCCTTGCCAGCCGGGAAGGCGATGCGCCACGCGCCGGGCTCGCAGGCCCAGATGCCGCAATCGAAATCGCCGTGTTCGGCGCTGTAGTGCGTCCAGGTGGTGCGGTCGGGGTTGCCCGATACCAGCCGGTCAGGCCGCGGGCGGTCGTGGGTCGGGGCGGGTTCGGTCCTGAAATCGACCAGGCGGGGCGTGGACATGGCGATCGGCTCCCCGCTCAGTTCAGCGACGTGCTCAGCTGGCGGCGCCAATGCGACACCACTTCGGGCCGGTCCGCCAGCATCTCGAATACCGACAGCATGGTCTTGCGGCCGATATCGTCCTCGAAGCCGCGGTCGGCGCGCACGATCGCCAGCAGCTGCTCCAGCGCCGGCTCGTATTGCTGGCGCGCGATCATCAGCCGCGCCAGGTCCAGCCGCGCCGCGAGGTCGCGCGGATCGGCGTCGATGCGGCCGACAAGGGTGGCCTCGTCGGGCAGGTCGGCGGCGTTCTCCATCGCTTCGATGCGCGTGCGCAGTGCGCCGTAGCCGTCTTCCTGCTCGGCGCGCGGCGACAGCGCCGCGAATTCAGCCCTGGCCCGGTCGACGGCGTTGCCGTCCAGCAGGAAGCCGATATAGGCCAGCCGCGCGGTGTCGGATTCCGGATCCGCGGCCATCGCGTCGGCGAACAGCGTCTCGGCGCCATCGCGGTTGCCGGCGGCGGCCAGCTCCTGCGCTTCCGCCAGCGGCGACCTGGCCTGGCCCGGCGCCAGCCGGCCCAGGAACTCGCGCAGCCCCGATTCCGGCAGCACGCCGATGAACTGGTCCACGGCCTGGCCGTCGGCGATCGCCACCACATGGGGAATGCTGCGCACGCCGAAATGCGCGGCCAGCTCCTGGTTCTCGTCCACATTGACCTTGACCAGTTTCCAGCTGCCTCCGGCCTCCGCCTCCAGCCGTTCCAGCATCGGACCCAGCGTGCGGCAGGGGCCGCACCACGGTGCCCAGAAATCGACCAGCACCGGTGCCTGGTGCGAGACATCGATCACTTCGGTCTCGAAATTCTGAAGATTGACGTCGCTCATGAACAATCCTGGAAAGAGGCGGAGATGCCTCCATTGTGAGGGCAAAGGCGCCAAATACAACGGCTGCGCGTAGCCGCCCGCAAGCGTCCGGGAAAGTCTGCGGTTGAAAATAGAACGATCGTTCAGTTATAGTCCTTGACCATACCGACAGACCCGGTCCGAAGACCGACGCACAGGAGACGTTTCATGCAGAACCCAGCTCGCCCGCATTTCCAGTTCTGGCCAAAGCGCCTGCCGACCGCCATCGTGCTGCCCGAGACGTCGCTCTGGTACAACCTGGAAGTGTCGGCCCTGCGCTACGCCGACAAGGCGGCGATCCGCTATTTCGGCAACGCCATCACCTTCCGCGAAGTGGAAGCGCAGGCCACCGCGCTGGCCGGCTGGCTGCAGCAGAAGGCGGGCGTGAAGAAGGGCGAGCGGGTGCTGCTGTACATGCAGAACTGCCCGCAGTTCATCGTCAGCTACTACGCGATCCTGCGCGCCGACGCCGTAGTGGTGCCGGTCAACCCGATGAACCGCGCCGAGGAGTTCAAGCACTACGTCACCGATGCGCAGGCGCGCGTGGCGATCTGCACGGCCGACCTGGCCGCCGGCGTGGACCAGGCCGTGGCGGAACTGGCGCCGGCCGAGCGCCTGCAGCACCTGCTGGTGACGCAGTACGCCGACGCGCTGCCGCCCACGCACGAGCACCCCGAAGACGCGCCGGCCGCGTGGCTGACCACGCCGCACGCGCTGCCTGCCGGCGCGACCGCATGGGCCGAGGCGCTGGGCGCCGGCCTGCAGCCGGGACCGCACACCGCCGGGCCTGACGACATGGCGGTGATGCCGTACACCTCCGGCACCACCGGCTTTCCCAAGGGCTGCATCCATACGCACCGCTCGGTCATGCACAACATCGTCGGCGGCGCGACCTGGTCGGGCTCGGGTGCCGAGTCGGTGATCCTGTCGGTGCTGCCGCTGTTCCACGTCACCGGCATGCAGTACGGCATGAACGGCCCGATCTACAGCGGCGCCACCGTGGTGATGCTGCCGCGCTGGGACCGCGAAGTGGCCGGCCGTCTGATCTCGCGCTACCAGGTCACGCACTGGACCAATATCCCGACCATGGTGATCGACTTCCTGGCCAGCCCCAACCTGGCCCAGTTCGACCTGTCCAGCCTGCGCTACATCGGCGGCGGCGGCGCGGCCATGCCGCAGGCCGTGGCCGAGCGCCTGCGCGAGCAGTTCGGGCTGCACTACCTGGAAGGCTACGGCCTGTCCGAGACCATGGCGCCGACGCACAGCAACCCGTCGGACCGGCCCAAGCTGCAGTGCCTGGGCGTGCCGACCTTCAACACCGACGCGCGCGTGATCGACCCCGTCACGCTCAAGGAACTGCCGCCCAACGAGATCGGCGAGATCATCGTCAGCGGTCCGCAGGTGTTCAAGGGCTACTGGGGCAAGGAAGACGCCACGCGCGAGTCTTTCATCGAGTTCGAGGGCAAGACCTTCTTCCGCACCGGCGACCTGGGGCGCGTGGACGAGGAGGGCTACTACTTCATCACCGACCGCCTCAAGCGCATGATCAACGCGTCGGGCTTCAAGGTATGGCCGGCCGAGGTGGAGAACCTGCTGTACAAGCATCCCGACGTGCAGGAGGCCTGCATCATCGGCACACGCGACCCGTACCGCGGCGAGACCGTCAAGGCGGTGGTGGTGCTGCGCGCCCATGCCAAGGGCAAGACCACGCCGGACCAGATCATCGATTGGGCCAAGGAGAACATGGCCGCGTACAAGTATCCGCGGGTGGTGGAGTTCGTGGATGCGCTGCCCAAGTCGGGAACCGGCAAGGTGATGTGGCGGCAACTGCAGGAAAGCGAGAACGCCCGGGCTGCGGGAGAGCAGAAGCCCGCGGCGGCCTGATCCACGATTGCCGGCCTATGCCCGGGGCGGGATCCCATCGCAGGCGACCGCCCAGGGCAAGGCTCAATGTCCCCGCACCCGCATCAGCATCTTGACCATCGTCTTGTACCCCCGCTCGCGGGCGTGGCGGGTCGGTGTCACGCCTTCGCGGTCGGCCAGGTTGGCGTCGGCGCCGGCATCCAGCAGCAGCTGCACCGTTTCCTCGTAGCGCGTGCTGCCATCGCCCAGCACTACCGCCTCGAGCAGAGCCGTCCAGCCAAGATTATTGACGTGGTCGACGGCAATGCCTGCTTTCAGCAGCAGCTTCACCACTTCCACATGGCCCTGCTGGCTCGCGCCGATCAGCGCGGTGCCGTCGTAGCGGTCGGTGCTGGCCAGGTCCGCGCCATGCGCCAGCGCCAGCCGTACGATCTCGGGCTGGCCACTGGCGGCGGCCAGCAGGAAGGGGCTGTTGGCGTCGGCGTCCTTGTGGTTCACGTCCGCGCCGGCCAGCATCAGCATCCGCGCGACATCGACGTGGCGGCTTTGCACGGCGGCCAGCAGTGCGCTGTGTCCGCGTTCGTCGGCTGCACGCGCGGTGGCGCCCGCGGCCAGCAGGCGCGCCACCATGTCCTGGTCGCCGATGCTGGCGGCGGTAATCAGGTTGCGGTCGAGCGCGCTCAGGCCGTCGCTGCGCAGCGGTGCGCGCGCCGTGCCGCGCGGCCGCGCGGTGCCGGGCTGGCTGGCGGCGCCGGCCCCGGGGCGTGCCGCCAAAGGCTGGCCGCCCTGTGCCGCCAGCAGGCTGCCCCCGACCAGCAAGCCCATCAGGCCCAGCATCTCATTGAGAACCTGTCTGCGGCTGCGGGCGGCGGGGGGCGTCATGGCGGGAACTCCTGGGCTCAGACCGTTTCGCGAGGCCGGTCTGGCAAGGGCGGAGCGTCGTCCGTACGCGTGCCGGCAGTGTCCGCCTTGGCGGCGGCGCTTTCGGCATCGGCGGCATCGTCCGCCTGGAGCTGGCGCCACAGCCGGCCCAGATAGGGGTCATCGACGCCGTTGGTGGCCAGCCCCAGCAGGGTTTGCTGCAGGTATTCGCGCGCGGGGCCGTACAGCCCGGCGGCGTGGCGCAGCCGCTCGACCACGCTGGTGTCCGGCAGCCGGCCCGCGTACGACTCGTGCGCGCGGTTCATGACAAAGGCCAGGGCGCGTTGCTCCGGCCCCCGATCTTCATCACCATGTCCACCGGCGCCGGTGCGGATGCGCAGCCAGCGCGGATGGTAGGCCCCGGTCAGCATCTCGCGGCGCCACAGCACGCGGAATTCCTGTTCGACCACATGGCTGGGGATGCGGAACACCATGCCGTGGCAGCAGCCACCGCGATCCAGGCCCAGCACCAGCCCCGGGTTGTCCCAGGTGCCGCGGTTGATGCGGGAGTAAAGATAGAAGCCGCGGTGGTAGCCATGCACGGTCGCGCGCCGGCGCTCGGTGTGCACCACCATCGGGTTCCAGATCAGGGAGCCATAGCCGAACACCCAGACATCGCCACCGAGCACGGGATCTTCGGGCTTGCATGCCAGCGCGTCGCAGAGGGACTGCTCCAGCACGTGCTCGGGCAACAGCGAGGACGCGAGCGGGGTACTGCACAGCGAGGTGCGCAGCCGGTCGGATTCGAGGTCCTGTCGCGTAATGGCCATGCTGCAAGCATAAATCAAAGCAGCGTCCCGGGCAGGTGGGGGAAATGACATAAGTGCCAGTTTTTCCCGGAAATACCTGAGGCGGCCACAGCGGTGTGGGTGTTAGACAACGATCGCCGCCGGGTGGCAGCCCTGCCACCCGGCATGATGCCGGGGCCGATGGTGACCGCGCACGCTTGTTCGCCGTCAGCCCGGGGGCGTTTTGCTGGCCCGCGGTGGCGGGCAGTCTTTACAATGGAGCCTCAATCCAACCAGGAGGAAGCTGCGATGGCGCGTACGCTTACGGTGGTGTTCGGCAGCGGCAAGGAGTATGACTTCACGATCGGCGCGGACGAGCTGGCCGCGGTCGGCGAGGATGCGGCGTGGCGCTGGTTTGACCGGGAGTACACCGAGCTGGATTGCCAGGCGTCGAGCCCGGTCGGCAAGGTGCTGGTGATCGACAAGATCCTGAACGTCGCCAAGTTTTCCGGAGAATCGCGCTTCTCCGGCGATCCTGCCTGGGCGCAGGACTATGCGCGCCATGCGGCGCGGCTGCTGGACCGCGACAAGGTTCGGGTCGATGTCGGCAACGCCGCCATCGGTTTCTGAGGGCGATACCGAGGCGCGCAGCGCGCGCCCATATTGTCGCTCCCGCGCACGCGGGAGCGACGCGGCGGCGATCAGACCGCCAGCAGTTCCACTTCAAACAGCAGCGTCGCGTTCGGCGGGATCACGCCGCCGGCGCCGCGCGCACCGTAGCCGAGGTCGGCCGGGATCACCAGGCGGCGTACGCCGCCGACCTTCATGCCCTGCACGCCTTCGTCCCAGCCGCGGATCACGTGGCCGGCGCCCAGCGGGAACACGAACGGGTCGTTGCGGTCCTTGCTCGAATCGAACTTGCGGCCGGCCTGGCCGTTCTCGTACAGCCAGCCGGTGTAGTGCACGGTGACGTGCTTGCCGGCGGTGGCTTCGACGCCGGAGCCGACGGTGGTGTCTTCGTATTGCAGGCCAGAGGGCGTGGTTTGCATGGTGATTTCCTTCCGATGAAAACTGGCAGCGCCAGTCGAGGTGAATCGGGAGCGCGGCGGTGGCCGCTGGTTCAATCCTGGGCGCGCTGCAGCACGTCCAGTTGCAGTTGCACGTTGCGGTCGTCGTCGGCGACCCAGATATCGCCGTCCTGGATCGTGACCGACAGGCGCATCGCGCGCTGGGCCAGCGCGGCGAGCGCGTCGACCGCTTCCGTCGGGACATTGTAGACGGTGACGTTGCGCAGCTTGCCGGCCTTGCCCGCCATGCCCTTCCACCACTCGCGCGCGCTGGCGCCGCTGTAGGTGTAGACAGTTACGCGCTCGGCGCGGGCGGCGGCGCGCTTCAGGCGCGCTTCGTCGGGCTGGCCCAACTCGACCCAGTGGGCGATGTCGCCGGTCAGGCGCTTGTCCCACAGGTCCGGCTCGTCGGGCTCGTCCAGGCCGCGGGTAAAGGCCAGCGTCTCGGTGGCTTCGCAGGCGAAGGCGAGCACGCGCACCATCATGCGCGCGTCATTCTCGGACGGATGCTGGGCGATGGTGAGGCTGTGGCTGCCGTAGTAGGGCCGGTCCATGTCGGAGACGGCCAGCTCGGCTTTGAAGATGGTGGACTTGAGCGCCATGAAATGAGGGGTATGCGGCTGCGTCCGGCGCGGCGGCGCGGAACGCGAAAGGCCGCATCATACGCGATTCGGCGGCGCCGCCGTACGCGCGTGGGCAGGGCAAGGTGGGCCAGCCGGCACAAATTGCCGGCCGGGGACCCCTTAGCGCTTGCGGTATTCCTTCAGGTAGAAGCGCAGCAGCGCCGACAGCAGCAGCATGGTCAGAAAGCCGGCTGCCACCACCAGCGCCTGGCCGGCGTCGGTATCGAGCTGGCCAGCCACGCCGAGGCGGAACAGCCAGGTGCCGACCATCATGGCCAGGAACGGCATCAGCAGGGCACCGCGGCCATAGGTGCGCACCGCCCACAGCGGGAAGCGGCGCAGGAATTCGCCCGGAATGCTGCACAGCAGGCAGGCGCCAGCGGCGGCCAGGGCGGCCGCGACGATGTCGCCGGAATGGATCTCGAACATGGTCTCTGTCTCGCGTTGCCGCACACGCGGCGGCGTGGCAGGGATTTGGCAAAGCGCTGATTCTACAAGAGAAATCTGGCCGGCAGGTGACGCGTTGGGCTAGCGCGCGGGACTGCTCGCCGGCGATGCCTCGACCGCCACATGGAGCGTCACGATGTCGCCCGCGTCGGGCACGAAGCGGGTCATGCCAAAGGCACTGCGCGGCACTTCGGTGCGGAAATCGCCGCCGCACACCTGGCGTGCCACGCCGAACAGCGTGACCTCGCCGCAGCGGAAGCGCTCGGCCTGCAGCCGGACCGGACGGGTGACGCCGTGCAGGCTCAGCTCGCCTTCCACCGCCACAAGCCGGCCGCCGTCGCTGATAAAGCGATCGGCGCGCAGCCGCGCCAGGGGAAACTGCGCGATATCGAAGAATTGTGCCGAACGCAGCACGCCGTCGAGCGTGCGGTTGCCGGTATCGACCGAGGCCAGGTCGACGGTCACGTCGACCGCGCCGGCGCCGCTGTCGGCGTCGTAGACGATGCGGCCGTCGATCTTGCCGAAGCGCCCGCGCACCGAGCCGCGCTCGAAATGGCTGGCGCCGAAATAGACGGAGGTGTGGACCGGGTCGAGCGTGTATTCGACCGGCGCGGCGCTGGCGCCAGCGCCAGCGCCGCCCAGCATGGCGATCGCAACGGCGGCCAGCAGGCGAACGGGTGCCGCCATGGCTAGTGCACGAACACCGGCAGCAGGAAAATCCCTACCACCGACAGGTACCCGATAGTCCAGCACAGCGTGCGTAGCGTGGCCCGGTCGGTCAGGTAGCACACGGTGTAGAGGATACGGGTGAGGATGAAGACCATCGACAACTCGTCGATGCGCGCCTGCGGCGCTTGCAGGAAGCTGGCGGTGAGCACCGCCGCGGCGAAGAAGGGGAAGGCCTCGAAATGGTTGCGGTGCGCCAGGTCGGCGCGCCGCGCGCGCCCGGACTGCTTGTCGAGCCAGCCGCGCGGATCATGGTTGTCGAAACCGGGCGCGCTGGACTTGGCGATGGCTACCGTGGCGAGCGGCAGCACGCCGGCCAGCAAGACGCACCAGAACGCGATCGGCATGGTTTCGGTCCTTTCCGTTGCAGTGCCGCGGCAGCCGCAGCAGCCAGTGCGGCCGCCGCGGCCGGTAGCGTGGTCAGGCGGCGACCACGCGGATCTCGATGCCCGCCAGGCCTACCACCTGCCCGGCGCGAATCTTCGCAGTCTTGCGCGATTCGGGCGCGCCGTCCACCGAGACTTCGCCGGCGGCGACCAGCGCCTTGCCGGCGCCGCCGCTGTCGCATACGCCAGCCAGCTTGAGCAGGTCGTTGAGGGCGATGAATTCGCCCTCGAGCGGGAAGGTGATGGTCTGTACCGGAGTTGCCTTGCCCATCACTTGCCCCAGCTGTCCTTCAACCCGACGATGCGGTTGAAGACCGGCTTGCCCGGCTGCGAGTCATTGCGGTCCGCGACGAAGTAGCCGTGGCGCTCGAACTGGAAGCGGTCTTCCGGCTGCGCCTCGCGCAGGCCCGGCTCCAGGTAGGCGGTGATCACCTTCTTGGAGTCGGGGTTGAGCGCGTCGAGGAAGTTCTTGCCGCCGGCGTCCGGGTTGGGGTCGTTGAACAGGCGGTCGTACAGGCGCACCTCGGCCTCGTAGCCATGCGCGGCGCTGACCCAGTGGATCACGCCCTTGACCTTGACGCTGTCGGCGCCCGGCGTGCCGCTCTTGGTATCGGGCAGGTAGCTGGCATGCACGGCGACGACGTTGCCGTCAGCGTCCTTGTCCACGCCGGTGCATTCGATCACGTAGCCGTACTTCAGCCGCACCTTGTTGCCCGGGAACAGGCGGAAATAGCCCTTGGGCGGCGTTTCGTTGAAATCCTCGCGCTCGATCCACAGTTCGCGCGACAGCGGGAACACGCGCTTGCCGAGTTCCGGCTTCTTCGGATGGACCGGGGCCGAGCACTCCTCGCTCTGGCCCTCGGGGTAGTTGTCGATGATCAGCTTGAGCGGGTCCAGCACGGCCACGCCACGAGCAGCCCGGCCGTCGAGGTCGTCGCGCACCGAGCCTTCGAGCGTGCTCATGTCGATCCAGCTGTCGGCCTTGGCCACGCCGACGCGGTCGCAGAACAGCTGGATCGATTCCGGCGTATAGCCGCGGCGGCGCACGCCGACCAGCGTGGGCATGCGCGGGTCGTCCCAGCCATCGACACGGTTCTCGTCCACCAATTGCTTGAGCCGGCGCTTGCTGGTGATGGCGTAGGTCAGGTTCAGGCGCGCGAATTCATACTGGTGCGGCAGCGGGTCGCGGAACACGCCGGCGTCACGCAGGTGCTCCAGCACCCAGTCATAGAGCGGGCGGTTGTTCTCGAACTCCAGCGTGCACAGCGAGTGCGAGATGTTCTCCAGCGCGTCCGAGATGCAGTGGGTGAAGTCGTACATCGGATAGATGCACCACTTGTCGCCCGTGCGGTGGTGATGCGCGTGGCGGATGCGGTAGAGCACCGGGTCGCGCATCACGATGTTGGGGGCGGTCATGTCGATCTTCGCGCGCAGCACGTGCTCGCCGTCGCCGTACTTGTCCGCGCGCATGTCGCGGAACAGCTGCAGGTTTTCCTCGACGGTGCGGTCGCGGTAGGGCGAGGGCTTGCCCGGCTCGGAGAAGTTGCCGCGGCTGGCGGCGATCTGCTCGGCCGACTGGCTGTCCACGTAGGCGGCGCCGCGCTCGATCAGCGTCTCGGCAAAGGCGTAGAGCTGGTCGAAGTAGTCGCTGGCGTAGTACAGGTGCGGCTGCTTCTGGCCGTCCTTGCCTTCGCTGTCCCAGGAAAAGCCGAGCCAGTGCACGGCGTCAATGATCGAATCGACGTATTCGGTGTCTTCCTTGACCGGGTTGGTGTCGTCGAAGCGCAGGTGGCAGCGGCCGCCGTAGTCGCGCGCCAGCCCGAAGTTCAGGCAGATGCTCTTGGCATGGCCGATATGCAGGTAGCCGTTGGGCTCCGGCGGGAAGCGGGTGATGACGGTCGGCAGCGGCTCGCCTTGCTTGTCCTGGCGGCCGGCGTAGGTGCCGGCGGCGAGGTCCTGGTCGATGATGCTCCGCAGGAAGTTGGAGGCGGCTGGGGTGCTGTCGGTAGGCTTGTTGTCGTGGCTCATGGTGGCGCCGGTTGGCCGGCCGGATGGATCGATGGTAGGGATCGATACGGTGGCCGGTCGGGTCGTCAGATTGCGTGGCGGAATGCCAATACCGGGATTTTACCGTGCCGGCGGCGCCGCACGCGGTGAGCATCGGCTCATTTCTGGGCTGGTCCATTGCAAGTGAAGGTTGGCCGCACCGAAAGTGACGTGTCGGAGTAGCATGGAGACCCGTGCCGGCCGGCCACGGCCGGCAGTCCTTTATCGCAGCAGGAACGCAGCAGGAACGCCCATGAACGCCCACACCGATGCGGCACAAGTGCCGCCCATGCCCCACGATGTCGTTGCCGCGCTGTGGCGCGAGGCCGGCCTGCCCGCCGAGGCGCTGGCTCACCTGCGCCTGGACGGCGCCGAGCCGGTGCTGCCTTCAAGCTTTGCCGTGGGGACCGCGGCGCAGGCCAGCCTGGCCGCGTCAGCGCTGGCCGCCGCCACGCTGTGGCAAAGCCGCAGCGGCCGCTGGCAGGACGTCGGCGTCGACATGCGCCACGCGATCACCGAGTTCCGCAGCGAGCGCTACCTGCGCGTCGACGGCGGTCCCGCGCCGGAGCTGTGGGACAAGATCGCCGGCGTCTATCGCTGCGGCGACGGACGCTGGGTCCGGCTGCACACCAATTTCCCGCATCACCGCGACGGCGTGCTGCGCTTGCTGGGCTGCGCCTATGACAAGGCGGCGGTGCAGGCGGCGCTGGAAAAATGGGAGGCCGAGAGTTTCGAAACCGCCGCGTCCGACGCCGGCCTGGTGGTCGCCGCGCTGCGCAGTTTCGACGAATGGGACCGCCATCCGCAGGCCGCTGCGCTGCGCGGCCTGCCGCCGGTGACGCTGGAACGCATCGGCGATGCGCCGCCACAGCCGTTATCACCATCCGCACCATCCGCATCCGCCGATGCGCAGCCGCTGTCGGGCGTGCGCGTGCTCGATTTCACCCGCATCATCGCCGGCCCGGTCGCCGGGCGCACGCTGGCCGCGCATGGGGCGGACGTGCTGCTGGTCACTGCCGCGCACCTGCCGTCGATCGCGCCGCTGGTGATCGACACCGGACGCGGCAAGCGCAGCTGCCAGCTCGACCTGCGCGACCCCGACGACAAGCGCACGCTGCACAGGCTGCTGCACGGCGCCGACGTGATGGTGCAGGGCTACCGGCCCGGCGGCCTGGCCGAGCTGGGCGTGGGTCCGGAAGCCGCGGCGCGGGCGCGTCCGGGCATCGTCTATGTGTCTCTGAGCGCGTATGGCCACGTCGGGCCGTGGGCGCACAAGCGCGGCTTCGATTCGCTGGTGCAGACCGCCACCGGCTTCAACCAGGCCGAGGCCGAAGCGGCCGGCAGCGACACGCCGCGCCCGTTGCCGGCACAGGTGCTGGACCATGCCGCGGGCTACCTGCTGGCGTTCGGCGCGATGGCCGCGCTGCACCGGCGCGCGCTGGAAGGCGGCAGCTGGCACGTGCGCGTGTCGCTGGCGCAGGTGGGGCAGTGGCTGCGCGGGCTGGGGCGGGTGCCGGAAGGGCTGAAGGCGCCCGAGCAGAAGATCGACGATGTCGCCGACCTGCTCGAAGCGGTGCCGTCCGGCTTCGGCATGCTGACCGTGGTACGCCACGCGGCGCAGCTGTCTGAGACGCCGGCGCGCTGGACACTGCCGTCCGAGCCGCTCGGCACCCACGCGCCGGAGTGGCTGCCGCGCTAGTAGAGCGTGTTGCGCTGCCGCTCGGGCAGCTCGCGGTCATAGGCGGCGCCGTCGATGGCGTTCTCGCTCAGCGTGGCCAGGATCTCGCCGTTGCTCGGCAGCGTCTGCCGCGCGACCTGCGCATCCGCGGCCCACAGGCGCGAGCGGATCAGCGCGCGGGCGCACTGGAAGAACACCGACTGCACCGTGATCACCAGCACCGTGGTCGGCGCCTTGCCGTCGACCACGCAGCGCGCGATCAGCGCCGGGTCGACGCTGATCTGCGCGGTGCCGTTGACGCGGATGGTCTCATTGACGCCGGGGATCACGAACAGCAGGCCGACGCGCGGATCGGCCACGATATTGCGCAGGCTGTCGATGCGGTTGTTGCCGCGCCGGTCGGGCAGCAGCAGCGTGCGTTCGTCCAGCACCTGCACGAAACCGGGCCTGTCGCCGCGCGGCGAGCATTCGGCCCAGCCGTCGGCGACGGTCGACAGCAGGCAGAACGGCGCGGCCTCGATAAAGGCGCGGTAATGCGGGTGCAGGTAGTCGACTTCCTTGGACAGCGACGGCGCCGCGGGCTGGGCGTAGAGCGCTTCCAGTTCGGCCAGGGAGGTGATGGCGTGCGAGGTCATGGCGGAGCGGGGCGGGATCGGGACGGTTGGGGGCAAGCCGACAATGTAGCGCAGCCGGCAGGGCCGCGCAGCGCGCTCAGAGTGTCACGGTGCCGCGGCCAATCTCGAGCACGCGGCCACCCACGCGGATCGCGCCGTCCGAGCCGACCGACAGGCGCAGCCGGCACGGGCGGCCGACGGCCTCGCCCTGGTCGATGATGTATTCCGCCGGCAGCGCGCGGCTGGTGGCCAGCAGCCAGCCACCCAGGTTGGCGCAAGCCGAGCCCGTGCCGGGATCCTCGGCCACGCCGCCGCCCTGCTTGGTGAAGAAATAGCGCGACAGGACGCGGCCCGGCTGCTCGGGATCGAAGGCGAACACGTATGCGGTCTTGCGGCCGAGGCTGCTCTGCGGCCAGATGTCGAGCCGCGCGCTGTCGGGATTGGCGCGCCGCACGGCATCGGTGCTGCGCACGGCCACCAGCAGTTGGTCGGCGCCGGTATCTACCCACATCGGCGACACGAGCAGGTCGCTTTCGTGCAGGCCGAGCAGGGCGGCCATGTCGGCATCTGGGAGGCCGGCCGGCGCGACCTTCGGCTCGCCGCTATGCGGTGCGGTGAAGGTCCAGACATCGTCCTGCGCCGTCACGGGCACCACGCCGGCGAGGAATTCGAGCGTCAGCGCATCGCCGGTACCGGCCAGTTCGCGGACCACGTGCGCGGTGCCCAGCGTGGGATGGCCGGCGAAGCGCATTTCATAGCCGGGGGTGAAGATGCGGACCTTTGCGCTGGCGTTGTCGGACGGGAAGACAAAGGTGGTCTCCGACAGGTTGAACTGCAGCGCCAGCGCCTGCATGGTGGCCTGGCCCAGCCCGCGCGCGTCCTCGAACACGCACAGGGGATTGCCGCCGAAGGTGGATTCGGCAAAGACGTTGAGCAGGCGGAAGGCGTAGGTTGTCATGGTGCGGGCTGACGGAGGTTTGTCGGGAAGTCAGTGTACGGAGCTATCGCGCCAGTGCCATGCACAGTTGCCGCGATCTCGAGCGGGCCAGTTGCGCGATGCGGAGGCGATGGCAAAAACGCCCCTTTTGGGGCGTTCTGCATGTCGTTGACAGCTCAGGCTGGTGGGGTCAGAACCCAACCGCCTGCCCGTCGCGCCGGCTGTCGCTGGCGGCCACGTACCCTTGCTCCGGATCGTCCGACAGGCGCCAGATGAACTGGCCCGAGCCAAAGTCCATATAAGGATCGTCCACCGACTTCAACTGGTGCCCGCGCGCCTTCAGCCCTGCGACCGTGGCCGGGTCCATGGTGCCTTCCACGTCCAGCGTGAAATCGCGGTTGACCTTCCAGCGCGGCGCGCAGCATGCGGCCTGTGGCTGCTGGTTGTAGTCCAGCATGCGCACCACCGTCTGCAGGTGGCCCTGCGGCTGCATGTCGCCGCCCATCACGCCGAAACTCATCACCGGGTGGCCGTTTTTGGTCAGGAAGGCCGGGATGATGGTGTGGAACGGACGCCTGCCGCCCGCTACGACGTTGGCCGACCTGGGATCCATCGAGAAGCCCACGCCGCGGTTCTGCAGGCTGATGCCGGTGCCCGGCACCACCACGCCCGAGCCGAAGCCCATGTAGTTCGACT
The DNA here is from genome assembly GCF_038900635.1 of Cupriavidus oxalaticus. Lineage (GTDB taxonomy): Bacteria > Pseudomonadota > Gammaproteobacteria > Burkholderiales > Burkholderiaceae > Cupriavidus > Cupriavidus oxalaticus_B. Next base: position 510,562 of record NZ_JAYMRX010000001.1, on the reverse strand, counting down.
GGATGAACGAGACCATCATGCCGTTCTCGTCGGCGGCGGTCAGGTAGATGGTGCCGCCCACCTTGGGCATGCCGAAGTTGAAATGCGTGGCGCGCTGCATGTCGATCAGTCTGGCGCGCGACTTGAGGTAGGCGTCATCCAGCATCTGCTCGGGCGTGACCTCCATGCTGCGCGGGTCGGCCACGTAGCGGTACAGGTCGGCGAAGGCCAGCTTCATCGCTTCGATCTGCAGGTGCTGCGAATCGACCGAGTCCACCGGGATCGAGGCCATGTCGAACTGGCCGAGGATGCCCAGCGCCACCAGCGCGGCAATGCCCTGGCCGTTGGGCGGGATCTCGTGCAGCTCGTAGCCGCGGTAGGCCTTGCTGATCGGCTTGACCCAGTCGGGGCGGTAATTGCGCAGGTCGTCCAGCGTCATCGCGCCGCCGCATTGCTTGCTGAAGGCGGCGATCTTCTCGGCGATCTCGCCTTCATAGTAGGCACGGCCGCGGGTCTCGCCGATCTTGCGCAGCGTCTCGGCGGCGGCCTTCATGGTGAACTTTTCGCCGACCAGCGGCGCGCGGCCGTTGGGCATGAAGGTCTCGGCATAGCCCGGCTGGTCCTTCAGCTCGGGCACCGCGGCGGCCCACTTGTGCGCCACCACCGGCGGCACGGCGTAGCCGCGCTCGGCGATCTCGATGGCCGGCTCCATCAGGTCGGCGAACGGCAGCTTGCCGAAGCGCTCATGCATCGCCGCCCAGCCGGCAATCACGCCGGGCACGGTGACCGAATCCCAGCCGCGGATCGGGCGGTTGGCCAGGCCATTGGCGTCGGTGCCGTACTTGTTCCTGAAGTACTCCGGGTTCCAGGCGGCCGGGGCCACGCCGGAGGAGTTCAGGCCGTGCAGTTCCTTGCCGTCCCACAGGATCGCGAAGGCATCGCTGCCCAGGCCGCACGATACCGGCTCGACGATGGTGATCGCGGCCGCCGCGGCGATGGCCGCATCGACGGCATTGCCGCCCTTGAGCAGCATGCGCAGGCCGGCCTGCGCGGCCAGCGGGTGCGAGGTGGACACCACGTTGCGTGCAAACAGCGGGATGCGCACGGAGGGGTAGGGGTTGGTCCAGTTGAAGTTCTGCATGGCTTTGTCTGTCGTTTCAGGAAGCGGCCGGGCCGTTGCCGGGGCCGGCCGCACTGGCGCTCGCTGCGCCGTTATTCTGCCGTGATCTTGCGATCCTTGATCAGCTTGCCCCAGCGCGCGCTGTCTTTCTTCACCATGGCGGCGAACTGGGCCGGGGTGCCGCCGACCGGCTCGGCGCCCAGCTTGGCCAGACGATCCTTGACCTCCGGCGACTGGATGGCCTTGTTGAACTCGGCGTTCAGGCGATTGACGATATCCGCCGGCATCCCCTTGGGGCCGTAGATGCCGAACCACGTATCCGACTCGAAGCCGGGCAGCCCCGATTCGCCGGCCGTGGGGATCTCCGGTGCCAGCGGCGAGCGCTTCGCGCTGGTCACTGCCAGCGCCTTGAGCTTGCCGTCCTTCACGTGCGGCAGGCCCGAGACGATGCTGTCGAACAGCACCTGCACCTTGCCCGAGATCAGGTCGGGCACGGCCAATGCGGTGCCGCGGTACGGGATATGGGTGATGAACACGCCGGCCTGTGCCTTGAACGCCTCGGCGGTCAGGTGCACCACGGTGCCATTGCCGCTGGAGGCGTAGTTGAGCTCGCCGGGGTGCTTCTTGGCGTAGTCGACCAGCTCGCGCACATTCTTGACCGGCAGGCTGTTAGGCACCACCAGCACATTGGTGGCGATCGCCACCTGGCCGATGGGGGTGAAGTCGGTCTCGGTGTTGTACGGCAGGCGGGTGTTGATGTACGGGCCGATCGAGTGCGTGCTGGTGGTCGCGATAAGCAGCGTGTAGCCGTCCGGCGCGGCCTTGGCCGCCATGTCGGAACCGATCGCGCCGCCGGCGCCCGGGCGGTTGTCCACCACGATCTGCTGGCCGATGTCGGTGCCGACCTTCTGCGCGATGGCGCGCGCCAGCAGGTCGGTCGCGCCGCTTGCCGGGAAGGGCACGATCAGGCGTATCGGCTTGCCGGGATAGTTGTCGGCCAGTGCGGGCGTGGCGCCCAGGCACATGGCGCAGGCAGCGGCGATGCCGGCGAGGCGCAGCCAGGATTTCATGCTTGTCTCCGGAGTCAGGCGAAAGGCGGGCAGGGATGGATTGGATTGAAGAGCTCGCTTAATTATTCCGTGCCGCCGCTCACAAAGAAAGCTAATATTTCTTGCCGATGACACAAGAAAAATTTAAGCAACGGCGCAGCCCCGCAACCTTTCCGCACGTGCGGCGATGAGCACTATCCGATTCCTCCGTACCTTCGTTGCCGTGGCCGAACAAGGCTCCTTCGCCGCGGCCGCCGGCCAGGTGGCGCTGACCCAGGCGGCTGTCAGCCTGCAGATGCGCGCGCTGGAAAGCGAGCTGCGGCGCGAACTGTTCGACCGCAACGGCCGCGTCGCGGTGCTCAATGCCGATGGCCGTGCGCTGCTGCCGCAGGCGCGGCGCCTGCTCGCGCTGTACGACGAGATGCGACTGCCGCTGGCATCGGACCAGGCCATGGCCGGCGCCGTGGCCGTGGGCGCGGTGGTGTCGGTGATGGGCGGGCTGTCGCACGCGGTGGCCCGCATGAAGCGCACCTACCCGGCGCTCGACGTGCGCCTGGTCGGCGCCAAGTCGATCGAGCTGGCGGCACAGGTCGAGGCCGGCGAGCTCGACGCGGCGATCCTGGTGGAAGGCGCCACGCGCATCCCCGGCACGCTGCGCTGGACGCCGCTGTACCAGGAGCCGCTGGTGGCGATCGCGGCCCGCGGCAGTCCCGGCCGTGATGCGCGCGAGGCGCTTGCCAGGAATCCTTACCTGCGCTTCGACCGCAGCCAGCGCACCGGCGTGCTGGTCGAGCGCGCGCTGCGCCGCGCGCACCTCAAGGTCAACGAGTTCCTGGAGCTGAACGCCATCGAGGCGCTGGTCGAACTGGTGCGCCAGGAAGTGGGCGTGACGGTGGTGCCGCTGCTGCGGCGCGCGCGCTGGCACGACGACGAGGCGCTGCGCATCCTGCCGTTGCTGGTCAACGGCGAGCCGGTCATGCGCCACATCGGCATGCTGGAGCGGCGCGACCACGGACGCGGGCAAGTGACGGCAGCGGTGCGGGCAGCGTGCAGCGAATTGTTTGGCGCCTGATGCAGGTCGCCCTGGCGCTATAAGCGCGGTCTATCGGCCAGATAGACAGAATCGCATTCTCCTCGGGCCGAGCTGTGCATATATTTTGGTTGCGGACACCCGCCGCGGAGGTCAGACCAGCGCGGCTTCGCCCTGCGCGCGCCCGGATCGTCACGCCGGTGCGCGCCCGCGCGCGTCCGCGCACCGGCGGCAACTAGCCGGCTTGCGTTGCAGAACATCCGGCGAGCAGTACCCACCGGAGCGGGATCTTCGAAGTCAGACAGCTATCGTGCAATAACACGCAATCGAGCGACCGCTGAAGCCGTCGCGGCAGGCGTATGCAGTACGTCCCCATAAGGAGAGAACGTATGTCCAACGAAGCAAAGTGTCCCTTCACGCATACCGCCGGCGGCGGTACGACCAATCGCGAGTGGTGGCCGAAGCAGTTGCGGCTCGACCTGCTCAGCCAGCATTCCGGCAAGTCCAACCCGCTGGGCCCGGACTTCAACTACCGTAAAGCGTTCAAGGACCTGGACCTCGCCGCAGTGAAGAAGGACCTGGCGGCGCTGATGACCGACTCGCAGGACTGGTGGCCGGCCGACTTCGGCCACTATGGGCCGCTGTTCATCCGCATGGCGTGGCACGCCGCCGGCACCTATCGCATCGGCGATGGCCGGGGTGGCGCCGGGCGCGGTCAGCAGCGTTTCGCGCCGCTCAACAGCTGGCCGGACAACGTCAGCCTGGACAAGGCGCGCCGCCTGCTATGGCCGATCAAGCAGAAGTACGGCCAGAACATCTCGTGGGCCGACCTGCTGGTGCTGACCGGCAACGTTGCACTGGAGACCATGGGTTTCAAGACCTTTGGCTTCGGTGGTGGCCGCGAAGACACCTGGGAGCCTGACGGCGACGTGTACTGGGGCGATGAAAAGACCTGGCTCGGCGGCGACGTGCGCTACGGCAAAGGTGCCGCGGGCAAGTACGACGACGCCGGCGTGCTGGTTGCCGACGAGGACATGCATGGCGCCGAGGCCAGCCGCACTGACAACGGCCGCCACCTGGAAAACCCGCTGGCCGCCGTGCAGATGGGCCTGATCTACGTGAACCCGGAAGGCCCGGAGGGCAACCCGGACCCGCTTGCCGCGGCGCACGACATCCGCGAGACCTTCGCGCGCATGGCCATGGACGACGAGGAAACCGTCGCGCTGATCGCCGGCGGGCATGCCTTCGGCAAGACGCACGGTGCCGGGCCGGCGGACAATGTCGGGGCCGAACCGGAAGGCGCGGATCTCGAACTGCAGGGCCTGGGCTGGTCGAGCAGCTTCCAGACCGGCAAGGGCGCCGATACCATCACCAGCGGGCTGGAGGTCACCTGGAGCAAGACGCCGACGCAGTGGGGCAACAGCTATCTGGAAAACCTGTTCGGCCACGATTGGGAGCCGACCAAGAGCCCTGCGGGCGCCAACCAGTGGGTGGCCAAGAATGGCGGCGAAACCATCCCGCATGCGTTCGATCCGTCGAAGAAGCTGCGTCCGACGATGCTGACCACGGACCTGTCGCTGCGCTTCGACCCCGTGTACGAGAAGATCTCGCGGCGTTTCCTGGAGCATCCCGAGCAGCTCACCGAGGCCTTCGCCCGCGCCTGGTTCAAGCTGACCCACCGCGACATGGGTCCGCGCGCGCGCTATCTCGGCCCGGAAGTTCCGAAGGAACAACTGCTCTGGCAAGACCCGGTGCCGGAGGTCGACCATCCGCTGGTCAATGATCAGGATGTCGCCGCGCTGAAGCAGAAGGTGCTGGCGTCAGGCCTGCCGCTGTCGCAGCTGGTGCAGACCGCGTGGGCGTCGGCATCGAGCTTCCGCGGTTCGGACAAGCGGGGCGGCGCCAATGGCGCGCGCATCCGGCTGGCGCCGCAGAAGGACTGGGCCGTGAACGAGCCTGAACAACTGGGCAAGGTACTCAAGGTCCTCGAAGGCATCCAGGCCGAGTTCAATGGCGCGCAGTCTGGCGGCAAGAAGATCTCGCTGGCGGACCTGATCGTGCTGGCCGGCGGCGCGGCCATCGAGCAGGCGGCGCAGAAGGCCGGTCACAAGGTCACGGTGCCATTCTCGCCGGGCCGCACCGATGCGTCGCAGGAACAGACCGACGTCGACGTGATGGCCGCGCTCGAGCCGAAGGCGGACGGATTCCGCAACTTCGTCAAGGCGAAGTACAGCATCCCGTCGGAGCACCTGCTGATCGACAAGGCGCAGCTGCTGACGCTGACCGTGCCCGAGATGACGGTGCTGATCGGCGGCCTGCGCGTGCTGAACGTGCATACCGGGCCCGATGGGCATGGCGTCCTTACCGACCGGCCGGAAACGCTGACCAACGACTACTTCCGCAACCTGCTCGACATGGGTCTGGAATGGAAGCCGCTGTCGGACGAGCGCGAGCTGTTCGAAGGGCGCGACCGCAAGACCGGTGGCAAGAAGTGGACTGGCACGCGTGTCGACCTGGTGTTCGGTTCGAACTCGCAGTTGCGCGCGCTTTGCGAGGTCTATGCCAGCGAGGATGCGCAGGAGAAATTCGTCAGGGACTTCGTCGCGGCCTGGACCAAGGTGATGAACCTGGACCGCTTCGACCTGCTGGACTGACGCCTGTCTTGACGCCTGTTGCCTTAGCGGCAGCGCGACCCCGCCACGGCATTGATGCCCTGGCGGGGTTTGAGCATGCCCGCCGCCGTCATGCAGACGGCAAAAAAAACGGCCGGCAGGCGCCGGCCGCGACGAGGTGGCTTCGCTCTACATCATCCTGTGCGCGAAGTGCCCGCGCTTTGCATCGGCCATCAGTGTCATGAACTGGTCGGTGCTCATGTGCACCAGCTCCTGGTGGTCGCCCGCTTCGAAATAGACGTCGGCGTGCGTCAGCAGGCTGTCGTCCAGCCAGGTCTGCGTGCCGTACGCCATGCCGACCGGCGGGATCGCGCCATGGTCGCAGTCCCTGAACACTTCGCGCACGCCATCCTCGTGCGCCAGCGACAGGTTGCGTCCGGTCTGCTCGCGGATCTCCGCCAGTTTCAGGTGGTGGGTGGAAGGAATCACCGCAGCGACGTAGCCGCTGTCGTCTTCCAGCAGGACGGTCTTGGCCAGGCGGTCTCCGGGAATGTGCGCAGCGTGTGCAGTGGCCATGCTGCTCAGGCTGTAGGGGTGCCGAACGGTGTCGAACTGGCTGTGCTTCTTGCTCAGGCATTTCGCCAGCGTATTAGCCATGGTCATGATGTAACCTCCGACGCGCTCATCGCGACAGTTGTCCGAGTGCTAATACTATAGGTCGCGGCGGGCCCGGCGGAGGCGGGTCACCGTGTCAATTCCCGGCACAAAAAAAGGGCACCTCGCGGTGCCCTCAGTGTTGCATTGCGAGCCGGCCCGCAGGCCGGCGGCAAGTCCTGCTTATTCTTCCTGGAACGCTTCTTCGCGCTTGGCCTTGATCGACGGCAGCGCCACGATCACCACCAGCACCGCGGCGGCGATCAGCAGGCCCATCGACAGCGGACGCGTCACGAACACGCTGAAGTCACCACGCGACAGCAGCAGCGAGCGGCGGAAGTTTTCTTCCATCATCGGCCCCAGCACAAAGCCGAGCAGCAGCGGAGCGGGTTCGCAGCGCAGCTTGATGAACAGGTAGCCGATCACGCCGAAGGCCGCGGTCTGGAACACGTCGAAGGTGGTGTTCTGGACCGAGTACACGCCGATGCAGCAGAACGTCAGGATGGCCGGGTACAGGTAGCGGTAAGGCACCTTCAGCAGCTTCACCCAGATGCCGATCAGCGGCAGGTTCAGCACCACCAGCATCAGGTTGCCGATCCACATCGAGGCGATCAGGCCCCAGAACAGCGCCGGGTTGCTGGTCATCACCTGCGGGCCGGGCTGGATGTTGTGGATGGTCATCGCACCCACCATCAGCGCCATCACCGCGTTGGGCGGAATGCCCAGCGTCAGCAGCGGGATGAACGAGGTCTGCGAAGCCGCGTTGTTGGCCGATTCCGGACCCGCCACGCCTTCGATCGCGCCCTTGCCGAATTCATTGGCATGCTTGGAGGTCTTCTTCTCCAGCGAGTAGGCTGCGAACGAAGCCAGCGAGGCGCCGCCGCCGGGCAGGATGCCCAGCGCCGAGCCCAGCAGGGTGCCTCGCAGCACGGCGGGGATCATGCGCTTGAAGTCTTCCTTGGTCGGGAACAGGTTGGTGATGTGGTCGGTGAAGGTCTCGCGGTGTTCCTTCTGCTCCAGGTTGGCGATGATTTCAGCAAAGCCGAACACACCCATTGCCACCGAGACGAAGTTCAGGCCGTCGGTCAGTTCCGGCACGTCGAACGAGAAGCGCGCGGCGCCCGAGTTCACGTCGGTACCCACCAGGCCCAGCAGCAGGCCCAGCACGATCATGGCGATGGCCTTGACCAGCGAGCCCGAGGCCAGCACCACGGCGCCGATCAGGCCCAGCACCATCAGCGAGAAGTACTCGGCGGGGCCGAACTTGAAGGCCAGTTCCGACAGCGGCGCGGCAAAGGCGGCCAGGATCATGGTGGCCACGCAGCCGGCGAAGAACGAGCCCAGGCCAGCGGTGGCCAGTGCCACCCCCGCTCGTCCTCGCCTTGCCATCTGGTAGCCGTCGATGGTTGTCACCACCGAGGACGATTCACCGGGCAGGTTCACCAGGATGGCGGTGGTCGAGCCGCCGTACTGGGCGCCGTAGTAGATACCGGCCAGCATGATCAGCGCGGCCACCGGCGGCAGCGTGTAGGTCACCGGCAGCAGCATGGCGATGGTGGCCAGCGGCCCCAGGCCCGGCAGCACGCCGATCAGGGTGCCCAGCACGCAGCCCAGGAAGGCATACGCGAGGTTCTGGAAGGTCAGGGCGGTGGAGAAGCCCAGGCCCAGGTTAGCAAGTAGTTCCATGTTGGCGGCCTCCTTAGCTTGCCAGGAAAGCCGGCCACACCGGCATCTGCAGGTTGATGCCGTACACGAACGCGCCCAGGCTGATCAGCACCAGGATGATCGAGTTGAGGATGGCACCCTTCCAGCTGAACTCATGGCTGGCCATCGACGACACCAGCACCAGCACCAGCACCGACAGCACCATGCCCAGCGGCTTGAGCAGCAGGCCGAACAGCACCACCGATCCGAGGATCCACAACAGCGTCTTGATGTCCCAGCGGGCCAGGCTGTCTTCTTCCGCCTTGGAAGACAGCGAGCCCCACAGCACCAGCACGCCCAGCAGGGCGAGCACGATGCCGAGCCAGAACGGGAAGTATCCGGGTCCCATTTTTGCGGCGGTTCCCATGGAATAGCCGCGTGCGACCCAGGAAAAGCCGAATCCGACCAGGATGAACATCAGGCCGGAGGCGAAGTCCTTTTGGCTACGTATGCGCAAAGTGAATCTCCTCGAAAAGACGCTTGAAATCTGCGGTTGACCCTTTGTTGCGCCGCATCAATGCGGTCTGCAACGAAGGGCCCTCCTGCGGGCAGGGTGGAAGTTAAGGGGGCGACCTTTCAGCTACCTTTCAGATGTCTGCAAACAGGGTCATGGTTGGGGTATCCCCTAGTGAGATGGCGCTTAAAAGGCGCCTGGGCGATCCGCAAAGTCAGGCTGGAGGCGGGCTGGCGGGCGATGCAAAGGGAGTGCTGCGCTATCATCCGGGGCAGCCCGGGTATCGGGTCCGCGGTCTTCGCGGGGGCGCCGGCCTGAAGGTTTTGTAAGGTTTGAAAGGGTTCCGGCAAGCAACCTTAACGTGACGCAAGGAGCAGCTTGGAGAGCATCGACCACGTCATCCTGATCGGCGGCATCGTGATGTCGCTGGGCATCGTGCTGGGGGCGTTTTCGGCACGCTTCGGCGTGCCATTCCTGCTCGTATTCCTGGCCGTCGGCATGCTGGCCGGCGTGGACGGCCCGGGCGGCATCCGTTTCAATGACACCTGGCTCAGCTTCCTGGTCGGCAACCTGGCGCTGGCGGTGATCCTGCTCGACGGCGGCCTGCGCACGCGCTTCGCCACTTTCCGGGTTGCGCTCAAGCCGTCGCTGTCGCTGGCGACCGTAGGCGTGCTGGTGACGGCGGGGCTGGTGGGCGTGTTCGCGGCGTGGCTGCTCGGTATCGACTGGCGGCTCGGGCTGCTGCTCGGCGCCATCGTCGGCTCGACCGATGCGGCGGCGGTTTTCTCGATGCTGCACAGCAGCGGCATCCGCCTCAAGGACCGGGTCGCGAGCGTGCTGGAGATCGAGTCGGGCATCAACGACCCGATGGCGATTTTCCTGACGCTGACGCTGATCGAATGGATCACCGCGCCCGGCGGGCTGACGCCGCTGGGGTTGGCGACGAGGCTGCTGGTGCAGTTCGGCGTGGGTGGCGCGCTCGGGCTGGCGCTGGGATATTGCCTGGCGCATGTGCTGGAGCGCATCCACGTGGCCGAAGGCCTGCAGGCAATCCTGCTGTGCGCAGGTGGTGCCACGGTGTTCGCGCTGGTGCAGACCGCCGGCGGCAGCGGCTTTCTGGCGGTGTACCTGACCGGCATGCTGATCGGCAACCGCGAGCGCGCCGTCACCGCCGACGTCATGCGCGCGATGGACGGCATGGCCTGGCTGGCGCAGTCGGCGATGTTCCTGCTGCTCGGCCTGCTGGTGGCGCCGCACCGGATCCTGGAAGTGGCCGGGCCCGCGGTGGCGGTCGCCGCCTTCCTGATGCTGGTGGCCCGCCCGGTGGCGGTATGGGTGGCGCTGCTGCCGTTCCGCTTCAACGCGCGCGAGAAGGGCTTTATTGCGTGGATGGGCCTGCGCGGCGCGGTGCCGATCGTGCTGGCGCTGTTCCCGCTGCTGCGCCAGGCGCCCGAGGCCGGCTTGCTGTTCCGCATTGCCTTTGCCGTGGTGCTGGCCAGCCTGCTGTTCCAGGGCACCACCGTATCGGTCGCGGCGCGGCTGGCGCGCGTGCGCCGGCCCGGTTATCCGGAGCCGGTGGCGCGTTCGCGGCTGCGCGGCACGCGCGCGCCGATCCTGGAGGTGATGCAGTTCTGCGTGGGGCCGAATGCGCCCGTGGAAAACGTGCGCGCCGACCAGCTCGAACTGCCGCCGCGCTGCCGCCTGCTCACGGTGGCGCGCGACGACGCGCTGGCCGAGCCGGGCCAGACCGTATTGCGCGCTGGCGACGCCGTCTGCGTGCTGGGGCCGACCATCTCGTTGCCGATGCTGTCGACGCTGTTCCAGACGCCGGGCCGGGCGCCCACCTGGGAGCAGGTGTCGCACGATTTCCTGCTGTCGGGCGATGCACCGCTGCGCGACGTGGCCGCGCTCTATGGCATGCGCGAGCTGACGCCGGAGGAAGAGCCGCTGACGCTGGAAAGCGCGATGCAGCGCGTGTTCACTTCGCCGCCGGTGGAGGGCGACAGCGTCGAGATCGCGGGGCTGCCGCTGACGGTAACGCGGATGGAGGGCGCGGAGATCGTGCAGGTGGGATTGCTGCTGCCGCGGCTGGACGGGGATTCCGGCGGGAAGCTGTGGGTGCGGAGGCGCAGGGAAGAAGCGGGCCGCGAGCATGTCTGATCGCGCCGGTTTGCTCCCCTCTCCCGCGTGCGGGAGAGGGGCAGGGGGTGAGGGCAGGAGGCTCAAAGGCTGAGGGCGGTGGGTTAAAACCCTTGGCCTTGCTTGATGTGGTTCCTAGCTGAACCGCCCCTCCCCCCAGCCCTCTCCCCGTGAGGGGAGAGGGAGAACACCTTGCCTAGGCTAGTTCAGGCCGCCTGGGAGCACCCAAAACCGTTGGCGCTGCCAGGGCTTGCCCTTAATCGACTTTCGCCCCCGATACCTTCACGATCTGGGCATACTTCTTCAGTTCCTTCTGGATCAGCGCCGCGAACTGCTCCGGCGTGGTCGGCGCCGGCTGTGCGCCGATGCGGGCCAGGCGCGCCTTCATGTCGTCCGTCTTCAGGATCGCAACGATCTCGTGGTTCAGCTTCTCCACGATGTCGCGCGGCGTATTGGCGGGAGCGAACACGCCGAACCACGTCGAGATATCGAAGCCTTCCAGCCCCAGCCCCTTGCCGGCCTCGGCAATGGTCGGCAGGTCGGGGAACGCCGCAGCGCGGCCGGCGGTGGTCACGGCGAAGGCCTTGAGCTTGCCTGCCCTGATATTGGCCGACGCCGAAGCCAGGTTGTCGAAGATCAGGTCGGTCTGGCCGGACAGCACCGACAGCTGCGCGGGCGACGCGCCGTTGTAGGGGATATGGACCATGCTGATCCTGGCCATGCTCTTGAACAGCTCGCCCGACAGGTGCCCGGCGCTGCCGTTGCCGCCCGAGGCGTAGTCCAGCTTGCCCGGATTCTTGCGCGCGTAGGCGACCAGGTCGCGCACATTGTCGATGCGCAGCTCGGCGGCCTTGCCGGGGTGCATCACCAGCACGTTGGGCACGTCGGCGACCAGCGTGATCGGCGCGAAGTCCCTGACCGGGTCGTACGGCATCTTGCTGAACAGCGTCGGGTTGATGGCATGCGTGGCCACCGCGCCCATGACGATGGTGTAGCCGTCGGCCGGCTGCTTGGCGACGTAGTCCGCGCCCAGGTTGCCGCCGGCGCCCGGCTTGTTTTCCACCACCACGGGCTGGCCCAGGCTGTCGCGCAGCTTGTCGCCAATGGCGCGCGCCACGGTGTCGAGCGGGCCGCCGGCGGGATAGGGCACCACGAAGCGGACGGGCTTGGTGGGGTAGGCGTTGGTGGCCGCCACGGCGGCGGCTGGCATGAGCGCCGCGGTCAGCGCGGCGGCAAGCAGTTTCTTCAGCATGTTGCGGATGACAGAGGGATTGGGATTCTTAGCGGGCCCCGATGCCGCGCGCCATCATCACGGCGCACAGCGGCAGCAGGATCACCAGGTGCGATTCGATCATGACCCAGCGCCGCGCCGCCTTGATCTCGGACGGCGGCGGCACGTAATCGGGCAGCCTGCGCGCCTGCTTGCGCCAGCGCGCGATGGCAAAGGTCGGCGGCAGCGAGCACAGCGCGATCAGCACGAACACGCCCATCTTGGCGTGGAACCACGGGTTGTGCAGGTAGAAGTCGACGCCCTTGGCGCCGTAGAACAGGCGCAGCAGGCCGGTCGCCAGCGCCAGCATTGCCGACAGGAAATAGAACAGGTCGTACAGCGACAGGCGCCGCACGGTGGCCGGAGTGAGGTCCGGGCGCAGTGCCACGGCCTCGGCGGCCATCAGCGTGATCAGGACAAAGATCGCAAGGAAATGCAGGAAGGCCAGGATGGCGTCGGTCAGCATGGATTCTCCTTTGCTTTGCGCGGGCCTGCGCGGGCGCGGGCCCGGGGAAAATACTTCAGTGGGGACTGAACTTCCGGAAAGCACCTGCGGCGGGCTGGTTTGCCGCAGGCAGGAGGAGAATCTTACAGCACACCTTTTGCACGAAGTGCGGCGATCTGCCCGGCGCTGTAGCCCAGGGTGTTGCCGAGCACCGAGTCGGTGTGCTCGCCCAGCAGTGGCGGGTGGCGCAGCGCCTGCGGCGGCGTCGCGCTCATCTTGATCGGGCTGCCGACCAGCTTGACCTCGCCGGCGCTCGGGTGGGGCAGGTCCACGCGCAAGCCGCGCGCCTTGACCTGGTCGTCCTCGAATACGTCGTCGAGCGTGTTGATCGGGCCGCACGGCACGCCCGCGGCCTCCAGGTCGCGGATCCACTGCGCGCGGGTGCGCGGGCGCACCATCTCGGCCAGGATCGGCACCAGCACGTCGCGGTTGGCCACGCGCTGCGGGTTTTTGGCAAAGCGGGGGTCGTCGGCCAGCTCTGGCCGGCCACCGTCGGTGACGAACTTGCGGAACTGCCCGTCGTTGCCAACCGCGACGATGATCCAGCCGTCGGCGGCCTGGAAGGTCTGGTAGGGGACGATGTTGGGGTGCGCATTGCCCCAGCGGCGCGGCGCCTCGCCGCTGGCCAGGTAGTTGGTATTCATGTTGGCGAGCATGGCCACCTGCACGTCCAGCAGCGCCATGTCAATGTACTGGCCCTCGCCGGTGCGGTCGCGGTGCGCCAGCGCCGCCAGCACGGCGATGGTGGCGTACTGGCCCGTCATCAGGTCGGAAATCGCCACGCCGGCCTTCTGCGGGCCGCCGCCGGGCAGGTCGTCGCGCTCGCCGGTCAGGCTCATGAATCCGCCCATGCCCTGGATGATGAAGTCATAGCCGGGGCGCGCGGCGTACGGGCCGGTCTGGCCGAAGCCGGTGACCGAGCAGTAGATCAGGTCAGGCTTGACCTGCCTGAGCGAGTCGTAGTCCAGGCCATATTTCTTCAGCTGGCCGACCTTGTAGTTCTCCAGCACCACGTCGCTCTGCGCGGCCAGGTCGCGCACGATCTGCTGGCCCTCGGGCGTGCTGATGTCGCAGGTGACCGAGCGTTTGTTGCGGTTGGCGGCCAGGTAGTAGGCGGCCTCGGCGGTGTCGCGGCCGTCTTCGTCCTTGAGCCAGGGCGGGCCCCAGGTACGGGTGTCGTCGCCGGCGCCGGGGCGCTCGATCTTGATCACATCGGCGCCGAAGTCGGCAAGGTTCTGGGCGCACCAGGGACCGGCGAGAACGCGGGTCAGGTCGAGCACGCGGAGATGGCTTAAAGCTCCCATGGCGGTAGAAGAAATTCTGAGGTGGTGCGGGGGAAGGATCGGAAAACCGGCTGCCGGCGCCGCGGCGCGAAACGGGCCGGCGCGGGGTGCCTGCACTGTATCACCCGGGCCCGGCGAGGCAAGCCGCAGAGTGATGCAAAAGCCTCTTCACGGTATTGGATTTGGGCGATAGCCGGCCGCTGCCGGGGCGCGGCGCCTGGACTGCCCGGCATGTCCTTTTGGGGCTGGCTTGCCCGTATAATCAACGGTTTGCAAATCCAAAACTGACTCGTCGCGCCCGGCCCAGCCGCAGGAGCGTCCGCCATCCCATGAAAGTCTCAGACATTCGCAGCAAGTTCCTGCAGTTCTTCGAATCGAAGGGCCATACCGTGGTCCGCTCGTCCAGCCTGGTGCCGGCGAACGACCCGACGCTGCTGTTCACCAACTCCGGCATGGTGCAGTTCAAGGACGTGTTCCTGGGCACCGACAAGCGCCCGTACACCCGCGCGACCTCGTCGCAGCGTTCGGTGCGCGCCGGCGGCAAGCACAACGACCTGGAGAACGTGGGCTACACCGCGCGCCACCACACGTTCTTCGAAATGCTGGGCAATTTCTCGTTTGGCGATTACTTCAAGCGCGAAGCCATCCAGTACGCGTGGGAACTGCTGACCAAGACCTACCAGCTGCCGGCGGAGAAGCTGTGGGTGACGGTCTACGCGGAAGACGACGAGGCCTACGACATCTGGGCCAGGGAAGTGGGCGTGCCGGCCGAGCGCATCGTGCGCATCGGCGACAACAAGGGCGCGCGCTACGCCTCGGACAACTTCTGGCAGATGGCCGACACCGGCCCATGCGGCCCGTGCTCGGAAATCTTCTACGACCACGGCCCGGAAGTGTGGGGCGGCCCTCCGGGATCGCCCGAGGAAGACGGCGACCGCTACATCGAGGTCTGGAACCTGGTGTTCATGCAGTTCAACCGCGACGAGCAGGGCAACATGACGCCGCTGCCCAAGCCGTGCGTGGACACCGGCATGGGCCTGGAGCGCATTGCCGCGGTGCTGCAGCACGTGCACAGCAACTATGAGATCGACCTGTTCCAGGCGCTGATCAAGGCCGCTGCGCGCGAAACGCATATCGACAACCTGAACCAGAACTCGCTGAAGGTCATCGCCGACCATATCCGCGCGTGCTCGTTCCTGATCGTCGACGGCGTGATCCCCGGCAACGAAGGCCGCGGCTATGTGCTGCGCCGCATCGTGCGCCGCGCCATCCGCCACGGCTACAAGCTGGGCCAGAAGACCCCGTTCTTCCACAAGCTGGTGCCGGACCTGGTCGCGCAGATGGGCGAGGCCTACCCGGAGCTGGCCGAAGCCCAGTCGCGCGTGACCGAAGTGCTGAAGGCCGAAGAAGAGCGCTTCTTCGAGACCATCGAGAACGGCATGGCTATCCTGGACGCCGCGCTGGCCGAGCTGAAGCTCAAGGGCGGCAAGACGCTGGACGGCGAACTGGCCTTCAAGCTGCACGACACCTTTGGCTTCCCGCTGGACCTGACGCAGGACGTGTGCCGCGAGCAGGAAATCGGCGTGGATGAAGCCGCCTTCGACGCCGCCATGAGCCGCCAGCGCGAGCAGGCGCGTGCCGCCGGCAAGTTCAAGATGGCCGCGGGCCTGGAGTACACGGGCGACAAGACCGTGTTCCATGGCTATGAAAAGCTGGAGCTGCCGCAGGCAAAGGTCACCGCGCTGTATGTGGATGGCGCCGCAGTCGACGCCATGCAGCCGGGCCAGACCGGCGTGGTGGTGCTGGACAACACGCCGTTCTACGCCGAGTCGGGCGGCCAGGCTGGCGACCAGGGCGTGCTGAAAGCCGGCAATGCCGTGTTTGCCGTGGCCGACACCACCAAGGTCCAGGCCGACGTGTTCGGCCACCAGGGCACGCTGGCAGGCGGCGCGCTGAAGGTCGGCGACGCCGTGTCGGCGCAGGTCGACGCGCTGCGCCGCGCGCGCACCGTGCGCAACCACTCGGCTACCCACCTGATGCACAAGGCCCTGCGCGAAGTGCTGGGCTCGCACGTGCAGCAGAAGGGCTCGCTGGTGGATGCGGACAAGACCCGCTTCGACTTTTCGCACAACGCCGCGCTGACGGAAGACCAGATCCGCCGGGTGGAAGAGATCGTCAACGCCGAGATCCTGCGCAACGACGATACGCATGCCGAGATCATGCCGTTCGACGACGCGGTCAAGGGCGGCGCGATGGCGCTGTTCGGCGAGAAGTACGCCGACGACGTGCGCGTGCTGTCGATCGGCACCTCGAAGGAACTGTGCGGCGGCACCCACGTGCACCGCACCGGCGACATCGGCCTGTTCAAGATCGTGGTGGAAGGCGGCGTGGCCGCCGGCATCCGCCGCGTGGAAGCGATCACCGGCGACAACGCGCTGCACTACCTGCAGAACCTGGATGCCAGGCTGACCGAAGCCGCTGCCGTGCTGAAGGCGCAACCGTCCGAACTGGTGCCGCGTATCGGCCAGGTGCAGGACCAGGTGCGCGCGCTGGAGAAGGAACTGGAGCGCCTGAAGAGCAAGCTGGCGGCTTCGCAGGGCGATGAGCTGGCGGCGCAGGCTGTCGACATCAA
Organism: Cupriavidus oxalaticus; assembly: GCF_038900635.1. Taxonomy (GTDB): domain Bacteria; phylum Pseudomonadota; class Gammaproteobacteria; order Burkholderiales; family Burkholderiaceae; genus Cupriavidus; species Cupriavidus oxalaticus_B. The sequence continues at coordinate 494,131 of NZ_JAYMRX010000001.1, read as the reverse complement.
GGGCCTGAAAGTGCTGGCGGCCCAGCTCGACGGCGCCGACGTGAAGACGCTGCGCGAGACCATGGACAAGCTCAAGGACAAGCTGCAGAGCGCGGCGATCGTGCTGGCGGCCGTGGCCGACGGCAAGGTCAGCCTGATCGCCGGCGTCACCGCCGATGCGACCGGCAAGGTCAAGGCCGGCGAACTGGTCAACTTTGTCGCCCAGCAGGTGGGCGGCAAGGGCGGCGGCCGTCCGGACATGGCGCAGGCTGGCGGCACCGAACCGGCCAAGCTGCCGCAGGCGCTGGCGGGCGTCAGCGAGTGGGTGGCCGCGAAGGTCTGATGGCCTGACCGTACCGCAAGCCGATGAAGAAGGGGCGCCAGTGGCGCCCCTTCTGCTTTCCTACTTCTCGGTGGTTCCCGTGGTACTCCGCAGCGTCGTCAAAAAATCGATCGGCAACGGAAACACGATCGTCGAACTCTTGTCTCCGGCGATCTGCGTCAGCGTCTGCATATAGCGCAGCTGCATCGCCTGCGGCTGGCGCGCCAGCATCTGCGCCGCTTCCAGCAGCTTCTCGGATGCCTGCAGCTCGCCCTCGGCGTGGATCACCTTGGCGCGCCGCTCGCGCTCGGCTTCGGCCTGCCGCGCGATCGCGCGCACCATGGACTCGTTCAGGTCGACATGCTTGATCTCGACGTTCGAGACCTTGATCCCCCACGCATCGGTCTGCGCATCCAGCACCTTCTGGATATCGAGGTTGAGTTTTTCCCGTTCGGCCAGCATCTCGTCCAGTTCGTGCTTGCCGAGCACCGCACGCAACGTGGTCTGTGCAAGCTGGCTGGTGGCCTCGAGGAAGTTCGCCACCTGGATGATCGCCAGCTCCGGATCGACCACGCGGAAATACACCACCGCGTTCACCTTGACCGACACGTTGTCGTGCGAGATCACGTCCTGCGGCGGCACGTCCATCACCACCGTGCGCAGGTCCACCCGCACCATCTGCTGCACGGCGGGAATGATCAGCACCAGGCCCGGGCCCTTCACCTTCCAGAAGCGCCCAAGCATGAAGACCACGCCGCGCTCGTACTCGCGCAGCACGCGGAACGACGTGATGACGAGCAATGCCAGCAGGAAGATCAAACCGCCGAAGCTGAATCCGAATGCCATGTTCACGCTCCCTTGTCTGGAGTCGATTGAGCAGAAGAGGGCGCGGCGACCACTTCGAGCACCAGTCCGTGCCGCGCAGTTACCACCACCGGCGTGCCGCGCGCCAGCGGACCCGCGCTGCGCACGCGCCAGCGTTCGCCGTGCACCGCTGCCCAGCCTTCCTGGCCGGATGCGCCAGGCACGTCGTCGAGCAGTTCGCCGCGGCTGCCGACCAGCGTGTCGGCGCCGCTGACCACCGGCCGCCTGCGCGAGCGCAGCAGCAGCGCCGACATGCCGAATACGAACACAGCTGACATCGCCGACAGCGCCGCCACCATCGACAGCGGCACGCCGAAGCCCGGCACGTCGGTGTCGATCAGCATCACCGCGCCGAAGGCAAAGGCGATGATGCCGCCGACGCCCAGCGCGCCGAAGGTCGGCAGGAACAGCTCCGCGACCATGCAGCCGATGCCGAGCACCACCAGCGCCAGCCCGGCATAGTTGACCGGCAGCATATGCAGCGCGAACAGCGCCAGCAGCAGGCAGATCGCGCCGACGATGCCGGGCACCACCATGCCGGGCGTGGAGAACTCGAAGATCAGCGCATAGATGCCGATCATCATCAGCATCAGCGCTACGCTGGGCTCGGTGATGACGGCCAGGAAGCGGTTGCGCCAGTCAGGTTCCAGCGTCACCACCGGCGCATCGCGCGTGCGGAGTTCGCTGGCCTTGCCGCCGGCGGTGGCCAGCTTGCGGCCCTCGACCTGGCGCAGCAGCGCCGGCAGGTCCGGCGCGACCACGTCGATCACCTTCTGTGCCAGTGCTTCGTCGGCCGACAGGCTGACGGCTTCGCGCACGGCGCGCTCGGCCCATTCGACATTGCGTCCGCGCAACTGGGCCAGGCCGCGGATATAGGCCGAGGCATCGTGCATCTGCTTGCGGGCCATGGTGTCGGCCGCGGCAGGTTCGCTTGAGGGCGCCGAGGCGGGCGTCGCGCCCGGCAGGGCGTCCGGCTTCTGCGGCCCGCCGATGCCGATCTGCACCGGGCTGGCCGCGCCGAGGTTGGTGCCCGGCGCCATGGCCGCGATGTGGCTGGCGTAGAGGATGTAGGTGCCCGCGCTGGCCGCGCGTGCGCCGCCCGGATAGACGTAGCTGGCCACCGGCACCGGTGATGCCAGGACCGCCTGGATGATTTCGCGCATCGAGGCATCGAGCCCGCCCGGCGTGTCCATCTCCAGCACTACCAGCTGCGCGCCAGCCTCGCGGGCGCGCGCCATGCCGCGCAGGATAAAGCTCGCGCTGGCCGGGCTGACCGCGCCTTTGAGCGGGATCACGTAAACCGGCGCGGTGGCCGTGGCGGCGGGCGCAGGGGCGGAGGCGGGCGCGGCGCGCGCATGCAGGGCGGCAAGGCCGACGGCCAGTGCAGCGCTGCACGCCAGCAACAGGCCGGCCAGCAGCCGAATCGCCCGCATGGGCGCGGTGACAGGTTTCATCGCAAGGGCGGGGCACGCAGGGTGCCGGGGTGGCGCCACTTTCAGTGTAGGCCACCGGGCACATCTTGCATGGCGGCGATGCCGCCGGTGTGTCGGCCCGGCCGCTCAGGCCGCGGCCAGTTCGGTCTCGCCCCGCGGCCCGGGGGGCGCGTGCGCCCGCAGCATATCGACCAGCGCATGCAGCGCGGCGCCGGCCATGGCCGGATGCCAGGCCAGCATGGTGCGCACGCGGCCCGCGCGCCCCAGGCTGTGCTGGCTGATGGCGGGCAGGTCCCGGTACAGGCTGAGCACCGAGCGCGGCACGATCGCGGCGCCGATGCCCGCCGCGGCGCAGGCGACGATGGCATGGTAGGAGCCCAGCTCCAGCACGCGCGGCGGTGGCGCGGCTTCGCCGCCGGCATACCAGGCCTCGACCCGCGCGCGGTAGTTGCAGCCGGGCTCGAACGCCAGCAGCGTCGGCACTTCCAGGTCGGCGGAAGAGCGGATCGGGCGATGGCCCGCACGCGCGATCACCACCAGCTCTTCCTCGAAGGCGGGAATGGCGGCCAGCCCGGACTCGGAAAGCGGCTCGGCGACAAAGGCGCAATCGACCTCGAAGCGCGCCAGCGCATCGAGCGCCTGCCGCGTCGCCAGCGTGACCAGCTCCAGCTGTACTTCCGGCCATGCCTGGTGGTACGCCGCCAGCACATTGGGCAGCCGGCTGGCGGCGGTGCTTTCCATCGAGGCGATGCGCAGGCGGCCGCTGGGACGCGCCGGCAGTACCGCCTGGCGGGCTTCCTCGGTCAACTGCAGGATGCGGCAGGCGTAGTCGAACAGGGTCTGTCCCGCCGGCGTCAGCACCATGCGCCGGCCATCGCGCACGAACAGCTCGACGCCGAGTGACTGCTCCAGCTGGCGGATGCGGGTGGTGACGTTGGACTGCACCCGGTGCAGCCGCTCGGCCGCGCGGGTGATGCCGCCGGCATCGACGACGGCACGGAAGATTTCAAGTGCGGCAAGGTCCATGGCCACCGGCTCCGGGAGCGTGAATCCGACATCCATCTCGACTCAGGATGCATTGCATCTTGATAATTCATTTTTCGGGATGGTTCGTACAGCGTAGCATACAGGGACCGCAATGCAACCGCTGCGCCAACAGCCAGAGCCATGTCCAAGCTCCACAGTCTCGACCCCGACCAGGCCGCCGCCGGCGCCGCCAGCCCGATAGCGGCAGCGCGGGCGCGTCACGCCGGTCCGATGGCGGTGGCGATGGCCGGACTGGTGTCGCTGGCGGTGGTGATGGGAATCGGCCGTTTCGCCTTTACGCCTTTGTTGCCGATGATGCTGCACGACGGCATCGTCGACCTGCATCAGGGCGGCTGGCTGGCGACGGTCAACTACATCGGCTATTTCCTCGGTGCCGCGCTGTGCATGTTTATCCGCCCGGACGCCCTGCGCATGGTGCGCTGGGGGCTGGTGGCGACGGTGCTGCTGACGCTGGGCATGGCGCTGCCGGGCGGCATGCCGGCGTGGTCGCTGTGGCGCTTCGCCGCCGGCGTGGCCAGCGCGGTGGTGCTGGTCTATACCGCCGGCTGGTGCCTGCAGCGGCTGGCCGAGCTCGGCCAGCCGCAACTGGGCGGGCTGATCTTCTGCGGGCCGGGGCTTGGCATCGTTGCCACGGGCCTGGGTGCCTCCGGCATGGTCGGCGCCGGGTGGCATGCCGATCATGGCTGGCTGGCCTTCACCGTCCTGGCCGCGGTGCTTGCGGCTTTGGTATGGCGCACTTTCGTGGCCACGCCGATCGCCGGCGACGCCGGCCATGGACCAGCGCCTGACGCCGCGCCGCCAGCCGGTGCCGCCGCGCGGCTCGACGCCCAGACCTGGACCCTGACGCTGGCCTATGGCCTGGCCGGCTTCGGCTACATCATCACCGCCACCTTCCTGCCTGTGATTGCGCGCGAAGCGCTGCCGGGCACGGTGTGGGCCGACCTGTTCTGGCCGATCTTCGGCGCCAGCGTGGCCGTCGGCGCGGTGCTGGCGACGCGGGTCAGCATGGCGCACGACAGCCGCAAGCTGCTGACGCTCTCCTACGGCATGCAGGCGCTGGGCGTCGCGATCGCGGTGCTGTGGCCGACGGTCGCTGGGTTTGCGCTGAGCAGCCTGCTGGCCGGCCTGCCGTTCACCGCGCTGGTGGCCTTCGCCATGCGCGAGGCCCGGCGCCTTTGGGGGCCGCACGCGCCGCGGCTGATGGGACTGATGACCGCGTCGTACGGCCTTGGCCAGATCGCCGGGCCGCCGCTGGCGACCGCGCTGGTGGCGCGCACGGGCGGCTTCGCCAGCTCGCTGGCATGCGCGGCGGCGTCGCTGCTGGTGGGCGCGCTGGTGTTCGCCTGGATGCGCCGCGCCTGGCCGCTGGCGCCCGCGAGGAGCGGATCATGAAGGTGCGCTACAGTATCGCCTTTGCCGCCTGACGCGCCACGCATCGCGGCTGCCGCGCGTGCGCCGCGGCCCGTGGCGCAGCACAGAAGGCCGGGGCCGACCCCGGCACGCGAGACCGGGCGGCGCAGGAGCGAGCCCCATGTCTTTTGCCTTGCAGCCCGCGCGTGCCGCGGGCGCCTCCCCGCAGCCTGTCTCCGCCGAAGAGCAGCGCGTGCGCGTCGACCTCGCTGCCGCTTACCGGCTGGCCGCGCGCGAGGGCTGGGATGATCTGATCTACACCCATATCTCGGCCACCGTGCCCGGTGAGCCCGACCATTTCCTGATCAACCCGTTCGGCTTTGCCTTCGACGAGATCCGCGCCGGCGACCTGGTCAAGATCAACGGCCGCGGCGAGGTGGTCGGCGAGACGGTGCACCCGGTCAATGTCACCGGCTTCGCGCTGCACGCCGCCGTGCACGCGGCCCGGCCCGACGCGATGTGCGTGATGCACCTGCATAACACCGCCGGCATCGCGGTGTCGGCGCAGGCCGCCGGCCTGCTGCCGCTGTCGCAGCACGCGATGCGCTTCTACGGCCGCATCGCCTATCACGACTACGAGGGTCTGGCTTTCAGCCCGGCCGAAGGCGGGCGGCTGACCGCGTCGTTGGGCGAGCACCCCGCCATGCTGCTGCGCAACCATGGCACGCTGACCGTGGGCCGCACCGTGGCCGAAGCCTACGTGCTGATGGCGACGCTGATCAAGGCCTGCGAGATCCAGATCGCCGCGCAGGCAGGCGGCGCGCTGGTGCAGCCCGACGCCGCCGTCGCGCACAAGGCTTCGGAACAGCTGTTCGACAATGGCGCGGTCGAGGGTGTGATGGAGTGGCCCGCGCTGCTGCGCAAACTCGATAGAATCGATCCTTCCTACCGGGACTGATTTCCACGTCCCGTGGCGGGTTTCCAGAACACCAATCATCACAAGGAGCATTGCATGCCGACTTTCCACGTCGAAATGTTTGAGGGCCGTACCGTCGATCAGAAGCGCAAGTTCGTCGAGGAAGTGACGCGCGTCACCTGCGAGACGCTGGGCTGCTCGGCCTCGGCCGTCGACATCATCATCACCGATGTCAAGCGCGAGAACTGGGCCACCGGCGGCGAACTCTGGGCCGACAAGAAGTAATCCGCCGAGTCCTCCCTCGGCGCCCCTACCTCGCGGTCCAGACTGAACACCATGCAGCACTTCGCCTCCGACAACTACGCCGGCTTCTGCCCGGAATCGCTCAAGTACTTCCTGGAAGCCAACGCCAGCGGCCACGAGCAGGCCTATGGCGACGACAGCTGGACGCAGAAGGTGTGCGACCGCATCCGCGACCTGTTCCAGACCGATTGCGAAGTCTTCTTCGTGTTCAACGGCACGGCGGCCAATTCGCTGGCGCTGTCGGCGCTGTGCCAGTCGTACCACTCGGTGATCTGCCATGAGCTGGCGCATATCGAGACCGACGAGTGCGGCGGCCCGGAGTTCTTTTCCAACGGCTCCAAGCTGCTGACCGCGCCCGGCGAGAACGGCAAGCTCACGCCCGATGCGGTCGAGGCGCTGGTCACGCGCCGCTCCGACATCCACTACCCCAAGCCCAAGGTGGTGTCGCTGACGCAGTCGACCGAGGTCGGCACCGTCTACAGCGTGGAAGAAGTGCGCGCGATCGCGGCCATCGCCAAGCGCCGGCAGCTGCGCGTGCATATGGACGGCGCGCGCTTTGCCAATGCGGTGGCGTCGCTCGGCGTGCATCCGTCCGAGATCACCTGGCGCGCCGGCGTCGACGTGCTGTGCTTCGGCGGCACCAAGAACGGCTTGCCGGTGGGCGAGGCGGTGGTGTTCTTCGACCGCCGCCTGGCCGAGGATTTTGCCTACCGCGTCAAGCAGGCAGGGCAGCTGGCGTCGAAGATGCGGTTTATCTCGGCGCCCTGGCTGGGCCTGCTCGAGAACGATGTCTGGCTGGCCAACGCGCGCCACGCCAACGCGATGGCGCAACTGCTGCAGCAGCGCATTGCCGATATCCCCGGCGTGCGCATCATGTTCCCGACGCAGTCCAACGCCGTCTTCGCCGAGCTGCCGCTGCCGGCGATCGAGGCGCTGCGCGCCCGGGGCTGGCGCTTCTATACCTTCATCGGCGCCGGCGGCTGCCGCTTCATGTGTTCCTGGGATCTGCAGCCGCAGACGGTGGAGGCGCTCGCCGCCGACATGCGCGCGGCGTGTGGCGCCTGAGCGGGTGCCTGAACGCGGCAGCGCGACCATACTGATAACGAGACACCTACAGGAGCCCCAAATGCAATACCGATTCTGCCCGCAGTGCGGCGCGCCGCTCGAGGTGCTGCCGCTGTCCGGGCGCGAACGCCACGCCTGCGTGCAGCATGAATGCGGTTTCGTGCACTGGAACAACCCGCTGCCGGTGCTGGCCGCGGTGGTGGAGTACCAGGACAAGCTGCTGCTGGCGCGCAACGCCGCCTGGCCGCAGCAGATGTTTGCGCTGGTGACGGGGTTCCTGGAGCGCGACGAGCCGCCCGAGCTGGGCGTGGCGCGCGAACTGAAGGAAGAGACCAATCTCGATACCGAGTCGGTCTCGCTGATCGGCGTCTACGAGTTCATGCGCAAGAACGAGCTGATCATCGCCTACCACGTCAAGGCGACCGGCACTGTCCAGCTGTCCGAGGAGCTGGCCGAATACAAACTGGTGGCGCCCGAGGACGTGCGCGTGTGGTCGGCAGGCACCGGCTTTGCCGTGGCCGACTGGCTGGCCGCGCGCGGCTACCCGGTGCGCTTCTTCGACCGGCAGACCGGCGAGGATATTCCGGACCCGCGCCGCCCCCATGACTTCAGCCAGGTCGGGGCTTCGCTACAATACCGCTGGTAACAGCCTCAGAAACCGAAGGAAGAGACGAATGGAGTTTCAGAAAGAAGTGGATGCGCGCGGCCTGAACTGCCCGCTGCCGATCCTGCGCACCAAGAAGGCGCTGGCCGACATGGCCAGCGGCGAAGTGCTGAAAGTGCTGGCGACCGATCCCGGCGCGACGCGCGATTTCCAGGCCTTTGCCAAGCAGACCGGCAACGAGCTGCTGTCGCATTCGGAAGTCGACAAGGTGTTCGTGTTCTACATGCGCCGCCGCTGATCGAACAAGGAACAAAGAAAAAGCCGCTCGAAAGCGGCTTTTTCTTTTGGCGGGCGAGGCGACCGCTCAGCTGTTCGGCCGTGTCAGGTGCTCGCGCGATTCCAGGTAGGCGCTGAATTCGGCGCCGACTTCCGCGTGCTTGAGCGCGAACTCGACCGTCGCCTTCAGGTAGCCGAGCTTGCTGCCGCAGTCATAGCGGCGCCCCTGGTAGCGGTAGGCCAGCACCTGCTCCTGGCCCAGCAGCGACTGGATCGCGTCGGTCAGCTGGAACTCGCCGCCGGCGCCGGGCTTCAGCTCGCGCAGGTGGTCGAAGATGCGCGGCGTCAGGATGTACCGGCCGACCACGCCCAGGTTGGACGGCGCATCTTCCGGGGCAGGCTTTTCCACGATGCCCGAGCACTTGATCACGCCTTCATCCCATTCGCGGCCATCGACCACGCCGTAGGAGCGGCTTTGTTCCGGCGTGATTTCCTCGACGCCCAGCACCGAGCAGTTGTAGTGGTTGTAGGTATCCACCATCTGCTTCATCACCGGCGGGTTGCCGTCGATCAGGTCATCGGCCAGCATGATCGCGAACGGGGTGTCGCCGACCAGCTTGGCCGCGCACAGCACCGCGTGGCCCAGGCCCAGCGCCTCGGGCTGGCGCACGTAGTAGCACTCCACGTTGGCGGGCTTGATCGAGCGCACCACGTCCAGCAGCGCCTGCTTGTTCTTGGCTTCCAGCTCGACTTCCAGCTCGAAGGCCTTGTCGAAATGGTCTTCGATGGCGCGCTTGGAGCGGCCGGTGACGAAAATCATCTCGGTAATGCCGGCGGCCATGGCTTCTTCCACGGCGTACTGGATCAGCGGCTTGTCCACCACCGGCAGCATTTCCTTCGGGCTGGCCTTGGTGGCTGGCAGGAAGCGGGTGCCCAGGCCCGCGACCGGGAAGACGGCCTTGGTGACGCGATTTTCCATATCAGGTGTACCTCTCAGATTCTGGTTCATAACCCTGCCAGCCATTTTCGGCGCCGTCTGTCCGGTTCCGTCCGACGCCGCCGGACGGATACCAGACTGGCAGGGGCGTCATCGGCTGCCGGTCAGGCCGGCAACCGTTGCAGCTGGCCCTGCAGCTTGGCCAGCGTTTGCTCGAAGTCGGCAAGGCGCTGTGTCTCCTGCGCCACCACCGCGGGCGGCGCCTTGGCGACAAAGCTCTCGTTGGACAGCTTGCCGCGGCACTTGCCGATCTCGCCGCCGATGCGCTCGATCTCCTTGGACAGGCGCACACGCTCGGCGGCGACGTCGATCTCGATCTTCAGCAGCAGGTGATTGCCGCCAGCGATGGCTACCGGGGCACCGGCGCCTTCGGCTTGCAGGGCGCTCTCGTCTTCGAAGACGCGCACCTCGGAAAGTTTCGCCAACGCCTGGATATGTGCGCTGGCCGCCTTCAGGAATTCGCTGTCGCCTTCGGCATAGAGCGGGATGCGCTGGGCCGGCGAGATGTTCATCTCGCCACGCAGGTTGCGGCAGGCATCGACCACTTCCTTCAGGCGCGCGACCCATTGCTCGGCGTCTTCGTCGATCTTGGCGACGGCCGGCAGCGGGTAGGACTGCAGCGAGATGGTTTCGCTGCCGTCGCCCTTGGCGCGGCCGGCCAGCGGGGCCACCTTCTGCCACAGCTCTTCGGTGATGAACGGGATGATCGGGTGCGCCAGGCGCAGCACGGTCTCGAGCACGCGCAGCAGCGTGCGGCGGGTGGCGCGCTGCTGGGCTTCGGTGCCGGTCTGGATCTGCACCTTGGCCAGTTCCAGGTACCAGTCGCAGTATTCGTCCCAGACGAACTTGTAGATCGCGTTGGCGATATTGTCGAAGCGGTACTCGGCAAAGCCCTTCTCGACCTCGGCTTCCACGCGCTGCAGCAGCGACACGATCCAGCGGTCTGCCTGCGAGAAGTGCAGGTAACCGTCCGGGCCGCAGTCGTTGTTGCACGGACCCATGCCGCAGTCATGGCCTTCGGTGTTCATCAGCACGAAGCGGGTCGCGTTCCACAGCTTGTTGCAGAAGTTGCGGTAGCCTTCGCAGCGGCCGGTGTCGAAGTTGATGTTGCGGCCCAGCGTCGCCAGCGAGGCGAAGGTAAAGCGCAGCGCGTCGGCGCCGAAGGCCGGAATGCCTTCCGGGAATTCCTTCTTGGTCTTCTTCTCGATCTTGGGCGCGTCCTTGGGGCGGCGCAGGCCGGTGGTGCGCTTCTTCAGCAGCGTGTCGAGGTCGATGCCGTCGATCAGGTCCACCGGGTCGAGCGTGTTGCCCTCGGACTTGCTCATCTTCTTGCCTTCCGAATCACGCACCAGGCCGTGCACGTAGACGGTATGGAAGGGCACCTTGCCGATGAAGTGCTTGGTCATCATGACCATGCGCGCCACCCAGAAGAAGATGATGTCGTAGCCGGTGACCAGCACCGACGACGGCAGGAAGTGATTCATCTCCGGGGTTTCCCCGGGCCAGCCCAGCGAGGAGAAGGGCACCAGCGCCGACGAGAACCAGGTGTCGAGCACGTCTTCCTCGCGGCGCAGCGCGCCGGTGCTGCCGGCGGCCCTGGCCTTGGCGAGCGCTTCCTCTTCGGTGCGACCGACGAAGCAGTTGCCGGCATCGTCGTACCACGCCGGGATCTGGTGGCCCCACCACAGCTGGCGCGAAATACACCAGTCCTGGATATTGCCCAGCCACTGGTTGTAGGTGCTGTTCCAGTTTTCCGGCACCAGCTTGATCTCGCCGCTCTGCACGGCTTCGAGCGCCACCTCGGCGATCGAGCGGCCGGGGTTGAAGGTGCCTTCCGGCGCCGGCTTGCTCATTGCGACGAACCACTGGTCGGTCAGCATCGGCTCGATCGCGCTGCCGGTGCGTTCGCTGCGCGGGGTCATCAGCTTGTGCTTCTTGACCTCGGCCAGCAGGCCTTGCTTGTCGAGGTCGTCGACGATGGCCTTGCGCGCGTCGAAGCGGTCCAGGCCGGCGTACGCGGCCGGCGCGTCGGCGACGATCTTCGCGTCCAGCGTCAGGATCGACAGCTGCGGCAGGTTGTGGCGCTGGCCGACGGCGTAGTCGTTGAAGTCGTGGCCCGGGGTCACCTTGACCACGCCGGTGCCGAACTCGCGGTCGACGTATTCGTCGGCGATCACCGGGATCTGGCGGCCGGTCAGCGGCAGGTGCACCGACTTGCCGATCAGGTGCGCGTAGCGCTCGTCTTCCGGGTGGACCATCACGGCCACGTCGCCCAGCATGGTTTCCGGACGCGTGGTGGCCACGGTCAGGTGGGTCAGGCCGCGCTTGGCGTCAGCTTCGACCAGCGGATAGCGGATATGCCACAGCGAGCCTTCTTCCTCGACGCTGTCGACTTCCAGGTCCGACACGGCGGTGCCCAGCACCGGGTCCCAGTTGACCAGGCGCTTGCCGCGGTAGATCAGGCCCTGCTCGTACAGGCGCACGAACGCTTCGGTCACCGCCTCCGACATCTCCGGCGACATGGTGAAGTATTCGCGGCTCCAGTCGATCGACGCGCCCATGCGCCGCACCTGGCGGGTGATGGTCGAGCCCGATTCTTCCTTCCAGGCCCAAACCTTTTCGGTGAACTTCTCGCGGCCCAGGTCATGGCGCGACACGCCCTCGCCTTCGAGCTGGCGTTCCACCACGATCTGGGTGGCGATGCCGGCGTGGTCGGTGCCCGGCACCCACAGCGTATTGGCGCCCAGCATGCGCGCGTGGCGCGCCAGCCCATCCATGATGGTCTGGTTGAAGGCATGGCCCATGTGCAGCGTGCCGGTCACATTCGGCGGCGGCAGCTGGATCGCGAAGTCCGGGCGGGCAGGGTCGAAGGTCGGCCTGGCAACGCCGCGGCTCTCCCACTCGGGGCCCCATTTCGCCTCGATGGCGGTGGGTTCGAAGCTCTTGGCAAGCGATTGGTCTTGGGCGGTCATGCTGGGATGTCGAGGTTGGCGTCTGGATGCGTCGCAGGGCTCAGCGGGGTGCGGCAGCCTGCGCCTGGCGGCCTTGCGCCAGTGAAACCCCAAATTATACGGGGGCGGGCCGGTCGCTGCCTATTTTGCGGACAGCGGCCCCGGCCGGGAAAGGCTGGCCAGGGCCGGCGCGCGTCCGCATGCGGGGCAGGTTCCGCCCCTCGGATGTGACGGATCGGACAGGGCCCCCCGGTATAATTGGCGCCATTCCACAAGGCCCCTCCGATGTCCGACCTGCTCGCCAACCTCAATGCCGAACAACTTGCCGCCGTCACCCTGCCTGATGAGCCGGCGCTGATCCTGGCTGGCGCGGGCAGCGGCAAGACCCGCGTGCTGACCACGCGCATCGCCTGGCTGCTGCAGAACGGCCGGGTCTCGCCGGCGGGCATCCTGGCGGTGACCTTCACCAACAAGGCCTCGAAGGAAATGCAGACGCGGCTGCAGTCGATGCTGCCGATCAACACCCGCGGCATGTGGATCGGCACCTTCCACGGCCTGTGCAACCGCATGCTGCGCGCGCATTTCCGTGACGCCGGCCTGCCGCAGACCTTCGCCATCCTGGACAGCCAGGACCAGCTTTCGGCACTGAAGCGGCTGCTCAAGTCGCTCAACGTCGACGACGAGAAGTACCCGGCCAAGAACCTGCAGTACTTCATCAACAACGCCAAGGAGCAGGGCCTGCGCCCGGCCGACGTCGAGGCCAACGACGACTTCAACAAGCGCTTCGTCGACCTCTACGCCGCCTACGACATGCAGTGCCAGCGCGAGGGCGTGGTCGATTTTGCCGAACTGCTGCTGCGCTGCTACGAGCTGCTGCGCTACAACGACGCGATCCGCCAGCACTACCAGCACCGCTTCCGCCATGTGCTGGTCGACGAGTTCCAGGACACCAACGTGCTGCAGTACCAGTGGCTCAAGCTGCTGGCCGGCCACGGCACGCAGAACCCGGCCGCGGTCTTTGCCGTTGGTGACGACGACCAGAGCATCTACGCCTTCCGCGGCGCCAATGTCGGCAACATGCGCGACTTCGAGCATGAGTTCCGCGTGCGCCGGCTGATCAAGCTGGAGCAGAACTACCGCTCGCACGGGCATATCCTGGATTCGGCCAACCACCTGATCTCGCACAACGCGCGCCGCCTGGGCAAGAACCTGCGCACCGACGCCGGCCACGGCGAGCCGGTGCGCGTGTACCAGGCCGGCTCCGACGGCCAGGAAGCGGGCTGGATCATCGAGGAGATCCGCGACCAGATCGCGCAGGGCGCCAGCCGCGCCGAGATCGCGATCCTGTACCGCAGCAACGCGCAGTCGCGCGTGATCGAACACGCGCTGTTCTCCGCCGGCATCCCGTACCGCGTTTATGGCGGCCTGCGCTTCTTCGAGCGCGCCGAAATCAAGCACGCGCTGGCGTATATGCAGCTGCTGGAAAACCCGCGCAACGATGCCGCCTTCGGCCGCGTGGTCAACTTCCCGGCGCGCGGCATCGGCGCGCGTTCGCTGGAGGTGCTGCAGGACATGGCGCGCCAGTATGACTGCGCGCTGTCTGAGGCCGTGGCCTACGTGCCCGGCGCGGCCGGCAGCAAGCTCGCCGCGTTCACGCGCCTGATCGACAAGATGCGCGACGACACCCGCCGCATGACGCTGGCCGAGACCGTCGAGTACATGATCAACACCAGCGGCCTGATCACCCACTACCAGGGCGAGAAGGAGGGCCAGGACCGCATCGAGAACTTGCAGGAACTGGTGACCGCCGCGCAGGCCTTCGTCGTGGAGGAAGGCTATGGGCTGGATGCGCTCGCCGCGGTGATTCCCGCGGACCGTGCGCCCGCAATGCCGGTGCTCGCCGACGGCGACCAGTCCCAGCAGGTGCTCGACCCCGAGGCGCTGCCGGTGGTGATGACGCCGCTGGTCGCGTTCCTGACGCATGCCTCGCTGGAGGCTGGCGACAACCAGGCCCAGGCCGGCCAGGACGCGGTGCAGATGATGACGGTGCACGCGGCCAAGGGCCTGGAGTTCGACGTGGTCTTCATCACCGGCCTGGAAGAAGGGCTGTTCCCGCACGAGAACAGCATGATGGACCCCGACGGGCTGGAAGAAGAACGCCGCCTGATGTACGTGGCGATCACGCGCGCGCGCGCGCGCCTGTTCCTGTCGTTCGCGCAAAGCCGCGTGCTGCACGGCCAGACCAAGTACCACGTGCGCTCGCGCTTCTTCGAGGAACTGCCCGAGGAAGCGCTCAAATGGCTGACGCCCGCGGTGCAGAGCTACGGCGGCGTACGCCGCCAGGACCGCGACAACGCCTGGGGCCGCGACTGGTTCCGCAAGCCGGAGGATGTTCCCTACACCGGCACGCGCCCGACCGGCGGCATGGATAAGGGCAACGGCTATGCCGACGCCAAGCGCGAGGCGGGCACCGGCTTGCGCGTGGGCCAGTCGGTGTTCCACAACAAGTTTGGCGAAGGCGTGATCACCGCGCTGGAGGGCGAAGGCAACGACGCCCGCGCCAATATCAAGTTCAAGCGCCACGGCGCCAAGTGGCTGGCGCTGTCGGTGGCGAAGCTGGACGCGATCGACTGAGGCATCGCCGAGGTTGGTGTGAGCCGCTAGTGACAGTCATCTCCGTGCTTTTCGAGAGCTGTACTGTTGCGCAGTTCCTATTCCGTGTGGCGGATCCTATCGTCCCAGTAGCAAAACAATAAATTCGCGAGCCGTATTTCTTCCGATCAGGCTGCAACAAGCGCGGGGCGCTTTCTCGTAAAGGGCCCCACGCTCCTTTTTGTGTCGGTCAGCTCGCTTGTTCATATTGCGGGGTGCTCGGAAGTTTTGGAAGAATCGCCGACGAAATTAGGAACCCTCTGATAACGCATTCGCGCACTATCTGACACTCTCGTTTGCGGCGGAGGATTTGCATCCCTCTGTCACTACCGGTCCCTTGATAAGCGGTCCGGTTCCTTGTGTCGAAACGGGAGACGCTTGCATGGCTGATATGCGCTTTGCGCTGAAAAATGGCGATCACACCAGTACAGGCGGAATACTCATCGGTAGCGGCCGCAGTGTCTTTCACCATGACACGACCATTGGCGTCGAAGGCGACTATGCGACATGCCCGGCATGCAAGGCGGGCGGTACGGTCAAGAACGACTGTTATCCCGCCTTCGACATAGGTGGAAAACAAGTGCTGGTGAGCGGTGCGCGCGTCCATTGCAGATGCCAAAATCGCCCTGTCGTGCTCCACTCGCAAACAGGTTTCACCATTGAGGTCAACCGCAAGGGCTCAGGCGCTCAGCCTGCCGCCTGCAGTTCCGATAGTTCTTTTGGCTATGGCGATTACGACGAGCAATTCATTCTCAGGGATCACGATACATGCGAAATCTTTGCGGCGATGCCGTACACCATTGAATTTAAGGATGGAGCTATGGTGCGCGGCATCACTGATGAGCAAGGAAGGACGCGTCGCTACTACACTATCGAGCCCGAGCCCCTTATCGTCCATCTTGGTCACTTTGAGGAATAGCGCATGGCTCAAAGACCAACCGGAACAAGTAATAGCAACAGCGGAAGTGTTCAGGATTCACTTCACAAGGTGCTTTACACGAAATCAATTGACCAGAGCGGATGGCTTGCGATTCGTGTAGATGAAGGGATTGTCACTGTCCCGGAGTTCGTGAAGGTATCTGGGGTGGGGACGAAGGACCGTCGCTATTATTTCACGGTCCTTGAAGGGCGCTACAAAGGAAAGCTCGCGAGCCTCAAGGGTGAATACAAAGAAAGATGCCTGATTTCATCGACGCGCGGGGCCGGCGCGAAGCTGGTTGCAAAGATCCAGGGCAGAAAATTACTCCACTCCGACAAGAGGGGTGATTCCAGTAACCAACTGCTTGCGGTGCTTTATTTTGATGGTAAAAAAGCCACGATTACTCTGGATTCGGATGTCGACTTCAGGGAATTTGATTCGCAGACGCGACAAGAAATAGGGATTAAACATTCAAAGCCACTACCAAAGGGGACTTATAAAATCCGCGCCCCTGAGGCAGCCGGAAGCGCCAGTGCAACAGCGTTCTACGGTGTAAATTATCATACGGTATGGTTCCTGGTGGAGTATGCACCCACCAATTACAGCAATTTCGTACATGTTGGACATTTGTCGGAGGGCTGTGTGACGATGTACCAGTTGGAGATGTGGGAAAGCCTGTACAAATATTTGATTTCAAATCGACTCGATGCCGAGGGCAAATATGTTGGGGTCATCGCGATTGAGTAGGGCTTTGAGCCTGCTTCTATTAGGGGCAGGGTGCGCCGCGGCTCAAGGCCTACCCAAGACAGTCATCGATGCCGATAGAACCCGCGGTAATGTGCAAGGACTGTATGAGGTGAGGGAGGAGGCGCGTGCCTTTGTAAAGAAATGGAATGCCGAGCACGGTAGCCATTACGTGGTCGCTGATCCGAACGCAAAGACTCTGGTGCCTCGCTGTGCCGTTCCATTGAGATCGGCATGGCTGGACAAGCACCGGGGGCGTGCCGGTGAACATGTGAACGTCATATGCGACAGGTCGGTACACGAGAGTATAGGGAAATGGGATGTACCGGTGCCCGTGTTTAAGGGAACACGTTCCTTGATCGAGTCACCAGGAACGACAGCAACGTCTGCGCTCCGAACGCCCTGAACGCCGCTTTCGGGAAGAACGGGGTCGCCACCAGCAGCATCGCGAACAGCACGGTGTAGGTAAAGAACGCGCCTCGGTTGCGCCTGCATGCGGTCCAACTGAAGAACAGCACCTTGACCGGTGGCACGCCGTGCCAGGCGCTCGCGCTTCTTCGAGCAATTGCCCGAAGAAGCGGTCAAGTGGCTGACGCCGGCGGTGCAGAGTTATGGCGGCGTGCGCCGCCACGAACGCGACAACGCCTGGGGCGGCGACTGGTTCCGCAAGCTCAGGACAGGGCGTGCCGCACTTCGCCGGTCTTGGGCTCGGGACTGTCCACGGTCAGCAAGGGATTGATGAACAGCGACGCCACCGCGCCGACGCCCAGCAACGCCCCGGAGATCATGAACGGCAGGTCATAGCTGCCGGTCCGCTCGATCAGGTAGCCGAACACCACCGGCGACACCATGCCGGCCAGCCCGAAGCCGGTGTTCATCATGCCGCCCGCGGTACCGGCGTACTTGCCGGCAATGTCCAGCGGCAGGCTCCACAGCACGGCATTGGTCAGCTCCAGGAAGAAGAACGACAGCGACAGCAGAATCACGGCGTTGACGGCATCGGCGGTGAAGGTCATCGGCGCGATGAACATCAACGAGCCGGCCAGCCCCACGAACAGGATCGCGCCGCGCGCCAGGCGCAGGTTGCCGGTGCGCCGGTAGATGCGGTCCGACAGCACGCCGCCGAGCGTATCGCCGACCACCCCCGCCATCAGTGGCAGCGCGGTGAACAGCGCCAGCTGCTTCAGGTCGAAACCGCGCGCTTCCTTCAGGTACGACGGCAGCCACGTCAGGTAGACCCACAGCGACCAGCCGTAGCAGAAGTCGACGAAGGTCACCAGCCACATGCGCCGGAACAGCCGCCGCCACGGCGTGGGCGCCTTGGCCGCCTGCTGCGAATCGCCGCGCCGGTAGCCGATCTCCTGCAGTTCTTCCGGGGTGACGCGCTTGTGCTTGTCGGGCGAGTCCTTGAACATCATCGCGTACAGCACGGTCCAGCCCAGGCTCACCACACCCAGCACGACAAAGGCCTCGCGCCATCCCGCCGCGGCGACGATGGCCAGCACGATCGGCGGCGTGATCGCGCCGCCCAGCCGCGCGAAGCTGTGCGTAATGCCCTGCGCGAAGCCGCGTTCCGCCACCGGCATCCAGTAGGTGAAGGCGCGCGTGGCGGTCGGGAACGCGCCGCCTTCGCCGATGCCCAGCACGAAGCGCAGCACCACCAGCATCATCACGCTGCCGGCAAAGCCGGTCAGCACCGTCGCCACGCCCCAGATCAGCGACAGCACGATCAGCACCTTCTTCGGCCCGAATTTGTCGGACATCCAGCCGCCGAGGATCTGCATGGCGGCATAGGGGTAGGCAAAGGCCGAGAACACCAGCCCCAGCTGCGAGGACGTTAGCCCCATCTCTTCGCGGATCAGCGGGGCGGCAACCGAGATGTTGACGCGGTCGATATAGGCGATGAAATACATCAGGCACATAACGCCGAGGATCATGTGCCGGGTCTTGATGCGTTGCTGCATAACCACCTCCTATGCGCGGCGGGCGCGCGTGGTGTTAACGGGGCGGCGGCCGGCGCATGGTCCATTGCCATGCGCTTGCGGCTCGTCAGGGGCGCGCCAGTGGTAAGTCCTGGCCGCGCTGCCCCGTCCTTGAGCAAACAGCTGTGTGTCTCTGTATGTGTCTCCGGAAATCGTGGTGGCGGGTGATTGGGCTCCTTGGCGAGGGTTGGGGGAAGGGAAGAGGCGTCAGGTCAGGCAGGGTCCAGCAGCTTCAGCCGCTGCACCTTGCCGGAGGGCCCGCGCGGCAATTCCGCGATGAAGCGGAATTCCCTCGGCGTCTTGTAGCGGCCCAGCTCGCGCAGGCAGTGCGCGCGCAGCGCCGCGTCGTCGCAGGCCACGGCCTCGCGCCTGACGATGAAGGCGACGATCTCCTGCCCGTAGGCCGGGTCGGGCACGCCCACGGCCGCCGCTTCCAGCACGCCGGGATGGCGCAGCAGCGCTTCGTCGATCTCGCGCGGCGCGATGTTCTCGCCGCCCTTGATGATCAGTTCCTTGGCGCGGCCGGTGATGTAGAAGTAGCCCTCCGCATCGCGGTAGCCGAGGTCGCCGGTGCGCAGCCAGCCGTCGGGCGTGAAGGCCTCGCGCGTGATGTCGGGGGCCTTGTAGTAGCCCGCCATCACGCTCTCGCCCTGCAGCACGATCTCGCCGATCTCGCCGTCGGGCAGTGGTTGCCCGTCGCGCCCGAGCACGCGCGCTTGCATGCCGGAGGGCCGGCCGATGCTGCCGATGCGCCGCTGCTGCGGGTCGAGCGGATTGCTGAACGCCGGTGCCGCGGTCTCGGTCATGCCCATGGTCTCGATCACGCCGATGCCGAAGCGCTGCTCGAACGCGCGATGGTGCTCGGGCGGCAACGCGGCGGAGGCGGAGCGGCAGAAGCGCACGCCGGCCGGCGCACGGCCGTCGGGATCGTTGAGCAGGTAGGCGATGATGGTCGGCACCACGTTGAGCCAGGTGCAGCCATGGCGGGCAATGTCGTGCCAGAACGCGCTGGCCGAGAAGCGCATCGGCATCACCACCGAGCCGCCGTGCACCAGCGGCGCGATTGCGGTCACCACCAGCCCGTTGATGTGGTACAGCGGCAGCGTGGCCAGCACGCGATCCCCCGCGCCGAGCGCATGCTCGCGGCTGACGCTGGCGCCGTTGGCGGCGAGGTTGCGGTGGGTCAGCAGCACGCCCTTGGGGGTGCCCGTGGTGCCGGAGGTGTACATCAGCAGCGCCGGGTGGTGGGGCTGCGGTGGCGGAAGGGGAGCTGCGCCGGGCTCCATTTCCGGCAGCGCGGGCAACACGCTGCCGTCCGGCGCGGTGACCACCACTGGCACCTCGACGCCGGCTTCGGCCAGCGCCGTGCGGATCGCGGCTTCACCTTCGGGCGAGGTGAAAACGAGCCGCGTGTCGGAGTGCCCGAGGATGTAGCGCAGTTGCGCGGGCTGGCACAGCAGGTTGATCGGATTGGCCACCAGACCGCACGCCATGGTGCCAAGCAGCAGCCGCGCGGTCTGCTCGCCGTTGGGCAGGTACACCGACACCGTCTGTCCACTGACGAGGCCGGCCTCGGCGTAGCGGCGGCCGAGCGCATCGGCGTCGGCAGCCAGGGTGCCGAAGCTGAGCGCGCGGCCGCTGTCGGGAGACAGCAGGTAGGGTTTGTCGGGGGCTTGCGCGGCACGGGCGGCCAGCAGTGTGGCCACGGTGTCGAGCACTTCGGGGCGGATGCGCGCGTTCATTGGCCGACCCTCGCGAAATAGTCGCCCAGCAGCTCGCGCTCGTCGGGCACGCGCTCGGCGATCGGTTCTGCGATGCGGGTGATGTTGAGGTACTGCCGCCAGCCGAGGTTGTCCGAGAAGTTGTTGCCGCCCCAGGTGCCGCAGCCCATCGACAGCGAGAAGGGCAGGCCGTTGTCGAAATTGCCGCCTGTGGCGAAGCAATGCGCCTGGTTCACGATCACGCGCGCCACCGGCAGTTCCTGCCCGAGTTGCAGCGCCTGCTGCGGATCGGCCGTATGCAGCCCGACCGAGTGGCCTGCGCCCATGTAGTCGTATAGGCTCGCCACGCGCGCCACTGCGGCGTTGAAATCGGCGGCGCGATAGAGCGTGAGCACCGGCGAGAGCTTTTCGCCGGAGAAGGGATAGTTGCTGCCGACGCCGGTCTCCGGCACCAGCAGCATGGTCGGCTGCAGCGCACGCACGCGCGCCAGGCCCGCCAACTCGGCCATGCGCAGCGCGCTCTGGCCGGTCATGTCGCCGGCGAGCTTGCCATGCCGCCACATCAGCGCCTGCAGCCGGGCCTTTTCCTCCGCGGTGAGCAGCACGCCGCCGACGGCGGCAAGCGCTTCGAGCATGGGCTGGTAGACCGCGTCGTGGATCACCAGGCTGTTCTCCGACGAGCAGCTGGTGGCGTTGTCGAAGGTCTTGGAGCGGACGATCTTTGCCGCCGCATCGGCCAGCGCCGCGCTGCCATCGACGATGGCGGCAACGTTGCCGGCCCCGACGCCGAACGCGGGCGTGCCGCAGGTGTAGGCCATGCGCACGTTCGCCTGCGAGCCGGTGGCAACCACCAGGTCGGCCTGGCGCATCAGTTCGGCGGTGGATGCCTTCGACACCGGTGCGGGCAGCATCTGCACCAGGTCGGCAGGCAGGCCGGCGCGCGCGAACTCGGCGTGGATGAACGACAGCAGCAGCTCGCACGTGCCCTGTCCCTTGGGCGAGGGCGCGACCACCACGCTGTTGCCGCACTTGAGCGCATTGATGATCTTGTTGGCCGGCGTCGCCCCGGGGTTGGTCGACGGCGTGATCGCAGCGACCACGCCGACTGGCCGCGCGATCTCGGTGATGCCGGTGGCCGTGTCACGTGCGATCACGCCGACGGTCTTGCGTCCGTGCAGGTCGCGCAGCAGGCCCAGTGTCTTGCGATGGTTCTTGCGGATCTTGTCGTCGACGTTGCCGAGGCCGGTGTCGGCCACGGCACGCTCGGCCAGCTGACGGTTGCGCGCTGGCTCCATGATGGCCCACGCGGCGGCGGCCGCGGCGGTGTCGACGGTGGCCTGGCCGGCACACGCGAACGCGCGCTGCGCCTGCCGGGCGCGTGCCACGATCGCATCGAGCTGGTCTTCCAGCACGGGCACATCGGTGGGGTGGGACTGCTGGCGCTGCAGTATCTGCACACTCATGGATTCGGCTCCGGGGTTGGATCGGGTAGGTCCGCCGCGGCGGCCCCGGATCGAATCTAGTGAACCCAGACAGGCATGCCGTCCCAATTTGTGCGCTTTCGCGAGCACGACTGCGGGCTGCAACCGGTAATGCAGATTTCGGGACGCCAGGGTGTCCCGGAATCCGCTAAATTGCATCCATGAGCAATCACTCGAACGCCGCTGCGGTGCGCGCCTTCCGCATCCTGGAGATCCTGTCCGCAGCCGACGGGCCCATGCCGCTGTCGGCCATCGTGCAGGAGATCGGCTTACCCAAGCAGACCGTCCACCGCATCCTCAAGCAGCTGGAAAGCACCTGGCTGGTATCGCGCACGGCGGGCAGCCCCGGCTATGAATGTTCGTCACGCGTGCGCCAGCTCGCGGTCAACGTGCTGATGCAGGCGGGGCCGGCGGCGGCACGGCACGCGATCCTGCAGCAGCTGGTCGACAAGGTTGGCGAGACCTGCAACCTGACCATGTTGTCTGGCGACGACGTGGTTTATCTGGACCGAGTCGAAACGCAATGGCCGCTGCGCATGCACCTGCAGCCGGGCTCGCGCGTGCCGCTGCACTGCACCGCGAGCGGCAAGCTGTTGCTGGCATTCCTGCCATGCGCGCAGCGCGAGCGTCTGGTGGCCAATCTGCCGCTGCGCGCGCATTCGGCTCGTACCATCACCGACGCTGCCGCACTGCACGCGGAGCTGGCAGAGACGCGGCGGCGGCGCCTGGGCATCAACAACCAGGAAAACCTTGAGGGGATGATTGCGGTGGCGGTGCCGGTGATGCGCAACCGCAGCCGCGCGTGCGCGGCGATCGCGGTGCAGGCGCCGCTGGCGCGTATGACGATGGACCGGCTGATGGGATTCGTGCCCGACCTGCGGATGGCGGCGGACGCGATGGTGAAGACGTTTGGGGAGTAATTGTGTGCGTGTTTGCCGCCGGTATGCTGCCCTCTCCCGCTTGCGGGAGAGGGGCCGGGGGTGAGGGCGGGCGCCGGCAATTTCGACAGCTTGCACTTCGTCGATACACCGGCCCTCACCCCAACCCTCTCCCGCAAGCGGGAGAGGGAGCAAACCATCAGCGCTGAAAATGCGGACTTAAACCACCGGCGCGGCCGGCTCCACCCCCGGCGGCGTCACGTTGAAACACCCGCGGTACGTCGCATAGAACGAGCAATACAGGATCGCCAGCATCAGCAGCGAATACGGCGTCACCAGGAACGACAGCACCGTCTCCGCCCCGAACGCGCTGAACACCGCTTCCAGGAAGAACGGGATCGCCACCAGCAGCATCGCGAACAGCACGATGTAGGTAAAGAACGCGCCACGGTTACGCCAGCACGCGGTCCAGCTGAAGAACAGCGCCTTGACCGGCGGCACGCCGTGCCAGGCCGCCAGCAGCGGCGCGAACCAGAACATCATCGCGATCGGCGTGTACAGCAGGGCGCCGATCATCATCGCGTAGTACAGCTGCCGCACCGCTTCGGCCGAGGGTGCTTCTTCCTTCAGCACGATCGGCACCAGCGCGCTCATGTCGACCACGGCGCCGGCGATCAGCCCCAGCATGAACACCAGCCCGGCGTAGATGCCGCCCAGCACCAGCAGGTTGCGCGTGGCTTCCTTGCCGTTGGCGCGAAAGCCCGCCAGCAGCACGGTGGGCAGTACGCGCTTGTTCTGGATCACATCGCGGCATGCGGTCATCACGCCGACCGACAGGCCCGGCGTGACCACCAGCAGCGCGATGATGCCGATCAGCGGCACCACGATGGCCAGCTGCGCGGCGATCAGGTAGACGAACAGCAGCATCAGGAAAGTCAGCGGATTCTTGCGGAACAGCCAGATACCCTGGCGGAACCAGACGTAGCCTTCCTTGGCAGGAACTTCCAGTAGTTGCATGACGGATCAGATCCAGGGAAGCGGGCGCGCGGGACTGGCGTCCAGGCGCCGGCGCAGGATGCGTTCGAAATGAGTGGGGTCGTGCGGCTGCAGCATGTCGGCCTCGCGCGGCAGGTAGAAGTCCCACAGCCGCGACACCCAGAAGCGCAGCGCGCCCGCGCGCAGCATGTCCTGCCAGTGCGCGGCCTCGGTGTCGGTCAGCGGCCTGACCGCATGATAAGCCCGCAGCATCGCCTGCGCCCGCGCGTGGTCGAGTTCGCCGCTGGCCAGGTCGATGCACCAGTCGTTGACGGTGACCGCCAGGTCGAACAGCCACTTGTCGTTGCCGGCAAAATAGAAGTCGAAGAAACCGCCGAGGCGGTGGCGTCCGCTGCTGTCTTCCTCGAACAGCACGTTGTCGCGGAACAGGTCGCAATGGCACGGGCCTTCGCCCAGGCTGGCGTAGTCGGCGCTGGCGAAGAACGCCGCCTGGTGCGCGATTTCCTGTTGCAGCAGGCTGCGCTGGCCGGCGTCGAGGAAAGGCAGGATCTCGGGCTCGGTCTGCCGCCACCAGGCCAGGCTGCGCAGGTTGGGCTGGCGGCGCGGGTAGTCCTGGCCGGCCAGGTGCATGCGCGCCAGCATGTCGCCGACTTCGGCACAGTGCTGCGCGTCCGGCGCCAGCTGCGAGGCCCCGGGCAGGCGGGTGACGATGGTGGCGGGCTTGCCCTTGAGCGGGCGCAGGATCTCGCCGTCGCGCGCCGGGATCGGCGCCGGCACGCGGATGCCGCGCTCGGCCAGGTGCGCCATCAGGTGCAGGTAGTAAGGCAGCTGCGCGAACGACAGCCGCTCGAAGATGGTCAGCACGTACTGGCGTGCCTGGCCATCCTGCTCCATGGTAAGGAAGAAATTGCTGTTCTCGATGCCCGAGGCGATGCCGCGCAGTTCGCGCACTTCGCCAAGGTCGAAATCATGCAGCCAGCTGGCGATCTCGTCCTGCGAGACCGTGGTGAATACGGCCATACTCGTTGTGTGAAGCGAATCGGAAAGCGGCGGCAAAACAAAGGCCGCCGCCGCGGCATGACTGCCGGAGGGCCGGCGCGGCCCGGTCACGCCGGGCCGTGGGTCAGCGTCCCGCCGCCGCTGCGGCAGGGCGCTTGCGTGGTCAGAACTTCAGGTTGACCGAGGGCACGCGGTTGACATCGTGCTCGCGGATCCGCGGCGAGCTGTCTTCGGGCTTGCTCATCTCATACTTGGTGCCGAAGCCGGACTTGACCTGGATATCGGTGGCCCGGCCCTTGTCGCGGTACTCGCGCACCTGCGTGCCGTCGCGCTCGTTGAGCTGGAAGCTCGGTTGGCGCGGCTGGTTCAGCTGCGTCTTGGCTGCCGGCGCGATCGGCTGGTTGTTGATCTGGTTCAGTTCCTGCTGCGACAGTGCGCTGCTTTCCTGGTTGCCCTGGGCCAGCACGGGCGCTGCCAGCGCAAATGTGGCGGCAGCCGCGGCCATCAGGCGCAGGCCTGCGGGCAGAGGGTCGTCGGACCGGGCAGAACGGCACGACCGGGTGGAACGGGAGGTCATCAGGGGCTCCTGTGCGGCGTCGCGGCGCTCCATAAGGGCAACAAGGGGCGGCGGGCGACGCCGCGGCATGCGGCGGTTGGCTGCAACCCGGCGGCGCCGGGCTTGGCAGAACGGACAGGTTCCATTCTAGCAATTCTGCCGTGCCCGGAGGCCGGGCCGTGCCCCGCGGCGCACCCGCGCAACGCCCGGTGTGCCTGACGCGTGGCTTGCGGCGCAAGCCGGCCGGCCCGGGCCCGGCGGTGCGCTTACAGGTAGAACATCTCTTCCTTGGGCGGGATCGGCTTGTCGCCGCCACGGCGCTCGTAGTAGTCGTAGACCGCTTCGAGTACTTCATGCGGCTCGTCGACGATCTTCATCAGGTCGAGGTCGTGCTCGGCGATCAGGCCCATCGGCAGCAGCGTGAAGCGGAACCAGTCCAGCAGGCCTTTCCAGAAGCGGCTGCCGAACATGATCACCGGCACCGAGCGCGACTTGCCGGTCTGCACCAGCGTCAGCACCTCGGCCAGCTCGTCCAGCGTGCCGAAGCCGCCCGGCATCACGATAAACGCGTCGGAGTTCTTGACGAAGGTGACCTTGCGCGTGAAGAAGTGGCGGAAGCGCATGGCAATGTCCTGGTAGGGATTGCCCTGCTGCTCGTGCGGCAGTTCGATGTTCAGGCCCACGCTGGCCGACTTGCCGGCGTGCGCGCCCTTGTTGGCCGCTTCCATGATGCCGGGACCGCCGCCGGAAATGACGGCGAAGCCGGCATCGGAGAACAGCCGCGCGATCTCGATGGTGCGCTGGTAATAGGGCGAATCCTCGCGCAGGCGTGCGCTGCCGTAGATCGACACGGCCGGGCGGATCTCCGAGAGGTACTCGGTCGCCTCGATGAACTCTGCCATAATCGTGAACATTTGCCACGATGCGCGCGCCTTCTTCGCGGTAGCGCGGTCTTCGTCGGCCAGCGCACGCAGGCTGGGGATCATCTTGCGCGGATTGGCGCGTGCGGCCGCCGCGGCGGCTGCTTCTGCCGATTTCTGAGCGGCCACTTCGGGCGGATGGCCAGCGGCGGCGGCATCGGCCGCGGCAGCTACGGCTGCGGCGTGTTCGGACGCTGCCTCCGGCGGGGGTTGCACGGTATCGCCGGAAATATCGGAAACATCCGGATCAGCAAGGGGGGCGGTCGAAGCACCGCCCGCAGCGGCACCAGTCAATTTTGAGTCCATGGGAATGTCGGATAGTCCAAAAACACTCTTGCTCGTCGACGGATCGAGCTATTTGTATCGCGCTTATCACGCTCTGCCGGACCTGAGGAATGGAGAGGGTCTGCCCACAGGGGCAATCTACGGCATGATCAACATGCTGCGCAAGCTGCGCAACGATTACCCGGCAGAGTATAGCGCCTGCGTGTTCGACGCGAAGGGCAAGACCTTCCGCGACGACATGTATCCGGCCTACAAGGAACACCGCCCGTCCATGCCGGAAGACCTGGCCCGCCAGATCGAGCCGATCCACGAAGCCGTGCGCGCGCTGGGCTGGCCGATCGTGGTGGTCGACGGCGTCGAGGCCGATGACGTGATCGGCACGCTCTCGCGCCAGGCCACCGAGCAGGGCGTGCGTACCGTTGTATCCACCGGCGACAAGGACCTGGCGCAGCTGGTCAATGACCAGGTCACGCTGGTCAACACCATGAGCGGCGAAGTGCTCGATCCCCCGGGCGTGGCGGCCAAGTTCGGCGTGCCGCCCGAGCGCATCATCGACTACCTGTCGCTGATCGGCGATGCGGTGGACAACGTCCCCGGCGTGCCCAAGGTGGGCCCCAAGACCGCGGTCAAATGGCTGGCCGAGCATGGCTCGCTCGACGGCGTGATGGCCGCCGCGCCGGGCATGAAGGGCGTGGTGGGCGAGAACCTGCGCAATACGCTCGACTGGCTGCCGATGGCGCGCAAGCTGGTCACGGTCAAAACCGACTGCGACCTGAGCAAGGCCGTGGCGGATTTCCACGCGCTGCGCGAAATCGGCGAGGACAAGGACAAGCTGGTCGAATTCTTCCAGCGCTACGGCTTCAAGACCTGGCTGCGCGAAGCCACCGGCGAACGCTTACCCGACGCACGCGCGCAGGCCCGCGCGGCCGCGGCGCCGGCGCAGGGCGGCCTGTTCGATGCGCCGGCCGCGTCCGCCGACAATGTGGTCCAGGCAACGGAAGAGAGCGCTCCCACCGAGATCCGCCACGAGACGGTCACCACCCAGGGCATGCTGGAAGACTGGATGCGGCGCATCGAGACCGCGCCGCTGGTGGCGATCGATACCGAGACCGATTCGCTCGACCCCATGCAGGCGCAACTGGTCGGCATCTCGTTGTCGGCGACGCCGGGCGAAGCCTGCTACATTCCGGTGGCGCACCGCGGCCCGGACGTGGCCGGCCTGCCCGAGCACGGGCAGCTCTCGCGTGAATTCGTGCTGGAGCGCATGCGCGCCTGGCTCGAAGACGCCAGCCGCCCCAAGCTCGGCCAGAACCTGAAATACGACATCCACGTCTTCGCCAACCATGGCGTGACGCTGCGCGGCGTGGCGCACGACACCATGCTGCAGAGCTACGTGCTGGCCTCGCACCGCAACCACGGCATGGACAGCCTGGCCGAGCGGCTGCTCAACCTGAAGACCATCACCTACGAGGAAGTGTGCGGCAAGGGCGCCGGCCAGATCGGCTTCGACCAGATCGACCTGGCGCGCGCCACCGAGTACGCCGCCGAAGACGCCGACGTGACGCTGCGCCTGCATCGCAAGATGATCCCGCAGGTGGAAGGCGCCGCAGGGCTGCGCCATGTGTACGAAGAGATCGAGATGCCGGTCTCGGTCGTGCTGCAGAAGATCGAGCGCAACGGCGTGCTGATCGACGCCGAACGCCTGGCCGCGCAGAGCGCCGAACTGGGGCAGCGCATGCTGTCGCTGGAGCAGTCCGCTTACGAGGCCGCGGGCCAGCCGTTCAACCTGGGCTCGCCCAAGCAGATCGGCGAGATCCTGTTTAACCAGATGAAGCTGCCGGTGGTGAAGAAGACCGCCAGCGGCGCACCGTCGACTGATGAAGAGGTGCTGCAGAAGCTGGCCGAGGACTACCCGCTGCCCAAGCTGCTGCTCGACTACCGTGGCCTGGCGAAGCTCAAGTCCACCTACACCGACAAGCTGCCCAAGATGGTCAATGCGCGCACCGGCCGCGTGCACACCAGCTACGGGCAAGCGACCGCGGTGACGGGGCGGCTGGCATCGACCGACCCCAACCTGCAGAACATCCCGGTGCGCACCGAGGAAGGCCGCCGCATCCGCGAAGCCTTTATCGCCGAGCCGGGCAGCGTGATCGTGTCGGCCGACTACTCGCAGATCGAGCTGCGCATCATGGCCCATATCTCGGGCGACGAGAACCTGCTGCGCGCCTTCGCCAACGGCGAGGACATCCACCGCGCCACCGCCGCCGAGATTTTCGGCGTGGAGCGCGACGCGGTCAGCAGCGAGCAGCGCCGCTATGCCAAGGTCATCAACTTTGGCCTGATCTACGGCATGAGCGCATTCGGGCTGGCCAGCAACCTGGGCATCGAACGCGAAGCGGCCAAGCACTATATCGACCGCTACTTCATGCGCTACCCCGGCGTGGCGCACTACATGGAAGAAACCCGGCAGACCGCGCGCGAGCAAGGCTATGTCGAGACCGTGTTCGGCCGCCGGCTATGGCTGCCCGATATCAACGGCGGCAGCGGCCCGCGCCGCCAGGCCGCCGAGCGCGCGGCCATCAACGCGCCGATGCAGGGCACGGCCGCCGACCTGATCAAGCTGTCGATGATCGCGGTGCAGGGCTGGCTTGAGCGCGACGGGCTGCAGACACGCCAGATCATGCAGGTGCACGATGAACTGGTGCTGGAAGTGCCCGAGCATGAGCTGGAACTGGTGAAGGCGCGCCTGCCGGAGCTGATGTGCACGGTGGCGCAGTTGCGCGTGCCGCTGGTGGCCGAGGTGGGCAGCGGCGCCAACTGGGAAGAAGCGCACTGAAGCCGCACTGAAGTTGACCTGACAACCTCCGCCCGCGTTGCATGGTGGTATCGATTGAAGCGACTGCTGAGTCGGGTTATGCGGCTTGCCATGCATGCTGCAATGCAGCAGACTGTGGTCATGCCTCAGGCACGGATTTCACAATACGCATCGGGTAGACCATGACAGAAGCAAAGGCGCACCGCATCGTTGTCGTCGGCGGCGGGGCAGGAGGGCTGGAACTGGTAACCAGGCTTGGCGACAAGCTTGGCAAAAAGGGAACGGCGCAGGTGGTCCTGGTGGACCGCCTGCCCACCCACATCTGGAAACCGCTGCTGCATGAAGTTGCCGCCGGCAGCATGGATCCCAACACGCACCAGCTCGAGTACGCGGCGCAGGCGCGCTGGCACCATTTCGAATTCCAGCAGGGCGAGCTGACCGGCATCGACCGCGCGCGCAAGACCATCGCGGTGTCCGCCTGCCACGACCAGGACGGCGCCGAGCTGCTGCCCGCGCGCGAATTGCCGTATGACACGCTGGTGCTGGCAATCGGCTGCGTCACCCATTTCTTCGGCGTGCCGGGCGCCGCCGAACACGCCATCGCGCTCGATACCGTGGCGCAGGCGGAACGCTTCCGCAAGCGCCTGATCGCCGCCTGCGTGCGCGCGCAGAACGGGCGCGGGCGGATGGGCGAGGACGGCCGCCCGCGCGTGGACGTGGCCATCATCGGTGCCGGCGCCACCGGAGTCGAACTGTCGGCCGAGCTGCGCAACACCGCGCATGTACTCAGCGCCTATGGCCTGCACCGCCTCGACCCGCGCCGCGACGTGCGCATCCACGTCATCGAGGCCGGCCCGCGCATCCTGCCGGCGCTGTCGGAGCGCGTCTCCGCCGAGACCGCCAAGCTGCTGAAGAAGCTCGATGTCGATGTCTTTACCAGCGAGCGCGTCACCGAGGTCACGCCCCAGTCCGTGCTGACCGCCAGCGGCAAGACCATCGATGCCGACCTGACGGTATGGGCCGCAGGCATTACCGCGCCGCCGGTGCTGGCCACGCTGGGGCTGCCGACCAGCCGCCAGGGCCAGGTCGTGGTTGGGCCGACGCTGCAGAGCGAGGGCGATCCCGACATCTTCGCCTTCGGCGACTGCGCCAGCTGCCCGTGGCCGGAGAAGCAGACCGCGGTGCCGCCGCGCGCGCAGGCGGCGCACCAGCAGGCTACCTTCCTCTACCAGGCGCTGTGCGCGCGGCTCGAAAGCAAGCCGCTGCCGTCATTCGCTTTCAAGGACTTCGGTTCGCTGGTATCGCTGGGGCACTTCAGTGCGGTGGGCAGCCTGATGGGCGGGCTGATCGGCGGCTCGATGTTTATCGAGGGGCTGATGGCGCGCGTCATGTACACCTCGCTGTACCGGATGCACGTGATGGCGCTGCACGGCGCGGTCGGCATGGCGCTGGACACCGTGTCGCACTGGCTGCGCAGCAAGACCAGCCCGCGGGTCAAACTGCACTGAGGCTGCAGCAAGGTTGTACCGAGGGAACGTCGTGCAAGCATGCGCACGAAGCGTCATGTCTGCTTAGAATCGGTGGCTGGCGATTTTTGGCGCGCCAGCCACCCATGTTCCTGGAGACACGCATGCTCAAACCTGAAGTGGAAAGCCTCGTCCCCGGCCAGACGTTCGACCGCCGCGGCTTCGTCAAGACCGCGCTCGGTTCCGCCTTTGCCGCGGCTGCCTTGCCGGTGATGGCCCAGCAAGCCATCAAGACCGATTTCGCCGGCCTGACCGCCGGTGAAGTCACGATTCCGTCCGGCGGCTTCAGCATGCCCGTCTACCGGGCCCAGCCGGAAGGCAAGAAGAACCTGCCGGTGGTGCTGGTCGTCAGCGAAATCTTCGGCGTGCATGAATACATCGCCGATACCTGCCGGCGCTTCGCCAAGCTCGGCTACCTGGCGATCGCGCCCGAGCTGTTCGCGCGCCAGGGCGACCCGCAGAGCTTCGGTTCCATCCAGGAGTTGCAGCGCGAGGTGATCGCCAAGGTCTCGGACGCCCAGGTCATGGGCGACCTCGACGCCGCGGTGGCGTGGGCCCGCGCCAACGGTGGCGACGTCTCGCGGCTCGGCATCACCGGCTTTTGCTGGGGCGGCCGCATCGCCTGGCTGTTTGCCGCGCACAGCCGGCAGCTCAAGGCCGCCGTGGCCTGGTACGGCCAGCTGTCGCCGGAGCCGACGCCGCTGAAGCCAAAAAACCCGATCGACCTGGTCGGCCAGCTGCAGGCCCCGGTGCTCGGCCTCTACGGCGGCAAGGACACCGGCATCCCGCTGGAGCATGTGGAGAAGATGAAGGCGGCGCTGGCGGCTTCGCCCGACCCGGCCGCCAAGGCTTCGCGCTTCAATGTCTACCCGGAGTCCGGCCACGCCTTCCATGCCGACTACCGGCCCAGCTACCGCGAGGCGGATGCCAAGGACGGCTGGCAAAAGTGCCTGGCCTGGTTCAAGCAGCACGGCGTGGCGTGATCCTTTCCGGGTGGCCCGGCCGACAGCAGGATTGCAAAGTCCCGGCGGATACGTACAATGCGGCCTTTGAGTTATTGCAACATTGTTGCGTTAGCCGTCCGACGCAATGCGGGCGGAACGGCGGAGCTGCCTGACGTCCTTAACGGGATGGCTGAAAGGCCGGCAGCGTCGCCACCTGGGAGCCCATCATCCATTCGACCCTTTTGTACATCCTGCTCGCCGCCACGATTTCGGGCGTGGGCAGCATCTTCGGGGCGGCGCTGCTGTCGCTGACGGTGGCGTCCCGCGTGGTCGAGCGCATGGTGAGCTTTTCGGTGGGCGTGCTGCTCGCCACCGCGCTGCTGCATTCGCTGCCGGAGGCGTTCGAGTCCGGCGCCGACCCGCGCGCGCTGTTCGGCACGCTGCTGGCGGGGCTGCTGGGCTTCTTCCTGCTCGAGAAGATCTCGCTGCTGCGCCACTCGCACCACCACGAGGGCGACGGGCACCACCACCACCACGGCCATGACCGCGAAGAAGCGGGACGCAGCGGCCTGACCATCCTGGTGGGTGACACCTTCCATAACTTTGCAGACGGCATCGTGATCGCGGCGGCGTTCCTGGCCGACCCGCATATCGGCGTGGTCACCGCGCTGGCCATTGCCGCGCACGAAATCCCGCAGGAAGTGGGCGACTTCATCGTGCTGCTCAACGCGGGGTTCTCCAAGGCGCGCGCCTTCGCCTTTAATCTGCTGTCGAGCGTGGCGGCCATCGCCGGCGGCCTGGTCGGGTACTTCCTGCTCGACGAGATGAGCGGCTGGATCCCGTACGTGCTGGTGATTGCGGCCAGCAGCTTCCTCTATATCGCCGTCAGCGACCTGATGCCGCAGATGCAGCGCAAGCCGCGCTGGCGCGAGTCGGCGATCCAGGTGGTGCTGGTGGCGGCGGGGATTTCGGCGATCGTCTATATCACCAACGGCGTGCACGAGCGGCACGGCCACGGGCACGGCAGCGCCGCGCCGGTGGCAACTTCGCACTAGGCCGCACCAAGCCGGATCCTCAGGCGGCGCCGGTCGCCACCGGACGCGCCCGGTCGGCGCACCATTCGCTCCACGAGCCCGGATAGAGCGCCGCGCCGCCCAGGCCGGCCGCTTCCAGCGCCAGCAGGTTGTGGCAGGCCGTGACACCGGAACCGCATTGCATCACCGCCTGCGCGGGCGCGCGCTGCCCCAGCACCGCGCCGAACTCCGCACGCAGCGTTTCCGGGGACTTGAAACGGCCTTCGGCGTCGAGGTTGTCCTTGAAGAAGCGGTTGACCGCCCCGGGGATATGGCCGCCGACCGGATCCAGCGTCTCGTTCTCGCCGCGGAAGCGGTCGGGCGCGCGTGCGTCGACCACCAGCAGCGCGGCGCGGTCGAGGTTGTCGAGCAGGGCGGCTGCGTCCACCGTCGGCACCAGCGATTCGCGGCGCGAAATCTTGCCGGGAAACTCAGGCTCCGGGGTGGCCTCATGCTCCAGCGGCATGCCCGCCTTGATCCAGGCGTCCTTGCCGCCGTCCAGCACCGCAACCTCGCCATGGCCGATCCGACGCACCAGCCACCACAGGCGCGCGGCGAACATGCCGCCCTGCGCGTCGTAGGCCACCACGGGGGTGTCGTCTTCCACGCCCAGCGCCTGCAGCCGCGCTACGAAGTCGTCGGCGTCGGGCAAGGGGTGGCGGCCGTTGCTGCCGGTCTTGCGGCCCGACAGTTCGTTGTCCAGGTGCAGGTAGAACGCGGCAGGCAGGTGGCCGGCGTGGTACGCCTCGCGGCCGGCGGCGGGGTTGGCCAGGTCGAAGCTGCAGTCGATCAAGACGCAGCGGCCGTTGCCGGCCAGCAGCGCCTGCAGTGCGGTGACGGAAATCAGCGGTTTCTGCATGGGAATCCTGTAGCGAGCGAAGAAGGACAGCTTAATCGATAGTGCACCTCGGGATGCTACACCTCGGGATGCACCTCCGCCTCGGGCGACTTGACCGGCGTGGCCGGCGTCGGCTTGGCGTCGGTGCCCTGGCGGGCGCGCAT
Organism: Cupriavidus oxalaticus; assembly: GCF_038900635.1. Lineage (GTDB taxonomy): Bacteria > Pseudomonadota > Gammaproteobacteria > Burkholderiales > Burkholderiaceae > Cupriavidus > Cupriavidus oxalaticus_B. The sequence goes on along the minus strand of NZ_JAYMRX010000001.1, from coordinate 460,531 downwards.
CAGCGTGGTGGCGATGCCGCTGGCGATGATCAGCCCCATGCCCAGCCACGACAGCCAGTTGAGCCTGTCGGACCAGATCAGCATGCCCCAGACACTGGAAAAGACGATGCCGGCATATTGCAGGTTGGCGGTCAGCAGGGTGTTGCCGCGCTTGTAGGCACGCGTCATCGCGGTCTGGCCCAGCGTCGCCAGGATGCCGATGGCCAGCAGCAGGCCGACGCCATACCAGGTATGCGGGCTGACGCCGCTGATCAGCATCCAGGCCAGGCCGGCGATCATGCCGACCAGCGAGAAATAGAACACGATGCGGCCCTCGGGCTCGCCCAGCTGGCCGAGCTGGCGCACCTCGACATAGGCCAGCGCGGTGAAGACGCCGGAGATCAGGCCGACCAGGCCGCCGGTGAGCTGATCCTTGCCAACCGACGGCTGCAGCAGGCAGATCACGCCTGCAAAGGACAGCAGGATCGCCAGCACCAGGCGCCGGTCGGCATTGCCGGCAGTGCCGGCCAGGGCGGCGCTGGCGCCGAGGATCAGCGCGATCCATACCGGCGACATGTAGTTCAGCGTCATCGCGGTCGCCAGCGGCAGCAGCGTGATCGAGGTGAACCACAGCATCAGCGCGGTAACGCCGAAGACGCTGCGCTTGATATGCGACAGCATGTACGGCGTGCGCACCGGCACGCCGCGCGACGACAGCAGCGCCCACATGATGACCACGCTGATCAGGCCGCGGTAAAACACGATCTCGCCGGTGGTGTACAGGTCGGATGCCAGCTTGACGCCCACCCCCATCAACGAGAACGAGAAGGCGGCGAACAGCATCCAGAGCGATTGCATGAGCGGGGGCGCGGAGAGCGAGGTGTGGCGTGGTGTTGCGAGGGTCTTGCCGAGGGTCTTGCGAAAGCGCGGGCGGCGACGGCCGGCCCGGCATTGCGGAGCAATGATTCTATCAGCGCACATCGCGCCCCAAAGCAAAACGGACCGCCTCGGCGGTCCGTGATGGCGCAAGCCGTGCGGTTATCGCACTAGCCCTGGTAAGACATGGCGCGGCGATACCACTCGTGGAAGTGCTGCATGCCATCTTCCATCGGCGACTGGTAGGGGCCGACCTCGCTGGTGCCGCGCTTCAGCAGTGCCAGGCGGCCGGCGTCCATGCGCTCGGCGATCTCGTCGTCCTCGATGCAGGTTTCCATATAGGCGGCGCGCTCGGCCTCGACGAACTCGCGCTCGAACAGCGCGATTTCCTCGGGGTAGTAGAACTCCACCACGTTACGGGTCTTGCGCGGACCCAGCGGGTGCAGCGTCGAGATCACCAGCACGTTCGGGTACCACTCCACCATGATGTTGGGATAGTAGGTCAGCCAGATCGCGCCGTGCTTGGGCAGCACGCCGTTGTTGAAGCGCAGCACCGCGTCGTGCCATTTCTGGTACGTCGGGCTGCCCGGGCGCTTCAGGCCCGCATGCAGGCCCACGGTCTGCACGCTGTGCCATTCGCCGAACTCCCATTTCAGGTCGTCGCAGGAGACAAAGCTGCCGAGCCCGGGATGGAACGGCACGACGTGATAATCCTCCAGATAGACCTCGATAAAGGTCTTCCAGTTGTAGTCACATTCGTGCACCTCGACGTGGTCGAGCATGTAGCCGTCGAAGTTCAGGTCCTGCGCCACACCCAATCTGGCCAGGTCGGCACGCACGTCGCGCTTGCCGTCGAACAGCAGCCCGTTCCAGTTCTGCAGCGGCGAGCGCTTCAGGTGCAGGCACGGCTGCTGGTCGAAATGCGGCGCGCCGAGCAGTTCGCCCTTCAGGTCGTAGGTCCAGCGGTGCAGGGGGCAGACGATGTTTTGCTTGTTGCCGCGGCCGTTGAGCATGATGGCCTGGCGGTGGCGGCACACGTTGGACATCAGTTCCACGCCGGCGGCATTGCGCACCAGCATGCGGCCCTCGTCCTCGGCCTTGAGCGTGTGGTAGTCGCCGACCTCGGGGACCATCAGTTCGTGGCCGACGTAACCCGGACCTTGCCTGAACAGCAGTTCCAGTTCTTGTTGATGCAGCGTTTCGTCGAAGTAGACGCCAACGGGCAGTTGCGTATCAGCCGGCGCCAGCTTAAGCGCGGTGCTGAGATTGGACATTATCCCCACTCCCAGATGAACAGGTGAAAGCAGTGAACAACCCAACCATCGAAAATGGAATCGATTTGGGAAACACGGCCGCGGGGTGGAAGCATTCCATCGGGACCCCTGCGGCGAACGGGGGATTGTACCCGACCCGAAAAGTTAAGGGACTGATTTTTTTGCCTTTTTAGCGAAAAAGTCGACCCGGGTCGTCATCGGGGTGCCGTACCGGCCGCATTCGGAAAGACGACCCGAGCGCACAAGTCACATATGCCCCGACTGCACTCCGTTGCCACGCCATTGCTGTCCACTCGCGCATGCTCGAGGATGGGGCAAGCGCCTGCTTTGGCGTAAAATCCGGGCTTCCCCATCCGGGTTTTGCCCCCGGCGCCATATTCTCAGGGCCCTACATGCCAAAGACGACGACCGCTGCGGTCCAGACCGAAGACACCACCACGGCCTCCGCGCCGCCCGCTTCCTATGAAGCGGCGATGGCCGAGCTCGAGACCCTGGTGGCCAGCATGGAGAGCGGCGAACTCCCGCTCGAGGCCTCGCTGGCGGCCTACCGCCGCGGCGCCGAGCTGGTGCGCTACTGCCAGCAGAAGCTGGAGCGCGTCGAGCAGCAGGTCAGGGTGCTGGAAGGCGAGGTACTGAAGCCGCTCGCCGGCGAAGGCAACGGCGGCAACGGGATCCAAGGCGTGCAGGAGGCGGACGAGGCATGACCGATTTCGCCCAGTGGATGCAGGCGCAGGGCGCCCGTACCGAAGCCGCGCTACAGGCGGCGTTGCCCGATGCCAACACCGTGCCACATACGCTGCACGAAGCCATGCGCTATGCTGCACTAAGCGGCGGCAAGCGCGTGCGGCCGCTGCTGGTGCACGCTGCCGGCGAGGTCAGCGGGGCCGACCCGGCCGCCTGCGATGCCGCGGCCTGCGCGGTGGAGATGATCCACGCCTACTCGCTGGTCCACGACGACATGCCGTGCATGGACGACGATGACCTGCGCCGCGGCCGGCCCACCGTACACAAGGCGTACGACGAGGCCACCGCGCTGCTGGTGGGCGACGCGCTGCAGACCCAGGCCTTCATCGTGCTGGCCGGCGCCGAGGCCGTCGCGCCCGCCGCACGGCTGAAGCTGGTGGCGGAGCTGGCGCAGGCATCGGGCTCGACCGGCATGGCCGGCGGCCAGGCGATCGACCTGCAGAACGTGGGCCGCGCGATGACGCGCGACGCGCTCGAGGCCATGCACCGGATGAAGACAGGTGCGCTGCTGCGCGCCAGTGTGCGCATGGGCGCGCTGTGTGGCGAAATCGACGCCAGCGGGCTGGCCGAGCTGGACAAGTATGCGGCGGCGGTGGGATTGGCGTTCCAGGTGGTTGACGATATTCTGGACGTCACCGCGGATACTGCCACGCTGGGCAAGACCGCCGGCAAGGACGCCGCGCGCGACAAGCCGACCTACGTGTCGCTGATGGGGCTGGCGGCGGCGCGCGACCTGGCCGGGGCGTTGCGCACCGAGGCGCATGCGGCGCTGGCCGGCTTCGGCAGCCGCGCGGCCCGCCTGGCCGACCTGGCGGACCTGATCGTGCTGCGCACACACTGAAATGACGAGCCGGACGAAAGAAACCGGCGGCCGAACGGAAATCATGACCTACGCACTCCTCAAGAAGATTGACGCCCCCGCAGACCTGCGCAAGCTCGACCGGCGCGAGCTCCAGACGCTCGCGGATGAACTGCGCGCCTATGTGCTGGAGTCGGTCTCGCAGACCGGCGGCCACCTGTCTTCGAACCTCGGCACGGTCGAGCTGACCATCGCGCTGCACTACGTCTTCAACACTCCCGATGACCGGCTGGTGTGGGACGTGGGCCACCAGAGCTATCCGCACAAGATCCTGACCGGGCGCCGCGAGCGCATGGGCACGCTGCGCCAGTGGGGCGGCATCTCGGGCTTCCCGCGCCGCAGCGAGAGCGAGTACGACACCTTCGGCACCGCGCATTCGTCGACGTCGATCTCGGCGGCGCTGGGCATGGCGCTGGGCGCGCGCACGCTGGGCGAAAAACGCGTCTCGGTGGCGGTGATCGGCGACGGCGCCATGACCGCGGGCATGGCCTTCGAGGCGCTGAACAACGCCGGCGTGTACAAGGACCTGCCGCTGGTGGTGGTGCTCAACGACAACGACATGTCGATCTCGCCGCCGGTGGGCGCGCTCAACCGCCATCTGGCCCGGCTGCTGAGCGGCCAGTTCTACGCCGCCACCAAGAAGGGCATCGAGCGCGTGCTGTCGGTGGCGCCGCCGGTGCTGGAATTCGCCAAGCGCTTCGAGGAACACGCCAAGGGCATGATGGTGCCGGCGACGCTGTTCGAGGAATTCGGCTTCAACTACATCGGCCCGATCGACGGCCACGACCTGAACTCGCTGGTGCCGACGCTGCAGAACATCCGCGAGCGCGCGCTGGAAGGCGCCGGCCCGCAGTTCCTGCACGTCGTGACCAAGAAGGGCCAGGGCTACAAGCTGGCCGAGGCCGACCCGATCCTGTACCACGGCCCGGGCAAGTTCAACCCGGCCGAGGGCATCCGCCCGGCCGCCAAGCCGGCGCGCAAGACCTACACGCAGGTGTTCGGCGACTGGCTGTGCGACATGGCCGCCGCCGACAAGCGCCTGGTCGGCATCACCCCGGCAATGCGCGAAGGCTCGGGCATGGTCGAATTCGAGAAACGCTTCCCGGACCGCTACTACGACGTCGGCATCGCCGAGCAGCACGCTGTGACCTTCGCCGGCGGCCTGGCCTGCGAGGGCCTGAAGCCGGTGGTGGCGATCTACTCCACCTTCCTGCAGCGCGGCTATGACCAGCTGATCCACGACGTGGCGCTGCAGAACCTGCCGGTGGTGTTCGCGCTGGACCGCGCCGGCCTGGTCGGCGCCGACGGCGCCACCCATGCGGGTGCCTACGATATCGCCTACCTGCGCTGCATCCCCAACATGATGGTGATGACGCCGTCGGACGAAAACGAGTGCCGCCAGTTGCTGACCACGGCGATCCACCAGGATTGCCCGACCGCGGTGCGCTATCCGCGCGGCTCCGGCCCGGGCGCGGCGATTGCCGCCGAACTGGCCGGCGTGCCGGTCGGCAAGGGCGTGGTGCGCCGCGAAGGCGACGCGCGCGCCGGCCAGCGTGTCGGCTTCCTGGCCTTCGGTTCGATGCTGCATCCGGCCCTGGGCGCCGCCGAGGCGCTGGATGCGACCGTCGCCGACATGCGCTTCGTCAAGCCGCTCGACGTGGAACTGGTCAAGCGCCTGGCCGCCGAGAACGATTTCCTGGTCACTGTGGAAGAAGGCAGCGTGATGGGCGGCGCAGGCAGCGCCGTGCTCGAAGCGCTGGCCGAAGCCGGCATCGACATCCCGGTGCTGGTGCTGGGCCTGCCAGACCGCTTCGTCGACCATGGCGACCCGGCCTACCTGCTGCAGCAGTGCGGGCTGGACGCGGCCGGCATCGAGCGTTCGGTGCGGCAGCGCTTCGGCCTGGACCAGCCCAAGGTCACTGTCGCTTCGCGCGTGGCCTGACCGCTGCCGGTATTACCGCGCGGGTGGCTGAGATCACCCGCGCCGGCTAAGGGGATTCGGCCCTCGGCAACGAGTGCGTCCAAATTCCCTTAAACTCCCCCTTTTTTGTGTTCGCAGCTGCGGGTCGGCGCGCCCTGTGCCGGAACCCGTGGTTTCACACTCGTTGCGCGGCATGGATGGACTGCGAAAATGCCGCGACCGTAAGGATCTGTGCCGCCGCTGGCGCAGCCCTGGAGGAAACCGTAGATGAATGACATCAATCCCGCCTTCGTGATGCCCGACGTCCAGTCGAGCCTCGACACCCGCCAGATCCCCATCCAGCGTGTCGGTGTCAAGGGCGTGCGATATCCCGTGACCCTGAAGACCCCGACCGGCATCGTGCCGAGCGTGGGTACCTTCAACCTCGACGTGCACCTGCCGGCGGACCAGAAGGGCACGCATATGTCGCGCTTCGTCGCGCTGCTGGAAGAAGAGCGTGCGCCGCTGGAACTGGCCAGCTTCCGCCTGCTGCTCGACAAGATGCTGGAAAAGCTGGAAGCCGAGGCGGGCCGCATCGAGGTCACCTTCCCGTACTTCATCAGCAAGATCGCGCCCGTGTCGGGCGTGCAGTCGCTGCTGGACTATGAGGTCACGCTGACCGGTGAAGTGCGCAACGGCCAGACGCGCGTGTTCCTGAAGGCAATGGTGCCGGTGACCAGCCTGTGCCCGTGCTCGAAGAAGATCTCGCAGTACGGCGCGCATAACCAGCGCTCGCACATCACGATGGACGTGGAACTGGCCGCAGAGCTGCCGGTGGAAGCGCTGGTGCGGATGGCCGAGGAAGAGGCGTCGTGCGAACTGTGGGGGCTGCTCAAGCGTCCGGACGAGAAGTTTGTCACCGAGCGCGCGTACGAAAACCCCAAGTTCGTCGAAGACCTGGTGCGCGATATCGCGATGCGGCTGAATGCGGATGACCGCATCGTGGCCTATATGCTGGAGGCGGAGAACTTCGAGTCGATCCACAACCACAGCGCGTATGCGGTGATCGAGCGGGACAAGCGGGTGAACTGATCCGGTTGTCGCCGATATGGAAAAAGCCACCGCATGCGGTGGCTTTTTCTTTGGCGAGGGAACCGTCAGGCCGCCGATGGCAGCCGGATATCCGCCAGGTCCCACCTCGGCGTCACGCCGTATCCATACTCGCGCCGCGCCAGCTCCGGCGCCGCCTGCAACCGCATTGCGCCGGCAAACGCGATCATCGCGCCGTTATCGGTGCAGAACGCCAGGTCCGGATAAAACACCTCGACCCTGCGTTGCTTGCCGAGCTGGTCCAGCCGCTCGCGCAGCTGCCTGTTGGCGCCGACGCCGCCAGCCACCACCAGCCGCTTGTGGGCGGTCTGCTTCAGCGCCGCGAACGACTTGGCCGCCAGCACATCGACGATCGCGTCGACAAAGGCCCGCGCCAGGTTGGCCCGGTCCTGCTCGCAGGTATTGGACAGCTTGCGGGTTTGCGTCAGCACCGCGGTCTTCAGCCCTGCGAAGGAAAAATCGAGATTGCCCGAATGCAGCATCGGCCGCGGCAGCGTGAACGCGCCCGGCGTGCCGAACTCGGCCAGCCGCGACACCTCCGGCCCGCCGGGATAACCCAGGCCGAGCAGCTTGGCGGTCTTGTCGAAGGCTTCGCCCGCGGCATCGTCCAGGGTCTCGCCCAGCAGCGTGTAGTCGCCGACGCCGCGCACGTCCATCAGCTGGGTATGCCCGCCGGACACCAGCAGCGCCACGAACGGGAACGGCGGCGGCTCGCGCGTCAGCAGCGGCGACAGCAGGTGCCCCTCAAGGTGGTGCACGCCGACCATCGGCACGTTCAGCGCAAAGCCCAGTGCATTGGCCACCGAGGCGCCGACCAGCAGCGCGCCGGCAAGGCCCGGCCCCTGGGTAAAGGCGATGGCGTCGATGTCCTGGCGGGTGCGGCCGGCATCTGCCAGCACCTGCTCGAGCAACGGCAGCACGCGGCGGATATGGTCGCGCGAGGCCAGTTCGGGGACCACGCCACCATAGTCGCGGTGCATGGCGATCTGCGAATGCAGTGCATGCGCCAGCAGGCCGGCCTCGGTGTCGTAGAGGGCCAGCCCGGTTTCGTCGCAGGAAGATTCGATGCCGAGGACAAGCATGAGGAAGAAGCCGAAGGCCGCCGCAGCAGGCGAAACGGCCGTCGAAACAACAGGTTGCAGGAAGCGCGCAGGGTAGCACAGCGGCGCGCGGCGTGCTTTTCGCTACAATCTGCCCTTTCTTGAGCGGTGGCAACAGATGGATTGGCGAGGCGAGCAATGAGCGGGGCGACGGGCACCCGGACGGGCCGGTATGACGTGGCTGTGCTGGGCGCGGGCGCGGCCGGCATGATGTGCGCCGCCATCGCCGGCCAGAACGGGGCCAGCGTGGTGCTGGTCGATCATGCCACCAGGCTCGCCGAGAAGATTCGCATCTCCGGCGGCGGCCGCTGCAACTTCACCAACCTGCAGGCCGGGCCGGCCAACTACCTGTCGTCCAATCCGCACTTCTGCCGTTCGGCGCTGGCGCGCTACACACCGCAGGATTTCCTCGACCTGATGCGCCGCCACGGCATCGCCTGGCATGAAAAGCATCGGGGCCAGCTGTTCTGTAATGACAGTGCCGAAGAGGTGATCGCCATGCTGCGCGCCGAATGCGACACCGGCCGGGTACGCTGGCAGACCGGCTGTTCAGTGACGGAAGTCCGCCGCGAGGGCGAGGACTTCGTGTTGCTGACCTCCACCGGCACGATCCGCGCCGGCGCACTGGTGGTGGCGACCGGCGGCCTGTCGATCCCCAAGATCGGCGCCACCGACTTCGGCTACCGCATCGCGCGCCAGTTCGGGCTGGGCATCGTCGAAACCCGGCCGGCGCTGGTGCCGCTGACCTTCGACGGCAAGGACTGGGCCCCGTTCGCGCCGCTGGCCGGGGTGTCGCTGGAAGTGGATGTCGCCACCGGCAACGGCAAGACCGCCGGCGCGTTCCGGGAAGACCTGCTGTGGACGCACCGCGGGCTGTCCGGGCCGGCGGTGCTGCAGATATCCAGCTACTGGAAGCCGGGCACGCCGATCGCCATCGATTTGTTCGACGGTGAAGACGCCGCGGCCTGGCTGCTGGAGCAGAAGGGCGGCAGCCGCAAGCACCTCGGCAACCTGCTGGCGCAGCGGCTGCCGGCGCGGCTGGCCGACTCATGGTGCGCGGCCGCCGGCGTCGATGCCGCCATGCCGCTGCACGATGTCACGGACAAGGGACTGCGCAAGCTTGGCGCATCGCTCAATGGCTGGCGCATCGTGCCGTCGGGCACCGAAGGTTATCGCAAGGCTGAAGTGACAATCGGCGGCGTCGATACGCGCGCGCTGTCCTCGACGACGATGATGGCGCGCGAGGTTCCAGGGCTCTATTTCATCGGCGAGGTCGTCGATGTGACCGGCTGGCTGGGTGGCTACAACTTCCAATGGGCCTGGGCGTCCGGCGTCGCCGCGGGCAAGGCGGTGGCCGAGGCCAGCCGCAGCGCGGCCGCCGGGCAATCCGTGGCCTGATCATCGGCCCTGTTTGGGGCCGGAACGTCGCTTTTTCAGTGTCCGTTGCGCGCCACTTCCGCGCTCGGGGCTTGGTGCTACAATCCAGAACTTCGTAGAGCCGCTATCCCGAAAATCCTAATTTTCTGGCCAAATGACTACGATCCGTCTCAAGGAAAACGAGCCTTTTGAAGTCGCCTTGCGCCGTTTCAAGCGCACCATCGAAAAGAACGGACTGATCCCTGAATTGCGGGCACGCGAGTTTTACGAAAAGCCCACCGCCGAGCGCAAGCGCAAGAAGGCCGCCGCTGAAAAGCGCCATTACAAGCGTATCCGCAGCCAGATGCTGCCGAATAAGCTGTACTGAACGGGGCCTCACGCTTGCATCAACCCGCTGTGGCGCACGCTTCGGCGGGTTTTTGCGTTATTGGTTGCATTATTGGTTTCGTTACGGGCCTTGCAGCCGGCGGCTCTCGCCGCCACCTGTGAGTGTCCGCCCACTTTCTGGAAGATCACGATGTCCCTCAAAGCCCGTATCAGCGAAGACATGAAGACCGCCATGCGCGCCCGCGAAACGGAGCGCCTTGGCACCATCCGCCTGCTGCTGGCCGCGATCAAGCAGCGCGAGGTCGACGAGCGCACGGAGCTTGACGATACCGCCGTGCTGGCCGTGGTCGAGAAGCTGATCAAGCAACGCAAGGATTCGATTTCCCAGTTCCAGCAGGCGGGCCGCAACGACCTGGCCGACAAGGAACTGGCCGAGGTCGAGGTACTGAAGGTCTATATGCCCGCCGCGCTGTCCGAGGCAGAAGTCGCCGCCGAAGTCCAGCAGGCGGTTGCCGCCACCGGGGCGACCGGGCCGCAGGACATGGGCAAGGTCATGGGCGTGCTCAAGGGCAAGCTCGCCGGCCGTGCCGATATGACGGCAGTGTCGGCACTGGTCAAGGCGGCGCTGGCTCCGAAGTAAGTGCTGATTTAATCAGATATAGGCGTGATGCATGCCGGATCCGTCGGATTCGGAGTAGATGCACGGAGTTGATAACATCGCGGGCGGTTTGGGCACGCTGCACTACAATATTCCGATAGCAACCGGGCGCCGCACCGGTCACGCATTCCTAGAAATTGCCTCCCGTCGCGGGACGGCCAAGCCTCAGGACGGTCAGTCGGGTGATTCCGCAATCCTTTATTCAGGACCTGCTCAACCGTGTCGACATTGTCGATGTGGTGGGCAAGTATGTGCAGCTGAAGAAGGGCGGCGCGAATTTCATGGGGCTGTGCCCCTTCCATAACGAGAAATCGCCGTCTTTCACCGTCTCGCCGACCAAGCAGTTCTATCACTGCTTCGGGTGCGGCGCGCATGGCTCGGCCATCGGTTTCCTGATGGAGTATTCCGGTCAGTCGTACCCGGAGGCGGTGCGTGAACTGGCCCAGTCGGTCGGCATGACCGTGCCGGAAGAGCGCGACCGGCTGCCGCCGGGCCAGCGCGCCGAACAGCAGGCCCGCTCGGTGGCGCTGTCCGACGCCATGACCCGCGCGACCGATTTCTACCGCCGGCAGCTGCGCACCGCGCCGCAGGCGATCCAGTACCTGAAGGGGCGCGGGCTGACCGGCGAGATCGCCGCGCAGTTCGGCCTGGGCTACGCGCCAGACGACTGGCAGGGGCTGGAAGCGGTGTTCGGCAGCTATCGCGACGACAATATCGCTGCGCCGCTGGTCGAATCAGGACTGCTGATCGAAAGCGACAAGCGCGATCCCGACGGGAAGCCGCGGCGCTATGACCGCTTCCGCGACCGCATCATGTTCCCCATCCGCAACACCAAGGGGGCGGTGATCGGCTTTGGCGGCCGCGTGATGGGGCAGGGCGAGCCCAAGTACCTGAACTCGCCCGAAACCCCGCTATTCAGCAAGGGGACCGAACTGTATGGCCTGTTCGAGGCGCGCCATGCCATCCGGGAAACCGGATACGTATTGGTGGTCGAAGGGTATATGGATGTCGTGGCACTGGCCCAGCTCGGTTTTGCCAATGCCGTCGCTACCCTCGGCACGGCATGCACCCCAGTGCACGTGCAGAAGTTGCTGCGCCAGACCGACGCGGTGGTGTTCTCGTTCGATGGCGATGCCGCCGGACGCCGTGCGGCGCGAAGGGCACTTGAGGCCTGCCTGCCGCATGTGGCCGACAACAAGACCATCCGCTTCCTGTTCCTGCCGGCCGAGCACGATCCCGACAGCTACGTGCGCGAAGAGGGCACGGAGGCCTTTGCAACGCAGGTGCGCAACGCCATGCCGCTGTCGCGCTCTCTGCTGCAGGCGGTGACCGAGGAGCTTGACCTGCGCCAGCCCGAGGGCCGCGCGCGCGCCCAGTACGAGGCCAAGCCGCTGCTGCAGGCGATGCCGGCGGGCGGCCTGCGGCTACAGATTGTGCGTGAACTTGCCGATGCAACGGGTACGACACCAGCCGAGATCGAAGCCATCTGCGGCCTGCGCAGCGATCCGGCCCGTGTGGGCCGCTTCGAGAAGCCGCGCCCGCGGGCACGGCGGCAGGCACCGACCGGCCTCGAGCAGCGCGTGATCCAGTTGCTGATGTGCTATCCGGCACTGTCCGCGCGACTCGACGAAGACGCGCGGGCCTTGCTGCTGGATGGCGAAGGCGGCATGGGCGGAGAGAGCGAAGTGCTGACGCACCTGGTGTCGACCTGCGACGGCCTGCAGGGCGAAGTGAATTTTGCGGCACTCAGCGAGCAGCTGGCCCAGTCGCCATACGCCGAGCTTTATGCGGCCGCGCGCACCGCCGTACTGAAGGAAGAGATCGAAGAGGCGCCTGCCACGCAGGAGTTCGATGCCGCCATCACCAAGCTGCTGGCCGAGCCGCTGCGGCGCGAACTCGACATGCTGCAGGCCGAAGTGGTGGCAGGGACCGCCGATGAGGCGGCCAAGCAGCGCATGCGCTGGCTGGTGGGCGAGATCCACCGGCGGCGCCAACTTGGCTGAAGCGTCGCGGCGCAACGGCTATCAACCGGGAGGCAGTATCAGGCGTTGGATGAGGGGCTAGGCCGGCACCGCCGAGCTTAAGCCTTGATTTTTCAGGTGAAAACCCCACCTGACAGGAAGCCGGCTATCCGTGGCGTGCTACAATAGCCGGTTTGGATTGCGAAATCTTTCTTCCCAGTTCTGGTGAAAGTGAGCGTGCCAATGGCAAAGGCCAAAGCAACCGAAAAGGTTACAACGAAGGCTCCCCAATCAGGGAGCGGCAAGGCGTCTGCGAAAACGACGGCGGCGAAGACATCGACCGCGCCAGTCAGGACACCAGCCCGGTCTGCGCCATCCAAGTCCGTGCGTAGCGCGCAAGCGCCCGCCGTGACGACTCCTGCCAGGACTCGCACATCCAAGGAAACACAGGCCTCGACTTCGGCACGCGAGGGCGCCAGTACGAGCGGCAAGGTTGCCGTGTCTGCACCAGTGAAAGGCAAGAGTATCACCGTGGCGAAACAGCAGAATACCGAAGTCGAGAGCAAGCGAGCGGCAGCAGCCGGCGCCAAGAGCGGAGCCGCCAATGCGGACAGCACCGCGACGGCATCCAAGGCGCGCACCGCGACCCCTGCATCCGTTGCATCCGAGCGTCCCGCTGCCCCGGCAATCAAGCCGGAGCCGAAAAAGCGCGGCCGCAAGCCCAAGGCCGAGATGCAGCACGACGACAGCACAACAGACGACGTGACTGAAGAGTTTTACGAGAACGACATGCGTGCTGCGACGCCCGCAGCCGCGCCGAAGACCGAAAAGCAGAAAGCCAAGGACCGCAAGGCCAAGGAAAAGGCCCTGCTCAAGGAGTTCGCCTCGACCCAGCAGGGGACCGAAGAGGAGCTCGAGTTGCGTCGCCAGAAGCTCAAGGCGCTGATCAAGCTCGGCAAGTCGCGCGGCTACCTGACCTACGCGGAGATCAACGATCACCTGCCGGACGACATGGTCGATTCGGAAACGATCGACACGCTGGTCGCCACGCTGAACGACATCGGCATCGCCGTCTACGAACAGGCGCCGGATGCCGAGACGCTGCTGCTCAACGACAACGCGCCGTCGGCCACCAGCGAGGAAGAAGCCGAGGAAGAGGCCGAGGCGGCCCTGTCCACGGTTGACTCCGAGTTCGGCCGCACGACCGACCCAGTGCGCATGTACATGCGTGAAATGGGCACGGTCGAGCTGCTGACCCGCGAGGGCGAGATCGAGATCGCCAAGCGCATCGAAGCCGGCCTGAAGGACATGGTGATGGCGATCTCGGCATGCCCGGTCACCATCTCCGAGATCCTGGCCCACGCCGAGCGCGTGGCCAACGACGAGATCAAGATCGACGAGTTCGTCGACGGCCTGATCGACCCGAACGCCGACGAAGCCCCGGAAGCACCCTCGGCCGCGGCCGCAGCGTCCGAAGACGAGGATATCGAGTCCGACGACGACGAGGAAGGCGACGAGGACGAGGACGACGAAGGCGAAGCCGGCGCCGGTGCCTCCGCGCGCCAGCTGGAAGAGCTGAAGCAGAACGCGCTGGAAAAATTCCGCGTGATCGCCGAGCAGTTCGACAAGATGCGCCGTGCCTTCGAGAAGGAGGGCTACAAGTCCAAGCCTTACGTCAAGGCCCAGGAAGCCATCCAGGCCGAACTGATGGGGATCCGTTTCACCGCCCGCAATGTCGAGCGTCTGTGCGACACGCTGCGCGGCCAGGTGGACGAAGTGCGCAAGCTCGAGCGCTCGATCCTGAATATCGTGGTCGACAAGTGCGGCATGCCGCGCTCGGAATTTGTCGCCCGCTTCCCGGGCAATGAGACCAACCTGGAGTGGATCAGCACCGTGGTGGCCGACGGCAAGGGCTACAGCGGCATCGTCGAGCGCAACGTGCCGGCCGTGCATGAGCTGCAGCAGAAGCTGATCGACCTGCAGTCGCGCGTGGTGCTGCCGCTGAAGGAACTGAAGGGCGTCAACCGCAAGATGGCCGAAGGCGAGCGTCGTGCCCGCGAAGCCAAGCGCGAGATGACCGAGGCCAACCTGCGCCTGGTGATTTCGATCGCCAAGAAGTACACCAACCGCGGCCTGCAGTTCCTCGACCTGATCCAGGAAGGCAACATCGGCCTGATGAAGGCTGTGGACAAGTTCGAATACCGCCGCGGCTACAAGTTCTCGACGTACGCCACGTGGTGGATCCGCCAGGCCATCACGCGCTCGATCGCCGACCAGGCGCGCACCATCCGTATCCCGGTGCACATGATCGAGACGATCAACAAGATGAACCGCATCTCGCGCCAGATCCTGCAGGAAACCGGCAATGAACCGGATCCGGCAACGCTGGCCGAGAAGATGGAGATGCCGGAAGACAAGATCCGCAAGATCATGAAGATCGCCAAGGAACCGATCTCCATGGAAACGCCGATCGGTGACGACGACGACTCCCATCTGGGCGACTTCATCGAGGACACCAACACGCTGGCCCCGGCCGAAGCGGCGCTGCACGGCTCCATGCGCGACGTCGTCAAGGACGTGCTGGACTCGCTGACGCCGCGCGAAGCCAAGGTGCTGCGCATGCGCTTCGGCATCGAAATGAGTACCGACCACACGCTGGAAGAGGTCGGCAAGCAGTTCGACGTCACGCGTGAACGGATCCGCCAGATCGAGGCCAAGGCACTGCGCAAACTGCGCCACCCGAGCCGCTCGGACAAGCTGAAGAGTTTCCTGGAAGGCAACTAAACGCTTCCAAGGGCCTCTAGCTCATGCCTGGTTAGAGCAGCGGACTCATAATCCGTTGGTGCCGTGTTCGACTCACGGGAGGCCCACCATACAAATCAAGGGGTTGCAGCGTTTTGCGCTGTAGCCCCTTGTTCATTTTGGCCTCCGTGTAACTACGTTGTAAGCGAATTTTATCCAACGTAGGCCACCCGGTAGCGCCGGCCGCCGTAAATGAAAGAAGCCGGCATCGGATAGGCCAAGAGCCAACAGGTCACGCGCCAGCCACGACCAGGTGAAGATGGGCTACCCTTGCGGGTTCGAGCTTGTTCAAGGTCTCAGGCATTGATTGGCAGCTGGCAGACCGTGAGTCGGCCAATTTGCTGTCAGCCGGCTGGCAAAGGTTAGAGTTTTGAGCATATTCAGGAGGGGATAATGGAAGACCGGACCACAGGGGCATGGCTCGTCCACCATGCACAGAAGATTCAAGTCACGACCAATCAGGACTTCGACAATGTGGCCTTTGCGGGGAAGTCAGCCATTCTCCTTTCCGCCCTTTCAACGTCTCAACAGGATTCGCTGAGCCACGACAAGGTCAAGAGCCTTGCAAAGGCCAACGGCATTGCCCAAAGGACCGAGCTTCCAGCAATCCTCGAAGAACTTGTGCGGCAGAAATTGATTGATCGAGGCGCGACTGGGATTGAAGTCCTGGGCGTGTCCTCGTCAGCCGTCATTGAGCACGCAGCAAAGATTTTTCATGAGTCTGACCCAGCGCCACACGAACTTGCTGCCGTCGAGGTTGCGGACGTGGTTTCGGCGCAGCCAAAGCGGGAAGTAGATTTTTTTACCGAATTGCAGGATAACTTCAAGTTGTCCTCCAGCGCGGCGAAGGACTTCTTGACAACCGCATCACAAATCGGTTTCTTTGACTCCGAGCAATTGAGCCCTGATGAGCGCATTTACTTCAACGGAAATCTCTTTCGAAAGGATGGCGTCAAGAAAGTGCAAGCAGCTTTGGATAGCCTGTCTGCACCAGAGCGTACCGGCTTGACGACGCTGCAGGAGCAGCTGCAGCAACATGGCTGTGTGCCTGTCGAGATGGCGGTGACGACGACCGGCGAGACCCTATTCCGGAAACTCCAAGCCATCGGACTGATAGACGTGAGTAGCGTTGGGAACGATGCGGGTCAGCACCACTTCGTAACTTCGCCGGCAGCGTTCTCTAAATTTACCAACTCAATCGCCGATGATGCGCTTGATTTGGCGAAGGCGCTCGTCGCCGCGCTAACTTATGGGATGACCAAGAGCACGCAGGGTCGTGGTCGAATCATGGCGTTGACCGCCTTGATGAGGCGTCTTATTGGAGGCCATTTCGTGGGGCCCGCAACCGCCATTGGGCAGGACTACCGGGTGCTTGAATTCAAGCGCGTGATTGAGGTTCGACAGGAATCGAACGGTCTTTTTTCAATGCGCCTCTTGAAGCCGGATGTTGGCAGGCTTGCCTTGGCAGTGCTGGAGGAGGGCGGTGTGATGCCCGGTCCGTCGCCCTTGCTACCAGGGGCAAGCGTCAGCGCCTTCACGGGGCCAGAAAGGAACCGAGTGGAAACCCGACACAAGAACGTAACGCCGCAGTTGAAGAGCGGCGTTGCCTCCCTCCTCGATGATCTCCGCACGGGAGCATATTGATGGCGGCACAGCTTAAGTCCGCTGTTCCTGGCGGCAAAGGCCAAGACATGGAAGAGCGCTTGCGCGCTTATTTTCTGAGCCTCGGCTACTACGTACTTCGCGGCGTGAAGTTTACTTACAACCGCTTTGATGTAACTGACGTGGACCTCTGGCTGTACCTCCGGCCAACGCCCATTTCGCGCGAGCGCTGCAACGTCGACATCAAGAACAAGAAGACGCCCCAAGCCCTTGAGCGGATATTCTGGGCGAAAGGTATTCAGCGCGTCCTCGGGCTGGAGCGATGTATTGTGGCTACCACGGACCCAAGGTCCGATGTGGCCGCCTTTGGCCATGCTCACGAGGTCACTGTGCTCGATGGGACTTTCCTCTCACGACTCGAAAAAAGCGCACGGTCGGCAACGACCCGTCTGACTGAAGAGCAACTGATGGAGTTGGTTGACCGCGCTTGTCTTGGCAAAATCGGTGGGGACTGGAAGGGCGGTTACGAGCGCAGCAAGGCGCGGGTGCTCTCAGGTCTCGATTTCGACGGCGCAAATCAATGGCTGCACGAAATCGCCACGCTACTTGACGTGCATCTGTCGGGTCCCGTTGAGGGGGACGCAGCATTGCGGCTGGCATACGCAAACGTCGGGATGTTCCTCGTTGCAGTCGACTTTTTGATGCAGGGATGCCTGAGTATGGACACCGATCAGAGGCGCTACTACCTGACTGAAGGCTTCCGTTACGGCAAGAACGGCAAAGCGTCTGCGGAGGGAATCGTCCGTGTTGCCTCACGGCTTGTCTCGGCAGCGACGGGGGAGGCAGCGTCTATGGACATCGTTGAAAGAGAGCTTCGGCAGCAGTTTTCCGGTGTTCGCGCAGAAGTGCTTGGCGAATTCTTTGCGAAGGCTGGTGCACAGGGCACCATCATTGAAGTCGCTCGTGAATTTGAGGCGGCGGCATATGCATTGCAGGCGCCTTTCCCTGCTGAGTTGTCTGTGCCCGCGCAAGCCGTCATGGGCACCCTTTCTGACCACTTTGGCAGAGATAGAAAACGGGTGTTGGCATCTCGACCGCAGATGTTTGCACCCGCAAGTCCAGCGAATGCCGCTGGTGCGGCCGGCGCTTAACCAGTGCAGTCGTCCCTAAACTCCGAGGGTGGCTTCCTGACTATTAGCCGTGAAGGCGATTCGCGGTGCGGCGTACCCCAGTACGTCCGCCCCCTTTGGGGGGACTCTTTCATGCCACTGCCGGCACCAGCTTGATTCCGAGCGCCCCGATCACCTTCATGATGGTCGCAAAATCCGGATTCCCATCCCGGGACAGAGCTATATAAAGCGCTTCCCGCTCAATATCGGGGTCGCGCGCCAGTGCAGTCAGACCCCGTGCGCGTACCACCGCACCGAGCGCCCCCTGAATCTCACGAGGATTGCCTTCCTCGAACGCCAATTTCAGATAGTGCAGGATGGACTCATCGTCCGTGAGCACTTCAGCTGCGTCAAATTCCTTTAGCTCGCTGATCTTCACTTCCCGTCTCCCAAGCATGGCGCATCGTTTCAGGTGCGATGGTATGGCACGCTTGGCATCGGTGGAAGCAGATAGTTGTTCTTGCGGATCAACGATGGCACCTCGGGCGTGCCCCACTTCTTGAACGCCTTCGCTTACAGTTCGCCCCTCTGAAGGGGGATTCGCCGTTTGACGAGTTCAATGATAGGGTCCAGCGCGGCGCGAACACACAAGAAGCCAGCCGCTTTCGGGCGCTAAACGCGTCGCTGGAATTTCTCATAAGGACGGTCTGCTCATGTTAAGGAAGCTACTTGGAACACTTCTAGTCATCGTGGCCCTGGGTCTGGCAGGATGCGGCGAAGAGAAGAAAACATCATTGCTCGACGATATTTCCGGGGTTTGGAAGGCAAAAGGCGAGAACGCCCTCATGACCATCCAGTACACGGACAAGAAGGTCCGATTGCTGTTTGACGACACGTTCATCCCGGTCACCGTTGGCGACACTGATGAACAAAATCGAACCGTCAATTTTAATGTCAAGTCGGCAACCGGAAAGCCTGGTGTCTGGACTGTTCGTCAAATCTGGGACAACAAGGAAAAGACCAGCTTCCATTTGGGGATTACCCTTCACGATGGGAGTCAAGAGGAATTCGGTTTCGTGAGAAAAATATCGACCGATGACCTAAACCGGATTGCCAGCCTTGAGGTCAAATCGCAGCCAGCTCCCTCTCCTCAGCCGGCGCAACAGGTGGCTGCCGCTACCGCCTCTGTTGTGACGCCACCTCCGGCGACGCCAGAGACCAATTTGCCTCAAGCACAGGCCGAAGCTCCGGCAGCCCTGAATGTAGTCGCAACCCCGGCCCCGGCAACTGCCTTTGCTCCGAGCTTTGATTGCGCAAAAGCATCCAATGGCCCGGAGCGGCTCATTTGCTCCAATCAAGAGCTAGCAGAACTCGATGTCGAACTCGTTCAGGCATATAAGCGACTCCTGAGTGCGGCTCCAGACAAGGATTCTGTGAAGAAAGAACAAAATAGCTGGAGAAAGAATGAGCGAGACGCGTGCTCTGCCGCTGCATGCATGGCAAAAGCCTATCGTGACCGGATCGATAATCTGATCACCATGAGCCAGTACTACAACAAACCAGCACAATTCCGTTAAAAGATGGGCCCAGAGGGCGGGAAACTGACCACATGCGGAACAAATAAAGAAATCTACACCCCTCTCATTAGGCATTCATGACACTGTAGACTACGTGCTATAAGGCACGTCGGCATCTTTGCACATGAACGGGTATTGCACAGGTCGCTCTCATACAAACGCAAACAACTTTTTTTCAGGGGAAATCATGGCCACCAAGATCATGCTGAAGCATCCAGCAAGCGGAATGCTTAAAAAGGGCTACTATGGGTACAGCTGGACTTATCTGTTCTTCGGTTTTTGGGTACCGCTCATTCGCGGCGAACTCGGTACGGCCGCACTGCACTTGCTGTTCGGCCTGGTGACGTTCGGCGGCTGGAATATCGTCATGTCGTTCCTCTACAACAAGCAGTACATGACCCGCATGCTCGTCGAGCGCAACTACGTACTGGCCGGATCCGATTCCGAGAATGAGTTCGCCCGGATGAAGCTTGGAATTGCACCGACTGGCGCAGCTATCGCAGCCTAATTACGTCACGCTAAAATAACAAAGGCCTCGCAAAATCGCGAGGCCTTTGTCTTTTTGGCGCCGGAATACAGAGACACAGCACCCGGCGACAGGCGCTGCGTGTCCTTGAACACCACGCGGGGCTTACCTTCCCCACCGCACTCCGGGCATTCCGGATTGGGCTCGCGCGTCAGGGTGAAGCCGGGCCCGCCCTTGGGGTCGAACTCGGGCTCCTCCTCGCCCTTTGCCTCCGCCTTGCGCAGCGCCTTCTCATGCGCCTCCTGGTATCGCTCCCACTCCAGCGTCGTGAACTGGTAGCGGTGGCCCTCGCCATAGCAGCAGCGGCAGGCGCCCACGCGCATTTCCGACAGCTCGCGCGCGTCCGCATAGGCCATGTCCACGAACATGCCCAGCAGCCGGTCCTGCGCGTCCTCGTTGCGGCCCATCAGCTCGCGGATGCGCTTGGCCCGGTAGCGCTGTGAGTTAACAGAAGTTAACAGTCGGAATGCGCCAGGGGGTTAGCAAAACTTAGCAGAAATCGGGGCCTCTGGGCGATGCCGATACCCCGCAAACCCTTATGTGGTGCGGGTTTCACGAGAGTAGTGGGGATGTCGGGAACGATAGTTTGCACAGATACAGAGCCCGCGCGGACCTAACAAAACCTAACAACCGGGGGCGGCGTATCGCCGCCCCCCTTGAACCATATTCACGATTCACGAGATCATCCGCTCAGCCCACCAGTAGCAATCATGGCCAGGCGTCGGTCGCGCAGATCCCGAGATACCGGGCGGTTGTCAGCAATCGTGACCTGCATCGGCGCCTTTCTGTTCATCGGCACTGGAATGGATGCCTGGGCCGTTGGCGGGACTGATGGGGCAGCCGGCAGGCTCACGGACGGCGTGCTCACGTGCGGCGGCGCGGCGGGTGCGGACACGGCAGCCACCGGGGGCAGGGCGGACGGTGCAGCGGCCTGCGCCACGGTCGCGGGGGCGGTCGGCCCGCCAGGCGCGGCGGCGGCGGATGTGGCGCCGGCAGCAAACCCCGGCTTGCTTGTCTCCGCCAGGTACTTGCCAAATTTCTCCTTGCGGTCGTCCAGGCCGTTGGTGCCGCCGTTGATCTTCTTCGTAGTGGCCAGCACGTCGCCTGCCTTGCCAGCGTCGGCCAGTCCCTGACGGCTCCGCCAGTACCACATCGCAATTCTGGCAGCGTTGGCCGGGTCCGATGCCAGCTCAGGGTGGTTCACCAGGTCCAGGCCAGTGGCCTTTGCTGCCGCCGTGTAGTTCGCGCGCCCCGTCAGCTGCGTGAAGCCGCGCCCCTTGAACTTGGCGCCGTCGCCGGCCTCGGTGTTGCCCAGGTTCTTCGCGCCCCAGGTGCCGCCGTACATGGCCTCCGCCGTCGCGCCCTCGCCCTGGCTCAGGATAGCCTTGGCCTGGTCCTCGGTCGTGATGCCAGCGCGCTTGCCGTACATCTTGAGGAACTGCGCCGGTTTGTACTTGACGTTTTCCTCAAGGGACCGGAATCCGCCGCTCTCGTGATCCATCTGCGCCATGAACATGGCCCGCTCGGTCGGGTCTGCAATGGTGGTGGCCTGCTGCATCAGCGCGGCCTTGTTGCCCTTGGAGCCTCCGCCGAATACGCCCTTGACGGCATCAGCCGCGTTGCCTGCGGCGCGACCAATCGGCGCGGCCATCTTCTCGACGCGCTCTTTGCCGTAGTCCACCGCCGCCTTGGCGCCTCCCTTGGCGGCCTCATAGCCGGCTTTGGCCGCATCCACCACCGGCGCCGCCGCCTTCTTGGTGGCATCAACCACAGGAGCGGCCAGCGCCTCAGCCTTGGCCGTGATGGCGTCAATGTCGATGCCGAACTTGTCCTTGAGGAAGGACTTGGCGCCAGCAATGATGGATTTCCAGGCGTCGCTTACGGTCTTCGCCAACTCGGACAGCTTGCCCGTGGCGGCGTTCCAGGTATCCCGGAAGAATCCAACGGTGGAATCCCAGGCGCCCGTAATTTGCTGCCCGACTGCGGCCCAGTCCACGGTGGACAGCCAGCCGCCGACCAGCTCGCCTACCTTGTCGCCAATGACGCCGCCGACGATGGCACCCACGGGGCCCAGGAGCATACCTAGGCCGCCGCCGACCAGCGCGCCGATGCCGCTGCCGGCGCCCGTGAAGCGGTCCTTGCGGTTCTCCTCTGCCGATTTTGTCGGGTCGTCGCCGCCGAAGATGGACGCCAGCGCGGAGCCCCCGGCGAATAGGGCGCCCAGCATTGGCAGTCGTTTGAGCATGCCCTTGCCGGCTCCCATCAGTCCACCCATGAGGCCGCCGCCCTTGCCCAGCAGACCGCCCAGCATCCCGCCAAGCCCACCCAGGAGGCCAGGCTTGTCGCCGCCCGATCCGCCCCCGGTCTTGCGCTCGATTTCCTTGAGCATGCGCATCTGCGCCAGGTTGAAGTCGCTATCCTGGCGGCGCGACTGCCGCAGCTCCTGCCACATGCGGCGGTACCAGGGCACGGCGGCGTCTTTGGCGGGCCCCAGGTTGAACCCGCGCCCGGCAACCTTTGCCACGGCGCCCACGGCCTTGAGCGGCGTTGCGATCAGCTGCCCAGCTTCCTTGGCCGCTTCCACCGTCGGGTCTACCTTGTCCAGGTCGGAGGTGGTACGGGAAATGCCGGAGAATGCCGGCTTCGCACGCGCTAGCCAGCGCGACATGCCGCCATTCTCGCCACGGTCGCTGCCGCCCGCGCTGACACCTGATCCGAAGCGGCCCTGGCTGTCGCGGAACCGGCCTGCGCCGGCCGGCGCGGCTTCAGTGCGCCCCTCGCGTGCGGCCTGCGCCCGCTTTTCTTCAGCGCGCTGCTCCGCTTGCTGGCGGGTGAGGGAATCCACCGCCTTCACTACTGGCGTCAGGTCAGCGGCCGGCTGCTGAGCGCCAGCAACGAAGCGGCCACGGCTGTCGCGCTCGCGCGGGGGCGCAACGCGGGCGATTGCGCCGCGTGCGACGGCGCTCGCCGGCAGGCTGGCCTGGCCGGGCACCTCGCGGGCGGCGCGCTGGATGGCGTGCCCGTTGGGGTTGGTGATCTTCTGGCGTTGCAGCAGCCCGGCCCTGGTGCTGGACTTCAGTAGTGCCAGGATGGCGCCGGTATCGCTGTGCACGCCTTCCATGGTGGCGCCCAGGTCGTGGATATCGGTGGCCGAGTCGGCAATCAGGAAGCCCCTGGAATCGGCCCTCAAAGAAGGTGCGTTCATGTCTTGATTGGGAAATCGCATTTCCGCCCCCACGCGCGGGCGCGCGCCCATAGGGGTAAGGAAAGTACGGTGTTCATCAGTTCTGGGGCCGCTGCTTGGCCTGGCCCAACAGCAGGCGCTCGAGCGTTCGTCCGCAGCATTCCTGCGGCTCTCGCGCATCTGCCAACAGCTGGGCCAGCTCCTGGCAAACCCAGATGTTCAGGCGCTTGAACCCGGCCTTGCGGAGCCGGGCCTTGTGCGCCTCAAGGCGTTCAGCGTTGCTGGTCATCAGCTCTCTCCCGCCCCAGCGATGCCTGCGCGAACAAGTTCGGCTAGGCCGGCCGGTGTTATCACCGCTTGATAGACATACGAACTCCAGCCGATGGTCTTACGGCGCGTCGCCATCCACCCGGGTTCAATTGCGGTGTCGCACGCGGCCCATGCCTGGGTGGCCGCGTCCCAGCGGATCCAGCCGGCCGCCTCCAGCCACGTGAACATCTCGTTTCGGCGCAATCTCAGGCGTTTGGCCGTCTCGGTGATGGAGAAGACCACGGGGGGGAGCGTTTCATCCCACCCCGGCGCGCGGCGGGTCGTCGCGTGCTTGCGCACATTCTCCCCACGGAGGCGCTTCTTCCGGGCTGCGAGGGAGATTCTGGTGAACTCCGCCAGGCTCATCGGTTGCGTCATGAGTTCTCCGAATCGATTGACGCGCCTAGCACCTGGGCGCGCACAGCCGCTTGGCTATACCGCTCTCGAACGGCCGGAATGAGCGGGAGCAGGCCCGCGCGCACATCCTGGACATATTCCTGCAGTGTCTGGCGCTTCTTCAGTCTGCGGCGGACGGGCTCCGCTGCCTCGATCAGCTGCTCAACGGCGGCGAGGTGCGGAGCAGTGCCCGGCATGTCGTCAAAACCGAATCGGGTTCGCAGACGGTCCAGCGTCTCGTCCACGCGCAGCGCAGCAGCGCCCAAGCGCTCAACCTCGCCGGCAGTGAGTTGCTCATCCTCCGAGAAGCGGATCAACGCCGTTGCGAGCTGCGATGCGAGGCCGCCCACTAGATCCTCCGTGTGGCGCATCAGGGCGTGCTGCTGCGCCACCTTGGAGTCGAATTCCATATGCGGGCTCAGGCCAAGCAGGAAATCCGTGCTCACGGCGTACACGCGCGCGGCCTGGCGCAGAAACTGGTGATCCTTGGGCGTCGGGCGGGCGCCGGACTCGATCAGGCTGATCTGCGTGCTGTTGGCGTAGCCGAACCGCTTGGCGGCGTCCACGGCGGTCATGCCGGACATGATGCGGGCCGCGATCAGGTTGTAGCGCAGCGTCTCAAGCTCCTCGGGCTTGTTCTTGTTGCGCGCGAAGCGGGTCAGCGCCCGCTTGACGTGGTGCTCGCGCTGCGAGTCCGGCATTGCAGCCGCCACCGGCGTCGCCGATCCCTCTGGCTTGGCTTCCTCTGGCTCGTCACCGCCCTGTGGCTTGGAGCTGCACCAGGCAGCCTGCTCCACGAGTTTGCTCTTCACGTCGCGCCAGACGCGATTGGCCTTCGCGGAGGCGTGCGCTGCGTGCGCACCGCGCTTTTTTCCCATCGGTCCAAGGTTCACGCGACCTCCTTTGCAGTCAAGTTTTCGGAAGCCACCGGGCCAGGCGGCACGGGAACCCCGTCACGCCAGCGCTCCAGCGACGAGCGCTTGTGGATTGTGCCGGCTGTAACGCCGAATCGCTGTGCCAGGTCCCTCGCAGTGCGGCCTTGCAGGTATGCCGACTTGATGGCAATCCATGCATTCTGGCTGAGTCGAACGCTCATGGATCAGATCCGGTAGATGCGCTGCACATCGCGCCGGTCCAGTGCCGTCAGCGTGGCCAGCGTCACCTGGACGCTCTCCGCGATGATGACGCCATCGCTGGAGCGCGGCGCGGTGATGGGTTCGGAAAGGCTTTCGATCACCAGCGGCTGTAGGGTCATGTCGCCGTACTTCATGCCGATGATCTGGGGTGTCATCGAGGGGAAGACCGTTTGGCTAATCGATTGATTGCCACCGTTCTTGACGGCGTTGGCAATGAACCCGTCATCGGCAAGGAACTGCGGCAGGGCCCACTCCTTGAGCTGGGCCAGCGGGGCGCGCACTTCTGACGCCGGGTCGATCAGCGCGCGGAAATGCAGGGTCATCGACAGCTTGACGGGCGGCATTCCAGAGAACACCTGCGTCGAGTTGAGCTTTGTGATTCCGGCGCGCCCCGTCGCGCTTTGCAGCGCCGCGACCGCAGCTGAATCCCTGCCCGTACCATCTAGCACCGCCTGCGCGACTGGCGTCAGCGACCCGGACTGCATCATCGCGGAGAGGGTCGGCGCCTTGGAGTCAGGCCCTGTATTTTCGAACGGGCTTTGCCAGTTGAGCGTCATTTCACTGGTGCCGTCCATGATCGGGCACCACACTTCATAGTCGTCATCCACGACGAACGTGTCGGCGGCGGAAATCTCGCGCGTGCCGCTGCTGCGCTCCCAGCCCGAGCCGTCTAACATGCGACGCACCGGGTAGAACCGTGCGATCAGGTGCGGGCTGAGTTCGCCCCACTGCGACGTGAGTACTTTGGAGCCGCCCATCATCGTGCTCGCCGGGCCCAGCAGGTTGCCAACCGGGCTGCCGGCGATGGCGCCCTTGATGGCGCCGGTGACTTTCGCGGCAACGCTGCCGGAGATGGAATCGAACAGGGACATCAGGCGCTCGCTTCCGTGCCCAGGATGCTCTCGTCATACCACGGCCCGGATTTGATGAACGAGTCGAGCTGCGCCTCGCGCTCGCGAATCCGCGCCAGCTCACGGCGCCACTCGGCAAGGTCAGCCTCGCCGGGCTTCACGCCGATGGCATCAATCTCGGCTTCGCTGAGGCCGGCAGTCTGGTATCGCTCGCGGGTGTCCGCTTGGGCGCGTGCAAAGCCAGAAATGCGCGCCTCGATTGCCTTGGCCTGAGGGTCGAGGTCGAGCAGCTCGCGCATCACGCCAGTCAGCGTCGGGCGGATTTCCTCATAGCGCGCCTCGCACTTCGCCTTCCAGGCGCGCTGAGCTTCGCGTGCGTCTTCGCGCAGCGCCAGGAAGTCCAGCTCACGCTCGTGCAGCGTCTCAAGAACGGCAAGGTGGAATCGGTCGCCATCGTTCGCTGCTGCAAGGACGGCGTGCTGCAGTTCGCTGGTGAACCCGGCCTCATCGAGCAGCGCCTGGCGGGCGGCGACAACGTTTTCGACCGCGTACGTGATGGATTTGTTGCGCAGCGCTTCAACGTAAAGGCGCTTGAGCGAAGCCGGATAGGCATCGTGGTCGAGGAGGACAGTCGTGGAGACGTAGTGGTCAACTTGCTTGGTCATCTTCAATTCCTTGAACTTGAATGGATAGGTCAATTGTCGGCGGCGGATTCCGAGTGAACGGGGGCCGTTTTCCAGCTTTGGGAGCTTTGGAAGTTCAGGTGGTCGTTTCCAGGCTCTTCCCGAAATTTCCCGGTTTTTCCGAAAACGGACTTTTATGGGACAAACCCACCTTTCCCGAAATTTCCCGTTCCCCCTTTAGGGGGACGGGTAAATTTCGGGAAGGTTTTCGGGAATTGCCGGAGGTCACACGCGCCACAGCCAGCCGTCCTTTGCCCCATACAGGCCACGCGCAACAAGGCCTGTAATCGCCTCTCTGGCGCGTTCTGTCCGCCGCTTGGGGTCGCAGGTCAGGCGGGCGGCCACAATCGGTACAGCGGCCTCCAATTCGAGGCAGGGATGGCTCGGCGGCGCGTCGCCTTTCCCGAAGTCCTCGGAATGGCGCAGCGGGTCCGCCAGGGCGTCAAGCGCGATGCGTTGATTGCCGCCCTGCGGCAGCTTCACGCGATGCACCTCGTCGGCGCTGTCGCCTGGCCCCACGACACAGGACGTAATCAGCTCGTCGTACTCATCGACGCCCAGCTCCGCCACTCGAAGCTCGAAGGCGTTGCGCTCGCCGTCTGCATCGTCCTTGCTCTTGGCAACGGACCACTCGCGGCGTGCACCGTCGCGCGAAACCTCGATAGCGGCGTCCAGCGCGGCAAACAGGCTGCTATGGCCACGCAGCCCCTTCGTACCGTCTTTGCCGGTGTGGTGCACCAGCAGGACCACGCCGCCGATGAGCGCCTGCAGCGCCTTGCACGCCGCGATAGCATCGCCCATGTCCTTGCCTGAGTTTTCGTCGGCCCCTGGTATGGCGCGGTTCAGGGTATCGACCATCAGTAGGCCATTTCGGCCACCAGCGGCGAGCACGGCAGCAGCCAGGTCGGCAATGTCATCATCTTGGCGCAGGTCCAATCCCTGCGTGACGAAGCGCAGGCGCGCAGGCAGCGGGCGGTGATTTTTGATGCTCCACGCCTGGGCGCGCTTGCCCAGGCCGCGCTCGCCCTCCAGGCAGACATACGTGACAGGGGCAGCGGTCACGCGTTTACCAAACCATTCCGGCGCACCTTCAGCGATGGCGGCACACAGGTCCAGCGCCAGGAAGGATTTGCCTGAGGCGGACGGGCCATACAGGGCGGCCAGGCCATCGGCGGGCAGGACGCCACGCACAAGCCAGCGCAGCGGCGGCGCGCTCAGCAGCTCATCGCAAGACTGCAGGCGGAAGCGCGTCGGCGGCGCCGGCTTCGCGATGCGTTCGGCTTTTTCGATGAGGCCCCTCACGATATCGGCCTCAGTCATGCGGCCTCCTGCACAGCGTCGTTGAGGTCGGCCTGCTCTTGGCGAACCAGGAAGACCTCGCAGCCTGCAGCCGCCCAGCGCTCCCCGCACTCACGGCCAGCAGCGATGCCGGCAGGGTCGTCATCAGCCGCGATAGTCAGGACCTCGATGCCTGACAGCACCGGAAATGCAGCCAGGTTCCCGGCGTCAACGCAGCTCCACGTGGGTTCGATGCCCCATGCGAGGCTGAGCGCGGTCTCGATGCCCTCCGCGAGGCCGATGGCGCTCGTTACGGCATCGTCAGGCCACAGGCGAATGACGCCGCCCGCCTTGCGGTGCCCGGACAGCAGAAGGCGCGGCGGGTCAACATCGGCCTTGCGGCCATCGGCTTGAATCCAGGTGCGATGCAGGCTCATGGGTTTGCGCGTCACCGCATCCGTAATCAAACCCACCAGCGCGGGGCCGGTGTACCCGGATGGGTGCTGCAGCGCGGGGTGATAGCGCAGGTCGCCATCAGCGGGCGGGATGCGGCAGCGGCGGGCCTTGAGATAGGCCACAGCCGCGCCCGAGAGCGGCTCGCAGGCGCTCCACAGGTCGCGGCCATAGTCGGACAGCACCTCATGCTTGCGCGTTGCCACGGCCTTGATGCGGGGCTTGAACGGGGCTTGCTGGCGTGCGCCGCGCTCGGGTCGATAGCTCTCCGTGAAGTTGCAGCGGAAGCAGTGCGCCACACCTTTACCGTCCGCCTCGATGGTCAGGCCCAGGGTCTTGTCACGCTCGCCGCGTCCGCAGGCCGGGCACGGGATGCGGTGGTTGCCGGCGTCGAAATGAGTCCAGGCAATCACGCTTCTCCTCCCATAGTGCGCGCCGCCACGATGGCCCACGGGGCGAGCCAGTATTCAGCAATGGGGCGTTTGCAGCCAGGGAACACCGGAGCGGAGAGAACTGGCCAGCCCAGATACTTCAGTTCCTGTACGTAGGCGGCCAGGCGGTGCGTCTGGGCAAATATGTTGCGCTGGGTAGCGCGGCGGGCGGACTGGGTCATGCCTTGCCTCCCGCGTTGGACAGCCAGCGTGCAACGATGGCCTTGTCGGCAGCGCTCAATGAGTAGATGCCCACGCGGACCTCGCGCCCGTCGCGGTCGCGGCGGGATTTCAGGGCGCAAGGAATGTTGAAGCCCAGGCGGCGCAGGGCCAGGACAAGGTCCGGGCCGTTGCTGCAGCCGACCTGGTGGTCGAATTCCTCGCGGGTGAGCGGACCACTCATCAGCGCGAGGAGCGCGCGGCGCTTGCGCGGGTTCACCAGCATGTGAACGTGGTTCGCCGGGGTTGCGTCCGTGCCCGTCCCGGCGAAAAGGTCAGATTGACAGGTGGCGGAGGGGATCACTGCTCGCCCCCGTTGAGGAGGCGGTCAATGTCATCGACGCGCCAGCCGAGGCGGCCATGGACGCGCACGGGGCGGATGGGGCCGTTCTCTAGGCATGACCAGGCGTAGAGCGTGCGGGGCTTGCGATTGAGGAGGGCGGCGGCTTGGTTGGTCGGAACGATTTCCGGGAGGCCAGCGCGATCCATCAGGCCGTTGATCAGCTTCATCTTGAAACCTCGTCATGAGTTGGTATGAAGAGATTTCAAAATTGGCGTGTGTGCCAATCAAGCGTTCAGGGCAAAGTCGGAAAATCCAGTATTGGCGCGGGTTTGCGGGTGATTTTGATTTGGCGTAGTAGTCTGGCGCAGTGTTGAATTGGCGCGCCAATTCACTTTTTCCGCCGTCCGTTCTTTGCTCGCCCCCCAGTAGCGCCGGCAGGAATCATTCGCACAATAGTGGCCACGGAATACTCCTCGCCCCGCTCGTTTTGGCACCCTTTCATCGTGTCGAGAATCTTCCCTGCCAGATTGGGCAGCCTGTCGCGCCCTTCGCGCAGCTGTCGCGCTTTGTGGGCAACATAGGCCATGACCGCCGTGCGCGAATTTCGTCCAACAGCGAGGCGGGGAACTTCGCCATTCTGGCTATCCCCCGTTTGCTCATCGCTGGCATCGAGCACGCCTTGGCTGGCTTCTTCGGTGCGCTCGGGACTTGCCCGCTCGGCGCCGGCCTGGATGCTCAGGTCTTGGTCGGGTAACGGCTGCACGCTCACCGTGGACGCGCCACTTGCCTTCATCTTGCGGATGAGCCGATCAAGCTCATCCTCATCGATGCGCAGGTCGTCAATCGAAACCTGGAGATGCGCCGCGCCGGGCTCGGCATAGAACTCGTCTCTCTCTCCATCCTGCCTGTAGTTAACGACTGTCGTCAGGTCTACAGATTTCCCGCCGTGCAGCCCAAGGTTATATGCCGTGGATTGGCTAATGTAGAGGGGGTGGCTGAAACCCTTCGGAAAGCGCGGCAGCGGCCTTGCCTGGTCGGTCTGTTCGCGGCCTGGCCGGTAGCTCACATGGTTCTTACTGGCGTAAGTGAAGTCCCCTGGCAGCAAGATACGCAGCCGAATGACGCCTAGCGCTGCGAGTCCCAAGAGGTTGATAACTGTGGATTCCTGAGATTCCTCATCGAAAATTTCACCTAGACGATTGGCGGCTTGTTCAAGTTTCTTTGGGAACATAAGGACGGCGCAAGCCATGGAAGGTTTGGCGCGGGACGGTGGGCCGCGCCGGGTATCGAGTGAGCTTGTTACCGGGGTTGACCAGTGGTCGCGCCGCGCATGGCGTCCAGGAGCGCCTGCAGCTCATAGAAGGCGCGAGCGTCGCCGGCCACGTCCGCAATTGTGCGGAAGACCCCGGCAGATACGGCGTCCTCGGGCTCCGCGTGCTTCGCGCCAGCCAGGCCCAGGCTCGCCAACTGGTCGGTCTTGCGGGAAATTTCGGCAAGTCGCGCGCTTGCGAGCGCAAACAGGGTGGCGGGATTGCCTTGGGCGGCAATGAGGGTGTTGCTAAAATCTTGTGCAGCCACTTCGAAAGCTCCTTCTAAGCTTTGGGGTTGGTTAGGCGGCGCGAGGTGTGACAGCACCCGTGCCGCCGCTTTTCCTGAGACCGTCAGGCGGCGGTAACTAGGGTCAAATATGGTTTGACTAGGCCGGGCTGAAACGCGATACCAGCCTGTTGCAATACCCATGCCTCGATACGTTCATGATGCACGCGCAGTAGGTCCAGTGGTCGCACCGTATAGTGCTTCTCGGCGGTTGCGCTGGGCTTGTGTCCCATGATTTGCGCGACCACGCCGGCCGGGCAATCTAGCCACTCCGTCAGGCTCTTAAAGGACCGGCGCATACCGTGCAGAGTTAGACCATCAATGCCGGCGATGGAGCACGCTCGGTCGTGCATCTGATGGGGTTTGCTGATGGGCTTGGGAGCTCGACCAGGGATGCTGACGGAACTGGAGAACACCCATTCGGAGCGCCGGGGCAGGGCGGCGAGGAGATTCGATACGTACGGCGTGAGGGGAATCGTGCGCGCGCCCTCCACTTTGTCTCGGATGGTCAGCCCATTCCACTTGGTATTCACGTCTTCCCACCGCATCTCCAGTACCTCGCCTGGCCTAGCGCCCGTCAGCAGCAACGTTTGCAGGTAGGCAGACACAATGGGGTTCGGCAATTGGCGCACGCCGGCGAACCAACCGGGCAGTTGCTCACGCTGCAATGCATCTTGTTTTACCCCCGCCGTGCCCAGTGCCTCCCGGCTTTTCTTCGTCTTGGCCGGGTTCCCCATGACAGCTGAGGCATAGGCCGGCTGTTCGGCGCACCAGGTGAGAAACCCTTTCAGCAGGCGCCACGCCAGACGGGCGGACGTGGGGCGCTTCTTGCCCTCCCGCACTGCCCATTCCTCCACGGTAGTCGCGTCCAGTCCGGACAGTCTCATGCTCATCAGCGGGTAGAGCGGTCCGGCGATGGTTACACCGCGCCCACGGGTGCCACGTACGGACGGGATGCCGCCTGCCTGAGCCTTGCTCACATGGTCGGTGTAATGGCGCTCGCCCCAATAGGGCTGGCGGTCCTCAAGGTATGCTGCCCAGGCTTCGGCCACGGTGACGGCGTGCGCGGCTGCTGCTGCAAGTCGTGCCTCATGGGCTGCGCGCTGCTCGGCCTTTACCTCGCGGGGGTCTTTGCCTGCGTCAATGAGCGTTTGCAGGCGGCGCGCTTCTTCCTGGGCTTGATCGATGCCCCAGCTTCGCGGGCTGCCAATGGTTAGGCGCACGGTTCTTCCGTGGATCTTGCCTTGGAAGATATAGGACTTCGCTCCATTGGCGGTGGCGCGCAGGCCAAGGCCCGGAGAGTTGGCATCCCACAGGAAGGCTTGTTCTTTGCCTTCTGGACAGGCGTGTTCCTGAATGCGCCGCGCTGTGAAATTGACCTTTGCCATCGTTTGTACCCTTCGGGATTGAGTTACATGACCTTCATGGAACCGCCATGTAACCCAATTGTGCGTCAAACGATGCAAAAAGATCAATAGTTATGAATTGTATGCGCGCACATAACTGATTGATTTTATGTGGGAATAATTTGGTTCTGTCAGTCGACATCACGCAATGACAACTTGTCAGGTCGGACTCATAATCCGTTGGTGCCGTGTTCGACTCACGGGAGGCCCACCATATTTCCGAAAACACAAGGGGTTACGTTGATACGTAACCCCTTGTCGTTTGTATTGTCAACGATGCCCCGACGCTGGTTCTATTTTCAGCGCCAATGTCGGTGTCCAGGGACTCCTTGTCCGCTTCTAATGAAAACTCGAACGGAATCTCGGGCTGCGCGAATCGCAATCGAATCGCGTCTGGGGTCGGCACAAAACGCTGGTTCGTGAATGTGTAGTAGGAAATCAGCAAGCCGACACGTGACTTCTCTGCGCTATCGAAGAGATAGGTGTTCTTCGGAAATGCAAGTCGCGTATTCTTCGTTTTTCTGATCGCCCGGCAGGATGAGAACAGGCTGGGCAGATGTAAGAAGCTTGGCTTTCCCTGATGGGCCAGCGGGTCTATCAGCAGGTAGATTTGCTTGTGACGATCAGCTTCGCCAGACCCATTGCTATCCCCTTCGACGCAGAGAACGGATGGGCGAGCGCGAGTTCGAGAGGTAACGAATACAGCGGCGCTACCAGGGTCAATCGGAGAAGCATGCTCGCCCGGGAACGTTATCGCGCGCGAATAGGAAAAGGATTTTCCGTTAATCGTCACATGATTCGCATAAACGGAGATGTGTGCAATCTTTCCATTAATAGGCCCTGTTAAGGTTGCGTGAATTCCCTTTCTGTCGGAGTAAAGGGTGTCGTGATCTGCTTCGACTGGTTGGTCAAAGATCGCGCCGGGCCGGCTTGCATAGAATGCATTATAATCATCATATGCTTCCGCAACCTGCGCGGTACCACCGAGGAAGGGGATCAACACCAGCACGGATGTTATAAATTTCATCGGTACGCTTTTCCGCCGGTTGCCTTCAGATAGTCTGGATTATGCTGCCAGAAAATGGTGCTGCCGTGCGCGGAGGTTGATATCCACACCGAGTCGTAACGGCCGCGCTCACTGCCCTCCACTTTTCCCGTTCTTCTATCGACAATCCTCCACCGAACGACAATGTCGCGTCTATGCTCGGCGACACCGAAGATATTGTGAGCGGGGCTTCCCCATTTAAATCCGTCTTGTATCTTGCGGTGCCTGGGGTTCGTTTTGAAATCGAGTCCATCCCACCAGAACGCACCTCGCGACGGGTCGTCTCCCTCATTCGCCCAAGCTTTGCGAGCCCACTCAACAGCCAGCTTCATTCCGGGCTCTCCTTCTAGTTGACGGTCGGAGGCCTGCATCAGCTTGTTAAATCTTGCATTGGACCCATCCCAGGCGTACGCATAGTTCGGATCTGCGGCGCGTAGTTGGCTGACTGCCTTGCCGTGCCACGCGCGGCATCGATTCGCTACGGCAAAGGCGATTCCGCCGATTTCCTGAGCGTCGTTTGCCGACGACGCTTCTCCGTATGCAACTGCGGCAAGCAAACGGGTGTCGCTGTCAAGTTTACTGGTCATGTCCGGTGCCGATGCCTATTCGCCCAGCCATATCACCGCACGCACGTCGTGGGTACCGCTTACTGAATGCGTACGGCCATCCGTCATCACCTTGTTTTTCGCTATCAGTTCTCCGCTTGAATAAAGATCGTAACGATATCCTTCAATCGGAGTATTAGTATTGACATCAACCAACTCGAAAAACTGCTCCAGATCGGCCGACAGGCCTGTATATCCGGATCTGGTATGTATTTCTTCCGTTGGCGCGATGCGTCGTCCGCCTCGGTTTACCTGAACCGTGAAACTCGTTTGGCTATGGATGACGGTCGGATGTATGCTGCATTTGCAATAGACTCGAGCACCGCTCACCAAAATCTGTTTTCCGCCTATGTCAAAATCAGGATGGCAGTCGTTCATCACAGGCCCGCCGGTCTTGCATGTCGGGCAAGTTGCATGGTCGCCTTCTATGCCTATTGTCCTGTCATGGTGAAACAGGCTTTGACCGGTGGCAATGAGCTTTCCGCCCACACTCGTTTTATCTCCGTTTCGCAGCGCATAGCGCATATCCGACATCACCTCTCCTATCAGAAATATCTGGAACTCATCAGTGCCTTGAAGGCTGCAAATGCGTCTCATCTTTCCAGAACCGGGATCCGCTAACCATCGGATTCTTCCGAATCGCAGTAAAGTAAATGGATGTTGGGAGTCGGCAGAATAAAAAGCCGATCTGGCTGAAACAGCGGCGTGGGAGACGCCTGGCTCGGGACAGTGCAATTAGGTGTTCCGCGTGAAGGCGTTGTACGGGAAGCTGATAATAAAAGGAACTTTGGCCCGCGTAACGATGGACTAAGGTATTCGGACGCAACCCGTTCGAAACCGTTCAACCCGACGAGGAGTCAGATCCATGTCTTATATCGACGGATTCTTGCTGGCCGTGCCGCAGGCCAATCGCGAAACCTACCGCCAGGTGGCGCAGAAGGCCGCTGCGGTGTTCAAGGAGCACGGCGCGCTGAAGGTGGTGGAATGCTGGGGTGACGACGTGCCGGAAGGGAAGGTGACGTCCTTTACCATGGCGGTCAAGCGCAAGGACGATGAGGCGGTGGTGTTCTCCTGGATCGTATGGCCGTCAAAGGAGAAGCGCGATACCGGTATGAAGGCGGCGATGGAGGATCCGCGCCTGAAGGAAGGGATGGACCCGATGCCGTTCGATGGTCAACGGATGATCTACGGCGGCTTCGAGGTGATTGTTGACGAGTAAGGCCCCTAAATTGCCGTAGCAGCAATCACCGCGCCGTCGTGGCGGCGCGGTGCCCGGTGAGTTCAGATCAGGTGGAAGACCATGCTGAGGGCGATCGCGCCGCCTACGGTCTCCACTGCTGCGAGGGCAAGAAGGTTCTTCAGTACGAATGCATCTTCTTTCTTCGTCACCATGGTCTGTCTCCCGGTCATTGGAATCGTCTTGGCGCTCCATCGACTGCGGCGATCCGCCGCGTTGGCGGTGCCGTGTCAATGTGATACCAGTAGACCTCATGCGCGGCGAGACCGGAAGCTGGCGGAAACCCGCTCGGAGAAAACCCGGATTTCGGGCTTGGCGAGTGCGAGTGATGATTGGCAGGCTTTGCAGGTGGCGTCAGGCGGGCACCGCGCGGCGCTCTGTTGTCGGCCGTACGAAAACCCACATTTGGGTGATGTGGGTCCTGGCTCGATCGGACAAGATCACTGCGTGGGTAATCGGAAGGTTGCCCCGCTACCACTAGCCCCGCTGCCCTCCCCGGCACGCGGGGCTTTTTCATTGGCAGGTGCCAGCTGGACCAATGACGGAACTTGGGTGGCTGCAGGAAGGTAAATCCAGGACGACGGCATCCGCGGCGACTGGGTCACCTGGATGCCGCGCTGGCGGTCCAATGGATCGCCGTGTCAGGCCGCTTGCTGGGCAGGCTGTGCCGGCGGACTCGCCGGCCGCGCCGGCAAGGGCAGGACGGTGGCCAGGCCAAGGAACTGGCTCGAAGTGCGCAGGAATTGCTGGCAGGTCTGGCGGAATTGCTCGAAGTCCATATTTGGTCTCGGTGATCGGAGGGTGGCGTCCGCGCGGCCGGTTCGGGTTCGCCTTGTCAACGGCGCCGCCGGCATCATCCATCGCCGATGTGACAGCTTCTTGAAAACGCTCCGGCGCGGCATCGCACTGTCGCGGCGCCCGCACGCCCGCGCCATACTGGTCACTGTGCGGGCAGAAATGCTAAAATGTAAGTCTTTGATTCTCTTGGCCAAAACTGCAAGCTCTGTGTAAGTGGCATGGCCGCAACGGCGCCTCCCCCAGTGCCAGGCGAGCGCCAGCCGAGAGCCCGGGCGAGATGAGTTCCAGACGCGTATCCGTTTGTGCCGGGTTCGCCTCCCGCCAGACACCGATACCCATGACCACTACGACCGCACCAGAACCTACCACCGCCGGGCAGACCGCGGTGCAGACCTTTGAAAGCTTTGGCCTGGACGCGCGCATCCTGCGTGCCTTGTCCGACCAGGGCTACACCACGCCCACGCCGATCCAGGCGCAGGCCATTCCCGTCGTGCTGCTCGGCAAGGACGTGATGGGCGCCGCGCAGACCGGCACCGGCAAGACTGCCGGCTTCGCGCTGCCGATCATCCAGCGCCTGCTGCCGCTGGCCAACGCCAGCGCCTCACCGGCGCGCCACCCGGTGCGCGCGCTGATGCTGACGCCCACGCGCGAACTGGCCGACCAGGTCTACGACAACGTCGCCCGCTACGCCAAGCACACCGACCTGCGCAGCACGGTGGTTTTCGGCGGCGTCGACATGAATCCGCAGACCGACGCCCTGCGCCGCGGCGTCGAGATCCTGGTAGCCACACCGGGCCGCCTGCTCGACCACGTGCAGCAGAAGTCGGTCAACCTGTCGCAGGTGCAGATGCTGGTGCTGGACGAAGCCGACCGCATGCTCGACATGGGCTTCCTGCCGGACCTGCAGCGCATCATCAACCTGCTGCCGGCGCAACGCCAGACGCTGCTGTTCTCGGCCACGTTCTCGGCGGAAATCAAGCGCCTGGCCGCCAGCTACCTGAAGCAGCCGGTCACCATCGAGGTGGCGCGCAGCAACTCGACCAACGAGAACGTGCGCCAGACCGTGTACCAGGTCGAAGATGGCCACAAGCAGGCGGCGGTGGTGCACCTGCTCAAGCAGCGTGCCGAGCAGGGGCTGTCGCGCCAGTGCATCGTCTTCGTCAACAGCAAGATCGGCTGCTCGCGCCTGGCGCGGCACCTGGAGCGCGAAGGCATCAATGCCTCCGCGATCCACGGCGACAAGACCCAGACCGAGCGCATGCAGACGCTGGACGGTTTCAAGAGCGGCACCATCGACGCCCTGGTTGCCACCGACGTGGCGGCGCGCGGGCTCGATATCCCCGACATGCCGTGCGTGATCAACTTCGACGTGCCGTACAGTGCGGAGGACTACGTGCACCGCATCGGCCGTACCGGCCGCGCGGGCGCCAGCGGCGATGCGCTGTCGATCTACGTGCCAGGCAATGACGAGCGCCTGCTGTCGGATATTGAAAAGCTGATCAAGCGCAGCATCCCGCGCGGCAAGCTGGAAGGCTTTGACCCGACCGGCGAGAAGTCGCGCCAGGAAGAAGCCGAGCGCCGCCGCCAGCGTGGTGAGCTGCGCCGCACGCGCGGCAACGGCGAAGGCGAGGAACGCCCGCGCCGCCACGAGCACAGCGGCAGCCGCCAGGTGTTCCGTCCCTCCGACGATCCGTTCTTCTCGCGCCCGTACGAGCCCAGCGCCAGCAGCTCGCAGGTCAAGCCGTCGGAGGAAATCGCCGCCGCGCTGAACCGTGGCCGCCAGGCGCCCAAGCGCCCGGTCGCGGCGCTGCTGGGCGGCGTGCCGCGCAAGTCCTGATCGGGCGACCCGCCTGAGGCGGCCTGCGGGTCAGGCCGCTGCCATCCGCTGGCGCCAGTTCTCGGTGGCGTGCGCCAGCCAGTCCTGCACATTTCCCTCGTTGTTTTCCAGTCTCAGGTGCATGCCGGCCTGGCGCAGCGCCTCCAGCGGCGCGCCGGTGTCGATCGCCTGCGCGCCGCTCTGCTTGCTCAGCTTTTCCCCGATCTCATTGACCACCACCGGCACATGCAGGTAGCTCGGCGTGGGCAGGCCCAGCAGGTGCTGCAGGTGGATCTGCCGCGGCGTCGAGTCCTGCAGGTCAGCGCCGCGCACGATATGCGTGATGCCTTGCAGGCCATCGTCCACCACCACCGCCAGCTGGTAGGCCCATAGCCCGTCGGCACGGCGCAGCACGAAGTCCCCCAACTCGGTCTCAAGGTCCTGGCACTGGCGGCCCTGCCAGCGGTCCTCGAAACAGATCGTGGCGGCCGGACCATCTGGCACGCGCACGCGCCACGCGCGCGGCAGCTTGCCGTTCAGGCCGTGGCGGCAAGTGCCGGGGTAGCCCAGCGTCTGGTGCCGCTCCCGCACGTGCACCAGCGAATCGGCGATTTCCTTGCGCGAGCAGCCGCAGGGGTAGAGTTGCCCGGCGGCGTCGAGCTGGCGCAGCGCCCGGGCGTAATGCGCTTCGCGCCGGCTCTGCCACACCGGCGGCTCATCCGGCGTCATGCCCAGGCGCGCCAGCGTCTGCAGGATGTCCTGGTCGGCCCCGCGCACGCAGCGCGGCATGTCGATGTCCTCGATGCGCACCAGCCACTGGCCGCCGTGCGCGCGCGCGTCCAGCCAGCTGGCCAGTGCGGTGACCAGCGAACCCATATGCAACGGGCCGGTCGGCGAGGGGGCGAAGCGGCCGCGATAGCCAGACGCCGAGGCAAACGTTGCAGCCATCACTGCCATGCGCAAGTCCTCAGCCGGCGAAGTCAGGTTGTTGCAGCAGCAGCGCCTGCGCCAGGCGCGGGTCTTCCAGCTTGCCGGCCCACCACTGCAGTGCCTTGCCGCGGTTGCTGGTGCGCCAGGCCACCTTGAAATTGCCCGGGGCACGCACTTCGACCGTCTCGCGCACCTGCAGCACGCCGCTTTCGATATGCGGCTGCGCCATCGGCGCCGGCAGCCAGCCGCAGCCAAGGCCGCGGATCTGCGCTTCCATCTTGTCGCGCATGGTCGGCACCACCAGCACGTCCTGGCCGGCCAGCACGCCATGGGTTCGCGCCGGCAGGTTGCGCGAGGTGTCGCCCACCGCGACGATGCGGTGCCTGGCGATCTGGATGGTGGTGAGCGGGCCTTCCTCGGTGGCCAGCGGATGGTGCGCCGCCACCGCGAACACGAACGGCACCGTGCCCAGCGGGCGGATCTGGAAGCCCTGCGTGCTCGGCGCGTCGTAGGCGCCGCCGATCACCAGGTCGGCACGGTTGCTGACCAGCGCGTCCCAGGCGCCGCCCAGCACTTCCTTGGCAAAGCGCAGCCGCGTGGCGGTGTTCTCGGCATAGAAATCGTGGATCACCGGCAGCAGCGCGCGGAAATTGATCAGGTCGTCCACCACGATGGTCAGCGTGGCTTCCCAGCCGGTGGCCAGCCGCTTGACGCGGCGCGCCAGGTCGTCGGCGGCGTGCAGCAGGTGACGGCCTTCGTCGAGCAGTGCGCGTCCTGCCGGCGTCAGTTCGGCGCGGTGGCGGCGCCGGTCGAACAGCAGCACGTCGAGGTCTTCTTCCAGCTTGCGCACCACATAGGTCAGCGCGGAGGGCACCTTGCCCATCTCGTGGGCGGCGGCGGCGAAGCTGCCCTTGCGCTCGATGGCGTCCAGGACTTCAAGGGATTCGAGTGAAAGTGGCATATTCAGAAAAACTGAATGAGTGCTTCTAAGGCGGTCCCCGTAAATATACGCCTCGGGGCCTAAACTTCCTAGCATCAACAACGCAGCACATGCCGCCAAACGGCTGCAAGCAGTTCGGATGCCGGTGGCGACACGGAAACAGGCCAAGGAGGCCCATCAAAATGATTGAAATCAGAAAGTCTGCAGAGCGCGGTTATGCGGATCACGGCTGGCTGAAGTCCTATCATTCGTTCTCGTTTGCCGACTACTACGATCCGCAGCATGTGCAGTTCGGGCCGCTGCGCGTCATCAACGAGGACCGCGTCGCGCCGGGCATGGGCTTCGGTACGCACGGCCACCGCGACATGGAGATCATCAGCTACGTGCTCGAAGGCGAACTGGCGCACAAGGACAGCATGGGCAACGGCAGCGTGATCCGCCCCGGCGACGTGCAGCGCATGAGCGCCGGCACCGGTGTGCGGCACTCGGAGTACAACCACGCGGCGCACGATACGACCCATTTCCTGCAGATCTGGATCATGCCTGCGCAGACTGGTATCGAGCCGGGCTACGAGGAAAAGCACTTCGAGGCGGCCGACAAGCGCGGCAAGCTGCGCCTGGTGGCCAGCCAGGACGGCGCCGACGGTTCGGTGGTGGTGCACCAGGACGTGCGCCTGTACGCCGGGCTGTTCGACGGCGAGGAAGCCGCCACGCTGGCCCTCGCGCCGGGTCGCCGCGCCTATGTCCATGTGGCGCGTGGCCGCGTGCTGGTCAACGGCAAGGCGCTGGAAGCGGGCGATGCGGCCAAGCTCGAGTCGGCCGGCGAGGTCGTGCTGTCAGGCGGTGACGACGCCGAGGTTCTGGTGTTCGACCTGCCCTGACCACCACGCGAAGATTCGTTGAAGTAATCCTGCCCGCCCACCGGCGGGCTTTTGCTTTTTGTGTCGCAACGGGTAGGGTCAGGTACCGCTGTGCTATCTTCTCGCTATGCATTGCGCCTGCACCGGCACATCGGTGCAAGGCGCGCCCCCTTGGAACACCCGTACCAAGATGACCTTTGTTTCCATTCTCCTGGCGCTGATCGCCGAGCAGTTCCGCGCCCTGGGCCGCAACAACCCGATCCACGAGATCGTGCGCGCGCTGGGCGACCGAGCCGAGCACGCCTTCGACACCGGCCGCCCCCGCGATGCCGCGCTGGCCTGGTTCACCGTGGTGCTGCCGCTGACACTGGCAGTGGTCGTGGTGCACTATCTGCTCGCATCGATCAGCGTGGCGCTGACACTCGCGTGGAACGTGCTGGTGTTGTACATGACGCTGGGCTTCCGCCAGTTCAGCCACTACTTCACCGATATCCATGAAGCGCTGAACCGCGACGACGTCCATACCGCGCGCACGCTGCTGCATGAGTGGACCGGTATCGATACGGTCGACATGCCGGTCACCGAGATCGTGCGGCACACGCTGGAGGCGGCGATCATCGCCGTGCACCGGCATGTGTTCGGCGTGTTCTTCTGGTTCCTGGTGCCGATCGGGCCCGGCGGCGTGGTGCTGTACCGAGTCGCGGAATACCTCGGGCGCCACTGGAACGAGCCGTCGACCGAACGCAGTCCCGCGCTGGGCCGCTTTGCCGCGAGCGCGTTCTACCTGCTTGACTGGATTCCTTCGCGCCTGACCGCGATCGGCTTTGCCATCGTCGGCAATTTCGAGGATGCGGTGTATGCGTGGCGCAACCATGCGCGCAAGTGGAACGATGCGGTCAACGGCATCCTGCTCGCCAGCGGCGGCGGGGCGCTGGGCGTGCGCCTGGGCACGCCGCTGGCTGAGGACGATTCCACCGTGGTGCTGCGCACCAGCGTGGCCGGTCCGGCGATTGACTATGCACCCGGCATGGAAGAGGACAACGGCCCCGAGCCGTCGGCGCCGGAATTCGGTGCCGAACCAGGCGTGCGCACGCTGCAGTCGGCAGTCGGGCTGGTTTGGCGAGCGGTGGTGCTGTGGATGCTGCTGCTCGCCATGCTGTCGCTGGCGCTGTGGGTGGGCTGATCCCGGCGTAGGTGAATACGGGCGCCGGCGCTAGTCGCGGGCCGCGCCGCAGCGCCAGCAGGCGCCGAATTGCGCCTCATGCCATTCGTGGCAGTGACGGCATTGCCAGCTCGGACCTGGGACCGGGTTCGCGGCGGCATTGAGCGCTGCCCACGCCTGCGCTTCCATCTCGTCATCGAGCAGCCAGACCTGCGGCGCGCTTTCCCGGAACGGGATCTCGCCGGTAGCGCCGCCCAGCCAGGTGTTGCGTAGCTCCGCCCGGATGCCGGCGGCCCGCAGGACGTTCTTGCAATGGGCGGCGTGAACCAGCGAGGTGGCGTACAGCAGCAGTTTCATGGCGACTCGCCGGTTACCCAGTGCACCTACCTTACCACGGCTTCTGCTGGCTGGATTCGTGCAGCAGTTGCGCGTAGAGCTGGTGGCGACGCTCGGCGATCGCGCCGGATGCCACCGCAGCCAGCACGCCGCAGCCGGGTTCGTTGGTGTGGTGGCAGTTGTAGAAGCGGCACTCGGTCAGACGCGGCCGGAACTCCGGGAAGGCGCGTTCCAGCATGCCTTCGCTCAGGTGGTACAGGCCGAATTCCTGGAAGCCGGGCGAGTCGATCAGCGCCCCCTGGCGCCCATCGACCGTGCCCCAGTCCGCCGGCAGGTGGTACAGCCGCGTGAAGGTGGTGGTGTGCTTGCCGGAATCGAGCTTGGCCGAGATCTCGCGCGTCTGCGCATCCACCCCCGGGATCAGCAGGTTCAGCAGCGACGACTTCCCCATGCCCGACTGCCCGATCAGGATGCTGGACAGCCCCGCCAGCCGCGGCCGCAGTGCCGCCAGCGCCTGCTCCGGATCGGCGCGCACCGACAGTTCCAGCGTGTCGTAGCCCAGCTCGCGGTACAGCGCCAGGCGCCGGCGCGCCTCGTCCAGCCGCTCGGGCAGGTCGGTCTTGTTGAGCACGATCAGGGGCCGGATCTCCAGCGCCTCTGCCGATACCAGCGCGCGTCCAAGCAGGTCCTCGGAGAAGCCCGGCTCGGTCGCCAGCACGATGATGACCTGGTCGATATTGGCCGCCAGCAGCTTGGACTTGAACTGGTCGGAACGGTGCAGCAGGTTCTTGCGCGCCTGGACTTTGGTGATCACGCACTGGTCCGCCGCGGCGCGCTCGACGCTGACATGGTCGCCCACGGCGCTGTCGCTCTTCTTGCCGCGCGGGAAGGCATGCATGCGCGTGCCGTCGGCCAGCTCGACTACGTAGTGGCGGCCGTGCGCGGCGATGATCAGTGCGGGCTCGGCGCTTTTGCCTGCATTCGTGCCGGTATTGGCGCCGCCGGCGCCGCGGTGTCGGGAGGTGCGGCTCATGCGTGCGCCAGCAACCGGTCGATCCGCTGCGCGGCGGGCGGATGCGAGTAGTAGAAGGCGCTGTAGAGCGGATCGGGCGTGAGGGTCGAAGCGTTGTCCTTGTACAGCTTCACCAGTGCCGACACCAGGTGGCCGGCGTTGGTCTGGTCGGCGGCGAAGGCGTCGGCCTCGAATTCATGGCGGCGCGACGACTGGCTCGACAGCGGCCCGAGCAGGAAAGTGAACACCGGCAGCGTCAGGAAGAACAGCACCAGTGCCAGCGCGTGGTTGGACACGCCCAGGTTGGGCGCCACGCCGAGGCCGGTGTAGAACCACGTGCGCGTCGCCAGCCAGCCCAGCAGCGCCAGGAACACCAGGCTCAGTGCAAAGGTGACGGCGATGCGCTTGGCCACGTGGCGGCGCTTGAAGTGGCCGAGCTCGTGAGCCAGCACCGCCTCGATCTCGTCGCCCGACAGGCGTGCCAGCAGCGTGTCGAAGAAGACGATGCGCTTGGCCGCGCCGAAGCCGGTGAAGTAGGCGTTGCCGTGCGCGCTGCGCTTGCTGCCATCCATCACAAACAGGCCCTTGCTGGCAAAGCCGCAGCGCTGCATCAGGCCCTCGATGCGCTGGCGTAGCGATTCGTCGGCCAGCGGCTCGAACTTGTTGAACAGCGGCGCGATAAAGGTCGGGAAGACCACCAGCAGGAACAGGTTGAAGCCCATCCACACCAGCCATGTCCATAGCCACCACAGCGAGCCGGCGCGTTCCATCAGCCACAGCACCGCCAGCAGCAGCGGCAGGCCAAGCACGCTGGCGACCGCCAGCATCTTGACCATGTCGGCCAGCCACAGGCCGAAGGTCATCTTGTTGAAGCCAAAGCGCTCCTCGATGCCGAACTGGCCGTAGAGCGAGAAGGGCAGGTCCACCAGCCCGCCAATTACCGCCACGCTGGCGACCAGCGCCACGCCATACGCATAGCCCGGGCCGAAGGTTTCCAGCCAGAACTGGTTGAGCCACTGCAGCCCGCCCAGCATGGTGAAGCCGATCAGCACCGCGGCGCCGGCCAGCACTTCAAGCATCGACAGCCGGGTGCGGGCGATGGTGTAGTCGGCCGCCTTCTGATGCGAGGCGAGCGTGATGGTGTCGGCAAAGCGAGCCGGCACCGCGTTGCGGTGCTGTGCCACATGACGCACCTGGCGCGCGGCCAGCCAGAGCTTGGTCAGCACCATCAGCACCAGCGCGGCGAGGAAGACAAAGGTGAACATCGGCAAGAGCCTTGGGACGGATATGCGAGAATTATAAGTTGTTCGCGTCCGCCTCCGCCGCGGCCGCTTCCCCAAATCCCTATCTCAGCAGTCCAGATGACCACCCACGCCACCGCCAAATCCGTCAAAAGCGAAAACAACCTGATCTGGCTGGACATGGAAATGACCGGCTTGCAGCCGGATACCGACCGCATCATCGAGGTGGCGGTCGTCATTACCGACTCCGAACTCAATATCCTGGCCGAAGGCCCGGTGCTGGTGATCCACCAGAGCGATGCCGTGCTCGACGGCATGGAC
Source organism: Cupriavidus oxalaticus (assembly GCF_038900635.1). GTDB lineage: Bacteria > Pseudomonadota > Gammaproteobacteria > Burkholderiales > Burkholderiaceae > Cupriavidus > Cupriavidus oxalaticus_B. Next base: position 416,222 of record NZ_JAYMRX010000001.1, on the reverse strand, counting down.
AACTGGAACAAGGGCACTCACGGCCGCTCCGGCCTGATCGACAAGGTCAAGGCGTCCACGCTGACCGAGGAGCAGGCCGAGGCCGAGCTGCTGGCCTTCCTGAAGCGCTGGGTGCCGGCCAATAAGTCGCCGATGTGCGGCAACTCGATCTGCCAGGACCGCCGCTTCATGGCGCGCTACATGCCGAAGCTGGAGGCGTTCTTCCACTACCGCAACCTGGACGTGTCCACGCTCAAGGAGCTGTGCAAGCGCTGGGAGCCGGTCATCCACAAGGGCTTCGTCAAGCGCCAGCTGCACACGGCGCTGGCCGACATCCTGGAATCGGTGGAAGAGCTGCGCTACTACCGCACCCACTTTATCCGTCACACGCCGCCGGGCGCCCCGGCGGCCACTCCGCCTGCCGACACTCCTGCTGCCGACACCCCGGCGCAATAAGCCGGGTTCCCGGCCCGCGACGGCAACAACAACCAACCACCACCGACGGGGCGCGCGCTGCCCTTCCGGGCACCTCCCGTCGAGCCTGCCATGTTCGAGCGCATCGTTTCCATCATCACGCCGGTCATCCTGATCATCCTGGTCGGGTGGCTGTACGGGCGCAAGGCCCATCCGGACATGGCCGGGATCAACCGCGCCACGCTCGATGTGATCGCGCCGCTGCTGGTGGTGTCGGCCTTTGTCAGCAAGGACTTCGTGCTGGCCGACCAGCTGGTGCTGCTGGTCTGCGCGGTGGCGGTGGTGCTGGGTTCGGGCGTGCTGGCGTGGGCGGTGGCGCGGCTGCTCAAGGTCGATCCCCGCACCTTCGTGCCGCCGATGATGTTCAACAACTGCGGCAACATGGGTTTGCCGCTGTCGGTCTTTGCCTTCGGCCACGCCGGGCTGGCACCGGCGGTGGCGCTGTTCGCGGCGTCGAACCTGATGCACTTCACCCTCGGCCTGAAGATCGTCAACCGGCATGCGTCGATGGCGCAGATCGCGCGCAACCCGATGGTGCTGGCGACGGTGGCCGGTGTCGGGCTGTCGCTGGCGCGGCCCTGGTTCACGTTGCCGGACCCGGTGTACCAGTCGGTCAAGCTGCTGGGCGACGCCACCGTGCCGCTGATGCTGTTCGCGCTGGGCGTGCGCATGAAGGACGTAAGCCTGCGCAACTGGGGCATGGGCGTGGTGGGCGCGGTGGCGTGCCCGCTGACCGGCATCGCGGTGGCGCTGCTGCTGGCGCAGTGGGTGCCGCTGACGGAACTGCAGCGCGGACTGCTGTTCGTATTCGCGGCGCTGCCGCCGGCGGTGCTGAACTTCCTGATCGCCGACCATTTCCGGCAGGAGCCCGACCAGGTCGCGTCAATCGTGCTGCTCGGCAATATTGCCGCGGTGGTGTTCGTGCCGGCGGGGTTGTACCTGGGATTGCGCTGAGGCGCGGGAGAGAGGGAAGGGCTAGCCGCCGGCAGGCGCCGGCGGCAAGGTTTCCGTGATTTCCGTGATTTCCGTGACTCAGGCAGCAGGCTTGGCGCGCACCGCGTTCTTCGGCCGCCAGGCCTTGACCACGGCCTCGTCGGTTTCCATGTAAGGCCCGCCGATCAGGTCGATGCAGTACGGCACCGCGGCGAAGATGCCTTGCACCACCGCCTTGCCGTCGGCATCGCGCAGGCCTTCCAGCGTCTCGCGGATGGCGCGCGGCTGGCCGGGCAGGTTGATGATCAGCGCGGCGCGGCTGGCGGTCTCGCGGATCACCGCCACCTGGCGCGACAGGATCGCGGTCGGCACGAAGTGCAGGCTCACTTGCCGCATCTGCTCGCCGAAGCCCGGCATTTCCTTGGTGGCCACCGCCAGCGTGGCCTCCGGCGTGACATCGCGCCGCGCCGGGCCGGTGCCGCCGGTGGTCAGCACCAGGTCGCAGCCGGCCACGTCCACCAGCTCGATCAGCGTGCGCGAGATCTGCGCCTGCTCATCGGGAATCAGCCGCTCCACCGCCTGCCACGGCGAGGTCAGCGTGCGGCCGAACCACTCGCGCAGCGCCGGAATGCCTTCGTCCTGGTAGGTGCCGGCCGAGGCACGGTCCGAGACCGAGACAAAGCCGACGACGAGTTCGTCGGGATGGTTGCGGGATACCGGCTGCGTGGACTGCGTGGTCTGGGTCATGCCTCGGGCTCCGGGGAAGGGGCTGCGTCGGTGGAGGCCGCGCCGTCCTTGGCGTCGAGCGCTGCCTTGATGGCCTGGAACAGTTCGCGGAAGTAGCGCGGCGGCTTGGCCTGCTCCTTCTCCTTGCGTGCGTTGCGGATGATGTTGCGCAGCGACTGCACGTCGGCGACCGGGTGCTCGCCGAGGAACCGCGTCAGCGCCGCGTCGTCGGCCAGCAGCAGCTCGCGCCAGCGCTCGATCAGGTGCATGCGCGCGGTCTCGGCCTTGCTGGTGCCCTTGAAGCCTTCCAGCGCGGCGCGGATCGCCTCGACCTCGTCGTCGTCCAGGCCGCGCATGACCTTGCCCACGAACTGCATCTGGCGGCGCTTGCCCTCATGGCTGGTGGTGCGGCGCGCCTCGTGGATGGCGTCGGCGAGCGACTCGCGCATGGGCACGCGCGCCAGCCGGTCCTTGGGCAGCGCCTCGAGCTCGGCGCCAAGGTCCTGCAGGGCGGTCATGTCGCGCTTGCGCTGCGACTTGCTTTTCGGTTCGTCGTCTTCGGGCTCCGGCGAAAACGCGCCGGGGAAGCGCGAGCCTTGGGAATTACGGGAATTTCGCATCATGACCGGCATTTTATCTTGCTATGATTGCCGCTTGGACTTTTGATGACCCCAGGCACGGATCCCCCATGGACCAGATCGCAGAACAGACCGCGCATTTCACCTACACCCAGGCCCAGCTCAGCGAGATGGCCGCCGATGTGCTGCGTGTGGCACGCGAGCTGGGCGCGACGGACGCCGCCACGGAGATCTCCGAAGGCAGCGGCCTGTCCATATCGGTGCGCAAGGGGCAGGTGGAAACGATCGAGCAGAACCGCGACAAGGTGGTCGGCGTCACGGTGATGATCGGCAAGCGCCGCGGCAACGCCAGCACCTCGGACTTCTCGCCGGCAGCGCTGCGCGCCACTGCCGAGGCGGCCTACAACATCGCCCGCTTCACCGCGGAAGACGAGTGCGCGGGCCTGGCCGAAGAAGAACTGCTGGAGCGCTCGCCGCAGGATTTGGACCTGTTCCATCCCTGGACCATCGATGCCGAGGCCGCCATCGACATCGCCACCCGCGCCGAGGCCGCCGCCTTCGCGGTGTCGCCGCGCATCCGCAACAGCGACGGCGCCAGCGTGTCGGCGCAGCACTCGCAGTTCGTGCTGGCGACCACGCGCGGTTTCTCGGGCGGTTATCCGTATTCGCGCCATTTCATCTCGTGCGCGCCGATCGCCGGCAGCGGCGGCGGCATGCAGCGCGATGACTGGTACTCGTCCAAGCGCTCGCCGCTGGCACTGGCCAACCCCGAGGATATCGGCCGCTACGCCGCCGAGCGCGCGCTGGCGCGGCTGCAGGCGCGCCAGCTGTCCACGCGCCGCTGCCCGGTGCTGTTCGAGGCGCCGCTGGCCGCCGGCCTGCTGGGCGCCTTCGTGCAGGCGGTGTCGGGCGGCGCGCTGTACCGCAAGTCCACCTTCCTGTGCGATACGCTGGGCAAGGCCGTGTTCGCGCCGCACGTGCAGATCCACGAGCAGCCGCACACCCCGGGCGCGATGGGCAGCGCCCCGTTCGACGAAGAAGGCGTGCGCACGCGCGAGCGCGATGTGGTCTGCGACGGCGTGGTGCAGGGCTATTTCCTGTCGACCTATTCGGCGCGCAAGCTCGGCATGAAGACCACCGGCAACGCCGGCGGCTCGCATAACCTGACGCTGCACAGCAACCTTACCGACCCCGGCGACGACTTCCCGGCGATGCTGCGCAAGCTCGGCACCGGCCTGCTGGTGACCGAGCTGATGGGGCAGGGCGTCAACTACGTGACCGGCGATTATTCGCGCGGTGCGTCGGGCTACTGGGTCGAGAACGGCGTGATCCAGTACCCGGTGGAGGAAATCACGATTGCCGGCAATATGGCCGAGATGTTCCAGCAGATCGTCGCGATCGGCGCCGATTCGCTGATCCGCGGCACCAAGGAAACCGGCTCGATCCTGATCGAGCAGATGACCATCGCCGGCAACTGATCGGCACCTGATCGGCGACTGGCTGGCACCTGATCGGCAAATGATGGACTGGCGAGCCGCCTGCGGGCGGCTCGCTCGCGTTTACGCGAGAAACATGCGATACGCCGGATTGTCGCTGACTTCCTGCCAGGGATAGCCCAGCGTGGCCAGCCGCTCGCGGAAAGCCTGCACCTGGCCGTCGCTCACCTGGATGCCGGCCAGCACCGATCCCGTATCGCCGCCCTGGTTGCGGTAGTGGAACAGGCTGATGTTCCAGTCCGGCGCCAGCGCCGACAGGAAGGCCATCAATGCCCCCGGCTTTTCGGGGAATTCAAAGCGGAACAGGCGCTCGCCGCGCGCCAGCGGTGAGCGGCCGCCGATCATATGCCGCACATGCTCCTTGGCCACCTCGTCGGCGGTCAGGTCGATCGCCGGGAAGCCGTCGGCGTGCAGCGTGTCGAGGATCTCTGTCGCCTCGCCGGGCGTGCGCAGCTGCATGCCGACAAAGACGTGCGCGGCCTGTGCATCGGCAATCCGGTAAGTGAACTCGCTGATCTGCCGGTCGCCAAACCGGTCGCTCACCCGGGCGCACAGGCGGCGGAACGCGCCGCAGGCCTCGGGCAGCGTGACGCCGAACATGGCTTCGCGCGCGTTGCCAAGTTCGGCGCGGTCGGCGACGAAACGCATGCGCTCGAAGTTGATATTGGCGCCGGAGGTGACCGCCACCAGCGTCTGGTTGCGCAGGCCCTCGCGCGCCGCATATTGCTTGGCTGCGGCCACCGCCAGCGCGCCGGCCGGCTCCAGCACGCTGCGCGTGTCCTCGAACACGTCCTTGATCGCCGCGCACAGCGCGTCGGTGTCGACGGTGACGATCTCGTCCAGGTAGCGGCGGCACAGCCGGAAGGTCTCTTCGCCGACCAGCTTGACCGCGGTGCCATCCGAAAACAGTCCCACCTCCTCCAGCTCGACGCGCCGCCCCGCGCGGACCGACTGCGCCATCGCGCATGAGTCTTCCGTCTGCACGCCGATGACCTTGATCTCCGGCCGCACCGCCTTGACGTAGGTGGCCACGCCCGCGGCGAGGCTGCCGCCGCCGATCGGCACGAAGATCGCGTGGATCGGGCCGCGGTGCGCGTTGAGGATTTCCGCCGCGACCGTTCCCTGGCCGGCGATGACATCGGGGTCATCGAATGCCGGGATGAAAGTCAGTCCTTGCTCGGCCTGCAGCCGCATCGCGTGGCGGTAGGCATCGGTATAGGAGTCGCCGGCCTGGACCACCTCGACGGTGGGACCGCCATGCGCGCGCGCCGCGTCGACCTTGACCTGCGGCGCCGTGGTCGGCACCACGATCAGCGCGCGCACGCCGAGCCGCGCCGCGGACAGTGCCACGCCTTGCGCATGATTGCCGGCCGAAGCCGTGATGACGCCGCGCCGCAACGCCTCGGGACTCAGCTGCGCCATCTTGTTGTAGGCGCCGCGCAGCTTGAACGAGAACACCGGCTGGGTGTCTTCACGCTTGAGGTAGACCTGGTTGTGCAGCCGGGCGGACAGGTGCCTGGCAAAGTCCAGCTCGGTTTCGCGCGCCACATCGTAGACGCGTGCGGTCAGGATGCGCTTCAGGTAGGCATGATCGTCGGACGCGGCGGATGTGGCGACTTCAGTGGCGACTTCAGTGGCGTCGTCAGCGGCGGCGTCGGTGGTGGCGTGCATGGGGAGGCTCCGGGGTTCGTTGTCGATTGCCCTGGAGCCGGAAAACAAAACACCCGCCTGCAGGGCGGGTGTTTGCGGAAATCTGGTTCTGGACGCGCGCTAACCCACCATTCGGAGAATGGTGCGAATAATTCGCGCGATGGGGAAGTGACGGCGGTCCATGGGCCAGACTTTGGGCGATGCGGCGGGATTTGTCAATGCCGGCGGCACCGGGCTCAGGATTCTTCCGAAGGCGGGCGATCGTAGGTGACGAACGCATAGTCGAAGCCGTTGGCCTCGGAATGGTGCGTCTCGCGCGCGGTTTCCAGCCATTGCGTGCGGTCGATCGGCGGGAAGAAGGCGTCGCCTTCCACGTCGGCATCGATCTCGGTCACGACCAGCCGGTCGGCGCATGGCATCGCCTCGGCATACAGCTGCGCGCCGCCGATCAGGAAGATCTGGTCGACGCCAACGCACAGGCGCTGCGCGTCTTCCAGCGACGTTGCCACTTCGGCGCCTTCGATGTGCAGGTCCGGGTTGCGGCTGACCACGATATTGCGCCGGCCCGGCAGCGGGCGGCCGATCGAGTCCCAGGTCTTGCGGCCCATGATCACGGGCGCGCCCATGGTGGTGCGCTTGAAATGCGCGAGGTCTTCCGGCAGGCGCCACGGCAGCGTGTTGTCGCGGCCGATGGTGCCGTTGCGGGCCTTCGCGACAACCAGGGTCAGGATCGTCATACCGCCACCGGTGCCTTGATGGCGGCATGCGACTGGTAGCCGTCCAGTTCGAAGTCTTCGTAGCGGTAGTCGAAGATGCTGTCGGGCTTGCGCAGGATCTTCAGCCGCGGCAGCGGCAGCAGCTCGCGCGCCAGCTGGGTCTGCACCTGCTCGAAGTGGTTGTTGTAGATATGGCAGTCGCCGCCGGTCCAGATGAAGTCGCCCACTTCCAGCCCGGCCTGCTGCGCGATCATGTGCGTCAGCAGCGCATAGCTGGCGATATTGAACGGCACGCCCAGGAAGATGTCGGCGCTGCGCTGATACAGCTGGCACGACAGCTTGCCGTCGGCCACGTAGAACTGGAAGAACGCGTGGCAGGGCGGCAGCTTCATGCGCGGGATATCGGCCACGTTCCAGGCCGACACGATCAGCCGGCGCGAGTCCGGGTTGGCGCGGATCTGCGCCATCAGGTCGGTGATCTGGTCGATATGGCGGCCGTCCGGCGCTGGCCACGAGCGCCACTGCGAGCCGTACACCGGGCCCAGTTCGCCGTTCTCGTCGGCCCACTCGTCCCAGATGCTGACGCCGTTTTCCTGCAGCCAGCGCACGTTGGTCGAGCCCTGCAGGAACCACAGCAGTTCCAGGATGATGGACTTCAGGTGCAGCTTCTTGGTGGTCACCACCGGGAAGCCTTCGCGCAGGTCGAAGCGCATCTGGTAGCCGAACACCGAGCGCGTGCCGGTGCCGGTGCGGTCGGCCTTGTCGGTGCCATGCTCGTACACATGGCGCATGAAGTCGAGATACTGTTTCATCGGCGCGGGGCAGGGGATGTGACGCGGGCGCTGGACCCGCAAAGCAGGCATTTTAAAGCAAGAAGGGCCACCCTTCCGGGCGGCCCTTCCTTCAGCAGGCCGGGGCGGCTGCCCCGGCGCGGCGGCAAGCCTTAGTGGCTGCCAGCCGGTTCCTGCTGGTCGCGGCGCTTCTGCACCAGGTAGCCGGCACCCAGCACGCCGCCGATGATCAGCACGTACAGGCCCCAGTTGACCACCGGGTTGGCCTCGAAGAAGGCCTTGACCAGCGGCTCGTGCACGATCATCTTCACCGCCGTGAACGCCAGCACGCCCGCGCCCACGTAGATGATGGCCGGGAAGCGAGCCATCAGCTTGAGCACCAGGCTCGAGCCCCACACCACGATGGGGATGCTGATCAGCAGGCCCAGCACCACCAGCAGGAAGCTGCCGTGCGCGGCGCCGGCCACGGCCAGCACGTTGTCCACGCCCATCACCGCATCGGCGATGATGATGGTCTTCATCGCGCCCCACAGGGTCGCGGCGCCTGAGCCGTGCCCTTCTTCGCCGCTTTCGTCGGAGAGCAGCTTGTAGGCGATCCACACCAGCGCCAGGCCGCCGACCAGCAGCAGCCCCGGGATCTTCAGCAGCCAGACCACGCCGATCGTCATGGCCGAACGCACCACCACGGCACCGATGGTGCCCCAGATGATGGCTTTCTTTTGCAGGTGCGGGGGCAGGTTGCGTGCCGCCAGGGCGATCACGATGGCATTGTCGCCGGCCAGCACCAGGTCAATGACGACAATCGACAGCAGGGCCGTCAGGAACTGCATCGTGAACAGATCGGTAAACCACTCCATGAACTCTCCTCAGGTACAAATCAGGGTACAAAACAGCGCAGATGCGCACGCTTAACGTTGGTTCGCCTGGATTCGCGGAGCACGGGGCATGGGGGCGCCTTTGCAAACCATGAAGTCCAGGTTGCAAAGGTCTTGCTCGACCACAAGCGCGGTATGCGCGCCGGCGGTCAGCACAACCGGAGACGGAGTCCCGGAATGACGATTGTGCTAAGGGCATCAGCCCCGGAGCTACTCCCCTTTGAGGGTCGCGGGCCACTGAGGCCGCGCTGGGCGGCATTATAAACGAACTGTTGCCGGTGTGGCTTATTGGGGGAGATACTGACTCAAGTTGTGGCGTGTGCTGCATCGTGCCCATTCCGGCGTGCAACGGTGCGCAATCCGCCGGATGCACCTATCCTTGAAGCTCGGATCCGACCGATGCGCCCCAGACAGCACAGGGGCGGGTTGCGGAGACCGGCGCGCACGACATGCACAGCGCGGCCTTGGGGAATACGCAGTGAAGCAGTAACCATTCGCGACCACACAAGGAAACGTCATGCCGGCTGTCCAGAACCCGCCGAACGCCTCTTCCCAGCAGACCCCGCAGACCACTCTCCACAACCACCATCACAACGGGCATGCCATAGCGCCGGCGGCCGGCGCCCAGCCCGCGCTGGTCGGACTGGCCAACGGCCAGGCGCACCGCCCGCCTCCCCAGCCCGAGTTCGTGCAGCAGTATTGCGAGGACAGCGGCGCCCTGCGCCGGCAGCTGCTGGCGGGACTGTGCGCCGAGCCGGCGGCGATCAGTCCCAAGTTCTTCTACGACGTGCTGGGCTCGCGCCTGTTCGAGGCGATCACCGACCTGCCCGAGTACTACCCGACGCGCACCGAGGCGGCCATCTTTGCCAGCGCCGCCCCCGCCATTGCGGCTCGCGCCGGCAGCGGCTGCGTGCTGGTGGACCTGGGCGCCGGCAATTGCGAGAAGGCCGCGCGCCTGTTCGGCAGCCTGCGGCCGGCGCAATACGTGGCCCTCGATATCTCGGTCGATTTCCTGCGCGCGACGCTGTCGTCGCTGCAGCAGCAGCATCCTGGCATCCCGATGCTGGGGCTGGGCGCCGACCTGTGCGCGCCGTTCGACCTGCCGCGCAACGTCAAACGCGGCAGGCGGCTGTTCTTCTACCCGGGCTCGAGCATCGGCAATTTCTCGCCGATGGAAGCGCTGGCGCTGTTGCAGCGGCTGCGCGGCGCGGCCGGGCGCGGCGATGGCGTGCTGATCGGCGTCGACCTGCACAAGGACGAGGCCGCGCTGGTGTCCGCCTATGACGATGCGCTGGGCGTCACGGCCGCCTTCAACCGCAATATGCTGCGCAACGTGAACCGGATCGTCGGCACCGACTTCGTACTGGCGGACTGGCGCCACGTGGCCAGCTTCGACCGCGAGGCGTCGCGCATCCAGATGCACCTGGAGGCATGCCGTGACGTGCGCGTGCAGTGGGAGGGCGGCGCGCGCGAGTTCGGCGCGGGCGAGCGCATCCATACCGAGGACTCCTACAAGTACAAGCCGGACGACTTCGCGCTGCTGCTCGAGGCCGCGGGATTTGAAGACCCGGTCTGCTGGACCGATCCGCAAGGCTGGTTCGCGGTGTTCCACGCGCGCGGCTGAGCTTGCCGGCAAGACTCGGGCGGGGTCGGGGCAGGGCCGGCAGGTGATGTCATAATGGCCGCACCGGCGTGCGCTGCAGGCTGCACGCCGGTGCGGCCATTGCCTTCCCACTCCATCTCCCTGCGCGGACCTGTCGATGAGCGGCTTTCCCATGCTTCCCGATCTCTATTTCACCGGCGGCAAGGCAGCCTGGTCCGATCCGCGGCGGCTGCCGCGCGAAGGCCTGGCGCAGGCGCTGGTCGAGACGCGCAGCCGTACGCTGGCATGGCTGGCACCGTTTGGCCAGACGCGCCGCGCCTGGGACGTGCCGCGCCAGTACGATGCCGACCCGCCGCTGTGGACTCTGGGCCATGTCGCCTGGCATGCCGAGTGGTGGTGCCTGCGCGGCGTGCGCCAGGTAGACCGCGGCGGCGTGCCGGTGCCGGTGGCGTCCGAGCCTTCGCTGCTCGACGGCGCCGACGAATGGTTCGATCCCGACCGCATCGGCCCGGACGAGCGCTGGGAAGTCACGCTGCCCGACGTGGCCGTGGTCAAGCGCTATGCCGCCGATGTGCTCGACGGCTTGCTGCGCCGGGTGGCCTTGCTGCCCGACGACGGCGACCTGACCCTGTACCCGTACCGCCGCGCGCTGTTCCATGAAGATGCGCAGGGCGAGGGGCTGGCCGCGCTGCTGCAGGCGCTGGGCATGGCGCCCGCGGAATCGGCGCCAGCCGCGGGCAGTGCCCGGCCGGCCGGGCAGGGCGGCACGCTGCAGTTTCCGGGCGGGCGCTTCACGCTTGGCTGGAGCGAGCCCGACGGCTTTGCGTGGCCCGACGAACTGCCGCCGCAACCGACCTATGTGCCGGCCTTCGAGATGGATGTCGCGCCGGTCAGCAACGCGCAGTTCCTGGAATTCATACAAGACGGCGGCTACGAGCGGCCCGCGTGGTGGTCGGCGTCGGGCCGCCAGTGGCTGATGACGCAGGAGCGCTCGTGCCCGCGCTACTGGTCACGCCACCCGGACTCGCGCCAATGGATGGTGGAGCGCTTCGGCACGCTGCGCACGCTAAATCCCGACGAGGCGGTGCGCCACGTGTCGCTGTTCGAAGCGCAGGCGTGGTGTGTCTGGGCCGGCAGGCGCCTGCCGGCGGAATCGGAATGGGAACTGGCGGCCACGCAGAACCGCGGGCTGCAGTGGGGCGCGTTGCGCGAGTGGACGGCGACGCCGTACGAGCCTTACGCGGGCTTCAGCGCGGCGCCGTCGGACGGCGAGTTTGTCGGCCGCTTCGGCACGCACCAGGCAGTGCGCGGCGTATCGTTCGCCAGCCCGTCGCGGCTGCGCCATGCGCGGGCACGCTGGGCCCTGCTGCCGGAAGACGACCTGGCATTCGTCGGCTTCCGCACCTGCGCGCTGTAGCGCGCTCCAGCGTCTCCGGGCGAGCATGAAAAAAGGGCACCCGAGGGTGCCCCTTTGCTGCTGGCGGCAAGGTGCGCTCAGCGCACCGGCCAATCAGCGCTCGTAGCGCGAGCGGCTGTTGCGGTTGCCACCATTGCCACCATTGCCACCGAAGCCGCCGCCAAAGCCGCGGTTGCCGTCACGATTGCCGAAGCTGCGGCCTTCGCCGTTGCCGCGGTAGCCGCCGCTGTTGCGGTTGCCGTCGCCGAAGCTGCGGGCGCCATCGCGGTTGCCGAAGCCGCCGCGGTTCTCGTCGCCGAAGCTGCGCGCGCCGTCGCGGTTGCCGAAGCCGCCGCGGTTGTCGTCGCCAAAGCTGCGGCCGCCTTCACGGTTGCCGAAGCCGCGAGCACCGTCATTGGCACCACGATAGCCACCATTGCCGGCGTTGCCGCCCTGGCCACGGTAGCCACCCTCACGGTTGCCGAAGCCGCCGCGGTTGTCGTCGCCAAACGGGCGCGCGCCTTCCGTGCGGTTGCCGAAGCCGCGGCTTTCGCCGCCGAACTTGCGCTCACCAAAGTTGCGCTCGCCGCCGTTGCCGCCAAACTTGCGGTCGCCGAAGCTGCGTTCGCCGCCACGGTAGCCGCCGCCATTGCCACGGAAATCACCACCACGGCCGCCCGGCTTGCCGCCGAAGTTCGAGCGCGGCTTGGGCGAGCGGCGCGGCTCCAGGCCTTCGATCACCGAAGCGTCGATGCGCTGGTTGGTAAAGCGCTCGATGCGGCGCCACTGGAACACGTCGCCGTGGTTGACCAGGTTGATGGCGATGCCCGAGCGGCCCGCGCGGCCGGTACGGCCAATGCGGTGCACGTAGTCCTCGGCCTGCTTGGGCAGGTCGAAGTTCACCACGTGGGTGATGTCGGGCACGTCGATGCCGCGTGCGGCCACGTCGGTGGCCACCAGGATGCGCAGGTTGCCGCGGCGCAGTGCCGTCAGCGTGCGGTTGCGCGCGCCCTGGGTCATGTCGCCGTGCAGCGCGCCGGCCGCAAAGCCGGTGTCGGACAGGCGCTCGGCCAGCGAGTCGGCATCGCGCTTGGTCGCGGTGAAGACGATGGCCTGCTTGAGACCGACGTCGCGCAGCAGGTGGTCCAGCAGGCGCTCCTTGTGCGACATGTCGTCGGTGTAGTGCAGGCGCTGCTCGATATGGCTCTGGTCGGCGCGGGCCGCGGCGATCTCGATGCGTTGCGGATCCTTCAGCTGGCGCGAGGCGAGCTGGGCGATGCGCGCATCCAGCGTGGCCGAGAACATCAGCGTCTGGCGCGAAGCCGGCGTGGCATTGACGATGGCGTCGATGTCGTCGGCAAAGCCCATGTCGAGCATGCGGTCGGCTTCATCGAACACCAGCATCTGCAGTGCCGACAGGTCGATGCGGCCGGCGTCGATATGGTCGAGCAGGCGGCCCGGCGTTGCCACCAGGATGTCAGGCATCTTGGACAGCGCGGCCAGCTGCTTGGGGTAGGGCATGCCGCCCAGGATGCTGGCGCAGACGATGCGGCGCAGGTTGCGCCCGTACTTGGCGGCGGCCTCGGTTACCTGCAGCGCCAGTTCGCGCGTCGGGGTCAGCACCAGCAGTGCGGGCTGGGCCGGCGACGGACGGGGGCGCTTGCCCTTCATGCGCTTGGCGGGTTCGGTCGAGCGCTGCGGCGCCGGCATTTCGCTGATGCGCTGGATCGCGGGCAGCATGAACGCGGCGGTCTTGCCCGAGCCGGTCTGGCTCGACACCAGCAGGTCGCGGCCGGCCAGGAAGGCGGGGATGGCCTGGGCCTGCACCGGGGTCGGCGTGTTGTAGTTCAGTTCGGAAAGCGCGCGCAGGATGGCCGCGTCGAGGCCAAGCTTCGCAAAGCCGCTTTCGGTGGCTGCGGTTTCAGTGGCGGCCTGGACTTCGGCTGCCGGGCTGCCGTTGAGCATGGCGTCGAGCTTGTCGAGCGGGCTCTCGATAATCTGGGCAGCGTCGGAAGTGATCGAAGCGTCGGTCGCGGAGGCAATAGCTTGCTCCGCACGAATGTCGTGCTGGGTCATGTCGTAATGAACAAATAAATGCATGGCACCCCGAAACGCAGAATGGGGTGGGCGCAGTGCAAAGTCTTAAAAAGGCTTCGGCGCCAATCGGTGAGGCCGTTACGACAGACACAGCTGGCAGTACGGCGGCAGGCAGGGTGTTGGCTGGTTCCGCTAGGCGGTCCGGCCATGTCCCTGGCAGGCAAACAGCTCAGGTTTCAGGCTGTTCAACAGGATCGGAGACGAGGCGACGTCAGGTGAGCGGTGCGTTCTGCTGGGCGGCTGGCGCAAACAACAACTAGGCGTCCGGCAGCGAGGAAACAGAGCTTGGGAGGGCAGCGGATTCGCCGCGGCATTGAGGTGAAGCCGGTGCCGGGCGGTTGGCGGATCTCACAGTTGCGAAACTCACGGCGCGGATTATAGCAGAGTGAGAAATTTTTGTTGCACCGCGAAAACGTAACCAGATATGTCAGCCTGGCGTCACCTGCATGCGCCGCCCGCGCCACACTGGCGCTCCGCAGGCGCCAGCCGGGTTGAAAGGCCGCGGCTCCTGCCTATACTGGAGTCGCGAGCATACAGGTGCCCGCACGGGGCGGACGAAAACGTTCCCGCTTTGACCTCCTCCAGCGGCATTGCGCCACTGCTAGCGGCAAGCATTGCGGTCATTGCCCCAAGCGCCAGTCTTCCTGCGACTCTCCGGGTGGTCCGGATGGGCGTCCGCTTCATGGGCGGAATCATGGGAAGCCTGCCTGGCAAAGAATGACCGAACTGTTGACCGCGTGACCGAGAAGGTCCGGGCCCGTCCGCAACCAAGCCCGCCAGTTACTGGCGGGCTTTTCATTTTGATTGACCGTTTCTCTCTACCCGTTGCCGCCCGCGCTTAGCCGCCCGTGCCCTCGTCTGCCGGTCCTGCCGGTTTTCTGGGCAACCGGCCCAGCGGGACCTCCCGTGGCATCACATGGCGATTGCCGGGCAGGCCGCCCGGGTAATCGACGATGCGCGCCGGTCCGCTGCGCCGCAGCCCATGCCATCCCTGGCCGCCGGCAGTGCGTCCGCCGCCGAAGATGGCGGTCATGGCCTGCCGGTCGAGATCCATGCTGTCGGACAAATCCTTGATGACGATTACTGCCATGGCTGTCTCCGGTAATGCGGCGCCACGGCCATGCGGCCGCGGGACCGCTTCAGTATAGGCGTCGGCCCCCCGGGCGCACCCCCCGCCCACCCCCCACCCCCAACCCCAGCGCCACAAACCCCGCCAAAATTACCGCCCCAAAACACAGCCCGCGGTGCTCCCCGCGGGCCGACGCCCCTCCCCGTACCCAGGCGCTCAGACCGCGGCAAAGTTGCCGGCCCATTGCGACGGGTTGACATCGACCTTCACCGGGCCGACGCCGTGGCCGACGAAGCTGTTGTTGAGCGTATTGACATTGATGCTCTGCAACTGGGCGATGTTCTGGTTGACGTTGACGGTCACGTTGGCCAGCGGGCCGACGCTGCCGACACCGCGGCTGAGCCAGGAATTGCCGCCGCGCACGGCGCGCAGCGAGGCACGGTCGAGGTCTTTGCTGACGGCGAGGTCGCGAACGATGATCGATGACATGATGGTGCTCCTTCAGGTGATTCGATGAGTGTTCCGGGGCGGCAGGCGCGGAGGTTGCATAAGTCCACCGCGCGCCGCGGCCGTGGCTAAATCAGCCGTAGATGTTGTTGGTGGCGTTCTGGTTGGTGTGCACGTTGGACTTGACGTGATCCAGGAAGGCCGAACCGTTGCCGTTCAGGTTGGTGACGGACTGCATCTGCGCGATCGACTGCTTGGCGTCGATGCTGCTGTCGAACGCCAGCTTGATCGGGGCGTAGACCGCCGCGAAGGGCATGTAGCTGAGACCGCCGCGCACGGCGTGCATGCGCTTGCTGTCGAGGGTTTCGGCGGCGGACAGGTCATTGATGGTCAGCGTGGTCATGATCGTTCTCCGGGTATCGGTATGGGTGCGTGGGCAGCTATGGCGCGGGGCTCAGCCGTAGATGTTGTTGGTGGCGTTCTGGTTGGTGTGGACGTTCGACTTGACGTGGTCCAGGAAGGCCGAGCCATTGCCGTTCAGGTTGGTGACGGTCTGCATTTGCGCGATTTCCTGCGTGGCGGTGATGCTCTTGTCGATCGACAGCTTCAGCGGCATGTAGGCGGCGACGAACGGCACGTAGGCGAAGCCGCCGCGCACGGCTTGCATGCCCTTGCGGTCCAGGGTTTCGGCGGAGGACAGGTCCTTGATAGTCAGCGTGGTCATGATGGTCTCCAATGGCGGAAGGTATTGCGTTTGGGTTTGGATTCGAGCATCGGGTTGGTGTCGCGCTCGGTTGGGATATCGCAGGGAGCGTGCCAGCACCGCGGCGAGCTGCTCGCGCCGCACGCAAATGCCTGAAAACAAGGGGTTTTTGACGAGCATGTCGACTTGCCGCCACCGCTCGTGTGCGCCATTGCGGGACGCTGTATGGCGGTGCCGGGCCAACACCCGCGGCACCGCTGTTGGCGCGGCAGCGACAGTCGGCGCCGATCGCGGCCGGCGCACGCCGGCGCCGCAAGCGCATGGCGTTGCGTGCCGGCAGCGCAGCGCAAGCGCACGGATTGCGCATGCCATGGGTGCGCACTAGTATCCATCGAAGACAGGGCAACTTCGCACTGCACACAGCGCGCGCAACCCTGCCCGAAAACCATGTCAGGGCGAGCCGTGGCCAGTCTTAAAGACCTGATCCGAAAGTTCCAGAACGGAGGACTGTCCGACGACGAATTCGTTGCGTCGTTCGAGACGGCACTGGCCCAGGACCCCACCTCGCCCAGCCAGGCGGCGCGCGTGGTGATCGAGGAAAACACGCGCTTCCCGTTCCCGCCCGCGGTCTATGCCGAAGTGATGCGGCGCATCGAGCGCCGCAGCGCCACGCAGTTCGAGGGCGTCACCGAAGCCACGCGCATGGCCACCGGGCCGCAGACGGGTTCGCTTTACGCGACCTCGCCCGAGGCCGGCACGCTGCCGCCGGCGGCGCATGCCAAGGGCGTGGGCGATACGCTGAACGGCCGCTTCGTGCTGGAAGAGTGCCTGGGCGTGGGCGGCATGGGCACGGTGTACAAGGCGCTCGACCTGCGCAAGCTGGAGGCGTCCGACCGCAAGCCCTATATCGCCATCAAGGTGCTGAACCTGCAGTTCAGCGGCCATCCCAAGTCGCTGATCGCGCTGCAGCGCGAGGCGCGCAAGGCGCAGACCCTGGCGCACCGGAATATCGTTACCGTTTACGACTTCGACCGCGACGGGCCGGTGGTCTTCCTGACCATGGAGTACCTGTCGGGCAATTCGCTCAACCATGTGCTGAAGGCGCCTGGCTTCAGCGGCATGCCGATGGCGCGCGCCATGCCCATCATCAACGGCATGGGCAACGCACTGGCCTATGCGCACGAGCGCGGCTTCGTGCACTGCGACTTCAAGCCCGCCAACGTGTTCCTGACCGACAACGGCGAGGTCAAGGTGATCGACTTCGGCATCGCGCGCGGCTTCCTGCCGCCGGCTGACGAGTCCGACCGCACCGTGTTCGATCCCGGCTCGCTGGGCGGCATGACGCCGGCATATGCGAGCCCCGAGATGTTCGAGCACCGCGAGCCCGACCCGCGCGACGACATCTACGCGCTGGCCTGCGTGACCTACGAACTGATCACAGGCAAGCATCCATATCAGCGCATGTCGGCCAACCAGGCGCGCGAAGCGGGCGTCAAGCCGCAGCAGCCGCCGCAGCTCAGCCGCACGCAGTGGAAGACGATGCGCGAGGCACTGTCGCTGGATCGCGCCACGCGCACGCCAACCGTCGCGCGCTTCCTGCACGGCATGAGCGCGGTGCCGATGACCACGCCGTCGCAGCGCTCGCCGATGATGATCGGCGGTGTCGCCGCCGTGCTGGCCGGGGTGTCGGCGATCGGCTACTACGCCTGGCATGCGCAGCGCCAGCCCGCCGCGCCGCCCGCCCAGACGCGCGCGGAAGCGCCCGTCACGACGCCCGTCTCGCCACCCGTAAAGCCGCCGGCAGAACCGCCTGCGCCCGCGCGCCCCGCGGTGTTCTCCATGGCCGAGGTCACCAAGGCGCTCGCCGCCGTGCCGTGTTCGTTGCTCAGCGCCAGCGAGAAGGCCCATACGCTGCGCGTGCGCGGCTTCCTGGCAGACAGCGTGGGGCCGGCGCGCCTGCGGGAGCAGTTGGCGGCGTTGCCCGGCGTGAAGGGCGTGACCGTCGAGACGCAGCCCCTTGCCGAGGACAAGTGCGAGGTGGCGAAGCTGGTTGCGCCGTACTGGTCCGGCAATCGCGAAGGCGGCAGCGCCTCGTCGTTGCGGCTGCGCGGCAAGAGCTCGCAGCTGACCGATGGCTCGCCGCTGGTGCTGGAGCTGCGTACGCCGGCACAGGAATCCTATGTCTACGTCGATTACTTCGCGGCCGACGGCAAGGTCGCGCACATGGTGCCCAGCTCACGGGTCTCGGCCCACCAGGCCCCGGCAGGCCACCAGGCGACGATCGGCGAAGGCGGCGCGTGGGTCGTGTCGGCCCCCTTCGGCACCGAACTGGTGGTGCTGCTGACGACGCCGGTGCCGCTGTTCGAGGGGCGCCGCACCGAGGTGGAAGGGCGGCAGGAATACCTGCGCGCGCTGGAGAAGCCGCTGGCGCAGATGGCGCGCACCTATGGCAGCGATCGCATCAGCGCGGACGTAGTGCAGATCTCGACGCGTGCGCGCTGACCACGCGCACGCGCTTGCTTGCACTTTATGCCAGATACTGCTGCGCGCTATTTCATGTCGCGCGCGACGCGGAAGCCGTTCTGCGACTGCCGCACGCTCGGGCTGTACTTGAAGCGCGTGGAAGACACCATGTAGCTGGCCCCTTCGCGCCACGAGCCGCCGCGGATCACGCGCGAGCCGCAGGCGTTCTCGTTCCAGGCGCGTCCGTCCGCGGGCGCGCCCTTGTACGAACTGTGCCAGCAATCGGCCACCCATTCCCACACGCTGCCGTTGACGTCATGCAGGCCCCACGGGTTGGCGGCGAACGAACCCACCGGCGCCGGCGCATCGTTGCTCCACGGATCGCCGCATTCCTTGCAGTTGGCGTTGCCCTTGCGCATCTGGTCGCCCCACCAGAACGCGCTGCCGGTGCCGCCGCGCGCCGCGTATTCCCATTCCGATTCTGTCGGCAGGCGGTAGGCCTTGCCGGTGGTCTTGCTCAGCCACTCCACGTACTGTTGCGCATCGTCCCAGCTGACATCGCGGACCGGTGAGTTCTTGGCGCTTTCAGCAATGGTCGGCACGCGCTGGCAGCCACCGGCGTCAACGCAGGCATTCCACTGCTCGACCGTGACTTCGAAGCGGCCGATCGCGAACGGCTGGCCGATGGTGACGTGGTGCGGCGGCTTCTCCGCCGGATCGCTGGCGCTGCTGCCCATGGTGAAGCTGCCTGCTGGCAGCGCGATCAATACCGGGCATGCAGGGCAATCGCGGATTTCGCCGGCGCGGGCTGGCGGCGGCGCGACACTGACCGAGCCAACGGCAGCGGCGCCGGCCTTGGGGGCTGCCGCCGAGGGCGGAGCCGGGGCAGGAGCAGGCGCGGAACGCGCAGCGGCCGGCGCGGACGCGGCCGGCGCGCGCGAAACCTGCCCGCCCGAGGAAGTGCCGGCCCGCGGCGGCGCGGGCTGCTGCGCCTTCGGCGCGGGCGCAGGCGCAGGCGCCGGTGCCGACGCACGCAGCCGCTCGAGCCGTGCCTTGGCCAGCACCGCGAAGCGACCATTGGGATATTGCTTCAGGTACGCCTCGTAGTCGGCGGCGTAGTTGCTGTTCTTGATTGATTCCCAGAAGCTGAGCTCGTACTGCTCGTCAGTGTTCTTGGGCAGGATGCCGGCCAGCAGCAGCGTGTCCGTGGACGCTGCCGAAGCCGCACCCATGGAAAATGCCGTGGAGGCAAGAATCCCGGCCATCGCGGCCAGATGCACGACTGGTAGATTGCGCCACATCTTCACACCTCGTCGGACGGCAGCGAACCCGATTGCATGCCGGCACATGCCCTGCGGGCGCATTGTGGTGTTGCCGAGACCTCGACCGGCTTGCTTCAAGATAGCACAGCGCCTGTGTCCCGGGCGAAGCATTGCAAGCCGCCGCGCTTCGCCGGGGTCGCATTTTCCAGGCTTGCGTCCTAACCTGAATGACGAATCGCCGAGCGCTGGCCAACAAGCAACAAGAACGGGCTGACGGGACAACGTGATCGGGTTTCGGGCAGATCTCCGGGGAGGGCGTATGTCCAGACGATTCCTGTTCCGCCTGGCGGCGGCTGCCGTGTTCGCGGCCGCGCCATCGCTGTCCCTGTCGACAGCCGCGCCACCCAATGCCGAGGCTTACATCATCTGGCCACACGATGGTACGGTGATCACCGGCGGCAAGTTCTGGGTGCGCATGGGCCTGCGCAACATGGGCGTGTGCCCCAAGGGCATCGAGCTGCCGCGCTGTGGCCATCACCACCTGCTGATCGACGTCGAGCTGCCGCCGCTGGACAAGGAAATCCCGAACGACCGGAACCACCTGCACTTCGGCGCGGGCGAGACCGACGCGCGCATCGAACTGCCGCCGGGCAAGCACACCCTGCAGATGCTGATGGGCGACGCCAAGCACATACCGTTCGAGCCGCCGATCTATTCGAAGAAGATCACGATCACCGTGCGCTAGCGTTGCGTTCGGCGTGGCATTGCACGGTCACCACGGGAGAGGGTTATGTCCAGACTACTTGCTGCCGCTGCGCTGGCTGCCAGCGTGCTGGTGTCGTTCGCGGCCCAGGGCGGATCCACGCCGGCGCCGCCGAACGCCTATCTCTATATCGGCTGGCCCAATGACGGACAGGTGATGCCTGCCGGCAAGCCGTTCAAGGTGTGGTTCGGGTTGCGGAACATGGGGGTGGCGCCGAAGGATGTGAAGTACCCCAACACCGGGCACCACCACTTGCTGATCGACGTCGAGCTGCCGCCGATGGACAAGGAGATCCCGAACGACCGCAACCACCTGCATTTCGGCGCGGGCGAGACCGAGACCATGCTGGAGCTGCCGCCCGGCAAGCACACGCTGCAATTGATCATGGGGGATGACAAGCACATCCCGACCAACCCGCCGGTTTATTCGAAGCGGATCACGATCTATGTGAAGTAAAAGGACACACATAGGACCGGCGCGCCGCGCAGCCGCAGGTCTTCCTGCGTTGACGCCAGCAGCAGGGGCCGCCCACAGCTCTGGGCTCGTTCAAACATCGAATCAATCCCGAGCCACCGTGGCGCACCAAGGCGTCAGGCAGTGCCGCCCTGCAACGAAGCAAAGCCCCATACGAAAGCCTCCACCCACTACGATAAGAGTGGCCGCCCGCAGGGCCGTAAACGCGCTTTTTGGTGACTTTTTGTCGCTCGGACAAAAAGTTACCCGCCCTTCAGGGCGGAACCGGGCACAAAAACAACCGCCAGATCCCAAGCGCAAGCGCATAACCTCCGGAACACCGATTCCGCTGTCACAGGACACCCAACACACACCCTCAACGTGTTGGGTCGAACCCACCAGCCAGAGCCCTTCCAAAGCAGCGGTAACTTGAGCCTGAAGGGCAAGGCCAAACAAAAAACCCCTTGTTTTCAGGCGTTTACAAACCGCCAACCCCCAACCCCCACCCCCTGGCACGCTCCCTGCGATATCCCAACCGAGCGCGACACCAACCCGATGCTCGAACCCAACCAAGGCAACACCATCCGCACCAGGAGCCCATCATGACCACGCTGACCATCAACGACCTGACCACCATCGACACCCTGGACCAGAAGCGCATGCACGCCGTCCGCGGCGGCTTCGCCTACGTGCCGTTCGTCGCCGCCTACATGCCGCTGAAGCTGTCGATCGACAAGAGCATCACCGCCACGCAGGAAATCGCGCAAATGCAGACCGTCACCAACATGAACGGCAACGGCTCCGCGTTCCTGGACCACGTCAAGTCGAACGTCCACACCAACCAGAACGCCACCAACAACATCTACGGCTGAGCCCCGCGCCATAGCTGCCCACGCACCCATACCGATACCCGGAGAACGATCATGACCACGCTGACCATCAAGGACCTGCCCGCCACCGAAACCCTCGACAGCAAGCGCATGCACGCCGTGCGCGGCGGTCTCAGCTACATGCCCTTCGCGGCGGTCTACGCCCCGATCAAGCTCAAGCTCGACAGCAGCATCACCGCCACGCAGGAAATCGCGCAGATGCAGTCTGTCACCAACCTGAACGGCAACGGCTCGGCCTTCCTCGACCATGTCCGTTCGCATGTGGATACCAACCAGAACGCCAGCAACAACATCTATCGTTGAGAAGCTTGTTGAGATGGCGCTGCGCCGCGGGGATGTCTCCGCGGCGCGCCTTATGTGCCCATCCATGCCCGGCTGCACCTGATTTCGCCTGATGCAGATCGGGGTTGGAGCGCGCGCCCGCGCGCACCACAATACAGACAGACATTCGCGGCCACGGCACGCCAGCGCGTCCCGCCCGCCGCGCACGCACGCAGGATCGCACCGTGCCCGTATCCCTTACCGCCGCTCCCCGGGTCATGCCGACCCAAGCCTCGCGCCGCCTTGCCTGGCTCGCATCCGCCGCCTGCGCCGCACTGCTGGCAGGCTGCGCCGATTTCCGGCCGCCGGTGTACCAGCGCCCGGAAACGCCCGCCAAGGCCGAATGGTCGCGCCAGGATTCGATCACGGTGTCGCCCAGGGACGCGGTGCAGCCCAACTGGTGGCACAACTTCAACGACCCGTACCTGGATGGCCTGATCGACCAGGCGCTGGCCGGCAACTACGACATCAAGGTGCTGGCCGCGCGCATCCGCGTGGCGAACGCGCAGATCGGCGAAGCACGTGCCGGCGCGCTCCCGGTGATCGATATCGGCGCCGGCGCGAGCTTCGAGAAAAGCACCGGGCAGAAGTCCACCTGGACCTACAACGCTGGCGCGCAGCTGAACTGGGATATCGATATCTGGGGCAAGGTCGAGAAGGGCGTGCAGGCGCAGACCGCCGAGTTCCGCGCCACCGAGGCCGACTGGCGCGCCGGCTACCTGACGCTGGTGTCCAATGTATCGACCACTTACTTCACGATCCTGCAGTTCGACGAGCAGATCGAGCAGCAGACGCGCACCGTCGCCAAGAACGGGCAGATCCTCACCACCTACCAGGCCATGTACCAGAACGGCCTGGTGCCCAAGATCCGCGTGATGCAGCAGCAGGCGGAAATCAACCGGCTCAACAAGGACCTGCTGGAGCTGCGCCGTTCGCGCGATGTGGCGGAGAACGCGCTGGCGACGCTGGTGGGCGTGCCCGCGGGCAATCTCAAGGTGCCGGCGGGACGCCTGCAGGATCGCGTCAAGCCGCCCAGCGTGCCGGCCGGCCTGCCGTCGCAGTTGCTGGCGCGCCGGCCCGATATCGTCGCGGCCGAGTATCGCGTGCTGGCGGCCTACAACATCGTCGGCCAGGCGCGGCTGGCGCAGCTGCCCAGCATCAGCCTGACCGCGCGCGGCGGCACCGCCAGCTTTGCGCTGAGCGACCTGCTCAAGTCCTTCACCTTCGGTTTCATGCCGAGCATCAACCTGCCCATGCTCGATCCCAACGTGCGTGCACGCGTGAAGACCACCGAGGCGCAGGTGGGCGTGGCGGAAAACGAATATGGCCGGGCCGTGATGACCGCCTTTGAAGAGGTGGAGAGCGCACTGGTCAATGTCGATGCGCACAAGAAGCAGCGCGTCGAGCTGCAGCAGCAGGTGGAGCAGCTGCGCGTGGTCTCGGCGCAGATCGAGGCGCAGCTCAGGGAAGGCGTGGTGTCGCAGCTCGAGGTGTTCGAAACCGAACGCTCGCTGCTGAACGCACAACTGCAATTGTTGGCGGTCCACCAACAGATCCTGGCCGACACTGTCACGCTGTACAAGGCGCTTGGCGGCGGCTGGCCCGACACCGAAGTGCGCAACACGGCGGCCAGCCAGCCGCAATAGCGCGCGCGCTGCCGCGCAGCGCGCTGGTGCCCGCGGGCCCCTTCGCGCGCGGCGTGACGCATGCGTACGCAACGCGTTGCGCAATCCCTGGCGCGCAGCGTGCCGTCCCTGCCTCATTCCCTGCTCAACCCCGTGAAAGCACGCGGCTGCACGCGCGCCGCAGCCGATTGACTAGCCTAAGCCGTCGCCTACTATGTTCTTAGTCGCTTCACCCCCCTTGGCCGGCCGCCGTGGCAGCCGCGCTGTTGGCTCCCTGGAAACATGGCTCCTGACGAAGCACTGATCATGGAAATGCCGGTGAAAATGGCCCAGGGGATCGCTCGGGAGTCGAGCCAGGATCTGGCAAGGGAATTCGATGTGTTCCTGACGCCGGTCTCGCGGCCGGACTTGGGCGAGATCCGCATCGACGAAGACCTGTTCCCGGTCGGCCGCACCGAGCTGCCATTCGCCGCCTATCCCGAAGACCTCGCCGCGCCGCTGTCGAGGCGCCATGCGCGCATCTTTGCCGAGCAAGGCGCTGTCTATGTCGCTGATCTGGGCAGCAAGAATGGCACGCGCGTGAACGGCGCGGCGGTGGCGCGGCAACCGGCGCAACTGCGCGATGGCGACGAGCTGGCGTTCGGTCCCGCGCTGTCGTTCCGCGTGCGGTTGTCGCCGCGCGCGCCGCAGCCGGAGCCGCCGCGGGTCGCGCTGACGCTGCTGCCGGAGCGCGGCGATGTCGGGCTCCTGCCCATCCATGTCGACGGCTTCCCGTACCTGATCAGCAAGGCCGACGATGCCTTTGCGCGCTATCGCGACAACTATCCGCAGCAGGTCAACTACCTGTCGCGCCGGCACGCGCACGTGTACCTGAAGGGCGGCGTGCCGTTCCTGGAAGACCTCGGCAGCACCAACGGCACCTTCGTCAACGGCAGACGCCTCGCGGACCACGGCGTGCCGCTGGACAACGGCGACCGCATTGCTTTCGGCGGCAGTCATTTCGTCTACAAGGCCGAGGTCTGCCGTGCCGGCGACGACGATGCCACCGCGACGCGCACCACGCTGGAGCCTGCCGTACCGGCGCCAGTGGCGGCTGAACCGGCCGCATGCGACGACGAGGACCGCACCACCTTTGTCGGCGCTGCCGATTCATTCCTGGACATCTTCTGCGTCGACTACGCTTCGCGCCAGGAAGACGAAGTCAACGCCGACGCCGAAGCCCAGGCCGCGGCCGCAACTGCCGCGCCGGACCATCCGCCGCGCAAGCGCGGGCGCGTTGCGCTGCTGCTGGCGGAAGCGGCGCGCAGCTTCGGCCTCGCCGACGGCAAACGCCTGCGGCGCGCCGCGCGCTGGGGCGGCGCGCTACTGCTGCTGGCCGTGCTGGCCGGCGTGGCGCTCTACTGGCGCGGCGCCGACGAGCGCGCGGTGCATACCCTGCATGCGGCGGGCGACTACGCCGGCGCCGCGAAGGCGGCCGACAGCTATCTCGCGCGCCATCCCGACGATGCCGAGGTGCAGGCGCTCGGCACCGAAGCGCTGCTGCGCGCCTACGTGCCCGGCTGGGTCGTGAAGCTCAAGGCCGGCGACTTCGGCGGTGCCGATGCTGCGCTCGCGCAGATGCGCCAGCTCGGCACGCATAACGCCGACGCCCGGCCGCTGGTGGCCGAACTCGAATGGATCGGCCGGCTCGAACGCTATGCCGCGCAGCGCGGCGCGGATGCGCCGATCCGCCTCTACAGCGACGAGGCGCCGATCCGCCAGCTGCTGGCGCACTGGAACCAGGACACCATCGCGCACCAGCGCGCGCTGGGCCGCATCGCCGCCGACGTGCCGGCATTCCGCGATCTCTATGCCGATGCGCTCAGCGACGTGCGCCGGCTGCAGAACGATGCGTCGGTCTACCTCGCGGCGATCGCGCGGCTCGATGCCACCATCGCCACCGAACTCGGCCGTGACCGTCCCGAAGCGCTGCAGCCGGTGATCGCCGACTATCGCGAAAAATACCCGCGGCTGGCCGGCCTGGACCAGGTGCAGTCGGACCTGGACCGCTACACCGCGCTGCTGCAGGCGTTGCGCGCGCGCCGCCCCGGCACGCTGGTGGCGCGGCTGGCCGACAGCCGCTTTGCCACGCCGCCGTTCCAGGCGCAGTTTGTGCAACTATCGCCGCGCTTGCCGCCGCCGGAGATGGCAACGCAATACGCCAGAGCCGCCAGCGCATGGCAGAAGGGCGACAGCAACGCTGCGTTGGCTGGCTTCAGGCAGATTCAGGGCGGTGCCTGGAGCGATGATCTCGCCCGCGACCTCGCGCACAAGCAGAAGGTGGCGGCGCAGTTTGCCGAGCTGCAGTTGGCGCGCGGCAGCAAGGGTTATGAAGACCGCCTGCTTGGCTTCTACGCCATGCTCGACGCCGACGAAGACAAGTTCTTCGCCAGGGCGGTGGAAGCCGATGTCAACGGTGTGCGCGACAGCGCGCTGCGGCGCGCGCGCGAGCTGATGGGCAGCGCCGTCGCCGCGTGGAAGCAATACCGCAGCAACGGCGTGATCGGCAGCGAGCAGCGGCTCGAGCCCGGCATCTCGCCCAAGTTCCGCGCGCAGGCCCGGCTGTTGTCGCAGGCGCAGGATGATGCGCGCCAGGGCATGCGCATCTTTACGCAGCTGCGCGCCGGCGAAAGTGCGGACCTTGCGCAGCTGGCCAAGGTCGAGGAAGAGATCCGCACCGAGGCCGACCAGCAGCGCCATGCGCTGCGCGAGCTGCGCACCGTGCTCGATCCCGCTGTCCTCAAGACCAAGCTCGAGCTGATCGGCGGCGAAGACAGCGGCAAGGTGCCCGCGGATGCCGCCCCGGGTGAAGCGGCCGACCCGGCCCCGACGCCGCAGCAGCCAGCGAGGCAGCCATGAAGGACGATTCCCGCCAGGCCGGCCTGAAGCCGCTGTCCGAAGCGCTGGAAGACCACAGCGCAGAGGGTATCGGCCTGCTTACCGCGGAGCCGTCGCGGCTGGGCATGCTGACCATCGTCACCACGTTCGCGCTGGTGATATGCGGGCTGGTGTGGTCCTTCGTCGGCCACGCCGACGTCATCGTCACCGCGCAAGGCACGCTGGCACCCGAATCGGAAGTGCGGCGCTTCTATGCGCCGGTCGACGGCGAGCTGGCCGACCTGTACGTTGCCGAAGGCCAGCCGGTATCCAAGGACGACGTACTGGCGCGCCTGAACGCGCGCGGCGCGATCGAGGCCGCCGCCAATGCGCTGGAAGCGCAGCTCAAGCTGGAGGATTCCGAGCGCGAATGGAAGCAGTTTCCGGAGAAGAAGGCGCTGATGGAACGCCGCGCCAACGCGCTCAAGCAGCAGATCGACGTGGCCACGCGCCAGCACGAGAACCGCCTCGCCCAGGGCACCACGCGGCTGGCCGAGGAGCAGCGCGCGCAGTTGCAGGAAGCGCGCAGCAACCTGGAAAACGCCCGGCGCGCGCGCGAGTTCGCGCGCCAGGAGCAGGACCGCTATGCGCGCCTGCTGGCGCTGCCCGGCGGCGGCGGCGTGTCGCAGTCGCAGCTCGATGCCAAGCGTGCCGCGGCACAGGACGCCGAGAACAACCTGCGCGTGGCGCAGTCGCGGCTGAGCGAACTCGATGCCCGCCTGGGGCGCGAGATGACACAAGCCAGTGCGCTGCTCGAAAGCAGCGGGCAGGACCTTGCCGGGCTGCGCGTGCAGTACGACGCCGCGATGCGCGAGATCGCCAGCACCGAAGACAAGCTGCGGCTGCAGGTACAGACCGCACGGCTGGTGGCCGACGCGGCCGCGCGCATCCGCTTCGAGAATATCGACAAGGACAATTTCCTGCTGATCCTGGCGCCAGTGTCTGGCGTGATCACCGATGTCACCTCCACCCAGCGCGGCGACAAGGTGCAGGCCAATACGCCGCTGGGCGGGATCGCGCCCAAGGATGCGCGCCCGGTGGTCAAGATCGTCATTGCCGAGCGCGACCGGGCTTTCCTGCGCGAAGGCTTGCTGGTCAAGCTCAAGTTCAGCGCCTTTCCGTACCAGCGCTACGGGATCATCGAAGGCACGCTGGAATTCATTTCGCCCGCGACCAAGCCGGGTCCGGACAAGCAGCCGGTGTACGAGGGCAGGGTGCGCCTGGCGCGCGACTACTACACCGTGGCCGACAGCAAGTATCCGTTGCGCTATGGCATGACTGCCACGGCGGAGATCGTGGTGCGCGAGCGCCGCCTGATCGACCTGGGGCTCGACCCCTTCCGCGAGGTGGCGGGATAAATGCCGGCGGCAGCCGGGAGAACACAGCAACAGCCAAACTGCATGCCCGTGCGTACGCACCGGGCCGTCAAAGGAGCCTAGACATGACTGGCATTGTCCGTATCGACGACGAGGTGCTCGGCGTCGAGGAATTCGTGCGGCTGCTCAAGCTGACCGGGCAGTTCGAAGGGCTGGTCGAGCAGATGGTGCGCGACAAGCTGACCGTGCACGCCGCGAAGCGTCAGGGCATGGTGGTCACGCCCGACGAAATCCAGGAGCGCGCCGACCAGTTCCGCCGCGTGCAGGGGCTGCACCGCGCTGCAGACATGAACCACTACCTCGATGCGCTCAATGTCAGCCTCGACGAGTTCGAGGCGTTCATCACCGACAACCTGTACCAGGAACGGATGATGGAGCAGGTCTGCAGCGACGCCGCGGTGCAGGAGTACTTTGCGCTGAACTCGCCGCGCTTCGACAGCATCGAGGTCAGCCATATCGTGGTCGACAGCGAAGGCAAGGCCAAGGAACTGATCTCGTACCTGCAGGACGATCCCGAGGCGTTCGCCGACATGGCGCGCGAACATTCGATCGCCGACACGCGCGAGCACGGTGGCGAGATCGGCAAGGTGCTGCGCGGCTCGCTCAAGACCGATATCGAGGCCAAGGTGTTCAACGCGGAGCCGGGTGACCTGCTGGGGCCGTTTCCCGCGCCGGACCGCTCCTTCTTCGAAGTCTTCCTGGTGCGCGCCAAGCATCCCGCCACGCTCGACAGCGAAGTGGCGGTGGAAGTGCGGCGCCTGCTGCGCGAAGACTGGCTGATGGGCAGGGCGCAGGAACATGTCATCGAAGCCCGCTAGCGAGTCCGGCGAAGCCTCCGCCGCGGCCGCCGCCCCGGCTGCCCCGACTGCGTCGGAAAGGCCCGAGGGCGGCTCCGCGCTGGCCGCTTTCCTCGCCGGCGTGGAAATCCTGTCGGTGCTGACGCCGGAGGAACTGGCGCGCCTGGCCGATGCTGCGCAGGTGCTGACCTTTGGCTTTGGCGATACCGTCTGCAATGCCGGCGACGCGGCGGCCGGCCTGTTTATCGTCAAGTCGGGGTCCGTGCGCGTGTTCAACGAAGAACACGGCAAGGAAATCAGCATGGGCGTGCGCAAGGTTGGCGAGGTCTTTGCCGATATCGCGCTGCTGCGCGAGTACCGGCATGAATCGTCGGTGCGCGCGTCGGGCAAGACCGAACTGCTGATGATCCCGCGCAGCGTTGCCGAGCCGGTGGTCGCCGGCAACCCGGCCGCGCTGGCCTTTGTCACCAGCTATGTCGCGATCAGTTCCGCCGGCGGCTTTGTCGCGCGGCTGTTCGACCTGCGCGGCAAGCTCGACAAGCAGGAACTGGCCGATGCCGTGCGCAGCGTGGGCGTCAAGCGCGTCAGTGCCGGCAAGGAGATCCTGAAGCAGGACGGGCGCGAGGACCGGCGCCTGTACGTGGTGCGCCAGGGCACCGTGCGCGTGGTGCGCAGCGAAGAGGGCAGCGAGTTTCCGCTGGCGACGCTTGGCCAGGGCGATATCTTCGGCGAGCGCGCCTGCGTGATGCGGCAGGAGCAGCTGGCCGCGGCCGTCGCCGAGACTGACGTGCGGCTGCTGGTCATCCCCGAGAAGACCGTGCAGCTGATCCTGGAGCGCAATCCGCGCCTGCGCGAGGTGCTGGAAGAACGCATCCGCGCGCTCGACCGCGAGCTGCATCGGCAGAAGAAGCTGGCCGAGCGGCGCAAGCGCCCGGTGCTGCTGGACCTGCATTCGAAGCCGGAACTGGGCGAAAAGCTGATCCGCCGCTTCGGCCTGGTCGAGCAGGCCGAGGAGATGGACTGCGGCGCCGCCTGCCTGGCGATGATCTGCCGGCACTACGGCATCCCGATGACGCTGGGCAAGCTGCGCGAGCTGGCCAACGTGACCACGCAGGGCGCCACGCTCGACAGCCTGGCGCGCGCCGGCGAGGCGCTGGGCTTTACCACACGCGGGGTGCAATGCACGCGCGACTCGCTGATGGGCTTCGAGCTGCCGTTCATCGTGCACTGGGAGGGCTACCACTACGTGGTGGTGTACGGCATCTCGTCGCGCTGGGTGTGGGTGGCCGATCCCGCCATCGGCTTCCGCAAGATGAGCGCGGAGGAGTTCGAGCGCGGCTGGAGCGGCACCTGCCTGCTGTTCTCGCCGGGCGAGAGCATGACGCAGCTGTCGGTGCAGCGCTCGCCATGGCTGCGCTTCATCGGCTACCTGGCGCCGTACAAGAAGATCCTGGCGCACCTGTTCCTGGCCACCTTCGTGATCCAGATGCTGGGCGTGGTGCCGCCGCTGATCATCCAGAACATCCTCGACGGCGTGGTCGTGCACCAGAACGTGGGGCTGCTGCACCTGCTGATCGCTGGGCTCATCATTGCCAACGTGTTCTCGCAGCTGATGTCGACGATCCGCGCGTACCTGGCCAACTTCATGGTGCGCAACATGGATTTCGCCATGATGTCGCATTTCTTCAAGCACACCATGTCGCTGCCGCTGTCGTTCTTCGCCAAGCGCAAGACCGGCGACATCTTCGCGCGCTTCCAGGAGAACCAGACCATCCGCGCCTTCCTGACCGAGTCGACGGTGACCACGGCGCTGAACCTGCTGATGGTGTTTATCTACTTCACCATCATGTTCCTCTACAACGTCAAGCTGACGCTGCTGCTGATCGCCTTCGTGATCCCGATCGCGGCGCTGACGGTGGTGGTGACGCCCAAGGTCAAGACCTATGCGCGCGAGGTCTTTGCCACGTCGACCGATGCCAAGGCCTACCTGATGGAAACGCTGGGAGGCGCGGAGACCGTCAAGGGCATGGGCATCGAGCGTCCGGTGCGGCTGCGCTGGGAGCGCAAGTACACCAAGGCGCTGGAGTCGCAATACAAGGCGCAGGCTTTCCATATTCTGGTGGGGCTGGTGAGCCAGCTGCTCAATGCCGCCACCACCATCGCGGTGCTGTGGGTCGGCGCGACGCTGGTGCTCGAGCGCGAGCTGACCATCGGCCAGCTGATTGCCTTCAACGCCTTCATGGGCAGCGTGCTGGCGCCGCTGATGGGCCTGGTCGCGCTGTGGAGCCAGCTCAACGATGCGGCCGTGGCCATGGAGCGGCTCGGCGACGTGCTCGACCTGGAGCCCGAGCAGAAGCCGCAGGACGTGCTGTCGCGCGTGATGCTGCCCGACCTGCAGGGCGAGATCGTGATGAAGGACCTGTACTTCCGCTATGGCGGCGAGGACACGCCCTACGTGCTGGAGAACATCAGCTTCACCATCCGGCCGGGCGAGATGGTCGCCATCGTCGGGCGCAGCGGCTCCGGCAAGACCACGCTGGCCAAGCTGCTGGTGGGCTTCTACAAGCCGACCGAGGGTTCGATGTCGGTGGACGGCTACGACCTCAACGTGATCGACGCCGCGTTCTACCGCGCGCAGGTCGGCTATGTGATGCAGTCCAACCTGCTGTTCTCCGGCACCATCGCCGAGAACATCGCCTGCGGCGACGACAGCCCGGACCGGCGCCGCATCGAGGAAGTGGCGCGCATGGCCGACGCCCATGCCTTTATCAGCAAGCTGCCGCTCGGCTACGAGCAGGTGGTGGGCGAGCGCGGCATGGGCTTGTCGGGCGGGCAGATCCAGCGGCTGTGCATCGCCCGCGCGCTGTACCACGACCCGCGGCTGCTGGTGTTCGACGAGGCGACCTCGGCGCTGGACACGCAATCCGAAAGCAACATCCTGGCGAACATGCAGGAGATCCTGCGCGGGCGCACCGCGGTCATCATCGCGCACCGCCTCAGCACCATCATGCAGGCCGACAAGATCCTGGTGCTGTATGAAGGCGCGATCGTCGAGCAGGGCCGGCATGATGAGCTGCTGGAGCGCAAGGGCATGTATTTCCAACTGGTGCAGAAGCAACTGAGCGCAGCATGAAGCTATACAACCAGGGTGCCACCCCCGCCTCGGTCACTTCGCCGGTGTCGTTCGCCGGCCTGATCGAGAAGATCGAGATCCTGCGCTCGACGCTGCGCTGGGCGTCGCGCCTGGACCGCCCCGAGATCGAGAAGCTGCTCAAGCAGGCCACCACGCTGCGCGACGAGGTCATGGGGCTGTCCCACAAGGAGCGCTTCGTGCAGGCGGCGTCATCTGCTGAAAGCTCGGCCGAAAGCGCGGACGGGGCTGCGCCGCCGCAGCAGGAAGTCGAACGCATGCCGCGCGAACGGCGGCAGGCGCTGATGGAGCGCAGCTTTATCTTCGAGGGAACCTTTGGCGACAACCCGAAGCTGCTCGAAGCCCTGGAAATTGCCGAGAAGGCCGCGCCGACCGACCTGCCGGTGCTGATCGACGGCGAGAGCGGCACCGGCAAGGAGCTGATGGCCAAGGTGATCCACGCCAACGGTTCGCGCACCGACAAGCCGTTCATCTCGGTCAACTGCGGCGCGATCCCCGACAGCCTGCTCGAATCCGAACTGTTCGGCCACAAGAAGGGCGCCTTCACCGGCGCCAGCAACGACCGGCGCGGCAAGTTCGAAAGCGCGCATACCGGCACCATCTTCCTCGACGAGATCGGCGAGCTGCCGCTGACCGGGCAGGTCAAGCTGCTGCGCGTGCTGGAAGCGCACGAGATCCAGCGCGTGGGCTCTGACGAGATCATCTCGGTGGATGCGCGCATCGTCGCCGCCACCAACAAGGACCTGCGCAAGATGAGCGAGGCCGGCACCTTCCGCGAAGACCTGTTCTACCGCCTGAGCGTGATCCATGTCAGCCTGCCCGCGCTGCGCGAGCGGCACGACGAGATCCCGCTGCTGGTGTCCTACTTCAGCGACGAGGCCGCCAGCATGCTCAAGCGCGCTCCGGTCCGGCTGACGCCGCGGCTGCGCGAGTTCCTGCTGCACTACGACTACCCCGGCAATATCCGCGAGCTGCGCAACCTGATGTATCGGCTCTCATGCCTGGCCGGCGACACCGCCGACCTGGCGCAACTGCCGCAGGACCTCCGGCCCAGGCCGGCGGCGCTGGCGGTGGTAGGGGCGGCGGGGGCAGCAGGGGGAGCGGGGGCCGACATCGCCATGCCGACCTCGCTCAGCGAGGCCAAGCGCGCGGCCAGCGACGAAGCCGAGCGCGCCTTCCTGGAGCGCGGGCTGCAGGAAGTCGGCGGCACCGTTGCCGAGCTGGCGCGGCGCTTCGATATGAACCGCTCGCACGTGCAGATGCTGCTGAAGAAGCACGGCATCCATTCCAAGGATTTCCGCGCCAGCCGGCAGGCGGAAGCGAGCAAGGGGTAGGCGCGGCGCTCAGGTGTCCAGCTCGGGATTGACCAGCGTCTTGTCGCCGTAAGGATCGGCGGCGCGGATCACCACCACCGAGATGTTGTCGCGCCCGCCGGCATCGAGCGCCATCTTCAGCAGCGTCTGCGCGGCCTGCGGCGGATCCTGTTGCGCCAGCACCGCGGCGATGTCGGGGTCGTCGACCTCATTGCTCAGGCCGTCGCTGCACAGCAGGAAGACGTCGCCATCGGCAACTTCGGTCAGCAGCTGCTCCGGCGCCAGCGTTGCCGCGGCGCCGACGGCGCGCGTGATGGTGTTCTGCGCGGGATGGTGGCGCGCCTGCTCGGGCGTGATCAGCCCGCGCGCCAGCAGGCGCTCGACCTGGTTGTGGTCGCGCGTCAGCCGCACCAGCTCGCCGCCGCGCAGCCGGTACAGCCGGCTGTCGCCCGCCCACAGGCAGCCGCAGCGCCGGTCGCCGGCGAGCAGCACCACCACCGTGCTGCCGATGCAGCGCACCCCCAGCCGCGCGGCTTCGTCGACCAGCGCCAGGTTGACGCCCTGCATCGCCGCGCGCGTGGCCTCCATCCGGTCTTCCAGCAGCGGCTGCGGCGGCAGCGCGGCCAGCGCCTGGACCACGGCCTGGCTGGCGAAGTCGCCGACGGCGTGTCCTCCCATGCCGTCGGCGACCGCCCACAGCTGCTGCGCGGGCAGGTCCAGGCACGCATCCTCGTTGCGTTCGCGTACGCGGCCGACGTCGGTGCAGGCCGCCGAGGTCCACTGGAAGTGCGAATCGAAACCCAAAACTAGCCTCCGCTCCGCATCGCGCCCTTTGTTCCTTTGCTGCCCATCTCATGCCCCGACGCGCCGGGGCATGCCACGACGGTTGCTCAGACCAGGCGGCCGTCGTTCCTCGCGCCCTGGTCGCCCTGGACGCTGATGTTGGAGTTGGGCGCGTTGTTGCGGATATCGATGTTCTGGAACTGGTTGTTCATCTGATCAGCATAGAAGCTGTAGTTGATCTCGTAAAAGTTGAACACCGCGCCGGCCGGCACCGGCGACGACGGCACGAACGGGCGGATCCACCCGAACACCCACTGCCCGCCGGCACCGCGCACGCGGGCCATGGCGTCGGATGCAAGTTCGCGGCAGCTGGCAAGATCGTGGATAGCTAGGGTGGCCATGTTTCTGTCTCCGGGTAGTGGCGGCGTGGTGCCGGGCGGTACCGGAATACAGCAAGGCGCGTGCCAGCGGTCGCGGCCGCTCGCCCGGCTGGCGGCAGGTCGCCGTGCGGTGCGGATTGGGGGACGGCGGCACGGCCTCGCGCCATCGGGCGGACCGGTAATAGCGTTGGCCTGGCACCGACACCATTGCGAACACATGTCGGAAATTCCCCGCCACTGTTCCGCACACCGGTAAAACCCGCGCCAGCCGTAATACTCCTCTGTTATGTGCCGCAGACCACCGATGCGGCGCGCGCCCCGCAGCGACACTGGGCCCTCACGCATCCTGCGAGGGCGTCATGCTGATCCTGCCGACGATCGTCGAACCCCTCAACCGGCTCGGACTGAGCATCGTCCGGACGCCTTTCTGGGGACACCGGGAGATATGCGTGACGGACGACTTCGGCAACCTCACCGAATGCGAGTCGCTCGGACAGGCGCTGGCGTTCGCGGCGGATATCCACTCGCACTGAGGCGCGCGGCGCCTCACTTCCGGCAAGAGGATTTTGATATACTCCCCTCCTGCTTCAGGGTCCCCTCGCCGTAGTTCAATGGATAGAACGAGCGCCTCCTAAGCGCTAGATACAGGTTCGATTCCTGTCGGCGGGACCACAGCCTCCATCCAGTTCTTCCCCTCCCGGCTCGATGACCATTGGCGCGCTAGTTGCGCCCTGCTTGCCTATACTTCCGCAGAGGCAAAGGTTGCGTTCCGGGCACCTGCCGGCCGCAGCCTTGCCATACAGGGAGATCGCCATGGCACGCGTCGGACTTCTCGTACGTTCACTGGTGTTGTTGCCGCTTCTCGGGCTCGCCGGCTGCATCTCGGTGCAGCGAACCGTTGCTGATCCGCCGCCGAGCGGCCGTACGGTCATCGTACCGCCGGGCTCTACCGTGACATGTACGCCTGGGCCGTGCGAGGTTCGGTAAGTATTCCGGCTGCCAGCAATCAAGCCGGTTGCACTTTACGGCCTGGGCATGGCGTTGCTCAGTGCGCGCTCGTCTTCGAAAAAAGCTGAATCACCGCGACGCCGGCAATAATCAGGCTGATCCCCAGGCAAGCCGCCAGATCGGGGATCTGCCGGTACAGCACCACCGCGATCAGCGTTACCAGCACGATCCCGGCTCCGCTCCAGATTGCATACGCGATCCCTACCGGCACGGTCCGCATCACCATCATCAGGAGCCAGAACGCGGCCACGTAGCCGCCCACCACCAGCACGCTCGGCAAAAGACGCGTAAATCCTTGCGAGGCCTTCAGGCTGCTGGTGGCGATGACTTCGGCGACGATGGCGAGGGCGAGGAGCAGGTATCCGTTCATGGCTGGGGCTGGAAATCGGGAGGCGGCATCGCGCCAAACCGGCATCTTAGCGCCGCCGCCATGTTGCGCCAAAGCCTCGTCCCTCCGTTGCGGTGGTTGTGCGAAGCGCCATTGCGGTTTTGAATGGAACAAAATACAGAACAAGGCACGCCCTGCGGCGTGCGTGACTGGCAGTCGCGGTATTGCGGCCTGACCAAGCCGGCACGAACCTGACGATGCCGGCGGCTGGCTTTTGGGGTAAGGGGAGCGGTATGAATCACACCGGCATCGACGGCACGGCCGCCTTGACGACCACGCAGTCCGGGGAGCCGGAGCCGGACGCGACGCCGTGGCAGGACACCATCGCCGCGGCGGACCATGCGTTGGAAGAAGCCACGCGCATCCAGCGGGGCGTGCAGCACAACATGAAGCTGATGCAGGAGGTCAGGTCGCTGCGAGAAGAGCTGCGCAAGGCCCATGCGGAAATCGACCGCTACCGGGGCATGCATGCGCGGGTGGTGGTCGGCATGCGCCAGCTGGAAGACGACCACACCGGGACGATGAGCCGGTTCAAGGCAGAGAGCGAGATGCTGCTGGTGCGCCACCGGGTCTACAAGCTGATGGCCGAGCACTACGCGCGCATGGCGTTGCGGCTGGACCCGCAGACCTTCGCCACGCACCGCGACCGCGTGCTGCAGCACATCCTGTTCCAGCGCCGCAAGGGCGTGCCGCCCGATGCGGTCAGCGCCGCCGACGTTGCCTTCCTGATGCTGTAGCGGCGCCTTGGGGGGGCGTTCAGGGTGCCCGGGCCGTTCACGCGGTCCAGGCGGTCACGCCGCGCGCTGGCGCAGCACGTAGAACGCCAGCATGCCGCCGACCACGCCCCAGAACGCCGAGCCGACGCCAGCCAGGGTCATGCCCGAGGCGGTGATCATGAAGGTCAGCAGCGCGGCTTCGCGCTCGGCCGGCGTCTGCATGGCAACGGTCAGGCCGTTGGCGATCGAGCCCAGCAGCGCGAACGCCGTGACGCCGACCACCAGCGCCTTGGGGAAGGCGGCGAACAGCGCGGCGATACTCGCGGCCAGCGTGCCCGCCACCAGGTAGCCGATGCCGCAGACTACCGCCGCGGTATAGCGGCGGTTGCGGTCCGGGTCGGCCTGCGGGCCGGTGCAGATGGCCGCGGTGATCGCCGCCAGGTTGATGCCGTGCGAGCCGAACGGCGCCAGCGCGGCCGACGCCAGCCCGGTCACGGCGATCAGGCGCGAGGCCGGCACGTGGTAGCCGTCGGCGCGCAGCACCGCCAGCCCGGGGATGTTCTGCGACGCCAGCGCGACGATAAACAGCGGGATCGCCATGCTGATGAAGGCCGACAGGGAGAACGCCGGCGTGGTCCACACCGGCACCGCCAGTTCCAGCCGCAGGCCGGAGAAGTCAAGCTGGCCGAGCGCGCCCGCCACTGCCACCCCCGTCAGCAGCACGCCAGGCACCGCGTAGGCGGGCCACAGCTTCTTCCCCAGCAGGTAGGCGGCGAACATCGCCAGCAGCAGCACGGTCTGGTGCTGCGCCTGCACGAACACATCCACGCTGATGCGGAACAGGATGCCGGCGAGCAGCGCCGAGGCAATGCTGGCCGGCAGCGCCCGCATCAGCTTGTCGAACCACCCGGTCATGCCGGCGGCCACCATCAGCAGCGCGGCCATCAGGAAGGCGCCGATTGCCTCGGGGTAGGGCACGCCGGGCAGGCTGGCGATCAGCAAGGCCGCGCCAGGGGTGGACCACGCCACCACGATCGGCATGCGCGCAGCCAGCGACAGGCCGACCGTGGTGACGCCCATGCCGATCGACAGCGCCCAGATCCACGACGAGATCTGCGCGTCGGTCAGGTGCGCGGCCTGGCCGGCCTGGATCATCAGCACCAGCGAGCTGGTATAGCCGGTCAGCGTGGCGACCAGTCCGGCGACGAGCGCGGAGACGGACAGGTCGGAAAGTTTCAGCGAAGCGGTGGTCATCGGGGAGGCGCGGAACGGGGCACGCACATTGGCAGGCCGACATCTTCGCACGAGTGCCTTGGCCGTACCATCCGGCGCGCCTTCCCCTGGCCGCGTCAGTCTGACACCTTGTCGCTCGGGAACTTGAACGAGTCGCGCAGCAGGTAGCTCATCGGGATATCGAGCCGGATGCCGTGCGGCGGAATCGGCGCCTGGAACCACTTGCGGTACAGCCGCTGCGTGTCCTGGTCGTAGATCGACGCCACCAGCGTCTTGTCGACCAGCTGCTTGAAGGCTGCGTCGTGGCGCGACAGCATGATGGCGTAGGGCTCGATGGTGAGCAGGTCGCCGGTGACGCGGTAGTCGTCCGGGTGCGCGGCGTTGGCGCGCAGGCCATAGAGCAGCACGTCATCCATCACGAAGGCATCGGCCTTGCCGGCCTCGACCATGGCGAAGGCCTGGGCGTGGTCCCTGGCCTCGACCAGCCGCAGCTGCAGCGCGCCGGACTCATCCATCTTGCGCAGCGTTGCCAGCGGCGTCGTGCCCGTGGTCGAGACCACGGTCTTGCCGCGCAGGTCCGGCCACCTGCTGATGCCAGACGCCGCCTTGACCAGCATGCGGCTGCCGGCAATGTAGTGCGGGATGGTGAAGGCGACCTGCTCGCGCCGCTCGCGGTTGTTGGTGGTGGAACCGCATTCCAGGTCGGCCTTGCCCTCGACAATGGCCGGGATGCGGCTGGCCGGCGTGACCGGCACCCAGTCCACGCGCAGCGACGGCAGCTTCAGCGCGCCGCGTACGGCGTCGGCGACCTTCAGGCACAGGTCGACGGCATAGCCGAGCGGCTTGCCGTCGACGACAAAGGAGAACGGCACCGAACTTTCGCGGTGGGCGATGCGGATGGCGCCGGTCTGCCGTATCCGGCGCAGCACCGGCGCGCCGCCGGACGGCGCCGTGGCGTCAGTGTCGGCGGTGGTGGTCGCGGTGGCGGCGGTGGATGGCGCCGGCATGGCCGCGGCCAGCATCGCCACCGCCAGCGCGGCCAGGGCAAGGCATGAAGAGACGGGCGCGCGCTTCCCGCAGGAAGGCAGGCGCCCCGGACCCGGATCGAACATGTAACCCCCGTACAAAGATGACTGGAACCGGGCGCGGGCGGCCGAATGCCGACCACCCGTTCCCTCTTCTGGCCGGCTGTGGCGCCGGCTCTGCGTTGTCTTGCTGGTCGTGCCGGCACCCAGGGTGCAGGACGAGCCATTGTTCCACGCGGCGCCGGGTGCGGACAACTGCCGGCGCGGCAATCGTGCCCGGCGAGCAACGCCCGGGTTGACGGGACTTTCCCTTACGGAGTTGTCCGACTGGAGCGGGAACGGGCGCATTGATATTCTGTTTGCGTGCCTTGCGAGCAGGGCACCGAGGAGAGACTCTTGGGCCCGCACCGCGCGGGCCCTTCTTTTTTTGGGCCGCCTGCCGGAGGGCGCCTGCCGGCCGGGGTCGTCTACAATGCGGGCTGCCGCGCCGTGCCCGGCAAACATCCCCGTCCCATCCGGCTCCGTCTTTCCATTCGTCGTCTTCTCCCATGGCCCTGTTTTCCATCACCGACGCCCAGCTCGCCTTCGGGCACGTGGCTTTGCTCGACCACGCCGATTTCTCGCTGGAGGCCGGCGAGCGCGTGGGCCTGATCGGGCGCAACGGCTCGGGCAAGTCCTCGCTGCTGAAGATCGTGGCCGGGCTGTCGGCGCCGGACGACGGCCTGATCGCGCGCCAGAGCGGCGTCACCAGCGCCTACGTGCCGCAGGAGCCGCAGTTCGAGCCGGGCATCACCGTGTTCGACGCGGTGTCGCAGGGCATGGGCGACGCGCACGACCTGCTGATGCGCTATGAGGCCGCCGCCGATCGCGTCGCCGAGCATCACGACGACGAAGCGGCGCTGGCCGAACTGCACCGGCTGCAGTCCGAGCTGGACGCCGCCGGCGCCTGGCAGCTGCGCACCCGCGTCGAAACCACGCTGGCCCGGCTGGGGCTGGATTCGCACACGCGCGTCGACGCGCTCTCCGGCGGCCTGCAGAAGCGGGTGGCGCTGGCGCAGGCGCTGGTCGCCGAACCCGACATCCTGCTGCTGGACGAGCCCACCAACCACCTCGACGTGGAAGCCATCCGCTGGCTGGAAGACCTGCTGCTGTCGTTCCGCGGCAGCGTGCTGCTGATCACCCACGACCGCGCCTTCCTGGACCGCGTGGCCACCCGCATCGTCGAGCTGGACCGCGGCCGGCTAGTGTCTTTCCCCGGCAACTTTGCCGCCTACCAGGCGCGCAAGGAAGAAATGCTGGCCGCCGAGCAGGTCGAGCAGGCCAAGTTCGACAAGCTGCTGGCGCAGGAAGAAGTGTGGATCCGCAAGGGCGTGGAGGCGCGCCGCACGCGCAGCGTGTCGCGCATCCAGCGGCTGGTGGCAATGCGCACCGAGCGCGCCGCGCGCCGCGAAGTGCAGGGCAACGTCAAGCTGGAGGTGTCGCAGGCCGACCGCTCCGGCAAGATCGTGTCCGAACTGACCGACGTGAACAAGGCCTATGGCGACAAGGTGGTGGTGCACGACTTCACCGCCACCATCATGCGTGGCGACAAGGTCGGCCTGATCGGCCCCAATGGCGCCGGCAAGACCACGCTGCTGCGCCTGATCCTGGGCGAGCTGCCGCCGGACAGCGGCACGGTGCGCAACGGCAGCAACCTGCAGGTGGCGTACTTCGACCAGATGCGCACCGCGCTCGACCTGGAAAAATCGCTGGCCGACACCATCAGCCCGGGCAGCGACTGGGTCGAGGTCAACGGCCAGCGCAAGCACGTGATGAGCTACCTGGGCGACTTCCTGTTCGCGCCGGAGCGCGCGCGTTCGCCGGTCAAGTCGCTGTCGGGCGGCGAGCGCAACCGGCTGCTGCTGGCGCGGTTGTTCGCGCGGCCGGCCAACGTGCTGGTGCTGGACGAGCCGACCAACGACCTCGATATCGATACGCTCGAGCTGCTGGAAGAACTGCTGCAGGACTATAGCGGCACGGTGTTCCTGGTCTCGCATGACCGCGCGTTCCTGGACAACGTGGTGACGTCCACCATCGCCGCCGAGGGCGAAGGCGTGTGGCGCGAGTCCGTGGGGGGTTATTCCGACTGGGTCGAGCAATCGGCCCGCGCCGCCGCGATCCAGGCTGCGAGCAAGTCGGAGCAGAAGTCCGCTGAGCCGGCCAAGGGCAAGGATTCGCGCGAGGCGCGCGGCGCCAACCGCTCGGTCAAGCTGTCATACAAGGAGCAGCGCGAGCTGGACGGCCTGCCGGAGCGCATCGCCGCGCTGGAAACCGAGCAGAAGACGATCTCGGGGCAGTTGGAGGATGGCTCGCTTTATGTCAGCGACGCGGTCAAGGCGGCGCAGCTCGCCACGCGGCATGATGAGATCGAGATGGAATTGCTGGAGGCGCTGGAGAGGTGGGAGGTGTTGGAGGGGAAGGTGAAGGGGGAGGGGTAAAGGGGTTGGGGATTTGGGGGGCTGTTGTGGCTGTTGATGACATGCTGTCGGCCGTTGAACCGCCTGGTTCCGCCCTCCTGGGCGGGTAACTTTTTGTCCGAGCGACAAAAAGTCACCAAAAAGCGCGTTTACGGCCCTGCGGGCGGCCACTCTTATCGTAGTGGGTGGAGGCTTTCGTATGGGGCTTTGCTTCGTTGCAGGGCAGGGCTGCCTGACGCCCTGGTGCGCCACGGTGGCTTGGGATTGATGCGGTGATTGAACGAGCCCAGAGCTGTGGGTGGCCCCTGCTGCAGGCGGCATGGTAGGAACGCCTACGGCTGCGCTGCGCGCCGGCCCTAAAGGCAGGGTTGCCGCCGACGTCCTCGCCCGGCTTCGGGCCCGGCGTCTTTCACGACGGCGCTGTGCGAGCGCAGCGACGCACTCCGTGCCCGTGCCCTAAATCCTGGATACTGCCGGCGCGCAGCGCAGCCGAAGGCGTTCCTGCGTTGACGCCGGCAGCAGGCGGCCTACGCGCTGCATGGGGATCGTTCAATAATGGGTCGACGCAGCCACCGTCCCAAACTCACCTGGCGTAGCAGGTCCGAACCACTAGCCACATCGAACGGAAATCACCACCGCCAGAACCACCCACACCGCCAACTTGATAGCCAGCCGCTCAGGCGACGCGCTTTTTGGTTACTTTTTGTCGCTCGGACAAAAAGTGACCCGCCCAGCAGGGCGGAACCAGGCGGTTCAAAGGCCGACGGCACGTCATCAACGGCGATAACACAGCCGCAACGGCCGACAGCATGTCATCAACGGCGATAACACAGCTTCAACGGGCCGACAGCATGTCATCAACGGCGATAACACAGCTTCAACGGCCGACAGCATGTCACCAACCGTAGCGCCCAACCCTCACCCACACCACGCCAGCACCATATTCGTCAGATCGACCACAAACGAAGGCCGCAAATACCCCACGAACCCAAGCGCCAGCACCCCCGCCAGCGCCGCCAGCAAGGCTGCCTTCGCCATGCGCGCGCGGGCCGCCGCCATCACGCCGCCGCCGGCTGGGCCCGCACCAGCGCCTGCTCGCGGATCGGCAGGTTGACCAGCGCCGCCATCACGCCCAGCCCGATCGAGATCAGCCACACCGTGTTGTACCCCCCGGTGCGGTCATAGAGATAGCCCCCCAGCCATGCGCCCAGGAAGCTGCCGATCTGGTGAGAGAAAAACACCACCCCCGACAGCATCGACAGGTACTTCACCCCGAACACCTGCGCGATGATGCCGTTGGTCAGCGGCACCGTCGACAGCCAAAGGAAGCCCATCAGCGCCGCGAACACCCAGGTGCTGGCCACCGTCAGCGGCAACAGCAGGTAGCCGGCGATCACGACCGCGCGCGCCAGGTAGATGAACGCGAGCAGGTAGCGCTTGGGCAGCCGCTGGCCCATGGCGCCGGCGGTATAGGTGCCGAACACGTTGAACAGCCCGATCAGCGCCAGCGCCACCACGGCCACCTTCGGGTCGGTCAGGCCCTGGTCCTTCAGGTACGGCGCCAGGTGCACGCCGATAAACACCACCTGGAAGCCGCACACGAAGTAGCCCAGCGTCAGCAGCTGGAAGTTGCGGTTGCTGAAGGCTTCATGGATAGCCTGGCCGATGGTCTGGTGCTGGCCGGCGCCGTGCGCCATCTCGGGCGGTTCGCGCAGGGTCAGCGCCAGCGGCAGCATCACGCAGGCCATCAGCGCCATCACGTACAGCGCGTTCTGCCAGCCCAGGCCGGAAATCAGCCCCTGTTCCACCGGGATCATCAGGAACTGCCCGAACGAGCCCGCCGCGGCGGCGATGCCCATCGCCCACACGCGCTTCTCCGGGCTGGCCACGCGGCCGATCACGCCGTAGACGATGCTGTAGGTGGTGCCGGACTGGGCGATGCCGATCATCACCCCGGCGCCGGTGGCAAAGGCCGTGCCGCTGGTCGCCAGCGCCATCACCACCAGGCCCGCCACATAGAGCGCGACGCCGATCAGCATGATGCGCAGCGCGCCGAACTTGTCGGCCAGCGCGCCGGCGAAGGGCTGGCTGGCGCCCCACATCAGGTTCTGCAGCGCCAGCGCGAAGGCGAAGGTCTCGCGGTTCCAGCCGTGCGCCTGCGTGATCGGCAGGTTGAACAGGCCGAAGCCGTGGCGGATGCCCATCGAGAGCGTTACGAGCAGGCCCCCGCACACCAGCACGGTGGTCAGGGAAAGTTGTCGGTTTTGCATGTCTTGGCTCGGTGTGCGGCTGGCCGCGCGGTGGCGCGGCGCCGGCATGGATTGTCTGTGCTTGTTGTGGACCGTGCCGGGACGGCAATCTGGCTTGCCATGGGCCGGG
This sequence comes from Cupriavidus oxalaticus, assembly GCF_038900635.1. GTDB lineage: Bacteria > Pseudomonadota > Gammaproteobacteria > Burkholderiales > Burkholderiaceae > Cupriavidus > Cupriavidus oxalaticus_B. The sequence continues at coordinate 372,991 of NZ_JAYMRX010000001.1, read as the reverse complement.
TGGTGGCGAGTTTACCCCGGACGCGGAAAACGCGTACGCCGGCCCCCTGAAGCCGCCGGCGCGGCAAAAAGTGGCGGTGCCGCGGCAAATGCGGCGCCGGCACCGGCGGCAGCGGCAAGCGCTTTTCAGCGGGAATACAGCCCCGCGCATCCATTACAATGCAGTGCCCGGTGCCCCGGCGCGTGCACAGTTGTACGCCCGCGGCAGCCGGGACATCCACTTTCGTAGCGACTCCATGGCGAGCAAAACCAGTCAGTACAGCGAATCTTCCATCCGGGTCCTGAAGGGCCTGGAGCCGGTCAAGCAGCGCCCCGGCATGTACACCCGGACCGACAACCCCCTGCATATCGTGCAGGAGGTGATCGACAACGCCTCCGACGAGGCCCTGGGCGGCCACGGCTCCGAGATCCTGGTGACCCTGCACCGCGACGGCAGCGTCAGCGTGGAGGACGACGGCCGCGGTATCCCGGTGGGCATCCACCCGGAAGAAGGCGTGCCGGTGGTCGAGATCGTCTTTACCCGGCTGCATGCCGGCGGCAAGTTCGACAAGGGCAAGGGCGGCGCCTATGCCTTCTCGGGCGGCCTGCACGGCGTCGGCGTGTCGGTCACCAACGCGCTGTCGACGCAGCTGGACGTGACTGTCTGGCGCGACGGCATGTGCTCCACGCTGACCTTCTCCGGTGGCGACGTGACCGTGCCGCTGGCTTCGCGCAAGTTCGAGCGCGGCGAGAAGAAGAACGGCACGCGCGTGCAGGTGTGGCCGGATGCCAAATATTTCGATTCGGCGGCGATCCCGCAGGCCGAACTGCAGCGGCTGCTGCGCAGCAAGGCCGTGCTGCTGCCGGGCGTCAAGGTCACGCTGGTGCTCGAGAAGAGCGGCGAAACCCAGACCTGGCAGTACGACCAGGGCCTGAAGGGCTACCTGGTCGAAGCGCTGGCGCAAGGCAGCGGCTCGGAGTTAGTAATCCCGATGTTCGAGGGCGAGCACTTTGCCGACCCCGACGCCAACCCGGGCGAGGAAGGCTTTGCCGACGGCGAAGGCGCGTCGTGGGTGGTGGCCTGGACCGAGGACGGCGCGCCGGTGCGCGAGTCCTACGTCAACCTGATCCCCACGCCGGCCGGCGGCACGCACGAGTCCGGCCTGCGTGAGGGCCTGTTCCAGGCGGTCAAGAGCTTTATCGAGATGCACGCGCTGCAGCCCAAGGGCGTCAAGCTGATGAGCGAAGACGTGTTCGCGCGCGCCTCGTTCGTGCTCTCGGCCAAGGTGCTCGACCCGCAGTTCCAGGGCCAGATCAAGGAACGCCTGAACAGCCGCGACGCGGTGCGGCTGGTCTCCACCTTCAGCCGCCCGGCGCTGGAGCTGTGGCTGAACCACCATGTCGAGTACGGCAAGAAGCTGGCCGAGCTGGTGATCCGCCAGGCGCAGGCGCGCACGCGCGCGGCGCAGAAGGTCGAGAAGAAGAAGGGCTCCGGCGTGGCCGTGCTGCCCGGCAAGCTGACCGACTGCGAGTCCACCGACGTGACCCGCAACGAGCTGTTCCTGGTCGAGGGCGATTCCGCCGGCGGCTCGGCCAAGATGGGCCGCGACAAGGAATTCCAGGCCATCCTGCCGCTGCGCGGCAAGGTGCTCAACACCTGGGAGACCGAGCGCGACCGCCTGTTCGCCAACAACGAGGTGCACGACATCGCGGTGGCGATCGGCGTGGATCCGCATGGCGCCAACGACGAGCCCGACCTGTCCAACCTGCGCTACGGCAAGATCAGCATCCTGTCGGATGCGGACGTGGACGGCGCGCATATCCAGGTGCTGCTGCTGACGCTGTTCTTCCGTCACTTCCCCAAGCTGATCGAGGCCGGCAACGTCTATGTGGCGCGTCCGCCGCTGTTCCGTGTCGATGCCCCCGCGCGCGGCAAGAAGCCGGCGCAGAAGCTGTATGCGCTGGATGAAGGCGAACTCGTGGCCATCCAGGACAAGCTGGTCAAGGACGGCGTCAAGGATGGCAGCTGGCAGATCTCGCGCTTCAAGGGCCTGGGCGAGATGAGCGCCGAGCAGCTGTGGGAAACCACCATGAATCCCGACACGCGCCGCTTGCTGCCCGTGACGCTGGGCGAATTCGACCTGCCGCAGACCGTGGAGATGATGAACATGCTCATGGGCAAGGGCGAGGCCGCGCAGCGCCGCAGCTGGCTGGAAGAGAAGGGCAACGAGGTCGAGGCCGATATCTGATGCCGGAGCGCCGGCCCGCGATTGGGGCGATAATCCCCCGGTTCGCCCGACCAGCAGGAACGCACGATGACGACGAAACCCCCCGGCAAACCATGGCGCAATGCGGCAGCCGCCGTGCTGGCGCTGGCCGGGCTCGCCTGTGCGCCGGCGGCGCACGCCGAGCTGTGGGGCTTTATCGACGCCGACGGCGTGGCGCACTTTGCCGACCAGAAGCTGGACGCGCGCTACAAGCTCTTCATGAGGGACGGCGGCAAGCTCGACAGCGCGCGGCTGGCGGCGCTCCAGCGGGGCAGGGCGCAGGCTGGCGCGGACGGCGCCGGCGATGTCGACCTCGAGCAGCACAAGCTCTACCGCTACGTCGTCAACCATCCCAACATCAAGACCGTCGAGCCGCTGATCCACCAGATCGCCAGCAAGCAGGACGTCGATCCCGCGCTGGTCAAGGCGGTGATGGCGGTGGAATCGGGCTTCAATCCCGGCGCGGTCTCGCCCAAGGGCGCGATCGGGCTGATGCAGGTGATTCCCGACACCGGCGCGCGCTTTGGCGTCAGCGCCGACCAGCGCCGCACGGTCGAGCAGAAGCTGGCCGACCCGCGCACCAACATCACCGCCGGCGTGCGCTACCTGCGCTGGCTGATGCAGCTGTTCCCGAACAACCTTGAGCTTGTGCTGGCGGCCTACAACGCGGGCGAGGGCGCGGTGCAGCGCTACAACAACCGGATTCCGCCGTACCCCGAAACGCAGCAGTATGTCAGCACCGTGCTGCAGTTTTACCGGTTCTACCAACCCGCGCAGGGCGCGCGGCCGATGCGCGCCAGTGCTACTGCCGACGGGCCGCGCGTGAAGATGGTGATTGGCGGGCGGCGCGACATGCCCTGACCGGCGTGACTGAACAACAAGCAACCCGGCGCGCTGCTTCAATAAGGCGCGCCGAATTCTTGCCTATCCATGGAACAACAAGACATCACGTTTCAATCTGAAGAGCCGGCCGATTCGCTGACACTGGCCCGCTACGCCGAGCGCGCCTACCTCGATTACGCCGTCAGCGTGGTCAAGGGCCGCGCGCTGCCGGAAGTGGCCGACGGCCAGAAGCCGGTGCAGCGCCGCATCCTGTTCTCGATGCACGAGATGGGCCTGCGCGCGGATGCCAAGCCGGTCAAGTCAGCACGCGTGGTCGGCGACGTGCTGGGCAAGTTCCACCCGCACGGCGACCAGTCCGCCTATGACGCGCTGGTGCGCCTGGCGCAGGACTTCTCGCTGCGCTACCCGCTGATCGACGGCCAGGGCAACTTCGGCTCGCGCGACGGCGACGGCGCGGCGGCGATGCGCTACACCGAAGCGCGCCTGACGCCGATCTCGCGGCTGCTGCTCGACGAGATCGACCAGGGCACGGTCGACTTCATCCCCAATTACGACGGCTCGATGCAGGAGCCGAAGCTGCTGCCCGCACGGCTGCCGTTCGTGCTGCTCAATGGCGCCTCGGGCATCGCGGTCGGCATGGCCACCGAGATCCCGCCGCACAACCTGCGCGAAGTCGCCGCGGCCACCGTGGCGATGATCCGCAACCCGAACATCTCGCTGGCCGAGCTGCTGGCGCTGATGCCGGGGCCGGACTATCCCGGCGGCGGCCAGATCATCTCGCCGGCGGTGGACATTGCCCAGATCTACGAGAACGGCCGCGGCAGCCTGAAGGTGCGCGCGCGCTGGACCATCGAGGAAATGGCGCGCGGCCAGTGGCAGATGGTGGTGAACGAACTGCCGCCGAACACATCTGCGCAGAAGGTGCTGGAAGAGATCGAGGAAATCACCAATCCCAAGATCAAGGCCGGCAAGAAGGCGCTGACGCCGGACCAGCAGCAGCTCAAGGCCACCGTGCTGGCGGTGCTGGACGCGGTGCGCGATGAGTCCGGCAAGGACGCGCCGGTGCGGCTGGTGTTCGAGCCCAAGAGCAAGAACATCGACCAGCAGGAGTTCATCCAGGCGTTGCTGGCGCATACCAGCCTGGAGTCGGGCGCGCCGATCAACCTGGTGATGATCGGCACCGATGGCCGCCCGCGGCAGAAGGGCCTGCGCGAGATCCTGGGCGAGTGGATCGCGTTCCGCTTCGACACGGTCACGCGCCGCACGCGCCATCGCCTGGGCAAGGTCGAGGACCGCATCCACATCCTCGAAGGCCGGATGCTGGTGCTGCTCAATATCGACGAGGTGATCCGCATCATCCGCGAGAGCGACGAGCCCAAGCCCGCGCTGATCGAAGCCTTCGAGCTGACCGACCGCCAGGCCGAGGACATCCTGGAAATCCGCCTGCGCCAGCTGGCGCGGCTGGAAGCGATCAAGATCGAGAAGGAACTGAAGGACCTGCGCGAAGAGCAGGCCGACCTGGACGTGCTGCTCAAGTCCGAGACCATGATGCGCCGTCGCATCATCAAGGAGATCGAGACCGACGCCAAGCAGTACAGCCCGGAAGACAAGGATCCGCGCCGCACGCTGATCCAGGAACAGCGCCGCGCCGCCGCCGAAGTGCGCGTGATCGACGAGCCGGTGACGGTGATCATGTCGCAGAAGGGCTGGGTGCGCACGCGCCAGGGCCATGGCCACGATCCGCAGCAGTTCACCTTCAAGGCGGGCGATGCGCTCTACAACACCTTTGACTGCCGCACCGTCGACGTGCTGCTGGTGTTCGGCACCAATGGCCGGGTCTATTCCGTGCCGGTCTCCAGCCTGCCGGGCGGGCGCGGCGATGGGGTGCCCATCACCACGCTGATCGAGCTGCAGTCCGGCAGCCAGGTGGCGCACACCTTTGCCGGCAGCGCCAGCCAGCGCATGCTGATCGCCACGGCCGGCGGCAACGGCTTCCTGACCACGGTGGGCGACATGACCGGCCGGCAGAAGGGCGGCAAGTCGTTCCTGACGCTGGACGACGGCGATGCCCAGCTGCCGCCGGCGCCGATCGGCGACGAGGCCACGCATGCGGCCTGCCTGTCCGGCAACGGACGCCTGCTGCTGGTGGCGCTGGACGAGGTCAAGGTGCTGTCGGCCGGCGGCCGCGGCGTGATCCTGATGGAGCTGGAGCCCAAGGAGAAGCTGCTGCAGGCGGTTGCCGTGGGCGCGCCGGGGCTGATGCTGTCAGGCGCGGGCCGCGGCGGCAAGCCTTCGTCGCAGAAGCTGGCCGGGCAGTCGCTGCTGCCTTATGTCGGCAAGCGCGCGCGCAAGGGCAAGCAGATCGAGGCCAGGCTGAAGGAACCGAGGATCGATCCGGTGCGGGTGGAGCCAGCCGGCGGCAATTGAGTGGCCTGCTGGTTTGCTCCCCTCTCCCGCTTGCGGGAGAGGGGCAGGGGGTGAGGGCAGGCGGTGGCATACCGCAGGCTTGACTTCGAAGACGCTCCTGCCCTCACCCCAACCCTCTCCCGCAAGCGGGAGAGGGAGCCCCCAATCCGGCGGGCAACGTCTCAATCCACCCCCACAAACCCCCCCGTCTGATGCGCCCACAGCCGCGCATACAGCCCCCCATGCGCGAGCAATTCCGCATGCGTGCCGCTCTCCACGATATGCCCGTTGTCCAGCACCACCAGCCGGTCCATGCGCGCGATCGTCGACAGCCGGTGCGCGATGGCAATCACCGTCTTGCCTTGCATCAGCGTTTCCAGGCTGTCCTGGATCGCCGCTTCCACTTCTGAATCCAGTGCCGAGGTCGCTTCGTCCAGGATCAGGATCGGCGCGTTCTTCAGCAGCACTCGCGCGATTGCGATGCGCTGGCGCTGTCCGCCTGACAGCTTCACGCCGCGCTCGCCCACCTGCGCTTCCAGTCCGGTATTGCCGTGGGCATCGACCAGGTTGGGAATGAACTCGTCCGCGCGGGCGCCATGCAGTGCTTCGGTCAGCTCGGCCTCGGTGCTGGAGGGTTTGCCGTACAGCAGGTTCTCGCGGATCGAGCGGTGCAGCAGCGAGGTGTCCTGCGTCACCATGCCGATCTGCGCACGCAGGCTTTCCTGCGTGACATCGGCGATGTCCTGCCCATCGATCAGGATGCGGCCGCTTTCCACGTCATAGAGCCGCAGCAGCAGGTTGACCAGCGTCGACTTGCCGGCACCGGAAGGGCCGACCAGGCCGATCTTCTCGCCCGGGCGGACCGTCAGGTTGACGCCTTCGATCACGCCCGAGCCCTTGCCGTAGTGGAACCCCACCTGCTCGAAGCGGACTTCGCCCTGTGTGACGCGCAGCGGCTGCGCGTTGGCGCGGTCGGTGACCTTGCGCGGCACGGCGATGGTCTTCATGCCGTCCTGCACCTGCCCGACGTTCTCGAAGATGCCGTTGACCACCCACATGATCCAGCCGGACATATTGTTGATGCGGATCACCAGCCCCGTGGTCAGCGCGATCGCGCCCGTGGTGACATGCCCCGTGCTCCACAGCCATACCGCCAGCCCGGTGGTGCCGGCGATCAGCGCGCCGTTCATCGCGGTGATGGTGACGTCCATGCCGCTGACCATGCGCCCGGCCAGCCGCGTCTTCTCGGTCTGCTCGGCCATGGCGTCGCGTGCGTAGTCTTCTTCCTGCCGGGTATGGGCGAACAGCTTGAGCGTGGTGATGTTGGTATAGCCGTCGACGATGCGCCCCATCAGCCGCGAGCGCGATTCGGTGGCGACCACCGAGCGCTCCTTCACGCGTGGCACGAAGTACAGCAGCGCGGCCACGTAGCAGACGATCCACAGCAGCAGCGGGATCATCAGCCGCCAGTCGGCCTGCGCGAACAGCACCAGCGAACTGACCGCGTAGATCACCACGTGCCACAGCGCGTCGACCGCCTGCACGGCGGAGTCGCGCAGCGAGAAGCCGGTCTGCATGATGCGCTGGGCGATGCGCCCGGCAAAGTCGTTCTGGAAGAACGACAGGCTCTGCTTGAGCACGTAGCGGTGGTTCTGCCAGCGGATCAGGTTGGACAGGCTGGGATTGATGACCTGGTGCACCAGCACGTCGTGCAGGCCAAAGAAGATGGGACGCAGCAGCACTGCCACCACCAGCATCCACAACAGCTCGTTGCGATGCCGGGTGAAGAATTCCGCGCCGGGCGTGCTCTGCGCCATGTCGACCAGCCGGCCGAGGAAGCTGAACAGCGCCACCTCGATCAGCGCGCCGACCAGCCCCACCAGCAACAGCAGCACGAACACGCCCCAGACTTCGCGCAGGTACCAGGTGTAGAAGCGCAGGACCTGGCCTGGCGGCTCGCGGTCGGGCATGGGACGGAAGGGGTCGATCAGTCTTTCCAGGCGACGCAACATGGCAGGATTCCCGTTGTGTGCCACGGCACGCCCAGTCGGCCGTTTTGTCCTTGCGGGATCCCGGGGGCGCTTGCGGCGGATCAGACGCAACATGATACGCGCGTTGCCCAATGGAAAAGCCCCGCCAGCGGCGGGGCTTACTCTGAAACGCTATGCCGAAACTGCTGCGGCGGCAGGGCAATCAGGGATGGTGGATCACCATGTGCGTGAACGGCGGCACGTAGGCCTGGAGCGTCACGAACAGGCCCACCAGGATCGCCAGCACGATCGAGTGGAAGAACACGTAGCGCAGGATGTCACCTTCGTGGCCGTACCACTTGGTCGCCGTGGAGGCCACCACGATGGACTGCGCGTCGATCATCTTGCCCATCACGCCGCCCGAGCTGTTGGCCGACGCCATCAGCACCGGCGACAGGCCCAGCTGCTCGGCGGTGGTCTTCTGCAGGCCGCCGAACAGCACGTTCGAGGCCGTATCCGAGCCGGTCAGCGCCACGCCCAGCCAGCCCAGCATGGTGCCGAACAGCGGGTAGAACACGCCGGTGTGGGCGAAGGCCAGGCCCAGCGTGGCATCGAGGCCCGAGTAGCGGGTCAGGTAGCCGACGCCGAACATCGCGCAGATGGTCAGCAGCGAGTAGCGCACCAGCTTGATGGTTTCCCAGTACTCCTTGAACAGGCGCGGCACCGAGTAGCCCATCAGCAGGCCGCCGGCGATCGCCGAGACAAAGATGCCGGTGCCGGCCATCGACAGCACGTTGAAGTTGAACACGGCGCCTTCGATGACTTCCTTGGGCACCACTGGCGGCACCTTGACGATGGCCTTGTCGAGACCCGGCACCGGGAATTTCCAGGCCCACAGGCTATCCATCAGCTTCTTGAACTCGGGGATGCCCCAGACGAACACGAACACCGTCAGGATCACCCACGGCATCCAGGCCTTCGCCACCGAGATGCCGGCCGCGGCGGCGCTGGCGCGGGCGTCGGCTTCGAGCGCTTCGGGGTGGTCGACCTTGGAGTCATCGTGGCGGCCGAGGATCTTGGTCGAAGTCCAGATTTCCTTCGGATGCCAGACCTTCAGGAACAGCGTCAGCGAGCCCATCGACACCAGTGCCGCGATCACGTCCACCAGCCACGGGCCATGGAAGTTCGACACCAGGAACTGCGGGATGGCGAAGCTCACGCCCGCGACCAGGATCGCCGGCCAGATCGCCAGCATGCCGCGGAAGCCGGCAAAGGCCCAGATCAGCCAGAACGGCACGATCACCGAGAAGAACGGCAGCTGGCGGCCGATCATGGCCGACAGGTCGAGCAGGTCCAGCCCGGTCACCGAGGCCAGGCCGATGATCGGCGCGCCCAGCGCGCCATAGGCCACCGGCGCGGTATTGGCGATCAGCGCCAGCCCCGAGGCGGCCAGCGGCGAGAAGCCCAGCCCGATCAGGATGGCGCCGGTCACGGCCACCGGCGTGCCGAAGCCGGCCGCACCCTCGAAGAAGGCGCCGAAGCTGAAGGCCACCAGCAGCAGCTGCAGGCGGCGGTCCTCGGTGATGCCGGAGATCGAGTTCTGCAGCACCTTGAATGATCCGTTCAGCGTGGTGAGCCGGTGCAGGAAGATGATGTTCAGCACGATCCAGCCGATCGGGAACAGCCCGGAGACAATGCCCAGCCCGGCCGCCTTGCCGGCCATCGCGGCCGGCATGCCGAACACCGTCGATGCCACGACGATGCCGATCACCAGCGCCAGCCCGGCTGCCAGGTGTGCCTGCATATGAAAGAACGCCAGCGCTGCCAGCAGCACGGCGACCGGAATGCCCGCGGCAATGGTCGACAGCGCCATATTGCCCAGCGGGTCATAGACTTGACTCCACACGATCGAAATCCTCCTCAGGTTGGCTCGGGGGCCCGGGCGATCTGCGTGCCCTGGGCAACCCGCTTGCGCTTTGCACCGGCATGCGGCATCCGCCGCGCGCGGGAAAGAACCAGCGATTGTAGAAACGGGTTCCGTGTTCGCTGACGTACATTGCGTCATGCCTGGCATGAGCCACATTCAGGGATCAGGGTTTCCCTGGGGCATTACAGTGCACGCGGGGCCTGCCCGGCACACCGGCCAGAGTACTCTAAACGGCGCCTGTTGCAAAAGTCTGCCTGCCTGCGCGCGGCCCGGATGACTGGCCCGCCAGCCATGGCGGGGACTGGCGCGAGCGCGGCCGGGCGGCGCATACTGTCGTTCGCCATAAAGCGGGCGCCGCCCGCATCCCCATACCGAAAGAGGCTGCCCAATGACTGAATTCCTGCCCGCGTGGCCGCTGCTGACCGCCTTCGTGCTGGCCAGCCTGGCGCTGGCCATCACTCCCGGCCCGGCCGTGGTCTACATCGTGACGCGCACGCTGGCGCAAGGCCGGCAGGCCGGTCTGGCGTCGATCGGCGCGGTGGCGCTGGGCAACCTGGGCAACGCCATCGGCGCATCGCTGGGGCTGGCGGTGCTGTTCTCGGTCTCGGCGCTGGCGTTCTCGGTGGTCAAGTATGCGGGGGCGGCCTACCTGATCTGGCTGGGCATCCGCGCGCTGCGGGGCGGCGGTGCGACGACGGACGGCGGCACGCCGGAGGTGGCGCAGCGCAGCCTGCGCCAGGTGGTGCGCGACGGCTTCGTGGTGGCGCTGCTCAACCCCAAGACCGCGATCTTCTTCGCCGCCTTCCTGCCGCAGTTCATGAACCCCGCCGGCTCGGCGCTGGCGCAGAGCCTGGCGCTGGGCGTGGCCTTCGTGCTGATCGCAGCCACCACCGACGCCTGCTACGTCATGGCCGCGGCCGCCGTGATGCCGGCGCTGCGCCGCGCCGGGCGCGCGCGCGCATTCGGCCGCTACCTGACGGGAGCGGCGTTTATCGGGCTGGGGATCTTTACGGCGACTTCGGGCTCGCGCGCCGCGAAGTAGGCAGGCAGAAGCAGGGGAAGGAAAAAACTGCCGCCGCTCAGCGCAGCGGCAGTTCCAGGATGCCGCCGGCGGCAGGGCGGGCGCGCATCGACGCGAGCCACCGCTCCAGGTCCGGCCGCGGCTGGTGCCGGACCGGCAGGCCCATCCAGCGGTGCGCGGCGCAGGCCAGCGAGATGTCGGCCATGGTGAAGCGGTCGCCGCCGATGAATTCGCGGCCTGCCAGCGCCTTGTCGAGCAGGTCGGCCAGCGGCTCGGTGCGCGCGCACGAGGCCCGGATGGCGGCCTCGTCGCGCTCTCCGGCGGGCTTGCGCACCAGGTTCAGGAATGCCGTCACCATCGCCGGGCTGAAGGCCGTGGTCTGCCAGTCCATCCAGCGGTCGGCCGAGGCGCGCGCCTTGACGTCTTCGGGCCACAGCGTGCCCTCGCCGTAGCGCGCGCACAGGTAGCGCACGATCGCGTTCGATTCCCACAGCACGAAGGGCTCGCCGCCGACGTCCGTGCCGCGGAAGTCCTCGATCACCGGGATCTGGCGGTTCGGGTTCAGCCGGACGTAGGCCTCTGTGTCGAGGTCGCCCTTGTTGACGCCGATATCGACGCGCTCATGGTCCAGGTGCAGCTCGCGCGCGCACCAGACCACCTTCTGCACGTTGATGGAGGAGAGTCGGCCCCAGATACGCAGCATGTCGGCTCCTGGAATGCGTGCGCCCCTGCGGCGTCAGGCCGCGCGCGGTTGCTTGGCGGCAGCGGCGGCGATGGACTCGCGGAACAGCTCGCCCAGGATCGCCACGCCCTGCTCGATGCGCTCGGGCGGCACCGTGACGAACGCCAGGCGCAGCGCATTGCGCTTCGGGTTGCTGGCGTAGAACGGCGCGCCCGGCACATAGGCCACATTGCGCTTCACCGCCTCTTCCAGGATAACCATGCTGTCCAGCCCCTCGGGCAGCTCCATCCAGATGAACATGCCGCCTTCGGGCGTGTTCCAGCTCACGCCTTCCGGCATGTGGCGCTTGAGCGCGTCCAGCATGGTCTGGCACTGCTTGCTGTAGAGCTCGCGGATGGTCGGGATATGGCGGTCGAGCAGGCCGTCGCGCACGGTCTCGTAGGCCACGCGCTGCGTGAAGGTCGGCGTGTGCAGGTCCGATGCCTGCTTGGCCTGGCACAGCTTGAAGTGCAATTCGGGAGGGGCGATCACGTAGCCCAGGCGCATGCCGGGAGCCAGGATCTTCGAGAACGAGCCCATGTAGATCACGCCATCCGGGTTCATCGACAGCAGCGTCGGCAGCTGGTCGCCGGTGTAGCTGAGCGCGCCGTACGGATCGTCTTCCACCACCAGCACGCCCAGTTCCTGCGCGCGCGCCACCAGCGCCTGGCGGCGCTCCAGCGGCAGGCGGCGCCCGGTCGGGTTCTGGAAGTTGGGCAGGGCGTACAGGAAGCGCGCGCCGGCGGTCAGCTCGGGCGTCAGCGCCTCGGGCACCAGGCCCTTGTCGTCGGTCGGGATCGAGACGAATTCAGGCTCGAACAGCGAGAACGCCTGCAGCGCGCCGAGATAGCTGGGGGTTTCCACCATCACCTTGCTGCCCGGGTCGATCATCACCTTGGCGATCAGGTCCAGCGCCTGCTGCGAACCGGTGACGATCAGCACGCGCTCGACCTCCACGCCGTGGCGCCTGGCGACGAATTCACGCAGCGGCAGGTAGCCTTCGGTCGCGGCATATTGCAGCGCCGCCTGCGGGTTGTCGGCGAATACGCGGGCCGTCGCTGCCTCCATGGCCGCTACCGGGAACGATGCCGGCGAGGGCAGGCCGCCGGCGAAGGAAATGACTTCCGGACGCTCGGTGACCTTGAGGATTTCGCGGATAGCCGAGCTGGTCAGTTGCTGCGCCCGGCGGGAGATGGCCCATTTCATGATGTGTCTCTTGTGGTCTGGGGAGGGTGTTTCGGTGTGGCAAGGCCGGCCGGTCGCGGTCGCCCGGGCCGGCCGGCGGAAATTACTGCACTTCGACGATCATCTCGATCTCGACGCAGGCGCCCAGCGGCACCTGCGCCACGCCGAAGGCGCTGCGTGCATGCTTGCCCTTTTCGCCGAAGACTTCGGCCAGGAACTCGGAAGCGCCGTTGGTGACGAGGTGCTGCTCGGTGAACTCGGGGGTGGAGTTGACCAGGCTCATCACCTTGACGATGCGGGTGACGCGGTTCAGGTCGCCAACGTGCGCATGCAGCGTGGCCAGCAGGTCGATGGCAATGGCGCGCGCGGCGGCCTTGCCGGATTCGGTGTCGATGTCCTTGCCCAGCTTGCCGGCCCATACCTTGCCGTCCTTGCGGGCGATATGGCCCGACAGGAATACAGTATTGCCGGTCTGCGCGGCCATCACGTAGGCGGCGGCAGGGGCGTTGGCGGTCGGCAGCTCGACGCCGAGGCGGGCAAGGGTATCGTAGACGGACATACGTGGACTCCTGGTCAGTGAATGCGTCCTGGACGGACTGGGGACGTTTCCGGGGTGGGGGCAGGTGCTCCCTGGCGCACGGCGGCGCGGCGGCCGAGGGCCACGACGGCGATCACCGCCACCGCGAAGGCGATGGTGGGGGCGTCAAGCGGCTCGGCCAGGATCAGCGCACCGCCCGCCAGCGTCAGGAACGGCTGCAGCAATTGTATCTGCCCGACGCGGGCCACGCCGCCTTTTGCGAGGCCGGCGTACCAGAAAAGGAAGCCGACAAACATCGAGAACACCGAAACATAGGCCATGCCTGCCCAGGCACGCGGCGACGCCGCGGCGATCGCCGGCAGTTCGCGCAGCGCCAGCCAGGCCACCACCGGCACCAGCACCGGCAGCGACGCCACCAGCGCCCAGCTGATCGTCTCCAGCCCGCCCAGCTCGCGCGACAGCTTGCCGCCCTCGGCATAGCCCAGTGCCCCGAGCACGACCGCGGCAAACAGGTACCAGTCGGCGTGCTGCAGGCCGCCGGCGCCTTGCCAGACGGCAAAGCCGACCACCAGCGCGCTGCCGGCCACGGCCGACAGCCAGAACCCCACCGACGGCCGCTCGCGCCCGAACCAGGCCGCGAACACGGCCGTGACCAGCGGCAGCAGGCCGACCACGATGGCACCGTGGCCGGCCGGCACCTCGCGCATCGCGAGCGACGAGAACACCGGAAATCCGACCACCACCCCCAGCGCCGTCACCGCCAGCCGCGGCCACTGTCCGCCGCGCGGGCGGCGTGCCGCGGCCAGCGCGCCGCGCATGGCCAGCAATGCCAGCGCCAGCAGCGCGGCCAGAACGGCGCGTGCCAGGGCGACGAAGATCGGGTCCAGCTCGGCCACCGCCATGCGCGTGAACGGCAGCGTCTGGCTGAAGATGGCCACGCCGATGAAGCCGAGCAGCATGCCGCCGGAAGGGGGCGCGGCGGGTACGGCAGCGGGCGAGGAGTTGTGCGAGGAGTTATGCGAGGAGGTGTGCGAGGAGGTGTGCGAGAAAGCGGGCATGGTTGGCCTCTTGTGTTCTTGTCGTTCGGTTCAATGCACGCCGGGCCGGGCGCCGACGGCGATCCACAGCGCGGTCAGCGCCAGCGCGCCGCCCATGGCGCGGTTGAACCAGCGCACGCGCCCGCCCTCGCGCAGCCATTGCCGCAGCGCCGCACCCAGCACGCCGTACACGCCGTTGCTGACGAAGCCCAGCAGGGCGAATACGCCGCAAACCAGCAGCATGCGCTGCAGCGGCGCGGGGGCGTCTGCCATGTAGGACGCCGCCACCGCCAGCGCCAGCATCCAGGCCTTGATGTTGGCGTACTGCAGTGCCGCCGACTGCCACACGTTGAGCGGGCGCAGCACCTGCTTTTCGGCCAGTGCCGTGCTGCGCGCGATCTTCCAGGCCAGCCACAGCAGGTAGGCCACGCCGGCCAGGTGCACCAGCGACGCCAGCGCCGGCTGGCCGAGGATCAGCGCGCCCACGCCGACCGCGCACAGCGCCAGGATGCTGGCAAAGCCGAACGCCACGCCGACGCAATGCGGCAGCGTCGCGCGCAGGCCAAAGTTGGCACCGGTCACCGCGGCGATGGTGGTGTTGGGCCCGGGCGTAAACAGGCCGACCGTCAGCAGCGTCAGCAGGGCCAGGAACTGCGCCGCCGTCAGGCCGGTGAGCAGGCCAGGGGTCACGGCGGTCATGCGAACGCCACCACCACGCGGCGGTTGGCGCGGCTCTTCTTCTCAATCTTGGTTACCGCCACGGTGCCGATCTCGCTGGTATTGCTCACGTGTGTGCCGCCGCAGGGCTGGCGGTCGACGCCGGGGATCTCGACGATGCGGATGCTCGACGTTCCCGCCGGCGGCGCCGCGCCGATGGTGCGCACAAGCTCCGGTTGCGCGGCCAGCTCCTGCTGCGTGATCAGCGTGACCCGCACCGGCGTTTCCGCGCGGATCAGCGCATTCAGGCGTTCGGTAAGGTCGCTCTTGTCCAGCGTCGATTCCGGCAGGTCGAAGTCGATCCGCGCCGAGTCCGGCGAGATGCCGCAGCCGGTCACCGGCACCGGGATCAGCGAGCCCAGCAGGTGCAGGCAGGTATGCAGGCGCATCAGCCGGTGGCGGCGCGCCCAGTCGATGGTGACCGTGACGCGCTCGCCCACGCGCGGCAGCGCGGCGTCCGGCGTGGGCAGATGCAGGATGCGGCTGCGGTCGTCGGCATACACGGTGTCGACGATGGCAACGGTGCGTCCGTCGGACAGCGCCAGCGTGGCGGTGTCTCCGGCCTGGCCGCCGCTGCGCGCGTAGCAGACGGTTTCGTCCAGTTCGATGCCTTCGGCGCTGGCCGCCAGCACGGTCGCGGTGCAGTGATCGAGATAGGGATCGTCGTCAAAACGCTTGCGGGTCGTGGACATCGGTGTCTCCTCGGGGATTCTTGTTGCTTGCCGGTATGGCTAGCGCAGGGTGCGGATGCCCTGCGGGGTTTCGATGTCGGCCCACAGCTCCGGCTGGCCGTCGCCCTGCTCGATCGCGATCAGGTGGTCCGCGCCCAGCCAGGCGAGGCCCTGCCGCAGCAGTTCGGCGCGCGGATGGCGGCCGCACAGCTTGCGCAGCGCCAGGTCCTGCCGCGGCAGGCTGGTGCCAGGGTAGGCAGCCACGTCCCACTGGATCAGGCTGGGCAACAGGCCGTCACCGAGGCCGTCACCGAAGCCGTCACCGGCCGCATCGGCCTCGCCTTGCCAGCCGGGCAGGGCGCCGTCCTCAGGCACCGTGATGCGCCAGCGCAGGTCGCCGCGCGTCATCGGGATCACCGGCGCGATCCGGGCCGGGTATTGCGACTGCCACAGCGTCAGGTCGGTGGGGCGTTCGACGCGAGCGGCCCAGTGCAGCAGGAACGGACCTTTCTCGAGCCGTTGCCGCACGGTTTCGGCGTCCAGGCCGAACCAGCGCGGCCGTTGGGGCGCGGCGGCCGCGGGGTCGATCGCAATCACTTCCAGGTAGATGCCGCCGAACATGCCGAGCACGCGGTTGTGCGTGCCCATGGCGGCATGCGCACCGCCGCCATGGGGCGCAATCCCCAGCAGGTCTGCGACATGGGCGGTGCCGGCGTCCAGGTCGGGCGCGGCGATGACGAGGTGGTCGAGGGCGAGCTTCATCTTGGCTTGATGGTAGACAAGGTAGTCGGTACAGTACCGGTACAGTTCTGCGGATCGTCTTCAGTACAGTTGCAGGAGCAGCACATGGATGCGAACACCCGGGACGCGGATTCCTCTGCCGCGAGCCCCCAGCATAGCGGAAGCGGTGCGCGCGGCACCTCCGCACCGGTCTCCGCACCGTCGGGCGGACGCCCGCTGCGCCTGGTGCTGCCGCCCACCGAGCGCCTGCCCGACCCGATCCCGTCGGCGCAGATGACGCTGGTCGAGCAACTGACCGAATGGGCCCGCATGCGCATCGACGAACGCGTGTTCCGCGCCGGCATGCGCATGCCGTCGATCCGCCAGCTGGCGCAGGAAAAAGGCATTTCGCGCTTTACCGTGGTCGAGGCCTATGAGCGGCTGGTGGCGCTCGGCTACCTCGAATCGCGGCGCGGCTCGGGCTTCTACGTGCGCGAGCGCGCGCCGGCCGCCCCCGCGGCGCCGGTGTCGTCCAACGCGGCCGAGGCGCGCAACATCGACGTCACCTGGCTGCTGCGCAGCATGTTCCATACCGCCGAGGCGCACAAGGCGCCGGGGCTGGGCTTCCTGCCCAACGAGTGGCTCGATGGCGAGCTGATCGCCAGCGCGCTGCGCGGGCTGGGACGCCAGCCGGGCAACCATTTCCTGGCCAGCGGCACGCCGCAGGGCTTCCTGCCGCTGCGCCAGCAGCTGCGCACCCGGCTGGAGGAGCTGGAGATCCGCGCCGGCGCCGAGCAGATCGTGCTGACCTCCGGCATCACCCAGGCGCTCGACCTGATCGCTCGTCTTTACCTTCAGCCCGGCGACGCGGTGCTGGTCGGCGACCCGGCGTGGTTCGTGATGTTCGCCCGCTTTGCCGCGCAGGGCGCGCAGGTGATCGGCGTGCCGTACACCGCCGAGGGGCCGGACCTGGAGGCGCTGGAGCGCATCGTGCAGGCGCGGCGGCCGAAGCTGTTCGTGATCAACTCGGTGCTGCACAACCCGACCGGGACCTCGCTGTCCGCCGCCAAGGCGTTCCAGTTGCTGAAGCTGGCCGAGCAGTACGACTTCCTGATCGTCGAGGACGATATCTACTGCGACCTGTGCCCGCCCGGCCACGCCGCCACCCGGCTGGCCAGCCTGGACCAGTTGCGCCGGGTGATCTACCTGGGCAGCTTTTCCAAGACGCTGGCGGCCAACCTGCGCGTGGGCTTTATCGCCGCGCACCCGGAGATGGCATCGGCACTGACCGACAGCAAGCTGCTGGCGGGCCTGGCCTCGCCCGAGATCAACGAGCGGGTGCTGTACAAGGTGCTGACCGAGGGGCACTACCGCAAGCACGTCGAACGCGTGCGCACCCGGCTGGACCGCGCCCGCGACGAGACCCGGCGCGAGCTGGAGCGGCTGGGCCTGCGCCTGTTCCCGGGCCAGCACGCCGGCATGTACCTGTGGGCCGATACCGGGCGCGATACCAATGCCATCGCCACCGCCGGGCATGAAGAGGGCTACCTGTTCGCCCCGGGCAGCCTGTTCTCGCCGTCGCAGATGCCGTCGGGGTGGATGCGCTTCAACGTCGCCAGCAGCGGCGATCCAGACATGCTGCGCTTCCTGGCGCGCCAGCTGGAACGGCTCTGAGCCGACTTTTCGCTGTACCCGTTGCAATCCCCGGGCCTTGAAAAATGGCCCGGGCGCCCCTATTTCTGGCGGCACCGGCCCCCGACGGCCACCCGACCATCCCCGATTCCCCTGTTTTCGAGATTCAAAAGGAGAACCATGACCGCACCGCACGAGACGATGAGCTTCCAGGCGGAAGTGAAGCAACTGCTGCACCTGATGATCCACTCGCTCTACAGCAACAAGGAAATCTTCCTGCGCGAGCTGGTCTCGAATGCTTCGGACGCCACTGACAAGCTGCGCTTCGAGGCGATCGCGAATCCCTCCCTGCTGGAAAACGACGCCGACCTGGCCATCCGCATCGAGGCCGATGCCCAGGCGCGCACGCTGAAGATCACCGACAACGGCATCGGCATGAGCCGCGACGAGGCGATCCGCAACCTTGGCACCATCGCACGCTCGGGCACGAAGGAATTCTTCCAGCAGCTGTCCGGCGACCAGCAGAAGGACGCCGCGCTGATCGGCCAGTTCGGCGTGGGCTTCTACTCGGCCTTTATCGTCGCCGACAAGGTCACGGTGGAAACCCGCCGCGCGGGCGTGGGCGCCGAGGAAGCCGTGCGCTGGGAAAGCACCGGCGACGGCGAGTTCACCGTCGACGCGATCTCGCGCGCCGAGCGCGGCACCACCATCACGCTGCACCTGCGCGAGGGCGAGGACGATTTCCTGTCGGCCTGGCGTCTGAAGAGCATCATCCAGAAGTATTCGGACCACATCTCGCTGCCGATCCGCATGCCCAAGGAAGTGTGGGACGCCGAGGCCAGCAGCTACAAGCGCACCGACGAGTGGGAAAGCGTCAACCAGGCCAGCGCGCTGTGGACCCGCAACAAGTCCGACATCACCGACGAGCAGTACACCGCGTTCTACCAGCACATCGCGCACGACAACGAGACGCCGCTGGCCTGGACCCATAACCGCGTGGAAGGGCGCAGCGAATACACCCAGCTGCTCTACATCCCGGCGCGCGCGCCGTTCGACCTGTGGGACCGCAACCACAAGGCCGGCCTGAAGCTGTACGTCAAGCGCGTCTTCATCATGGACGACGCGGAGCAGCTGCTGCCGGGCTACCTGCGCTGGGTCAAGGGCGTGGTCGATTCCGCCGACCTGCCGCTGAACGTGTCGCGCGAACTGCTGCAGGAAAGCCGCGACGTCAAGGCGATCCGCGAGGGCTGCACCAAGCGCGTGCTGTCGATGCTCGAATCGCTGGCAGACAGTGAAGACGAAGCCGAACGCGCCAAGTACGACACCTTCTGGCAGCAGTTCGGCCAGGCGCTGAAGGAAGGCGCCGGCGAGGACCAGGCCAACCAGGAGCGTGTGGCCAAATTGCTGCGCTTCGCGTCGACCCACAACGACACCGCCGAGCAGAACGTGTCGCTGGCCGCCTATGTCGGCCGCATGAAGGAAGGCCAGGACAAGATCTATTACGTCACGGCCGATACCTGGTCCGCAGGCAAGAACAGCCCGCACCTGGAAGTGTTCCGCAAGAAGGGCATCGAAGTCCTGCTGCTGACCGACCGCGTCGACGAGTGGATGCTGTCGTTCCTGCGCGAATTCGACGGCAAGGAACTGGTGTCGGTGGCGCGCGGCGACCTCGACCTGGGCAAGCTGGCGGATGAAGCCGAGAAGGCCGAACAGGAAAAGGCCGAGGCCGACTGGAAGGACGTGGTCGAGCGCGCCAAGACCGTGCTGGCCGGCAAGGCCAAGGATGTTCGCGTGACGCTGCGCCTGACCGAGTCCGCATCGTGCCTGGTGTCGGACGAGGGCGACATGAGCGGCTACCTGCAACGCCTGCTGAAGCAGGCCGGCCAGAAGGCGCCGGATGCGCAGCCGATCCTGGAACTGAACCCCGAGCATGCGCTGGTGAAGAAGCTGCGCGACCTGCAAGGCGAGGAATCGGGCAATGCCTTCAGCGACCGCCTGCAGGTGCTGTTCGACCAGGCGCTGCTGGCCGAAGGCGGCATGCTGGAAGACCCGGCGGCTTACGTGCAGCGGGTGAACAAGCTGCTGGCCTGAGGGCGCGGCTGTCTTGCTCCCCTCTCCCGCGCGCGGGAGAGGGGCCGGGGGAGAGGGCAGGCGCATGGCAAGCACCGAGGCGTTTCACTTCGTGGAGACTCCGGCCCTCTCCCCCGCCCCTACGCCATAAATGGGAGAGGGGAGACAACACTCGCGGCTGTTCGCATTGCCTGTCGTGGTCGACCAGCAGCCCGAGCCCTTTGCCATGCCCGACACCGTCCCCCCGCAACCCGACCTTCACCAGGGCCTGCCGCCCGTCATCGACACCCACACCCGCGTGCTGGTGCTGGGCAGCTTCCCAGGCGCCGCGTCGCTGGCAGCGCGCCAGTACTACGCCCATCCCCGCAACCAGTTCTGGCCGTTGATGGCCGCGCTCACCGGCGAACCGATGCCGGCGCTGCCGTATGCCGAGCGGCTGGTGCGGCTGCTGGCCCATCGCATCGGCGTCTGGGACGTGCTTGGCGCGTGCATGCGCGAAGGCAGCCTGGACAGCAATATCCGCTATCCGCAGGCGAACGATTTCACGCGGCTGCGCCAGCTGGCACCCACGCTCGAGCGCGTCGGCTTCAACGGCGGCACATCCGGTCGTTTCGCGCCGCAGTTTGCCGCGCAGGGCTATCAGACGGTGGTGCTGCCTTCATCCAGTCCCGCGCACGCCGCGCGCAGTTTCGAGCAGAAGCTGGCGCTGTGGCGCGCACTGGTGGCGTAGTCCGGCTCGCCCGGCGCCCCTCGATTTTGGTGCATCGCATGTGTGATGCATCCCGTATTGCCGTGGGCCATGGCGACCCTATACTGCAATCGAGTGACGAATCATTCGAAACCGGGGGTATCGGTCGCTCCTTGTCGTGCGACTTGCGGCTCACACTTTCGGCCGCGAGGCGATGATGCATCGAAAGTGAGCGTAATTGGCGAGCAAGGAGGCAATCATGTTCAAGCATCTCCTGCTGGCGGTCGATGGCTCCGACCTGTCTGAATCCGCATTCCGCAAGGCTATCGTGCTGGCTCGGGAAACAGGGGCGCAGATCACCGCGGTGCGCGTCTGTCCGAACTACCATGTGCTGACCTACCAGGTCGAAATGCTGGAGGACACCCGCGAGACTTACGTGAAGCAGGCGTGGGAAGATGCCACCCGCTACCTGCGCGGCCTGGCCGACGAGGCCGGCGCCGCAGGCGTGAAGTGCGATACCACGTACGCCGTCAATGACCATCCCTACGAAGCCATCATCAAGGCCGCCGAAGAAAAGGGCTGCGACCTGATCGTGATGGCCTCGCATGGGCGACGCGGAGTCCAGGGGCTGCTGATCGGCAGCGAGACCCTGAAGGTGCTGACGCACAGCAAGATCCCGGTGCTGGTCTACCGGTAAGCTTGCGGCCTTGCCGTCAGCCGCCGGCTTGCGGGCTGGCGCGGGGCCATATTTTTGCCGGCAGCGGACGCTTCTGGCATGCTGACGACCTGTCCCAATGCCCGGCCACCGTGCCCGCATGCCGCCATGCCACTTTCCGACTGGACCCATGAAGCCATCCGCAAGATCGAGGCGGATTTCAACCGCTCCGCGGACACCCACCTGATACCGCTGGATTTGCCGGGCTACCCGGACATTCGTGTCTACTTCAAGGACGAATCCAGCCACCCGACCGGCAGCCTGAAGCACCGGCTGGCGCGCTCGCTGTTCCTGTATGCGCTGTGCAATGGCTGGCTGCATGAGGGCAGCACGGTGGTGGAAGCGTCCAGCGGCTCGACCGCGATTTCCGAGGCATATTTCGCCAGGCTGCTGGGGCTGCCGTTCGTGGCGGTGATCCCGGCCGGTACGTCGCGCGCCAAGGTCGAGGCGATCGAGTTCTATGGCGGGCGCTGCCACCTTGTCGACAGCCCGTCGGAGATCTATGCCGCGTCGCACCGCATCGCGCAGGAAACCGGCGGCCATTTCATGGACCAGTTCACCTACGCCGAGCGCGCCACCGACTGGCGCGCCAACAACAATATCGCCGAGTCGATATTCAAGCAGATGGCGGAGGAGGAGCACCCGGTACCGGCCTGGCTGGTGTCGAGCGGCGGCACCGGCGGCACCATCGCCACGCTCGGCCGCTATGTCGCCTATCGCCGCCACAAGACGCGCGTGCTGTGCGCCGATCCGGAGAATTCGGTGTTCTTCGATTATTTCCGCAGCTGCCTGGCGGGCAAGCCTGAACCGGACCTGTCGCTGCCAGCCGGATCGCGCATCGAGGGCATCGGCCGGCCGCGCGTGGAGCGCTCGTTTATCCCCAGTTGCATCGACGCCATGCTGAAGGTGCCCGATGCGCTGTCTTTCGCCGCCATGCGCTACCTGGCCAGGCGCTTCGGCCGCCGCGTCGGCGGCTCGACCGGCACCAACTTCGTCGGCGTGCTGTACCTGGCGCAGCAGATGCGGGCGGCAGGGCAGGCCGGTGCGATCGTCGCGCTGCTGTGCGACAGCGGCGATCGCTATGGCAATACCTATTACGACGAAGACTGGTATGCCGAGCAGCGTATCGCCATCGACGCCGCCGATGCGCTAGTGGCGCGCGCGGTGAAAGGCGAGGCGGTGCTTACACCGCAGGCGGTGGCGGGGCTGCAGCCGGCCGGCGCCGGCATTCCGGGCTGAAGGCAGGGGAATCGCGCCGCCGCCTTTCTGTCAAAATGCCGGCGGCCAGCGCTTGGGCGCCGGCCCTTTGCCCGACTGATGACCCCATACGGCCCCCATAAGACCTCCATACGAACCCATACGACCCATACGACCCATACGACCCATAGGGTGACTTATCCATGCGTATCTTCGGTATCAGCATCCATATCATCGTTGCGTTGTTCTTCGCCGTGCATGCGGTGCGCACGCACCAGAACATGTATTGGCTGCTGATCCTGTTCCTGTTCCCTGGGCTTGGCAGCCTGGTCTACTTCTTTGCCATCTTCCTGCCCGAGCTGCGCCAGTCGCGCGGCGCGCGCGTGGCCACGCGCGCCATCTCGCAGCTGGTCGACCCCAACCGCGCGGTGCGCGAGGCCCGCACCGATTTTGACCGTGCACCGACTGTGGCGCACCGCATGCGCCTGGGCGCCGCGCTGCTCGAAGCCGGCGAGCCGGCCGAGGCGCTGCAGCACTACCAGGCCGCGGCCAACGGCCCGTTCGCGTCCGATCCGGCGCTGCTGCTGGGGCTGGCCCAGGCGCAGTTTGCCACTGGCGATGCGGCCGCGGCGCTGGCGACGCTGGAAAAGCTTTTCGCCGCCAGCCCGCATGCGCGCCAGCAGCCCGACCCCGCCTTGCTGTATGCTCGCTCGCTGGCTGCCACCGGCGCGCCAGGCGCGCGCGCCGCGTTCGAGCAGGCCCTGACCAGCGCCAGCGATGTCGCGCCGCGCTGCCTGTTCGCCGACTGGCTGGCAGCGCAGCCCGATGCCGCCGACCGCGAACGCGCGCGCGAACTCTATGCCGAAATCGTCCACGACGCCCGCCACTGGCCGCGCCATGCCCGCGAACACAACCGCGAGTGGCTGCAGCGCGCGCAGGCGGCGTTGGGCAAGTAAGTGGCTTGCCGGCGGCCGGGTATGGCAGCCGTGTATTTCTAGACAATATGACCCTACTGAAACGCAAATCGATTGAAGCCGTGGCCTCGCGCCGTCCGGCACGTGGCAGTCGCAGCCGTGGCCAGGAACCTGGCGCTGGCACTGCTCGCGAAGAAAAACGCATGACGCCGCGCTTTGCGCCCGTGACCTTCTCGGAGCTGGACGGCGTGCGCTACCTGCATTTCGGCACCGAGTGGGTGCAGGGCGCGATGCGCCTGCGCAAGCCGGATGCGATCGAGCTGGAATACGCACAGCAGATGATGGCCTGGCTGCTGTTCCTGTCGCCTTCGGTGGATGAGTTCCACGTGGTGCAGCTCGGCCTCGGGGCGGCGGCGCTGACCAAGTTCTGCCACCGCCAGTTCAGCCGCGCGCGCGTGACCGCGGTCGAGTTGAACCCGGCGGTGATCATTGCCGGGCGCAGCATGTTCGGCCTGCGCCAGGACGACGCGCGCCTGACCGTGCGCGAGCAGGACGCATGGGACTACGTGATGGACGGCACCCACGCCGGCGCCATCGACGTGCTGCAGGTGGACCTGTATGACGCCACCGCGCGCGGCCCGGTGCTCGACACCACCGCGTTCTACCGTGCCTGCCGCCGCACGCTGAAGGCGCCGGGCGTGATGACCATCAACCTGTTCGGCGACCACGACAGCTTCCCGAAGAATATCGAGCGCATCTGCGAAGCCTTCGACAACCGCGTGCTGGTGTTCCCGGAGGTGCATGACGGCAACATCATCGCGATGGCGTTCAATGGCCCGGAGATCGATGTGGCGTGGGAAGTACTGGAAGCGCGCGCCGACGTGGTCGAGAACACCACGGGGTTGCCGGCGCGGGACTGGGTCCAGAAGCTGCGCGCGGCGAATGCGCGGCAGGAAGAGCGGTTGAGGATCTAAGCGAAAACGCAAAAAGGGGAGAGCGGTGTTGGGTGCGCCCAAGCCGCCCGAACTCGCCTAAGCAAGGTGTTCTCCCTCTCCCCTCAGGGGAGAGGGTTGGGGTGAGGGGTGGTCTGGCAAGGTATCACATCAAGCAAGGCCAACGGTTTAAACCCACGGGAGTCAGCCTTTGACATTCCGGCCCTCACCCCTGGCCCCTCTCCCGCAAGCGGGAGAGGGGAGCAAACCGCCAGCAGGCGGACGCCCTCACTCCTTGTGAAAGAACTGCGCCAGCGACCACTCGTCCGTCCGCGCCTCATACTTCAGTCCCTTCTTCATCGCCCACATCGCCAGCTGGCTGTGCGACGGAATGATCGCGTGGTCGGCCAACGCGAACTTTGCCGCGGTGCGCGCGTTCTCTTCGCGCGCTTTCTCGCTGGAAACGGTGGTCAGCGATTTCTCGATCAGCTGGTCCAGCTGCGGGTTGCTGTACTTGCCCCAGTTCCACGTGCCATACCCTGTCTTGGGATTGGGCGTGCCCGTGATCGAGCGCAGCGCCACATCCGCCGCCGCCGAACCCCACCCCAGCATCTGGAAGGCAAATTCGCCCTGCCGCGCGCGCGTGAAGTAGGCGGCCACCGGCATGGTCTCGACCTTGGTCTGGATGCCGATGCGCGTCAGCATGCTGGCGGTGGCCTGCGCCACCGCGGCATCGTTCAGGTAGCGGTTGTTGGTGGCGTGGAGCGTCAGCCCGAAGCCGTCCGGGTAGCCCGCGGCGGCCAGCAGCTTTTTGGCGCCGTCCGGGTCATAGGCTTCGGGTTTGGTGCCCGGATGCCCGAAGATCTGCGGCGACACGATCGACGACGCCGGCACCGCCAGCCCCTCCATGATGCGGCTGACGATGGCGTCGCGGTTCAGCGACTTGCTGATCGCGGCACGCACGCGCGCGTCCTTGAACGGGTTCTTTCCCAGCGGCTTGCCGGCCTTGTCGGTGACGAAGGGTGGGTTGTCGCGCGACTGGTCCATTTGCCAGAAGATGGTGCGCCACGACACCTGCTGCTCGATCTTGAACTTCGGGTTCTGCCTGAGCTTGGCAACGTCGGCCGACGGCACGCTCTCGATCACGTCGACATCGCCGGCCAGCAGCGCGGCGCTGCGCGCGCCGTTGTCGGTGATGATGCGGAACACCGCGCGGTCCCACTCCTGCCTGGGCCCCCAGTAGTTGGGATTGCGCTCCATTACGATTTCCTGCCCGCGCGCGAAGCGCACGAACTTGAACGGCCCGGTGCCGATCATGGCCTTGCCCGAGTCGAAATCGGCCTGCGTCAGCGTGGCGGCGACCTTTTTCGGCATGATCGGCACGCTGTTCAGGTCGTTGGCCAGGTTGGCGTAATTGGGCACGCTCATGGTCAGGCGCACGGTCAGCGGATCGGGCGTGTCGATGCGGGCGATCGGCTTGGTGTAGCTGGTGAACGAGCCGGGGCTGTTGGTCAGCTTGTCCGGGCGCTCCAGCGACGCCTTGACGTCTTCGCTGGTGAAGGGCGAGCCGTCGTGCCACTTCACGTTGGGGCGCAGCTTGATTTCCCAGGTGATGGCGTTGACCGGTTTCCATGACAGCGCCAGGCCGGGGATATAGCGGGCGTTCTTGTCCATGAACACCAGCGACTCGAAGACATGCAGCGCGATCGCATTGTTGGGGCCGGAATTGTTCCAGTGCGGGTCCATCGAGGTGACGTCGGCGGCAAGCCCGATGCGCAGGTCCTCGGCATGGGCGGCGCCGGCCGGCACCAGCGCCACGGCGGCACAGGCGGCGCTACCCAGCACCAGCGCGGCGGTGGCGTGGAACAGCCTGTGGAAAGCGGCCTGGCGGACGGGCTGGCGGGGCGTGGCGGTTGTCGATGGCATGGGACTGGCTCCTCGTACGGGTCCGGCGCTTGCGGACGGGTTCTCAGGCGGTTTGTCCCGCATTGTGCCGCTAAAGTGGCATGGTTGCAGCCTCCGATGCACGGCTGCCGGGTTCGGCACCGGTAAAATGGGGCCATGTTTGCCAATTCCCGCACCATCGTCTCGGCGCAGTCCGATGTCCACGAGCACCTGGGCGCGCGTGTCGCGCGCCACCTGTCCGAACCATTCCGCAAGCCGATCGGCGAAGCCAGCCGCCGCGCGCTGAGCATAGCGCTCGACAACTGGCAGCAGGCCGGCGGCGTGCCGCTGATACTGGATGCCGGCTGCGGCGTGGGCGAAAGCACGCTGCGCCTGGCGACGTCATTCCCGGACCACTACGTGATCGGCGTCGACCAGTCCGAAAAGCGCCTGGCCGCGGGCAAGGACTGGTGGGGCGAGGCGGCAATGCCGGCCAATTTCAGCTGGGCGCGGGCCGACCTGGTCGATGTCTGGCGCATGCTGCAGGCCGACGCGGTGCCGGTGGCGCGCCACTACGTGCTGTACCCGAATCCGTGGCCAAAGATCGGCCACCTGGGGCGGCGCTGGCAGGGCCATGCGGTGTTCCCGGCGCTGGCGGCGTGCGGCGATTACCTGGAGTGCCGCAGCAACTGGCGGGTCTATATCGACGAGTTCGCGCAGGCGCTGGCGCTGGTGGGGCGTCCGGCGCAGGTGGTCGAGCCGTGGCAGCCGGTGCAGGCGATGACGCCGTTCGAGCGCAAGTACGCGGCATCGGGGCATGGGCTCTGGCGCTGCGTCAGCGAGCGCAGCACCTGAGGACAGCCGGCAAGACAAAAGCAAACGGCCCGCGATGCGGGCCGTTTGCTTGCGCGGGCGCAGGATTTCAGTGGAACAGCGGCTGCTGCGTCGGCGCGTCTTCCGGCAGTTCCGCATGCACGATCTCGCCATTGCGGTCGGCATACAGCGGCGTGCCGCAGTCCTCGCAGTATTCCGGATCGAACAGCGCCGCGTGGCGGAAGATATCTTCCACGCCGGCATTGCGCAATTCTTCGCAGATCTGCTCGAGCGGATTGCCCTTCTCGTCGGCATCGACTTCGCCGGCTTCGCGGCCGTACACCGGCCAGACGATGCCGTAGATCACATCCTTTTCGCCGCGCATGGTGAAGCCGACGCGGTATTCCTCGACCACTTCCTCGCCGAACGCGGCCACCACCGCGGCCAGCTGGCCGGCGGAGATATCGAGCGTGCCGGCGAGGTAGTTGACGGCGGCGCGCACGGTCAGCGGACGGATGCTCTTGTCGGATTCGCGGCACGACAGGAAGAAGGCGTCGGGCAGCAGCAGCTCGAACTCGCAGCCCGGCAGCAGCAGCGCCACCGACGGCTGGACCTGGCTGCGCCATTGCTCCAGGCACACCGAGCGCTCGGCATGGTGCTCCTTGGCGTCTTCCTGCCAGCGGAACAGCGCCTGCTCGTGCGGGGCTACCACCACGGCCAGCAGGTAGCGGGGGTCGGCCAGGATCGGCGCGGTCTCGGGCAGGTCGCGCAAGTCAACCTTGGGCACCGAGCCGGCCAGCGCTGCCGCGGCCAGCTTGTGCGTCAGCGCAAACGTGTCGCTGTGGGTGCGCGGCAACTGGTCGATGCTGTACAGGTACGGCGACAGCGCCACCTTGGTGTCGGAAGCCAGTACATGTGCCTGCAAATGCACGGCGAGCGTCTGGGAGAGCTCCGGCTTGAGCGCGCCGGAGGGGATGGCGTATCGCGTGTGCGCCAGGATTGGCGCGGCGATCAGCAGCGCGTCGTAGCGCTGGCCGTCGACCTCGATGGTGGCCGATTCGGCCAGCGTCTCGGCCTGCTCGGCCAGCACGTCGGAGGCGTCGGCGTTGTGCTTGAACAGGTGTTCCAGCGCCGCGTCCAGCGCGGTCTGGCTACCGTTCTTCAGCAGGCGGCCCAGGCGCTGCGAGAGCCGCCGTTCCCAGTAGCCATCCTCCATGCGGCTGCCCGATGCGTCGAGGGCGAGCGCATCGGCCACCAGCCGCTCGGCGTCGGGCGAAAGACGTGGGGAAGCCTTGGGGCGAAAACCTGCCATAGAAAGAAACCGTCCGTTTATGCGTAAAACGGTATTCTACTCGTTGCGTTGACAAGGCGGCCGCGCAATGCGGCGCGACTTGTCCCTGGCGAGGCCGAAGGCTCTTTCTTATTTCTGTTCGCTGGCCGCCGGCGCCGCCGGCGCATGGGTCTCGACGCCGTGCTGCTCGCCGGAAATCGACACGTCGCTGCCGCCCTTGGTCAGCAGGTAGAGGGCCGCGCCGGCAACGACGACGAATGCGATGATGATCTTTGCCATGTTGTCTCCAGTGTCTGTCTGAAGCGGGGTGGCCCCGCTCCGGGTCATTGCGACCAATGTTCTTTGCGACACAGTGTGGCAGCACTGCCTTGCGTGGAACTTACACGCGCGAGAAACGGCGCGGGTGATTCCGGCGCCGCACCATGCGCGCCATGACAAACGCCGCCTGGGTGGCGGCGTTTGCATGGGCCAGGCGCGAGCGTCAGGCGGCCAGCAGCTGGCGCAGCACGAACGGCAGGATGCCGCCGTGATTGTAGTAGTCGACCTCGATCGGCGTGTCGATGCGCAGCAGCACCGGCACGCGCTGCACGTCGCCGTTGGCGCGCTTGATCACCAGCACCAGGTCCTGCTGCGGCTTGAGGTCGCCCGGGTTGTCCAAGCCCGTGCCTTCGATGTCGAAGGTCTCGTTGCCGGTGATACCCAGAGTCTGCGCGCTGTCGCTGCCCTTGAACTGCAGCGGCAGCACGCCCATGCCGACCAGGTTGGAGCGGTGGATGCGCTCGAAGCTGCGCGCTACCACGGCCTTCACGCCCAGCAGCTGCGTGCCCTTGGCCGCCCAGTCGCGCGACGAGCCGGTGCCGTACTCCTCGCCGCCGAACACCACCGTAGGCGTGCCCTCGGCGATGTACTTCATGGCGGCGTCGTAGATCGACATCTGCTCGCCGGTGGGCTGGTGGATGGTGATGCCGCCTTCCACGCGCGCGCCGTCCGACTTGGGCGGGATCATCAGGTTCTTGATGCGCACGTTGGCGAAGGTGCCGCGCATCATCACCTCATGGTTGCCGCGACGCGAGCCGTAGCTGTTGAAGTCGGCCTTGAGCACGCCATGCGCCTGCAGGTACTTGCCCGCGGGCGAGGTGTCCTTGATCGAGCCGGCAGGCGAGATATGGTCGGTGGTCACCGAATCGCCGAAGATGCCCAGCGCGCGCGCGCCGCGCACGCTGGCCGAGGCGCCCGACGGCTCCAGGCTGAAATCCTGGAAGAAGGGCGGCTCGGCGATGTAGGTCGACTTGGGCCAGTCGTAGACTTGGCCCTTGGTGCCCTGGATCGCGCCCCACAGCTTGCTCGGCTTCTTGACCTGCTCGTAGTTGCCCTTGAAGGTCTTGGCGTCCATCGCGAACTTCATCAGCGCGTGGATTTCCTCCGAAGTCGGCCAGATATCGCCCAGCCAGACGTCGCGGCCGGCCTTGCCCTTGCCGACAGGCTCGGTCATCAGGTCGCGCGTGACATTGCCGGCGATGGCATAGGCCACCACCAGCGGCGGTGAAGCCAGGAAGTTGGCGCGGATATTGGGGTGGATGCGGGCCTCGAAATTGCGGTTGCCCGACAGCACCGCGGCCGCGACCAGGTCGTTCTTGATGATGGCTTCGTTCAGCTCCGGCGTCAGGTCGCCGGCATTGCCGATGCAGGTGGTGCAGCCGTAGGCGGTCACGCCGAAGCCCAGCTTCTCCAGGTACGGCAGCAGGCCGGCGGCCTGCAGGTATTCGGTGACCACGCGGCTGCCCGGCGCCAGCGAAGTCTTGATGTGCGGCGCCACTTCCAGCCCGGCTTCGACCGCCTTTTTGGCCAGCAGGCCAGCCGCCAGCAGCACGCTCGGGTTGGAGGTGTTGGTGCACGAGGTGATCGCGGCGATCAGCACGTCGCCGTTCTTCACTTCAATGCCATTGCTGGTGCTGTAGGGCTGATTCAGCTCGGAGGGATCCTTGTTGAAGCCGTTCTCGGCCACCGGCTTGCTGAACAGCGACGCGAACGTGCTCTTGACGTTGCCGATCTCGATGCGGTCCTGCGGGCGCTTTGGCCCGGCCAGCGACGGCGCTACCGTGGACAGGTCGAGCTTCAGCGTCTTGCTGAAGTCGATGTCGCCGGCCTGGGGAATGCCGAACATCTGCTGGGCGCGGAAGTAGCCTTCGAACGCGTCGATTTCCTCGTCGGTGCGGCCGGTGCCGCGGAAGTAATCGATGGTCTTTTCGTCGACCGGGAAGAAGCCCATGGTCGCGCCGTACTCCGGCGCCATATTGCCGATGGTGGCGCGATCCGGCACCGACAGGCCGGCCGTGCCTTCGCCGAAGAATTCGACGAACTTGCCGACCACCTTCTCCTTGCGCAGCATCTCGGTGATGGTCAGCACCAGGTCGGTGGCGGTGACGCCTTCGCGCAGGCGGCCGGTCAGCTCCACGCCGACCACGTCCGGCGTCAGGAAGTACACCGGCTGGCCCAGCATGCCGGCCTCGGCCTCGATGCCGCCGACGCCCCAGCCGACCACGCCGATGCCGTTGATCATGGTGGTGTGCGAGTCGGTGCCGACCAGCGTGTCAGGGTAGTAGACGCCATCCTTTTTGTGCACGCCGCGCGCCAGGTATTCCAGGTTGACCTGGTGCACGATGCCGAAGCCCGGCTGCACCACGCCAAAGGTATCGAACGCCTGCATGCCCCACTTCATGAACTGGTAGCGCTCGTTGTTGCGCTGGAATTCCAGCTGCATGTTCAGGTCCAGCGCCTTCTTTTCGCGGAAATGGTCGACCTGCACCGAGTGGTCGACCACCAGGTCGACCGGCACCAGCGGCTCGATCTTCTTGGGATCCTGGCCCATTTTCTCGGCCACATTGCGCATCGCGGCCAGGTCGGCCAGCAGCGGCACGCCGGTGAAGTCCTGCAGCACCACGCGGGCCACGACGAACGGGATTTCGTCGACACGCTCGGCATTCGGCTTCCAGCCGGCGAGCTGCCTGACGTGTTCTTCGGTAACCTTCTTGCCGTCGCAGTTGCGCAGCACGGCTTCCAGCACGACGCGGATCGATACCGGCAGGCGCCCGAGGTCCAGGTCCAGTTCTTGCGCCAGCTGCGGCAGGGAATAGAACTGGCCCTTGCCGGAAGCGCCGATCTTGAATTCTTTTAGCGTGTTCTTGAGGTTGTGGGGCATTGCCGTACTCCGATCGAAGGATGATGCGATGGCATTTGGCTCGGACCTCTGAAACTGGATTCAGACCCCTGTGCGCTGCCGCGGCATGTGACCGCGGTCCGAGGTCGGCAGCGCACTGCAACTGCATACTCTAACCGCCGCGCGGCTTTGCCGCCACCCGGTTTCGATCGGCCGGGCCTCGGCCATGACTCCCCACGGCGCGACAGCGCGCCCCCGGCGGGTTGCCCCGCCTGCAAGGCAAAAAGGGCGCCGGCGGCCGGAATTCAGGCGGCCGCCGGCACCCTGTACTGATTTATTGCTTCGGTGCCGCGCTCTGCTGGGTCGCGTCAGGCTGCTGGGCCTGCTGCGGCTGGACCGTCGGGCCGCCCGGGGGCGTGACCAGCAACGGGGAGGTGACCGGGGCGCGCAGGCCGCCGGCCTGGGTCGGGGCCGCGGCGCCTGCCTGCATGGCGGTGC
Source organism: Cupriavidus oxalaticus (assembly GCF_038900635.1). Taxonomy (GTDB): domain Bacteria; phylum Pseudomonadota; class Gammaproteobacteria; order Burkholderiales; family Burkholderiaceae; genus Cupriavidus; species Cupriavidus oxalaticus_B. The sequence continues at coordinate 341,199 of NZ_JAYMRX010000001.1, read as the reverse complement.
TCTGGCAGTCGTCGGCCAGGCGCTGGCCCAGGTTCTTGTTGAACAGCATGGCCTTGCTCGGGATCACCACCAGGTCCAGGCCGGTGCGGGCGTCGTAGTAGCGGTCGGCGCCGGTCACGGTGGCCTGGCGCGGCAGCTTGTAGTCGCGGCCTTGCCAGTGCACGGTCAGCACTTCGTCGCGCAGCATGTCGCCGGAGATATAGATGCTGTTGCCCAGCTCGCACTGCCACTTTTCACCGGTCGGGGTGACAGCGGCGGCGGCGCCGGCAGCGGCGGCGGTGCCGGCTGCCGCCTTCTTCTTGGTCGAGGACTTCTTCTTGGTGGTCTGCTTGGCCGGCTCCTGCGCCATCACGGCGGTGGCGGTGGTCAGGCTGAACGCGCCAATGCAGGCGGCAAGTATGAGATGTTTCATTTTGTGAGTGCCTCTCGGGTTCTGAAATCTGGTCTGTTTGTCGTTCGCCGCCGTCACATCAGGCGGCGCCTGGGAGGAAAGTCCGCCGCTATTCTCTACGATTTGCCCGAGCCCGCGAAGTACGCTGGCCTTTGGTTACATAATCGGGGTGTCCGGTTAGTCCGGGTTCACTTACGCTTGCCGATCGGCACGAATTTGAGGTTTTCGGGGCCCACGTAGTTGGCGCTGGGGCGGATGATCTTGTTGTCGATGCGTTGCTCGATGATGTGCGCGGCCCAGCCGGACGTGCGCGCGATCACGAACAGCGGCGTGAACATCGCGGTCGGCACGCCCATCATGTGGTAGCTAACCGCGCTGAACCAGTCCAGGTTCGGGAACATCTTCTTGATGTCCCACATGACCGTCTCCAGGCGCTCGGCGATGTCGAACATCTTCATCGAGCCGGCATCCTTCGACAGCTTCTTCGCCACTTCCTTGATCACCTGGTTGCGCGGGTCGCCGGTGGTGTACACCGGGTGGCCGAAGCCGATCACGACTTCCTTGTTCCCGACGCGGCGGGTGATGTCGGCCTGGGCCTCGTCCGGGCTGTCGTAGCGCTTCTGGATCTCGAACGCGACTTCGTTGGCGCCGCCGTGCTTGGGGCCGCGCAGCGCGCCGATCGCGCCGGCGATCGACGAGTACATGTCCGAGCCCGTGCCGGCGATCACGCGCGCGGCGAAGGTCGAGGCGTTGAACTCGTGCTCGGCGTACAGGTTGAGCGACGTGTTCATGGCGCGTTCCCACAGCGCCGACGGCTTTTCGCCGTGCAGCAGGTGCAGGAAGTGGGCGCCGATCGAATCGTCGTCGGTTTCCACCTCGATGCGGCGGCCGTTGTGGCTGTAGTGGTACCAGTACAGCAGCATCGAGCCGAGGCTGGCCATCAGGCGGTCGGCGATATCGCGCGCGCCCGGGGCGTTGTGGTCTTCCTTTTCCGGCAGCACGGTGCCCAGCACCGACACGCCGGTGCGCATCACGTCCATCGGGTGGGCGCTGGCCGGAACCCATTCCAGTGCCAGCTTGACGTTGGCGGGCAGGCCGCGGAGCGCCTTCAGCCTGGCCTTGTAGGCGGCCAGTTCGGACCTCGTCGGCAGCTTGCCGTGCACCAGCAGGTGGGCGATTTCCTCGAACTCGCAGGCGTCGGCGACATCGAGGATGTCATAGCCGCGGTAGTGCAGGTCGTTGCCGGTGCGGCCAACCGTGCACAGCGCGGTATTGCCGGCGGCAACGCCGGATAGCGCGACGGATTTCTTGGCTTTCGGTGCCGCGGGCTCTGTCGTGGCGGCCGCTGCTGCGGTCTTCGAAGCGGACATCCGGGTCTCCTTCGGTCGCGTCCGGGATTTGTTGTTGTGGCGGTGTCAGGCGAAGAACAGCGCTTCCACGTTGTCCGGCAGCGGCGTGCCGGTGGCCTGGGCGCGTTGCAGCAGCGACCAGTAATAGCGGTAGCTGGCGCGATCGTGCAGCTGGCCGTCGTGGCGGATCGGCGCCCAGTTGTTCTCATGGGCCGCCAGCAAAATCTGGCTGGCGGCGCCGATTTCTTCCGCGCCCGGACGGAAGGCGGCGACGATCGGCGCGATCTGGCCCGGATGGATGCTCCACTTGCGCAGGTAGCCGAACTCGGCGCGCGCGCGCAGCGCGTCGTCGCCAGCCCGCTGCGGTGTCTGCACATCGGTGCTGACGTTGTGCGACGGCACCTTGCCATGGCGGTGGCAGGCAGCGGAGATTTCCAGCATGGCGCGTCGGATCAGCGGATGCTCGAACTGCTGCGGCGAGCGCATGGCATCGCCAGGGATCGCGCCATGGTGCGCCGAGACAAAATCCATCAGGCCAAAGCTCAGGCACTCCACCTGTACCAGCGCGGCGATGTCGAAGGCCTGTTCGAGTGCGGCGTGTGTCTCGATCAGCACATGGATCGGAATATGGCGGGCAATGCCGGCATTGCGCGCCACCTGGTTGACATGGTCGGTGACGCGCGCGACCTCGACCACGTCGGTCACCTTGGGTACGACCACATAGGCCAGCCGCGCGCCGGCGGCGCGCACCAGCACGTCGACATCCTGGCGCCAGCTCGGGTGGGCGGGGTCATGGATGCGCACGCCGACGCGGTTGTGCGCGTTCAGCGCGCTGTTGGCCAGTTGCGCGCACAGCTCTGCGTGCTCGCGCTCGTGGCCGACGGCTGCGCCGTCCTCGCAGTCGAAGGTGATATCGAAGACTGGCCCAAGCTCTTGCTGCAGGGCAAGCGACTTGCGCATCAGCTTTTCGCTGCCCGCATAGTGGTCACACACCGGCAACTGGACCGGGATGGCTTCGCCCTGGAACAAGACCTCGGATGGATGCACGGGATTTCAGGCAGGTTAGGGTTGGACGGGAGAGCACATCATAGCGCCCCAATATGAAAAAACCGGGGTCCGCGCCGATTCTTGAATCGTTGCGGAACCCCGGTCTTTCCAGGAACGCGTCGAAGATCAGCCCAGCAGGTGCTGCACGCCGGCCTTCTCTTCTTCCAGTTCGTTCAGGGTGATGTTGATCTTTTCCTGGCTGTAGGCGTCGATCTCCAGGCCCTTGACGATCTCGTACTTGCCGTTGGCGCAGGTCACCGGGTAGCCGAACATGGTGTCGGCGGGGATGCCGTACTCGCCGTTCGACGGGATGCCCATGGTGACGACCTTGCCGTTGGTGCCCAGCACCCAGTCATGCACGTGGTCGATGGCGGCGTTGGCAGCCGAGGCAGCCGACGACAGGCCGCGGGCCTCGATGATGGCGGCGCCGCGCTTGCCGACGGTCGGCAGGAATACGTCGTTGTTCCACACCGGGTCGTTGATCATGTCCTTGACGCTCGCGCCGTCGACGGTGGCGTAGCGGTAGTCGGCGTACATGGTCGGGCTGTGGTTGCCCCACACGAACATCTTCTCGATCGACGACACCGGCTTGCCGGTCTTGGCGGCGATCTGCGACAGGGCACGGTTGTGGTCCAGGCGCAGCATGGCGGTGAAATTCTCGCGCGGCAGGTTCGGTGCCGACTTCATGGCGATGTAGGCGTTGGTGTTGGCCGGGTTGCCGACCACCAGCACCTTGACATTGCGGCTGGCGACTTCGTCCAGCGCCTTGCCCTGCACCGTGAAGATCTGGGCGTTGGCTTCGAGCAGGTCCTTGCGCTCCATGCCCTTGCTGCGCGGACGGGCGCCAACCAGCAGGGCCACGTCGGCATCCTTGAACGCGACCTTGGGGTCATCGGTGATGACCACGCCGGCCAGCAGCGGGAAGGCGCAATCTTCCAGTTCCATCACCACGCCCTTGACGGCGGCCTGGGCTTGCGGGAGGTCGAGCAGTTGGAGGATGACCGGCTGGTCTTTGCCCAGCATGTCGCCGTTGGCGATGCGGAACAGCAGGGAGTAGCCGATCTGGCCAGCGGCGCCGGTCACTGCGACGCGCATTGGGGCTTTAGCCATGAGTAAATCTCCAAACGATAGAAGGGGGTAGCCGGTCGGCGGCACGCCGTCGCCAACTCAAGGCGGCGCGCACGCCGGATGCTGGTTGTCGCCACAGCGGGGAGCGGCCGTCCGCCGGAACCAGGTGGCGGGGCCACGGGGCGGAACCGGTGAGGATGAGCCACAACGGGTCATGGTGATGCAACGAAGCGTAAGTCTACTGCGAAGCGAGCCGCCATTTCCAGACCGATTTCCAGTCTGGGCCGCGGGGGAGGGTGCCGGGAAAGGCATCCGCCGGCGGCACGAGCACGGCATTCACGGCATTCGCAGGCGTGGACCAGCGCGAGTGTAGGCCCGGCCTCACGGGCTGTCAATTCATATGTCTTATATAAGACATAAGACAATTAACGTCAGGCTGGCGCCCGCCGCCCTTTTGTGGTGAAATCCCGGCTATGTCCTCCCTGTCTACGTCCCTCTCCGGCGCTGCCGTCCCCGGCGCGCAGGACTCTGGCGCGGCCACCCCTGGCGCCGGGACGCAGCCGCCTTCGTCGGCCTCGCCCGTGCCGTCGTCATCTCCTGCGCCCCAGGCCTCCGCCCAGGCGCACACCGCGCCGTCGCCCACCTTCAGCCCGCTGTATCAGCAGATCAAGGCGCTCATCATGCGCAGCCTGCAGTCCGGCGAGTGGAAGCCGGGCGAGATGATCCCCAGCGAAATGGAGCTGGCGGCACGCTACAAGGTAAGCCAGGGTACGGTGCGCAAGGCCATCGACGAACTCGCCGCGGAGAACCTGGTGGCGCGCCGGCAGGGCAAGGGCACCTTCGTGACCACGCACCACGAGGACGTGGTCAAGTTCCGTTTCCTGCGCCTCGTCCCCGATGAAGGCGAGCCCCACTACGGCGCCAGCCACGTGCTGGAGTGCAAGCGCCTGCGCGCGCCCGCCGAGATCGCAAGGCTGCTCGATATCCGCACCGGCGACAGCGTGGTGCAGATCCGCCGTGTACTGAATTTCTCCGGCGAGTCGACCGTGCTCGACGAGATCTGGCTGCTGGGCGCCAACTTCAAAGGCCTCACCGCGGAAAAGCTGACCGAGTGGAAGGGGCCCATGTATGCATTGTTCGAGGCCGAGTTCGGTACGCGCATGATCCGCGCCTCGGAAAAGATCCGCGCCGTGGCCGCCGACGAGACAGCGGCCGAGTTGCTGTCCGTGCCAGTGGGCTCGCCGCTGTTGTCGGTCGAGCGCGTTTCCTATACCTACGGCGATCGCCCTGTAGAGGTGCGCCGCGGGTTGTATGTGACGACGAAACACTATTATCAGAACGACCTGAGTTGAGTCTGGGAGCCGGCGTGATCCCGTGCCGGCTGCGATTATTGCGGCATTTGTGATGGTGGTGCGGCCTGTTGCGCAGCGCAGGTGAATGTTGCGTGGCAATTGCCGTGTCATGTGCATGGTGTGCGATTGTCGGGTGGCGCAAGTTGTGGCGCGATAGCTGAAAATTATTGGTGCAGCGCGCAACAAAGGCGCTAAAATCTCGTGGATTTGCCTCAGTGCATCCCGTTGCATGCAGGCAATGGCAGTCTCGTTTCTTTGTTTACCGCTAATTGGGGTCTCGCATGGCTGAAGCCAAACAAGCCAGGCCGGAGTTCCGGAATATCGGTATCTCGCAGATCGCGAAATACCGGTTGCCCTGGGCCGGCAAGGTATCCATCCTGCATCGCGCGAGCGGTGCCTTGATGTTCCTCCTCCTTCCCTTCGTCCTGTATCTGTTCGAGCAGAGCATCACCTCCGAACTGAGCTTCGCAAAGTTCTCGGCCCTGTTGTCCGGCGGCTTTGTCAAGCTGGTTGTTCTGGCCCTGATCTGGGGTTATCTGCATCATTTCTGCGCTGGTATCCGCTTCCTGCTGCTGGATGTGCACGTCGGTGTCTCCAAGCCCGCTTCGGCCAAGTCTGCCATCAGCGTGCTGGTTGTCAGCCTGCTGCTTACCCTGATTTTCGGCCTGAAGCTGTTCGGCCTGTTCTGAGGAGAATCACGGTGGCAAATAACAATATCGGTCCCAAGCGTCTGGTCGTCGGTGCCCACTACGGCCTGAAAGACTGGCTCGCGCAACGCGTCACGGCCGTGATCATGGTGGTGTTCACCGTGGTCCTGGCCATTGCCTTCCTGCTGTCGAACGGCGCTTCGTATGAAGCGTGGGCGGGGCTCTTCGCCAACCAGTGGATGAAGATCATCACGTTCCTGACCATCCTGTCGCTGCTGTATCACGCCTGGATCGGCGTGCGCGACATCTGGATGGACTATGTGAGGCCGATGGCGGTGCGCCTGGTGCTGCAAGTTCTTACGATTCTGTGGCTCGTCGGTTGCGCGGGCTACGCTGCTCAGATTCTCTGGAGGGTGTAATAAATGGTCGCAGTCAAGACTGGATTGCCGCGTCGCCGCTTTGACGTGGTCATCGTCGGTGCTGGCGGCGCCGGGATGCGCGCATCCCTCCAGCTCGCGGAAGCCGGCCTGAACGTGGCCGTGCTGTCCAAGGTGTTCCCGACCCGCTCGCACACGGTGGCGGCGCAGGGCGGCATCGGTGCCTCGCTGGGCAACATGAGCGAGGACAACTGGCACTATCACTTCTACGACACCATCAAGGGCTCGGACTGGCTGGGCGACCAGGACGCGATCGAGTTCATGTGCCGGGAAGCGCCGAAGGTCGTGTACGAGCTCGAGCACTTCGGCATGCCGTTCGACCGCAACCCGGATGGCACCATCTACCAGCGTCCGTTCGGCGGCCACACCGCCAACTACGGCGAGAAGCCGGTGCAGCGCGCCTGCGCCGCGGCCGACCGTACCGGCCACGCGCTGCTGCACACGCTGTACCAGCGCAACGTGCGCGCCAAGACCCACTTCTTCGTCGAATGGATGGCGCTGGACCTGATCCGCGACCAGGACGGCGACGTGCTGGGCGTGACCGCGCTGGAAATGGAAACCGGCGAGGTCTACATCCTCGAAGCCAAGACCACGCTGTTCGCCACGGGCGGTGCCGGCCGTATCTACGCCGCGTCGACCAACGCCTTCATCAACACCGGTGATGGCCTGGGCATGGCTGCGCGCGCCGGCGTGCCGCTGGAAGACATGGAGTTCTGGCAGTTCCACCCGACCGGCGTGGCCGGCGCGGGCGTGCTGATCACCGAAGGCGTGCGTGGCGAGGGCGGTATCCTGCGCAACAAGGATGGCGAGCGCTTCATGGAGCGCTATGCGCCGACGCTGAAGGATCTGGCGCCGCGCGACTTCGTCTCGCGCTCGATGGACCAGGAAATCAAGGAAGGCCGTGGTTGCGGCCCGAACGGCGACTACGTGCTGCTCGACCTGACCCACGTCGGTGCCGAGACCATCATGAAGCGCCTGCCGTCGATCCGCGAAATCGGCATGAAGTTCGCCAACGTCGACGCGATCAAGGAACCGATCCCGGTGGTCCCGACCATCCACTACCAGATGGGCGGCATTCCGACGAACTACCACGGCCAGGTCGTGGTGCCGAAGAACGGCAACCCGAACGAAGTCCTGAACGGTTTCTACGCGATCGGCGAATGCTCGTGCGTGTCGGTGCACGGCGCCAACCGCCTGGGCACCAACTCGCTGCTCGACCTGGTGGTGTTCGGCCGTGCCGCCGGCAACCACATCATTGCGCAGAACCTGAAGCAGAAGGAACACAAGCCGCTGCCGGCCGATGCCGCTGACCTGGCGCTGTCGCGCCTGGCCAAGCTGCAGGCCACGTCGTCGGGCGAATACACCCAGGACGTCGCCAACGACATCCGCAAGAACATGCAGTCGCATGCCGGCGTGTTCCGTACGCAGAAGCTGATGGACGAAGGCGTCGAGCGCATCCTGGAAGTGGCCGAGCGTGCCGACAACATCCACCTGAAGGACAAGTCCAAGGTCTTCAACACCGCGCTGGTGGAAGCCCTGGAAGTGGCCAACCTGGTGGAAGTGGCCAAGGCCACCATGATCTCGGCGGCCGCCCGCAAGGAATCGCGCGGCGCGCACGCGCACAGCGATTTCCCCAACCGCGACGACCAGAACTGGCTCAAGCACACGCTGTTCTACAGCGAAGGCAACCGTCTCGACTACAAGCCGGTGAAGATGGAACCGCTGACGGTGGAAAGCGTGCCGCCGAAGGCCCGTACCTTCTGAGCACCGCATCGTAGAGACAACAGGACCCACAGAAATGAAGCGTATTTTCGAAGTCTACCGCTACGATCCGGACAAGGATGCGGCGCCGCGCATGCAGACCTACGAGGTCGAGCTCGACGGCCACGAGCGCATGCTGCTGGACGCGCTGGTGAAGCTGAAGAAGCTGGACGAGACCATCTCGTTCCGCCGTTCGTGCCGCGAAGGCGTGTGCGGCTCGGACGCGATGAACATCAACGGCAAGAACGGCCTGGCCTGCCTGACCAACATGCGCGAGCTGCCGGACCGCATCGTGCTGCGTCCGCTGCCCGGCCTGCCGGTGGTGCGCGACCTGATCGTCGACATGACGCAGTTCTTCAAGCAGTACAACTCGATCAAGCCGTTCCTGATCAACGACGAGCCGCCGCCCGAGAAAGAGCGCCTGCAGTCGCCGGAAGAGCGCGACGAGCTGGATGGCCTGTACGAGTGCATCCTGTGCGCCAGCTGCTCGACGTCGTGCCCGTCGTTCTGGTGGAACCCGGACAAGTTCGTCGGCCCCGCCGGCCTGCTGCAGGCTTACCGCTTCATCGCGGACAGCCGCGACCAGGCCACCAGCGAGCGCCTGGACAACCTGAACGACCCGTATCGCCTGTTCCGCTGCCACAGCATCATGAACTGCGTCGATGTGTGCCCGAAGGGTCTGAACCCGACCAAGGCCATCGGCAAGATCAAGGAGCTGATGGTCCGCCGCGCGGTGTGATCCTGCGGCTGTCTAAGTAGTAAGCGGTGCGTCAGCCAGAGCGGCTATATCTGGCGGGCGCACCGAAAGTAGGAAGCCATGACTGAGAGTCCTGCCACCACCTTCTCCCATCAGGCCGATCCGCACAAGCGCGCACGGCTGCGCTGGCGCGCGCGCCGCGGCCTGCTGGAGAACGACATCATCGTCGAACGTTTTTTCAACCGTTACGAGGAGAGCCTGTCCGACGAGGATGTGGCCGCGCTGAGCCAGCTGTTCGAACTCAGCGACAACGAGTTGATGGACCTGCTCCTTGCCCGCAAGGAACTGGACGGTGAGCTCGACACGCCCCCGATGCAGCGCGTAGTGAACCTGCTGCGTTCGGTCTGAGTTTTGGTCAACATTATTATTCACAGCATTTGAAGGATCCGACATGACGCCGTCCGATGTGAAAGCCACGCTATCGTTCTCCGATGGTTCCCCCAGCGTTGAGCTGCCGATTTATACGGGCACCGTTGGCCCGGACGTGATCGACATTCGCAAGCTGTACGGACAAACCGGTAAGTTCACCTACGACCCCGGTTTCATGTCGACGGCTTCGTGCAATTCCAAGATCACCTATATCGACGGCGACAAGGGCGAGCTGCTGTACCGCGGCTACCCGATCGAGCAGCTGGCGCAGAAGTGCGACCACCTCGAGACCAGCTACCTGCTGCTCAAGGGTGAGCTGCCCAACGCCAAGCAGAAGGAAGAATTCGTCGGCCACGTGATGAACCACACCATGGTTCACGAGCAGCTGCAGTTCTTCATGCGCGGTTTCCGCCGCGATGCCCACCCGATGGCCGTGCTGACCGGCCTGGTGGGTGCCATGAGCGCGTTCTACCATGACGCGATGGATATCGACGATCCGCACCAGCGCGAGATCTCGGCCATCCGCCTGATCGCCAAGATGCCGACCATGGTCGCCATGGCGTACAAGTACAACATCGGCCAGCCGTACATCTATCCGCAGAACGACCTGTCCTACTCGGGCAACTTCCTGCGCATGCTGTTCGGCACGCCGTGCGCCCCCTACACCGTGAACCCGGTGCTCGAGCGCGCGCTGGACCGTATCTTCATCCTGCACGCCGACCACGAGCAGAACGCCTCGACCTCGACCGTGCGCCTGGCCGGTTCGTCGGGCACCAACCCGTTCGCCGCCATCGCCGCCGGCGTGGCCTGCCTGTGGGGTCCGGCCCACGGCGGCGCCAACGAAGCCGCGTTGAAGATGCTGGAAGAGATCGGCAGCGTCGATAACATCGGCGAGTTCATCAAGCAGGTCAAGGACAAGAACTCGGGCGTGCGCCTGATGGGCTTCGGCCACCGCGTGTACAAGAACTACGATCCGCGCGCCAAGCTGATGCGCGAAACCTGCCATGAAGTGCTGAACGAGCTGGGCCTGCACAACGACCCGCTGTTCAAGCTGGCCATGGAGCTGGAAAAGATCGCGCTGGAAGACGAGTACTTCGTCAGCCGCAAGCTGTACCCGAACGTCGACTTCTACTCGGGCATCGTCCAGCGCGCGCTGGGCATCCCGACCTCGCTGTTCACCTGCATCTTCGCGCTGGCCCGCACCCCGGGCTGGATCTCGCAGTGGGAAGAGATGATCACCGATCCGGAATACAAGATCGGCCGTCCGCGTCAGCTGTTCGTCGGCGCCGCCACTCGCGACGTGCCGGACGTGGCCAAGCGCTGAGCGCAGGCTCATCCGATCCGCTGCGCAGTGCAGCAATTGCAAACGCCCCGGCCCGCCGGGGCGTTTGTCTTTTCTGCGCCGGCGTGCGTTGTGCGGCGCAATGCCGGCAAGGGCAGGAAATTGCACCTCGAATGGTCGGGAGCGCAATTAGTGGAAAATTGTGTCGCGTTTTCCCAATGGGGTTCCGCATTTATTGTGCGATTGTTGCGTAGTGCAGGAAATTTGACCCTATAATGCGGGCTGCTTTGCCGACGGCAGCCGGGCCACCCCTCCGGCCTGCGGTGCGGCAAGCGGGGCAGGCGAATCGCTTGCGCAATAGAGAACGCATCAAACGTTGTCTTTCCGAACCTTGGTCCCCATACACAGCGGGACTGACACATGCCGGGCCCCGCATCTCTTGAGCTTTTCCGCAGGCCCGTCTTCCGCGTCTCGGGCTGCCTTTCTGCCGTTCCGATCTCTGTAGTCCGCGGGTGTTGTTCGATTGCGCAGGTCATTCCGCTTCTGCCCGGATGATCCAAACATAAATCGAGGAGCTCCTGATGACGCTGTCCTGTCTTACGTCCCGCATCACGTCTATTTCGCTGGCCGCCATGCTGGCCACCTTTGGCGCCGCCGCCAACGCCGAAACCGTGAAGATCGCCATTGCCGGCCCGATGAGCGGCTCGGTGGCGCAGTACGGTGACATGGTCAAGGCCGGTGCGCTGACCGCCGTCGAACAGATCAACGCAGCCGGCGGCGCCGGCGGCAACAAGTTCGAAGTGGTGATGATGGACGACGCCTGCGAACCGAAGCAGGCCGTTGCGGTGGCCAACAAGATCGTCAGCCAGAACATCAAGTACGTGATCGGCCACGTGTGCTCGGGCTCGACCATCCCGGCCTCGGACATCTACGAGAACGAAGGCATCGTGATGGTCACGCCGTCGGCTACCGCGCCGCAGCTGACCGAGGCCAAGAAGCGCAAGTTCATCTTCCGCACCATCGGCCGCGACGACCAGCAGGGCCCGGCCGCCGCCCAGTACATCATCGGCAAGATCAAGCCGAAGAAGGTCGCCGTGCTGCACGACAAGCAGTCGTACGGCCAGGGCATCGCCAGCTCGGTGAAGAAGGACCTGGAAGCGGCCAAGATTCCGGTGGCCGTGTTCGAGGGCATCAATGCCGGCGATTCGGACTACTCCGCCGTCATCACCAAGCTCAAGTCGCAGGGCGTGGACTTCGTCTACTTCGGCGGCTACCACCCGGAAATGGGCCTGCTGCTGCGCCAGGCGCGCGAGCAGGGCGTGAAGGCCACCTTCATGGGCCCCGAGGGCGTGGGCAACAAGGACGTGACCGCGATCGCCGGCCCGTCGTCGGAAGGCATGCTGGTGACGCTGCCGGCCGACTTCTCGGCCGACCCGGCCAACGCCGGCCTGGTCAAGGCATTCGCCGACAAGAAGCGTGACGCCAACGGCCCGTTCCAGATGCCGGCCTACGCCGCCGTCAAGATCATCGGCGACGCCATCGCCGGCGCCAAGAGCACCGACCCGGCCAAGGTCGCGGCGTACATGCACAAGAACGCCTTCACCACCCCGATCGGCAAGGTCGAGTACGACGACAAGGGCGACCTGAAGTCCTTCAAGTTCGTGGTCTACACCTGGCACAAGGACGCCAGCAAGACGGCTGCGAACTAAGGCGCTTCATCTCCCGGTGGGTTGCTCCCCTCTCCCGCTCGCGGGAGAGGGGCAGGGGGTGAGGGCGGACGGATCAAAGGCTGAGGCCTGCGGGTTCAAACCGTTGGCCCCGCTTGATGTGGCTCCTCGCTAAACCACCCCTCACCCCGGCCCTCTCCCCATGCGGTGAGAGGGAGAACACCTTGCTTTGGCAAGTTCGAATGGTTTTGGTGCATCCCTGCTGAGGCCAGCTCTTCGGCTTCGAGGTTTCCCCCCAATGAATGAATTCCTTCCACAGTTCACCCAGCAGCTGGTCAACGGCCTGACGCTGGGTGCGATCTATGCGCTGATCGCCATCGGCTACACAATGGTCTACGGCATCATCGGCATGATCAATTTCGCGCACGGCGAGATTTACATGATCGGCGCCTATGTCGGCCTGGTCACGCTCACCGCGATCGGCGCCCAGGCAGGCTACCCCCTGCCGCTGGTGCTGGGCGCCGCCTTGCTGGTCTCGGTGCTGGTCACCGGCGTCTACGGCTTTGCGGTCGAGCGGGTGGCATACCGGCCCTTGCGCGGCGGTCCGCGGCTGGTGCCGCTGATCTCCGCCATCGGCATGTCGATCTTCCTGCAGAACTATGTCCAGATCGGGCAGGGCGCGCGCGACGTGTCCGTGCCGGTGCTGATCTCGGGCGCCATCGAGTTCCAGATGGGCGGCGATTTCACCGTGACCGTGCCGTATTCGCGCCTGCTGATCGTCGGCGTGACCCTGGTGATGATGATCGCGCTGACGCTGTTCATCGGCCGTTCGCGCATGGGCCGCGCCTGCCGCGCCTGCGCCGAAGACATGCGCATGGCCAACCTGCTTGGCATCGATACCAACAAGGTGATCTCGTTCACCTTCGTGCTGGGCGCGATGCTGGCCGCCGTCGGCGGCGTGCTGATCGGGCTGAGCATCGGCAAGCTGAATCCCTTTATCGGCTTTATCGCCGGCATCAAGGCCTTTACCGCGGCGGTGCTGGGCGGCATCGGCAGCATTCCGGGCGCGATGCTCGGCGGCGTGCTGCTGGGCCTGGCGGAAACCTTCGCCTCGGGCTACATGCCGGCCGAATACAAGGACGTGGTCGCATTCAGCCTGCTGGTGCTGGTGCTGCTGTTCCGTCCGACCGGGCTGCTGGGCAAGCCTGATGTCGAGAAGGTGTGAGGGAGGGCGAGACAATGACTAATAACGCTTCTGCAATGCCGGCGGGCAAGGCCGTCGTGCGCGGTACGACGCCGGGGCAATCGCTGAAGAACGCGATCACGGCGGCCGTGATGACGGCGATCCTGACTATCCCCATCCTGGGCCTGCAGCTCAGGCTGGAAGGCTACAAGGTCGTGCTCGAGCCGCACTGGCGCCCGGTGTGGATCGCCGTGGCGGCGGTGTTCCTGTTCCAGCTGTTCAAGCCGATGCTGTCGCGTGCCGGCAGTGCCGTGCGCCTGCCGGCGCTACCGCAACTGGGCGCGCGCGAGCAGCGCATGGCAGTGTGGGTGATGCTGGCGGTCGGGCTGGTGTGGCCGTTCTTCGGCTCGCGCGGCGCGGTCGACGTGGCCACGCTGGCGCTGATCTACGTGATCCTGGGCCTGGGCCTGAATATCGTGGTGGGCTATGCCGGCCTGCTCGACCTGGGCTACGTCGGCTTCTATGCGATCGGCGGCTATACCTATGCGCTGCTGAACCAGCATTTCGGGCTGGGCTTCTGGGAATGCCTGCCGATCGCCGCAGCGATGTCGGCAACCTTTGGCTTCCTGCTGGGCTTCCCGGTGCTGCGGCTGCGCGGCGACTATCTGGCCATCGTGACGCTGGGCTTCGGCGAGATCATCCGCCTGCTGGCCAACAACCTGACCAGCTTGACCGGCGGCCCGGACGGCGTCTCGGGCATCCCGAAGCCCACGGTGTTCGGCATCGAGATGGCGCGCAGTGCAAGCGTGGAGGGAGCCAAGACCTTCCACGATCTGATCGGGCTGAACTACAGCAGCCAGCACATGGTGATCCTGCTCTACCTGATCGCGCTGCTGCTGGTGGGCTTCACGCTGTTCGTCACCAGCCGCCTGATCCGCATGCCGATGGGTCGTGCCTGGGAGGCGCTGCGCGAAGACGAGATCGCTTGTCGTTCGCTGGGCCTGAACCCGACCCGCATCAAGCTCTCGGCGTTCACGCTGGGCGCGTCGTTCGCCGGCATTGGCGGCGCGTTCTTCGCGGCGCGCCAGGGGCTGGTCAACCCGGAATCGTTCACCTTCATCGAATCGGCGCTGGTGCTGGCCGTGGTGGTGCTGGGCGGAATGGGTTCGCAGCTCGGCGTGATCCTGGCGGCGATCCTGCTGACCGTGCTGCCGGAAGTGGCGCGTGGTTTTGCCGAGTACCGGATGCTGATATTCGGTCTGGTGATGGTGCTGATGATGATGTGGCGTCCGCAGGGCCTGCTGCCCGCGAGCCGTCCGCACGTGGAGCTTCCCCGATGAGTACCGCGATGAATGCAGAACTGCTGAAAGTTTCCGGCCTGCAGATGCGCTTCGGCGGCCTGCTGGCGGTGGACGGTATCGAATTCGATGTGAAGCGCGACGAGGTCTTCGCGATCATCGGCCCGAACGGCGCCGGCAAGACCACGGTCTTCAACTGCGTCGGTGGCTTCTACAAGCCGACGGCGGGCGACGTGACGCTCGATGGCCACGCCATCGCCGGCCTGCCAAGCCATATGGTGGCGCGCAAGGGCCTGGTGCGCACGTTCCAAAACATCCGGCTGTTCAAGAACCTGACCGTGGTCGAGAACCTGCTGGTGGCGCAACACCTGCAGGTGCAGTCTGGCATCCTGCGCGGGCTGTTCGCGACGCCGGCCTACCGCCGCGCCGAGCGCGAAGCGCTGCAGCGTGCCGCCGAATGGCTGGAGCGCATGGGCCTGACCAGGGTCGCCAACCGCGAGGCGGGCACGCTCTCTTACGGCCACCAGCGCCGGCTGGAGATCGCGCGCTGCATGATCACAAAGCCGCGCCTGCTGATGCTGGACGAGCCAGCCGCCGGCCTGAACCCGCAGGAAAAGGTCGAGCTGCAGCAGCTGATCGACCAGCTGCGCCGCGAGTTCGGCATTGCCGTGCTGCTGATCGAGCACGACATGAGCCTGGTGATGGGGGTGTCCGACCGCATCCTCGTCATGGAGCACGGCAAGCCCATCGTGATCGGCAAGCCCGACGAGGTGCGCAACGACCCGCGCGTGATCAAGGCCTACCTGGGAGAGGACTGATGCTGAAGCTGGAACAGGTCCATACCCACTACGGCGCCGTCGAGGCGCTGTCGGGCGTATCGATCGAAGTCAACAAGGGGGAGATCGTCACCCTGATCGGCAGCAACGGTGCCGGCAAGACGACGCTGATGATGACCGTGTGCGGCACGCCGCGCGCCTCCAGCGGGCGCGTGCTGTTCGAGGGCGAGGACATCACCAACCGCTCGACGCACGAAATCATGCGGCTGGGCATGGCGATCTCACCCGAGGGCCGACGCGTGTTCCCGAGCCTGACGGTGCTGGAAAACCTCAAGATGGGCGGGTTCTTCGCCAGGCGCGACGAGATCGAGGCCGGCATCGAGCACGTTTTCAAGCTGTTCCCGCGCCTGAACCAGCGCGCCAGCCAGCGTGCCGGCACCATGTCGGGCGGCGAGCAGCAGATGCTGGCGATCGGCCGCGCGCTGATGAGCCGGCCGCGCTTGCTGCTGCTGGACGAGCCCACGCTCGGCCTCGCGCCGCTGATCATTGCGCAGATCTTCGACATCATCCGGACCATTCGTGACGAGGGCGTCACTGTGTTCCTGGTCGAGCAGAATGCCAACAAGGCACTGCAGGTCGCGGACCGGGGCTATGTGCTGGAAACCGGCAAGGTGGTACTGGCCGATACCGGTGCCAACCTGCTCGCCAACGACCGGATCAAGGCTGCATACCTGGGCGGCTGATGCCGGCGGGCGCCGCCCTGCAATGGGGCGGCGGCCCTTCAAGCCTCGTTTTCGTGATTGGCGAAAACCCCCTTTCGCCAATCACATTACATTCCAGCCGCCCGCCAGGCCGGGCAGGGGGCGGATCCCCATACCCCCTGTGGCATAATCGATTGCCAAGTCAAGCATTGCCGCAACGCTTGAAATAACGCTCGCTTCAGGCGGCTTCCGGCGCGATCATCGCGATTGATTACTATATCGGCGCCCGTGTTCGCCACCGCGACCGAAGCGAACAAAAACCCCTGCAAACTACTGCGCGGTCACCGCGGACCTCTCCTGCAAGGGACCGGTCATTCGGCCCGCCATCGCATCATGGCCAAGACGCTCTACGACAAACTCTGGGATGACCACACCGTCCACGTCGAGGAAGACGGCACCACGCTGCTCTACATCGACCGCCACCTGCTGCATGAAGTGACCAGCCCGCAGGCGTTCGAGGGCCTGAAGATGGCGGAGCGTCCGGTATGGCGCATCAGCGCGAACCTGGCCGTGTCGGACCACAACGTGCCGACCACCGACCGCAGCCAGGGCATCGCCGACCCGGTGTCGAAGCTGCAGGTCGATACGCTGGACGCCAATTGCGACAGCTTTGGCATCACCCAGTTCAAGATGACCGACCACCGCCAGGGCATCGTGCACGTGATCGGGCCGGAGCAGGGCGCGACGCTGCCGGGCATGACGGTGGTGTGCGGCGACTCGCATACCAGCACGCACGGCGCCTTCGGCGCGCTGGCGCATGGCATCGGCACCTCGGAAGTCGAGCACGTGCTGGCCACGCAGACGCTGCTGGGCAAGAAGGCGAAGAACATGCTGGTCAAGGTGGAAGGCAAGCTGCCGCGCGGCTGCACCGCCAAGGACATCGTGCTGGCCATCATCGGCAAGATCGGCACCGCCGGCGGCACCGGCTACACCATCGAGTTCGCCGGCTCGGCCATCCGCGACCTGACCATGGAAGGGCGCATGACCGTCTGCAACATGGCCATCGAAGCGGGCGCGCGCGCCGGCCTGGTGGCGGTGGACGACGTCACGCTGGAATACGTCAAGGGCCGCCCGTATGCGCCGCAGGGCGTGGAGTGGGAGCAGGCCGTGGCCTACTGGCGCACGCTGCATTCGGACGGCGGTGCCAAGTTCGACCAGGTGGTAGAGCTGCGCGCCGAAGACGTCCGCCCGCAGGTGACCTGGGGTACGTCGCCGGAAATGGTGATCAGCATCGAAGACCGCGTGCCGGATCCCGAGAAGGAAAAGGACCAGAACAAGCGCAACGCGATGGAGCGCGCGCTGGAATACATGGGCCTGCAGCCCAATGTGCCGGTCGAGAGCATCAACATCGACAAGGTCTTCATCGGCTCGTGCACCAACAGCCGTATCGAAGACATGCGCGCCGCCGCGTGGGTGGTGCAGAAGCTGGGCCGCAAGATCGCTGCCAACGTGAAGCTGGCGCTGGTGGTGCCGGGTTCGGGCCTGGTCAAGGAACAGGCCGAGCGTGAAGGCCTGGACAAGATCTTCAAGGCCGCCGGCTTTGAATGGCGCGAGCCGGGCTGCTCGATGTGCCTGGCCATGAACGCCGACCGCCTCGATCCGGGCGAGCGCTGCGCGTCGACCTCGAACCGGAACTTCGAGGGCCGTCAGGGCGCCGGTGGCCGTACCCACCTGGTGAGCCCGGCGATGGCAGCGGCTGCCGCCATCGAAGGCCATTTCGTCGACGTCCGCAAGCTGGGCTGAGCGGAGCGCGGCAGATGAAAAGGACCCTGATCGCATTGCTGGCATGCCTGGGCATGCTGCAGCTGGCTGGCTGCAACACCATGGCCGGCCTGGGCAAGGACACGCAGGCCGCCGGCAGCTCGCTCGAGCGCGCGGCCAAGAAGTAAGGAAAGAGACATGGACAAGTTCACTGTACACAGCGGCCTCGTGGCCCCGCTCGACCGCGAGAACGTCGACACCGACGCCATCATCCCGAAGCAGTTCCTGAAGTCGATCAAGCGTACCGGCTTCGGCCCCAACCTGTTCGACGAGTGGCGCTACAAGGATGTCGGCGAGCCCGGCATGGACAACAGCAAGCGTCCGCTGAACCCGGACTTCGTGCTGAACCAGCCGCGCTACCAGGGCGCGTCGATCCTGCTGGCGCGCCGCAACTTCGGTTGCGGCAGCTCGCGCGAGCACGCGCCGTGGGCGCTGACGCAATACGGCTTCCGCGCCGTGATCGCGCCCAGCTTTGCCGATATCTTCTTCAACAACTGCTACAAGAACGGCTTGCTGCCGGTGGTGCTGAGCGAGCAGCAGATCGATCACCTGTTCAACGAGACCAACGCGTTCAATGGCTACCAGCTGACCATCGACCTGGACAAGCAGGTGGTGCTCACGCCGTCGGGCCAGGGCTATGAATTCGACATTGCCCCGTTCCGCAAGTACTGCATGCTGAATGGCTTCGACGATATCGGCCTGACCCTGCGCCATGCCGACAAGATCAAGGCCTACGAGGCCGAGCGCGTGGCGAAGATGCCGTGGCTGAACAACCGCCTGGTCGGATAAGACTCAACCGAGGAAGACAACAATGAAGATCGCAGTCCTGCCGGGTGACGGCATCGGTCCCGAAATCGTGACGGAGGCCGTCAAGGTCCTGAACGCGCTCGACGAGAAGTTCGAACTGGAAGCCGCGCCCGTGGGCGGCGCCGGCTACGAGGCCGAAGGCCATCCGCTGCCGGAGAACACGCTGAAGCTGGCCAAGGAAGCCGACGCCATCCTGTTCGGCGCCGTCGGCGACTGGAAGTACGACAGCCTGGAGCGCGCGCTGCGCCCCGAGCAGGCCATCCTGGGCCTGCGCAAGCACCTGCAGCTGTTCGCCAACTTCCGTCCGGCGATCTGCTATCCGGAACTGACCGGCGCCTCGAGCCTGAAGCCCGAGCTGGTGGCCGGCCTGGACATCCTGATCGTGCGCGAGCTGAACGGCGACATCTACTTCGGCCAGCCGCGCGGCCTGCGCGAAGCGCCGGACGGTTTGTTCAAGGGCGAGCGCGAAGCCTTCGACACCATGCGCTACAGCGAGCCGGAAATCCGCCGCATCGCGCACGTGGCATTCCAGGCCGCGGCCAAGCGCGGCAAGAAGCTGTGCAGCGTCGACAAGGCCAACGTGCTCGAGACCTTCCAGTTCTGGAAGGACATCGTGATCGATGTCAGCAAGGAATATCCGGAAGTCGAGCTGTCGCACATGTATGTCGACAACGCGGCCATGCAGCTGGTCAAGGCGCCCAAGAGCTTCGACGTGATCGTCACCGGCAATATGTTCGGCGACATCCTGTCGGACGAGGCCGCCATGCTGACCGGCTCGATCGGCATGCTGCCGTCGGCGTCGCTGGATGCGAACAACAAGGGCCTGTATGAGCCGTCGCACGGCTCGGCGCCGGACATCGCCGGCAAGGGCGTGGCCAATCCGCTGGCCACCATCCTGTCGGCGGCGATGATGCTGCGCTACTCGCTGAACAAGGCCGAGCAGGCCGACCGCATCGAGAACGCGGTCAAGAAGGTGCTGGCCCAGGGCTACCGCACCGGCGACATCCTGACCCCGGGCTGCAAGCAGGTTGGCACCCGCGAGATGGGTGACGCGGTGCTGGCCGCACTGTAAGTCACACGCAAAAGGGCACCGCCGGCGCGGTGCCCTTTGTTTTATTTGTCCCTAATTTGCACGCTGCGGCGGCGCCGCAAAATCGTGTAGACTCTGCGAATGGCCCGATTTTCCCAGTCCACCCTGACTGCTGTTGTCGCCCTGACCGCCACCCGCGGCCCGGTCGGCACGATTTCGCTCGGCCAGACCGCAACGACGATTAAAACCATTATTAAAACCGCGATCGCCTAGATCCGTTCGTCGTGCCTGCCCGTCTTCCCCGCGCAGCCACGCCGGGCGAGGAAAATGGCGGGGAAGTAAAAATCACATCCGAGGTAAATCATGATTGTAGGTCTCGTCGGTTGGCGGGGTATGGTCGGCAGCGTCCTGATGCAGCGCATGCAGGAAGAGCGTGATTTCGACCACATCGAGCCCGTCTTCTTCAGCACGTCCAACGCCGGCGGCAAGGCGCCCGCCATGGCGAAGAACGAAACCACGCTCAAGGATGCCAACGACATCGAAGCGCTGAAGAAGTGCGACGTGGTGCTGACCGCCCAGGGCGGCGACTACACCAACGAGGTCTTCCCCAAGCTGCGCGCGGCGGGCTGGAAGGGCTACTGGATCGACGCGGCCTCGTCGCTGCGCATGAAGGACGATGCCATCATCGTGCTGGATCCGGTCAACCAGGGTGTGATCAAGGACGCGCTGTCCAAGGGCGTCAAGAATTTCATCGGCGGCAACTGCACGGTCAGCTGCATGCTGATCGGCCTGGGTGGCCTGTTCCAGGCCGACATGGTCGAATGGATGACCTCGATGACCTACCAGGCCGCTTCGGGCGGCGGCGCCCAGCACATGCGCGAGCTGCTGACGCAGTTCGGCACGCTGAATGCGTCGGTCAAGTCGCTGCTGGATAACCCGGCCTCGGCCATCCTGGAAATCGACCGCCAGATCCTGGCGACCCAGCACGGCCTGTCCGCCGAAGAAACCAAACAGTTCGGCGTGCCGCTGGCCGGCAACCTGATCCCCTGGATCGACAAGGACCTCGGCAACGGCCAGTCCAAGGAAGAATGGAAGGGCGGCGCCGAGACCAACAAGATCTTGGGCCGCGGCGAAGGCTTCCTGGGCGCGACCGGCGCCACGCCGATCGCAGTCGACGGCCTGTGCGTGCGCATCGGTGCGATGCGCTGCCACTCGCAGGCGCTGACCATCAAGCTGCGCCGCGACGTGCCGCTGGACGAGATCGAAGGCATGCTGGCCGCCCACAATCCGTGGGCCAAGGTGGTGCCGAACACGCGTGAAGCCAGCATGACCGACCTGACCCCGGCGGCCGTGACCGGCACGCTGACGATCCCGGTCGGCCGCCTGCGCAAGATGCAGATGGGCGGCGAGTACCTGTCGGCCTTCACGGTGGGCGACCAGCTGCTGTGGGGCGCGGCCGAGCCGCTGCGCCGCATGCTGCGTATCCTGATCGAGTCCTGATGGGAAGCTGCCTGGTTGCGTCCGTTGCGGCCAGGCAACAGAAACGACCGCTTTGCCGACAACGCCGCGCCCACGCGCGGCGTTGTTGTATCCGGGCGCCTATTTTCCCGGGCGATGCGTCACAATACGCCGGCATGCGCCCCGGTCCGCAGGGGTCGGCGCCTGCGCGCCGGCTGGTCAAGGGGTGCAACCAGAATGCCCCGCCAGCTTGCCGGACCTGTTTATGGGGTCGGTTTGTCGATGTATATCGCTACTAAAACATAACGGAGCATAAGGTGAGTGTGAGCCAACATCGCCGGAAAGATGCGCCTACTGCCCGTCAGCGCTGGTCAACGCTGGCCGTCACGGCACTGGGCCTGCTGCTTGCGCAGCCGGCCGCATATGCCGCGGGGTTCGGGCAATTGCGGGTTCAGTCGAATCTGGGGCAGCCGCTGCAGGCTGAGATCGATATCAGCGGGGTCACGCCTGAAGAGGCCGCCGCGCTGAACGTCAAACTGGCGTCGCCGGGGGCGTACGCCGCGGCCGGGCTGACCTACCAGCCCGCGGTCAGCACGCTGCGCCTGGAGATCGAGCGCCGCCCGAACGGCAGCTATGTCGCCAAGGTCCGTTCGACGCAGCCGATCAGCGAGCCGTTCGTCGATATCCTGGTCGACATGAGCTGGGCCAGCGGCAAGGTATCGCGCGCCTACACATTCCTGCTTGATCCCGCCGGGGCCAAGCCCTCCAACGAGACCTACTCGCCGTCGACGGTGATGCAGGCGGCAACGCCGGACGCTTCGCCCGCCACCGCGCAGCAGCCTGGGGCCGCCGCGGCGGCGCAAGCGGCGGCACCGGACGCCGCACAAGGAGCCGCGCCCGCCGCCGAATCCGCCCGCCCGGCAGCGCCGGTGCGCCCGGCACGGCAGGCCAGGCGCGCGCCGCCCGCGCCGCCCGCGGCCAGCGCCGACACGGCGCCGGGCGGTGGCTATACCGTCAAGCGCGGCGATACGCTGTACGGGATTGCCGGCGAAGCCGTGCAGGGCGCCGATTCGGTATCGCTGGACCAGATGCTGGTCGCGCTCTACCGCAACAATCCCAACGCCTTTATCGGCGGCAACATGAACCGGCTGCGCAGCGGCGCGGTGCTGCAGGTGCCGACCCAGCAACAGGCGCAGTCCGTCACGCCGAAGGAGGCGCGCCGCGAGGTGGTGGCGCGCACGCAGGGCTTCGATGCCTATCGCAGCCGCCTGGCGAGTGCTGCCGCGGCCAAGTCGGTCGAGCCCGACAGCGGCCGCCAGCAGTCCGGCAATGTCACGGCGCGCGTGCAGGAACAGGCGGCCCCGACCGATGGCCCGCGCGACGAGCTGAAACTAAGCAAGGCCGAGCGGGGCGCGCAGGCCGATGCCGCTGCCAAGGCCGAAGCCAACGTCGCGCGCGAGCGCCAGGCCAAGGAAGCCGAGGCGCGCCTGGCGCAGCTGGAAAAAAATATCGGCGACATGCAGAAGCTGCTCGAGCTGAAAAACGCCGAGATAGCCAAGCTGGGCCAGGCCAACCAGGCGGCGCTGGCCGACAAGGAAAAGGAAAAGGCGGCCGCGGTGGCCAAGCCCGAAGCAGCCGCGCCGAACGTGGTGGCTGCTCAGGCGCCGAAGGCCGATGCCGCGGAACCGGCGGCGACTGCCGCCGCCGCAATGCCCGATGCCGCCAGTGCTGCCGCAACAGCTGCGACCGCAGCGCCCGCGGCGGCTGCAGCCGGAGCTTCGGCGCCGCAGGCTGCTGCGGCGGCTGCCGCGCCGGCATCGGCACCGGCAGCCAAGCCGGCGCCGCCGGTGGTGGCGCAGCCCGCACCGGTGCAGGAGGCGTCGTTCCTCGACGGCCTGCTGGCCAATCCCATGCTGCTGCCCGGCGGCGGCCTGGTGGTGGCGCTGCTCGGCGTCTACGCGATCTATCGCCGGCGCCGGCAGCAGAAGGAAGGCGAGGCGACCGGCTTCGGCGACAGCATCCTGTCGCAGGAAAGCACCGTGATGGCCGGCACCAATTCGCTGTTCGGTGCCGCCGGCGGGCAGAGCGTGGACACCTCGCAGCACAGCGTGTTCGGCGCCGACTTCCGCATCGGCAACAACACGCCGGAAGCCAACGAGGTCGACCCGATCGCCGAGGCCGAGGTCTATATCGCCTACGGGCGCGATGTGCAGGCGGAGGAAATCCTGCGCGAAGCCCTGGAGAAAAACCCGGAGCAGCAGCCGGTGCGGCTCAAGCTCCTGGAGATTTACAGCAACAGACAGGATGTGGAAGGTTTCCGCGTGATAGCAGAAGAAATGTTCGCCCAGACCGGCGGGCACGGTGCGGAATGGCTGAAGGCAGCGGAAATGGGGCGCGCGCTCGAGCCGGGCAACGCGATGTTCCTGGCGGTGACGCCGGAGGCCACGGGTCCGGATACGGCCTCGCCGGCGACGGACCAGTGGCGCACACAGGACCCGTCGCAGGATCCGGCTTCGATCCCGCGCCTGGAGCCCTCGCTGGGCGACCTGGCGTTGCCGCTGGACGCCTTCCCGGCACCCGCGGCGGGCGACCCGATCGTGGCGCCGGCGTCGGCGGCGATGGTGTTCGGTGCGGATTCGGACCCGACCGAGCCGGCCATTCGCCTGGACGGCGGACTAGGCCTGGACTTCCCGGCTCGCGCCACCGACCCGCTGGCGGACGGTGCGGACGAGCACGCGCACGGCGTGCCGCGCCTGGATACGCCCACCCGTTCGCGGCCGCTGGAGTTCGACATGTCGGCACTGTCGCTGGACCTGGGCAGTGAGCCTTCGGCCACCAGCGGCTCGCCGGCCGGGGCGGACGAGGCCTTCGCGCCGCTGCCGGCACCGACCATGCTTGATGGCGGCAAGCTGCCGAAGCCGATCGACCTGTCCCGTATTCCCGACGAGACCAATCCCGACACCGCTCGCGGCGTTTCGCCCAGCACGCTGTCGATCGATGGTGTCGACGGCGGGCGCGACATGCAGATCAAGCTCGACCTGGCACGCGCCTATATCGACATCGGTGACAAGGAAGGCGCGCGCGAGCTCCTGCAGGAAGTGGTCGAGCAGTCGCAGGACCCGCTGCAGGCCGAAGCCCGTTCGCTGCTGCTGGAAGTGGCCTGAGCTATCATTGACGGTCCGCCGCGGCACGCGCTGCCGCGGCGTGAAGCGATGCGCCGGAAGCGTCCCTTCCGGCGCATTTGCTTTTCAGGCGCGCACGGCTTGCTCGCCGCCATGTATTTTCCCCTGACATGAACCGCATCGCCCTTGGCCTGCATTACGACGGCGCCGCCTTTTCCGGGTGGCAGTCGCAGCCGCACCGCAACACCGTGCAAGACCACCTCGAAGACGCCATCGAGCGCTTCGCCGGCGTGCGCCTGCTGACCACCGTTGCGGGGCGCACCGATACCGGCGTGCACGCGCTGGGGCAAGTGATCCACCTGGATACCGAGCTGGAACGCGAGCCTTTTTCCTGGGTGCGTGGCGTCAATGCCTTCCTGCCGCCGTCGATCGCGCTGCAGTGGGCGCTGCCGGTCGACGAAGGCTTCCATGCCCGCTTCCTGGCGTACGAGCGCATGTATTACTACGCGCTCTACACCGGTCCGCACCGGGTGCCGATGGTCCATGGCCGCGCCGGCTACCAGATGCTGCCGCCCGGACAGCGGCTCGACGTAGACGCCATGCGCGAAGCCGCGGCGAATGTGATCGGCGAGCACGACTTTTCCGCGTTCCGCGCCGCCGAATGCCAGGCCAAGTCGCCGGTCAAGACCATGTACGACGTCACCATCCGCGACGACGGCAACTGGGTGTTCCTGCGCTTCCGTGCCAGCGCCTTCCTGCACCATATGGTGCGCAACCTGATGGGCTGCCTGGTGGCGGTGGGCCGTCGCCGCTACCCGCCGCAGTGGCTGGCGCAGGTGCTGGCCGGGCGCGACCGCAAGCTGGCGGCGCCCACGTTCATGCCGGACGGCCTCTACCTGGTCGGAGTCAAGTATCCTGATGCTTACCCGATCCCCGCGGCCGACCCGTCCGCGAGCGTGTTCCATGGAGTGTTCGATGACGCAGCCTGAGGGCAGTGCGGTGCACCTGCCACAGCGTACCCGCATCAAGATCTGCGGCCTGACCCGCGAGGACGACGTGCGCGCCGCCGTCGATGCCGGCGTGGACGCGATCGGGCTGGTGTTCTACCCGAAGAGCCCGCGCTACGTCGAAGTGGCGCAAGCCGCGGCGCTGGCCGAGGCCGCCGGGCCGTTCGTCGCGGTGACGGGCCTGTTCGTCAACGCCGAACTGGAAGACATCGCGCACGTGGCGGAGCGTGTGCCGTTGACGCTGCTGCAGCTGCACGGCGACGAAACCCCGCAGTTCTGCACCCAGGCCGCCCAGCGCTGCCGGCTGCCGTTCCTGCGTGCCGCCCGTGTCCGTCCGGGGCTCGATTTGGTAGAATTTGCCGATCAATACCGTGATGCCGCTGCCCTGCTGCTCGATGCCTTCGTCGAAGGCTACGGCGGTGGCGGCCACGTCTTCGACTGGACCCTGATTCCTCCGGCATGGCTTCCGCCCAATCCTCCGGTTACGGCTACCGGCAACCCGAACGCAAGCGGCGCTCCTCGCATCGTTTTGAGTGGTGGGTTGAACGCGCAAAACGTCGCTGGCGCGATTGAGCGCGTGCGGCCCTACGCTGTGGATGTCAGCAGCGGGGTAGAGGCCGCCAAGGGCGTGAAGGACCACACCCGCATTGCCGAGTTCGTGCGCGCTGTCCGCGGCGCCAGGGCCGGATGAGCCGGATCGAAACCCGATTCCCTCCGCATACTGCGCCCCGCCCGCTTTTTCCATACCCAAAGCGGGCATCGCACACCCAGTCAACCAGGCGAGCCTTGCCGCGTGAGGCAAGGCCGCTGTTCCGAAGAGCCTAGACATGTACGACCTGCCCGATTCCCGTGGCCATTTCGGCCCCTATGGCGGCACCTTCGTTTCCGAGACGCTGGTCCACGCGCTGGACGAGTTGCGCGAAGCCTATGCGCACTACCAGAAGGACCCGGAGTTCGATGCCGAATTCCGTCGCGAGCTGAAGCACTTCGTCGGCCGCCCGTCGCCGATCTACCACGCGCAGCGCTGGAGCGAGACGCTCGGCGGCGCGCAGATCTACTTCAAGCGCGAAGACCTGAACCACACCGGCGCGCACAAGATCAACAACGTCATCGGCCAGGCGCTGCTGGCCAAGCGCATGGGCAAGCCGCGCGTGATCGCCGAGACCGGGGCAGGGCAGCACGGCGTGGCCACGGCCACCATCGCCGCCCGCTTTGGCATGGAATGCGTGGTCTACATGGGCGCCGAGGACGTCAAGCGCCAGGCCGCCAACGTCTACCGCATGAAGCTGCTGGGCGCGACCGTGGTGCCGGTGGAAAGCGGTTCGCGCACGCTCAAGGACGCGCTCAATGAAGCCATGCGCGACTGGGTCACCAACGTCGAGAACACCTTCTACATCATCGGCACCGTGGCTGGTCCGCACCCGTACCCGATGATGGTGCGCGACTTCCAGTGCGTGATCGGCGAAGAGGCCAAGGTGCAGATGCCAGAGCTGGCCGGGCGCCAGCCGGATGCCGTGATCGCCTGCGTCGGAGGCGGCTCCAATGCGATGGGCATCTTCTACCCGTACATCGAACACCAGGACGTGCAGCTGATCGGCGTGGAAGCCGCCGGCGACGGGCTGGACACCGGCCGCCACGCGGCTTCGCTGACCGGCGGCACGCCCGGCGTGCTGCACGGCAACCGCACCTACCTGCTGCAGGACGACAATGGCCAGATCATCGAGACGCATTCGGTGTCGGCCGGCCTGGACTACCCCGGCGTCGGCCCCGAGCACGCCTGGCTCAAGGACAGCGGCCGCGCGCAGTACGTGCCGATCACCGACGAGGAAGCGCTCAAGGCCTTCCATGATTGCTGCCGCATCGAGGGCATCATCCCGGCGCTGGAATCGAGCCACGCGATCGCCTATGCCTGCAAGCTGGCGCCGACGCTGCCCAAGGACAAGCTGCTGCTGGTGAACCTGTCCGGCCGTGGCGACAAGGACATGCATACCGTGGCCGAGCGCGCGGGGCTCAAGCTCTGATGCGCGCGCTGCCCCACCCCCAGGGCCTTGCCGTCGGCGGGCCCGACTGCTTGCCTGGCGCGTCCGACGCGCCGCCGCTGCACCTGTTCCAGGAAGACATGTTCGAGGGCATTGCCCGACTGCCGGACGGCTCGGTCGACCTGATCGTCGCCGATCCGCCGTACGGCCTGGGCAAGGACTACGGCAACGATTCCGACCTGCTGTCGGGCCAGGCCTACCTGGACTGGTCCGAGCGCTGGATGGACGCGGTCGTGCCCAAGCTCGCGCCCAAGGGCACGCTCTACCTCTTCTGCACCTGGCAGTATTCACCCGAGCTGTTCGTGATGCTCAAGCGGCGCCTGACGATGATCAACGAGATCATCTGGGACCGCCGCGTGCCCAGCATGGGCGGCACCACGCGCAAGTTCTCGTCGGTGCACGACAACATCGGCTTCTTTGCCAAGGCGCGCGACTACTACTTCGATCTCGACCCGGTCCGCATTCCGTACGACCCCGAGACCAAGAAGGCGCGCAGCCGTCCGCGCTTCGAGGGCAAGAAGTGGCTGGAGGTGGGCTACAACCCCAAGGACCTGTGGAGCATCTCGCGCATCCACCGGCAGGACCCCGAACGCGCCAACCATCCGACGCAGAAGCCGCTGGAGATCGTCGAGCGCATGGTGCTGTCGAGCTGCCCGCCGGGCGGCCTGGTGCTGGACCCGTTCGCGGGCAGCGGCACCACCGCGGTGGCGTGCCTGCGCCACGGCCGGCGCTTTGTCGGCTACGAGATCAACCCGGAGTACGTGCAGGTGGCGTGCGGGCGCGTGGCCGCGGCCGCGCAAGCCATGCCCGCGATCGAGCCTGACGCCACCCCAACCCTGGCCGCTGCCAACGACGACGCCTCGCCGGCGCCGCGGCCTCACCTGATTCCCTGATATGTCCCGTATCCAGAAGACGTTCGCGGCACTGGCCGCGCAGCAGAAGAAGGGCCTGATTCCGTTCATCACCGCCGGCGATCCCGAGCCCGGCCTGACCGTGGCGCTGATGCAGGCGCTGGTGGCGGGCGGCGCCGACGTGATCGAGCTGGGCGTGCCGTTCTCCGACCCGATGGCCGACGGCCCGGTGATCCAGCGCGCCTCCGAGCGCGCGCTGGCGCAGGGCGTGTCGCTGACGCAGGTGCTGCAGTGGGTGCGCGAATTCCGCCAGACCAATGCCGAGACGCCGGTGGTGCTGATGGGCTACGCCAACCCGATCGAGCGCATGGGCGAAGAGGCCTTTGCCAAGGCCGCGAGCGCGGCCGGCGTGGATGGCGTGCTGGTGGTCGACTATCCGCCCGAGGAGTGCGAGTCGTTCGCCGGGCTGATGCGCGACAAGGGCATGGACCCGATCTTCCTGCTGGCGCCGACCTCCACCGACGCGCGTATCGAGGCGGTGGCCAAGGTCGCCAGCGGCTATCTTTACTATGTCTCGCTCAAGGGCGTGACCGGTTCCGCATCGATCGACCTGGACAGCGTGGCTTCGCGCCTGCCGCTGATCAAGCAGCACGCCAACCTGCCGGTGGGCGTCGGCTTCGGCATCCGCGACGCGCAGACCGCGCGCGCGATCGGCAGCGTGTCCGACGCGGTGGTGATCGGCAGCCGTCTGGTGCAGTTGCTGGAAGACACGCCGCGCGAGCAGGCGGTGGCGGCGCTGCAGGCGTTTATCGCGGAGATCCGCCAGGCGCTGGACGCGAAGTGACCTAATCGCGGCCCGGCGGGCTCCACGAAGTGGCGTGACGTGCCCAATACGCGCGCCGCGCTTCGAGGTCACCGGCCTGCCGTGGTAAATTCGCGGGTTGATTCCCTGCCACCTGCCGAAGTTCGCCCTGACACAGGGTTTGCCGGCGGCGCGCAGCTATCCGAAAGGAGCTTTCATGAGCTGGTTGGATAAACTCCTGCCCCCCAAGATTCAACAGACCGACCCCCGTACCCGCAAGGGCATCCCGGAGGGATTGTGGGTCAAGTGCCCGTCGTGCGAGTCCACCCTGTACCGGACCGACGTCGAGGCCAACCTGCACGTCTGCCCCAAGTGCGACCACCACATGCGCATCAACGCGCGTGCGCGCCTGGACGCGTTGCTCGACGCCGAAGGCCGCTATGAGATCGGCCAGGAGATCGTGCCGGTCGACGCGCTCAAGTTCAAGGATTCGAAGAAATATCCGGACCGCATCAAGGCGGCCATGGACGAGACCGGCGAGACCGACGCCATGGTGGTGATGGGCGGTGCCATCCACACCATCCCGGTGGTGGCGAGCTGCTTCGAGTTC
Source organism: Cupriavidus oxalaticus (assembly GCF_038900635.1). GTDB lineage: Bacteria > Pseudomonadota > Gammaproteobacteria > Burkholderiales > Burkholderiaceae > Cupriavidus > Cupriavidus oxalaticus_B. The sequence continues at coordinate 311,567 of NZ_JAYMRX010000001.1, read as the reverse complement.
GAATTCATGGGCGGCTCGATGGGCTCGGTGGTGGGCGAGCGCTTCGTGCGCGGCGCGCAGGCCGCGCTCGAGCAGAAGGTGCCGTTCATCTGCTTTACCGCCACGGGCGGCGCGCGCATGCAGGAAAGCCTGCTGTCGCTGCTGCAGATGGCCAAGACCACGGCCATGCTGAACCAGCTGAGCGCAAGCAAGCTGCCCTTCATCAGCGTGCTGACCGACCCGACCATGGGCGGCGTGTCGGCCTCGTTCGCCTTCCTGGGCGACGTGGTGATCGCCGAGCCCAAGGCGCTGATCGGCTTTGCCGGCCCGCGCGTGATCGAGCAGACCGTGCGCGAAAAGCTGCCGGAAGGCTTCCAGCGCTCGGAATTCCTGCTGCAGAAGGGCGCCATCGACATGATCGTCGACCGCCGCAAGATGCGCGCGGAACTGGCGCAGCTGCTGGCGCTGCTGCAGAAGCAGCCGGCCGACGCGGTGGCGTGACACCGCAAATGTCGCTGTACATGATGTAGTAATCAAGGCGCGGGTGGTTGACGCGCCTTTCGCCTTTTCTGGACGCCCGCGGCGCCGGCCCTTGACTTTGCGCCCGCCTGCCCGAATCTGGTAGCAAACGCTTTCCTTCGCTTTCCTCGCCCACCTGAAATGCCCGTCTTCCATACGCTCCCCGAATGGCTCACCCATCTCGAAACCGCCCACCCCGTGGGCATCGACATGGGCCTGACGCGCATCACGCGCGTAAAGGAAGCCCTCGGGCTGCGCATCGACGCCACGGTCTTCACCGTGGGTGGCACCAACGGCAAGGGCTCGACCTGTGCCATGCTGGAGCGCATCCTGCTGGAGGCGGGCTACAAGGTGGGCTGCCATACCTCGCCGCACCTGATCTCGTTCAACGAGCGCGCGCGCCTCAATGGCGAGATGGCGACCGACGCGCAGCTGCTGCCGCACTTCGAGGCGGTCGAGCGTGCGCGCAACAGCTTTGCCGACCCGGTCAGCCTGACGTACTTCGAGTTCACCACGCTGGCGATCATCCATTTCTTCGCGGCTTCCGGGCTGGACGCGATCATCCTCGAAGTCGGGCTGGGCGGACGCCTGGATGCGACCAATGTGATCGATACCGACTGCGCCATCGTCACCAGCGTCGATATCGACCATACCCAGTACCTGGGCAACACGCGCGAGGAAATCGGCTTCGAGAAGGCCGGCATCTTCCGCCCGGGCGTGCCGGCGGTCTGCGGCGACCCGGTGCCGCCCAAGTCGCTGGTGGCGCATGCCGACGCAATCGGCGCCGAACTGTGGCTGGTGGGACGCGATTTCCACTTCCACGCGGCCAAGGGCCAGGAACGCCAGCAATGGGACTGGAGCGGCGGCGGGCGCAAGCTCAATGGCCTGGGCTACCCAGCGCTGCGCGGCGCCAACCAGCTGCTGAACGCCGCCGCCGTGCTGGCCGCGCTGCAGGCCATGCGCCCGCAATTGCCGGTGAGCGCGCAGGAAGTGCGCAACGGGCTGGCGTTCGTCGAGCTGCCGGGACGCTTCCAGGTGCTGCCGGGACGGCCCGCGGTGATCCTCGACGTGGCGCATAACCCGCATGCGGCCGCCACGCTGGGGCAGAACCTGGAGAACATGGGCTTCTTCCGCTACACCTATGCGGTGTTCGGCGCGATGCAGGACAAGGATATCGCCGGCGTTCTGCAGCACGTGGCCGACAAGGTCGACCACTGGTGCCTGTGCGACCTGCCGACCGAACGCGCCGCCAGCGCCGCCGACGTGCTGGCGACGCTGGAGGGGGGCGGATTCCGCGCCGGCCCCGACGCCACCGCCGCCTGCTTTTCCAGTCCGGAGGCGGCGTTCCGCGACGCCATGGAGAGAGCGACCGAGAATGATAGAATTCTGGTCTTCGGATCGTTCTATACCGTCGCCGGCGTGATGGCCTACCGGGCCACGCAAGCCAACTGACCTGGCACTGAGCGGCAAACGCAACGACCGGCCCCTGCCTGAGGGGGCTGTCGCACCGAACCAATCTATGGGCCTGCTTTCGCTGTTTTCTTCCCGCAAGGGCAACGACCCGGCACCAGAGCGTGCGCGCCGCCAGCGCAACGATCCGGGTGCAGGCATCGCCTCGTCGCGCCGTCTCGCCGACGAATATGCCGACGACACGCTCGATCCTGAATTCCCGCAGAAGCAGCGCGCACGGCGCCGCCTGATCGGCGCCGTGGTGCTGGTGGTGGCCGCGGTGATCGTGCTGCCAATCGTGTTCGAGACCAAGCCGCGCCCGGTGGCCGACGATGTCGCAGTCAAGGTGAGCGGCGGGCAGGGCAGCAAGCCCCGTGTCGAGCCGCGCAAGGCCGACCCGCTGCCGCCGGCGCCGGCGGCCCGCAACGACGCGGCGGCGCTCGATGCCGGCGAGGAAATCGTCAATACGGCGGACAAGCCTGCCGACAAGCCCGTCCAGCGCGCCGAGGCCAAGGCCGACGCCAAGCCCGAAGCCAAGCCTGAGGCCAAGCCCCAGGGCAGCGGCAAGTATTTGATCCTGATCGGCGCGTTCTCTTCGGAAGAGAAGGCGAAGACCTGGCTGGCCAAGCTCAAGGCGAGCAAGGTGCCGGCCTATGTGGAAAAGAAAGTGCTGGCCGATGGCGAGCGCATCCTGCTGCGCGCCGGTCCCTTCAGCGACCGCGACGCCGCCGATGCCGCCGACAAGCGCGTGCGCGCGGCGGGCCTGACCTCGAAGGTAATCGAACAGTAAGGGCTAGCGCTGCCTGGCGCATGGGCGCGGCAGCGAGCAACGATGCAGCCGACTTTCTTCGACTACGCCGTGGTCTTTATCCTGCTGGCCTCGGCCGCGCTGGGCGTGCTGCGCGGCCTGGTGCGCGAGGTGCTGTCGCTGATCGGCTGGGTGGTGGCATTCTGGGTCGCGTTCCGCTACGGCGCGGTGGCCGCGGGCTGGATGCCCGAGTCGCTGCCCGGCGGAGAGCTGGCCCGTCACGCGCTGGGTTTCGTGGTGCTGCTGATCGGCACCGTGCTCGGGGCGTCGCTGGCCGGCATGGTGGTCGGGCAACTGCTGGAGAGCACGGGCCTCAAGCCGGCGGACCGCGGGCTCGGGCTGGTGTTCGGATTGCTGCGCGGCGTGCTGCTGGTGATGGTGATGGTGACGCTCGCCAGCCTGACGAAATTGCCGGAGGAACCGTTCTGGCGCGATGCGGTGAGCCGCCCCTATGTGATGCAGGCCATGGAATCGGTAAAGCCATGGTTGCCGCCGGAGCTGGCGAAGTACGTCAAGACATGACATGAAGCCGGGCATGGTGCCCGGCCAGTAGTACGCAGGCCTTGCGGTCCGGAAGGATAGCCGGACCAGGCTGCGCCCCCTGATTCAAAGCCTTTCCTGGGAGCTTGGCATGTGCGGTATCGTCGGTGTGGTTTCAGCCACGCCTGTCAACCAATTGATTTACGACAGCCTGCTGTTGTTGCAACACCGCGGACAGGATGCTGCCGGCATCGCCACCGCCAACGGCAGTACTTTTCACATGTACAAGGCCAACGGCCTGGTGCGCGACGTCTTCCGTACCCGCAACATGCGCGGCCTGCCGGGCACCGCGGGCATCGGCCAGGTGCGCTACCCGACCGCCGGCTCGGCCTCGAGCGAGGAAGAGGCGCAGCCGTTCTACGTCAATGCACCGTACGGCATCATCCTGGCGCATAACGGCAACCTGACCAACTGGCAGCAGCTGCGCGAGGAAATGTTCCGCCGCGACCGCCGCCACATCAACACGCACTCCGACACCGAAGTGCTGCTGAACGTGCTGGCCGACGAGCTGCAGCGCGCCAGCAACGGCATGGCGCTGGACCCGGAAACCATCTTCAAGGCCGTTGCGGGCATGCACCGCCGCGTGCGCGGCTCGTACGCCATCACGGCGCAGATCGCCGGCTACGGCATGCTGGCGGTGCGCGATCCGTTCGGCATCCGGCCGCTGTGCCTGGGCAGCGTCGAGACCCCGTCGGGCAAGGAGTGGATGGTTGTGTCCGAATCGGTGGCGCTGGAAGGCATCGGCTACAAGTTCGAGCGCGACGTGGCAGCGGGCGAGGCCATCTTTATCGACCTGGACGGCAAGCTCTACAGCAAGCAGTGTGCCGACAATCCGGTGCTGACGTCCTGCATTTTCGAGTACGTCTACCTGGCCCGCCCGGATTCGTGCATCGACGGCGTTCCCGTCTACGACGCGCGCCTGCGCATGGGCGATTACCTGGCCGAAAAGATCCGCGAGGAAGTGTCGGCCGGCGACATCGACGTGGTGATGCCCATTCCCGATTCGAGCCGCCCGGCCGCGATGCAGGTGGCCAACCGCCTGGGCGTGAACTATCGCGAAGGCTTCTTCAAGAACCGCTACGTCGGCCGTACGTTCATCATGCCCGGCCAGGCGGTGCGCAAGAAGTCGGTGCGCCAGAAGCTCAACGCCATGGGCGTCGAGTTCAAGGGCAAGAACGTGCTGATCGTCGACGACTCGATCGTGCGCGGCACCACCTCGTTCGAGATCGTGCAGATGGCGCGCGACGCCGGCGCCAACAAGGTGATCTTTGCCTCGGCAGCGCCGCCGGTGAAGTTCCCGAACGTGTACGGCATCGACATGCCGACCCGCAGCGAACTGGTGGCGCATGGCCGCACGCACGAAGAGATCGCAAAGATCATCGGCGCGGACAAGCTCGTGTACCAGGACGTGGAAGCGATGAAGCAGGCGGTGCGCGACATCAACCCGGCGCTGAAGGACTTCGATGCGTCGTGCTTCGATGGCCGTTACGTCACCGGCGATATCGACGAGGCCTACCTGGACCGCCTGGAAACCGCGCGCAGCCAGGCGGACCGCGACGGCACCGCGGCCGACACCGAGCGCTCGGCGCTGCACCTGCAGCGCTCCGGCAACAACGAGTAAGCCGCAAGCCCGCCACGCGGGCATGTCCCTTCGTTGACGGATGCGACGCCCGGCCGTAACATGGCCGGGCGTCGATTTGATAGTCAGCTTGCGGACGCGGGTCCAGCCCGAAACAGCTAAAGAGATGGTGGCCGGCAAGATTCGCCAATGCGTGCAGCGCTGCGCAACGCTTCCACCAATCGCCACAGCCCGCTGAAGGCCGCCGCAGAACAGCAAGCCCGTCGATCCGACCATCCGATCGTACGGGCTTTTTTCATGGCCGGCCGCCTCGCCGCGGCGGGCCGCAACCATTGCATTCGCGCGGGTACGACCGCGCCACCAGCATGAACGAACCGCTCAATCCTGAATCGCTCGGCATCGATACCCTTGGCGTGCGCGCCGGCACGCTGCGCAGCGAGTTCATGGAGCATTCCGAGGCCATGTACCTGACCTCGAGCTTCTGCTTCAACAGCGCCGCCGAGGCCGCCGAACGCTTTGCCAACTCGGAAGAGGGCTTCACCTATTCACGCTTCACCAACCCGACCGTGTCGATGTTCCAGTCGCGGCTGGCCGCGCTGGAAGGCGCGCAGGCCTGCATGGCCACGGCATCGGGCATGAGCGCGATCCTGTCGGTGGTGCTGTCGTCGATGCAGGCGGGCGATCACCTGGTCAGCTCGCGCGCGATCTTCGGCTCGACCATGACGTTGTTCAACAATATCTTCGGCAAGTTCGGCGTGGAGACGACCTTCGTCGATCCGACCGACCTTGAAGCGTGGCGTGCGGCAGTGCGGCCGAACACGAAGCTGTTCTTCCTGGAGACGCCGTCGAATCCGCTGACCGAAGTGGCTGACATCGCGGCCGTGGCGGACATCGCCCACAACGCCAATGCGCTGCTGGTGGTCGACAACTGCTTCTGCTCGCCCGCGCTGCAGCAGCCGATGAAGTTCGGCGCCGACATCGTGGTGCACTCCGCCACCAAGCATATCGACGGCCAGGGCCGCGTGCTGGGCGGCGCAGTGCTGGGCTCGCACGATTACATCATGGGCAAGGTATTCCCGTTCGTGCGCACCGCCGGCCCGACGCTGTCGGCGTTCAACGCGTGGGTGCTGCTCAAGGGCATGGAGACGCTGGCGATCCGCATGGAGCGCCATTCGTCCAGCGCGCTGGCGCTGGCGCAGTTCCTGGAGTCGCATCCGGCCGTGGCGCGCGTGTTCCACCCGGCGCTGGCGTCGCACCCGCAGCACGAGATTGCGATGCGGCAGCAGAGCGGCGGCGGCGCGATCGTTTCGTTCGAACTGAAGGGCGCCACGCCCGAGCAGCAGCGCGCCAACGCGTGGCGCGTGATCGACAACACGCGTCTGTGCTCGATCACCGGCAACCTGGGCGATACCCGCACCACCATCACGCATCCGTACACCACCACGCACGCGCGCGTGAGCCCGGAGGCCAAGGCCGCCGCGGGCGTGGGAGAAGGGCTGATCCGGCTGGCGGTGGGGCTGGAGTCGGTCGAGGACCTGAAGGCCGACCTGCTGCGCGGCCTGGGCGAATAAGCAAGCCGCTGCGCTTACTGCGCCGGCTCCGGCTCCGGCGCCGGCGCTGGATCGTCGCTGCCGGCCACCGCTTTCACGCCAGCAGCGGTGATGTCGTAGGTGGTGCCTACCGCGGTCGAGGCCACGCTGACCGCGGCGGAGCCGACGGTTGCCACGGTCGAAACCGCGGCACTCCCCACGGCCATCACCATGCAGCCGTTCAGCGAAATGGTGGCCAACGCGGCTGCCAACGCCACGGCAACGCGCTGCAAGGTGGCGGATTCTCCGCTATCGTTGCGCACGGTATGCTGCAACGGGAAATTTCGGTATGGCATGGACACTGCTGGCCCTGGCAGGGCTGTTCGAGGTGGTGTGGGCAATCGGGCTCAAATACACCGACGGGTTCACGCGCCTGGTGCCGAGCGTCATCACGCTGGCCGGCATGGCCATCAGTGTGATCCTGCTGGCACTGGCGCTGCGTCACATTCCGGTGGGAACCGGCTACGCGGTGTGGACCGGCATCGGTGCGGTTGGCACCGCGATCCTCGGCATCATACTCTTCAATGAGCCCGCGACCGTGGCGCGCATAGGCTGCATCGCGCTGATCGTGTGCGGCATTGCCGGGCTCAAGCTGGTGGGCAGCGCCTGATTTCAGCGCAACCCAGCGCAACTCAGCGCAGCATGCGCCGGCGCAGCAGCACCAGCGAAACCACCAGCGCTGCCGCCGCATAGGCTGCGAGGACGGCAAGGTGCAGGCCGGCGCCTTCCACAGGCCGGCCCAGCATCAGCGGCCGGATCAGCTCGACCGCGTGCGCCAGCGGCAGCAGCCTGGTGGCCGCCTGCACGCCTTCCGGCAATTGCTCCACCGGAAAGAACACGCCCGACAGCAGCAGCATCGGCGTCATCACCAGCGTCTGGTAGAACATGAAGAAGTCGTAGCTGGGCGCCAGCGCGGTGACGATCATCGCCAGCGCGGCGAAAGCAATGCCGGCCAGCACGATCACCGGCAGCGCCAGCAGCGCGCCCGGCATTTGCGCATAGCCCAGCGCGGCCGCCACCAGCATGATCGCCAGGCCCGACAGCACCGCCTTGCTGGCCGCCCAGAAGATCTCGCCCAGCACCACGTCGCCCAGCGTCAGCGGTGCGTGCATGATCGCTTCCCAGGTGCGCTGGACGTGCATGCGCGAGAAGGCCGAGTACATCGACTCGAAGCTGGCCGACATCATCACGCTCGATGCGGTGGTGCCGGCGGCGAGGAAGGCGATGTAAGACACGCCGTTGACCTGGCCCACCATCAGCCCCAGCCCGAGGCCGAGGCCGAACAGGTAGATCATCGGGTCGGCCAGGTTGCCGATCATCGACGGAATGGCCAGCTTCTTCCACACCAGGTAGTTGCGGTACCAGACCATCATCCAGTTGCGCATGTTGCGTGGCAGCAGCGGCTGGGGAAAAATCTGGCGCGCGGCCGGGCCAGCGCTCCGGGTGGCGATGGCGGGCCTTTCGGACGTATCGGTGCGGGGATCCTGTTCGCTCATGTCAGTCCCTGGTTCAATCCCGCATCTCGCGGCCGGTCAGCTTGAGGAACACGTCCTCCAGGTTGGCCGGGCGGTGCAGGTAGCGCACGCCGTTCCTGCCGTGCAGCGCCGCCAGCAGCGGGGCGGGCTCGCGCACGTAGCAGAACAGTGTCTCGCCACTCATTTCGGTGCGCTGCGCCAGCGGAGTCAGCGTGCCGCGCAGCGTGTCCAGTTCATCGCCGTAGACCTCGACCACATCGCAGCCGATCTGGCTGTCGATCAGTTCGTGCGGCTTGCCTTCGGCGATCTTGCGCCCGCCGTCGATCACGCACAGGTAGTTGCACAGCCGTTCGGCTTCTTCCATGAAATGCGTGGTCAGCAGGATGGTCTTGCCGCTCGCCATCAGCGACTTCAGGCGCTCCCAGATCAGGTGGCGCGCCTGCGGGTCCAGCCCGGTGGTGGGCTCGTCCATCACCAGCAGGTCGGGATCGTTGATCAGCGCGCGTGCCACCGTCAGGCGCCGGCGCATGCCGCCGGAGAGATCGCGCACCTGCGCCTCGGCCCGGTTCTCCAGCCGTGCGAATTCGAGCAGCATCGGCACGCGCCGCTCGATCTCGGCCGACGACAGCCCGAAGTAGCGCCCGAAGATGCGCAGGTTCTCGATCACCGAGAAATCCGGATCGAGGTTGTCGAACTGCGGCACCACGCCCACGCGCATGCGCGCCTGCGGCGCCCGCTCGGGGATGGGCTCACCGCACAGCGTCAGCGAGCCGGCCATGGGCGTGGTCAGGCCCAGCAGCAGGCGCAGCGTGGTGGTCTTGCCGGCGCCGTTGGGGCCGAGCAGCCCAAAGCACTGGCCGCGAAACACCTGGAGGTCGAGGTCGTCGACGACGACCGTCTCGCCGTATTGCTTGCGCACCTTGCGCAACTCGAGGATGGCAGTCAAGGTAGGGTCCGGTGGGCGCCCTAAGCGGGCGCAATATCCGCCATTATGCCGGGCATCCGCGCAACGCTCAGGTTGCGCAGTGCAGCAAAAGCCGCCGTTTTGGCGAATGCCCGGAATGCGTTGCGCGCGGGCATAAAAAAACCGCCAGCGAACTGGCGGTTTTTTTGAAGCTTGCCCGAATCAGTACATCTTCTTCGGCAGCATTTGCATGCGCAGGCGCTTGCGCAGGCGTGCTTCGGCGGCCTTCTTCTTGCGCTTGCGCTCGGTCGTCGGCTTCTCGTAAGCGGTGCGGCTCTTGAGTTCAACGATCAGGCCAGTCTGCAGAATGGCACGACGGAAACGCCGCATCGCAACTTCAACGGGCTCACCGGGTTTCAAAACGATCTTGGTCAATTCAGTCCTTTAGGGGATTGCCGCGGTAGCGGCTGGTTCACACGGGGGGAAACTGCTGTCGCCGGAGCGACTGGTATTGCACGCTGGGCATACGCCCGGTGCGCCCCCGCGAACCTGAAAGATGTGGACGTTTCAGTCCGTGCAACCAGTGTCAGGGGTGATAGCGCCAGGTCCGAATATAACTGGAGCCTGACAGTACCGGTTTCCATGAATGCTATACGCCCGTAACTATGGCATGTATACGACGCGCCTGTCAAGAATGGCGTGCGATGGGCGCCGCAGGAAGGACCGCTAAGCCGCGAATTATCCGCTTTTCCTCGCGCGTCGGCCACCCCGATGAAGCCAGCAAATGCATGGACCAACGTTCCCTCCCGGTAAACCCGCAAGGCGCCCGAAATAGTTTGACGACGAAATTCATATATATAAAATAAGATTCATGAATATGAATTAATCGTCAAACGGCGAGTTCCAGACAGGAGAGCAGCGTGTCGAAATCCCCGGTTTATTTCATCTCGACCGATGAGGTCGAGGGCTACCACCCCGCCAACCACGTCGGGACGCTGAACCGCCGGCTGATCGGCCCCGAGACCGTGGGTTCGCGCCACCTGGAAGTGATCCACGGCACCATCGAGAAGGGCAAGGGCGCGCTGCCCCACGCGCACCCTGGCATCGAGCAAGTGTGCTACGTGCTGGAAGGCCGCGCCATTGCCGAGGTGGGCGGCCAGCGCAAGGAACTCGGACCTGGCGATTGCTGCTTCTTCCCGCCGGACGAGATGCATGTGTTCACGGTGGTCAGTGAAGAGCCAGCCAGGATCCTGGTGATCTATTCCCCACCATACGAGGAATCGCCTGAGCGCGTGATACGGCCCGCCTGAGACGCGGCCGGCCACGGCAAGGGTTCATATAACGACAGGAGACAGACCGTGAAGTGCTTCAAGACCGCTTTCGCCAGCCTGGTGCTGGGATGTGCCGCCGCGCTGCTTGCAACACCGGCGCTGGCCGCCGATGAATTTCCGTCCAAGCCGCTGCGTCTGGTGGTGCCGTTCGCCGCCGGCAGCGGCACCGATGCCGTGGCGCGGCTGACCGCCAAGTACCTGGGCGAATCGCTGCAGCAGCCAGTGGTGGTCGACAACAAGCCAGGCGCCAACGGCACCATCGCCGCCGAGTTCGTCGCCAAGGCGCCGGCGGACGGCTATACGCTGTTCATGACCACCAACACCACGCATTCGGCCAACCCGTCGCTGATGAAACAGCTGCGCTACGACCCGGTCAAAGACTTCACGCCGGTCTCGCGCATGGGCAACCTGCCGTTCATGCTGGTGGTCAATCCGCAATTGCCGGTGAAGACGCTGCGCGAGTTCATCGACTACGCCAAGGCGCATCCTGGCATGAGCTACGCGAGCGGCAACAGCACCGGCATTGTCGCCGGCGCGACGCTGTCGAAGATGGCGGGCCTGAAGATGCTGCACGTGCCGTACAAGAGCACGCCGCCGGCGATGACCGACGTGATGGGCGGCCAGGTGCAGGCGATGTTCGTCGACTTTGCCGCGGGCATCGCCAATGTGCGGGCCGGCAAGCTGCGCGCGCTGGCCGTGACCACCGCGCAACGCAGTGCGCTGCTGCCCGACCTGCCGCCGGTCGCCAGTGCGCCCGAACTCAAGGGTTTCGATATCACGTCGTGGAACGGCGTATTCGCACCCGCCGGCGTGCCGGCGCCCGTGGTAGAGCGCCTCAACCGCGAACTGGTTGCCATCGCCACCAGCAAGCAGCATGCCGCGCAGTTCCACGCGCTGGGCTTCGAGCCGTTCGGCAGCACGCCCGCCGAGCTGAACCAGTTTGTCGTGGCCGAACTGCAGAAGTGGTCGCGGCTGGTGAAGGACGCGGGCATCCAGCCGGAATAAACAACGAGACAGGCAAGCACATGAATTTCGATCTTTCCGAAGAACAGGCATCGATCGTCGAAGCCGTGCAGCAGGTCTGCACGCAGTTCGACATGGAATACTGGGACCGCCTCGACAAGTCCGGCACCTATCCGCACGAGTTCTACAAGACCCTGTGCGAGGGCGGCTGGCTGGGCGTGGCGATGCCCGAGGCGTTCGGCGGCGCCGGTCTCGGCATCCTGGAAGCGGCGCTGGTGATGCAGACCATTTCGCAGTCGGGCGCGGGCATGACCGGCGCCTCGGCGGTGCATATGAACGTGTTCGGCCTGAACCCGGTGGTTGTGTTCGGCACCGAGGAGCAGAAGGGCCGCTTTCTGCCGCCGCTGATCGCCGGCAAGGAGAAGGCCTGCTTCGGCGTGACCGAGCCCGACGCGGGCCTGGACACCACCAAGCTCAAGACCTTCGCGCGCAAGGTGCCGGGTGGTTATTCAGTGAGCGGGCGCAAGATCTGGATCTCGACCGCGCAGGTGGCCGATCGCATGCTGCTGCTGGCGCGCACCACGCCGCTGGAGCAGGTGAAGAAGTCGACCGAAGGGCTGTCGCTGTTCTACACGAAGGTCGACCGCAGCAGGATCGAGATCCGCGAGATCGACAAGATGGGCCGTGCCGCCGTCGATACCAACATGCTGTTCATCGACGACCTGTTCATCCCGGAGGAAGACCGGATCGGCGAAGAGGGCAAGGGGTTCGAATACATCCTGCATGGCCTGAACCCCGAGCGCATCCTGATCGCCGCGGAAGCCATCGGGCTGGGTCGCGCGGCGCTGGCGATCGCCACGCAGTATGCCAAGGAGCGCGTGGTCTTCGGCCGCCCGATCGGCATGAACCAGGGCGTCCAGCACCCGCTGGCGCAGGCGTGGATGCAGCTGGAATCGGCCAACCTGATGATGCTGAAGGCTGCCGCGCGCTACGATGCGGGGCAGTCCTGCGGGGCCGAGGCCAACGCGGCCAAGTACCTCGCCGCCGAGGCCGGCCACAACGCGTGCCAGACCGCGATCCTGACGCTGGGCGGCATGGGCTATTCGCGCGAATACCGCGTCGAGCGCCTGCTGCGCGAGTCGTATATCCCACGCATCGCGCCGGTCAGCCCGCAGCTGATCATGTGCTTTATCGCCGAGCGGGTGCTGGGTTTGCCCAAGTCGTACTGAACGGGGAGGTGACGATGCAAGACAAAGCGCCTCCCGCGACCGGGCCACTGGCGGGCGTGCGGGTGATCGACATGACCTCGGTGGCGATGGGTCCGTACGCCACGCAGATCCTCGGCGACATGGGCGCCGAGGTAATCAAGGTCGAAGCGCCCGCCGGCGATGTGTTCCGCCATGCCGAGCCGGCGCGCCATGCCGCGATGGGCGCCAGCTTCCTCAACCTGAACCGCAACAAGCGGTTCGTCGTGCTCGACGTCAAGCGGCCGGACGACCTTGCCGAGCTGAAGTCGCTGATCGCCACGGCCGATGTCTTCGTCTCCAACGTGCGTCCGCAGTCGCTGCGCAGGCTCGGCCTGGACTATGCCTCGCTGCGGGCGGACCATCCGCGGCTGATCTATTGCGGCGCCTATGGCTATTCGGAGGAGGGGCCGTATGCCGGCGCACCGGCCTTCGACGACATCATCCAGGCCCGCAGCGGGATGGCGCAGTTCCAGGGCGCCAACTCGAACGAGGGCCCGCAGTACGTCAACACCATTCTTGCCGACAAGGTCGCTGGCCTGACTGTCGCCTATGCGATCCCGATGGCGCTGTATGAGCGCGAGCGATCGGGCCAGGGGCAGGCCATCGAGGTGCCGATGTTCGAGACGCTGGTGGCCTTCCTCGCCACCGAGCAGCTCGCCGGGCAGACTTTCGTGCCGCCGCTCGGCCCTGCCGGCTATCCGCGCGTGATGTCGGCCCACCGCAAGCCATACCGCACCAGCGACGGCCATCTCGCGCTGCTGCCTTACACGAGCGCGCAGTGGCTGCGCTTTTTCGACCTGTCAGGACATGCCGAACTGGCGCGCGACCCGCGCTATGCGACCCCGGCCGCGCGCAGCGCCAATATCGACGCGCTCTACGCCACGCTGGCCGAAATCGTCGCGCAGCGCACCACCGCGGAGTGGCTGGCGTTGTTGCGCGACGCCGATATCCCGCACAGCGAGCTGCCGCATTTCGACAGCCTGGTGGATGACCCGCACCTGCGCGCCACCGGCATGATGTTCGAATACGACCATCCGAGCGAAGGGAGGCTGCGCGGCGTCGGCATCCCCACGCGGTTCTCGCGCACGCCGGGCAATATCCGCAGCTGGCCGGAAGGCCTGCCACAGGCGCAGGACGATACCGGCACCTGATCCGGCTGCACCGGAATCGGCAGGTGCCACCCGCATGTCGCGTGCCAACGCGCCGCGTACAATCTGGCCAAAGCACACGGAAGTCGAGGAAGCCTACGATGGCAGAAAACGAAGCGGCGGAAAAATCCGGCCACGGCAGCGTGAAGACGGCGCTGCGCGTGATCGAGATCATGGAGATCTATGCGCGCGAAGGGCGCTCGCTGACGCTGACCGAACTGGCGAAGCTGCTGGGCGCGCCGATGTCGAGCTGCCTGGGGCTGATCCGCACGCTGGCGTCGCTGGGCTACCTGTACGAAACCGGCCGCCGCCAGGGCTATTACCCCACGCGGCGGTTGCTCGATATCGCCCAGCGCATCGCGCGCAACGACCCGCTGCTCGAACGCGTGCAGCCGGTGCTGGAGTCGCTGCGCGACGGCACCGGCGAAACCGTGATCTTCGGCAAGCTGCAGGACGACGGCCGCGTGCTGTACCTGGAGGTGCGCGAGTCCGCCAACCCGGTGCGCTATATCGCCGCGCCGGGCGAACTGCGCGATGCGCATGTAAATTCCATCGGCCGCGCCATCCTCGGCACCATGACCGCGCAGACCCGCGCGGAACTGCTGGCTGGCGTTTCCTTTGCGTCGCGCACCGGGCGCACAGTGGACTCGCTGCGGGTATTCGAGGCAGCGATGCAGCAATGGCAAGCGCAGGGTTGGTATCCGAATTTCGGCGAATCGTTCCCGGACCTGGGGGCCATCGCGATCCCGGTATCGCTCGGCGGCGTTGTCTACGGGATGTCAGTGGCGGGCCCGCTGCATCGGGTCGAGGCCAATGCGGAGGCTATTGTTGTGGCACTGAAGGCCGCAGGCGGTTCACTGCAGGGATAAGCGGAGGGCAGGGGCGCTGCGGCAGCCCCGAACGCACGTCACAAACGAAAAAGCCCGGTGCGTTTGCACCGGGCTTCCGTATCGGTTGGCTCCCCGACCTGGGCTCGAACCAGGGACCTGCGGATTAACAGTCCGTCGCTCTACCGACTGAGCTATCGGGGAACAGCTGAGAAAAAGATTATAGCCAGTTTCTCTTTTTGTCGTCAACACCTTGTCAACATTTTGTTTGTCGTCAGGTGCTTCGGGACGGCTGGCTGGCTGCGTCCCACCTTGGTGTTCGACAGCGAGGCCGCATTATAGCGACGGTTTTTCGTTTGTGCCAGAAAAAAACCGCCTTGCGGCGGCTTTTTTCTGCGGCTTCGTGCAGCGCCGGATCAGTCGAACACCGGCGATTCCACGCCCAGGACCTTGTGCAGCTTCGGCGAGGTCGTGGTGTACTGCATGTGGATCTTCTTCTCGGGGAAGATATACGGCGCAGCACCGAACGCGGCCAGCGCGGCCTCGTGGAAGCCCGACAGGATCAGCTTCTTCTTGCCGGGGTAGGTGTTGATGTCGCCCACGGCGAAGATACCCGGGATGTTGGTCTGGAACTTCTCGGTATCCACCTTGATCTGCTTGCGCTCCAGGTCCAGGCCCCACTCTGCGATCGGGCCGAGCTTGGGCGACAGGCCGAAGAACACCAGCAGGTCGTCCAGCGGCAGGCGGCGGGTCACGCCGTCGGCCCCCGTCACCTTGATCTCGGTAAGCACGCCGTCCTTCTCTTCATAGCCGCCGATCTGGCCGACCAGGAACTGCATTTCCATCTGCTCGCACAGTTCCTTCATCTTGGCCACCGAGGCCGGCGCGGCGCGGAAGCCGTCGCGGCGGTGGATCATCACCACCGACTCGGCCTTGCCGACCAGGTCCAGCGTCCAGTCCAGCGCGGAATCGCCGCCGCCGACGATCACCAGGTTGCGGCCGTGAAAGCGGCTCGGATCCTTGACGCGGTAGAACAGCTGCTTGCCGTCGAACTTGTCGAGGCCCTCGACCTTCAGCGTACGCGGCTGGAACGAGCCCACACCGGCGGCGATGAAGATGGTCTTGGTGATAAAGCGGGTTCCGAGCGAGGTCTCGACGAAGAAGCGGCCGTCTTCACGGCGCTCCACCACTGAGACTTCCTGGCCCAGGTGGAAGGTCGGCTCGAACGGCTCGATCTGCTTGAGCAGGTTGTCGGTCAGTTCCTGGCCAGTGCAGCTGGGCACGGCCGGGATGTCGTAGATGGGCTTGTCCGGATACAGCTCCACGCACTGGCCGCCAACGACTTTCAGGGAATCGATCACGTGGGCCTTGATTTCGAGCAGGCCCAGTTCAAATACCTGGAACAGGCCCACCGGACCGGCGCCGACGATCAGCGCGTCGATTTCGAGCGGCTGGCCGCCGGCGGGGCTGCCGCCTTCGACCTGCTTGGTCGCGTCGGCAACGGGATTTGGAATGCTCAAGTCCATATTCGTCCTGATACGTTGGTTGGGCACGCGAGTGCCCGGCATTGCGGAAAGCGCGTGGGGACGGCTTTCTTTGCTGCCTGGTACGCTCAGCGCTCCAGGTACTGCAGCTTGTCGGTGGTGTCCTTCCAGTCCTCGGCCTCGGCCAGCGGGGCCTTGGTCTTGGTGATGGACGGCCAGGCGCGCGCCAGCTCGGCGTTCAGGTCGATGAATTGCTGCTGGTCGCCCGGCACGTCTTCCTCGGCGTAAATGGCGTTCACCGGGCATTCGGCCACGCACACGGCGCAGTCGATGCACTCATCCGGGTCGATGGCCAGGAAGTTCGGGCCTTCGCGGAAACAATCCACCGGACATACGTCAACGCAGTCTGTATAGCGGCAACGGATGCAGGATTCGGTGACAACGTGAGTCATTTCGGTTCCAGGAAAACGGGTCGGCTTTTAATGGGAAACTGTTGGGCCGCTTCTTGCCGGCGGACGCCTCCATCTGCCTTGGCGGCAGGTATGGGCGGGGCGAGCGCCAGCCGTGGCCTTTCGGGAACCGGTATTGTAGCCGAGCCTTCTGGCAAGGATAGCGGGTCTATATAGCTGGATCAGATAGTTTTCTTATTTCTTTATGTACTTTTGATCCAAGACATGGCGGGCCGCTGGCATGCTTGCACGACCGCAGGCATGATGAGACGCCTGAGTGCCCCATGCCTCCACGCCGGGAGATTCGTATGCTACGCCAGCTCCGTTATTGCCGCCGCGCCGTCTTGCCGTCATTGCTTGTGATGCTCGCGGCATTTCCGGCGATGACAATGTCCGCCGCTGCGCAAGCCCTGGTCCAGCCGGGCATGGCGGACAGCGTAGTGTCCCGGCTCGTGGCATGGCGCGCGCGATCCGAAGCGCCGGTCGCCTTGCCCGCGTTGACCGGCTTCGACTGGGACCACTTCACCGTGACCGATTCCCCCGCGGGCGATGCCATCGCCCATTGCGGCCGTGCCGGACTGATGCCTTGCGGACCCGAGTTGAACCCGAAGCCGGGGGACCGGATGCAGGTGCTGCGTTTCGAGCGCGCGGGCGCGGCGGTTTACAGCGAGCGCATCCTTGCCGAGGACGGCGCCTTTGCCGAGCCGCTGCCGCAACGCGTGCCGCGCAGCGCCGCCACGCTGGTGTCATGCCCCGGGCGCGACGGCCGGGTGCTGTGGTGCCTGCAGGGCAGGGCAGCCGGAAAGCCGGTCCTGCGCGCGCCGCAGCCGTTCCTCGACGGCGCCTGAGCGCCCCCGACGCGCGCAGTCTCGGTTAGCATGTCGGACTGACCCGGCACATCGCCGTCTGGCTAGCCATGATCATCCAGTCTCTGCTCGACACCGACCTGTACAAGTTCACGATGATGCAGGTGGTCCTGCACCAGTTTCCGCAGGCGCAGGTCGAATATCGTTTCAAGTGCCGCAACGCCGGCGTCGACCTGACGCCGTATATCGACGAGATCCGCGCCGAGATCGCGCACCTGTGCCAGCTGCGCTTTACCGACGATGAACTCGCCTACCTGCGCGGCCTGCGCTTTATCAAGAGCGATTTCATCGACTTCCTCGGCCTGTTCCACCTGAACGAGAAGTACGTGTCGGTGCGCGAGGCGCCGCAGGGCAACGGCGAGATCGAGATCTCGATCATCGGCCCCTGGCTGCATACCATCCTGTTCGAAGTGCCGGTGCTGGCGATCGTCAACGAGGTCTACTTCCGCCGCACCCAGCCGCGGCCCGATCTCGCCGGCGGCCGCCGCCGCCTGGAAGACAAGCTGGCCCTGCTGCAGCCGCCTGAACTGGCCGATTGCGTCATCGCCGACTACGGCACGCGCCGGCGCTTCTCGCGCGACTGGCAGGAAGAGGTGCTGCTGACCATGCGGCGCGAGCTCGGTCCGCAGCTCGTCGGCACCAGCAACGTCCATTTCGCCCGCCTGCACAACATGGTGCCGCTCGGCACGATGGCGCACGAATACCTGCAGGCCTGCCAGGCGCTGGGGCCGCGTCTGCGCGACTCGCAGGTGTACGCGCTCGAACGCTGGGCGCGCGAGTACCGCGGCGACCTTGGCATCGCCCTGTCCGATACCTACGGCTTCGATGCCTTCCTGCGCGACTTCGACCTGTACTTCTGCAAGCTGTTCGACGGCGTGCGCCATGACTCGGGCGATCCGATCGTGTGGGGCGAGCGCATGGTGGCGCATTACGCCGCCAACCGCGTCGACCCGCGCACCAAGACGCTGATCTTCAGCGACAGCCTCGACGTGCCGCGCGTGATCGAGCTGTTCCAGCGCTTCCACGGCCGCTGCCGGCTGGCTTTCGGCGTCGGCACCAACCTGACCAACGATCTCGGCTACACGCCACTGCAGATCGTGATCAAGATGGTGCGCTGCAATGGCCAGCCCGTGGCCAAGCTGTCGGACACACCGGAAAAGACCATGTGCGACGATGCCGGCTACCTGTCCTACCTGCGGCAGGTGTTCTCGGTCCAGCCGGCATAGCGGACATAGCGGGATTTCGGCGCGCCGTGCCGTGCCGCGGCAACTATAATCGGCGCATCCTTGCCAACCGCACTGCCAGGCCCTATGGAAACCAACGACGCCCGCGACCGCATCTTCGCCCGCATCCGTGCCGCACAGGGCAGGCCGCGCCAGCCCACGCAGGGCGAACGCGCCGCGGTGGCCGACTACCTCGCGCGCCATCCGCAGGGACCGCGCCCGGCGCCGGTTGCCGATCTCGTCGAAGCCTTCCTGGCGCAGGCCCAGCGCATGGCGTCCACCGTCGACCGTGTCGCCACCATGGACCAGGTGCCGGCGGCAGCGCGACGTTTTCTCGACAGCCTGAACCTGGTGCAGCGCGCGGTGGCATGGGATGCGCTGGGCACGCTGCCTTGGCAGGACGCCGGCATTACGGTCGAATGCCGGCCGCCGCTGCGCGAGGTCGAGGCCGACCGCGATCATGGCGATCTGGTCGGCATCACCGGCTGCTTCTGCGCGATCGCCGAGACGGGCTCGCTGATGCTGCTGTCGGGGCCGGCGACGTTTGCCTCCGCTGCGCTGCTGCCGGAAACGCATATCGCGGTGGTGCCGCGCTCGCGCGTGGTCGCCGGACTGGAAGAGGCCTTTGCGCTGGTGCGCAGCGAGCGCGGCGAGCTGCCGCGCGCGACCAATATCATCAGCGGTCCGTCGCGCACCGGGGATATCGAGCAGACCATCGTGCTGGGCGCGCATGGCCCGTATCGCGTGCATGTGATCGTGGTCGAGCAGGCTTGATCCACGGGCGGCACGGACATAAGCGGACATAAGAATCGCCTGTAAACGTGCGACGGAGCGCGGTCGCGCGAGAAGCTTGGATTACACTTGCAGGCTTGCCATGCGAGCCCGCACGCCGTTCGTTGCCGGGGCTCGATGCACCATGAATGCTGCATTCCCGAGGAGATCCTGCCTGATGCGACGTGCTTTCGTACAGTTGCCGATGCTGACCATGCTGGCAGCTGTCCTTGCTGTCTTCCCTGTTGCCGCGCATGCCGCGGACCTCGCCGGGGCCACCTTGTCGCCGCTATGGGGCCTGCCGTTTGCCGGCATCCTGCTGTCGATCGCGCTGTGGCCGCTGCTCGCGCCAAAGTTCTGGCACCACCACTATGGCAAGATCGCAGCGGGCTGGGGACTGCTGTTCCTGCTGCCGTTCGCCGCGGTGTTCGGCACGCATGCGGCCGCCGCCAGCGCGGTGC
Source organism: Cupriavidus oxalaticus (assembly GCF_038900635.1). Taxonomy (GTDB): domain Bacteria; phylum Pseudomonadota; class Gammaproteobacteria; order Burkholderiales; family Burkholderiaceae; genus Cupriavidus; species Cupriavidus oxalaticus_B. Next base: position 291,955 of record NZ_JAYMRX010000001.1, on the reverse strand, counting down.
ATGCGCTGCTCGCCGAGTACATCCCGTTCATCTCGCTGATCGCTTCGCTCTATATCGTCGCGGGCGGTATCTGCGTGCGTGGCAACCTGCATGGCACACCGGGGCTCAATACGGGCATCCTGGCGCTGGGTACGCTGCTGGCAAGTTTCATGGGGACTACCGGCGCGGCCATGCTGCTGATCCGCCCGCTGCTGCGTGCCAACGACAACCGCCGGCACGTGGCGCACGTGGTCGTGTTCTTTATCTTCCTGGTGGCCAATGCCGGCGGCTCGCTGACGCCGCTGGGCGATCCGCCGCTGTTCCTCGGCTTCCTGAAGGGCGTGGACTTCTTCTGGACCATGCGCAACATCTACCTGGAAGCACTGTTTATCTGCGCGGTGCTGCTGGTGGTGTTCTACCTGGTCGACCGCCACTACTACCGCAACAAGGAAGAAGAACTGCCGCAGAAGAACGATCCGACGCCTGACTCGAACGGCATCACCATCGACGGCAAGATCAACTTCGCGCTGCTGCTGGCCCTGATCGGCCTGGTGCTGATGAGCGGCCTGTGGCAGCCGGCCATCTCGTTCAACGTCTTCGGTACCGATGTGCCGCTTCAGGCGGCGGTGCGCGATGCGCTGCTGATCGTGGTGGCGGTGGTGTCGCTGCTGGTCACGCCGCACACCGCGCGCACGGGCAACGAGTTCAACTGGGAACCGATCCTGGAAGTCGGCAAGCTGTTCGCCGGCATCTTCCTGACCATCATCCCGGTGATCGCCATGCTCAAGTCCGGCACCGACGGCGCCTTTGCCGGCGTGATCCGCGCGGTCAGCGACAGCAACGGGCAGCCGGTCGACAGCATGTATTTCTGGGCGACCGGGCTGCTGTCTTCGTTCCTGGACAATGCGCCAACCTACCTGGTGTTCTTCAACACCGCCGGCGGCGACGCCGCCACGCTGATGACGCGCGACGCCTCGACACTGGCCGCGATTTCCGCCGGCGCGGTGTTCATGGGCGCCAATACCTATATCGGCAACGCGCCCAACCTGATGGTCAAGGCCATTGCCGAGAACCGCGGCGTACGCATGCCGAGTTTTTTCGGCTACATGCTGTACTCGGGCATCTTCCTGATGCCGCTGTTCGTCATCATGACCCTCCTCTTCTTCCACGTGTGATGCCATGAAGCCGTCCGTCCTTGTCACCCGCGCCATCTATCCCGAAGTGATCGAGCGCCTGGCGCAGTATTTCGATGTCGACGACAACCAGCAGGACGCGGTGCTTGATGCCGCCGCGCTGATGGCGCGGCTGGCTGGCAAGGCCGGCGTGCTGGCCAACGCCGCCGACCGCATCGACGCGGACGTGGTCGCTGCGCTGCCGTCGCTGCGCGCGGTGTGCAACATGGCCGTCGGCTACAACAATCTCGACGTGCCGGCGCTGACCGCCGCGGGCATCGTCGCCACCAACACGCCCGACGTGCTGACCGAGACCACCGCCGATTTCGGCTGGGCGCTGCTGATGGCCACCGCGCGCCGCGTCACCGAGTCCGAGCACTACCTGCGCGCCGGCAAGTGGCAGCGCTGGAGCTACGACATGCTGGTCGGCATGGACCTGTACGGCAGCACGCTCGGCATCCTGGGCATGGGCCGCATCGGCCAGGCGCTGGCGCGCCGTGCCAGCGGGTTTGGCATGAGCGTGCTGTACCACAACCGCAGCCAGTTGCCGGCGGACACCGAGCACGCGCTCAATGCCCGCTATGTCAGCAAGGAGGACCTGCTGCGCCAATCCGACCACCTGCTGCTGGTGCTGCCTTATGGCCCGCAGAGCCACCATGCCATCGGCGCTGCCGAGCTGGCGCTGATGAAGCCGACGGCAACGCTGGTCAACCTTGCGCGCGGCGGTATCGTCGACGACGCCGCACTGGCGCAGGCGCTGCGCGACAAGCGCATCTTCGGCGCCGGGCTGGATGTGTTCGAGGGCGAGCCCAAGGTCCATCCGGACCTGCTGACGGTGCCCAACGTCGTGCTGACGCCGCATATCGCCAGCGCGTCGGAAAAGACCCGCCGCGCCATGGCGATGCTGGCCGCCGATAACCTGATCGCCGCGCTCGACCAGGGCCCGCAGGCCGGCCATCCGCCTACCGTGATCAACCCTGAAGTCATGCCGAACCGCCGCTGAGGCGCGCGGTTGTCCGTCGCTTAACCTGTTGCTGCATGTCCTTGATTCCGTACCTGACGCTGGCCGTGGCGCTGCTCGCGGTCGTCCTGCTGGTGATTGTGCTGTTGCGCCAGCAGGCCGCCTCTCCCGGCGCCGAGCTGGCCCGTCAGCTTGCCGATTTGCGTGTCGAAGGGGCGCGCGGCATGGAGCGCGTGGAGCGTGAGGTCCGCACCGACGTAGCCGAGGCCGCGCGCGGCAATCGCGACGAGTCGGCACAGCAGATGCTGCGCTTCCAGCAGGCGCTGTCGTCGCAGCTGACCGGCATCGCCACGCTGCAGAACAACCAGATCGACACCTTCGCGCAGCAGCTCGCCAAGCTGACCGAGTCCAACACGCAGCAGCTCGAGCACGTACGCCAGCACCTGATGCTGCAAGGCCAGCAGGCGCGCGACGAACAGGCGGGGGCGCTGCGCCGCTTCGGCGACGGGTTGCAGCAGCAGCTGGCGCAGATGTCCGAAGCCAACGAGCGCCGGCTGGCAGAAGTGCGCGCCACGCTGGAGCAGAAGCTGCGCGACATCGAGGCCAACAACGCGGCCAAGCTGGAGGAGATGCGCCGCACCGTCGACGAGAAACTGCATGCGACGCTGGAGCAGCGCCTGGGCGAGTCGTTCCGGCTGGTCTCGGACCGCCTCGAGCAGGTGCATCGCGGGCTGGGGGAAATGCAGGCGCTGGCGCAGGGCGTTGGCGACCTGAAGAAGGTGCTCACCAACGTGAAGTCGCGCGGCACCTGGGGCGAAGTCCAGCTTGAGATGCTGCTGGAACAGATGCTGACGCCGGACCAGTACGGCAAGAATGTCGAAACGGTGCGCAACTCCGGTGCCCGGGTGGAATTTGCCATCCGCTTGCCCGGCAAGGCCGCGGGCGGCGGTGGGGACGGCGGCGCGCCAGTGTGGCTGCCGGTCGATGCCAAGTTTCCCAAGGAGCAGTACGAGCGACTGGTCGATGCCCAGGAGCGTGGTGACCCGGAGGGCGTCATCGCCTTTGGCCGCGAACTGGAAGTTGCGTTGCGGCGCGAGGCGCAGACCATTGCCGAGAAGTACCTGGCGCCGCCGCAGACCACGGATTTTGCCATCCTGTTCCTGCCGACCGAAGGACTGTACGCCGAAGTGCTGCGGCGCCCCGGCCTGACCGACCTGCTGCAGCGAAATTACCGTGTCACCGTGGCGGGCCCGACCACGCTGACCGCGCTGTTGAACAGCCTGCAAATGGGATTTCGGACGCTGGCGCTGGAAAAGCGCTCGAGCGAAGTGTGGGAGGTGCTCGGCGCGGTCAAGACCGAATTCGGCAAGTTCGGCGACGTTCTGGCCAAGACCCGCGACACGCTCGAGCGCGCGGCGCGCAATATCGAGCAGGCCGAGGTGCGCACGCGCCAGATGGCGCGCAAGCTGCGGACGGTGGAAGCGCTGCCGGGCGATGCCGCGCAGCAGTTGCTGGGACTTAACGGGGTGGAAACGGCCGAGACGCCGGACGACAGCGGCGGCTGAGCGCGCCGGAGCAGGGAAGGCCCGCGGGGCGGGCGAGGCCGGCGGGCCGGCAGCCTGCCGGCCCGTAATCAGCGAGGGTTCAGCGGTCGTCTTCCGGCGCCAGCTCGCGCACGTGGACTTCGATGCCGCCAAAGCGGGCGGCCACCCAGTTGTAGGCCTTGCACGCCAGCCACAGCAGGCCGAAGCCGATCAGCGCATTCAGGATGATCGCGCTGAAGACCGTGATCGCCGGCAGGTCGCCGTAGCGGATAAAGGTAACGAACAGGCCCAGCGAGACGATCGGCAGGGAGAAGCACAGGTAGACCAGCACCAGCGCGCGGGCGGTCTTTACGGGGTGGAGGTAGGCGATCTCCTGATTCATGACTGGGGATAACTTGATTGTTGCTGAATCGTGCGCCAAGTGTAGCGACTGCCCGACCCCAAGCATAGTCTGCTGCCCGCGCCGCGGCCGAAAGCCAAGCGCCGGAGGCGTCACGGCGGCAAATGTGCGGCACAAATGCGACACATTGCGGCCGCAGCCAGGCGGCCGGCCCGTTGCGACGCTCAGATCAGCCCGTCGAACAGCATGACCCCGACCGGATCGCCGGCCTTGACCGAGTCCTGCTCGTGGCCAAGCACGATAAAGCAGTTGGCCTCGCTCATCGAGCGCAGCACGCCCGAACCCTGCTGGCCGGTAATGCGCACTTCCCACTGCCCGTCAGCCGCCCGGCCCAGGATGCCGCGCTGGTATTCGGTGCGGCCGCGCTTCTTGCGAATCGCCTGCGCGCTGCGTACTTGCAGCAGCGGCAGCGGCGGCACGCTGGCACCCATCAGCCGGTGCAGCGCCGCCCGCACGAAGTGGTAGAAAGTGACCATCACCGCGACGGGGTTGCCCGGAAGCCCGAACAGCAGCGCCGAATCCCGGTCCTCCCGGCCCTCGCCGCGGCCGATACGACCGAACGCCATCGGCCTGCCCGGGCGCATGGCGATCTTCCAGAAGGTGACATCCCCCAGGCGCGCCATGATCTGCTTGGTGTAGTCGGCCTCGCCGACCGAGACGCCGCCCGAGGTGATGACCGCGTCGGCGCTTTCGCAGGCAGTGCGGAAAGCCGTTTCCAGCGCCTCCGGGTCGTCCCGCACCACGCCCATGTCGAGGAGTTCGACGTTCATCCGGCGCAGCATGCCGTGCAGCGTATAGCGGTTCGAGTCGTAGACGCAGCCAGCCTCCAGCGGCTCGCCGATCGAGCGCAGTTCATCGCCGGTGGAGAAGAAGGCCACGCGCAGGCGCCGGCGCACGCGCACTTCGGCAATGCCCAGCGAGGCCAGCAGGCCCAGGTCGGCGGGCTGGACGATGCGGCCGGCCGGCAGCGCGGCCTGGCCGCGCGCCAAGTCTTCGCCGCGCAGGCGGCGGTTGTCGCCGGCACGCACGCAGTCGGCGGCAAAGCGGATACGTGCGCCGTCGGCCAACGTTTCGACGAATTCCTGCGGCACCACCGTGTCGCAGCCGGCCGGCATTACCGCGCCAGTCATGATGCGTACCGCCTGCACGGCCGTGGGCGCGAGCGCACCGGCGCCGCCGGCGAAGGCGCTGCCGATCACTTCCAGTTCGACCATGTCAGTCTGCGCGGCGGCGAGCGCTTCGCTGCGGAAGGCATAGCCGTCCATGGCCGAGTTGTCATGGGCCGGCACATCGATGGACGAGACGATGTCTTCGGCCAGCACGCGGTCGAGCGCACTGCGGATCGGCAGCTGTTCGATGCCGCGCACCGGCTCCACCACCTCGCCGATGATGCGGTTGGCCTGGTCCACCGGCAGCGCGGTGGGATCATAGTCGGACAGGCAGGAAATGACGGATTGCAGGGAAGGCATGGTGGCTCGGCGGCGGGTGGTTGCGGCGACTAGCGGCTTTCGTGCGTGCGCAGTTCGTCCAGCGTGTTGATATTGGCGAAGGCCGCGGCATCGTCGAACATCACCTCGGCCAGCCGGTGCGAGGCGGCCCAGGTTTCGATCTTGCGGCCGCCGCCCGAAAGATACGCTACCAGGCTGTCCAGCGCGCTGACCGGCATCAGGCAGAACACGGGCTGGGTCTGGCGCTTGCCGGTTTCATCCAGCGTCACAGGGATCGCCAGTTCCGCGCCCTCGGACTCGATGGCCTGCGACAGCCGCGCCACGAGGTCGGTGGGGAGGAAAGGCGAATCGCATGGCGCGGTCACCATCCAGGATGTGCCGCACTGTTCCAGCCCCGCGAGCATGCCGGCCAGCGGCCCGGCGAAGTCGGGCAAGGAGTCGGTGTAGACCGGCACGCCGAACGATTCATAGGCCGCCAGATTGCGGTTGGCGTTGATGATCAGGCCGCCGACCTGCGGGCCGAGGCGCATCATCGTATGCATCGCCATGGGCGTGCCGTGCAGCGGCTGCAGCCCCTTGTCGGTGCCGCCCATGCGGCTGCCCCTGCCGCCTGCGAGAATCAGGCCGGTGATGTCGTCGCGTGCAATCATGAAGGTGCGGCGGCGGGTTCAGCCGCCGATATAGGACATCTCGATCTTGCGCTCGGCCCGTGCCTGGCGCACCGCCGGGTCGCCGCGCTGCTCGGAGTAGTTGTCGGTGCGGCCCAGCCACACCTGCGCGATCGCGTTCGAGATCTCCAGGTCGCTGTAGCCGCCGCGCAGCAGCGCGCGCAGATCGTAGCCCTCGGTGGCGAACAGGCACAGGTAAAGGCGGCCTTCGGTGGACAGCCGGATGCGGCTGCAATCGCCGCAGAAGGCATGGGTAACGCTGGAAATCACGCCGATTTCGCCGCTGCCGTCGCGGTAGCGCCAGCGCTCGGCGGTTTCGCCGGTGTAGTTGGCCTGCACGGGTTCCAGCGGAAACTCGGCATCGATGCGGCGCACGACCTCGGCCGAGGGCAGCACCTCGTCCATCTGCCAGTGGTTGCTGGCGCCGACGTCCATGAATTCGATATAGCGGACGATGATGCCGCTGTGGCGGAAATGGCGCGCCATCGGCACGATTTCCTGGTCGTTGGTGCCACGCTTGACCACCATGTTGACCTTGATCGGCGCCAGGCCCACGGCCTGCGCGGTCTCGATGCCGTGCAGTACGTCGGCAACGGCGAAGTCGACGTCGTTCATGCGGCGGAAGGTGGCGTCGTCGATCGCGTCCAGGCTGACGCTGACGCGCGTCAGGCCGGCGTCGCGCAGCGAGCGCGCCTTGCGCGCCAGCAGCGAGGCATTGGTGGTTAGTGTCAGGTCGAGCGGCTTGCCAGAGACAGTCTCGATCTTTGCCAGCATCTCGACAAGGTGCTCGATGTTTTTGCGCAGCAGTGGCTCGCCGCCGGTCAGGCGGATCTTCTCGACGCCATGCGCGACGAACAGGCGCGCGGTGCGCTCGATTTCTTCAAAGCTGAGCAGTTCCGAGTGCGGCAGGAAGGTGTAGTCCTTGTCGAACACTTCCTTCGGCATGCAGTAGACGCAGCGGAAGTTGCAGCGGTCCGTCACCGAAATGCGCAGGTCATGCAGCGGCCGGCCGCGGGTGTCGGCCACCAAGCCGGTGGGCGGCTCCAGCTTGCCGGGGATGCGCGGCGTCATCGAATGGTAGCGATGGTCGCGCAGGTCGAAGATCGGAATGACGGATTCGGTCATGGCCTGTGGGTGGGCGCTGCTCCGGCGAGTGGCCTGGCGAGGCCAGGCCGGGGGACTCCGGGAGCCCTGATGCATTTGCTGCCATTCTAGCCGAGTGGGCGCCCGGGGAGCCGCAATCCCGCGAATCGCGTGGATTTCCCGTACATGAAAAAAGGGACAGCCACGGCTGTCCCTTCTGCAACGATGCGGGTGCCAGCGGGGGCACCCGGGCAGGCTTACTGCTGCGACGCCGTGTCCACTTCGCGACGACCGGTCTCGACCAGGATCATCGGACCCTGGGGTAGTGGCGGCAGCGGCTTGCGCTCGCGCGGCACGCGCGGCGCAGGCACGATGCGGGCAGCGGCTTCCTGGGCGGAGCGCAGCTTGTCGGCATCGGTGTGGACCCATTGCAGGCCGGCGCCAGCAAGCATCGGCTCGAGGCTTTCCATCGCGACCGGCGCAGCGGCTGCTGCCGGTGCGGCATGGGTCACCTGGGCGACCTGGGCTGGTGCGGCAACCGGTTCCGCAGCGGGTGCGGCCACGGCAGGGGCGGGTGCCACGGCTGCGGCCACGACCGGCTCGGCCACGGCTTCGGCGGCGATCGCCTCGGTTACGGCTGCGGCGGCTTCCGCCTGCACGGCCACGGCGGCCGGGGCGGTTTCGGCCACGGGTGCGGCTACCGGTGCCGGTGCCGGTTCAGCGGTGGGGGCGGGCGTCACGGCTTCCGGCACGGCGATGCGGATTGCTTCGACGCTTTCCGCGGCGGCAACAGCAACAGCTGCCTGCGGTGCCGGTTCGGCTTGCGGTGTGGCCTGGGGCGCGGCTAGCGGGGTCGCCTCGGCGGCCTCGGCGGTCACAGGAGCGATGCCTTCGGCGGCTTCGGCAGCGCCTTCCAGAGCGGCTTCGTCTTCACCTTGCGTGCCCTGGCCGGCTTCGTCGCGCTCGCGGCGATAGCGGTTGCGGCCACGGCGGTTACGGCGGCGGCGCTCTTCGCCCTCGGCGGTCTCGGCGAATCCTTCTGCGCCTTCCGGCAATTCGGCGCGCACGGCCGGCACTTCGTCAGCGGCGGCTTGCGGCAGCACGCCCAGCGCCTGGGCGGCGGCTACGGCTTCCGGCTGCGGCGCTTCGCCGGCCTCGGCTTCACGCAGGTCGCTGCGTTCGCGCTGGCGATCGCGCTGGCGCTCGCGGCGTTCCTGGCCGCGTTCGCGGCGGCCTTCCTGACGGGCTTCGGCGCGCTCGCCCTGGGCACGTTCACCCTGGGCGGCTTCGGTCTGGCGGGCGACGGCCGGAGTGGCCAGGCCGTCCTGCTGGCGCGGCTGGCGACCCTGGCGCTCGCCACGGCCTTCGCGTTGTTCGCCGCGCTCGCCTTGCTGGCGCTCGGCACGCTCACCACGCTCTGCACGCTGACCGCGAGGCTGGCGCTCGCCACGCTCACCGCGCTCGGTACGCTCGGTGCGTTCACCGCGCTCGCCACGTTCGGCGCGCTCGCCGCGCTGGCCACGGCCTTCGCCGCGCTGGCCGCGCTCGCGGCGGCCTTCGCCACCTCGGCTTTCTGCGGCAGCCACCGGCTTGGCCGGCTCAACCACCGGCGCAGGCGCCGGACGCGCGCCGAACAGGCCCTTCAGCCAGGCGATAAAGCCGCCGGCTTCCACCGGCTTGGTGGCAGGGACGGGCGGAGCTGCCGGGGCAGCTTCCGGGCGCGGGGCGCGCTCCGGACGCGGCACGGAGACCGGAGCCGGTTGCTCCGGAGTGATCCCCTTGACCGCCGCTTCCTGGCGCGGCTTGGCTTCTTCCTTGCGGCGGCTGCTGTAGCTGGTATCGGCTTCCAGTTCCTTGGCGGCGGCCTCGGCCATCTTGTAGCTGGCGGTGCTGTCTTCCAGGCGCGGGTCGTCGTGGCGCAGGCGCTCCAGCTTGTAGTGCGGCGTTTCCAGGTGCTTGTTCGGGATCAGCAGCACGTTGACCTTGAAGCGCAGCTCGATCAGGTTGATTTCCTGGCGCTTCTCGTTCAACAGGAAAGCGGCGACCTCCACCGGCACCTGGCAGTGGATGGCGGCGGTGTTTTCCTTCATCGCCTCTTCCTGGATGATGCGCAGCACCTGCAGGGCGGACGATTCGGTATCGCGGATATGGCCCGTGCCGTTGCAGCGCGGGCAAGTGATGTGCGAGCCCTCCGACAGCGACGGGCGCAGGCGCTGGCGCGACAGCTCCATCAGGCCGAAGCGGCTGATCTTGCCCATCTGCACGCGGGCGCGGTCGTGGCGCAGCGCGTCCTTCAGGCGCGTTTCCACGTCCTTCTGGGCCTTGCCCGACTCCATGTCGATGAAGTCGATCACGATCAGGCCGCCCAGGTCGCGCAGGCGCAGCTGGCGGGCGATTTCGTCGGCGGCTTCGAGGTTGGTGCGCAGCGCGGTTTCCTCGATGTCCGCGCCCTTGGTGGCGCGGGCCGAGTTCACGTCCACCGAGACCAGCGCCTCGGTGTGGTCGATCACGATGGCGCCGCCGGACGGCAGCATGACCATGCGCGAGTAGGCCGACTCGATCTGGTGCTCGATCTGGAAGCGCGAGAAGAGGGGCACGTCGTCCCGGTACTTCTTCACGCGGTTCATGTTGTCAGGCATCACCACGCTCATGAAGGCGCGGGCCTGTTCGTAGATCTCGTCGGTATCGATCAGGATCTCGCCGATATCCGGCTGGAAGTAGTCGCGGATGGCGCGGATCACCAGGCTCGATTCCAGGTAGATCAGCAGCGGGGCCTTGTTGTCGCCGGCGGCGCCGTCGATGGCCTTCCACAGTTGCAGCAGGTAGTTCAGGTCCCACTGCAGTTCTTCGGCCGAGCGGCCGATACCCGCGGTCCGGGCAATGATGCTCATGCCTTCCGGCACGGTCAGCTGCGCCATGGTCTCGCGCAGTTCCTGGCGGTCTTCGCCCTCGATGCGGCGCGACACACCGCCGCCGCGCGGGTTGTTGGGCATCAGCACCAGGTAACGGCCAGCCAGCGAGATGAAGGTGGTCAGGGCCGCGCCCTTGTTGCCGCGCTCTTCCTTCTCGACCTGGACGATCAGTTCCTGGCCTTCATGCAGGGCATCCTGGATGCGCGCGTTGCGCACGTCGATGCCTTCCTTGAAGAAGGCGCGGGCGACTTCCTTGAACGGCAGGAAGCCGTGGCGCTCTTCGCCATAGTTGACGAAGCAGGCTTCCAGCGAGGGTTCGATACGGGTGATGACACCCTTGTAGATATTGCCCTTGCGCTGTTCGCGCCCGGCAGTCTCGATGTCGATATCGATCAGCTTCTGACCGTCGACGATGGCGACGCGCAATTCCTCTTGTTGCGTCGCGTTGAACAGCATGCGTTTCATCGCAATACCTCACTCCGGTGCCGCGGTTGTACCGTCTGAGCGGTTTCCGCGGCGATTCATGGAGCACGCGAGGGAGCGAGCGAAGGCGCGAGAATTGCCGGAAAGCGCCGTTTCGCGCAAAGGCGAGCGGCTGGGCGCGGGTGAAAGAGAGGCGATGACGTCGGGGTAACGTCCGTGGGGCGGGAGAGGGCGCCGGCGGCTGCTCTGGCAGACACTGGCGCGTTCCCGTTCCGGAGGCGATGCATAACGCCGGCATGACCGGCACCGGCGCGGCGCCGGCGGCATCGCGGCCGGGCCGCGGAAGGCCTAGACGCGTCAAAGAGCAAATTTTTCGGACACGGCAAGGCTGCCGATGCTGCCTGACATCTCCTGGCGGGCGCACCTACTACTTCTTGGAGTTCTGCGACCGGGCGCCGGTATTTCCAGTCAGGCGGCAGGCTGGCCTGCCGGCCGGCACCGTTTCCCGGTGCAGGCGGGACTTCTCTCACCGAAGCGGATGCCGGCAGGGGCATCCACTCTTAAATTCTGTTTTACCTGAACACTCTGTTCCCACGTCATCGCCTGCTGCGCCGAAGCCTCCTATGGGCGACTTCCTGCGTGCCGGCGATATCGTGCGTGCTGCTTTACTGCCATTTGTCCGTCTGGCGCCCGCGCGGATCACGCAATGAAGCGGCGCAGGGCGGAAGACGGGCCGGGCTGGCGGCGACCCCAAGTGTAGAATGCGGTCAATCCAAGATTAATCACGGGATTGATCGCTTACACAGGTCTTGCGCTGCCGGCCCCCGGCCGGAACAGCGAGGAAATTATATTGAAAATGAATGAGTTACGCCATCAAATTGAAAAGCCTGCCGATGTAGCGCCGGCAAGCCCGCAGGTGGCGTATGTCACGATCGACGAAGGCTCCGAAGGCCAGCGCATCGACAACTTCCTGCTGAAGGTCGCCAAGGGCGTTCCCAAGAGCCATATCTACCGGGTCCTGCGGTCGGGCGAAGTGCGGGTCAACAAGGGGCGTATCGATGCCACTTATCGACTGCAGTCGGGCGACGTGGTGCGAATTCCCCCGATGCGTGTGGCGACTTCGTCTCATTCCGCCGGGGCGCAGCCGGTGCCGGCCAGCGAATTTCCCGTGCTGTTCGAGGATGCGCAGCTGCTGGTGGTGAACAAGCCCGCCGGCGTGGCGGTCCATGGCGGCTCGGGCGTTGCCTTCGGCGTGATCGAGCAGCTGCGCCAGGCGCGGCCCCAGGCCAAGTTCCTCGAGCTGGTGCACCGCCTCGACCGCGAGACCTCGGGCATCCTGGTGCTGGCCAAGAAGCGTTCCGCGCTGGTCCACCTGCATGAGCAGATCCGCGGCAACAGCATGGACAAGCGGTATTTCGCCTGCGTGGCCGGGGAATTCCCGAACAACCGCCAGCATGTGAAGCTGCCTCTATATAAGTACACCACGCCCGACGGCGAGCGCCGCGTGCGGGTGCAGGCCGACGGGCTGGCGTCGCACACGGTATTCAACCGGATTGAGGCGTTTCCCGGCTTTACCCTGCTGGAAGCCGAGCTGAAGACCGGCCGGACGCACCAGATCCGCGTCCATCTGGCCCATTCGGGATTCCCGATCGTCGGCGACGAGAAGTACGGCGACTTCCCCCTGAACAAGTCGCTGGCGCGTTCCGCCGCCAATCCCGGCATCAAGCGCATGTTCCTGCACGCCCACCGGCTGGTGTTTATCCACCCGGCGACGGGGACGCCGCTGACCGTCGAGGCACCGTTGCCGGACGAATGCGTCGGATTCCTGCAACAATTGCGACAGCTGCGCGCCCCGGAGTAGGGCTGCGCAATCAACGCCACAAGGACAACCATGGCCAGGCAACAATTTGACCTGATCGTTTTCGATTGGGACGGGACGCTGATGGACTCGACCCCGACCATCGCCAAGTGCATCCAGCTCGCCAGCCGCGACCTGGGCCTGCCTGTGCCGGACGACAGCGCGGCCAGCCATGTGATCGGGCTGGGGCTGAAGGATGCATTGTCGTACGCCGTGCCGACCCTGGATCCGGTCGACTACCCGCGTCTGGCGGAGCGCTACCGCTACCATTTCCTGACCCGCGACGCTGATTTGGTGCTGTTCGACGGGGTGCGAGAGATGCTGGAAGTGCTGCGCGGCGAGCACTATTTCCTCGGTGTCGCCACCGGCAAGACCCGCGTCGGCCTGCAGCGCGCGCTGGCAGCCAGCGGCCTGACGCAACTCTTCGACGCCACCCGCTGTGCTGACGAAACCTTCTCCAAGCCGCATCCGGCCATGCTGCAAGAGCTGACGCGCGAGCTGGGCCAGGACATGGAGCGCACCGTCATGGTGGGCGACACCACCCATGACCTGCAGATGGCGGTCAATGCTGGTGCTGCGGGCATTGGGGTGTGTTATGGTGCACATCCGGGCGAGTCGCTGCGGGCGATGGCGCCGGTGCATTGCGCCACGTCGATCGCCGACCTGACCGACTGGCTACTTGCCCATGCCTGAGAGCACGGCCGGCCAGGGCGCGGTGCGGCTGTGCGCCGCGGCAGACCTGGAAGAGGGCGGCGTGGGGGTGCGCTTCTCGGTGGTGCTGGACAGCCGCGAGATCGGCGCTTTCGTGGTGCGCTTCGACGGTGCCGCGCATGGCTACCTAAACCAGTGCGCGCATGTGCCGATGGAGCTCGACTGGCAGGAGGGGCGGTTCTTCGATAGCTCGGGCCTATACTTGATGTGCGCCACACATGGCGCGGTTTATGCACCGGATAGCGGCGAGTGCGTCGGCGGTCCCTGCCGCGGCGCGGCGCTGGCCAAGCTGCGTATCGAAGAGCGCGATGGCCAGGTCTTCTGGTTCCCTGAAGGTCCGTACCGGGCCGCCGTCCAGGCGGACGGCGCCTGAATGACGGGCGGCCTGGCCGCCCGTTCTGTTTCCAAGCTTTCCACGAGCGAGTTGCATGACAGAAGAACAGAAGCCGCCTAATGGTCAACCGGGAGCACCGGGCGAATCGCATGAGCCTGGGCAGGATGATGCGAACCGGCCCGAGACCGAGCGCCTGGTCACCGCGAAGCAAGCCGACTATCCGCTGGAAAACGAACTGCGGGCTGGCGACGATGCGGCACGGCGCGAGCAGCGCGAACGCAAGGCCCGCATGACCGGGAGCGCAGGAGCGGGCGACAGCGGCCCTGTGGGCGCGGCCGGATGGGAGCGCGACGTCCTGGAAAAGGTGCTGACGGCATCACTGCGCGAGCAGCGCGCCGCACGCCGCTGGCGCATCTTCTTCCGCTTCGTCGGGCTGGGCCTGCTGGCGCTGATCTTCATCGCGCTGTTCGATTTCAAGGGCGACGGCATCAACACGTCCGGCCGCCATACCGCGATGGTGACGCTGGAGGGCGAGATCGCGGCCGGTACGCCGGCCAGCGCCGAGTCGATCAATGCCTCGCTGCAAGCGGCATTCGCCGATGCCAATGCCGCCGGCGTGATCCTGAAAATCAACTCGCCGGGCGGCTCTCCGGTGCAGGCCGGCATCATCAACGACGAGATCCATCGCCTGCGCGGGCTCTATCCGTCCAAGCCGTTCTATGTGGTGATCGAGGAAATCTGCGCCTCAGGTGGCTATTACGTGGCCGCGGCGGCCGACAAGATCTATGTCGACAAGGCCAGCATTGTGGGCTCGATCGGCGTACTGATGGATGGTTTCGGCTTTACCGGCCTGATGGACAAGCTGGGCGTGGAGCGCCGGCTGTACACCTCGGGCGCCAACAAGGGCATGCTCGACCCGTTCTCGCCGCAGGTGCCCAGGCAGAAGGCCTACGCCGAAACGATGCTCAAGGAAATCCACGAGCAGTTCATCGGCGTGGTCAAGGAAGGCCGGGGCGACCGGCTCAAGGACGACCCGGAGCTGTTCTCCGGGCTGTTCTGGTCGGGCGAGCGCAGCATTGAACTCGGGCTGGCCGATGCGCTGGGGACCGCCGATTCCGTCGCCCGCGACGTGCTCAAGGCCGAGGATATCGTCGACTATACGGTCAAGGAAAACATTGCCGAGCGCGTGGCCAAGCGCTTCGGCGCCGCGGTCGGCACTGCGGCGATGAAGACCATGCTGTGGAGCACGCGCATGCAGGGCATGCACTGAGGCGGCGCGATTCCCCAGATGAAAAAGGGGCGCCTTTGCGCCCCTTTCTACGTTTTCTGGCGTGTTCAGGCCGCCAGCATCGAGAAGATCGCAGGCCGCTTGTGCAGCGCGAGCCGGTCTGCCTTCCACGCCGACAGCGGCAGCGTGACGATGGTTTCGGTCGGCAGCGTCAGGTCCACCGCCACCGACAGCAGCGTGGTGCCGGCGCAATGCTCGCGCATGGCTTCGAGCAGCGCCGCGTTGCGGTACGGCGTTTCAATGAACACCTGTGTCTGGCTGGCCTTGCGCGAACGCTGTTCCAGCTCGCGCAGCCGCTGCGCGCGTTCGCCGGCATCGACCGGCAGGTAGCCATTGAAGGCAAAGCTCTGGCCGTTCAGGCCCGAGCCCATCACCGCGAGCAGGATCGAACTGGGCCCGACCAGCGGCCGCACCCGGATGCCGCGCGCATGCGCCAGCCGGACCAGCTCGGCGCCGGGATCGGCCACCGCCGGCACGCCGGCTTCGGACAGCAGGCCACCGTCGCGGCCGGCCTGGATCGGTGCGAGCAGCTCGGCCAGCGCATCGGCGCGGGTGTTGACGTTCAGCTCGCGGATCTCGATCTGCTGGATCGGACGTGCCAGCGGGGTGCTTTCGCCCAGCTTCTTCAAAAAGGCGCGGGCGGTCTTGGCATTCTCCGCGACCAGGTAGTCGAGGCCGGCAGCAATCTGCTGCACGCCGGCGGGAATGACTTCGACCAGCGGATCGGCTTCGTCGCGCTTGCCGAGGGTATTGGGGATCAGGAAAAGATTGCCGCTCATGGTTGACTCCGGTGCGTCATGCCACGAGCAGCGGGTAGCCCGCCTGGCGCAGCATGCCGGTCAGCGCGATCAGTGGCAGGCCGACCAGCGCCGTGGGGTCGTCGGACTCGACGCGCGCGAGCAGCGTGATGCCGAGCCCTTCGGACTTGGCGCTGCCGGCCACGTCATAGGGGCGTTCCAGCTGCAGGTAGGCTTCAATCTCGGCATCGCTCAAATCGCGCATGGTCACGCGCGTCTGTACGTCGGCCAGTTGGGCGTTGCCGCTGCGCCCGTCAAGCAGGCACAGCGCCGAATGAAAGGTGGCCGTGCGCCCGCGCATGCGGCGCAGCTGCGCGACGGCCTTGTCGTGCGTGCCGGGCTTGCCCATCTGCACGCCATCCAGCGTCAGCACCTGGTCCGAGCCGATCACCAGCGCACCGGGGTGCCGCGCGGCAATGGCCTCGGCCTTGCGCTGCGACAGGCGCAGGGCGGTAGCCTCCGGCGCTTCGCCGGCGAGCGGGGTCTCGTCGATGTCCGGGGTGGCCACTTCGAACGGGATGCGCAGCCGCTCGAGCAACTCGCGGCGGTAGGGCGAGCCGGAGCCAAGGATCAGCCTGGGGCGGGGGTCTTGATACATAAGTGATTGAAGCGTAACAGGAATGAGGCAAGGTTTGCCTGGCAAGACCTTTGACCTCCACAAGGTTTACGTCGTATAATCGCGCGCTTTGCCGCATCCGCACTTGGGCGCTGTGCCGCCAATGTGCGCGGCCGCTGTCAGCGCAGGCGTGGGATGTGGCGAGCCAGTCATTGCAATACGACGGGAGCCACGCACATGACCCAGCCAATTGACCTGCGCGCGCTCGATCTCTTCGCGTTCTGCCGCAAGAGCGAAAGCCTCAGCGGCGACGTGGCGGTGCGGGATTTGCCGCGCATCTTAGCCGAGACCGCCGCGCAAGCGCCAGCCTCGGCCCCCGAAGAGACGTTTGCCTACACGGCTGCCGGCTTCGTGCGCGAAGAGGCGGCCGAGCCGGGCGCCCCGGTGGCGCGGCGGCTGTTCCTCGATGTGACCGTCAAGGGCCGGATGTGGCTGGATTGCCAGCGCTGCCTGACGCCTTATGCCGAGCCGATCGATACGGCTACGCGCTTCGAGGTGGTGGAGAGCGAAGAGGCAGCCGACGCCGCGCCGATGGACGACGACGAAGTCGATGTGATCGCGGGCTCCAAGCGCTTTTCGCTGCTGGAACTGATTGAAGATGAAGTGCTGCTGGCGCTGCCGGTGGCCCCCAAGCATGACGCCTGCCCGACGGTGCACGAAAGCCTCGTGACCGGCACGGACGGCGAGGCCCAGCCCGAGGCTGAGCCAGAGGAAGAAAAGCGGCCGTCGCCCTTTGCGGCGCTGGCCGGCCTGAAGAACAAGCACTGAGGCCAACCGGGCCGATGGCGTGTTCCGCAGGTGGTAGTTGAAGCATCCGGCCGGGCCCCGGCTACGCCTTGGGCGGGATGCGTGTGTTAATATTGAAAAATTCTCGAAGGAGTCATCATGGCTGTTCAACAGAACAAGAAGTCGCCGTCCAAGCGCGGCATGCATCGTTCGCACGACCACCTGACGGTCGCCCCGCTGGCCGTCGAGCCGACCACCGGCGAAACCCACCTGCGTCACCACGTCAGCCCGAACGGCTACTACCGTGGCCGCAAGGTCATCAAGACCAAGAACGACTGATAGCTTCGTGGCGTGACATTGCGTCTCGCTCGCGCATGCCTGTAAGTCGGACACAAGACGGTCAGACACAAAAAAGCGGCAAGATCGTTGCCGCTTTTTTGTTGGGCGCTCGGGATAACCGCCGGGCGTGGTGTGCGCTGCCGCGCTATCCGTACCAGGAACAATGACGATCAAAATCGCTATCGACTGCATGGGCGGCGACCACGGCGTGTCCGTGACCGTGCCCGCGGCGATCAGTTTTCTATCCCGCCACGACGATGCCGAAATGGTGCTGGTGGGCCTGTCGGACGCCATCCGCACGCAGCTGAAAAAGCTGCATGCGCAGGATCATCCCCGTGTGAGCATCGTCGAGGCCACCGAGGTCATCACCATGGATGACCCGGTCGAGGTGGCGCTGCGCAAGAAGAAGGATTCTTCGATGCGCGTGGCCGTCACCCAGGTCAAGGAAGGCCGTGCCGGTGCCTGCATTTCCGCCGGTAATACCGGCGCGCTGATGGCGGTATCGCGCTATGTGCTGAAAACGCTCGAAGGCATCGAGCGGCCGGCCATCGCCACCACCATCCCGAACCAGGAAGGCTGGGGCACCACCGTGCTGGACCTCGGCGCCAACGCCGACTGCGAGCCCGAACACCTGCTGCAGTTTGCCCGCATGGCCGAGGCCATGGTGGCCGTGGTTGACCACAAGGACCGCCCGACCGTCGGCCTGCTGAATATCGGCGAGGAAGTCATCAAGGGCAACGAGGTGGTCAAGCGCGCCGGCGAGCTGTTGCGCGCTTCCGAGCTCAATTTCTACGGCAACGTGGAAGGCAACGACATCTTCAAGGGAACGACCGATATCGTCGTCTGCGACGGCTTCGTCGGCAATGTGGCGCTCAAGAGCACCGAGGGCCTCGCCAAGATGATCGGCGGCATGATCAAGGAAGAATTCACCCGCTCTTGGTTCACCAAGCTGCTCGCGGCGGTGGCCATGCCGGTGCTGTCGCGGCTTGCCAAGCGGCTTGATCCGGCGCGCTACAACGGTGCGTCGCTGCTGGGCCTGCGCGGCCTGGTGATCAAGAGCCACGGCTCGGCCGATGCCCATTCTTTTGAATGGGCTATCAAACGCGGGTATGATGCCGCCAAGAATGGCGTGATTCCCCGTATCGCACGGGCTTTCGCCGATAAGTCCAGCGCCGCTGGCGTGGCGCAGACCGCCCCGGAGACAGACGCGCCCAGCGCGCATCCCAGTACCCACGCCGCCTGAGCGCCTTGCGCGCCTGCCAGCGGGAACTGCGGTCCATACGATCCGACACTACATGACCAAGTACGCAAAAATCATCGGTACCGGGAGCTACCTGCCCCCGCGGCGCGTGACCAACCATGATCTGGCGGCGCAGCTTGCCGAAAAGGGCATCGAGACCAGCGACGAGTGGATCGTCTCGCGCAGCGGCATCTCGGCGCGCCACTGGGCCGAGCCCGACGTGACCAGCAGCGACCTGGCGGTCAAGGCCGCCGAGCAGGCCATCGAGGCCGCCGGCATCGACCGGCAGAGCATCGACCTGATCGTCGTCGCCACCTCCACGCCTGACTTCGTCTTCCCCAGCACCGCCTGCTTGGTGCAGCAGAAGCTGGGCATCACCAACCACTGCGCGGCGTTCGACCTGCAGGCGGTGTGCTCGGGCTTTGTCTACGCGCTGGCCACGGCCGACAAGTTCATCCGCAGCGGCTCGCACCGCAACGTGCTGGTGATCGGCACCGAAGTGTTCTCGCGCATCCTGGATTTCAACGACCGTACTACCTGCGTGCTGTTCGGCGACGGCGCCGGCGCAGTGGTGCTGACCGCGTCGGAAGAGCCCGGCATCCTGTCGAGCGCCATGCACTCGGACGGCAGCTACGTCGACATCCTGTGCGTGCCGGGCAATGTCTCGGGCGGCAATATCACCGGTAACCCATTCCTGCACATGGATGGCCAGGCCGTGTTCAAGCTCGCCGTCACCGTGCTCGACAAGGTTGCGCGCGAAGCCATGGAGCTGGCAGCCATGCAGCCTGAGCAGATCGACTGGCTGATTCCGCACCAGGCCAATATCCGCATCATGCAGGGCACGGCCAAAAAGCTGGGCCTGCCCGCCGAACGCATGGTCGCCACCGTGCACGAGCACGGCAACACTTCGGCCGCGTCGATCCCGCTCGCGCTCGACGTCGCCGTGCGCGACGGCCGCATCCGCCCGGGCCAGACCGTGCTGATGGAAGGCGTCGGCGGCGGCTTCACCTGGGGTGCGGTGCTGCTGCGCATGTAATTCGCAGCCGGTGCCCGGTGCGCGCCAACGCCGCGCACCGCCGCGCCGGTTTCCCGTTTCATAAAGGGTTCCAATCCGATGAAATTCGCTTTCGTATTTCCCGGCCAGGGTTCGCAGTCGGTCGGCATGCTCAATGCCTTTGCGGATAACGCCGTCGTGCGCGCCACCGTGGAAGAAGCCTCGGCCGCGCTGGGCCAGGATCTCGGTCGCCTGATCGCCGAAGGTCCCGCCGAAGAACTGAACCTGACCACCAATACCCAGCCGGTGATGCTGACCGCCGCCGTGGCGGTCTACCGCGCGTGGCTGGACGCCGGCGGTCCGGCGCCGGCGCTGGTTGCCGGCCACAGCCTGGGAGAGTACTCGGCGCTGGTGGCCGCGGGCGTGATTCCGTTTGCCGACGCGGTGCCGCTGGTGCGTTTCCGCGCACAGGCCATGCAGGAAGCCGTGCCGGTGGGTGAAGGCGGCATGGCCGCGATCCTGGGCCTGTCCGATGACGACGTCCGCGCCGCGTGCGCCGAGGCGGCTGCCGCCGGCGTGGTCGAAGCCGTCAATTTCAACGCCCCGTCGCAGGTCGTGATCGCCGGCCACAAGGGCGCGGTCGAAAAGGCATGCGAGATCGCCAAGGCCAAGGGTGCCAAGCGCGCGCTGCCGCTGCCGGTGTCGGCGCCGTTCCACTCGTCGCTGCTCAAGCCCGCTTCCGACCGCCTGCGCGAGCGGATGGCCGGGCTGGCGTTCTCGTCGCCGTCGATCCCGCTGGTGAACAACGTTGACGTTGCGATCGTGAATGATCCGGAAGCAATCAAGGATGCGCTGGTGCGCCAGGCCGCGGCGCCGGTGCGCTGGGTCGAGTGCGTGCAGAAGATGGCTGCCGAAGGCGTCACGCATGTGATCGAATGCGGCCCGGGCAAGGTGCTGGCCGGCATGACCAAGCGTATCGACGGCAACCTGACCGGCGGCGCGATCTTCGATCCGGCCTCGCTGCAGGACACGCTGGCCCTGCTGAAGTAAGCCCAGGGAAGTCAGCCCAGGACAAAAGAGCACGAAAGGACATTCTGCATGACCAAACTTCTCGATAACCAGGTTGCGCTGGTCACCGGCGCCTCGCGCGGCATCGGCCGCGCCATCGCGCTGGAACTTGCCCGCCAGGGCGCCACCGTGATCGGCACCGCCACCAGCGAGTCCGGCGCCGCCGGCATCACCGAATACCTTGGCGCCGAGGGCCTGAAGGGCAAGGGAGCGGTACTGAACGTCAATGACGCGGCCGCTTGCGATGCCCTGATCGACGAGATCGTGAAGACCCATGGCGGCATCGGCGTGCTGGTCAACAATGCCGGTATCACGCAAGACCAGCTGGCGATGCGCATGAAGGACGAGGACTGGGTCGCGGTCATCCAGACCAACCTGACCTCGGTCTTCCGCCTGTCGCGCGCGGTGCTGCGCCCGATGATGAAGGCCCGCCAGGGCCGTATCATCAATATCACTTCGGTGGTCGGCTCGGTCGGCAACCCCGGCCAGATGAACTACTCGGCCGCCAAGGCGGGCGTGGCTGGCATGACCCGCTCGCTGGCTGCCGAGATTGGCAGCCGCAACGTGACGGTCAACTGTGTCGCGCCGGGTTTCATTGATACCGACATGACCAAGGCGCTGTCCGAAGAGCAGCATGCTTCGCTCAAGCAGCAGATCCCGCTGGGCCGGCTGGGCCAGCCCGAGGATATCGCCAACGCGGTGGCCTTCCTGGCCGGTCCGCAAGCCGCATATATCACCGGCACCACACTGCATGTGAACGGCGGGATGTACATGAATTAATCGGTTTTCAGGTGGCGGTTTTTCAGCGAGAAGCCGGAAGAAGCTGCCTGAAGCCGTAGTGAAGTCGTAGTTTTCCGAACCAAACGGGCGCGATTCTTGCAAAGCTTGGCAGGCGGCATTTCTGTCGTCCCAAACCTGCTAAAATGCGCCCACTTTTTGTCGAACTTCCCTGGAGGGTTACATGGACAATATCGAACAACGCGTCAAGAAAATCGTGGCAGAACAGCTTGGCGTGGCCGAGGCAGACATCAAGAACGAATCCTCGTTCGTGAACGACCTCGGTGCGGACTCGCTGGACACGGTTGAACTCGTGATGGCGTTGGAAGATGAATTCGGCATGGAAATTCCCGATGAGGAAGCCGAAAAGATCACGACCGTGCAACAGGCTATCGACTACGCCACCGCGCACGTCAAGGCCTGAGCCCATCGTATCTTAATTCCGAGCCACAGAAGGCAGGTGGGCGGGCCGTCGCGGCCTTGCCTTGCTGTTTTCTGTGGCTTTCGTCTGTTCGAAGACGCAGAATGGAACTCGCCTGTCCGCCGCGCCTGTGGCCCAGCGGCAGGCTGATCCGTCGTTCCGTTGCCTCTTCACGCACCCGTAGGAAAACATAGTGAGCCGTCGTCGCGTCGTCGTCACTGGGCTTGGCCTTGTGTCTCCGGTCGGAAACACGGTTGCCGAAGGCTGGGCCAACCTGGTAGCCGGCAAGTCCGGCATCGCCACCATCACCAAATTCGATCACTCCGCGCTTTCCGTGCATTTCGCCGGTGAAGTGAAGGGCTTCAATGCCGAGGACTACATCCCGGCCAAGGAAGCCCGCAACATGGATACGTTTATCCATTACGGCATCGCCGCGGGTACGCAGGCCCTGAAGGACAGCGGCCTGGAAGTGACCGAAGCCAACGCCGAGCGCATCGGCGTGCTGGTTGGGTCGGGCATCGGCGGCCTGCCGATGATCGAAGACACCAAAGCGGTGCTGACCGAGCGAGGTCCGCGCCGCATTTCGCCGTTCTTCGTGCCGGGCTCGATCATCAACATGATTGCCGGCCACCTGTCGATCATTCACGGCATCAAGGGCCCGAACCTGGCTGCCGTGACCGCGTGCACGACCGGCCTGCACAGCATTGGCCTGGCCGCTCGCCTGATCCAGGCCGGCGACGCCGATGCCATGCTGGCAGGCGGCGCCGAGTCGACGGTGTCGCCGCTGGGTATCGGCGGCTTTGCCGCGGCCCGCGCGCTGTCGACCCGCAACGACGATCCGGCCGCAGCCTCGCGCCCGTGGGACAAGGACCGTGACGGCTTCGTGCTGGGCGAGGGCGCTGGTGTGATGATGCTGGAAGAGTACGAGTCGGCCAAGGCGCGCGGCGCGCGCATCTATGCCGAGCTGATCGGCTTCGGCATGAGCGGCGATGCGTTCCACATGACCGCGCCGAACATGGACGGCCCGCGCCGCTGCATGGTCAACGCGCTGAAGGACGCCGGCATCAATGCGGACCAGGTCCATTACCTGAATGCGCATGGCACCTCGACGCCGCTCGGCGACAAGAACGAATCCGATGCCATCAAGGCAGCGTTCGGCGACCAGGCCTACAAGATGGTGGTGAACTCGACCAAGTCGATGACCGGCCACTTGCTGGGCGGCGCCGGCGGCCTGGAATCGGTCTTCACCGTGCTGGCCGTGCACAACCAGGTGTCGCCGCCGACGATCAACATCGAGAACCAGGATCCGGAATGCGACCTGGACTACGTGGCCAACACGGCGCGCGAGATGAAGATCGACGTTGCGGTGAAGAACAACTTCGGTTTCGGCGGTACCAACGGCACGCTTGTCTTCCGCCGCGTCTGATCCGTGGTTGAGGCGGGCCCTGCGCGGGCTGCGCCAGGACAGGGTCCACCCCTTGCGGTGGGCCCTGTTCCTGTTCTGCGCCGGTGAAGCGGCTGCGGTGGGGCTGCTCGCGTCAGCGTTGGCTGACGCCGTTGCCGCCAGCCCCGCCGGCGTGATGTGGTGGCATGCCGCGCTGGCGCTGCCGGCCGTCGCCGCCGGCGTGCCGATTTTGCGCAGCTGGCGCCGATGGGTGCGTGCCCTGCGCTGGCGCTGCACGGCGCTGCTGCCGGCGCCCGATGGCAAAGGGCCGCTGCGGGTCCGTATTGAAGCGCTTGGCGCCAGCCGCCACGAAGTCGTGGTGAGCGGGTTCTGGCAGGCGGGCGGCATCGCTGTCTTGCGCCTTGCTTCCCGTGCGCCTGGCCTGCCGGGCGCCGTCTTCCTTCCCTGCCAAGCCGTGTCGCTGGAACTCTCGCGGCGGTTGCAGCGGGCCGCTAGAGTTGCACTGAAGGTGCAACCCGACACGTCCACACGGGAACGAAATTGTTAATTCACGGTCACAGGATGCGCGTTGCTCGACGGGGCGGGCGGAGAATCGTAGGTAAAATACAACGTTTGTCGTGACGACCAAGCCAAGAGATACACTGCAGGTGAGCCATACGTGAGCGAACGCGAAGCCGATCAGCTCCTAGTTGAACGCGTCCAGCAGGGCGACAAGCGGGCCTTTGAACTTCTGGTGACCAAATACCATCGGAAGATCATTCGCCTGATTTCGCGCCTGGTCAGGGACCCCGCCGAAGTCGAGGATGTGGCGCAGGATGCCTTTATCAAGGCATATCGCGCCTTGCCCCAGTTTCGCGGGGAGTCGGCCTTCTACACGTGGCTGTACCGGATCGCCGTCAACACGGCCAAGAACTACCTGGCTACCCAGGGCCGCCGCCCGGAAGCGTCGAGCGACATCGATGCGGAAGAGGCTGAAACTTTTGCGGACGGTGAGCAACTAAGGGATATCAATACGCCGGAGTCGATGCTCCACACGCGCCAGGTTGCCGAGACGGTGAACCGCGCGATGGAAGCACTGCCGGAGGAATTGCGGACCGCCATCACGCTGCGCGAGATCGAGGGCCTCAGCTATGAGGAAATCGCGGAGGCGATGGGATGTCCGATCGGCACGGTGCGCTCGCGGATCTTCCGTGCGCGCGAGGCGATTGCCGAAAGATTGCGTCCGCTGCTGGGAACGGCAGAGGGCAAGCGGTGGTAGTGGTTCCGGTGGTAGTAGTTCGGTAGCAAGGAACAATGTCGTGCGGCCAGCGTTGCAGCCTATTCCTGCATCGATAAGCGACAGCAGTAGACGGGATTATCGGTGTTCAATGGAATGTCTTGGGGTGGGAAATGGGTCAGGCTCATAAGCAGTCGGTTCATGTAGTGGAAGCAGCGGAGCAGATCTCCGTTCTGATGGATGGCGAACTCGCGCCGCACGAAGTCAATGCCGTGCTCGAACTCGCAAAAGGCGACGAGGGCTTGGCTGACTGGAGCACATACCAGCTGATCGGCGATGCTCTGCGCTCGGAAGACCTGACGCACGCTGGCTCCACCTCCGATTTTCTGTCTCGCTTCTCTGTGCGCCTGGAGGCCGAGCCGCACGTGCTGGTGCCGGCCGTGGCGCAAGCCAGCGCCCGCCACCGCCTGCTGGTCAGGCCATCGTGGGTGCGCCGCGCCTTGCCGGGTACCGCGATCGCGGCCGCCGTGGCGGCGGTCAGCTGGGTGGTGGTGCCGCAGATGCGCGGACCCGCTGGCCTGGCTGCGCCCGAAGCCGTGGTGGCGCGCGCGGAACCGTCCGCAGCCGCGCCAGCTGCCGGCATCGTCACCGTGGCCGACACCCAGATGATCCGCGACCCGCGCCTGGACGAATACCTGCGCGCCCATCGCACGTCGGTGGCAACGGATGCGTTCGTGCCAACCATGCGCACGGTTGCCAACGGCGCCAGCTTCTCTCAGGAAAATACGCAGGAATAATGGCGGACATGCATAAAGGACGGTCGTCCGCCTATGTCGCGGGCGCACAGAGAATTGGGGCCCTGCGTAGGTCCCTTTTTCTGGCCTTGTGTCTGACTGCTGCAGCGGCGACCGCTCAGCCCTCGGACAGTACGCTGAACCGACGCGACGCCACCGCCTGGCTCAACAAGATTCACAAGGCCGCGCAGCGCGAGAACTACGTCGGCACGCTGATCTACCAGCGCGGCAGCGTCATGCATGCGTCGCGCATCCAGCATTACAGCGATCTGGTCAACAACGAGTACGAGCGCCTGGAAACGCTGGACGGCAAGCCGCGCGAGGTGCTGCGCCAGAATGACGTGGTGCACAGCCTGATTCCGGAAGCCAAGCTGGTGGTGGTGGAGAAGCAGGAAGCGAAGGACCGCTTCCCGGCGCTGCTGGCCACGAACAAGAACGATGTGCTCGAGCTCTACGACATGCGCAGGATGCCCGCGGAGCGGGTCGCCGGCATGGATTGCGAGGTGTTCGCGCTGGAGCCGCATGATGCCGCGCGCTATGCGGTGCGCCTGTGGGCCGAGAAGAATTCCGGTCTGCTGATGCGTGCGCAGACCGTTGGCGACGGCGGCAAGGTGCTGGAGCAGGTGGCATTCTCGCAAGTCCAGATCGGGGTGCCGTCTGAAAAGCAGCGCATCCTCGCGGCCATCAAGAGTTCCAGCAACTGGAACCACTACGAGGTGAATTACCAGCCGACCAATATCGCCGACGAAGGCTGGACGATCGCCGTGCCGCTGAAGGGTTTCCAGAAGATCCGCGAGGTGCGCCGTCCGCTGGGCGAGCTGCGGGCGTCGGCGCCCGGCAACAACCGTGGCCAGGTCTTCGAAGTCCTGCAGGTGGTCTACAGCGACGGCCTGACCGGCCTCTCTGTCTTTATCGAGCCGGTTTCCGAGCAGCGAGTGCGCCGCGAAGGCGTAGCGGCGCTTGGCGCGACCCAGGTCGTTGTGCGCCGGATCGCCGATTACTGGATCACCGTGGTCGGCGAAGTGCCGGCGAGCACCGTACGCCAGTTTGCGACGGCCGTAGAGTACCGGCAGCCCAAGGCGGTACACTGAGCCTGACGCGGGTGCAGCCGGCGCCTCGGAACGCCTGTTCCGGGTGCCGGCCCATGAAACCTGCGCAAGGGGTCCCAGCCACGGGATCGTATCGGTTTTTCTTCTTTCGCTGAATCCCGGGAGTTGTCGATGACTTTCAGATCTCCAGCCCTGGCGCGTGCCGTGGTCATGGCTGCCATGTTGGTGCTCGGCCCGACCGTGGCCGAAGTCAGCCACGCCCAGGCCGCCGCCAACAGCTACAACCTGCCTGATTTCACCGACCTGGTGGAAAAGGCCAGCCCCGCGGTGGTCAATATCCGCACCACCGAGCGCGTGCGCCAGCGCGGCGGCGCCCCCGGCGACGAAGAAATGGCCGAGTTCTTCCGGCGCTTCTTTGGCGTGCCCATGCCGGGCGCGCCGGCCCCCGGCACGCCGCCTCGCCGCAACCAGCCGCCGCAGCAGGAAGAGCAGAGCCGCGGCGTAGGCTCGGGCTTCATTATCAGCGCCGATGGTTATGTGATGACCAATGCGCATGTTGTGGCGGACGCCGAGACCATCTATGTGACGCTGCCGGACAAGCGCGAGTTCAAGGCCAAGCTGATCGGCTCGGACAAGCGTACCGACGTGGCGCTGCTGAAGGTGGATGCCAACAACCTGCCGCGCCTGCCGCTGGGCGACTCGGAGAAAGTCCGCGCCGGCGAGTGGGTGCTGGCCATCGGCTCGCCGTTCGGTCTGGATAACAGCGTGACCGCGGGCATCGTCTCGGCCAAGGGGCGCGATACCGGCGATTACGTGCCGTTTATCCAGACTGATGTGGCGGTCAACCCCGGCAACTCGGGCGGCCCTCTGATCAACCTGCGCGGCGAAGTGATCGGCATCAACTCGCAAATCTACAGCCGCAGCGGGGGCTACATGGGTATTTCCTTCGCGATCCCGATCGACGAGGCGATGCGCGTGTCGGAGCAGCTGAAGACCGCCGGCCGCGTGACCCGCGGCCGCATCGCGGTGGCGATCGGCGATGTCACCAAGGAAGTGGCCGATTCGCTGGGACTGGGCCGTGCGCGCGGCGCACTGGTCGGCAGCGTCGAGCCGGGCGGCCCCGCCGAGAAGGCGGGGATCGAGGCCGGCGACATCATCCTGAAGTTCAACGGCCGCGACATCGAGCGCGCTTCGGATCTGCCGCGCATGGTCGGCGATACCAAGCCGGGCGCGCGCGTTCCGCTGCAGTTGTGGCGCAAGGGCGCGACCCGCGAGGTCACCATCACCGTCGCCGAGCTGGAACCGGACGGCAAGGCCCGCGCCAGCCGCGGCGCGGCGCCCAAGGAAGACAGCGCGCAGTCCAGCAAGCCTAACGCGCTGGGGCTGGTGGTCAATGACCTGCCCGACGCGCGCCTGAAGGAGCTCAAGCTCAAGTCGGGCGTCGAGGTAGAGCTGGCCGACGGCCCCGCACTGCGCGCCGGCATCCGTCCAGGCGACATTATCCTGCGGCTGGGCGACACCGACGTGACCAACGCCCGCCAGTTCAACGAGCTGGTGCGGGGGCTGGACAAGAGCCGGATCGCCGCGGTGTTCGTGCGGCGCGGCGACGCCACCCAGGTGCTGACGCTGCGCCCGGGCGCCACCGCCAACCGCTGATCCGTTTCGCCTCGATGGCATGCCCGCGCTGACGCTTTACGGCCGGGCGTACTGCCATCTGTGCGACGACATGAGGGTCGCGCTGGAGTCACTCCGGCGCGATTTTTCTTTCGTGCTGCATGAGGTGGACGTCGACAGCGACGCGGGCCTGGAAGACCGCTTCGGCGAACTGGTCCCGGTATTGATGCCAGGGCCGCCGGAGGCGCTCGACAGCGGTGCTGCGCAGCTTTGTCACTATTTCCTCGACGATGGCGCGGTGCGAGTGTGGCTGGCGGCACACGGCGGCGTCCGCGCCAGCGGCTGAGTGCGCCTGCCACGCATACGGCGTGGCCATTTCACGACCCGGAAGCCTTTGAAAATCCGGTAAAATTGCGGTTTGGCGCAAAAATTGCACCCCTGACCTTTGCGGCACGCCCGCGCACGCCTGTCGGCGCGCGGCGCCGGGCCATTTTCGAACCGCGACGAACCGTTGTTGCAGCCCGGGCCCTGTTGCCGGCGCTCCCTGAACACTAGATGGACCATATCCGTAATTTCTCGATCATTGCCCATATCGACCATGGGAAGTCCACCCTGGCCGACCGGATCATTCAGCTCTGTGGAGGGCTGTCGGATCGGGAGATGGAAGCGCAGGTCCTCGACTCGATGGATATCGAGAAAGAGCGCGGCATCACCATCAAGGCGCAGACCGCCGCGCTGACCTACAAGGCGCGCGACGGCGAGGTCTACAACCTGAACCTGATCGACACCCCGGGACACGTCGACTTCAGCTATGAAGTCAGCCGCTCGCTGTCCGCCTGCGAAGGCGCGCTGCTGGTGGTCGACGCCTCGCAGGGCGTTGAGGCGCAGACCGTGGCCAACTGCTACACCGCGATCGAGTTGGGCGTGGAAGTGGTGCCCGTGCTGAACAAGATCGACCTGCCGCAGGCCGATCCCGACAACGCGATCCAGGAAATCGAGGACGTCATCGGCATCGACGCGCAGGACGCCACGCCCTGCTCGGCCAAGACCGGTCAGGGCGTGCAGGACGTGATCGAAGCCCTGATCGCCAAGGTGCCGCCGCCCAAGGGCGACGTTGACGCACCGCTGCAGGCGCTGATCATCGATTCGTGGTTCGACAACTATGTCGGCGTGGTGATGCTGGTGCGCGTTGTCAACGGCACGCTGCGCCCCAAGGACAAGGTCCTGCTGATGGCCACCGGCGCGCAGCACCTGGTCGAGCAGGTGGGCGTGTTCACGCCCAAGTCGATCCAGCGCGATTCGCTGACCGCCGGCCAGGTGGGTTTCGTCATCGCCGGCATCAAGGAACTGAAGGCCGCCAAGGTGGGCGACACCATCACCACCGTGCAGCGCAAGGCGGAGGCGCCGCTGCCGGGCTTCAAGGAAGTCAAGCCGCAGGTGTTTGCCGGCCTGTATCCGGTTGAGGCCAACCAGTATGAAGCGCTGCGCGAGTCGCTGGAGAAGCTGCGCCTGAACGACGCCTCGCTGATGTTCGAGCCGGAAGTGTCGCAGGCACTGGGCTTCGGCTTCCGCTGCGGATTCCTGGGCCTGCTGCACATGGAAATCGTGCAGGAACGCCTGGAGCGCGAGTTCGACATGGACCTGATCACTACCGCGCCGACGGTGGTGTACCAGGTCGAGATGCGCGACGGCACCATGATCACGGTGGAAAATCCGGCGAAGATGCCGGATCCGAGCAAGATCGAAGCGATCCTAGAGCCGATCGTCACGGTCAATCTTTATATGCCGCAGGAATATGTCGGCTCGGTGATTACGCTGTGCACGCAGAAGCGCGGCTCGCAGATCAACATGAGCTACCACGGCAAGCAGGTCCAGTTGACCTACGAGATCCCGATGGCGGAAATCGTGATGGACTTTTTCGATCGCCTGAAGTCGGTGTCGCGCGGCTATGCGTCGATGGACTACGAGTTCAAGGAATATCGCCCGTCGGATGTGGTCAAGGTCGATATCCTGATCAATAGCGACAAGGTCGATGCGCTGTCGGTGATCGTGCACCGCTCCAACTCGCAATACCGCGGCCGCGAAGTGGCAGCCAAGATGCGCGAGATCATTCCGCGCCAGATGTACGACGTGGCGATCCAGGCGGCGATCGGCTCGAATATCATCGCGCGCGAGAACGTCAAGGCACTGCGCAAGAACGTGCTGGCCAAGTGCTACGGCGGCGATATCACTCGCAAGAAGAAGCTGCTGGAAAAGCAGAAGGCCGGCAAGAAGCGCATGAAGCAAGTGGGTACGGTCGAGATCCCGCAAGAGGCCTTCCTGGCCATCCTGCAGGTGGACGACAAGTAAGGCACCGGCAGCACGATGCCACGCGCGGCGATTGGGCGCGCGCATAACAGAACAGGCTGTACCAGGATTTCCAAGAACCAGAAGCCGTCATGAATTTTGCACTGATCCTTTTTGTGCTGGTGGTGATTACGGGTGTTGCGTGGGTCGCGGACAAGCTCGTGTTCGAGCGGCAGCGCCGCGCCTCGGCGCGGCTGGCGCTGGCCGAGTTCGATTCCCGCCAGGCGGCGCTGCAAGGCGGCTTCGGCGCGACCGATGCCGACGCCACGCGCAAGCGCCTGGCCGAAGAAAAACTGCGCCAGCCGTGGTGGCTGGAATACTCGGCCAGCTTCTTCCCGGTGATCCTGGCGGTGTTCGTGCTGCGCTCGTTCGTGGTCGAGCCGTTCAAGATTCCGTCGGGCTCGATGATCCCGACGCTGCTGATCGGCGACTTCATCCTGGTCAACAAGTATGAATACGGCATCCGGCTGCCGGTGGTGAACAAGAAGATCATGGACATGCGCGAGCCTCAGCGCGGCGACGTGATGGTGTTCCGCTACCCGAAGGACCAGTCGCTCGATTACATCAAGCGCGTTATCGGTGTGCCGGGCGACACGGTGCAGTATTTCAACAAGCGGCTGACCATCAATGGCAAGCCCGCCGAATACACCGTGCTGCCGGATTTCCTGGACGAAGAGCGCCTGGCGTATTCCAAGCATCTCCGCGAAAAGCTGCCCGGCAGCGTCGACCATGGCATCCTTAACGATGCCGACCGGCCGGCGTTCGTGGCGGGTGCCGACCCGGATTTCCCTTACCGGGAAAACTGCACTTACAATCAGCAGGGTGTGACGTGCAAGGTACCTGCAGGTCACTATTTCGTGATGGGCGACAACCGGGACAACAGCCTCGACTCCCGCTACTGGGGATTCGTGCCGGATGAGAATATCGTCGGCAAGGCCTTTGTCATCTGGATGAACCTGGGCAATTTCGGACGCGTGGGCTCGTTTAAATAACTCAATCCACGCGGCGCAAGAACACTCAACACAACAGAGGGCAAGCGCAAATGGGTCAGACCGGGAAGGGTAAGGGGAAAGAACAAGGCCGGGAGTACAGGCAGGCCGGGCCACGGCACCGCGGGCAGGGCGGTTTTTCCGTCTGGACGCTGCTGGTCGTAGTGGTTTTCGTGATCGGCGTGGCCTTGCCGGCCGTGCGCTCGATCCCGAGCCTGGTGGAGTATTTTTCAGTGAAGCGCGCCGCCAGCTACGCGAAGCAGCGCGCTGTCAACAAACGTGAAGTCGTCGAGTATTTCGACAAACAGGCAGCCATCGACCGGATTGCCGCAGTCAAGGGCGAAGACCTGCTGGTCCGCGAGGACGATAACGGCAACATTCGCTCGGTCGATTTTTCGTACCGGACCGAAGTGCCCGTCTACGGACCCCTGAGTCTTATGATCACCTATTCGGGAACGCAGCACTGATATGAACCTCGACGCCTTGCAGCAACGACTCGGCTACCGATTCAGCAAGCCAGAATTGCTGCAGCAGGCGCTGACGCACCGCAGCCACAGCGCCCAGCACAACGAACGCCTCGAGTTTTTGGGCGATTCGGTGCTCAACTGCGCCGTGGCGGACATGCTCTATGGCATGTTCGGCAAGCTCGACGAAGGCGACCTGTCGCGCGTGCGGGCCAACCTGGTCAAGCAGCAGGCCCTGTATGAGATTGCCCAGATGCTGCAACTGTCCGACACGCTGCGCCTGGGCGAGGGCGAACTGAAGAGCGGTGGTTTCCGCCGTCCTTCGATTCTCGCCGATGCGCTCGAAGCCATTGTTGGCGCGGTCTTCCTCGATACCGGCTTCGAGGCTGCGCGCGCGCTGATCCGCAAGCTCTATATCCCCATCCTGGAGCAGGTGGATCCGCGTACGCTGGGCAAGGACGCCAAGACCCTGCTGCAGGAATACCTGCAGGGCCACAAGATCGCGCTGCCGCAATATAACGTAATCGCCACCCACGGAGCCGCGCACAGCCAGCAGTTTGAAGTCGAGTGCACGGTGCCTAAACTGGAAGTCCGGGTGTTCGGCACCGGTGCCTCGCGGCGTGCCGCCGAGCAGGCCGCCGCCAAGCTGGCGCTGGACGAAGTCCAGAAGCTGGTGCCGCAACTGCTCAAGCGCAGCCGCGCCGAGCGCACCGGCAAGACCCGCAAGCAACCCCAGCCGCAGGACCCGCAGCTGTCTCTCAGGTTGAAGGAATGACCGAATCTAACCATCCGCAGCAACACGCGGCGGATACCCCGGCTGCGGCTTTCCGCTGCGGCACCGTGGCCATTGTCGGCCGTCCCAACGTGGGCAAGTCCACGCTGATGAACGCGCTGGTCGGCCAGAAGATCAGCATCACCTCGCGCAAGGCGCAGACTACGCGGCATCGCATTGTCGGCATCCAGACCACGGATGACGCACAGTATGTGTTCGTCGATACGCCCGGATTCCAGACCCGCCACGCCAGCGCGCTGAACCGTTCGCTGAATCGCGCGGTCACGTCGACGCTGTCGTCGGTGGACCTGATCCTGTTCGTGGTCGAGGCCGGCTATTACGGCGCCGACGACGAGAAGGTACTGTCGCTGCTGCCAAAGAACACGCCGGTTCTGCTGGTGACCAACAAGCTCGACCGCATCGGCGAGAACCGCTCGGAAGTGATGATGCCCTTCCTGGAAAAGGTGGGGCAGTTGTTCCCGTTCCGCGAAGTGGTGCCGATGTCGGCCAAGACCCGCGACCATATCGCGCGGCTGTTCGAGATCATCCGGCCCTACCTGCCGGAAGGCGAGCCGATGTATGACGCCGATGCGATGACCGACCGCAGCGAACGCTTCCTGGCCTCAGAGATCATCCGCGAGAAGGTGTTCCGCTGGACCGGCGATGAGCTGCCGTACACCAGCACGGTGGTCATCGACAAGTTCGAGACCGAGGGCCGGCTGCGCCGCGTGTTTGCCACCATCCTGGTCGAGCGCGACGCGCACAAGGCCATGATCATCGGCAACAAGGGCAGCAAGCTCAAGCAGATCTCTACCGAGGCGCGCCTCGACATGGAGAAGCTCTTTGACGGCAAGGTCTACCTCGAGATGTGGATCAAGGTGAAGAGCGGCTGGGCCGACAACGAAGCCGGACTGCGAGCCTACGGCTACGAGTGAGCGGACTGCGAGCGAAAGGCGAGCGACCATTGAGCAAGACGGCTGATATCGCGCGCGCGCCGGCGCCCCGCGCCCGCCGCGCCGATCCGGTGGTGGACGAGGCGGCCGAACTGCTCGACAGCAAGGCGCTGCCCGGCATGGCCGATGCGGCAGCACGCGCCATGATGGACCGCGCCATGCGCATCGTGCCGGCCCGGCCCGAGTCGCGCGTCGCCGACCAGCCGGGCTTTGTGCTCCATGCCTGGCCGTATCGCGAGACCAGCCTGATCCTCGATGTCTTCACCCGCGACCATGGCCGCATCTCGATGGTGGCCAAGGGCGCCAAGCGCCCGCATTCGGCGCTGCGCGCGGTGCTGCAGCATTTCCATCCGGTCTCGGTGTCGTGGAGCGGCCGCGGCGAGGTCAAGACCCTGACCAAGGCGGAATGGGTCGGTGGCATGCCGCCGCTGGCTGGCGATGCGTTGCTGTCCGCGTTCTATCTGAACGAACTACTGATGCGCTTCTGCCCGCGCGAAGATGCGTATCCCGTGCTGTTCCGCCACTACCTGGCCACGCTCACGCGGCTGGCGCACGGCGAGCCTGCCGGCCTGGTGCTGCGCAGTTTCGAGCGTGTGCTGCTGCAGGACACCGGCTTCGCGGTCGGATTCGACCAGTGCCTGAGCACAGGCGAACGCGTGCAGCCGGGGCTCGACTATGTCTACCAGCCCGAGCGCGGCGTGCGCCGCGCCCAGCCGAGCGACCCGTCGTCGTGGCCGGTGGTGTCGGGCCAGACGCTGCTCGACATGGCGCAGGACGATTACAGCCGCGCGCAGACCGCGGCGCAAAGCCGGGCACTGATGCGCTTCCTGCTGCATTATTATCTGCAAGGCGAACCGCTGAAAACGCGCCAGATACTGATCGACCTGCAGTATCTGTGACCGAACCATTCCAATCCGAATTTCCTGATCGCATGATCTTCCACGCAAATCCGGGCGTCATCGACCTTGGCGTCAATATCGACCACGTGGCCACGCTGCGCAACGCGCGCGGCACCGTGTACCCCGACCCCATCCAGGCCGCGTTGCAGGCCGAGGAAGCCGGCGCGGACCTGATCACGCTGCACCTGCGCGAAGACCGCCGCCATATTCGCGACGCCGACGTGCGCGCGCTGCGCCCGCAGCTGGCCACGCGCATGAACCTGGAATGCGCCATCACGCAGGAGATGCTCGATATCGCTTGCGAGATCCGTCCGCAGGATGTGTGCCTTGTTCCCGAGCGCCGCGAGGAAGTGACCACCGAAGGCGGCCTCGACGTGGCCGGGCGCTTCGAGCAGGTCAAGGCCGCTTGCGCGCAGCTGGCCGGCGCCGGCATCCGCGTGTCGCTGTTCATCGATGCCGACCCCGACCAGATCGCCGCCGCGGCCGCGTGCGGCGCGCCGGTGATCGAGCTGCATACCGGCGCCTATGCCGATGCGCAGTCGCCCGACCAACAGGCGGTGGAATTCCGCCGCATCGCGGAAGGTGTCGACGCGGGCTTGAAGCACGGGCTGGTGGTCAACGCCGGGCACGGCCTGCACTACACCAATGTCCAGCCCGTCGCGGCGCTGCCCGGCATCAAGGAGCTGAACATCGGGCATGCCATCGTCGCCCATGCGGTGTTCGTCGGCTGGCAGAACGCGGTGCGCGAGATGAAGGCCATCATGGTGGCCGCGCGCCTGGGTACCCGATATCCCGTCGCAGGCGCGCCGGCGTGATCTACGGCGTCGGCACCGACATCATCCAGATCGCCCGTGTGCAGGGCGTGATGGAACGCACCCACGGCCGCTTCGCGGAAAAGGTGCTCGGACCCAACGAGCTGGCCAAGTACCACGCGCGCAAGGCGCGTTCCGAGAAACGCGGACTCGCCTTCCTGTCCACGCGCTTTGCCGCCAAGGAAGCCTTTTCCAAGGCCATCGGGCTGGGCATGCGCTGGCCGATGACGTGGCGCGCGATGGAGCTGATGAACCTGCCTTC
The DNA here is from genome assembly GCF_038900635.1 of Cupriavidus oxalaticus. Classification (GTDB taxonomy): domain Bacteria; phylum Pseudomonadota; class Gammaproteobacteria; order Burkholderiales; family Burkholderiaceae; genus Cupriavidus; species Cupriavidus oxalaticus_B. The sequence continues at coordinate 256,621 of NZ_JAYMRX010000001.1, read as the reverse complement.
GGGCGAGCCTTCGCCGGTATGCCACGGCGAACTGGCGGCATGGCTCGCGGAACGCGGCCTCACCGTGCGGGTCAGTGTCAGTGACGAACATGACTATGCAGTCGCCTTCGCCATTGCCGAGCGCACCGGCGAGGCGGCTCCTCAACCCAAAGCCTTGTGAATCCAACCCCTTCCATGTCCAAGAAGAACTCCGGCAAGCGGCCGGGCCCGGTGGTCCTCGACGTCGTCGGCAAGCAGCTCGATACCGACGATGCGCGCCGCATCGCGCATCCGCTGACCGGCGGCGTGATCCTGTTCGCGCGCAACTTCGAATCGCGCGCGCAGCTGCAGGCGCTGACGCGCGCAATCCGCGCGGTGCGCGACGACGTGCTGATCTGCATCGACCATGAGGGCGGCCGCGTGCAGCGCTGCAAGACCGATGGCTTTACCCATCTGCCGGCGATGCATCGGCTGGGCGAGCTGTGGGACCGCGACGTACTGGCGGCGACACGCGCTGCGGTGGCATGCGGCTATGTGCTGGCAGCCGAGCTGCGCGCCTGCGACATTGATTTCAGCTTCACGCCGGTGCTGGACCTCGACTACGGGCGCAGTGCCGTGATCGGTGATCGCGCCTTCCATGCCGACCCGCGCGTGGTGACGATGCTGTCCGGCCACCTCAACCACGGCCTGTTGCTGGCCGGCATGAGCAACTGCGGCAAGCACTTCCCCGGCCACGGCTATGTCGAGGCCGACTCGCACGTGGCGATCCCGGTCGACGAGCGTACGCTGGACGAGCTCCTTGAGCAGGACGCGCGTCCGTACGAATGGCTGGGCCTGAGCCTGTCGTCGGTGATGCCGGCGCACGTGATCTATCCCAAGGTCGACCCGAATCCGGCCGGCTTCTCGCGCTACTGGCTGCAGGACGTGCTGCGTGCGCAACTGGGCTTCGAGGGCGTGATCTTCAGCGACGACCTCAGCATGGAGGGCGCCAGCGTGGCCGGCAACGTGACCGAGGCCGCGCGTGCCGCGCTGACGGCAGGCTGCGACATGGTGCTGATCTGCAACCACCCGGATCGCGCCGACCAGCTGCTGACCGAACTCGACGTGGGTATCGACAAGGCCTCGCAGCGCCGCGTCCGCAAGCTGTTCCCGCGCCGCAAGCCGATGGACTGGAACAAGCTGCAGGGCGAAGGCGAATACCGCGCCGCGCTGCGCACGCTGCGCGAGTACGAGCTGCTCGGCTGATCCGCGCGCGTTCAAAAACAGAAAAAGGCAGCCTCGGCTGCCTTTTTCCTTGCCGGTCCCGCTGTGTCAGCCAGGACCTTGCGCACGCCTTAGTTGGCGCGGCTGCGGTATTCGCCGGTACGGGTGTCGATTTCGATCTTGTCGCCGATGTTGCAGAACAGCGGCACTTGCAGTTCGAAGCCGGTGTTGATCTTGGCGCCCTTGAGCACCTTGCCCGACGAGGTGTCGCCCTTGACGGCCGGCTCGGTGTAGACGATTTCGCGGACCAGCGTGGTCGGCATTTCGACAGAGATGGCCTTGTCGTTGTAGAACACGACTTCAACGTTCATGCCGTCTTCGAGGTAGTTCAGCGAGTCACCCATGCTGTCCTTCTCGACTTCGTACTGGTTGTAGTCGGTATCCATGAACACGTACATCGGGTCGGCGAAGTACGAGTAGGTGCACTCGCGGCGCTCCAGCACCACGACTTCGAACTTGTCGTCGGCCTTGAACACCGACTCGCCCGGGGCGTCGGTCAGCAGGTTCTTGTACTTCATCTTGACCACGGCCGCGTTGCGGCCCGACTTGTTGTACTCGGCCTTCTGCACGACCATCGGATCGCCGCCGATCATGAACACGTTACCGACGCGGAGTTCCTGTGCGATTTTCATCTGAACTGTTTTCCTGAATAAGAAAGTAGGAATTTGGAATGGCGAAGGCGCGCTGCCGGCATTACCGTTGCGGTCGGCCAGATGCTCCGCCGAAAGCCGGTATCCACGCGCTCGCGACCCCGTGCTCAGCTTGCATTCAGGTCTTCATCCCACGCGTTCGATGCCTGGGAGAGGACCTGGTTCTCCGGCCCGGTCGCCATTTGGATCAACCGATTATTTTACCTGATTTTCGCAAAACGCCACCAGGTTGGCGGCAAGATCTCCGGGATGCTGCAAGCGCCGCTCCCAGCGCGGTGCGATGGCGGCAAGTGCCGCCAGATGCGCTCGCAGGCGCGGCCAGTCGACGGGGACACCGTAGCCGTTCCATGCGTGCCAGAAATCCGTCAACGCAGTGACCGCGTCGGGTGCCACGCCGCTTTGGCGGAACAGGTCGAGCCAGGCGTCGAGCTTGACCTGGTGTGCTGCATCGTCCTGGGGGTAGATATGCCAGACCAGTGGCCGCGCCGCCCACTGTGCACGTACGAAAGAGTCCTCGCCCCGCACGAAGTTCAGGTCGCAGGCCCACAGCAGCTCGTCGAAGTGCTCCTGGCGTACGAACGGGATCAGTTGCACGCGCAGGCTGCCACGTTCGACCGGGTCGCCGATCCGCAGCGGCGTGCCCAGCCATTCGGCGACCTGGTCGGCGGCCATGCCGGCGGGCACCAGGCAATGGACAGCCTCGGTGCCGTCGCGCCATTGCTCCAGCAGCGCGGGCAGGGCCGGGTTGCGGTAGGCAAACAGGCTTACCCGCAGCGCGTCAGGGCGGGGCGTCACGCCTAGCCGATGCCACAAGGCTGCCTGGGCGGCGGGGCCGCCGAGGAAGGCGGCGCGCTGCGCGCCCAGCATCGACTCCCGCAGCAGGCCGCCAGTGCCTGGCTCGAAGCCGGGGAAGAAGAAGTGCTTCACCAGCGGCAGCCGCGGATGGGGCGAGGGCATCGCATGGTGCTCCCGCACCCATGGCTCGGCGCTCAGGTATTCGAGGTTGATCCAGGCGGGCTTGGGGTCGCGCACGGCCATGCGCGCCAGGAAGGCTTGCGGCACTTCACAGGCGAAGGCTTCGATGACGGCATCGTGGGGCGCCACCCCGGCGGTGTCGTCCACGTCATTGTCGCCCGCCGGCCGCCATGGACGAATTTCCACGCCCGCCAGGCGCTGCACCGTGGCACCGGTATCAAGCTCAGGCGCCAGCCGCGCAAAGCTCGCCAGATCATCGACCCAGAGCCGCACCACGTGCCCGTGCTCCTGCGCGAGCTGGCGGGCCAGCCGCCAGCAGACGCCGATGTCGCCGAAATTGTCGATCACGGTGCAGAAAATGTCCCAGGAGCGAATAGGCATGGCAGGTAAAGGCGCGCACGGGCGGGATGCGCGCTGAATTGCTCTAAACTTGCGATTTTAGAGGCCGCGCCATTTTGTTGCGCGCGGTCCGTGTAGCGGTCACCGTCCCCAATGTCCGACCAGCAATCCGATTCACCGAAACCCGCGGCCGATGTGGCGGCCGCAACGCCGGCCGAAATTCCAGTGGCAGTTCCGGCCGACGTTCCGGCTGAAGTGCAGCCCGAGATCGCCGCCGAAGCGCCGGGCGAACTGCCGCCCGAGCCCTTCGACGCCAAGCCGGTCATCTCGCGCCTGCCGGGCCTGCCCGGCGTGTACCGCTATTTCGATGCCGGCGGCAATGTGTTGTACGTCGGCAAGGCGCGCGACCTGAAGAAGCGGGTTTCGAGCTATTTCACCAAGACCCAGCTGTCGCCGCGCATCGCGATGATGGTCGCGCGTATCGCCCGTATCGAGACCACGGTGGTGCGCACCGAGGCCGAGGCGCTGCTGCTGGAAAACAACCTGATCAAGGCACTGGCGCCGCGCTACAACATCCTGTTCCGCGACGACAAGTCGTATCCGTTCCTGAAGCTGACCGGGCACCGCTTTCCGCGCATGGCGTACTACCGCGGCGCCACCGACCGCAAGCACCAGTACTTCGGCCCGTTCCCGAGCGCCTATGCGGTGCGCGAGAGCATGCAGATCCTGCAGAAGGTATTCCAGCTGCGCACTTGCGAGGACACCGTCTTCAACAACCGCACCCGGCCTTGCCTGCTGCATCAGATCCATCGCTGCACCGGCCCGTGCGTCAATGCCATCAGCGAAGAGGATTACGCGCGTGACGTTGCCAACGCGGCGCGCTTCCTGCAGGGCCGCCAGACCGAAGTGCTGGAAGGCCTGCAGGGCAAGATGGAACAGCATGCCGAGCGGCTCGAGTTCGAGCAGGCCGCCGCGGTGCGCGACCAGATCGCGGCGCTGTCGACCGTGCTCAAGCGCCAGGCGGTGGAGGAAGTGGGCGGGCAGGCGCGCGATATCGACGTGCTGGCCGTGGCGGTGGAAGGCGGGCGCGCCTGCGTCAACCTGGCCATGGTGCGCGGCGGCCGCCATCTCGGTGACAAGGCCTATTTCCCAGCCCATGCCGACGAGGCCGCGATGATCGTCGAGGATGCCGACCAGCGCGACACGCTGGACGAGGCCGGCGCCGCCGAGGCCGCCGAGGCCGCGCCAGCGCTCACAGTCGAGCGCATCGCCGCGCGGGTGTTGTCCGCCTTCATGGTGCAGCACTACCTGGAGCAACCGGCGCCGCCCATCATCGTCGTCAGCCATGTGCCGGACGACGGTGCGGTGCTGGAGGCGCTGTCGCTGCATGCCGGTCGCAAGGTGACGCTGGTGCGCCAGCCGCAGGGCCAGCGCAAGGTGTGGCTGGAGATGGCGCAGCAGGGCGCGGCGCTGGCGCTGTCGCGTCGGCTGGCCGAGCAGGGCAGCCAGGAGGGGCGTACGCGCGCGCTGGCGGAAACCATCGGTCTGGACCTGGAAGACCTGGCGCTGCTGCGGGTGGAGTGCTTCGATATCAGCCACACCGCCGGCGAGGCGACGCAGGCGTCGTGCGTGGTGTACCACCACCATGACATGCAGAACAGCGAATATCGCCGCTACAACATCCAGGACATCATCCCCGGCGACGACTATGCCGCCATGCGCCAGGTGCTGACGCGCCGCTACCAGAAGCTGGTCGAGCAGATGCAGGAAGACGGCGGCGCGCAGGCAGGCAGCGAAGCCACCGCGCTGCTGCCGCAGATCGTGCTGATCGACGGCGGCAAGGGCCAGGTCGAGGTGGCGCGCCAGGTGTTCGAGGAACTGGGGCTCGATATCGGCCTGCTGGTCGGCGTGGCCAAGGGCGAGGGGCGCAAGGTCGGCCTGGAAACACTGGTATTCGCCGACGGCCGAGCGTCGCTGGAACTGGGGCAGGGCAGCGCGGCGCTGATGCTGGTGGCGCAGATCCGCGACGAAGCCCACCGCTTTGCGATCACCGGCATGCGCGCGCGCAGGGCCAAGGCGCGCACGACCTCGCGGCTGGAAGAGATTGAAGGTGTGGGCGCGCGCCGGCGCCAGAAGCTGCTGACCCGTTTTGGCGGCCTGCGCGGCGTGATGGCCGCCAGCATCGACGAGCTGGCCAGCGTCGAGGGCATCTCGCGCGGGCTCGCCGAGGAGATCTACCGACAGCTGCATTGACCCCCGGCAGTTGCTGTCGCGGGGACGAAAATGACCAATGATGGTCGATTGGTCCGGAAATCGGCGACAATCGCGGGATTGGTCACGTTCCCCCGCCGCCCGAGTTCCATGCCTTTCAATATCCCGATCCTGCTGACCTGGCTTCGTGTCGCCATGATTCCCCTGGTGGTGGGCGTGTTCTACCTGCCCGACGCATGGCTTCCCATGCACACCAAGAACCTGACGGCGGCGGCGTTCTTTATCATCGCCGCGGTGACGGACTGGCTCGACGGCTTCCTGGCGCGGCGCTGGAACCAGACCTCGTCGTTCGGCGCATTCCTGGACCCGGTCGCCGATAAATTGATGGTGACGGCCGCGCTGCTGTCGCTGCTGGCGCTGGACCGGGTCACCGACCTGATCGCGCTGGTCATCATCGGGCGCGAGATCACGATCTCGGCGCTGCGTGAGTGGATGGCGCAGATCGGTGCGTCCAAGAGCGTGGCGGTGAACTTCCTTGGCAAGCTCAAGACCACCGTGCAGATGATCGCGATCCCGCTGCTGCTGTTCAGCGGTCAACTGCTCGGGTTCGACGCCTACGTGCTGGGCACCTGGATGATCTACCTGGCCGCGGTGCTGACGCTGTGGTCGATGATCTATTACATGAAGCTGGCCTGGCCGCAGATCCGGGAGCGCAGCAGTGTGGTGGCGGGTGCCGGCGCCCGGAAGTGAAAAGAAAATCCAAAAAGGTGTTGACGCAGAGGGGAGCTTTTTGCATAATCTCATTCTCGTTGCTGACGACACAAACGAAAGCAGCGAGATAAGGCAGGTTTAGCGCAAGATGTTGTGTGATAGCGGCAAATTGCGAAACAAAATGCCTTAAAAAGTTTTTGTGGCAGTACCCTGCGGGAGTAGCTCAGTTGGTAGAGCGCAACCTTGCCAAGGTTGAGGTCGCGAGTTCGAGACTCGTCTCCCGCTCCAGGTTATTCGAAGGTTCGGCAACGTGCATGGCACTGGCCGGGCCGGCAGCAAAAAGTTGTATGCGGGAGTAGCTCAGTTGGTAGAGCGCAACCTTGCCAAGGTTGAGGTCGCGAGTTCGAGACTCGTCTCCCGCTCCAATCCCCAAAGGGAAGCAACGCTTCCCTTTTTGTTTGGGTTGAAGTGCCGTGGCAGGCCAGCCGGCAGCATCGGCTGAATGCGGCTACAATCCAGCATCACGTCACCTGGCGGGGTGGCAGAGTGGTTATGCAGCGGCCTGCAAAGCCGTGTACGCCGGTTCGATTCCGACCTCCGCCTCCAGTTGCAATGCAGAACGGCGCCTCTTGGGCGCCGTTTTTGTTTTGCGCAGGTATTGCGCTCGTTCCCTCCGCCTCGCACAGGCGCTCCTCGCCATGAATTGCCTCGCATTTCTGCGCTTTGAGCGCGTGGCGGGCATGTTACATTACCCTTGTCGTACGCTTTTCGGGGTGCGCCGCGCGATGGATCGCGGCGCAGCATGTCATACGCCATTCCCGATCCGTGATGCGCGTCCAGCGTGTCCGGGGCCGCTGCGGCACTCCCCGTTCTTTCCCTGCTTGTCCCGTCCGAGGCTGCCGATCGTGCCGCACAGACCGCTGGTGCGCGCCGCATGGTGGTTTGTGGCATGGTGGCGCGCGCGGGGAGAGCGGGGGATCCAGCCATTGCCGTCCAGCCCCTGACACGAGGAACCCCGCGCGCATGCACCACGCCACCCCGCTCATCAGCACCATCGTCGGCGGTATCGTCCTGGCCTTCGTCCTTGGCGCCATTGCCAGCAAACTGCGGCTGCCTCCGCTGATCGGCTACCTGTGCGCGGGGATCGTGGTGGGGCCGCATACGCCGGGCTACACCGCTGACCAGGCGCTCGCGCCGGAACTGGCCGAGCTCGGGGTGATCTTGCTGATGTTCGGCGTCGGGCTGCATTTCTCGATCAAGGACCTGATGGCGGTGAAGCGCATCGCGATCCCCGGGGCAGTCGTGCAGATCGGAATCGCGACCTTCCTCGGCATGCTGGCGGCGTGGGGTTTCGGCTGGTCGTGGGGGCAGGGACTGGTGTATGGGTTGGCGCTGTCGGTGGCCAGTACCGTGGTGCTGCTCAAGGCGCTGCAGGAGCGCGGCTTGGTGGAATCGCCCCAGGGGCGGATCGCGGTAGGCTGGCTGATCGTCGAGGACCTGGCCATGGTGCTGGCGCTGGTGCTGTTGCCGGCGATGGCGGGTCTGCTTGCCGGCGCCACTGACGCCGGTGCCGAAGGCAGTCCGGCCACGGGCGACGTCCTGCTGGCGGTGTTTTCGACGCTGGGCAAGGTTGCTGCCTTTGTCGCGGTAATGCTGCTGATCGGGCGCCGCTTTATCCCGTGGATGCTCGAGCGCATCGTCTGGACCGGCAATCGCGAGATGTTCCGGCTGGGCGTGCTGGCGACCGCGCTGGGCGTGGCCTATGGCGCGTATTCACTGTTTGGCGTCTCGTTCGCGCTGGGGGCCTTCTTTGCCGGCATGGTGCTGGCCGAATCCGAATTCAGCCATCGCGCGGCGGAAGAATCCTTGCCGCTGCGCGATGCCTTTTCGGTGCTGTTCTTCGTCTCGGTCGGCATGCTGTTCGATCCCATGGTGCTGGTCAACGACCCGTGGGGCGTGCTGTCGACGCTGTTTATCATTGTGGTCGGCAAGTCGCTGGCGGCGATGGGCATTGTCCGGGTGTTCGGGCACTCCGGACAGACCGGCATGACGATTGCCGTCAGCCTGGCGCAGATTGGGGAGTTCTCCTTCATCCTGGCGAGCCTGGGCGTCTACCTGAATATCTTGCCCGAGCGCGGCCAGGCACTGATCCTGGCAGGCGCATTGCTGTCGATCATGCTCAACCCGGTGCTGTTCCACCTGCTCGACCTGTACACCGCGCGCAGCAAGCGCGGCGAGCCGCAGACGGCCTAGCTGTCGCGCTCAGGTGGGTCCATTGCGCGGGGCCGTTACGCGGTCCGCGCCACGCATCATGCGCCCCGATGCGGGACGCGCGTCACGCCCCGATACGCGGCGCCATGGTGCGCAGGTATTCGGTGAAGGCCAGCAGGCCTTGCGTCGGAAACTTGTCCTGATGCACGACCAGTTGCAGCGGCCGCACGATGCGCGGCAAGCCTTCGCGGATCGCCACCAGAGTACCTTGCGCGAGTTCGTCACGCACCACGTGCAAGGACAGGCAACTGACGCCAAAGCCGCTCATCACCGCGCGCTTGATCGCCTCGGCATTACCCAGTTCCAGCGCGAAGCGCAGTTCGCCCAGCAACGGCACCAGGCGTTCCTCGATCACCTCGCGCGTGCCCGAGCCCGGTTCGCGCACGATCCATTCGGCGTCACGCAGTGCCACCAGGTCGTTCGGCGTGGGCGCGAGCGGATGCGACGGGCCGACCACCACCACCATCTCGTCGTCGCACCAGTGCATGCTGCGCAGGTCGCGCTCGTGGCTGGCGCCTTCCACCAGGCCGATGTCGGCTTCGAACTGCAGCAGTGACTGCAGCACCTCGCGGGTGTTGCCGATGCGCAGGTCCAGAGTGCAGGGTCCGCTGCGCGAGTGACGGAATCCCGCCAGCAGAGGCGGCAGGATATAGCTGCCGATGGTGTTGCTGGCAGCGATGCGCAACTGCACCCCGGTCTGCGTGGCAAAGCGCTCCAGCTCATGCGCCTGGTCCAGCAGCGCCAGCGCGCGCGGGAAGAACTGGCGGCCAGTCTCGTTAATGCTGAGGCGGCGTGCAATGCGGTCGAACAGCGGGCTGTCCAGCGCACGCTCCAGCTCCGCCAGTGAAGCGCTGACCGCTGACTGCGACATCGCCAGCGCCTGCGCGGCCGCCATGGTGCTGCCGTGCTGCGCCACGGCGACGAAGACGGACAGCTGGCGCAGCGTGAGGCGCAGGGGGCGCTGCTCGGCGCGAGGTTCTGGACGATGCTCTGAACGTGGTTCCATATCGAAATATTAGATAACGCATAACGATATTACCCGTTTTACGGGTTAGGGGCGGGCCAGTACGCTGGAGTCACTACAGAACAAGTGAACTGCCATGTCTTCCGCCACTTCCAGCAGCGCCCCCCGCACCGCAGCCGCCAACCCGGCAGCCGCCACTCCGCCCTGGTCCCAGCGCCTGCTGACGCTTGTGCCGCTGGGAGGCATTGCCTGGCTGGCACTGGCGCTGGCCGAGCATCCGGCGATCGCCCGCTATGGTCTGAGCGCACTGACGCTCGCCATGTGCGCCGGCATGGTCGCGGCCAATACGCTGCCGAAGCACTGGCTGGCACCGCTGGCACCCGGGATGCAGGTGGCGCGCCATTACCTGCTGCGGCTGGGCGTGGCACTGTACGGCCTGCGGCTGACATTCGCGTCCATCGTCGCGCTGGGCCTGCCGGGCATTGTGGTACCGCTCACGATGCTGGTCGCCACGCTGCTGTTCGGCACCTGGGTCGGGTCGACCTTCTTCGGACTGAGCCGCCGCGAAGCGATCCTGGTCAGCTCCGGCAGCGCGATCTGCGGCGCGGCCGCGGCCATCGCGGTGTCGTCGGTGGTGCGCACCGACGACCGCCAGACCGCAGTGGCGGTCGCCACGGTGGTGTTGTTCGGCACGGTTGGCATGCTGCTCTATCCCTACCTGTTCGAATTGGCCAATGGCCATTGGCACTGGGCGGTCAGCGAGCGCATGTTCGGCATCTTCACCGGCGCGACGCTGCATGAGGTGGCACAGGTGATCGCCGCCGGCAAGATGATCAGCGAGCCGACCGCCGATGCCGCGGTAGTGGCCAAGATGGTGCGCGTGCTGGCGCTGGGGCCGCTGCTGCTGGTGATGGCGCTGTGGCCGCAAGGGAAGGCCGAGGCAGGCCAGGCGAGCGCCGGCAAGGGCCGCTTCGCCGGGATTCTGAAGTCGGTGCCGTGGTTTGCGGTGGGGTTTGTCGCGGTGATGGCGCTCAACTCGGCCGGCACGGTGCCCGCCGCCTGGAAGGCACCGTTGATCGCGCTGGATAACTGGCTGCTGGCCTGTGCAATGCTGGCAATCGGCTTGCATACCCGCATCGGTGACCTGGTGCGCGCCGGACGCAAGCCGCTGGCACTGGCCGGAGTGCTGTTCGTGTTCCTGATGGGGGTCGGTGCGCTGATGTGCTACGTGATGGCGTAAAGCGCGGCGCGAAGAGCGCGGCGCAGCGCGAAGGATCTGAAGAGGAGGCAGAGGGCCTCCTCTTTTGCTTTGGGCGCAGGGTTGCCGCTGCGGTGGCCCTGGTGCGGCCGACGGGACTCGAACCCGTAAGCCTGGAAAGGCGGCAGATTTTAAGTCTGCTGAGTCTACCAATTTCTCCACGGCCGCACGGCAAGCCCGGTATTGTGGTGGCTTCGCAATCCGGATGCAAGCGCGCCGCAGCCTTTATTCGGTTCGCCAAGGGGTTGGCGTCACGGAAGAAAAAAGTGACGCAATGTTACGGCTGGTAACAATGTAGTGCCCTCGGTTGCACCTGGAAAATTCCGACCCACTACAATACCGAGTAAGAGAAATCTCAAATCTGAGAGGCGGATATGAAACGTTGGTGGCTCGCAGCATTCGGTGTCGCCGCCGGGCTGGCATCCGGGGCCGCAATGGCCCATGTGAGCGTCGGCGTCGCGATCGGCGTTCCGGGCGTCGTGGTTGGCGCGCCGGCCTACTATCCGCCCCCTCCGGTTTACTATGCGCCACCGCCGGTGGTGGTAGCGCCGGCGCCGGTTTACTACGGCCCGCCGGCAGTGGTGGTGCGTCCGCGTCCGGTCTACTATGGCCCGCGCTACTATGGCCCGCCGCGTTACTATGGCGGCCATCACCACGGTTACTATGGTCCGCCGGGACACCGCGGTCATGGCCGCTGGCGTCACGACTGAGCGCCCAGCGCCGAAACGCTGCGGAAGACAGGGCCCCTGCGGGGCCCTTTCCTTTTGGGCTTGCGAATGGCGACATGAGCCGCGGGCGTCGGTTCCCCGGATGATTCCCTACCTTGATTCCGGTCAAATTATTTGAACGGACTGCTCAAAGCGTCACGTCTATTGGCGTAGGGGTTTTCCCTAAACTACAGGCGTGACATCGCGATGACACCGGCTCTCACCGGCTCTTTTTGTTTTCGAAGTAGCCCGCCGCGATGCCCGTACCAAGCAGAATTTCAAGGGGAATCTCATGAAGCTCAAACAATCGATTGCCGCCGCTTCCGTGCTGGCCGCGCTGTGCGCAGTGTCGACCGCCTCGTTCGCCGCGACCGGCAAGCCTGACCCGTATCTGGACGGCGCCCGCATGGGCAAGGCCGATCCGTTCACCGATGGCGCCCGCGTCGGCAAGACCGACCCCTACACCGACGGCGCGCGCATCGGCAAGCCTGACCCTTACACCGACGGTGCGCGTATCGGCAAGCCGGATCCGTACACCGACGGCGCCTGATCGCCGCAGTGCATGGATGATGAATGGCCCGCCTGACGCGGGCCATTTTCTTTGCCCGCCGCTTGCCGGGTGGGCGCGATGGCGATGGCGTGGGGTGCGGGGTAATGGGGTGCGGGGTATACTTCCACCTCCAACCAAATGAATGACCAGGAGAGTGGCATGCAGCAAAAGACGGTTCTGACGGCAGACGATGTGAAGAAGATCATGGCCGCGGCGGAAACCGAAGCAAAGAACCATCACTGGGCCGTGTCCATCGTCGTGGTCGACGACGGCGGCCATATGCTGGCGATGCAGCGCCTGGACGGCGCCGCGCCGATCTCGGCCCAAATCGCCGCGGAGAAGGCCCGTACGTCCGCCCTGGGCCGCCGTGAATCGAAGATCTACGAAGACATGATCAACAACGGCCGCTATTCGTTCATGACAGCGCCGGTGCTGCAGGGCATGCTGGAGGGCGGCGTGCCCATCGTTGCCAACGAGCAGGTGGTCGGTGCCGTCGGCGTGTCGGGCGTGAAGTCGACCGAAGACGCACAGGTTGCGCGCGCGGGTATCGCCGCTCTGGGCCTGTAATAACAGGACCCCGTTGCGCGGCGCCGGCCGCGCATGAAAAAGCCCCGCAGGCCACGCCTGCGGGGCGGAATAAAAGAGGGCATGGCTGGGTGCGGCACTGGATAAGCCCGATACGGCGAGGGGTCTGGAATTCCCGCCGCGGCGCCAGCACCTGGCTACTGCCCAACACCTCGTTCCGAGGTGGTCCCCACAAAAGTCTGTACTGCCACTTGCGTGGCACCCGCGGCAGACGCGGGCTTCAAGACATTGTCGATCTGTTCCCTTCGGCTTCAGCGCATGGCCTTGCCGCCGGGATGCGTCATTTGGTCAGGATCAGCTTGCCGTAGCGGGTCACGCGCAGCGTGTAGACCTCGCCGTTATGCAGGATGGGCAGCGTGCTGTTGCCGCGCATGATCGCCTCCAGCGCGACCGGCTCGCCAGCAGGCGCCGACGACAGGCTGTCGCGCACCAACGCCTCGAGGCGGGCGGGCAGGGCGGCTACGGCCGATTTCATGGATGCGATCGTCGACGGGGCTGCTTTCGCGGCTGCCGCCTCGCGGCGCGGCTGGACCACCTCGACACGGCGCAGCGACAGGCGGCGGCGGGTGACTTCACGCGGTTGCGACAGCGGCAGGGAAAGAGTGCTCATCATCTGGCTCCGGGTCTGGCTGGCGCTCTGGGCGCGCAGGGGAAAGGCATCAGGGGCGCGCCACCGATGGCGCATTCGATGGAAGAATCATAAATGAGAATTGTTATCATTACAATAGTTTAGATCAAAGATTCGACAGACTTCCATCCGGACCCGCGATCCGCAGCGGCGAGCGGCCGGTAAACAAAAAAAGGGCATCCTGCGGGATGCCCTTCCTTTGTGCGCTGTGCCTGCCGGCGCGCGTCCTACTGCTTGGGTTCGGTGATAAAGCCGATCTTGCCGAGGCCGCCGTGCTGCGCGGCGGCCATGACCTCGGCCACGCGCTCGTAGCGCACCTCGCGGTCGGCGCGCAGGTGCAGCTCAGGCTGAGGCTGCTGCTGCGCGGCCAGCGCGATATTGCTTTCCAGCGTGGTCTGGTCCACTTCCACCTGGTTCCAGAACACCTTGCCGCCGGCGTCGATCGAGACGTTGATGTTCTGCGGCTTGGGATCGTTCGGGGAGTTGGTGGCGCGCGGCAGGTCGATCTTCACCGCGTGGTTGATCACGGGGATGGTGATGATGAAGATGATCAGCAGCACCAGCATGACGTCGACCAGCGGCGTCATGTTGATCTCGCTCATCACCTCGTCGTCGTCACCGTCGAGAGTACCGAATGCCATGATGACTTCCTTGCTTGCGGATTAGCGCTGGGCCGCGGCCAGGCGCACAGTGCCGTCTTCGTTGCGGGCACCGGTGGGACGCACGCGGGCGCCAGTTACAAAGTACGCGTGCAGGTCGTGGGCGAAGCGGTTGAGCTTGGAGATCACTGCCTTGTTGCCACGCGTCAGTGCGTTATAGCCCAGCACCGCGGGGATTGCCACGGCCAGGCCGAAGGCGGTCATGATCAGGGCCTCGCCCACCGGGCCGGCGACCTTGTCGATGGTCGGCACGCCCGAGGCCCCGATGCCGATCAGCGCGTGGTAGATGCCCCACACGGTGCCGAACAGGCCGACGAACGGCGCGGTCGAGCCAACCGAAGCCAGTACAGCCAGGCCCGACTGCATGCGCGCCACGGCCTCGTCGATCGAGCTCTTGAGCGAGCGGGTCAGCCAGTCGGAGATATCCATCACGTCATGCAGCTGCGGCTGGCTGGCGCGGTGGTGCTGGGCGGCTTCCTTGCCGGCGATGGCCAGCGTGCGGAACGGATTGGCATCGTTGGCGCCGAGGGTTTCCAGCGCATGGTCGAAGTCGTCCGAGTGCCAGAAGCGCTTTTCCGCGCCTTGCGCCATCTTCTTCAGGCGCACCAGATCCCAGGCCTTGGTGAAGATCACGATCCAAGAGGCGAGCGACATGATCAGCAGAATGATGGCGGTCGCACGCATGACGAAGTCGCCTTGCGTCCAGAGGTGGGAGAGTCCGAGGTCCTGCATGGGTTGGTTCCTGGTGAGTTCGCTTGGTTTAGGTCAGATCAGATGATCGGAAATCGGGTAGGCCGGTATGGCGGTCAGCGGACCGGCGCTCAGTTCAGTTCGAAGCCGATCGGCTGCTGCGCCGTGACGGCGACGGCACGGCCGTTGTCCATGTAGGGTTTGCAGCGCATGGCCTGCACGGCTTCCACCGCGGCCTGGTCCAGGCGCGACGAGCCGCTCGACGACACCACGGAGGTCTTGATGACCTTGCCGCCTTCGTCCGTGGTCAGGCGCACCACCGTCTTGCCGGTCTCGCCCATGCGGCGCGACTGAGAAGGATACTTCGGTTGCGGCGGCGTGCACTGGATTTCGCCGATGCCGACGGCGCGCGGCGCGGCTGACACGGGCGCCGGAGCGGGTTCAGGCGGTGCGGGCGGCGCAGGCGGTGCGGCCGGCGCTTCCGGTGCGCTCGGGGTCGGCGGCAGATTGGCTACCGGCTGGGGAGTGGGCTTGGGCTGGGGCGCCGGCTTGGGCGTGGTCACCTTGACCTGCTTAGGCGGCGTTTCCTGCTTGGGCTTGGGTTTGGGCGGCTCGGGCGGGGCCTCTTGCTTGGGCGGTTCGAGCGGGATGATGCGCGCGATGATCTCCGGGGCAATCACCGCCTCGGTCAGCTTGCGGGCCAGGCCGCTCTGGATCAGGTAGAGCAGGCCGGCATGGAACAGCAGGACGGCGAGCGTAATCTTGAAGAAGCGTTGGTCGAACATGTGTCAACAACAAAAGTCTGCCGGCAGGCGCAGGATGGCCTGGCTCGGTACAAGCAGCAGCAGCGACCGTGCGCCGTCACTTACGGTAGAACAGGATCAGCGAGATGCCGCAACCGACCAGCAGGCTAAGCAGCAATTCCATGATAAACGCTCCTTCAACTGGGTTGCCGTGGGAGCGCCACTCTGGGGCAGCGTGTCAGCTCGCTAGTATAAACGATAATGATTCTTATTTGTTGTGATTTGTGCGTCGCAACTGGAATTTTCTGCCGCGGCAAGTTATACCGCGAGATCAGGCAGCATTGTGGAGAGGCTGGCGCTAGCTTGCGCGGGTTTGCGCGCCCGCAAGGATCCGTTGCTTCGGTGGCCCAGGCCACAATCGCTGGCGGCAGGTTTGCTCACCCCCGCGCGGTGGGCAGCAAAGCGCGCTAGCATAGGAAGAAACTGCAGACGAGGCGGTGCGCCGGTCGGTCGGCCCCGCCACGGCGAGCTCGGGGAACCGTCCATGGATTTCACACGTTCCGCTGAAGATGACCGATCGACGCTCCTGCGCTCCATGCCCGGGGTGTCGTCCAGCTCCGCGCTGGACTGGATGTGCGCCCAGTTTGCCCTGCGCGTGGTGTGCACATTGGGGCCACGCTTCAACCTGCGCAGCAATATCAACGATGTGCTGACTGTCAGCGCGCAGGAAATGGTGTGGCCATATGGGGTGGTGCTGCGCGTCCAGCGCTTCCTGGCTGCCCGCTGCGCCGACATGCCGGCGTGGAAGGGCGCGGCGCGGCTGACGCCCGAGGAATTCCTGGACCGCCACGGCCAGTGGAACAGCGCCTTCGACGAAAGCGCGCTGTTCTATTACCTCGACGAGTACGTCAAGCACCACGCCAAGGACATGTTCGCCGTGTTCGACGCCTCGGCCGCCGCCATCGCGCAGCGGCTCGACGGTGAGCGCGTGCTGCTGGTGCGCAATATCGACATGCTCAGCCGCGTGCTGGACCTGCCCGACCACGAGCGCAAGCTGCTGCTGTACGCGGCGCTGGCCAAGTACAAGCGCGACCTGCGCGCGGTCATGGTCGATTGCAAGGTTGCGCACAGCCAGGAAGCCTTCCAGATCCTGGCCGGCCTGACCGGCGCCGGCGCCGCCGACGTGGCGGCGTCGCTGCGCCCGGGCTCGCGGCTCGAAACGCTGAACCTGATCGAGCAGCCGCTGCCCGAGAACAGCGTGACCGACCTGGGCGACCTGATGCGCCTGTCCGACCGCCTGCTGCACGTGCTGCTGGGCAATTACGCCAACGAAGCCGAGATGATGGCGGTGTTCACCCGTCCGGCCGCGCCGCCCACGCTGACCGTCGCCGACTACCCGCATGTCGAGACCGATGCCCGCTACCTGTGCGCGCTGCTGGCCAACGCCACGCGCCAGCACGCCAGCGGCGTCAACGTGTTGATCTACGGGCCACCCGGCACCGGCAAGACCGAATTCGCGCGCCTGCTGGCGCGCGAAGCCGGGTGCGAGCTGTACGAGGTGGATTGCCTGGACCGCGACGGCAACAGCCTGTCGGGCAAGGATCGTTACCGCTCGCTGCAGGTGTCGCAGGCCTTCCTGCGCGGTCGCGCGCATACCGCGCTGCTGTTCGATGAGGTGGAAGACGTTTTCCCCGGCAGCGCGCGCGAGCTGATGAGCCTGTTCGGGCAGGAGGATACGCGCGCGTCGGTCAACGGCAAGGCATGGGTCAACCAGACGCTCGAGCAGAACCCGGTGCCGGTGATCTGGATCTCCAATTCGATCCGGCAGATCGACCCGGCCTACCTGCGCCGCTTCCAGTTCCACCTCGAGCTGAAGATCCCGCCGCCGCTGGTGCGCGAGAACATCATCCGCAAGCACCTGGGCGGACTCGACGTCAGCGATGCCTTCATCAGCGGCCTGGCCGCGCGCAAGACGCTGACGCCGGCGCAGGTGCAATCGGCGGCGCGTTTTGTCGAGCTGGCGCGGCCCGACGTGGCGGAGCCGGTCGAAGCGCTGATCCTGCGCCAGCTGGAGCATGCCGACCGCGCCATGGGCCTGCGTCCGGAGGCCGAGGCCCGCCCGGTGGTCACGCATTACCGGCTTGAAAACCTGCACCTGGAAACCCGCTACGAGGTGGCGAAGATCGTCGACGCACTGCGCGTGCGCCAGCGCGGCACGCTGTGCTTCTATGGGCCGCCCGGCACCGGCAAGACCGCGCTCGCCGAGCATATCGCCGCCGAGCTGGACCTGCCGCTGATGATCCGGCGTGCCTCCGACCTGATGAGCAAGTACGTGGGCGAGACCGAGCAGCAGATCGCGGCCATGTTCGCGCGCGCCGAGGAAGACGGCGCGGTGCTGTTGCTGGACGAGGCCGACAGCTTCATGCAGAGCCGCCAGCAGGCGGTGCGCAACTACGAGATCTCCGAGGTCAACGAGATGCTGCAGGGCATGGAGCGCTTCAACGGCATCTTCATCTGCACCACCAACCTGTTCGACCGCATCGACGAGGCTGCGCTGCGGCGCTTCTCGTTCAAGATCCGCTTCCTGTCGCTGAAGCCGGAGCAGCGGGCGGCGATGTTCGTCGACGAAGCGCTGGGCGGCGACGCCACGCTGCTGACCGATGGCATGCGGCGCGAGCTGGACGCGATGGATTGCCTGACGCCGGGAGACTTCGCCACCGTCAAGCGCCAGTGCGTGCTGCTGGGCGAGGCGCTGACGCCGGACGAATTCCTGGCGCAGCTGCGCCAGGAACATGCCATCAAGCCGGAGGTGCGGGAGCACCGGCCGCTGGGCTTCCTGCAATAGCAATAACCTGCAGCAGGACAGGCGCCGGCTAGAATGCCGGCGCCGGTTCGATCACCACCGTTTCCGCATCCGCGTCCACCCGCAGCAGCGCTGCCGCCATCGCGCGCAAATGCGCGGCGTCCTTGGTGGAAACGAAACGGTCGCGCGGCAGCGCGCCGGCGTCCGCGGCAAGGCCGTGCTCGGACAACTTGCGGGCGAGCTGGCGCGCAATGGCGCCGCCCGTGTCGACCAGCGCGAGTTGGTCTCCGACCATCTCGCGGATCGTGCCGGACAGGAAAGGGTAGTGGGTGCAGCCCAGCACCAGTGTGTCCGCGCCGGCTTCAAGCATGGGAGTGAGGTAGGCACCCAGGCGCTCACGTACGGCGGGGCCGTCGAGATCGCCTTGCTCGATCAGCGATACCAGGCCAAGGCCTGCCTCGCAGATAAAGCGGCTTTCGCCTTCGAGCGACGACAGCAGGCGCGCGAACTTGGCGCTCTTGAGGGTGTTGGCGGTCGCCAGCACGCCCACCACCTTGCTGCGGCTCGCCGCGGCAGCCGGCTTCAGGCCGGGCTCGACGCCGATGATCGGCACCGGCAGTTTCTCGCGCAGCACCTCCACCGCGTGGCCCGTGGCCGTATTGCAGGCGATCACCAGCGCCTTGCAGCCCTGGCCGAGCAGCCACTCGCACGCCTGCAGCGTGCGCGCCTCGACGAACGTCTCGGGCTTCTCGCCATAAGGCGCGTATCTGGAGTCGGCCAGGTAAAGCAGCGCTTCATGCGGCAGCAGCGCGCGGATCTCGCGCAGCACGGACAGGCCGCCAAGGCCGGAATCGAAGACGCCGATGGGTGCTGGGTTCACGGGAATGCGAGGACGACTGGAAAGAAGAGCGACTGGGAAGGCCTGGAAAGAATGGGGCAGAAAAAAGCCGGGTCGGAACCCGGCTTTTTCAAGCGCAAAGGCAGATTCTACCGCCTCGGCGTGTGGGGCTGCTTACAGCGCGGCCACCGGAATCTTGCCGATCTTGGCCTGCCACTCGGCGGGGCCGGTCTTATGGACCGAGGTGCCTTCGCTGTCCACGGCGACCGTCACCGGCATGTCCTTGACGTCGAACTCGTAGATGGCTTCCATGCCAAGGTCTTCGAAGCCGACCACCTTGGCTTCCTTGATCGCCTTGGCCACCAGGTAGGCAGCGCCGCCGACGGCCATCAGGTAGGCCGACTTGTGCTTCTTGATGGCCTCGATCGCCGCCGGGCCGCGCTCGGCCTTGCCGATCATCGAGATCAGGCCGGTTTCGGCCAGCATCATCTCGGTGAACTTGTCCATGCGCGTGGCGGTGGTGGGGCCGGCCGGGCCGACGGCTTCGTCACGCACCGGATCGACCGGGCCGACGTAGTAGATCACGCGGTTCTTGAAGTCCACCGGCAGCTTCTCGCCCTTGGCCAGCATGTCGGCGATGCGCTTGTGCGCGGCGTCGCGGCCGGTCAGCATCTTGCCGTTGAGCAGCAGGGTCTGGCCCGGCTTCCACGAGGCGACTTCTTCCGGCGTCAGCGTGTCCAGGTCGACGCGCTTGGAGGTCTCGGTGTTCGGTGCCCACTCGACCTTCGGCCATTGCGACAGGTCAGGCGCTTCCAGCTTGGCCGGGCCGCTGCCGTCCAGCGTGAAGTGCACGTGGCGGGTGGCGGCGCAATTCGGGATCATTGCGACCGGCTTGGACGCGGCGTGCGTCGGGCAGGCCATGATCTTGACGTCCAGCACGGTGGCCAGGCCGCCCAGGCCCTGCGCGCCGATGCCCAGCGCGTTGACCTTCTCGTACAGCTCGACGCGCAGTTCCTCGACCCAGTCCTTCGGGCCGCGGGCGATGATGTCCTGGATGTCGATGGATTCCATCAGCGATTCCTTGGCCATCACCATCGCCTTCTCGGCGGTGCCGCCGATGCCGATGCCCAGCATGCCGGGCGGGCACCAGCCGGCGCCCATGGTCGGCACGGTCTTCAGCACCCAGTCGACGATCGAGTCCGACGGGTTCAGCATCACGAACTTGGACTTGTTCTCCGAGCCGCCGCCCTTGGCCGCGACCTGGATGTCGACGGTATTGCCCGGCACCACTTCATAGTGGATCACGGCCGGGGTGTTGTCCTTGGTGTTCTTGCGGCCGCCTTCGGGCGGGCTGACGATCGACGCGCGCAGCACGTTGTCGGGGTGCGTGTAACCACGGCGCACACCCTCGTTGATCATGTCGGTCAGGCCCATGGTGGCGCCGTCCCAGCGCACGTCCATCCCCACCTTGACGAAGACCGTGACGATGCCGGTGTCCTGGCAGATCGGGCGCTTGCCTTCCGCGCACATGCGGCTGTTGGTCAGGATCTGCGCGATCGCGTCCTTGGCCGCCGGGCTCTGCTCCAGCTCATAGGCGCGGCCCAGGCTGGTGATGTAGTCCATCGGGTGGTAATAGCTGATGTACTGCAGGGAGTCGGCGACGCTCTGGATGAGGTCTTCTTGCTTGATGACTGTCATTTTGTGGGGTGGGCAGCGGTGAAACACAGCGCGAAATCATACACCGAGCGGAGGCAGTCTGCCCGGCTGCATACATTGGTCTACAGCCTCCTGCTGTGCCGCCTGGGCCTCACGGCGCGGCCACCGCACGCCAAAAGCAAAAACCGCGGCACATGGCCGCGGTTCGGAGGCAAGTCTTAGCTTATGCAAGCCTTAATGTGATTCGCGCTTGGCATGCGCGCCGGCCGGGTGCGAAACCATGCGGTCCACCCACGCCATCGCCACCGCGGAAGCCAGGAACGCCACATGGATGGCCACTTGCCACATGATGGTGTGGGTGGTGCGCTGTTCCGCGTCGATAAACGTCTTCAACAGGTGGATCGACGAAATCCCGATCAGCGCCATCGACAGCTTGACCTTGAGCACGCCTGCGTTGACGTGGTCCAGCCATTCCGGCTCGTCCGGGTGGTTGTCGATGCCCAGGCGCGACACGAAGGTCTCGTAGCCGCCCACGATCACCATGATCAGCAGGTTGGAGATCATCACCACGTCGATCAGGCCCAGCACCACCAGCATGATCTTGTTCTCGTCGAATTCCGTCACATGCGCCAGCAGGTGCCAGACTTCGACCAGGAAATGGTAAACATAGACGCCCTGGGCCACGATCAGACCCAGGTAAAGCGGCAACTGCAGCCAGCGCGACGCGAAGATGATGCTCGGGATCGGCCGCATGGTCTGCGGCCTGGTCATAGGATTGGAAGCCATGGGCGGGGCGGTGTCGGCGAGTTGAAAGTCGGCGTGGATTGTACCAAGCGCCGATGACCGGACTGTGTTACCGACCGTAACCGAAGGCTGCTACCGTTCCTCGCCCGCGTAGCTCAGCCCGACGCGCCGGGATCCGCGCCCGCCGCCTTGCCGCGCCACGCGCCGCGCGCGATTCGTCCCGGCCAGCTCGCCAGCACGATGCCCGCCAGCACGCAGGCCAGCGCCACGCCATGCGGCCAGCCCGGCTGCTCGCCCAGCACGACGATGCCGTAGGTGGCCGCAGCCACCGGCAGCACCGAGGTGAACACGCCAGCCAGTTGCGCCGGCACATGGCGGATGCCCTTCATCCACAGCCAGAACGAGAACACGCTGGCCGACAGCGCGTACCACAGCAGCATCAGCCAGGTCTGCGCCGGCACCGTGGAGGCGTCGAAGGTCAGCAGCGGCACCAGGCCCAGCGGCAGCATCAGCAGGCCGCCGATCAGGTGGGTATAGGCGCAGATTTCGATGGCAGCCAGTGTCTGCGTGAGGCGGCGCGACAGGATCACGTAGATCGATTCGCACAGCACCGCGCCGAGGATCATCAGGTTGCCCAGCCAGGCGTGGCTGTTTTCGCCGGCGCCGTGCGCTTCGCCGCGGGCGATGTTGAGCACGGCGATGCCGGCCACCGCCAGCAGCACCGAGGCCACGGTGCGGCGCGACAGCCGTTCGCGCAGCACCAGCCAGGACAGGATCGCCACCGTGGCGGGAATGGTACTGGTGATGACCCCGGCGGCCATGGCGCTGGTCAGCCGCACGCCGTTGAGCATCAGCAGCGTAAAAAGGAAGGTGCCGAAGAACGCCTGCAGGAACAGGTTCAGCCATTCGGCGCGCGACACCCTGCGCATGCGCGCTGGCCGGTACCAGGGCGCCAGGCAGACGATGGCGATGACAAAGCGCAGCAGCGCGAACAGCAGCACCGGCACATGGGCGATGATCGATTTGCCCAGCCCCACATTGCTGCCGACCAGCGCCATCGATCCGACCAGGAACAGCGCATGGACCGGCGAAAAAAGCTGGGCAGTGGTCGTGGTGGCGGCGGGGGAGGTGTTGGCGGGCACGTTGGGCGCGATGGCGCGGGCAAGCCGGTGCAAGCGTGAGGGTACGCGGCGAGGGTAAGCGCCGCGTTCAGGTATAGGGCTCGCGGCATTATAGCTGTGCTAGCCTAATGGAGAAGGCTGCACTTTCGCCCCCGAAGGCAGGATCTTTCCCGTTGCGTTGCAGCATGCATCGCAGCCGGATCCTGCCCCGTCACCGCAAGCAGCAGCCGGCGACCGTCAGGTTTAAGTAAGCCGTCGGGCGTAACTTGGCAGCCAAAGCCAGTCCAAAATCAGGAGACAAGTCTATGTCCGCCATCGAATCGGTGATGCACGAGAACCGCGTGTTCAACCCGCCCGAGTCGTTCGCCAGCCAGGCCGCGATTCCCAGCATGGAGGCCTACCAGGCGCTGTGCGACGAAGCCGAACGCGACTACGAAGGGTTCTGGGCGCGCCATGCCCGCGAGCTGCTGCACTGGAACAAGCCCTTCACCAAGGTGCTGGACGAGAGCAACGCGCCGTTCTACAAGTGGTTCGAGGACGGCCAGCTCAACGCCTCCTACAACTGCCTGGACCGCAACCTGGAAAACGGCAACGCCGACAAGGTCGCGATCGTGTTCGAGGCCGACGACGGCACCGTGACGCGCGTCACCTACCGCGAGCTGCACGCCAGGGTGTGCCGGCTGGCCAACGGCCTGAAGACGCTTGGTATCAAGAAGGGCGACCGCGTCGTGATCTACATGCCGATGTCGGTCGAAGGCGTGGCCGCGATGCAGGCCTGCGCGCGCCTGGGCGCGACGCATTCGGTGGTGTTCGGCGGCTTCTCAGCCAAGTCGCTGCAGGAGCGGCTGGTCGACGTGGGCGCGGTGGCACTGATCACCGCGGACGAGCAGATGCGCGGCGGCAAGGCGCTGCCGCTGAAGGCCATCGCCGACGATGCGCTGGCGCTGGGCGGCTGCGAGGCCGTGAAGAGCGTGATCGTCTACCGCCGCACCGGCGGCAATGTCGGCTGGACCGAGGGGCGCGACCGCTGGCTCGACGACGTCTGCGCCAACCAGCCCGACACCTGCGAAGCCGAGCCGGTGGGCGCCGAGCACCCGCTGTTCGTGCTCTACACCTCGGGCTCCACCGGCAAGCCCAAGGGCGTGCAGCACAGCACCGGCGGCTACCTGCTGTGGGCGCTGATGACGATGAAGTGGAGCTTCGACGTCAAGCCCGACGACCTGTTCTGGTGTACCGCCGACATCGGCTGGGTCACCGGCCACACCTACATCGCCTACGGGCCGCTGGCCGCCGGCGCCACGCAGTTGGTGTTCGAAGGCGTGCCGACCTACCCGAATGCCGGGCGCTTCTGGGACATGATCGCGCGCCACAAGGTCAGCATCTTCTACACCGCGCCGACCGCGATCCGCTCGCTGATCAAGGCCGCCGAGGCCGACGAGAAGGTCCACCCGAAGCAATACGACCTGTCGAGCCTGCGCCTGCTCGGCACCGTGGGCGAGCCGATCAACCCCGAAGCCTGGATGTGGTACTACAAGAACGTAGGCAACGAGCGCTGCCCGATCGTCGACACCTTCTGGCAGACCGAGACCGGCGGCCACATGATCACGCCGCTGCCGGGCGCGACGCCGCTGGTGCCGGGTTCGTGCACGCTGCCGCTGCCGGGCATCATGGCCGCCATCGTCGACGAGACCGGCCACGACGTGCCCGATGGCAACGGCGGCATCCTGGTGGTCAAGCGCCCCTGGCCGTCGATGATCCGCACCATCTGGGGCGATCCCGAGCGTTTCAAGAAGAGCTATTTCCCCGAGGAACTCGGCGGCAAGCTCTACCTGGCCGGCGACGGCTCGATCCGCGACAAGGAAACCGGCTACTTCACGATCATGGGCCGCATCGACGACGTGCTGAACGTGTCGGGCCACCGCATGGGCACGATGGAGATCGAGTCGGCGCTGGTGGCCAACCCGCTGGTGGCCGAGGCCGCGGTGGTGGGCCGGCCCGATGACATGACCGGCGAGGCGATCTGCGCCTTCGTCGTGCTCAAGCGCTCGCGTCCGACCGGTGACGAGGCTGCCAGGATCGCGACGGAACTGCGCAACTGGGTCGGCAAGGAAATCGGCCCGATCGCCAAGCCCAAGGACCTGCGCTTTGGCGACAACCTGCCCAAGACGCGCTCGGGCAAGATCATGCGCCGCCTGCTGCGCTCGCTGGCCAAGGGCGAGGAGATCACGCAGGACACCTCGACGCTGGAGAATCCGGCGATCCTGGAGCAGCTCAAGCAGGCGCAGTAACCATTCTGCCGTGCAACCGACCAACCCGCCGCCGCGTTCCCGCGCGCCGGCGGGTTTGTTACGATAGCTCCCCACCGACCACGGACCGCCGCCCATGCCCGATGCCCAGTCGCGCTTCCGCCGCCGGCTGCTGCTGTACTACGGCCTGTTCACGCTAGGGTTGTTTGGCTTCGTCGGCATGATGGGGCTGCTGGAGCGCTCCAACGCCGACGCCCTGTGGCTCGGCTACGTCTTCCTCTTTATCACCATCGCGATCTATGCCTGCATCGGGCTGATCTGCCGCACCTCCGACCTCAACGAGTACTACGTCGCCTCGCGGCGAGTGCCGGCGTTGTTCAACGGCATGGCGATCGCCGCCGACTGGATGAGCGCCGCGTCCTTCATCGGGCTGGCCGGCATCCTGTTCGCATCGGGCTACGAGGGCCTCGCCTACGTGATGGGCTGGACCGGCGGCTACTGCCTGGTCGCGTTCCTGCTGGCGCCATACCTGCGCAAGTATGGCGGCTACACCATCCCCGATTTCCTGGCCGCGCGCTATGGCAACGGCAAGCCCGGCGGCAACCTGCCGGTGCGGGCCATTGCGGTGCTGGCGGCCTCGTTGTGTTCCTTCGTCTACCTGGTTGCGCAGATCCAGGGGGTAGGGCTGGTGGTGACGCGCTTTATCGGCGTGGAATTCGCCGTCGGCATTTTCTTCGGGCTGGCCGGCATCCTGGTGTGCTCGTTCCTGGGCGGCATGCGCGCGGTCACGTGGACGCAGGTGGCGCAGTACATCATGATGATCGTCGCCTTCCTGGTCACGGTCTCGATGATTGCGTGGAAGCATCACCAGGAAGCGGTGCCACAGCTCAGCTACGGCACGTTGCTGGCGCAGCTCGATGCACGCGAGCAGGAGCTGGAGCGCGAGCCAGCCGAGCAGGCCGTGCGCGAGTACTACAGGCAGCAGGCCATCCTGCTGCAGGAGCGCATTGCCCGTTTGCCAGAATCCTTCCGGCAGGAGCGCGATACGCTGGACGCGCGGCTGCAGGACCTTCGTGCCCGCAACGCGCCACTACGAGAAATCAAGGCGCTGGAGCGCGAGCGCATGGAATTCCCGCGCGATCCCTCCGCGGCGCAGCAGCAGTGGAGCCTGCAGCGCGAAGAGGCGCTTGCGCGCAGCCGGCATTCGACGTCGTCCACAGAGCCATACCCCGCGGCGTCCGAGCAGGAGCGCAAGACCAAGCGGCTCAACTTTGTGCTGCTTGTGTTCTGCCTGATGGTCGGCACCGCCAGCCTGCCGCATATCCTGACGCGCCTCTACACCACGCCCTCGGTCAAGGAGACCCGCAACTCGGTGGCCTGGGCCGTGTTCTGCATCGCGCTGCTGTACGTGTCCGCGCCGACGCTGGCCGCGCTGGTCAAGTACGAGTTCTTCGAGCATCTGGTCGGCACCTCGTATACAGAATTGCCGCAATGGGTGGTGCAATGGCGCAAGGTCGATCCGCCCGTATTCGGCATTCGCGATGTCAACGGCGATGGCATCGTGCAATGGGCCGAGATCCTGCTGCAGCCCGACATGATCGTGCTGGCCGCGCCGGAGATCGCCGGGCTGCCCTATGTCATCTCCGGACTGATCGCCGCCGGCGCGCTGGCCGCGGCGCTGTCGACCGCCGACGGCCTGCTGCTCACCATCGCCAACGCGCTGTCGCACGACGTCTTCTATCACATGGTCGACCGCCAGGCGAGCCACCAGCGCCGCGTCACCACGGCCAAGATCGTGCTGCTGGGCGTTGCCTTGTTCGCTTCATACGTCACATCGCTGCGTCCTGGCAACATCCTGTTCCTGGTCGGCGCCGCCTTCTCGCTGGCAGCATCGAGTTTTTTCCCGGTGCTGGTGCTGGGCATTTTCTGGCGCCGGACGACCGCGGCCGGCGCTGTCGCTGGCATGTCCGCAGGGCTTGGCGTGGCGGTCTACTACATCTTCGTCAACTACCCGTTCTTCACCCGCATGACCGGCATCTTCGGCAACCGCTGGTTCGGCGTCGACCCGATCGCTTCCGGCGCCTTTGGCGTGCCCGCTGGATTTGCGGTGGCAATCATCGTCAGCCTGCTCACGCCGCGCAACGCCCCGGTGATCGACAGGCTGGTAACGTATTTGCGCAGGGGGTAGGTGCGGTGCCGCACGTACTTGTGGATTCGTCGGGCAACTCTGCTATAATCGCGGACTTCCCGGAGAGATGGATGAGTGGTTTAAGTCGCACGCCTGGAAAGCGTGTATAGGTTAATAGCCTATCGGGGGTTCGAATCCCCCTCTCTCCGCCAGAACAACATCCGTAGTGATCCGAAGCCGTCCAAATGGGACGGCTTTTTTGTTTTCTGCGCAGCGCCACTGGGCAAGGCCGAGCGGCGCCGGCGACTGGCCTTCGGGAAGAGACCGACTCGGACAAAGAAAAGCCCTCGGCCAGTGGACGAGGGCATGAAGGGCTTGAAGAAAGTGGACGAGTCACGGAAACGCCCATCACGATGTTCGTGCAAACGCCCGGGGCGCGCATCCCTCTAATCAGATGTGCCGCCGGTATGGCAGCTTCCCGACGGGTCTGAATGAAAAAAGAGCCCGCGCATCGGCGGGCTTTGGGTAGAAAGCCGAGAGGGGTCAACTCACGACCCCAGCATTCTCCGGCAAATGTAAAGACATTAGCATCCCCATCTGGTGGGGGAACCATTTCCTGTCCCTGTTTCGAAGGGGGGCGATGTGGGCGCAGCGGAGCCCTATTCGAAGGTGCCGGCCGCTTTGGAAAGCGTCCACCCAAACCCCACACACAATCCGATCCACGCTACCCATATCAAGGCAACGTCATGCCAATTCATCGTCCGGCGCCCAGGACGGCGCAACCTGAATGTGTCCCGTGACGAAGGCATGGCCGTCTCCTTCGGAAAGCATGGGGGAAGGCTAGGGCAACCCGGCAGGAATTCACGGGCTCAGTTGTAAAGATTTGTTGCGGTGCGGATGGGCCACAGCCTCTTTGCGCCAACCAAAGAAAAAGCCCTCGGCCAGGGTAGGCGAGGGCTTGAAGTAGTGGTGGGCGAGTCGCGGAACCGCCCATGACGATGGTCGTACAGCCGCGTGGGTTCGCGCATCCCTCTAAATAGAAGTGTTGTGCCTGGACGACAAGCATCCGCGGCTCGATGCGGGCGTGAAACGTCAACGCGTCGCCAACCGCACCGAACGCGTATCGGCGTGTTGGCACAGTTATGCCTGTGAACACTGGCTACGAAGAAGGGCATATGCGTCAATTCAAACCGTTGACAAGCCTGCGATGGCTGCTTGCCTTGTGGGTGCTGTGCAGGCACTGGTTCCATCACTATGGCGCGGAGGGCGCGTACTTCGACCTTGGCTTCACCAGCACCTTCTTTGACCATGGCTATCTCGGCGTCGACGGCTTTTTTGTGCTGAGCGGTTTTATCCTGGCATATCAGTACGCGCCCTCACCCGGTAAGCGGCTGGACTGGCGGGCATTTATCGTGGCGCGCGTTGCACGGATCTATCCGGCCTATGTTACCTGCCTGCTGGTTTTTGCGGCCGCGGTGATGCTGCGCGACGTGGTGCTGCATACGGGCGTGGTCGGAACCGTCGATTACACGACTTCGAAATTCGTGTCGGCATTGCTGCTGCTGAGCGCCTGGCGCTATGCCGGGCCCGCGGGGTGGAATGACGTCGGCTGGTCGGTCAGCGCGGAATGGTTCGCCTATGTCTGGTTTCCGCTGTTCGTGCTCGCGGCGCCGCGCATGAACAAGACCCGCATCCTGCTGATGGCGGCGTGCGCGCTGGCGGTGCTTGCGCTGGTGGAGGCAACCTCGCCCGAGCATCTTTCGCTCAGCGGAGGCATCGCACGGCTGCTTCCGGAGTTCATGCTTGGCGTGCTGCTGTGCCGCCTGCGCGAAGCCATGCCGGAATACGACGGCTGCGTGCTCGGTGCCGCCATCTCGCTGCTCGTCTGTGCCATCGCCGTCGGGCTGGGCGTGGACACCCTGTTCGTTGCGGGCGCGGCCGGGCTGATCTTCTCGCTGTCTTATGAAAAGGATGCAATGACGCGCGTGCTGTCGGTAAGCGCGCTGGTGTTTCTGGGCGAGGTGTCGTACTGCCTCTACATCGTGCAGCGGATTCCCCAGTACCTGTTCGCGTTCGCCCGGAGCCGCCTGCCCGATCTGGCCGCCATGCCCGGCTGGCAGCAGTCGGTGCTGCTGTTGCTCCTCACGCTGGGCGCCGCCGTTCTCCTCCACTACCTGGTGGAGAAGCCGATGCGCTCATGGATCAATCGCCGGTTCGGGGCACGCCACCGGCAGGCTCCGCCAATGGCCGTTACGCACGCATCCGGTCGATCATAGCTTGTGCGCCACCACACCTAACGCAGCGGGAACAGGCATGGTCAAGGGAGAGCGCCTGGAGGACACTGGAAACCACGGGGGTGCAAACTGCCATCGGGGGTCCGTGCCATGCCGTCACCGGTTGCCTGGCTGTCCATGTTCTCGCTGCTCACCTTGATGCTGGTGCCCGAGTTGCTGGACGTCATGCCCGGACGCAGCGCCTTCTATGCCAAGGCGAGGAGTCTGGCGGGCATCGAGCTGGTGGTGCCGTGCCTGCCCGGCCCGTTTGCTTCGGTAGCGCTGAACTCCGGCCCTTGTTCGGTCAATGCCGCGGAGGAAGGCGCTCCCGTGCTCCCGGATGCGCAGGAGTCCGAAATGCCCGCGTCGGGCTCCTGTGCCGTCGTGCCGGCATTCCGGCCGCCTTGCCCGCTATGACCGGGCATTGGCTCACGCAACGAATTCGAAAAGAAAAAGCCCCCGGCCAGGGTAGGCGAGGGCTTCAAGTGGCGTTGGGCGTGTCGCAGTCCGCCCGGTCTTATCGTCGCCGTTGCCGGCACGGCGCGCATCCCCAATTCTGGTGATGCAAAAAAAAGCCCGCACGATGGCGGGCTGCGGGAAATGCCGAGAGGGGTCAACTCACGACCCCTTGATTCTGGGCGGGAAGTGCTGCAGCGAACACCCCCACATGGGTTAATGGGTATCCATGCTTCATGGTGGGTTGCTGCGCCATTCGGGTTACGAGCCGATGCAAATTGCGCATAACCTCGCCCTGGGGCCTGTGAAAGAATTGTTTCATTCTCTCCACTGCCTCAAGCCCCATGACCGACCCCGTCGTCCACCTCAATGGTTCCCTGACCCCGCTGTCCGAAGCCCGCATCCCGGTCCTCGACCGCGGCTTTATCTTTGGCGATGGCATCTATGAGGTCATCCCGTATTACGGCGGCAAGCCGTTCCGCGGAGCGCAGCATCTTGCGCGCCTGCACCGCAGCCTGGAGGCGATCGGGATTCCCGATCCCCACAGCGCCACGCAGTGGCAGGCACTGATCGACGAAGTGGTCCGGGCCAACGGGATGTCGGACCAGATGATCTATATCCAGGTGACGCGCGGCGTAGCCCGGCGTGCGCATGCCTTTCCCAAGGAAGTCGTGCCGACGGTGCTGATCATGACCAACCCGATGGCGCTGCCAGCCGCGCACATGCGCGAACAGGGCGTGGCTTGCGTGACGATGGAGGACCGGCGCTGGCTGAATTGCCAGATCAAGTCGACCTCGCTGCTCGGCAACGTGCTGGCAGCGCAGTATGCCGCGGAGCACGGGGTGACCGAAGCGATCCAGTTCCGCGACGGCTGGCTGACCGAAGCCTCGTCGTCCAACGTCTGGGTGGTGCGCGATGGCCGCGTGCTGGCGCCGCCCAAGGACAACCTGATCCTGGAAGGCATCCGCTACGGTTTTATGGAAGAGGTCTGCGCGGCGCTGGAGATTCCGCTGGAAGTGCGCCGGATCGCCAGGGAAGACCTGTTCGCGGCGGACGAAGTGCTGCTGTCGTCGGCAAGCAAGGAACTGCTGCCGGTGGTTACTATCGACGGCCGCACCATCGGCGCCGGCGCGCCCGGACCGGTCTTCGCGCGGCTCTACGCGGCCTATCAGGCCGCGATCACGGCACTTTGAACCACGCTGGCGCACCGTGGTAGCATGCCAGCGCATGCATCGAGGAGTCAGCCATGGCCAAGCGCGAGCGTGGCCGGCATGCCCTGCAGGACGAGGTCAGCCGGCGCATCCAGCAAATCTATGAAGTCGGCGAGGATGGCGCCAAGGTCCGGGTGCCCGCGCCGGTTCCGCATGCGCGCGATGCCCGCGGCCGCAACTGGGACATGAGCGGCTTCGGCAATGCAACCGGCTATGAGGCCAGCATCCGCGCGGTGGTCGACAAGGTGCGCGACGAGTTCGACCTGAACGAGTCGCTCGAGAACCGCGCGCCCAATCCATTCGGCGACTGAAGCGTCAGTCGACCGAAACGATGATGGCCACGCGCCGGTTCTCGGCGCGGCCAGCTGCGGTGCGGTTGTCCGCCACCGGGCGGCTCTTGCCCAGGCCGCGCACTTCGAGGTCTTCATTGAATCCGAACAGAACCTTGTCGGTCAGGCCGAGTTCCCAGCCCTCGCTGGTCAGTGCAAAGCCTTCGCGCTGCAGCACGGTGATTTGCGCCGCCGACAGCCCGGTTGCGACCGGCGCGGTCTGGCATGCCGCCAGCAGCAGGCTGGCGGCAATGGCGCAGGCGCAGGATTTCCAGACAGGTTTCAACACGGCCGGGGGCGTGGGAGCAGTCATGCGGAGACTCACAGCGTAACATCCAGGCGTGGCTCGGCGCTTTGCCAGATGCCGCCGGAGCGCCGCTTGGCGCCATACATGGCGGCATCGGCCGCGTGCAGCAGCGCCTGGCTGGCCTGCGCGTGGACCGGGAACACGGCCAGGCCGATGCTCACGGACGCTTGCACCGAGGCGCCGTCGGGCAGCGCGATCGGTTCGGTCATGGCTTGCAGGATATGTTCGGCGATATGGATGGCGTCGGCCGGCGCGCGCAGGCGCGCGGCCAGCACCGCGAACTCGTCGCCGCCGATGCGCGCCACGGTGTCGCCATTGCGCAGGCTGGCACGGATGCGCTGCGCCATGGCCACCAGCACCGCGTCCCCCGAGGCATGCCCGTGCCGGTCGTTGATGTCCTTGAAGCCGTCGCTGTCGAGATACAGCACCGCCGCATATTCATGGTTGGCCGCGGCATGTCGCACCGCATGCTCCAGCGCTTCGACGAAGGCGGCGCGGTTCAGCAGCCCGGTCAGCGCATCATGGTTGGCACGGTGGGCGAGCGAGCGGTTTTCGTGCTGCATCTGGTTCTGCCACGTCTGCAGCTCATCGAGCAGCCCGTTGAAGTCGTCGCTGAGCGCGTTGAGCTCGGCGATGCGCGCCGGTGGCGTGCGCTGCGCGAAGTCTCGTTCGGAGCGCACCGCGTGCGCCACCCGCATCAGGTTGCGCAGCGGCTCGACAATCTGCACCAGCATGCGGCTGGCCAGGTAATGTGCGCCGACCGCCGTCAGCAACAGGCAGCCGAGCAGTCCCAGTGCCCCTCGCAGCAAAAATTGCAGCAGGTTGCGGGGATCGCCGCTGACCCGCAGCAGGCCGACCTGCTGCGCCTGGTGCACGATCGGCTGCTCCACCGCGTTCATGCTCAGCCATTCGGCCAGCGCCTGGCGCAGGCCGGTCAGCTGCGGCTGCCCGGGGCGCTGCCACTCGGCCAGCACGCGGTTGTCGGCGTCGTAGACGGTCGCGCGCGCGATGTCTTCCGACGCGGCGATGACGGCCAGCGTCTCACCGGTCGCCGCCTGGTCGCGAAACACCACCGGCGCTTCCAGCGTGTAGGCGATCGAGCGAGCCACCAGCCGCAGGTTGTGGTCCGCATAGACGCGCAATGCGGTAACGCCGATCGTCGTCAGCAGCAGGCCGGCGGTAATCACGGCGATCAGCGCCACACCCAGGTGAATGCGGCCCAGCACGCTGTAAAGCGTGGGACGCGGCGCGGCGGCCGGTCCGGGCTGGCGCGGGCTCATGATGTCGACCCCTTGCGCCGGCCCAGCTGCAGTACGCCGGGGTGGACGTGCACGCCGCTGCGGGCGAGCGTGTCGAGATTGACGCGGAACGAAACCTGGGTCTCGCGGATGTTCAGGCAGAACATGCTGCCGACCTCGCACTCGAAGTCTTCTTCGGCGATCACCAGCACCGGGCGGCCGGTCAGATCGGCCGACAACCGCTTGCGCCGGGCTTCATTCATGACACCGACGTAGAGCGCATCGCAGCCCGGCTGGAGCGTATCGGCCAGCACGTCGACGTGGCGCGGCTGCACCGGCCGGCCGGTGGCAAGCGTGCCGCCTTCCATCAGGCGGGAGGAATAACGGCTGGCGTTGTCGACGCACAGCCGTACGGTGTCGCGCTCGACGGGCCAGCGCGCATAGCCGAGCAGGCTGAAGACCACGCGCGCCACCAACTCGGTGCGCTGTGGCGCAGGCTGCGCCGTGACCGCCGGCGGCAGCACCGCGGGCAGCAAGGCGAGGGTGGCGCCGAGCAGGGCGGGCGCCCACCGGCGCAACAGCGGTCGTTGGCGCGCGTGGGAGAGGGGTGTGGCGCTGGCCGGGGCAGGAGCCATGGTTCGGGGGCGGAGCGTGTGCGCTGCGATTGTGGTGGTTCGGTTACCGCAGCCGCGGCTATTGTCCGGGCGCCGGTTCCGGGCGGTCAAGCGTGGGTCGAACTGCGGGCCGGCGGCGGCCAGTGGACTGATTATCGGTTGCCGCGATGCTGACTGAAGGGTGCCGTAGCCCGGGCCTCGCGTGCCGCACGCAACTCATGCAATGGGATTCCGGGCACCGCCTCGCTGCCAGCCCAGGTCCCTGCCGACGAGGCCGCCACCCAGGCGGGCGAGTTCGGGTGCAGTGTGGGAGGCCGGGCAAGCCGGGTAAGGGCACAGACCGTGTGCTAGAGTTTTCAGACACCTTTGTGTTACGGCACTTCCCTCAACGACGTTTCCAGAACGTTTCTCAAGGAGATGCATCATGACGAGTGAATCCCGGCCGAACCTGAAAGCTTTCGTGCAGACCGCTCCCCAGGCTGGGCGCTACGTCTGGGTGGTTGCGCTGGTCGACTTCGATGCGCGGGAGGTCCGGCGCGCCATCGTCTCGGACGATACCTTCACCACCGCGGACGCCGCGCGCGATGCCGGCGAAGCCCAGCTCAAGGCAATGGCAGAGGATCACTGATGCCGCCGGCGTGCAAGCGAGTGTTGCGCGCCGGCATCTTTGTGATCCACCGACACCTTTTCTTGCATGGCGCCGTGGCGGCGCGCGCTAGACTGTGCGTGCGTTCCTCCATGAAGAAAGGGATTTCATGACAAATCTAGCGCTCCGGCCCATCCGGACCGTCTTGCTGGCGGCCGTGCTGGGTTCCAGCCTTGCCTTCAGTGCGGCGTCGATGGCCCAGGTGTCGGTCAATATTGCCATCGGCGTGCCGCCGCCGGCTCCGATGTACGAGGCCATTCCCGCCCCGCGCCCCGGCTATGTCTGGATGCCGGGCTACTGGGACTGGGACGACCATCGCCATAAGCACGCGTGGAAGACCGGCCGCTGGGAGCGCGAGCGGCCTGGCTATGTCTATGAGTCGCCGCGCTGGATCCAGTCGCGCGATGGCTGGGTGCTGGTGCCGGGTCGCTGGGACCAGGGCGGCTCCAAGGGCAACGGCAAGGGCAACAAGGGCAAGGATTACCACTGCCCGCCGGGCCACGCCAAGAAGGGCGAGTGTTGACGCGGATGCGCTGAGGCGTGCACGGGCCGGCGCCGCAAGGTGACGCCGGCCATGGTTGCCATGCTACGATCCCCGCCATGATGCCGCGTCCTCGGGGCGCATCGGCAGTGGATCCGGAGGTAGCGATGGCAAGGCACGTCTTCACGCGCGCGCAGTATCTCGACATCCTCAATGACAGCCTGCGCAAGCATCCAGGCTGGCAGCCCGGCATGGCCTTTGTCTTCCTGCCGCCGGGGGCGGATGCCAGCCAGGCGACGGCGGTAGGCTGCACCGGCCCGATGGACGCGATCCCGGTCTACGCGGAAATCCAGCGCGTGGCGGCCGAGCTGATCGAAGTCAGCGACACATAGCGCGCGGATCTCGGAGCATGTTCCAGCGCGGACGTTGCCGTGGCAGGCCGCAGCCTGCGCGTACAATGCCGGCCTCGACAGACTTTCGGAAATTGCCGTGAAGAAAACGGACCTGGAAAAGAACAAGGGCCTGAAGATCGCCAACAGCCTGAAACAGGCCTCGGCGGCCCGGGGCGGGATTCCTGGCGGCGCCGGGGCGCGGCCGGATCGCCGTGAACAGCGCCGGCTGGACCAGGAGCAGGGCCTGGTGCCGTTCGCGTGCAAGCTGGACGCCACGCTGGCGCGGCGCCTGCAGGCGCTGGCCGTCAATCATCCCGGTGGCATGAGCGGCCTGCTCAATGAATTGCTGACGGGCGCGCTGCCGCCGGAGCAAGACCAGGCCTGACAGAGGTGAGAGGTGCGGCCGCGCAGGCGGCCGCAACGATCCGGCGGGGCCGGAAGCGGGGGGTCAGTCCTCTTCCTCCTCGTCGAGGAATTCGCGGCGCAGCATCCAGTTGGCGATGGCTTCGTCGCAGACACGCTTGAACTTCTGCATGTCCGGCATCTTGTCGAACAGCTGGAAGTTGACCAGCGCCATGCCGGCGTCGGTGATATAGAACATCCGGCGCGGATCGTCATGATGGACGATGCGGCCGTCGATGGCGTCTTCCTCGCTTTCGGCCGGCATGTCTTCCAGCTCGACCACGCGGCACGTAAAGCGCGGGCTGCGGGTGTGGGTCAGATACTCGAACTCGTCGTGCATGACCTCGCCGCTTTTGCCGGCGATAACGGCGAAGCCCCAGATAAAGCGGGGCATCGGCAGATCGGACAGATCTTCAATCTCGTCCATGGTGTTCTCCCAAATTCAATCCCCGCATTATCGCCCGGAACGCCGTTGCCTCAAACGTCGGCGTCGGATCTGGTAACGATGCATGCCCTTCGGCTAGGGCTTTGCCTGGCAATTCGACAGCGTCGCCGCGGCATTTTCCTGTTGCATCAGGTCGCGCAGCGTGCCGGTATCGCCCTTGGTCCACCATTCGTAGCGCCCGCCGACATAGCGCGCGCCGGACCCCGAAACCGTGGCCACCGCCAGCACCGGCTTGCCGTCCATGCGGAACACGGCGGCCTGGTTGTCCGCGCTGTTGAAGTAGCGCACGGTCAGCGTCTTGTCACCGTCGCATTGGTAGCGCACGGTACGCACGTCGGTAAAGCGCACGCCGTCGATGCCGGGGGCCCGCGCGGCACTGGCGCTGCCAACCGCGGCCAGCCATGCAAGCAGCAGCGCGCCGCGGGTTGCGTTCAGAGTCGGGCGATTCATGGTTGATGGGCTTGTTCCAATGGTTGTGTCAGCCGGTTCAGGCGCGGGCGGTGGCGGCCGGTTTCTCGGGCTGCGCGGCGCTGTCCAGCATATAGCCAGCGGCGAGCGTGCGGAAACTGTCGAGCTCGCGCGCCTGCCAGGC
This sequence comes from Cupriavidus oxalaticus, assembly GCF_038900635.1. Taxonomy (GTDB): domain Bacteria; phylum Pseudomonadota; class Gammaproteobacteria; order Burkholderiales; family Burkholderiaceae; genus Cupriavidus; species Cupriavidus oxalaticus_B. The sequence goes on along the minus strand of NZ_JAYMRX010000001.1, from coordinate 220,516 downwards.
CTGGCTTTCCCCGAACTCTTCGGCCAGGACCGCGGCCACTGCCGGCGCGGCCTGCAGCGCGGCGCGCGCGTCGAGGAACAGCACGCGGTTGCGGCGCGCCAGCACGTCTTCGACGCGCCGTGCCAGTTCGTGCCGGGCCGCGAAACGGACATGGGCTTCGGTCAGGCCCGATGCTGCCGCCAGCACGCGGTCATGGCCGGGCAGGGCGCGCAGCGTGGCCAGCTCATTGCCGTAGTAGCGGTCCGGCGCGGCCGCATCCGCCAGCGGCAGTTCCGCCGGCAGTCCGGCGGCTCCGTGCAGCTGCAGCTCGGCGGTCACGCATCGCGCGGCGCGCACCATCTGCCGCTGGATCGCGGTGTCGATCACGTCTTCCGCCATCTTGCGATAGGTGGTCCACTTGCCGCCGGTGACCGTGATCAGGCCCGCCTTCGAGACCAGGATCGTATGCTCGCGCGACAGCGATGCGGTGGACGCTTCGCCGGTAGCCTTGACCAGGGGCCGCAGCCCGGCCCAGACGCTGGTGACGTCGGCGCGGGTGGGATCCTTGGCCAGGTAGCGCGAGGCGGTCTCGAGGATGAAATCGACATCGTCGGCACCGGCATCGGGCTCGAGAGGCAGGTCGCGCCGCGGCGTATCCGTGGTGCCGACAATGGTATGGCCGTTCCACGGCACCACGAACAGCACCCGGCCGTCGTCGGTCCTTGGAATCAGGATGGCGCGCTCGCCCGGCAGGAAGCTGCGCGGCAGCGTCAGGTGCACGCCCTGGCTCGGCGCCACCAGGGTGCGGGCATGGCCGTCCTCCATCTGGCGCACCGCGTCGACCCAGACCCCGGTGGCATTGATCACGCAGTCCGCGCGCAGCCGGAACGTGGCCTCGCCCAGTGCGTCCTGGACGGTGACGCCGCTGATCACGCCGCCTTGCTGGCTCAGGCCGGTTACGCGCATGTAGTTGACCGCGGTGCCGCCCACGTCGAACAGGGTGCGCATCAGCGCCACCGCCAGCCGCGCATCGTCGAACTGACCGTCGAAATACAGGTTGCCGCCGCGCAGCGGGCGCCCGCTGACGTGCTCGGCCAGGTTTGGGGCGGCGGCCAGCACCTCATGGTGGTTCAGCCAGCGGCTGCCGGCCAGGTTGAGGTTGCCGGCGAGCATGTCGTAGACCTTCAGGCCGATGCCGTAGAAGGGCTGGTCGAACATCTGGTACGCCGGCACCACGAAGCCCAGCGGCCACACCAGGTGCGGCGCGTTGCGCGCGAGCAGGCCGCGCTCGTGCAGGGCCTCGCGCACCAGGCCGATATTGCCCTGTGCCAGGTAGCGCACGCCGCCGTGCACAAGCTTGGTGGCCTTGCTCGAGGTGCCCTTGGCAAAATCGGCGGCTTCGACCAGCAGCGTGCGATAGCCGCGCGAGGCGGCATCGACCGCGGTGCCGAGGCCGGTGGCGCCGCCGCCGATGACGATGACGTCCCAGCGCGGTTCGCGCTCCAGGGTGGAAAGCAGGGCGGCCCGGGTGGGAGGCTGGGTCGGGGTGGAGACTTTCTGCATGGCGCTAGGCTCGGGGGTGTGTACGGTCTTGGCGGGGCGGGGGCGGGCCGGGGTTCAGCCGTGGCCGCCGGCTTCGTCCTCGCGCGCCCAGTCGCGGGCGCGCTCGACGGCGCGGCGCCAGCGCGCCAGCCGGTGGCCGCGTTCATCGGCCGACAGATTGGGCTCGAAGCGCTGCTCCACCTGCCATTGCTGCGCGATCTGGGCGGGGTCGCTCCAGTAGCCGGTGGCCAGGCCGGCGAGGTAGGCGGCGCCCAGCGCAGTGGTCTCGGTCACGCGCGGGCGGACCACCGATGTGCCGAGCAGGTCGGCCTGCATCTGCATCAGCAGGTCGCTGCGCGAGGCGCCGCCGTCCACGCGCAGCTCGGCCAGCGCGATGCCGGCGTCCTTCTGCATGGCTTCCAGCACATCGACGCTCTGCAACGCGATCGATTCCAGCGCCGCGCGCGCCAGCTGCGGCCGGCCGGTGCCGCGCGTCATGCCGACCAGCGTGCCGCGCGCGAAGGCGTCCCAGTGCGGCGCGCCCAGGCCGGCAAAGGCTGGCACCAGCACCACGCCGCCGGTGTCCTCGCACTGCCGCGCGAGCGGCTCGACTTCGGGCGCGCTGTTGATGATCTTCAGTCCGTCGCGCAGCCACTGGATGGTGGCGCCGCCCATGAAGACGCCGCCCTCCAGGCAATACTGGGTTTGCCCGCCGAACTGCCAGCCGATGGTGGTCAGCAGCCGGTTGTGCGATGTCACCGGCTCGGTGCCGGTATTCATGAGCAGGAAGCAGCCGGTGCCATAGGTGTTCTTGGCCATGCCCGGCGACAGGCAGGCCTGGCCGAAGGTGGCCGCCTGCTGGTCGCCCGCGATGCCCGCGATCGGGATCTCCACGCCGAACAGCCGCGCCGCGGTGCGCGCCACCTCGCCGCTGGACGGCACCACCTCGGGCAGCAGCGCATGCGGGATGTCGAGCAGCGCCAGCAGCGCGTCGTCCCACTCGAAGCGGTGGATATTGAACAGCATCGTGCGCGAGGCGTTTGACACGTCCGTGACGTGGCGCGCGCCGTCGGTCAGTTGCCAGATCAGCCAGCTGTCGACCGTGCCGAACGCCAGTTCGCCGCGCTGCGCGCGTTCGCGGGCACCCTCGATGTTGTCGAGCATCCAGCGCAGCTTGGTGCCGGAGAAATACGCATCGACGATCAGCCCGGTCTTCTCGCGGAACAGCTCGCCATGGCCGGCTGCCTGCAGCGCCTCGCACATCGGCGCGGTGCGGCGGTCCTGCCAGACCAGCGCGCGTCCGACCGGCTCGCCGGTCTTGCGGTCCCACAGGATCGTGGTTTCGCGCTGGTTGGTGATGCCGATGGCGCGCACCTGCGTGGCGGAGATGCCGGCATCGGCCAGCACTTCGTGCGCTACCGCCAGCTGCGACTGCCAGATTTCGTACGGATCGTGCTCGACATGGCCTGGATGTGGGTAGTATTGGCGGAACTCGCGCTGCGCCAGCCGCACCACGCTGCCGGCGTGGTCGAACAGGATCGCGCGCGAGCTGCTGGTGCCCTGGTCGAGCGCCAGCACAAATTGCGGCTCGGAAGCGTGCCGGCCTCGGCCGGGGTGCTGCCCCTGGGCTTGCGTTGCTGCCTGGTTCATGCGTTCAATCCTGAAAATGACAACATGCGCCGGCCCGGCCGGCGCCCCGATCTGACATGGCCGAAATCTTTTCTCTGCCGCCCGCTGAGCCGTCTGGTGCTTCGTCGGGCGTTCCATCCGGCGTTCCATCCGGCAATGGCGCCGACGCCAGCCACATGGCACGCATCGCCGCCTCGCTGGCGGCGCGCACCCGCTTCGATCCCGCCAGCAAGCTGCGACTGATGGTGGGCGGCCAGCAGGTCGGCTGGCTGCCACGGTCGCATGCCGCGATCCTGCGCGGCATGGGCTGCATCCTCGGGCCGGAGGAGGGCGCCGCGGACGGCACCGCCGCGGTGGAACTGCTGCCGGGACGATCCGGCTTCGACGTGCTGAGCGCCGCGCTGGCCGCGCTCGCGCACCAATTGGCCGACGCCGGGCACGTGCGCGGCTGGCGCCATGAACTGTTCGCGGTCACGTCGGCCCTGGACGCACCCGCGCTCGCGGCGGTGGAGCGGGCCGCCGCGCGCTTCCTGGGTTTGCTGACCTTTGCCTCGCACATGAACGGCATCGTGGAAACCGACGAAGCCGGCCCCGTGCTGTGGATCTCGCGGCGCAGCCCGGCCAAGTCGGTCGACCCCGGCATGTGGGACAACCTGGTCGCCGGCGGCATGCCGCACGGCAGCGACCCGTTGGCCACGCTGGTGCGCGAGTGCGAGGAAGAATCCGGCATCCCGCCGGCGCTGGCCTGGCGCGTGCAGCCGCACGGCATGATCGAGGTGCTGCGCGACCTGCCCGAAGGCGTGCAATGGGAACAGGTCTATGTCTATGACCTGATGCTGCCGCCAGGATTCGTCCCGAGCAACCAGGATGGCGAGGTCAGCGAACACAAGCGCGTGGGGATGGCCGCATTGCTTGATATCATGTCGAGCGGCGCCATGACGGTCGACGCCACGCTGGTGACGCTGGATGCCCTTCGCCGGCGCGGCTGGCCGGGCACCGAAGACCGTCGCGCTTGAGCTTGCGCAGCGGGCCTGGCCCGCGCTTTGACGGCTTTCACCGTCTTCGCGGCCTTCATGGCCTTTGCGCTCATACACCGCGCCCCTCCGACAGAACCACACACCATGAGCACCACCGGATTCATCCTGACCCTTTCGTGCCCCGACCAGCCGGGCATCGTCCATGCCGTCTCGGGCCTGCTGTTCCAGCACGGCTGCAATATCGTCGACTCGGACCAGTACGGTGACGCGTACACCGGCCGCTTCTTCATGCGGGTGCACTTCAGCGCGACCGCGGGCGGCCCGGACCTGGGCGCGCTGAAGGCGGCGTTCGCGCCGGTGGGCGACCAGTTCGGAATGCAGTGGGAGCTGAACGACGCCTCGGTCAAGCCGCGCGTGATGATCATGGTGTCCAAGATCGGCCACTGCCTGAACGACCTGCTGTTCCGCGCCAAGGTGGGCGGCCTGCCGGTCGAGATCGCGGCGATCGTGTCCAATCACCGCGACTTCTACCAGCTGGCCGCATCGTATGACGTGCCGTTCTTCCACCTGCCGCTGATGAACGCCTCGGCCGAGCAGAAGGCCGCGCAGGAGGCGCGCGTGTTCGACGTGGTGCAGGAGCAGAAGATCGACCTGGTGGTGCTGGCGCGCTACATGCAGGTGCTGTCCGACGACCTGTGCCGCAAGCTGGCCGGCCGCGCCATCAATATCCACCACTCGTTCCTGCCCAGCTTCAAGGGCGCCAAGCCCTACTACCAGGCGCACGACCGCGGCGTGAAGCTGATCGGCGCGACCGCGCACTATGTCACCGCCGACCTGGACGAAGGCCCGATCATCGAGCAGGAAATCGAGCGCGTCGACCACAGCATGGACCCGGACCAGCTCACCGCCGTGGGCCGCGACGTGGAATGCGTGGCGCTGGCCCGCGCGGTCAAGTGGCACGCCGAACGCCGCATCCTGCTGAACGGCCACAAGACCGTCGTCTTCAAGTAAGCCTTCGATTTCCCGAGGGGTTGCTCCCCTCTCCCGCGCGCGGGAGAGGGGCCGGGGGAGAGGGCAGGCCTGTCGCGCAGCCGACGCGGCATGCACCTCCCCGCCTCCCGCCATCAACACCAGCCCCGCTTCCGCATGCGCAGAAGCAGCAGCCGGACGTCCGGCAGGCTCATTCCCGCTCCGCCACCACACACTTCACCCCACTGTCGGCCAGGATCCGGTCGAACGGTGCCGCCAGCGGCTCATCGGTGAACAGCCGGTCGACCTGCGACACATGCGCCAGCTCCACCATGGCCTGGCGGTTGAACTTGCTGGTATCCGCCGCCAGCCAGACCTCGCGTGAATGCTCGATGATGGTCCGCGCCACCTTGACCTCGCGGAAGTCGTAGTCGCGCAGCGTGCCATCCGTCTCGATGCCCGAGATGCCGATCAGGCCGATATCCACCTTGAACTGCCGGATGAACTCGACTGTGGCCTCGCCGACGATGCCGCGGTCGCGCGAGCGCAGCACGCCGCCGGCGACGATGACCTCGCAGTCGGGGTTGTCCGCGAGGATATTGGCCACGTTCAGGTTGTTGGTGATCACGCGCAGCCCGCGATGTTGCATCAGCTCGCGCGCGATCTCTTCCACCGTGGTGCCGATGTTCAGGATCAGCGAGCAGCCCTCCGGCACCGCCGCCGCCACCGCGCGCGCAATGCGCGCCTTGCCCTCGGCATTCAGCACCTGCCGCTGCCGGTAGGCGATGTTCTCGGTGGTGGAGCCCTCTACCCGCACCCCGCCATGGAAGCGCGCCAGCATGCCGTTCTCGGCCAGCAGGTTGACGTCCCGGCGCACCGTCTGGAGCGTGACGCCGAACTTGCGCGCAAGCTCGTCGATGGAAGCAAAGCCCTGGCTGCGGACTTCTTCGAGCAGGGCGGTCTGGCGGGGATTGAGCGTCATGCCGGGATTCTAGTTCAAACAGAAACGAAAACAAATGATGCGGTGCACACTTGTTTTCTGTTCGTTTTATTACTAAAACGGTCGAAAGCCAAGAATTGTGCGCCTGCGTTGCGCGGAATGTGGTGATGCGGAAAGCATATCGAACATGGAGGCCGGATGCAGCTGAGTTTGGAGGCCGTGGCGCAGCACGCAGGTTCGCAGGCGTATCTCTATCCGATGACGCTGGCGCCGGTTCCCGGCGCGGTGACCATCCTGCTGGGCGCCACCCAGGCGGGCAAGACTTCGCTGATGCGCGTGATGGCGGGGCTCGACCGGCCCAGCGCCGGCCGCGTGCTGGTCGACGGCCATGACGTTACCGGCGTGCCGGTGCGCGAGCGCAATGTGTCGATGGTCTACCAGCAGTTCATCAACTACCCGTCGCTCAAGGTCTTCGACAACATTGCCTCGCCGCTGCGTTTGCGGCTGCGGCGCAAGGGCGCAGCCGGCACTGACATTGGCGCGCGCGTGCGCGAACTGGCGGCGCGGCTGCATATCGACCACCTGCTCGACCGCTATCCGTCGGAGCTTTCGGGCGGCCAGCAGCAGCGCGTGGCGCTGGCGCGTGCGCTGGCCAAGGAAGCGCCGCTGATGCTGCTGGACGAGCCGCTGGTCAACCTGGACTACAAGCTGCGCGAAGAACTGCGCGAAGAGCTGTCGCAGCTGTTCGCACATGGTGATGCAACCGTGGTCTACGCCACCACCGAACCCGGCGAGGCGCTGCTGCTGGGCGGCTATACGGCCGTGCTCGATGCCGGCGAACTGCTGCAGTACGGCCCGACCGCCGACGTCTTCCACTATCCCGATTCGCTGCGCGTGGCGCGCGCCTTCAACGATCCGCCGATGAACCTGATCGCGGGCACGCTCAACGGCGGCTGGGTCACGCTCGCCGGCGGCATCTCGGTGCCGGTGTCCGGCGCCGGCGGCGGCGACGGACCGGTCACCGTGGGCGTGCGCGCGTCGGCGCTGCGCCTGGCCGGCGAACCGGGCGCGGGCGCGGTCGCGATAGCGGGGCGCGTGGCCCTGGCCGAGCTGTCGGGCTCGGACACCTTCATCCATGCCGATACGCCGGTGGGCAACCTGGTGGCGCAGTTTGCCGGCGTGCTCGACCTGCAGCTGGGCGAACCGGTGTCCTTGCACCTGTTGCCTGACCAGATCTACCTGTTCGACGCGGCCGGCCGGCGCATCCACGCGCCCCGGCGGCCCGGCGGGCTGGCGGCGGATGTGCCGGGCGGGGCGGCGGCCGGTGCCGCGGCGGCGGGGGCCTGACGATGGCACGCATCGACCTCGATCTTGCACACTCCTACCTGCCGCATCCGCGCAACGATGACGACTACGCGTTGCTGCCGCTGAAGTTCACCTTCGAGGACGGCGGCGCCTACGCGCTGCTGGGCCCGTCCGGCTGCGGCAAGACCACGCTGCTGAACTGCATTTCCGGGCTGCTGCGGCCTTCGCACGGCACCATTGCCTTCGACGGACGCGACGTCACGGGCGCCACGCCGCAGGCGCGCAATATTGCCCAGGTGTTCCAGTTCCCGGTGATCTACGACACCATGACTGTCGGCGAAAACCTGGCCTTCCCGCTGCGCAACCGCGGCGTGCCGGAGGCACAGGTGCGCGAGCGCGTCGGCCGCGTGGCCGAGATGCTGGAGCTGTCGGCCACGCTGGACCGCCGCGCCAGCGGCCTCGCCGCAGACGCCAAGCAGAAGATCTCGCTGGGCCGCGGACTGGTGCGGCATGACGTCTCGGCGATCCTGTTCGACGAGCCGCTGACGGTGATCGACCCGCAGCTGAAATGGCAGCTGCGGCGCAAGCTCAAGGAGATCCACCACGAATTCCGCCTGACGCTGATCTACGTCACCCACGACCAGACCGAGGCGCTGACTTTCGCCGACCAGGTGGTGGTGATGTCGCGCGGCAAGGCGGTGCAGGTCGGGCCGGCCGACGCGCTGTTCGAGCGGCCGGCGCATACCTTCGTCGGGCATTTCATCGGCTCGCCCGGCATGAACTTCCTGCCGGGCCAGTGGCGCGACGATGCCATCGAGGTGGCCGGCCGACGCTACACGCCGGCGCTGGCGCCATCGGTGGCCGCGGCCTTGCGCGCGGCGGGCAGCTTCCGCATCGGCGTGCGGCCCGAGTACCTGCAACTGGCACCGGAGCGCGAGGTGCGCGACATGCAGGCGGTGCCGGCACAGGTGCAGCGCGCGCAGGATATCGGCACCTACTGGCTGGTGACTGGCAGCGTGCAGGAAGCGGGCACCCAGCCCGCCAACCCGGCCGGCACACTGCGCGCCCGGCTGGGCGCCGAGGCAGCCGCGTTGCGGCCCGGCGACACGGCCTGGCTGTCGGTGTTCAACCGCCATACCTGCTACTACGTCAACGAGGAACTGGTGTCATGAAGCCTGTCAACCAGAAGGCCTGGCTGCTGGTGTTGCCGGTGGTGGCATGCGTGGCGTTCTCGGCGATCCTGCCGCTGATGACCATCGTCAACTACTCGGTGCAGGACATCATTTCGCCCGAGCGGCGCGTCTTTGTCGGCACCGAATGGTTCCGCACCGTGCTGCGCGACGGCGAACTGCATGACGCGCTGCTGCGCCAGCTGGGCTTCTCGCTGGCGGTGCTGCTGGTGGAGATCCCGCTCGGCATCCTGCTGGCGCTGTCGATGCCGGCCAGGGGCTGGAAGGCATCGGCGGCGCTGGTGATCATCGCGCTGTCGCTGCTGATCCCGTGGAACGTGGTCGGCACCATCTGGCAGATCTTCGGGCGCACCGATATCGGCCTGCTCGGCGCCGCGCTCGAGGCGATGGGCTTCGACTACAACTACACCGGCAGCGCCTTCGATGCCTGGGTGACGGTGCTGGTGATGGACGTCTGGCACTGGACGCCGCTGGTGGCGCTGCTCTGCTACGCGGGCCTGCGCGCGATTCCCGACGCCTACTACCAGGCCGCGCAGATCGATGGTGCCTCGCGGCTGGCCGTGTTCCGCCACATCCAGCTGCCCAAGCTGCGCGGGGTGCTGATGATCGCGGTGCTGCTGCGCTTCATGGACAGCTTCATGATCTATACGGAGCCCTTTGTGCTGACCGGCGGCGGCCCCGGCAACGCCACCACGTTCCTGTCGCAATACCTGACGCAGAAGGCCGTGGGCCAGTTTGACCTTGGCCCGGCGGCGGCGTTTTCCATCGTCTATTTCCTGATCATCCTGCTTCTGTGCTTCATCCTCTACAACTGGATGCAGCGCGCAGGCACCGCCGGCAGCGAGGACATGCCCCATGGCTGAAATCCGCACCCAGGCAACCACCACGACATGGTGGCGCGGCGGCTTCCTGCTGGTCTACCTGCTGTTCGCCATCGTGCCGATCTACTGGATGGTGAACATGTCGTTCAAGACCAACGAGGAAATTGTCTCCACGCTGTCGCTGTGGCCGGCCGAATTCACGCTGGAGCACTACAAGACCATCTTCACCGACCCGTCGTGGTACTCCGGCTACCTCAACTCGATGATCTACGTGGCGATGAACACGGTGATCTCGATCGCGGTCGCGCTGCCGGCGGCCTATGCGTTTTCACGCTACCAGTTCATCGGCGACAAGCATGTGTTCTTCTGGCTGCTGACCAACCGCATGACGCCGCCCGCGGTGTTCCTGCTGCCGTTCTTCCAGCTGTACAGCACCATCGGCCTGATGGACACGCACCTGGGCGTGGCGCTGGCGCACCTGGTCTTCAACGTGCCGCTGGCGGTGTGGATCCTGGAGGGCTTCATGTCGGGCGTGCCGCGCGAGATCGACGAGACCGCCTATGTCGATGGCTATTCCTTCCCGCGCTTTTTCCTGACCATCTTCCTGCCGCTGATCAAGGCCGGCGTGGGGGTGGCGGCGTTCTTCTGCTTCATGTTCAGCTGGGTGGAACTGCTGCTGGCGCGCACGCTGACCTCGGTCAACGCCAAGCCGATCGTGGCCACCATGACGCGCACGGTGTCGGCTTCGGGCATGGACTGGGGCGTGCTGGCCGCGGCCGGCGTGCTGACCATCGTGCCGGGCGGCATCGTGATCTGGTTCGTGCGGCACTACATCGCGAAGGGCTTCGCGATGGGGCGCGTGTAATGCGCACACAAGACAAGGAGACATGGCAATGCTGAGCTGGATGGTGTGGACGACACCGGTCGCGGTGTTCTTCGCCTGCATTGTTGTCATGCTGATCGGCATGACCATCCTGGAAGTCCGTTCGCCTTCGGTGCTGCGCAAGGGCTTCCTGCCGATCGCCACCACGCGCGGCGACCGGCTGTTCATCGGCCTGATGTGCGCGGCGTGGGTCAACCTGGCATGGGTCGGGCTGGGCGAGAAGCTCACCGCGTGGCTGTCCCTGGCCGAGGAACCGTCGGTCTGGATCAGCTTCGGCGGCTCGATGCTGGTCCTGGCGCTGATCCTGCGCAAGGGCTGACCGGCGCATCGGAACCGGCAGTTTCCGCTTCGATAAGAGATTGCGGTATAGCGGCTTATCCCTGCCCCGGGGCCGCCACCGAGACCATAGCCGGGGAGGGGAATCCATGAGGAGACACCGATGAAAGTGCACGTGAAGTTGGGGATGACGGCCCTTGCCTGCGCGGCTGCGCTGGCTTGCGGCACCTCCGCGCTGGCTGGCGAGGCGGAAGCGAAGAAGTGGATCGACAATGAGTTCCAGCCCTCGTCGCTGTCCAAGGACAGGCAGCAGGCGGAGATGAAGTGGTTTATCGACGCCGCCGCCAAGCTCAAGGCCAAGGGTGTCACGCAGATCAACGTGGTGTCCGAGACCATCACCACGCATGAGTACGAGTCCAAGACACTGGCCAAGGCATTCGAGGAGATCACCGGGATCAAGGTCAACCATGACCTGATCCAGGAAGGCGACGTGGTCGAGAAGCTGCAGACCTCGATGCAGTCCGGCAAGTCGATCTACGACGGCTGGATTTCCGATTCGGACCTGATCGGCACGCACTATCGCTATGGCTCGATCCTGCCGCTGACCGACTACATGAACGGCGCGGGCAAGGAGTGGACCAACCCGGGCCTGGACGTGAAGGACTTCATCGGCACCAAGTTCACCACCGCGCCGGACGGCAAGCTCTACCAACTGCCCGACCAGCAGTTCGCCAACCTCTACTGGTTCCGCGCCGACTGGTTCGCGCGCAAGGACCTGCAGGACAAGTTCAAGGCCAAGTACGGCTACGACCTGGGCGTGCCGACCAACTGGTCCGCCTATGAAGACATCGCCAACTTCTTCACCAACGACGTGAAGGAGCTCGACGGCAAGAAGGTGTACGGCCACATGGACTACGGCAAGAAGGACCCCTCGCTGGGCTGGCGCTTCACCGATGCCTGGCTGTCGATGGCGGGCACCGCCGACAAGGGCCTGCCCAACGGCATGCCGGTCGACGAGTGGGGCATCCGCGTGGCCGAGGACAAGTGCACGCCGGTCGGCGCTTCGGTCGCGCGCGGCGGCGCCACCAACAGCCCGGCGGCGGTCTACGCGCTGACCAAGTACATCGACTGGATGAAGAAATACGCGCCGCCGCAGGCGATGGGCATGACCTTCTCCGAGGCCGGGCCGGTGCCGGCGCAAGGGCAGGTGGCGCAGCAGATCTTCTGGTACACCGCCTTTACCGCCGACATGACCAAGAAGGGCCTGCCGGTGGTCAATGCCGACGGCTCGCCCAAGTGGCGCATGGCACCGTCGCCTTACGGCCCGTACTGGAAGCAGGGCATGCAGAACGGCTACCAGGACGTGGGCTCGTGGACCTTCTTCAAGAACACCGATCCCAACAAGCTCGCCGGGGCGTGGCTGTACGCGCAGTTCGTCACCTCGAAGACGGTATCGCTGAAGAAGTCGCTGACCGGTCTCACCTTTATCCGCGACAGCGACATCAACCACGACTACCTCACCAAGAACGCGGCCAAGTATGGCGGCCTGATCGAGTTCTACCGCAGCCCGGCGCGCGTGGCCTGGACGCCGACCGGCACCAACGTGCCCGACTATCCCAAGCTGGCGCAGCTGTGGTGGAAGAACGTGGCCACCGCGGTGACCGGCGAGAAAACCCCGCAGGCCGCCATGGACACGCTCGCCGACGAGATGGACCAGGTGATGGCACGGCTGCAGCGCGCAGGCATGAGCAACTGCGCGCCCAAGCTCAACCCGAAGGGCGACCCGGCCAAGTGGCTGTCGAGCGACCACGCGCCGTGGAAGAAGCTGGCCAACGAGAAGCCGAAGGGCGAGACCATCCCTTATGACAAGCTGCTGCAGGCATGGAAGGAGGGCAAGGTGCGCTGACCAGCGGCGCCTGCAGGCCGCAAGGCCTGGCTCCGGGCGCGCTGTCACATGCAACGGGCGCCTGGTGCGCCCGTTTCGTTTCTTATCCGCTAGGCCGGCAAGCCGGCAGGCTCCTGGGAAGGCGCCGGAACCACCCCGGAGCCGGCATTGTCCACAGCGGTGCAATCGGGCTGCGCCGCATAGCGCGCCTTGCCGTGCCGCTTGGCCTGGTACAGCGCCATGTCCGCGTGCATGAACAGCTCGCTGACGGTCATGACCTGGTGCCCCTCATGCAGCGCCGAACCGACGCTTGCCGTGGCCGACAGCGAATGCCCGTCGATCACCAGCGGCATGCGCGCGGCCTGCACGATGGCGTTGGCAACCGAATCCATCGCGCTGCGGTCGGATACACCGTCCAGGATTACCGCGAACTCGTCGCCGCCAATGCGCGCGACCGCGTCGCCCTTGCGCACGCAGGCACGCAGCCGCTGCGCGAACGCCACCAGCAGGCGGTCGCCGACCGGATGGCCGTAGTTGTCGTTGACCGCCTTGAAGTCGTCCAGGTCCACCAGCAGCAGGGCCTGCGCGCGGCCGCCGGCGCTCGTGCGTGCCATGCATTCCGCCAGGCGCCGGTCGAAGCCCTTGCGGTTGAGCAGGCCGGTGAGATGGTCCGAGACGGTCTGTGCCTCCAGGTTGCGCAGCTTCTGGCGCTCGTGCGTCACATTGCGCGCGAACATGTGCAGGCCGACCACGGTGTCCTGGGCATCGTTCCAGGCGGGCTGGTAGGTGACTTCCATGCATTCGTTGCCATCCGGGCTTTCGCGCGTGAACGTCACCGCGCGGCCGGCGAAGGCCTGTTCCAGGTACGGCTGGCAGGCCATGTATTCCTGGGTGCCCCACAGCTCGCGCAAGGACAGCCCGACGATCTGCTGCGCCGGCACTCCGTAGTGCTGTGCGTAGGCCTGGTTGACGAAGGCGTAACGCTGTTGCCGGTCGATGAAGGAGACGAAGTCAGGCACGTGGTTGGCGATGGCCTCGATGCGCTTTTCGCTCTCCGCGGCGCGGTCCTTGGCGGCTTGCAGTGCGGCCTCGCGCTCGGACAGCTGCGTCACCACCTCGGCAAAACTGGTGGCAAGCTCGCCGATTTCGTCGGCCCGGCCGGTGGGCAGGTCCGCCAGTGCGGAGGGGTTGGTGGCAATCTGGCGCACGGCGCGGTGCAGCCGCTGCAACGGCGCCAGCAGCCGGCGCATCACCAGCCACATCAGCGCGGCGGCGGCAAGGAGCGACAGCCCGGCAATGACCATCGTGCGCTGGCGCACATCGACCAGCACGGCGTAGGCCTCGGCCGCCGGCAGCACGGCCACCACTTCCCAGCCGTTGGACTGCAGCAGGTAGCGCGCCACGATGGGCTGCGTCGGCCTGACCACTTCCAGCATCGAGGCGGGACGATCTGCGCCGCAGGTCTCGTCGACCGCGCGCGCCGGCGTCAGCACGCGGCTGGAATCGGGATGCATGGCATAGCGCGGACTGGCGCCGGCCGACACCAGGCAGAAGCTGCCGGTGACACCGACCCGGCTGTGCGCCAGCTCGCGCAGGAAATTGCTGGCCGACAGGTTCAGCACGCCGCCGACCACGCCGCGCAATTCGCCGTTGGGCCCGTGCAGCGGCACGGCCAGCACCATGCCCGGTGCGTTGGTCAGCTTGCCCTGGATCAGGTCCGACACCGCGAGCGGCTGGCCGCGCAGGACATCACGGAAATAGTCGCGGTCGTCCACCCGCAGGCGCACGCTGTCCGGCACGGCGGTGCTGAATACCAGCTGGCCGTCGGGAGCGGCAAGGAAGACGGCGTTGAACTGGTCCGGCATGTCGACCATGCCTTCGGCGGCGCGTCGCAGCTCGGCCGGCCTGGCGGCAAGCATCGGCGACAGCTGCCGGGCCAGGCGGCGCAACGCCGCGGCACGGCTTTGCACCTTTTCGTCCAGCTGCTCCGCCACCAGCTCGACCAGCGTGTCCTGTTGCTGCTGCCGCAGGTGCTTGAGGCTGTCGTAGGCGTAGTACTGGGCGTAGAGCGCGCGCAGCACGATGATCAGCGTCACCACACCCGCCGTGGCCAACGCCATCCGGTACTTCAAAGAGTGCTGCATGATTGACGTCTTTCTTGTGCGCACTGACCCGTGTCCCGGTCCCAGGGCTTTATCGTGCCTGCCTCGCCCATTGCCGAGCCATGCGTTCAAGATTAGCAGATGTCAAGGGTGAATTCGAAACTGTTTGCAACAAGATTCAGGCGGCTGTTGCAGGTATGCGGAAGGCGCGATGGAAGGGTGCATCTTGCGCCCCGCAGAAGCGGGGCGGGGGCGCCGCAAAAGAAAAAAGCCAGCGCGAGGCTGGCTTTTCCTGAATGCTGGTGGGTGGTACAGGGATTGAACCTGTGACCCCTGCCGTGTGAAGGCAGTGCTCTACCGCTGAGCTAACCACCCCTTTCTGCATCGTCGTTGCCGGCGTGCAGCGGAGAAATGAGATTATGCAGGGCTTCCTGTATCTTGTAAAGCCCTTTTCCGAAGTTTTTGTTCAGGCGGCCATCGTGCCGGGTTCCTCGGCCGCGGCTTCCTGCCATACCGTCTTGCCGCCGCTGGCCTTGTCCAGGCCCTTGATCACATCGAAGTGGGCTTCCATTTCCGCTTCGGTGGCGCGCAGCACGGGCAGTACCAGGCGAGACAGGTCGGCCGTAGCGGTAGCGCCTCCTGCTCCGGTGCCGCTGTCCATGGTGTCGATCACCAGCGAGTCCTGGCCGCGGGTCATCGCCAGGTAGACCTCGGCCAGCAATTCTGCATCGAGCAATGCACCGTGCAGCGTGCGGTGCGCGTTGCTGATCCCCAGCCGATCGCACAGGGCGTCAAGGGAGTTGCGCTTGCCGGGGAACATTTGCCGCGCTTCGCGCAGCGTATCGATCACATTGCCGACATGCTCGCGGAACGGCGGCATGCCCAGCAGCTGGAATTCCATGTCGAGGAAGCCCAGGTCGAACTGCGCGTTATGGATGATCAGTTCGGCATCTGCGACGAATTCGCGGATCTCGTGCACGACCTCGGCAAAGCGGGGCTTGTCCGCCAGGAGCTCGACCGTGATGCCATGGACGGCGATCGCGCCTTCGTCGATGTCGCGTTCCGGATTGACATAGAAGTGCAGGTGGCGCCCCGTCAGGCGGCGGTTGAGCAGCTCCACGCAGCCAATTTCGATCAGGCGGTCGCCGGTGGCGGCATTCAGGCCGGTGGTTTCGGTATCGAGAACGATTTGTCGCATGGCGGGCATTCTAGCGGAGCGGCATTGCCCCGCGGTTCTTGTTGTGGCGTTGCGGAGGTTCAGCGGCCGATCGATTCGACGCCGCGATTGGCCAGCGCATCGGCGCGCTCGTTGCCGGGGTGGCCGTTGTGGCCGCGCACCCAGTGCCAGGAGATCTGGTGCCCCTGGGTCAGCGCATCGAGTTCCTGCCACAGGTCGGCGTTCTTCACCGGCTTCTTGTCGGCGGTCTTCCAGCCGCGGGCTTTCCAGCCGGGCAGCCATTCGCTGATGCCTTTCTGGACATATTGCGAGTCGGTGTAGACGCGCACGGTGCAGGGCCGCTTGAGCGCGCGCAGCGCTTCGATCACCGCGGTCATCTCCATGCGGTTGTTGGTGGTGTTGGGCTCGCCGCCGAACAGTTCTTTTTCATTGGTGCCGGCGACGAGCACCGCCCCCCAGCCGCCGCGGCCAGGGTTGCCCTTGCAGGCGCCGTCGGAGTAGATCGTGACTTCTTGCATGGAATTCCGTTGAGAGCCGGCCGCGTAGCGCGGCCGGCGCGTGAGTGAGTTCCGCCGTGATATCGGCTCAGTGATCGTCGCCGGGCGTCTTGCCGTGGGTGCCGGTGGGCGTCGCCACGGGCGTTGCCACCGGTGCCAGCGCCGGCTTGGCTTTCCACGCCGGGCCGACCAGTCGTATATTGCGCACGCGCTTGATCGCCGAGATCATATAGACCGCGCCGAAGATCGGCCACCAGCGGTCGCCGGCCTTTTCCATGAAGGCGGTGCGCTGCAGCCAGCGCTCGGTTCGGTAGGGCGGGCAGTAGCAGCCGAAACGGCCGCGGATGATATCGAAGCCGAGCAGCTTGAGCCAGTCCTTGATGCGCACGAAGCCGATCTGCTGCGCATCGGTCGGCAGGAAGGGCGTGGCGCCGAGGCGGTTCATGCCCTGGCGCGCCCCCCACAGGCTCATCGGGTTGAAGCAGGTGACCACCACGCGCCCTTCGGGCATCAGCACGCGCGAGACCTCGCGCAGCACTTCGTGGGGGTCTTCGGCAAACTCCAGGATATGGGGCAGGGTTACCAGGTCGACGCTCTGCGTGTCGAACGGCAGTTCGTCGAAGCGGCACAGCAGCTGGCGCGCGTCGGGATGTGCCGCGCGCGGCCCGTGCGGCCCGCTCGACGGGTCCAGCGCCAGCGCCGAGAACGGCATCCGGTTCTCGCGCAGGGTATCGACGTGCGGCATGCCCAGTTGTACGGCGTGGTAGCCGAAGATGTCCGCCACGGTGCGGTCGTACTGCTGCGCTTCCCAGCGCAGCATGTACTCGCCCGGCGGCGAGGCCAGCCAGTCTTCCCAGCTTACAATCGGACCATTGGGACCATTCAGGCCGCGCTGGCCGCGCTGGCCGTACTCGCCGGTCTGGCGATTGGGACGATTGGACATAGGAGCATGCGCATGTTGAAGGTTGAGCCGATCCCGGCGTTCCAGGATAACTATATCTGGGCCATTCACGACGGGCATCATGCCGCCGTGGTCGATCCCGGCGAGTCGGCGCCGGTGGAGCACTTTCTGGCGCAGCGGGGGCTGGCTCTGGGCGCTATTGTAATCACCCATCACCACGGCGATCACCAGGGCGGCGTTGCCGGCCTGCTGGCGGCACACCCGAGCACACCCTCGGGCGCGCCGATGCCGGTGCTCGGGCCCGCCGGCGAGCGTATCGGCGGATGCACCCGGGCGCTGCGCGAAGGCGACGAGGTGACGCTGGCCGAGCCCGCGGTGACGCTGCGGGTGCTGGACGTACCCGGGCATACCGCCGGCCATATCGCCTACGTGGGCGACCTGGGGGAAGCGGGTCGCGCCGTGTTCTGCGGCGATACGCTGTTCGCCAGCGGCTGCGGGCGCCTCTTCGAGGGGTCGCCGGCGCAGATGCTGGCGTCGCTGGACAAGCTGGCCGGCCTGCCGGGCGACACCCGCGTCTACTGCGCCCACGAGTACACGCGCAGCAACGTGCGCTTCGCCCGGGCGGTCGAGCCGGATAATGCCGCGCTGGCGGCGTGGGAGCAGCGCGTCGATGCGCTGCGTGCCGCGGACACGCCGACGTTGCCGACCACCATTGCCCACGAGCGCGAAGTCAACCCGTTCCTGCGCTCGCGCGAGCCGTCGGTGCGCGCGGCGGTCTCTGCGCACGGCGGTGCCACCGACAACGATGCAAAAGCATTTGGCGCGCTGCGTGGGTGGAAGGACAATTTCCGCTAAATTGAAGGCAGGCCCGGCCGAAAACCCTTACGGATCAAGGCTTTCAGGCAGCTACCTAGAAAAATCTGATTGACGCGATTGGCCGTTTTTTTTAGCATCACGCATCCTTTTAGCGTCGCGATTCGAGAACTTAATGAAAATTGGTCGATTACTGGCGGTAGTTGCGTGTGCGGCGCTGCTTGCAGCCTGCGCCAGCACCCCTACGCCGCCTGACGCCGATACCAACGGCGCGACCGCCCAGACCGCCAGGCGCCAGGATCCGCTCAATTCGCTCAGCGACAAATCGGCGCTGTCATCCACCTCCACCATCAATGTCGACCAGGGCGGCCTGGACTGGCTGCGCGGCCCGTCCAACGATATCTGGGACCGGATCCGGCGCGGCTTTGCCATGCAGGACCTGGAGGGCACGCTGGTCGATGACCGCACCCAGTGGTATGCGCAGCGGCCGGAATACATGGAGCGCATGGTCGGGCGGTCGAGCCGCTACCTGTACCACATCGTCGAGGAGCTGGAGCGCCGCAAGATGCCGACCGAGCTGGCACTGCTGCCGTTCGTCGAGAGCGCGTTCAACCCCCAGGCCCAGTCCAGCGCCAAGGCCGCCGGCATGTGGCAGTTCATTCCCAGCACGGGCAAGTCGTACAACCTGAAGCAGAACATGTTCCGCGACGAGCGCCGCGATGTGCTGGCCTCGACCGATGCCGCGCTTGACTACCTGCAGCGGCTCTATGACATGTTCGGCGACTGGCACCTGGCGCTCGCGGCCTACAACTGGGGCGAGGGCGCGGTGTCGCGTGCGATCGCGCGCAACCAGGCGCGCGGGCTGCCGACCGACTACGCCAGCCTGACCATGCCCAACGAGACGCGCTACTACGTGCCGAAGCTGCAGGCGGTCAAGAACATCATCGCCAACCCGGCGGTATATGGTGTCAGGCTGCCTGAGATCCCGGACCATCCGTACTTCGTCACGGTGACCACGTCGCGCGATATCGACGTGAATCTCGCCGCCAAGCTGGCGGACATGACGCTGGAAGAGTTCAAGGCGCTGAATCCGTCGTTCAACCGGCCGGTGATCCTGGGGGCATCCAACCCGCAGATCCTGCTGCCGTTCGACAATGCCGAGCGCTTCCAGTACAACCTGAACACCTATCGCGGCGGACTGTCGAGCTGGACCGCGGTCACTGTGGACGGGCGCGAGCGCGTCGAGTCGCTGGCAGCGCGGCTCAATGTCGATGCCGACACGCTGCGCGAAATCAACAGCATTCCCAAGGGCATGCGGCTGAAGGCCGGTTCGACCGTGATGATCCCCCGCTCGGGCCGCCACGACCAGGACATCAGCGCGAGCCTGGCCGACACCGCCATGCTGGCGATGGAGCCCGACCTGCCCGATGCGCGCCGTGTGGTGGTGCGCGCAAGCCGGCGCGATACGGTGGCATCGGTGGCGCGTCGCTACGGCGTGTCACCAGGTCAGGTGCAGTCGTGGAACAAGCTGTCCGGCACCAAGCTGGTGGCAGGGCAGAGCCTGGTGCTGATGGTGCCTGTGCGCGGCGCCGGCGCGGTCCGCGCGGCGCGAGCCGAACGGGCCGACCGGGCCGAGCGCGAAGACCGTGCCGAGCGCGCCGAACGTGGCAGCAAGGGCGGGATCGTGCGTGTGTCGACACAGGGAGGCAAGGCCGAGCCGCGCAAGCGCATCACGGTGGACGCCTCTCCGCGCCGCGGTGCCAAGGCGGCGCCGGCCAAGGTTGCGCGCGAGGCCAAGGCGGGCCCGGTGAAGGCATCGGCCAAGTCCAGCGTCAAGGCCAGCGGAAAGGGCAGCAAGACGCGCTGAGCCCAGCGCCTGAGAGCAAAAAAGGCGTGCCGACGGCACGCCTTTTTTGCATCCGCCGTGGGCAGCGGCCGCGGGCGGCACCCCTCCGAATCCCGTTTCCCCCGGGCCCGCGCCGGTGGCAAACTACCGTCATCATCACAACGACCGCAGACGCGGAGGAGACTGCCATGACGGCAAGCCATG
Organism: Cupriavidus oxalaticus; assembly: GCF_038900635.1. Classification (GTDB taxonomy): domain Bacteria; phylum Pseudomonadota; class Gammaproteobacteria; order Burkholderiales; family Burkholderiaceae; genus Cupriavidus; species Cupriavidus oxalaticus_B. The sequence goes on along the minus strand of NZ_JAYMRX010000001.1, from coordinate 200,580 downwards.
CCGTGCATGCCCGTTCGCTGGCCGACCCGCAGGGGTTCTGGGCCGAACAGGCGGCGCGCATCGATTGGGAAACCCCGTTCGAGCAGGTGCTCGACGACAGCCGCGCGCCGTTCACCCGCTGGTTCGTGGGCGGGCGCACCAACCTGTGCCACAACGCGGTCGACCGCCACCTGGCGGCGCGCGCCAGCCAGCCGGCGCTGCACTGGGTCTCGACCGAAGTCGACCAGTCCCGCACCTACACCTACGCCGAGCTGCACGACGAGGTCAACCGCATGGCGGCAATCCTGCAGGGCCTGGGGGTGCAAAAGGGCGACCGCGTGCTGATCTATATGCCGATGATCCCGCAGGCCGCGTTTGCGATGCTGGCGTGCGCGCGCATCGGCGCGATCCATTCGGTGGTGTTCGGCGGCTTCGCCTCGGTCAGCCTGGCGGCACGGATCGACGACGCCCGCCCGCGCGTGGTGATCAGCGCCGACGCCGGCTCGCGCGCCGGTAAGGTGGTGCCGTACAAGCCGCTGCTGGACGAGGCCATCCGGTTGTCGTCGCACCAGCCGGAGAAGGTGCTGCTGGTCGACCGCCAGCTGGCGGACATGCCGCGCACCGAAGGCCGCGATGAAGACTATGCCAGCTGGCGCGACCGCGTGGCCGGCGCGCAGGTGCCGTGCGCATGGCTGGAGTCCAGCGAGCCGTCGTATGTGCTCTACACATCCGGTACCACCGGCAAGCCCAAGGGCGTGCAGCGCGATACCGGCGGCTACGCGGTGGCGCTGGCCACGTCGATGGAATACATCTTCTGCGGCAATCCGGGCGACACCATGTTCACGGCCTCTGACATCGGGTGGGTGGTCGGCCACAGCTATATCGTCTACGGGCCACTGCTGGCCGGCATGGCCACGCTGATGTACGAAGGCACGCCGATCCGCCCGGACGGCGGCATCCTGTGGCGGCTGGTCGAGCAATACCGGGTCAACCTGATGTTCAGCGCGCCCACCGCGATCCGCGTGCTGAAGAAGCAGGATCCGGCGTGGCTGACCCGCTACGACCTGTCCAGCCTGCGCCTGCTGTTCCTGGCCGGCGAGCCGCTGGATGAGCCCACGGCGCGCTGGATCCAGGACGGCCTGGGCAAGCCGGTGGTCGACAACTACTGGCAGACCGAGTCGGGCTGGCCGATCCTGGCGATCCAGCGCGGCATCGAGCCGCTGCCGCCCAAGCTGGGCTCGCCGGGCGTGCCGGCCTACGGCTACGACCTGAAGATCGTCGACGAGAACACCGGCGCGGAATGCCCGCCCAACCAGAAGGGCGTGGTCGCCATCGACGGGCCGCTGCCGCCGGGCTGCATGAGCACGGTGTGGGGCGACGACGACCGCTTCGTGCGCACCTACTGGCAGGCGGTGCCGAACCGGCTGTGCTATTCCACCTTTGACTGGGGCGTGCGCGACGAGGACGGCTATGTCTTTATCCTCGGCCGCACGGACGATGTGATCAATGTCGCCGGCCATCGGCTGGGCACGCGCGAGATCGAGGAAAGCCTGTCTTCGAACGCCGCCGTGGCCGAGGTGGCGGTGGTGGGCGTGCAGGACGCGCTCAAGGGCCAGGTTGCGATGGCGTTCTGCATCGCGCGCGATCCCGCCCGCACGGCAACGCCGCAGGAGCGGCTGGCGCTGGAAGGCGACCTGATGAAGACGGTGGAACAGCAGCTCGGCGCCGTGGCGCGGCCGGCGCGGGTGTTGTTTGTCAATGCGCTGCCCAAGACGCGTTCGGGCAAGCTGCTGCGGCGCGCCATGCAGGCAGTGGCGGAGGGGCGCGACCCGGGCGACCTGACCACCATCGAAGACCCGGGTGCGCTGGAGCAGATCCAGGCGGCGCTGAAGGGGTGAAGGGCTGAAGCAGTGGGCGGCGCGGAGTGTCTGGCCAGGCACTCCGCAGCGGATACTTGCCTTATCTTGTAATGCCGCCTAATATTTGAAGCATAAAATATTTAGACATGATCTACATGACGGCGCGGCCGGCAGGAGATGAAGTGATGCGAGTGCTTTGTATTGGCGGCGGCCCCGCCGGACTGTACTTCGGCCTGTTGATGAAACTGCAGGACCCGGCCAACGAAGTGATCGTGGTCGAGCGCAACCGCCCGTACGACACCTTCGGCTGGGGCGTGGTGTTTTCCGACGCCACCATGGACAACCTCAAGCAGGCCGATCCGGCCAGCGCCGCCGAAATCAATGCGGCCTTCAACCACTGGGACGATATCGATATCCATATCGGCGGGCGTACCATCCGCTCCGGCGGCCACGGCTTTATCGGCATCGGCCGCAAGCGCCTGCTCAATATCCTGCAGGCGCGCTGCGAAGCGCTCGGCGTCAGGCTGGTATTCGAGAACGACGTCACCGACGACAAGGCGCTGGCGATGCAATACCGGGCCGACCTGGTGATCGCCTCGGACGGCCTGAACAGCCGCATCCGCGCACGCTACGCCGAGACCTTCCAGCCCGACATCGATACGCGCCAGTGCCGCTTCGTCTGGCTGGGCACGCACAAGCTGTTCGATGCCTTCACGTTTGCGTTCGAGAAGACCGAGCATGGCTGGTTCCAGGCGCATGCCTACCGCTTCGACGACAACACTTCGACCTTTATCGTCGAGACGCCCGAATCGGTCTGGCAGGCCGCAGGCATCGACGAGATGAGCCAGGAAGAGGGCGTGGCGTACTGCGAGAAGCTGTTCGCGCGCTACCTCGACGGCAACAAGCTGATCACCAACGCGGCGCACCTGCGCGGCTCGGCGATCTGGATCCGCTTCCCGCGGGTGATCTGCCGCCAGTGGGTGCACTGGAATACGCTGCCTGACGGCCGTCGCGTGCCCGTGGTGCTGATGGGCGATGCCGCGCACACGGCGCATTTCTCGATCGGCTCCGGTACCAAGCTGGCGCTGGAAGATGCGATCGACCTGGCCGAAGAGATCCGTGGCAGCGGCCACGACGGCCTGCCCGATGCGCTGGCGCGCTACGAAGCCACGCGCGGCGTGGAAGTGCTGAAGATCCAGAACGCGGCGCGCAACTCCACCGAGTGGTTCGAGAACGTCGAGCGCTACGCCGGCAGCCTGCCGCCGGAGCAGTTCGCCTATTCGCTGCTGACGCGTTCGCAGCGCATCTCGCACGAGAACCTGCGCGTGCGCGACGCCGGTTACGTGGCGCAATTCGAGCACTGGCTGGCGCAACAGGCCGGCGTGCCGCAGCAAAGCCTGCAGCTGCGCGAGCAAGAGCCGTTGCCGCCGATGTTCACGCCGTTCCGGCTGCGCGGCGTCACGCTGAAGAACCGCGTGGTGGTGTCGCCGATGGCGATGTACTCCTGCACCGACGGCATGCCGGGCGACTTTCACCTGGTGCACCTCGGTTCGCGCGCACTGGGCGGCGCCGGCATGGTGGTGGCGGAAATGACCTGCGTGTCGCCCGATGCGCGCATCACGCCGGGTTGTCCGGGCTTGTGGAGCGATGCCCAGCGCGACGCCTGGAAGCGCATCGTCGAATTCGTGCACGCGAACAGCGATGCCCGCATCGCCATGCAGATCGGACACTCTGGCCGCAAGGGGTCGACCCAGCTCGGCTGGGAAGCGATGGACCACCCGCTGCCGCAGGGCAACTGGCCGGTGATGTCTGCCTCGCCGTTGCCATACCTGCCTGGCGAATCGCAGACCCCGCGCGAAATGACGCGCGCCGACATGGACCGCGTGCGCGACGATTTCGTGGCGAGCGCCCGGCGCGCGGCCGAAGCGGGTTTCGACTGGCTCGAAATTCACTGCGCCCACGGCTACCTGCTGTCGAGCTTTATCTCGCCGCTGACTAATACGCGCAACGACGAATATGGCGGCTCGCTGGCGGCGCGGCTGCGCTATCCGCTGGAAGTGTTCGAGGCCGTGCGCGCGGTATGGCCGCAAGACAAGCCGATGTCGGTGCGCATCTCGGCGCACGACTGGGTCGAAGGCGGCATCACGCCCGACGACGCCGTCGAAATCGCCCGGGCTTTCAAGGCCGCCGGCGCCGACATGATCGATTGCTCGTCGGGGCAGGTCAGCCCGGACCAGGCGCCGGTGTATGGCCGCATGTACCAGACGCCGTTCGCCGATCGCATCCGCAACGAGGCCGGCATCGCCACCATCGCGGTGGGCGCGATCTTCGAGGCCGACCATGTCGACTCGATCATCGCCGCCGGCCGCGCCGATCTGTGCGCGATCGCGCGGCCGCACCTGGCCAACCCGGCGTGGACGCTGCAGGAAGCCGCGCGCATCGGCTACCGCGACATCGCCTGGCCCAAGCAGTACGTGGCGGGCAAGCGGCAACTGGAAACCAATCTCGAACGCGCGGCGGCGCAGGAGAAGCAGGCATGACGGTCAGCACGGCAACACTGGCCGGCATGCACGCGCTGGTCACCGGAGGCGGGCGCGGCATCGGCGCAGCGATCGCGCGGCGTCTGCTGGCCGACGGCGCCAGCGTCACGCTGCTGGGGCGCGATGCCGGCACGCTGCAAGAAACGATGCAGGCGCTGCGCGAGCAGGCACCGGCAGGCGCCATGGTCTCGTTCGTCACGGCCGATATCGCCGATGCCGACAGCGTGGCGCGCGCCTTTGCCGCGGCCACCGAGGCGGCTGGCCCGGTATCGATGCTGGTCAACAACGCCGGGCAGGCGCACAGTGCCCCCTTCATGAAAACCGATGCCGCGCTGTGGCAGCGCATGCTCGATGTCAACCTGACCGGCACCTTCCTGTGCACGCAGGCCGCCTTGCCGGCGATGCTCGAAGCCGGCTGGGGCCGCATCGTCAACGTGGCCAGCACCGCCGGACTGATCGGCTACGGCTACGTCAGCGCCTATTGCGCGGCCAAGCATGGCGTGATCGGACTGACGCGCGCGCTGGCGCTGGAGACCGCGGCCAGGGGCGTGACCGTCAATGCGGTTTGCCCGGGCTACACCGAGACCGATATCGTGCGCGACGCCGTCGCCAATATCGTCGGCAAGACCGGACGCACCGAAGACCAGGCGCGCGCCGAACTGGCCGCGCGCAATCCGCAGCGCCGCCTGGTGCAGCCCGAGGAAGTGGCCGACGCCGTGGCGTGGCTGTGCCAGCCGTCCGCCGGCGCGATCACCGGCCAGGCGATCCCGGTGGCCGGCGGCGAAGTGATGGCGGGCTGACAAGACAGAGACCTGAGAGAGAACCATGACTGAAATCGCACTCGACATGCGCCACCACAAGCGCAGCTTTGCCGGCTACGAGCCGCGGCACTTCCTGTGGTCGGTGTCCGACGACGGCAAGGTCGGCACCATCACGCTGAACCGGCCGGAGCGCAAGAACCCGCTGACCTTCGACTCCTATGCCGAGCTGCGCGACCTGTTCCGCGCGCTGTGCTACGCCAGCGACATCAAGGCGGTGGTGGTCACCGGCGCCGGCGGCAACTTCTGCTCGGGCGGCGACGTGCACGAGATCATCGGGCCGCTGACGCAGATGACCATGCCCGAACTGCTCGACTTCACGCGCATGACCGGCGACCTGGTCAAGGCAATGCGCGCATGCCCGCAGCCGGTGATCAGCGCGGTCGACGGCATCTGCGCCGGCGCGGGCGCGATGATGGCGCTGGCCTCGGACATGCGGCTGGGCACGGCGCAGGCCAAGACCGCGTTTTTGTTCGTGCGCGTGGGACTGGCTGGCGCCGACATGGGCGCGTGCTCGCTGCTGCCGCGCGTGATCGGACAGGGGCGCGCCAGCGAGCTGCTCTATACCGGCCGCGCGATGAACGCGGAGGAAGGGCTGCAGTGGGGCTTCTTCAATGCGCTGCATCCGTCCGAAGCGGTGCTGGCACAGGCGCAGGCGCTGGCGGCGCAGCTCGCCGCCGGGCCGACCTTCGCCCACGGCGTGACCAAGAAGCTGCTGCACCAGGAGTGGAACATGGGGCTGGACGAGGCTATCGAAGCCGAAGCCGAGGCCCAGGCCATCTGCATGCAGACGCGCGATTTCCGCCGCGCCTACGAGGCCTTCGTGGCCAAATCGAAGCCGGTGTTCGAAGGCGACTGAGCCAGGGAGCCGCGATGTCAGACAAGACCTATCTCGACCTGCCGCTGTTCGACGACACGCACCGCACGCTGGAGCGCGAGCTCGACGCCTGGTGCGCGCAACATCTGCATGTCGACCACAGCGATGCCGATGCCGCCTGCCGTGCATTGGTGCGCCAGCTGGGCGAAGCGGGCTGGCTGCGCTATTGCGTGCCGGGCGCGCACGGTGGCGCGCTGCCCGCGCTCGATTCACGCTCGCTGTGCCTGCTGCGCGAAACGCTGGCGCGCCACGACGGGCTGGCCGACTTTGCCTTCGCGATGCAGGGGCTGGGCTCGGGTGCAATTTCGATTGCGGGCAGCGAAGCGCTGCGCGCGCAATACCTGCCGCGCGTGGCGCGCGGCGAGGCCATCGCCGCGTTTGCGCTGTCCGAGCCCGAGGCCGGTTCCGATGTCGCGGCGATGCAGTGCAGCGCGCGGCTGTCGGAAGACGGCAAGCACTATGTGATCGACGGCGCCAAGACCTGGATCTCCAACGGCGGCATCGCGGATTTCTATTGCGTGTTCGTGCGCACCGGCGAAGCGCCGGGCGCGCGCGGCATCTCGGCCTTCGTGGTCGATGCCGACACGCCGGGCCTGACCATCGCCGAGCGCATCGACGTGATCGCGCCGCACCCGCTTGCGACGCTGCGCTTCGACAACTGCCGCGTGCCCGTTGCCAACCGGCTGGGCGAGGCGGGGCAGGGCTTCAAGGTGGCGATGATGACGCTCGACATCTTCCGCGCCTCGGTCGCCGCGGCTGCGTTGGGCTTCGGCCGCGCCGCGCTGGACGATGCTCTGGCGCGCGCGTGCGAGCGGCCGATGTTCGGCGGCGTGCTGGCTGACCTGCAATTGACGCAGGCCGCCATCGGCGACATGGCCACGGCCATCGACGCGGCGGCGCTGCTGACCTATCGCGCGGCCTGGCTGCGGGACGTCAGGAAAGAGCGAACCACCCGCGAAGCGGCGATGGCCAAGATGGTCGCGACCGAGAACGCGCAGCAGGTCATCGACCGCGCGGTGCAGATGTTCGGCGGCCTCGGCGTCAAGGTCGGCACGCGCGTGGAAAGCCTGTACCGCGAGATCCGCTCGCTGCGCATCTACGAAGGCGCCACCGAGGTGCAGAAGCTGATCATCGCCCGCGAGACGCTGGCCGGCCGCAAGGCCTGAGCGATCCGCCCCGGAACTGCCGTACCGACAGAGCAGACAGGAGACAAGCCATGGCGACCACCGCCCACCTAGATACCTTCGCCCGCGACCGCCTGCCGCCGCCCGAGCAGTGGCCGGTGTTCCGCTTCAACGCCGACACCGACTACCCGGCGCGGATGAACTGCGCGGTGGAACTGGTCGACCGCCACGTGCGCGAAGGCCGCGGCGAGCGCATCGCCATCCGCCATCGCCCCGCGGGCAAGGGAGGGCAGGTGGGCCAGACCGAGACGGTCACCTACGCGCAGCTGGCGGCGCTGGTCAATCGCATCGCCCATGTGCTGGTCGAGGACATGGCGCTGGTGCCGGGCAACCGCGTGCTGCTGCGCGGCCCCAACAACCTGATGATGGCGGCAAGCTGGCTCGCCACCATCAAGGCCGGGCTGATTGCCGTGCCGACCATGCCGCTGCTGCGCGCCAGGGAGCTGAAGCAGATCGTCGACAAGGCGCAGGTCACGGCGGCGCTGTGCGATGCGCGGCTGCGCGAGGATCTCGACGCCATCCAGCGGGCCGGCGGGGAATTCCATTGCCCGACCCTGGCCCGCGCGCTGTACTTCAACGGCACGGGCGAGGGCTCGCTGGAAGCCGCGATGGCGGGCAAGCCCGACAGCTTCGACGCCTGCGACACCGCCAGCGACGATATCTGCCTGATCGCCTTTACCAGCGGCACCACCGGACAGCCCAAGGGCACCATGCATTTCCACCGCGACGTGCTGGCCATGTGCGACCTGTTCCCGCGCCATGTGCTGCGCTCCGGGCCGGACGACATCTTCTGTGGCACGCCACCGATCGCATTCACCTTCGGGCTGGGCGGCATGCTGTGCTTCCCGTTGCGCATCGGCGCCAGCACGGTGCTGGCGGAGAAGCTCACGCCGGAATCGCTGCTGGAACTGATCCACGATTTCCGCGCCACCATTGTCTTCACCGCGCCCACGTTCTACCGGCAGATGGCGGCACTGGCGCCGCGCTTCGATATATCGAGCCTGAGGCATAGCGTGTCGGCCGGCGAGGCGCTGCCCGACGCCACGCGGCAAAGCTGGAAGGCCGCCACCGGCATCGAGATGACCGACGGCATCGGCGGCACCGAGATGATGCATATTTTTATCTCCAGTGCGGGCGCCGAGGTCAGGCCGGGTGCGATCGGGAAGGTGGTGCCCGGCTACGTGGCGCAGATCGTCGACGACGAGATGCGGCCGCTGCCGCCGGGACAGGTGGGCAAGCTGGCGGTGCAGGGGCCGACCGGCTGCCGCTACCTGGACGATCCGCGCCAGGCCAACTACGTGAAGGCAGGCTGGAACCTGCCGGGCGATACCTTCACGGTCGACGCAGACGGCTATTACTTCTACCAGGCGCGCTCCGACGACATGATCATCTCGGCCGGCTATAACATCGCGGGCCCCGAGGTGGAGAGCACGCTGATGCAGCACGAGTCGGTGGCCGAGTGCGGCGTGGTCGGCGCGCCCGACGACGGGCGTGGGCAGGTGGTCATGGCCTATGTGGTGCTGCGCGAAGGCGTACCCGCGGACGATGCCACGCGCACCGCGCTGCAGGACTTCGTGAAGCGCCAGATCGCGCCGTACAAGTATCCCCGCCGCATCGAGTTCGTGCCGGCGCTGCCGCGCACGGAAACCGGCAAGCTGCAGCGCTTCCGGCTGCGCCAGATGGCGGAGCAGGGCAACGGCGCCAATCAAGGTGGGAGCAAATCATGAGCCCGGTCTTCCGCAGCACCGTCCTGGTGCGCTTCAAGCACTGCGATGCGGCCGGGATCGTGTTCTACCCGCGCTACTTCGAGATGCTCAACGACTTCATCGAAGACTGGTTCGGCGAAGCGCTGGGCTGGCCCTTCGACGTCATGCACGGCGAGGGCCGGGCCGGCGTGCCGACCGCCGAGCTGGAATGCCGCTTCCTGGCGCCGAGCCGGTTGGGCGAAGTGCTCACGCGCGAGCTGCGCGTGCTCAAGCTCGGCCAGTCCAGCTTCACGCTGGCGATCCGCTTTGCCGGCCCGCACGACGATACCCGCATGGAAGTGACGCAGCGGCTGGTCTGCGTCGACACCGGCTCGATCGCGCCGCAGCCGTTGCCGGAGGCCGTGCGCGAGGCCATGGCGGCCTACCTGGTGGCGCCGGCCTGACCGGCCGGCGGCCGGCTGCTTGACGCAATTGATTTCCCCCAATCCGTAAATCAGAAAGTAACAGGACATCCACCATGAAAATCCTGCAGCCGCCCGACTGGGCGCCCCCGCGTGGCTACGCTAACGGCATGATGGCCGAGATCCAGGCCGGCAGCCGCCTGCTCTTTGTCAGCGGTCAGATCGGCTGGAACGGCAAGTGCGAGTTCGAGACCGACGATTTCGGCCTGCAGGTGGCGCAGGCGCTGCGCAATGTGGTCGACGTGCTGGCCGCCGGCGGCGCGAAGCCGGAACATATCGCACGCATGACCTGGTATGTGAAGGACAAGGCGGAATATGTCGGTGCCTATGGCTCGATCGGCCAGCACTACCGCGCCATCATTGGCCGGCACTTTCCGGCGATGACTGCGGTCGAAGTGGCCGACCTGGTCGAGCCGCGCGCCAAGGTGGAAATCGAAGTGACGGCGGTCGTCCCGCCTGACGCGTAACGGGATCCGCACACCGCCGGACCAGGGCGCGGGCACCGGCGGGCCGGGTGCCCGCGGCGGCGCCCGCGTGATGCAAGTCCTTGAAAACTTGAGAAATTGGGTGGCGCGGGATATAATTCGAAAGTTTCGCTTTCAGAACCCTTCACCCTAGCGCCAACCGCTTTCCACCTTCCGCCGCCCCCATCCGCGCCGCCTCTGCCGTTCGCACTTGATGTGATGCAAAGAGCATGCCGCAACCGGATCCGACCGCATCGGCGCAATGCCGCTGCCGCCGTCACGGATCCAGCCTGGGAGGCACGAGGCGTCGATTGGTCGGTCACGGGGTGAGTCCAGCAGGAGCCTACCCGTGTTACCGTCTTTTCCGTCCGCCATTCTCGCGCTAGCAGACGGCACGGTCTTTCGTGGCTATTCCATTGGCGCTTCCGGCCATACCATCGGCGAAGTGGTGTTCAACACCGCCATCACCGGTTACCAGGAAATCCTCACCGACCCGAGCTATTCGCGGCAGATCGTCACGCTGACGTATCCGCATATCGGCAACTACGGTGTCAATCCTGAGGATGTCGAAGCCACGAAAGTCCATGCCGCCGGCCTGATCATCAAGGATCTGCCGATCCTGGCCTCCAATTTCCGCAAGGAACACACCCTCGCGCACTACCTGAAGCAGGAAAAGGTGGTGGCGATCGCCGGCATCGATACCCGCAAGCTGACCCGCATCCTGCGCGAGAAGGGCGCCCAGAACGGCTGCATCCTGGCTGGCGAGGACAACGTGCAGAAGGCCATCGACCTGGCCCGCTCGTTCCCCGGCCTGGCCGGCATGGACCTGGCCAAGGTGGTTTCGGTCAAGGAGCCGTACGAGTGGACCCAGTCCGAATGGGCGCTGGGCGAAGGCTACGGCAAGCAGGACAAGCCGCAGTTCCACGTGGTCGCCTATGACTACGGCGTCAAGTTCAACATCCTGCGCATGCTGGCCGAGCGCGGCTGCAAGGTGACGGTGCTGCCGGCCCAGGCGAGCGCCGCCGACGCGCTGGCGCTGAATCCGGACGGCGTGTTCCTGTCCAACGGCCCCGGCGACCCCGAGCCGTGCGACTACGCCATTGCCGCCACGCGCGAGTTCATCGAGCGCGGCATCCCGACCTTCGGCATCTGCCTGGGCCACCAGATCATGGCCCTGGCCGTCGGCGCCAAGACGCTGAAGATGAAGGCCGGCCACCACGGCGCCAACCACCCGGTCAAGGACCTGGAGGACGGCCGCGTGATGATCACGTCGCAGAACCACGGTTTCGCGGTCGACGCCGACACGCTGCCCGCCAACACGCGCGTGACCCACGTGTCGCTGTTCGACGGCACGCTGCAGGGCTTCGCGCTGACCGACAAGCCGGCGTTCTGCTTCCAGGGTCACCCGGAAGCCTCGCCTGGCCCGAACGACGTGGCTTACCTGTTCGACCGCTTCATCCAGCACATGACCGACGCGCGCAAGTAAGTGAGCAAATTAGCGCGCCCGGACAGCGCTGGACCACGGGATACCCCATGAACGCCTTCATGCAAACCGCCTTCGGCATCACCGATTTCTGGACCTACCTGCTCGGCACGATCTTTATCGTGCTGCTGCCGGGGCCGAACTCGATGTACGTGCTGTCGGTGGCGGCGCAGCGTGGCGTGCGCGCCGGCTACAAGGGCGCGTGCGGGGTGTTCCTGGGCGACCAGGTGCTGATGGTGCTGTCGGCGGCGGGCGTGGCCTCGCTGCTGAAGGCCAGTCCGGCGCTGTTCTACGTGGTGAAGTACATCGGCGCGGCCTACCTGGCGTGGATCGGCTTCAACATGCTGCGCGGCGCAATGCGCAGCTGGGCCTCGCGCGGCGCGGCGGCAGTGGACAATGCGGCGGACAAGACGGTGCCCGCCGGCGCGGCCGAGCAGTCCGACCCGTTCCGCAAGGCGCTGCTGATCAGCCTGCTGAACCCGAAGGCCATCCTGTTCTTCATCTCGTTCTTCATCCAGTTCGTGGATCCGGCCTTTGCCTACCCGGTGCTGTCGTTCGCCGTGCTGGGCGTGGTGTGCCAGCTGTGCAGCTTCGCCTACCTGACCACCATCATCTTCGTGGGCGCGAAGCTGGCCGACGCGTTCCGGCGCCGGCGGCGGCTGTCGGCCGGGATGGCGAGCGGGGTCGGGGCGATGTTTATCGGCTTCGGCGCCAAGCTGGCTACGGCGACCATGAACTGACGCGGCGCGGTTGCGACAACTGCAGCCGACATTATTCGAATCCTGAAGGGATTCCCTGATTACCGGCGCGGCCCGCATGCAAGCGAGCCGGCCCATAAAGAGAGCGTGCAATGCCAAAACGCACAGACATCAAGAGCATCCTGATCATCGGCGCGGGCCCCATCATCATCGGCCAGGCGTGCGAATTCGACTACTCCGGCGCCCAGGCCTGCAAGGCCCTGCGCGAAGAAGGCTTCAAAGTCATCCTGGTCAATTCGAACCCGGCGACCATCATGACCGACCCCAACACGGCCGATGTGACCTACATCGAGCCGATCACCTGGGAAGTGGTCGAGCGCATCATCGAGAAGGAGCGCCCCGACGCGATCCTGCCGACCATGGGCGGCCAGACCGCGCTGAACTGCGCGCTGGACCTGCACCGCCACGGTGTGCTGGACAAGTACAAGGTCGAGCTGATCGGCGCCTCCCCCGAGGCCATCGACAAGGCCGAGGACCGCCAGAAGTTCAAGGACGCGATGACCAAGATCGGGCTGGGCTCGGCCAAGTCCGGCATCGCCCACTCGATGGATGAGGCCGTGGCCGTGCAGGGCCGCATCGCCCAGGAAACCGGCACCGCCGGCTACCCGATCGTGATCCGCCCCTCGTTCACGCTGGGCGGCACCGGCGGCGGCATTGCCTACAACCGCGAGGAATTCGAAGAGATCTGCAAGCGCGGCCTGGACCTGTCGCCGACGCGCGAGCTGCTGATCGAAGAATCGCTGCTGGGCTGGAAAGAGTATGAGATGGAAGTGGTCCGCGACAAGCAGGACAACTGCATCATCATCTGCTCGATCGAGAACCTGGACCCGATGGGCATCCACACCGGCGACTCGATCACCGTGGCCCCGGCGCAGACCCTGACCGACAAGGAATACCAGATCCTGCGCAACGCTTCGCTGGCCGTGCTGCGCGAGATCGGCGTCGACACCGGCGGCTCCAACGTGCAGTTCTCGATCAACCCGAAGGACGGTCGCATGATCGTCATCGAGATGAATCCGCGCGTGTCGCGTTCGTCCGCGCTGGCCTCCAAGGCCACCGGCTTCCCGATCGCCAAGGTCGCGGCCAAGCTGGCCGTGGGCTACACGCTGGACGAGCTGAAGAACGAGATCACCGGCGGCGCGACCCCGGCGTCGTTCGAGCCGTCGATCGACTACGTGGTCACCAAGGTGCCGCGTTTTGCCTTCGAGAAATTCCCGCAGGCCGACAGCCACCTGACCACCCAGATGAAGTCGGTGGGCGAGGTGATGGCGATGGGCCGCACCTTCCAGGAATCGTTCCAGAAGGCCCTGCGCGGCCTGGAAGTCGGCGTGGACGGTCTGGACGAGAAATCCACCGACCGCGACGAGATCGTCGAGGAAATCGGCGAGGCCGGCCCGGACCGCATCTGGTACGTGGGTGACGCGTTCCGCCTCGGCATGTCGCTGGAAGAGGTCTATAGCGAGACCGATATCGATCCGTGGTTCCTGGCGCAGATCGAAGACATCGTCAAGACCGAAGGCCTGGTCAAGGCACGCACACTGGAAAGCCTGTCGGCCGCTGAGCTGCGCTTCCTGAAGCAGAAGGGCTTCTCCGACCGCCGCCTGGCCAGGCTGCTGAAGACCGACGCCCGCGCCGTGCGCGAGGCGCGCATTGCCCAGAACGTGCGCCCGGTCTACAAGCGCGTGGACACCTGCGCGGCCGAGTTCGCCACCAACACCGCCTATATGTACTCGACCTATGAGGCCGAGCATGGCGAGTGCGAAGCCAACCCGACCGACAAGAAGAAGATCATGGTGCTGGGCGGCGGCCCGAACCGGATCGGCCAGGGCATCGAGTTCGACTACTGCTGCGTGCACGCCGCGCTGGCGCTGCGCGAAGACGGGTACGAGACCATCATGGTCAACTGCAACCCGGAAACCGTGTCGACCGACTATGACACCTCGGACCGCCTGTATTTCGAGCCGGTGACGCTGGAAGACGTGCTGGAGATCGTCGCGATCGAAAAGCCGGTCGGCGTGATCGTGCAGTACGGCGGCCAGACCCCGCTGAAACTGGCGCTGGACCTGGAGCGCAACGGCGTGCCCATCATCGGCACCAGCCCTGACATGATCGACGCCGCGGAAGACCGCGAGCGCTTCCAGAAGCTGCTGCAGGAACTGGGCCTGCGCCAGCCGCCCAACCGCACCGCGCGCGCCGAGGACGAAGCGCTGCGCCTGGCTGAGGAAATCGGCTACCCGCTGGTGGTGCGCCCGTCGTATGTGCTGGGTGGCCGCGCAATGGAAATCGTGCACGAGCCGCGCGACCTCGAGCGCTACATGCGCGAGGCCGTCAAGGTGTCGAACGATTCGCCGGTGCTGCTGGACCGCTTCCTGAACGATGCCATCGAATGCGACGTCGACGCGCTGTCGGATGGCAAGCGCGTGTTCATCGGCGGCGTGATGGAGCACATCGAGCAGGCCGGCGTGCACTCGGGCGACTCCGCCTGCTCGCTGCCGCCGTACTCGCTGTCGGCCGAGACCGTCGCCGAACTGAAGCGCCAGACCGCCGCCATGGCCCAGGCGCTGAACGTGGTCGGCCTGATGAACGTGCAGTTCGCCATCCAGCAGAGCAACGGTGTCGACACCGTCTACGTGCTGGAAGTGAACCCGCGCGCTTCGCGTACCGTGCCGTACGTGTCGAAGGCCACCGGCATGCAGCTGGCCAAGATCGCTGCGCGCTGCATGGCCGGCCAGTCGCTGGACGAGCAGGGCATTACCGACGAGGTGGTGCCGCCGTACTACAGCGTCAAGGAAGCGGTGTTCCCGTTCAACAAGTTCCCGGGCGTCGATCCGGTCCTCGGACCTGAAATGCGCTCCACCGGCGAAGTGATGGGCGTGGGCAAGACCTTCGGCGAGGCACTGTTCAAGAGCCAGCTGGCAGCGGGTTCGCGCCTGCCGGAAAAGGGCACCGTGCTGATCACCGTGAAGGACAGCGACAAGCCGCGCGCGGTTGCCGTGGCCCGCATGCTGCACGACCTGGGCTACCCGATCGTCGCCACCCGCGGCACCGCCTCGGCCATCGAGGCCGCCGGCATCCCGGTCAAGGTGGTGAACAAGGTCAAGGACGGGCGTCCGCACATCGTCGACATGATCAAGAACGGTGAACTGGCGCTGGTGTTCACCACCGTCGATGAAACCCGCGGCGCGATCGCGGATTCGCGTTCGATCCGTACCTCGGCACTGGCCAACCGCGTGCCTTACTACACCACCATCGCTGGCGCCAGCGCTGCGGTGGAGGGGCTGAAGCACATGCAGAGCCTGGAGGTCTATGACCTGCAGGGCCTGCACGGCACGCTGGCGTAAGCCACGCTGCACATTGCCCGGAAGCCCGCCGGTGTTGATGCCGGCGGGCTTCTTGGCCTAAACTACGTCAAATTCGTCGATTGAATCGGCCTGGCACCAGCATAAGCAGTGTGCGGCCCTTCGGTCCTGTCTGAAAGCCGCGGTTGAGCGGAAGTGCCCTGGCAGTCTTGCCGGGGATGGCTCCAGCTCCGCTGCGGCTCATTTTTTTGTTGAAGAAGACATGAGCACCATTCCGATTACCAAGCGTGGCGCCGAACTGCTCAAGGAAGAGCTGCAGCGCCTCAAGGCTGTCGAGCGTCCGGCGGTGATCAATGCCATTTCCGAAGCGCGTGCGCAGGGCGACCTTTCTGAAAACGCCGAATACGACGCTGCCAAGGAAAAGCAGGCCTTTATCGAAGGGCGCATCATCGAAGTGGAGTCGAAGTTGTCGACGGCCCAGGTTATCGACCCGACCCAGCTTGACACCGATGGCCGCATCGTCTTTGGCGCGACCGTTGACCTGGAAGACCTGGAGTCCGGCAAGCCGGTGAGCTACCAGATCGTGGGCGATGACGAGGCCGACCTCGATACCGGCAAGATCTCGGTCAGTTCGCCGATCGCGCGCGCGCTGATCGGCAAGTTCGAAGGCGACGTCGCCACCGTGCTGGCCCCTGGCGGCGAGCGCGAGTACGAAGTCATTACCGTCCGCTATATCTGAGGCCGGTCGGGCCGGGAGCGGCAGTCGCCCGCAATCCGGCCACCGGAAAGACCGGCACGTGTTCTCTTCTTCCTATAACAGCCTGCCGCCGCTGCCGCACCGGCTATTCCTGCTGCTGACGGTGGTGTGGGCTGGCAGCCTCTGGACGGTTGGCTACATGGTGGCGCCGACGCTGTTCTCTGTACTGCCCAGCCGCGAGATGGCCGGCATGATCGCCGGTCACCTGTTCCATACCGAAGCCATCGTCGGTGTGACCATCGGCGTGCTGCAGCTGGTGTTGTGCAACGTGATGATCCGCCGCGGCGCCAACCGCTATCGCGGCCTGCGCTGGCTGGTGCTCGGCATGCTGTGCTGCGTGCTGGTCGGCTACTTCGGCATCCAGCCGTTCATGGGCAGCCTGAAGGAGAAAGCACAGGCGCTGGGGCTGGGTGTTTCGGAATCGCCTTACCAGGCGCAGTTCGGCATGCTGCACGGCGCGTCGAGTGCTTTCTACCTGCTGCAAAGCCTGCTCGCGCTGGTGCTGGTGTGGCGCGCTTCGGCGCCGCGTTCGGCCGGGGAGTGAATGCCGCGGCCACCGGGCGGTGGCCGCTTCGATGGAGCCTGTCAGCTGAGGGCTTTCTTTTTCTGGCTGGTCGGCCGCGCGCGCGCGCGCTTGACGTTGCCACCCGCGGTGACGCGCTCGTTGCCGAGTACGGTCACTTCCTTGCGGGTCGGACGCCGATTCGGTGCGGCGCTGGGTTTCTTGACCGTCACCGTGCGCGGCGCGGAGCCGCCGCGGCGTGCCGGGGCAAGGCGGCCCAGGCTATCCGGCTGGTTTTCCTTCAGGCGCGCCTCGCCCGGGCGCCAGACCACCAGCAGCTTGCCGATATGCTGGATCGGCGCGGCGTGCAGCGCGTCACAGATTTCTTCGTAGATGGCAATGCGGGCGTCGCGGTCATCGCCGAATACGCGGATCTTGATCAGGTCGTGCGCAGCCAGGCTGCGGTCGATCTCGGCGAGCACGGCGCCGGTAAGGCCTTCGGCCCCAACCATGACGACCGGGTTCAGGGCATGGGCACGGGAGCGCAGTTCGGAGCGCTGGGCAGGAATCAGTTGTAGTGCGGGCATAGGTTGGCGCCGGTGGCGCTGGAGTTTGGTGCGCGGCGGGCCCGGCAGGTGCCGGTTCGGCAGGCGGGCGGAGCGCGAATTGGCGCGTATTATCCGTCAATCCGGCACTGTCGGGCGGCAAAATCATCAAAACAGTAGAAAAACCTTGCGCATGTGGCATTGGCCGCGTGCCGGGGCAGGCAACAGGCTGGAACTGGCATGGCAAAGAACAAGTTTAACCATTCGTGGCTGCACGACCACATCAACGACCCCTACGTGAAGATGGCGCAGCGGGAGGGCTATCGTGCCCGCGCCGCCTACAAGCTCAAGGAAATCGACGAGCAGGACAAGCTGATCCAGCCGGGGCAGGTCATCGTCGACCTGGGCGCGGCTCCTGGCAGCTGGAGCCAGTACGCACGCAACAAGCTGGCTGCGTCGAACCGGGCCAAGGACGGGAAGATCGACGGCGCGGTGGTCGCGATCGATATCCTGCCGATGGAGCCTGTCGCCGACGTCACTTTCATCCAGGGCGATTTCCGCGAGGAAGAGGTGTTCCGGCAACTCGAAAGCCTGGTACTGGAAGCTTCCGGCGGCGACAAGATCGACCTTGTTATCTCCGACATGGCCCCCAATTTGTCCGGTGTGGCCTCCGCCGATTCGGCCCGGATCGAGTACTTGTGCGATCTGGCCCTTGAGTTTGCACAGGCCCACCTGAAGCCGGAAGGCGCATTGCTGGTAAAGTGTTTCCACGGGAGCGGCTACAGCCAGATCGTGGAGAAGTTCAAACGGCAGTTCAAAGTGGTCGCGAAGCGCAAGCCCAAGGCGTCCCGCGACAAATCTTCCGAAACCTTTATCCTTGGGCGCTACCTGAAGGCGGTGGATTAACTGATTCCGGTCGAGGCCAGGGCAAAATAAGTGGGCGAAAGTGCCCCACCCGCACCTATCGGCGTCATAGTTTCGCTGTTTCCCCCCGAGGGCGGGCGCTGCATTACAATGCAGCTATCCGTTGGCAAGGCAATTGCAAAGGAGTTCGGCCTTGAATAACAACCTGTTTCAAAAGGCGGCAATCTGGCTCGTGATCGCGCTGGTGTTGTTTACCGTCTTCAAGCAGTTCGACAAGCCCCGTGCGCAGGACAGCGTCACCTATTCGCAGTTCATGGATGACGCCAAGAACGGCAAGGTGTCGCGTGTCGACGTGCAGGGCCGCAACCTGGTGGTCTCGCCTAAGGAAGGCGCCAAGTACACCATCATCTCGCCGGGCGACATCTGGATGGTCGGCGACCTGATGAAGTATGGCGTCCAGGTGACCGGCAAGGCGGATGACGAACCCAACGTGCTGGTCCAGGCGCTGTATTACCTCGGGCCGACCCTGCTGATCATCGTGTTCTGGTTCTACATGATGCGCCAGATGCAAGGCGGCGGGAAAGGCGGCGCATTCTCATTCGGCAAGTCGCGTGCGCGCCTGATCGACGAGAACCAGAACGCCGTCACGTTCCAGGACGTGGCCGGTTGCGATGAGTCCAAGGAAGAAGTGGTCGAGCTGGTCGACTTCCTGAAGGATCCGCAGAAATTCCAGAAGCTGGGCGGCCGTATCCCGCGCGGCGTGCTGCTGGTCGGCCCTCCGGGTACCGGCAAAACGCTGCTGGCGCGTGCCATCGCCGGCGAGGCCAAGGTGCCGTTCTTCAGCATCTCGGGTTCCGACTTCGTTGAAATGTTCGTCGGCGTGGGCGCGGCGCGAGTCCGCGACATGTTCGAGAATGCCAAGAAGCAGGCTCCCTGCATCGTGTTTATCGATGAAATCGACGCGGTCGGCCGCCATCGTGGCGCCGGCATGGGCGGCGGCAACGACGAGCGCGAGCAGACCCTGAACCAGATGCTGGTCGAGATGGACGGCTTCGAGGCCAACTCCGGCGTGATCGTGATCGCCGCGACCAACCGTGCCGACGTGCTGGACAAGGCGCTGCTGCGTCCGGGCCGTTTCGACCGCCAGGTCTACGTGGGCCTGCCGGACATCCGCGGCCGCGAGCAGATCCTGAAGGTTCATATGCGCAAGGTGCCGATTGGCAACGACGTCGACGCCTCGGTGATCGCGCGCGGTACTCCGGGCTTCTCGGGCGCCGACCTGGCCAACCTGGTCAACGAGGCTGCACTGTTTGCCGCCCGCCGCAACAAGCGCGTGGTCGACATGCAGGACTTCGAGGACGCCAAGGACAAGATCTACATGGGTCCGGAGCGCAAGTCGACGGTCATGCGCGAGGAAGAGCGCCGGGCCACGGCTTACCACGAGTCGGGCCACGCGGTGGTTGCCAAGCTGCTGCCCAAGGCAGATCCGGTGCACAAGGTCACCATCATGCCGCGTGGCTGGGCGCTGGGCGTGACCTGGCAGCTGCCCGAGCATGACAAGTATTCGAAGTACAAGGACAGCATGCTGGAAGAGGTTGCCATCCTCTTCGGCGGCCGGGCCGCGGAAGAGGTCTTCCTCAACGCCATGAGCACCGGTGCCTCCAACGACTTCGAGCGCGCCACCAAGATCGCCCGCGACATGGTGACCCGCTTCGGCATGAGCGATTCGCTCGGCGCCATGGTCTACGTGGATACCGAGCAGGACGGCATGTTCGGCAAGCTGTCGTCGAAGACCGTGTCGGAAGCCACGCAGCAGAAGGTCGACGCCGAGATCCGCCGCATCATCGACGAGCAATACGCGCTGGCCAAGCGCCTGCTTGAAGATAACCGCGACAAGGTCGAGGCCATGACCAACGCGCTGATGGAGTGGGAAACCATCGACGCCGACCAGGTCAACGACATCATGGCCGGCAAGCCGCCGCGTCCGCCGCGCGGTGTGTCGGGTCAGAACGGTGGCGGCAGCACGCCCCCGGGTGGCTCGCCGGTGGCGCCGACCAACGCGCCTGCCACGGCCTGATCGCATCAGCTCGTCGGCCTGACGACGCCTGCATGCTGGCTGTGTAATGCATGACCCTGAAGCCGGTGCCTGGTGCACCGGCTTTTCCTTTGGCGCGGCCGGGTTCGCGCACCGCTTTATTGAGTATTCCGACCTTGCAGCAGATTCCAGAGATCCGGTATTTCCAGTGCGGACGCTTCCGCTTTGCGCTAGACCAGCGCCCGCTCGTGATGGGCATCCTCAACGTGACGCCCGACTCCTTCTCGGACGGCGGCCAGCACGCCGGCCGCGATGCCGCCGTGCGCCGTGCCGAACAGATGATCGAGGAGGGGGTGGACATCATCGACATCGGCGGTGAATCCAGCCGGCCGGGCTCGGCCGCGCTGCCGCTGAAGGATGAGCTGGCGCGCGTGATCCCGGTGGTCGAGGCTTTGCGCGACTGCGGCAAGCCGCTGTCGATCGACACCTACAAGCCAGAGGTCATGCGCGCCGCCATTGCGGCGGGTGCCGATCTCATCAACGATATCTGGGGCTTCCGCATGCCTGGCGCGGTGGAGGCACTGGCAGCGCAGGAGGCAGGAAAAGCCGGGCTGTGCGTGATGCACATGCAGCGCGACCCTCAAACCATGCAGGAAGACCCGCACTACGAGGATGTGGTCAGTGAGGTGGCGGATTTTCTGGCCGAACGGATTGCCGTGCTGCGCGCTGCCGGCATCGACGACGCGCGCCTATCCCTCGATCCGGGGTTTGGCTTTGGCAAGACGCCGGATCATAATCTGCGCCTGCTCGGCCAGTTGCCGCGGATGGCGCTGGAAGGCCTGCCGGTACTGGCGGGGATCTCGCGCAAATCCACGCTGGGCGCGATTCTGGGCGGGCGCCCGCCACAGCAACGAATTGCCGCCAGCATTGCGGCCGCGGTGTGTGCGGTAGAGCGCGGTGCGTTTATCGTACGCGTGCATGATGTGGAGCAGACTGTGGACGCGGTCAAGACCTGGTGGGCCGTGCGCAACGAGTCTGTCACGGCAGCCTGAACACCCCGTCCACCCAAGGCAGGCGCCGCAGAGCGCCAGGTAGTGCAACGCAAGACAGATCAGAAAGGGAACAGCGAATGACACGCAAGTATTTCGGGACCGATGGCATCCGGGGGCGCGTTGGCGAGGCGCCGATCACTCCTGACTTCGTGATGCGCCTGGGCCATGCAGCCGGCAAGGTGCTGGCGCACGGCGCCAAGACCGGGCAGGGCCGCCCGACCGTGCTGATCGGCAAGGACACGCGCATTTCGGGCTATATGCTCGAAGCTGCGCTCGAAGCCGGCTTCACTTCGGCCGGCGTTCACGTGCTGCTGACGGGGCCGCTGCCGACGCCGGGCATTGCCTACCTGACGCGCGCGCTGCGCCTCTCGGCCGGCGTGGTGATCTCGGCCAGCCACAACCCGTACTACGACAACGGCATAAAGTTCTTCTCCGCCGATGGAGACAAGCTGCCCGACGCGGTCGAGGCCGAGATCGAGGCCGCGATCGACGAGCCGATGTTGTGCGCGCCCTCCGACGACCTGGGCCGCGCCCGCCGCATCAACGACGCCCCGGGCCGCTATATCGAGTTCTGCAAGAGCACGTTCCCGCACGAGCAGGACCTGCACGGGCTGAAGCTGGTGGTGGATTGCGCCCATGGCGCCGCCTATCACATCGCACCGCACGTCTTCCATGAACTTGGCGCCGACGTGGTCGCGATCGGCAACCAGCCGGACGGCCGCAATATCAATGCAGGCTATGGCGCCACCGCGCCCGCCAAACTGATCGAGGCTGTCAAGGCCAACGGCGCCGACCTGGGTCTGGCCTTCGACGGCGACGCCGACCGGCTGCAGGTGGTGGACGCCGACGGCCGCCTCTATAACGGCGACGAACTGCTGTACCTGATTGTGCGCGACCGCCAGTGCAACGGACAGGTGGTGCCCGGCGCGGTGGGTACGCTGATGACCAATATGGCGGTGGAACTGGCGCTGCAGCGCCAGGGTGTGGAGTTCGTGCGCGCCAAGGTCGGCGACCGCTATGTGCTGGAAGAGCTGAACAAGCGCAAGTGGACGCTGGGCGGCGAGGGCTCCGGCCACCTGTTGTGCCTTGACCGCCACAGCACCGGTGATGGCATCGTCTCGGCACTGCAGGTGCTGGCGGCACTGCGCCGCAGCGGCAAGACGCTGGCACAGTTGCTGGAGGGTGTGTCGCTGTTCCCGCAGACCCTGATCAACGTGCGCGTGCAGAAGGGCTTCGACTGGCAGTCGCATGCCGGCCTGCAAGCCGCGCGTGCCGAGGTCGAGCCGGCACTCGAAGGCCGTGGCCGGGTGCTGATCCGCGCCTCCGGCACGGAGCCTGTGGTACGGGTGATGGTGGAGGCTGAACAGGCCGACATGGCCGAGCGCGCCGCGAAGACGCTGGCTGACGCGCTGAGCGCCTGATCCGTCGCAGCGAATGCGGCAAACGCCGGGCTTGTCCCGGCGTTTTTCTGGGTAATTTTGCAATTAACCGCCGTCACATTGCATCGCCATGACAGTTCGATGGCGCCCCGAAACCCAAGCTGGCAGCGGCTTTCAAGAAGATTTAAAGATGTCACGGAATTGTCATATGGGGAGCATACAGTTCGTCTTGTCAAAAATTTGTCATTCCCAACCAATGTTCTCTGGAGGACATATGAAGCTGGTCAAGACTGCCGTAGCAGGCATCGTTTCGATGGTCGTAGCGGGTACTGCGTTCGCGGCGGAAATTACCGGTGCAGGCGCTTCCTTCCCGGCGCCCGTGTATTCCAAGTGGGCCGACGCATACAACAAAGCAACGGGCAACAAGGTCAACTATCAATCCATCGGCTCGTCGGGCGGCATCAAGCAGATCGGCGCCAAGACGGTCGATTTTGGCGCCTCGGACGCGCCGCTGAAGGACGAGGAACTGAACAAGCAGGGCCTGGTCCAGTTTCCGACGGTGATCGGCGGCGTGGTGCCGGTGATCAACCTGCAAGGCGTGAAGCCGGGCGAATTGACCATCACCGGCGAGGTGCTGGCCAATATCTACCTGGGCAAGATCAAGAAGTGGGACGACCCCGCCATCAAGGCGCTGAACCCGCAAGCCAAGCTGCCGAGCCAGGACATCCTGCCGGTGCGCCGCGCCGACGGTTCGGGCACCACCTTCATCTTCACCAACTACCTGTCCAAGGTCAGCGCTGACTGGAAGGGCACGGTGGGCGAGGGCACGACGGTCAACTGGCCGGGCGGCGGCACCGGCGGCAAGGGCAACGAGGGCGTGGCCGCCTTCGTGCAGCGCCTGAACGGCGCCATCGGCTACGTTGAGTACGCCTACGCCAAGCAAAACAAGATGACCCACGTGAACATGAAGAACGCGGCGGGTACCGTGGTCAAGCCGGGCGACGATGCCTTCAAGGCCGCCGCCGCCGGCGCGGACTGGAGCAAGAGCTACTACCAGATCCTGACCAACCAGCCGGGCAAGGAAGCATGGCCGATCGCCGGCGCCACCTTCATCCTGGTGCACAAGAACCAGGAAAAGCCGGCGCAGGGCGCGGAAGTGCTGAAGTTCTTCGACTGGGCCTACAAGAGCGGCGCCAACATGGCCGCCGACCTGGACTACGTACCGCTGCCGGAGAGCGTGGTCAACCAGATCCGTTCGACCTGGAAGACCAGCGTAAAGGACGCCTCGGGCAAGGCGCTGTACTGATCTGACGGCATCGCCGGCCCCGCGCGAGCGCGGGGCCGGTGTCCGGGCAGCCTGACTCTCGTCCGGACACCGCGCTCCCGCCCAGGCGGGAGTGGCGATCCACCCTGAATTCTCCGACATGGCGACTATTCCCTCCGACACCCGCGGCGTCCAGCCTCCGAGCCGGCTCGGCGACATCCTGTTCGGCGGCCTGACGCGCGGCGCCGCCATCGTGACGCTGCTGCTGCTGGGCGGCATCATCGTCTCGCTGGCGATCAGCGCCTGGCCCTCGATCGAGGCCTTCGGCGCGCGCTTCCTGTGGTCCGCGGAGTGGGATCCTCCCGCCGATGTCTACGGTGCGCTGGTGCCCATCTACGGCACCATCGTGACATCGCTGATCGCGCTGATCATCGCGGTGCCGGTGAGCTTCGGCATCGCCCTGTTCCTGACCGAGCTGTCGCCTGCCTGGCTGCGCCGCCCGCTGGGCACCGCCATCGAGCTGCTCGCCGCGGTGCCGTCCATCGTGTACGGCATGTGGGGCCTGCTCGTGTTCGCGCCGATTTTCGGCGAGTATTTCCAGAAGCCCCTGGCCGCCACGGTAGGCCAGCTGCCGGTGATCGGCAAGCTGTTCCAGGGCGCGCCGCTGGGTATTGGCCTGCTGTGCGCGGGCGTGATCCTGGCGATCATGATCATCCCTTACATCGCCTCGGTGATGCGCGACGTGTTTGAAGTCACTCCGGTGCTGCTCAAGGAATCCGCCTACGGCGTGGGCTGCACCACCTGGGAAGTGATGTGGAACGTGGTGCTGCCCTATACCCGCGCCGGCGTCATCGGCGGCGTGATGCTGGGCCTGGGCCGCGCGCTGGGCGAGACCATGGCCGTCACCTTCGTGATCGGCAATACCAACCTGCTAGACAGCGCATCGCTGTTCTCGCCGGGCAACAGCATCACCTCGGCACTCGCCAACGAGTTCGCCGAAGCCGGCGCCGGCCTGCATACGGCCGCGCTGATGGAGCTGGGCCTGATCCTGTTCTTCATTACCTTCGTGGTGCTGGCGCTGTCCAAGCTGTTGCTGCTGCGACTCGCCAAGAATGAGGGCGCCAAATGAGCCAAGCGAGCCAAGCTGTGTCTTCCGTATCTATCCCCGCCGTCCGTCCCGATGCCGATGCCGTGCGCGCGCGCCTGCAGGGCCGCCGCCGCCGCATCAACCTGTATGCGCTGACCGCTTCGCTGGTGGCGATGGGCTTCGGCCTGTTCTGGCTGGCGTGGATCCTGTGGACCACTGTCACGCTGGGCGTGGGCGGCCTGTCGCTGGACCTGTTCACGCAGATGACGCCGGCACCCAACACCGCCGGCGGCGGCCTGGCCAACGCCATCTTCGGCAGCTTCGTGATGGTGGGCATGGCCACGCTGTTCGGCACGCCGCTGGGCATCCTGGCCGGCATCTACCTGGCCGAGTATGGCCAGCGCTCGCCGCTGGCCAGCTTTATCCGCTTCATCAACGACATCCTGCTGTCGGCGCCGTCGATCGTGATCGGCCTCTTTGTCTACGCGCTGGTGGTGACCCGCATGGGGCACTTCTCCGGCTGGGCAGGCATCTGCGCGCTGGCGCTGCTGCAGATCCCGATCGTGGTGCGCACCACCGAGAACATGCTGAACCTGGTGCCCAACTCGCTGCGCGAGGCGGCCTTCGCCCTGGGCACGCCCAAGTGGAAGATGGTGATGTCGATCACGGTGAAGTCATCGTACGCCGGCATTGTGACTGGCGTATTGCTGGCGGTGGCACGTATCGCCGGTGAAACCGCGCCGCTGTTGTTCACCGCGCTGTCCAACCAGTTCTGGACCTCCGACCTGAACAAGCCGATGGCCAACCTGCCGGTGACCATCTTCCGCTTCGCCATGAGCCCGTTCACCGAATGGCAGCAACTGGCCTGGGCGGGCGTGTTCCTGATCACCGTCGGCGTGCTGGCCCTGAACATCCTGGCGCGCATCCTGTTCAAGAAGCATTAAGCGGCGCAACGACCTATCCCACGTTTCGCCCTGAAGACTGCAAGCTGACTGCAAGCGAGAGAACGCAATGACCTCTACCGTCATCGACATTCCTGATTCGGTACGCGCCAAGATCGATGTGCGCGACCTGAACTTCTACTACGGCCAGTTCCATGCGCTGAAGAACATCAACATGTCGATCCCCGACCGCAAGGTCACGGCTTTCATCGGCCCCTCGGGCTGCGGCAAGTCGACGTTGCTGCGCACCTTCAACAAGATGTATGCGCTTTATCCCGAGCAGCGTGCCGAGGGCGAGATCAACATGGACGGCGACAACCTGCTGACCGCCAGGCAGGACATCGCGCTGCTGCGCGCCAAGGTCGGCATGGTGTTCCAGAAGCCGACGCCGTTCCCGATGTCGATCTACGACAACATTGCCTTTGGCGTGCGCCTGTTCGAGAAGCTGTCGCGCTCGGAGATGGATGACCGCGTGGAATGGGCGCTGACCAAGGCCGCGCTGTGGAACGAAGCCAAGGACAAGCTGAACCAGTCTGGCTACGGCCTGTCCGGCGGCCAGCAGCAGCGCCTGTGCATCGCGCGCGGCATCGCCATCCGCCCGGAAGTGCTGCTGCTCGACGAGCCATGCTCGGCGCTGGACCCGATCTCCACCGGCCGCATCGAAGAACTGATCGCCGAGCTGAAGGACGAGTACACCGTGGTGATCGTGACCCACAACATGCAGCAGGCCGCGCGCTGCTCGGACTTCACCGCCTACATGTACCTGGGCGAGCTGATCGAGTTCGGCGAGACCGAGAAGATCTTCATCAAGCCGCACCGCAAGGAAACGGAAGACTACATCACCGGCCGGTTCGGCTGATTCCGACGCTGGAAAGCAGGGCAAGGATTAGCATATCCATAGCGGCCAGGAGAAACCCATGACTGACAAGCACCTGTCGACCCAGTTCGACGCCGACCTCAATGCGATCAACACCAAGCTGCTGCAGATGGGCGGGCTGGTCGAGTCGCAGATCGAAGTTGCCATGCGCGCGCTGGCTGACTTCGACGCCGACCTGGCCGACCAGGTCATCGCACGCGAGCAGCAGCTCAACGCGCTGGAAGTCGAGATCGATGCCGATTGCGGCAATATCATCGCGCGGCGCCAGCCGACCGCGCGCGACCTGCGCCTGGTGATGGCCATTTCCAAGACCATCACCAACCTGGAGCGCGCCGGCGACGAGGCGGAGAAGATCGCCAAGCGCACCAAGCACATCATGGAAGACGCGTCGGCGCACAGCATCAACTATGCCGAGGTGAAGCTGTCGGGCGAGATGGCGATCTCGCTACTGCGCCAGGCCCTGGACGCCTTTGCCCGCCTGGATACCGTGGCGGCGGCACGCATCGTCAAGGACGACAAGGCGATCGACGAGGAATTCCGCGGCTTCGTGCGCAAGCTCATCACGTACATGATGGAAGACCCGCGCACGATCTCGGTCGCGCTGGATTTCCTCTTTATCGCCAAGGCGGTGGAGCGCATCGGCGACCACGCCAAGAACATCGCGGAATTTATCATTTACATTGTCAAGGGGACGGACGTCCGCCATGCCTCGCGCGAGGACATGGAGCGCGAAGCCCTGAGCTGAGCCGCCTGATTGCGGAGAACGATACACATGCCAAGCAGTATTCTCGTTGTCGAAGACGAACCGGCGATCGCCGAACTGATCGCCGTCAACCTGCAGCACGCGGGGCACTATCCGATCAGGGCCTATAACGCCGAGCAAGCGCTGTCGCTGATGAGCGACGTGCTGCCCGACCTAGTGCTGCTGGACTGGATGCTCCCGGGCAAGTCGGGCGCGACCTTCGCCAAGGAGTTGCGGGCAAACGACCGCACCCGCCAGATCCCGATCATCATGCTGACTGCCCGCGGCGAGGAGCAGGACAAGGTGATGGGCCTGGAAGCCGGTGCCGACGACTACGTCACCAAGCCGTTTTCGCCCAAGGAGTTGCTCGCCCGCATCAAGGCAGTGCTGCGCCGCCGCGCGCCGCAGCTGACCGACGACGTGGTGGCGATCAATGGCCTGCGGCTGGACCCGGCCACGCATCGTGTCACCGGCGAGGACGACGGTGGCCCGATCAAGCTGGACCTTGGCCCAACCGAGTTTCGCCTGCTGCACTTCCTGATGACCCATCCGGAGCGCGTGCACAGTCGTTCGCAACTGCTCGACCAGGTCTGGGGCGACCATGTCTTTGTCGAAGAGCGCACCGTCGACGTGCACATCAAGCGCCTGCGCGCAGCGCTTACTCCAGGTGGCTACAGCAACATGATCGAAACCGTGCGCGGCAGCGGCTACCGCCTTGCGCGCGCTCCCGGCGCCTGAGGGGGCCGGCTGGCCGGGGCGGTGCCATTCGCCCCGTGCCACTACTCACGCTGCTGGCAGGGCGCGGCGAATTCGTGGCACACTCCGTCGCAACCCCATGCGGCCGCTGCCGGCCGCTAGCCTGAACCCTGCGCATGAATGTCATCTGGGCCCGTTCCGCGGCTATCCTGATCAGCCTGGTGGTGGTAGCCGCCGGCGTCTTCCTGGCCTTCGGCCCGATTGCCGCGCTGGCACTGGCCTGCGCGGTGCTGTTCGGGCTGCTTTGCTTCTACCTGTACCAGATCAATCGCCTGTGGAAGGTGCTCGACGCGCCCGTCTACGGCGAGATCCCGAGCGCCGTGGGCCTGTGGGGCGAGGTGTATTACCGGCTGCACCGGCTGGTCAAGCGCTGGCGCACGCAGGTGCTGCAGGTCGAGCAGCAGCACACCCGCTTTATCCAGGCAATCCAGGCTTCGCCGAACGGCGTGCTGATGCTCGACGATGCCGACCAGATCGAATGGTGCAACGACGTGGCCGAGCAGCACTTCGGCCTGAACGCGCGCCGCGACGTGCGCCAGCGCATCACGCACCTGATCCGCCGGCCCGAGTTTGTCCACTACCTGACGCGGCAGCGTTTCGACGATCCGCTGGTGATGCGCGACATGGGCGAACACAAGCACAGCGTGATCGCGGTGCAGATCCTGCCCTACGGCGACAACCGCAAGCTGGTGATCACGCAGGACATCACCAAGCTCGAAAATACCGAGGCGATGCGCCGCGATTTCGTCGCCAACGTTTCGCATGAACTCAAGACGCCGCTGACGGTGCTGACTGGTTTCCTGGAAACCGTGCGCGACCTGCCAGTGCCGGAAGACGATCGCCGCCGCTATGTCGACATGATGCTGGTGCAGTCGATGCGCATGCAAAGCATCGTCGAAGACCTGCTGGCGCTGGCCAAGCTGGAAAGCGATGCGCAGCCGCCGGGCAACGACATGGTGGCCGTGCAGGCGATGGTCGCGCATCTGATGCATGATGCCGAAGCGCTGTCGCAAGGCCGGCACAAGATCGCGGCCGAGATCGACCCCACGGTGGGATTCCGCGGCGCCGAGACGGAGCTGTTGTCGGCGCTGGGCAACCTGGTGTCCAACGCAGTGCGCTACACGCCGGAAGGCGGGCGCATCTCGCTGCGGCTGGGCTGGGAAGAGGGCCATGCGGTGTTCTCGGTGGCCGACACCGGGCTTGGTATCGCCGCCGAGCATATTCCGCGGCTGACCGAGCGCTTCTACCGCGTCGACCGCAGCCGTTCGCGCGATACCGGCGGCACCGGGCTGGGCCTGGCCATCGTCAAGCACGTGCTGTCGCGCCACCATGCCGACCTGCGCGTGACCAGCGAGGAAGGGCGCGGCAGTGTGTTCCGCATCATCTTTCCGCTGGAGCGCAGCGTGCGCAGCCTGAGCGACGCGGCCGCCGCCGTGCCGGCATCGCCGCAGGCACCGGATTCTTCGCGCCGGGCCGCCTGAACGCTCCGCGTCGCCGGTCCATCAAAGCAACAAGCCCCGCCGCGGCGGGGCTTGTTGCTTTCCGTGCAGCAATCACGGATTGCCGCCGAACATCGCCAGCATGTCGTTCTGGCTGACACGCGGATGCCTGGAGCGCGTCTGCTTGCGCATGTAATTGCCGTCCGGCTGCATGATCCACGCCGAAGCATTGTCGCGCAGGTGCACCTGCAGGCTTTCCTTGATCACGCGCGCCTTCAGCGCCTTGTCCAGCACGGGGAAGGCCACCTCGACGCGGCGGAACAGGTTGCGATCCATCCAGTCGGCGCTGGACAGGTACAGCACCTCTTCGCCGCCCGCGCGGAAATAATAGACGCGATGGTGTTCCAGAAACCGCCCGACGATCGACCGCACCGAGATGTTCTCGGACATGCCCGGCACGCCCGGCATCAGCGCGCAGACGCCGCGCACGATCAGGTCGATCTTCACCCCCGCGCGCGATGCCTTGTACAGCTCGTCGATGATCGACGCTTCCAGCAGCGCATTCATCTTGGCGATGATCCGGGCCGGCTTGCCGGCGCGCGCGTTGCGGGCTTCGGCGCGGATATGCTCGACCAGGTTGGTCTGCATGGTGAACGGCGACTGCCACAGGTGGTTCAGCCGGATCGTGCCGGCGGTGCCGGTCAGCAACTGGAACACGTGGTGCACGTCTTCGCAGATCGCCTCATCGGCGGTCAGCAGCCCGAAGTCGGTATAGAGACGTGCGGTGCGCGGATGGTAGTTGCCCGTGCCCAGGTGGGCGTAGCGGCGCAGCTTGACCTGCTTGGCCTTGGGGCCGGCAGGCTCGCGGCGCACGATCAGCAGCATCTTGGCGTGGCATTTGTGGCCGACCACGCCATAGATTACGTGCGCGCCGGCCGATTCCAGCCGCTCGGCCCAGTTGATATTGGTCTCTTCGTCGAAACGCGCAAGCAGTTCCACCACCACGGTGACTTCCTTGCCGTTGCGCGCGGCGGTCATCAGCGCTTCCATCACCAGCGACTCGTTGCCGGTGCGGTACACGGTCTGCTTGATCGCGACCACGTTGGGATCCGCGGCGGCCAGTTGCAGCAGGTCGAGCACCGAGCTGAAGCTCTCGTACGGGTGGTGCAGCAGCACGTCCTGCTGGCGCATCACGTCGAAAATCGAGGCCCCCGCGGCAAACGGCTTCACCGGCGCCGGCACATAGGGCGGGTACTTGAGGGCGGGGCGATCGACCATGTCGGGGATCTGCATCAGCCGCACCAGGTTCACCGGGCCGGAGACACGGTACAGGTCCTGCTCGCTCAGGCCCGATTCCAGCAGCAGCCGGCGCGACAGCGGAGCCGGCGTGTCGGAGGACACCTCCAGCCGCACCGTGTCGCCGAAATGGCGCGTCGGCAGTTCGCCCTGCAGCGCTTCGCGCAGGTCGGTGATTTCGTCCTCGGAAACGAACAGGTCGGAATTGCGCGTGACGCGGAACTGGTAGCAGCCGTGCACCGCAATCGCCGGGAACAACTCATGCACGAAGCCCTGCATGAACGACGACAGCATCACGAAGCCGAACGGGTAGCCCGACAGCTTCTCCGGCATCTTCACCACGCGCGGCAACGCGCGCGGCGCCTGCACGATGGCGAGGTCGGCATCGCGGCCGAAGGCATCCTTGCCGGACAGCTCGACCACGAAGTTCAGGCTCTTGTTGAGCACGCGCGGGAAGGGGTGGGCGGGGTCCAGCGCGATCGGCGTCAGCACCGGCGCCAGCTCGCGCTGGAAGAACTCCCGCGCCCATTCGCGCTGGGCGTCGGTCCAGGTCGTGGTCAGGTGGAAAAAGACACCTTCTTTTTCAAGAAGTGGAAAAATGGTGTTCTGCAGCATGTCATACTGCGAAGCAACAAGCCGCTGCGTGCGCTCGGTGACAAGCTGGTAAGTCTGCTGGAAGGACAGCCCGTCCGGTGTCAGACCCGAAGCGTTGTCGCGCATCTGTTCCTTCAGGCCCGCCATGCGGATTTCAAAGAACTCGTCCAGATTGCTGGACACGATGCAGATAAACTTCAGCCTTTCCAGCAGCGGTACCTTAGGGTCGGCGGCTTGCGCTAGCACACGGGCATTGAATTCCAGGATGCCCAGCTCTCGATTGAGCAGCGTACTGGACGGCGTCGTCGACATGGTCATGACCTTCTTTTGGTAAGGTGGCGACTTTTCCATAAAATCGTGTCACTTTTGTGACAGTTTGATTTTGTCATGATGCGGACATGACAAGGACATATTTTTCCGGGGCGCGAGCGCCGGCAGCGGGCACTTGCCCGGGCCGAGCTACGCAACACGAACGCGAACCAGCCTCCTAGCATACGATGAACAACACTCCACGCCTGCTCGCCGCCGTCGACATGGGCTCGAACAGTTTCCGCCTGATGATCGGGCGGGTGGACGAGACCACCACGGCCAACGGCACCGCGAGCCAGATCTTCCAGGTTGACGCCCTGCGTGAGCCCGTGCGGCTGGCGGCTGGCCTGACGCCCGACAAGTACCTGGACCAGCCCGCGCGCAGGCGCGGCATCGATGCGCTGCGGCGCTTCGGCGACCGCCTGCGCGACTTTGCGCCCGAGCAGGTGCGTGCGGTCGCCACCAATACGCTGCGCGTCGCCAAGAATGCATCCGAGTTCCTGATCGAGGCCGAGAACGCGCTCGGCTTCCCGATCGAAGTCATCGCCGGGCGCGAAGAAGCGCGGCTGATCTACCTGGGCGCTTCGCACGATGCGCCGGCCTGTCAGGGCAACCGGCTGGTGGTGGACATTGGCGGCGGCTCGACCGAATTCATCATCGGCAGCGGCTATCAGTCCAAGCTGATGGAAAGCCTGTACATCGGCTGCGTATCGCATAGCCGGCAGTTCTTCCCCAGCGGCAATGTCGACGAATACGCGATGAAGCAGGCCGAGCTGGCCGCGCGCCGCGAGATCCAGGTGCTGGTGCGCCAGTACCGCGCCGCCGGCTGGGAGCAGGCGGTCGGTTCGTCCGGCACGGCGCGCGCGCTGGCCGAGCTGATCGAGCTCAACGGCATGAACGACAACCCGGCCGACCACGGCATCACGCGCGAAGGACTGGAGCGCCTCAAGCGTGCGCTGGTCAAGGCCGAGAACACCAACCGCGTCAAGCTTACCGGGCTGAAGGCGGACCGCATTCCGGTGCTGCCGGGCGGGTTGTCGATCATGCTGGGCGTGTTCGCCGAACTCGACATCGACCGCATGGACGTCACCGACGGCGCGTTGCGCCTGGGTGTGCTGTATGACCTGCTGGGGCGCAGCCACCATGAGGACATGCGCACCGTTACGGTCGACCAGTTCATGCGCCGCTACGGCGTCGACCGCGCCCAGGCAGGGCGCGTGCGTGGTACCTCGCAGGCGCTGCTGGCGCAGTTTCCGGAACCCGCCAACGAACGGCGCGATGACAACCTGGCGCTGCTGGGCTGGGCCGCGAGCTTGCATGAGATCGGCATGTCGATCTCGCACAGCGGCTACCACAAGCACTCGGCGTATATCGCCACGCATGCGGACATGCCGGGCTTCTCCAAGACCGACCAGGCGCGGCTGGCCACGCTGCTGCTGGGGCATGCGGGCAAGCTTGGCAAGCTGTCGGGCAGCGGCAAGTTCGTCGACTGGCGCATGCTGTTCAGCCTGCGCCTGGCCTTCGTGCTGTGCCGGCGCCGTTCGGACGTCGGCTCGCCCGATATCCGCGTCAGCCAGCTGGCCGAGGCGCTCGACGAGGGCTTCGAGGTGCGCCTGCCCAAGATGTGGATCGAGGCCAATCCACTGATCGAATACAGCCTCGCGCAGGAGGCCGACGAATGGCAGCGAATCGGCAAGCGCTACAAGGTCGTCTACGACTGACGAACGGCTGAGCGTGGAGGAAGGGGCCGCCGCTCGGGCGGCCCGGATCATACTGCCTGGTTCAGGCCGAGGAAGTGGCGGGCGTAGCGCGGGTTCATGTCGTTCACGCGCAGCAGTGTCAGGAAGTCGGCCACGTTGAAATCCGGATCCCAGGCCGGCTGGCCGCAGATCTTCGCCCCGAGGCGCAGGTAGCCCTTGATCAGCGCGGGCGGCTCGACCTCGAGCTGCTGGTTCAGGTCCTCGACCGGCAGCGGCAGGCGCGGGAAGGCATGGTATTCGATCGGTGCCAGGTAACGCTCGCTGAACACCCGGTCCAGGCTGGCCGCATAGTGGCCGCCGTCGCTCATCGGCACGCTGGCGCAGCCCAGCATCGACTCGATGCCCCAGCGCTGCAGGTACTCGCCCAGCCCGCCCCACAGCGCCATGATGACGCTGCCCGAGCGATAGTCGCGGTGCACGCAGGAGCGGCCCAGTTCGAGCATCTTGGGGCGCAGGTGGGAAAGGCGAACCAGGTCGAATTCCGATTCCGCGTACAGACAGCCCAGTCGCTTGGCCTGGTGCGGCGGCAGCACGCGGTAGGTGCCGACCACGCGCAGCGTGGCCATGTCGCGGACGATCAGGTGGTCGCAATAGCCATCGAACATGTCGACGTCCAGCTCCGGCACCGAAGACGTCAGGCGTGCGCCCATCTCTTCGGCGAACACCTTGTAACGCAGGCGCTGTGCCTCGACTACTTCGTCCTGGTGGCGCGCCCACGCCACGCTGAGAGCAGGCGACTCATTTGCCTTATCCGATTGGCGATGAAGACGGCTCCGCGCCGTCTGGCCGGCAAGGCCATTGGGCAAAGAGTCAAAAAGCGGCTGGGTCGGCGTGGGGAGGTCTCGCATCAGTATGTCCTTTTGGTGACGAAACTGTTGCGATGCAATGTAGTCAGCCGCGGTGACAGTGCCGTGACCCGGCGATGACGCTTCCGTGACGTCGGGCGGGCCGCCGGCGGCGATGGTGGTGCCGGTGGTGCCGTTACGCGGCCGGGCGGCTCTGGGGCAGGGGTCTGCCGGCGCGCTGGCGGGTTGGCGGGGGCGATGGGGGTCCGACGGGCAATCCATGGGAAATCTCCGTGACACCTGCGGTCGAAGCCCATGCCTGGCACGGCGAGGGCGGCGCGGCCAGGGGGCGGCGCCGTAGCGACTCTAGGGAGCGGAGAATCCGGCTGCCATCGGCTATTTCAGATTTTTGCCGGGCGTGACCATGCCGGGCATGCCAGAGGCTACTACAGCTGGCTCATGCGGGCCGGCTGCGGTGGAGAAGTCGGAAAAATCCGGGCTGGGTCAGAGAAATTCGGGGTTGATGACCGCGCGCAGCACGGTCTGCGCCTCGCTTTCGCGGGTCCGCCCGGTCACCCACCAGATGCCTGCCTTGCGCACGCTCCAGTCCATCTCGTTGCCGGCCAGAAGCAGGCTGGCGACGCGGCCAATCCATGGCTGATGCCCGACCACCACCACATGCTCGGTGCGTTCGGGCCATTGGATCGCAGCCAGCACCGAACTGACGTCGGCGCCGGGGCCCAGTGCCTCGACGATCTGCGCGTCGCCTGTCAGCGCCGCCGCGGTTTCGCGAGTGCGTACAGAGGGGCTGCACAGCACGCGCGTATCCGACGGCAGATGCGCACGCAGCCATTTGGCGGACGCCTCCGCCTGCTTGCGGCCGCGGCGCGTCAGGGGCCGCTGCATGTCGGCATGGCGGCTCAGGCTGAGCGCTTCAGGGAGGTCTTCGGCTTCGGCATGGCGCCAGAGGATCAGGTTCATGTCGGACGTGGCGATGGTGAAGCTTCGAGTATGGTGAAGCCGCCCGGCCAGCGCAAGCGGACGGCCTGGCGCCACGAATGGCCGTAAACGAAATCGGGCCGCCCGTCGGGCAGCCCGCAAGTGTGTCCGGGCGCGGTGTCAGCTCCATGACAGCGCGTCTGCAACGCCCCGGAATCCACTTGTGACGGCGGGAGCGGCGGGCTCCGGCCGTGCGAAGACTCAGGACTTGTGGCGGAAGTTGATGCGGCCCTTGGTCAGGTCGTAGGGCGACATTTCCAGGGTCACGCGGTCGCCGGCCAGGATACGGATGCGGTGCTTCTGCATCTTGCCCGAAGCGTATGCCCAGATTTCCACGCCGTTTTCCAGCGTGACACGATAGCGGTTGTCAGGCAGGGCTTCCGACACCACGCCGCCAAATTCAATGAGTTCTTCCTTAGCCAATCTGCTTTCCTTTTCGGCAGCCCGCGAAGGCTGCATGGTTGGGTTATCAAAAATTCCGGTCCGGTTCGTCCGGCCCGAGGGCACGGCGCGAACCAGCGCATATTCGCCAGGCTGGCGAACCGCGCCATTGAAGTCGTTCGGGGCAGGCGCACGCGGACGGTCCCGCGCGGCGCCACGCGTGGCGCCAGATACTCGATCCATGCCGGTCGCGCCTAGGCCAGGCGGGCGCGGATTGCCTGGCGTGGACACTGCCGGTGACGGCCTGGGTGGCCGTTCGCTACGCGGAGCAGGGCGGGCAGGTGTACCCGGTGGTTCGCCAGTTCTGGTGTCGCCGCGGATGGCCGCGCCGGCTGCTGCTGAGCGCTCGCGAGAGCGCGCTGGTGAGAACGCCCGGTTACAGGGATGCACGGACACCCCGGGGCTACTTGCTCCGGTATTGTATCACGTGCGCAGTTGCAGCATTGCTCCGGCGAACACGGGCAGCCGTCGGACGGTGGCGCCTTGTGCAGTGCACGGTCCCTGCGATTTTTGGTGATTCATGAAACACCTTTGGTATCCGGCATGCCTTGGTATTTGCCCCGTATGAGCTAGAACTAACTCGTACGGCCGCCTGCAGTCAGCGGGGCCGGAATCTCGCAAGGAGCCTGCCATGGAACTCCATCTGGATTCGCACCGCTACGTCCGCTGCACGCCGGACTGGCGGGCTGCCGTGGTGGCCGGGCTGATCGCCGGCGCAGTCTACATGGTGCTTGAGCTGCTGACGGCGCGCTTTCTGATGTACCAGGGCGCCTGGGGCACGGTGAAAATGGTGGCGGCCATCATCCTCGGCCGCGAAGCGCTTTCCGCCGATGCCTTCAACTGGACCGTAGTGCTGTCAGCCGGCACGGTTCATTTCGCGCTGTCGATCATACTTTCGGCAGTGCTGGCGATGATCCTTTCTTCATTCAGGCTTGATTCCAGCATGAGTCTGGCGTCGCTGGTCGGCATCGTGTTCGGCGTAGTGGTCTACCTGATCAATTTCTATGTGTTCGGCCGCTATTTCAACTGGTTCGACGAGGCGCGCGGATGGGAAAGTTTGTTCGCCCACGCACTGTTCGGGCTGGTCGCGGCGGATGTGTACGTCAATCTCGAGCGACGCCGGGGCGACACCGCCGGCCCGCAGCAGGCCTGAGAGGGTCTGCCGGGTGCTGATGCGCCGGCCGTCTCCAATCGCCGGCGACTTCAGCTAGCCCATCTGGTTGATATGACGTTTGGCACCCCCGCACTACGCTAGAGGCAAACGACCATAGCGGCCGCCGCCAACGTGCCTTGCGGACGGCTACACCGGAGTGCCCATGCGGGTCGCCATCATCAGTACCGAGACAACCGGGCTCACGCCAGTCGACGAGCCTGTCAGCATCGGCCTGCTGCTTGTCGAAGTAGCGCCGAGGGCGGGCAGTCTCGTGCGCGAAATCACTGATTACTACGGTTCGCAGGAGCCCACCGTTCCGATCAGCGAGGCGGCTACCGGCATGCACGGCCTGACCGCCGAGATGCTGCGCGGGCAGCGCTTTGATGTCGGCGCGATCCGTGCCATCGTCGAGGATGCTGACGTGCTGGTCGCCCATGGGGCTGAATTCAATGTCCGCATGCTAGAAAAAGTGGTGCCCGAGATACAGCGCAAGCACTGGCGCTGCTCGGTGCGCCAGGTGCGCTGGTCCCAGTATTTCCATGCGCCCAACCACAAGCTCGATACGCTGTGCGAGCACCTGCGCATCTTCCGGCCGCGGCCGCAGATCGCGCTGGACGACTGCCTGGCGCTGTCCAAGCTCCTGTTCCAGCAAATGGGAGCCGTGGGCCAGGCCACCCCGATGGGCTTCCTGCTGGCACAGCCCGACTTTGTGCCGCGGGCTGCCGTGCAAGGCGCGGCGGCTTCCCTGGCCAATGTGGCGCCGCCAGCGCCCGTATCGCCACAACGGGACGGCGGCCCCGGCTGGCTGCCGCAGGTCGACAAGCAACACGACGGTGCCAGCCGCGGTCTGATGCTGGCGGCCGTGGTGCTGCTGCTGACCGCGGCCGCGCTGATCTGGCCCGACATGATGCCGCGGTGGTGAGCGGCGCCGACGCAGTCGAGCAGGGCGCGGCAGAAAAGAAAAACGGCCCGGACATCGCTGTCCAGGCCGTGTTTCTTGAAGCCAAATTAAAACTGGTCGGGGCGACATGATTCGAACATGCGACCCTCTGATCCCAAATCAGATGCGCTACCAGGCTGCGCTACGCCCCGAAGCCAGCGATTGTAGCGCGTGGCGGCGGGGCTGGTCAATCTGGCGTACCCGGCACATGACAGCGCGCGTGCCATCCACGGGCACGCTCCCCCTTTTGGCGGGGGGCACTTTGGCTTGACTTGGGTTTGCGCGCTGCGATAATCCGCACACCGCTTTAGTCCGACCGGCGTGATGTTGGGAATGCTGGTTTGCAGATTCCTTCCGGACTGGCCTATCACCATAACAAGAACGGCGCTCCCTGCCCTGGCGAGCGCCTCGGCGCGTTGGCTTGCCGCTGGCAATGCCGCGGCGGCCCGACACAGGATATGCGGCAATCGATGACAACGGTCCGGCACAGGATCGGCATAAGAAGGGGAAAGGCGGCGCCTGGCGGGGCGCCGTTTGTCGCCTTGGACGGGAATGAAGATGTTTCAGTCGCATATTGTGGTGCTCATCGCAGGGCTGTTTGCCTTGCAGATGGCGGTGGTTTGCGTCGTATTGCGTCGATCCGCGGGCATGGGCCGCAGTGGCCTGACGTCATGGGCGCTGGGCAATGTCGCCGCGGCAATCGCCTCGGTGCTGGCTGCGGTGCAGGACGCGCGCCCCGCGTGGCTGGTGCCGGATGCAACCGATCTGGCGTTGCTGGCTGCGCTCGCCTTGATGGCGATCGGCGCCCGCCATTTTGCCGGCCGCTCAGGCAAGACCGGATTGCTGCTGGGAAGCTGCCTGGCTGCCGCGCTCGGCGTGGCCTGGCAGGTGGTGGCACCCGGCATTCCCGAGGCGCCGCTGGCTGGGCTGCAGATGGCGCCGCTGCTGACGGCATGCCATATCGGCTTGCTGCTCGACGTGACCCGCAGTATCGGCCCATCGGTGCGCACCTCCCGCGGCATCGGGCGCCTGGCCGCTGCTTCGCTGGTGCTGATCGCCGTGGCCGTGGCCGCGACCAACGCATGGACCATGGCCTTGCCGGTTGCCGCGCTGGTGCAGGACGGCGCCTGGCCGCAGCCATTGCCGTGGGACGGCGAACTGGCCATGCTCAACGTCTTCGCGCTGGTTGGTCTCTCGGTCAGCTTTGCGCTGATGGCGCACGACCGACTGCGGCGCATGCTGGAGCGGCGCGCGCGGCATGACGACCTGACCGACGTGCTGCTGCGCGGCGCCTTCTGGGAAGCGCTCGAGCTAGCCTGCCTGCAGGCCGAGCGCCAGCGCAAGCCGTTGACCGTGGCCTTTGTGGACCTGGACCACTTCAAGGCGATCAACGATGTCTACGGCCACCTGGCCGGCGACAGCGTGCTGCGCCATTTCGCCGGGCTGCTGCGGCGAACCAGCGGCCCGCACGACGTGCTCGGACGACTCGGCGGCGAAGAATTCGCCATCGTCATGCCCGATACCGGGATGGAAAATGGCCGGCTGGCCTGCTTGCGGCTGGCGACCGCCGTGCGCGCGAGCCCTTGTCCTTCCGAGCCCGATGCGATCGCCTACACGGTCAGCATCGGCCTGGCCACGCGCAACCCGGGCGAGGGCGCCGACGCGCTGATGCGCCGCGCCGACCGCGCCCTGTATGACGCCAAGCTCAAAGGCCGCAACGGCGTATCGATGCATCCGGTTGCCGGCAACCATGCGCCGGCGGCGGGCCGCTACGTCACCCGTGAGAACGAGCGTCTGGCATCCTGAACGCCGCCGATACGCCCTGCGAGCCGGCGCTGCGGTAGAATGCACGCCTTCGCGCGTCCTTAGCTCAGTTGGATAGAGCACTCGCCTTCTAAGCGAGCGGTCAGAGGTTCGAGTCCTCTAGGACGCGCCAGTCAAGGGTTTGCGAATAGCCTGTGGGGGAGGGTGCGGGGTTCGCCCTGCATCGCCGCAGCACCGTAGGCCACTTTTGGGTCACGGCTGCGACACCTTGGCTGGTCCAGGCCGGCATGCGGGGCTGCTCCGCGTCACTCTCTCTGTGACTGCCACCCTTCGGCGGTCGGATGCCCCCGTCTCTCGTTCTGCAATGCAGGTCACTCATAAGCCGAGATCCTGGCGGACATTGCTTTTCGGCCTGCCTGCCGGTCGCTTTTGAAATCGGAATGAAAAGCGGCTATCCTCACCGCTGTTCCGATACCCTTATCCATCGTGCGATACCTGGTCCGCCGGCATTCATGGTTTGCCGGCCTGCTTCTGGTAGTGTTCCTGTCAGTGCAACTGGCAACGGCCGCCTATGCCTGCATGGCAGGCACGCGGGCGCTCGAGGACACATCGCAGCAGCAAGCGATGGCGGGGATGGAAGGGATGGGATGCTGCCCCGATATGGCCGGCACGCCCGACCAGGACGCTAGGCATTTCAATGGCGAGAAGGCGCTTTGCATGGGCCACTGCCAGGCCGATACCAAGCAC
The DNA here is from genome assembly GCF_038900635.1 of Cupriavidus oxalaticus. Lineage (GTDB taxonomy): Bacteria > Pseudomonadota > Gammaproteobacteria > Burkholderiales > Burkholderiaceae > Cupriavidus > Cupriavidus oxalaticus_B. The sequence goes on along the minus strand of NZ_JAYMRX010000001.1, from coordinate 160,124 downwards.
GCCGATCACCCTGCACCGCAGGTTCCTGCGTTCATCCCGGTCCTTGTCGGCATCGTCGTCGAGCCGCCCGTGGAGCTTCCCGCGCCGCTTTTCGCCATGCGCGCCAACGCGCAGCCGCGCGCTCCGCCACCGCCGCACGCCATACTTCACTGCTGTTTCCGCACGTAGCCTCCGAAGCCACGCCACTTTCTTGCCGCTCCCGCGATCGCGGGAGCGGTGGTCGTTGCTTACGGAGGCTTTATGTCATTGCCGCCTTGCCTGAGGTGGACGCTGCAATGCGTGTCCGCCCTTGGCATGTTGATGTCGCTTGTCGCGCCATTGCATGCCGCCCCTGCCTTGTCGATTGAAGAGGCTGCCGCACTCGCCACGGCGCGCGCCCGTGATGCCGAGAACACGCACGGTGCCATCGAATCTGCCGTCCAGATGGCGGTCGCGGCCGGGCAGTTGCCCGATCCGGTACTGAAATTCGGCCTGAACAACGTCCCGACAGATGGCCCGGACAAGTTTTCGCTGAGCCGTGACTCGATGACCATGCGCTCCATCAGCGTCATGCAGGAGTTCACCCGCGCCGATAAGCGCCGCGCGCGCACCGCCCGCTTCGAGGCCGAGGCCGCATCGGCCGATGCCCAGCGCGTGCTCGGCGTGACCAATGTCCAGCGCAACGCGGTTGCAGCCTGGATCGACCGCTGGTACGCGGAGCAGGCGGCTACCTTGCTCGGCCATCACAGTCATCCCTTGGCCCTGACGCTCGAAGCGGCGAACGCAGCCTATCGCGGTGGGCGAGGCACGCGCGCGGATGTTCTTTCGGCCCGGCTCGAAATCCAGAAACTGCGCGACCGCGAGAGCGAGAACCAGGCCGCGCTGGACGCCGCCAACGTGAATCTCTCGCGCTGGATCGGCGCCGATGCCTCGCGGCCATTGGGTGCACCACCGGCGTTATCGGTGCCGGACCGCGTTCAGCAACTTGTCGGCACTCGTTACGACGGCGTGCCAGAAATCGCCGCCGCCCGGCGCGATGTCACGCTCGCGGAGAGTGAGGTGCGCGTGGCCGACGAGGCGCGCAGGCCAGATGTCACGGTCGAGCTGATGTACAGCCAGCGCGGGTCGGCCTATTCGAACATGGCTTCGGTCAACGTGAGCCTTCCGCTGCCGTGGGACCGCGCCAACCGGCAGGACCGCGAAGTGGCTGCTCGACTGGCGCAGGCCGACGCGGCGCGCGCAAAGGCGGAAATCGTCCAGCGCAATACCGATGCGCTGGTGGGCGCGCGCGTCGCAGAACTGCGGCGCAACCTGGAGCGCCTCAAGCGCTATGACGAAGCCACCTTGCCATTGGCCAATGCCCAGGCAGAAGCCGCGCTGACAGCCTATCGCGCCAATACCGGGTCGTTGGTCGCCGTCGCGGAAGCGAACCATCGGGCCATCGACACCGCGCTGGAGCGACTGGCCCTCGAGCAGCGTACGGCAAAAGTCTGGGCCGACCTGACTTTCCTGGTGCCGTTACCGACCGCGCACACCGTATCGACCAACAAGGACTCCAGATGAACTCCCGACTCAAGATCGCAGCGGCGTGCCTGGTCATGGTCGGCGCAGCGGGCTATGCCGGCTATCGCCTTGGCGCTTCGCAGCAGGTGGTGGCATCGCCGGATGCCGGCACGACGGACAAGGCCGGCAAAATCGATCCGCAAACCGGCAGGAGGGTCCTGTACTGGCATGACCCGATGGTGCCGGGCCAGCGCTTCGACAAGCCAGGCAAATCGCCCTTCATGGACATGCAGCTGGTGCCCGTTTATGCCGACGGCGACGGCGGTAGCCAGAGCGGCGTCACGATTGACAGCCGCGTGGCCCAAAACCTGGGTATCCGCACGGCAGAAGTAAAGGCCGGGCGCATCGGCACCGTGCTGGAGGCACCGGGCAGCGTGTCGATCGATGAGCGCAGCATCCAGGTGATCCAGGCACGCACGACGGGCTTCGTGCAGCATGTCGGCGTACGCGCGACGCTGGATCCGGTGCGGCGCGGCCAGACCCTCGTCAGCCTGTATTCGCCGGACTGGGTGGCGGCGCAAGAGGAATACCTGGCGGTATCGCGCCTGCCATCGGGAGTGCAGGCCGAACTGGCAGGTGCGGCAAAAGCGCGCATGCTGCAGGCGGGCATGACACCGGCACAGGCCGAGGCCGTGGCCCGTTCGGGCAAAGTGCAGCCAGCTCAGGGCATACCCAGTCCGCTCGATGGCGTGGTGACCGAGATCGCCGTGCGCGAGGGCATGACGGTGTCGCCCGGCATGACGCTGTTCCGTCTTGCCGATCTCAGCCAGGTGTGGGTGATCGCGGAGGTGCCCGAAGCGCAGTCACGGCAGGTCGCGCCCGGCCTGGCCGTCGCGGTGTCCGCACCCGCCGTGCCGGAGCCGGTGACCGGCAGGGTCGACGCCATCCTGCCCGACGTCAATGCTGCCACGCGCACCATCAAAGTCCGCATCGTCCTGCCCAACAAGGAGCGCCGGCTGGTGCCGGGCATGTTCGCCAGTGTCCGTTTCGACAGCGCCGATCGTCAGGACGTGCTGCAGATTCCGTCCGAAGCGGTGATCCATGCGGGCCAGCGCATTATCGTCATGGTCGATGCGGGACAACAGGGCTATGTGCCAACGGAGATCCGCACCGGTCGCGAATCCGGCGGCATGGTCGAGGTCATTTCGGGTCTGCGCGCCGGACAGCGGGTCGTGGCCTCCGGCCAGTTCCTGATCGACTCGGATGCCAGCCTGCGCGGTACGCTGGGGCGTATGACACCAGCCAGCGATGCATCGGCGCCAGTAGCCGCCGCAAAAGAGCACGAGGGCACGGGCCGCATCGAGTCGGTGAACGCTGATGGACTGACCATCTCCCATGGGCCGATTTCCTCGGCGCAATGGGGCGCGATGACGATGGACTTCGCGACGCAGGATGCGGCGTTGCTCAAGGGGCTGAAGCCGGGCGACCGTATCCGCTTCCACTTCCGTCTGGACCAGGATGGCGTCGCGACGCTATCCGGCGTGGAGCCGGCGGCAACAGACGGAGGCAAGCGATGATCGCGCATATCATCCTCGCGTCGATACGCAATCGCTTCCTGGTGCTGCTGGCAACGGTCATGCTGACGGCCTGGGGGCTGTGGGCGGTGGGAAACACGCCGCTCGATGCATTGCCGGATCTGTCCGACACGCAGGTCATTATCCGCACGCCATTTCCGGGCCAGGCGCCACAGCTTGTGGAAAACCAGGTCACGTATCCGCTGACCACCACGATGCTGTCGGTTCCCGGAGCGAAGACGGTGCGTGGTTACTCGTTCTTCGGCGACTCCTTTGTCTACGTGCTGTTCGATGACGGGACCGACCCGTACTGGGCGCGCTCGCGCGTGCTGGAGTACCTGAACCAGGTGCAATCGCGCCTGCCGGCGGCGGCCAGGCCCGCGTTGGGCCCCGATGCCACGGGCGTGGGCTGGATCTATGAGTACGCCCTGGTGGATCGCACTGGCCAGCACGACCTCGGGCAGTTGCGGGCGTTGCAGGACTGGTTCCTTCGCTTCGAACTGAAATCCCTGCCGAATGTGGCGGAAGTCGCATCGCTGGGCGGCATGGTGCGGCAGTACCAGATCGTGCTGATGCCGGACCGAATGCGCGCCTACAACCTGTCGCAAGCGAAAGTGCTCGCGGCGATTCGCGGCGCCAACCAGGAGGCGGGCGGATCGGTGCTGGAACTCGGGGAAGCGGAATACATGGTCAGGGCATCTGGCTATCTGAAGACGCTTGACGACTTCCGGCAGGTTCCGATTGAAACCAGCGGCGCAGGCATCCCGGTACGGCTGGGCGATATCGCCACGATCCAGCTTGGCCCTGAGACGCGGCGCGGCCTGTCCGATCTCGACGGCGAGGGGGAGGTGGCCGGCGGCGTCATCGTCATGCGCTCGGGCAAGAACGCACTGGAAACCATCGATGCCGTCAAGACGAAGCTGGAGACGCTCAGGAAGAGCCTGCCGGCTGGCGTGGAGATCGTGACCACCTACGACCGCTCGGCACTGATTCACCGCGCCGTGGAAAACCTCAGCCACAAGCTTGTCGAGGAATTCATCGTCGTGGCGCTGGTTTGCTTGGCCTTCCTGTTCCATCTGCGTTCCGCTCTGGTGGCTGTCGTGTCGCTGCCGCTTGGCGTGCTCGCGGCGTTTCTGGTCATGCGCTACCAGGGCGTCAATGCCAACATCATGTCGCTTGGCGGCATCGCCATCGCGATCGGTGCGATGGTGGATGCGGCGGTCGTGATGATCGAGAACGCGCACAAGCATCTGGAGCACTGGCAAGCCCGGCACCCCGGCGAGTCATTGGACGGGGCGGAACGCTGGCGCGTGATCGGACACTCCGCGACCGAAGTGGGGCCCGCATTGTTCTTCTCCCTGCTGATCATCACGCTCTCCTTCGTGCCGGTGTTCACCCTTGAAGCGCAGGAGGGCCGGCTGTTCTCGCCGTTGGCCTTCACCAAGACTTACTCGATGGCCGCTGCGGCCGGGCTGTCGATCACGCTGGTACCCGTGCTGATGGGCTTCATGATTCGCGGACGCATTCCGGCGGAAGCGGCGAACCCGCTCAATCGCTGGCTGGTCCGCCTCTATCAACCGATGCTGGCGAGAGTGCTTGCGTATCCGCGCGCAACCATTCTGGTAGCAGCGATCCTGCTCGCGGCTACGGCATGGCCCATCCTGCGGACCGGTGGGGAGTTCATGCCGCCGCTCGATGAGGGAGACCTGCTCTATATGCCTTCCGCCTTGCCCGGTTTGTCGGTAGGCAAGGCGGCGCAATTGCTGCAGCAAACCGACCGGCTGATCAAGTCGGTGCCAGAAGTGGCCACCGTCCACGGCAAGGCGGGCCGTGCGGACTCCGCCACCGATCCGGCTCCGCTCGAGATGTTCGAGACCACGATCCAGTTCAAGCCGCGCGAGCAGTGGCGTGCCGGCATGACGCCAGACAAGCTGGTCGAGGAACTCGATCGCGTCGTGAAGGTGCCGGGCCTGTCGAACATCTGGGTGCCCCCGATCCGCAATCGCATCGACATGCTGGCCACCGGCATCAAGAGCCCGGTGGGGATCAAGGTGTCCGGCGCGGACCTGAAGGAGATCGACCGGATCGCCACGGCAATCGAGGAGGCAGTAAAGGCCGTGCCCGGTGTCACGTCGGCGCTGGCGGAACGCCTGACCGGCGGGCGCTATATCGACGTCGATATCGATCGCGTGGTCGCCGGCCGCTACGGGCTCAATGTTGACGATGTGCAGAGCATCGTCTCTTCGGCCATCGGCGGCGACAACGTTGGCGAGGTCGTCGATGGCCTGGCTCGCTTCCCGATCAATGTGCGGTACCCGCGCGACTATCGCGATTCGGTCGAGGCACTGCGCAACCTGCCCATCGTCACCGACCGCGGCCAGCAGATTGCGCTGTCCGATGTGGCGCGGATCCGTGTCGCGCAAGGACCGCCCATGCTGCGCAGTGAGAACGCGCGGCTGTCGGGATGGATCTACGTCGACATCCGCGGACGCGACCTGCGCTCCGCCGTGCGCGACATGCAGGCGGCCGTGGCAAAGGCAGTGCCGATGCCCGCCGGATATTCGCTGAGCTGGTCCGGGCAGTTCGAATACCTTGAGCGCGCCAGTGCGAAGCTGAAGGTGGTGGTGCCGTTCACCCTGCTGATCATCTTTGTGCTGCTTTACCTGATTTTTGGCCGGTTCGATGAAGCGCTGCTGATCATGGGGACGCTGCCGCTTGCGCTGATCGGTGGCTTCTGGCTGCTTTACCTGCTGGGGTACAACCTGTCCGTGGCAGGCGTGGTCGGCTTTATCGCGCTGGCGGGCGTGTCCGCGGAGTTTGGCGTAATCATGCTGCTCTACCTCAAGCACGCTTGGCAACACCGCGAGGCAAACGGCGAAACGGACAGCACTGGACTGCTGGCGGCCATCCAGGAAGGCGCCGTGCAGCGTGTACGCCCCAAGGCGATGACCGTGGCCGTGATCCTGGCCGGGCTGATCCCGATCATGTGGTCACACGGCACAGGCTCTGAAGTCATGCAACGCATTGCGGCGCCAATGGTTGGTGGCATGGTCACGGCGCCGCTGCTATCCCTGTTTGTCGTACCGGCTGCGTACCTGCTGATGCGTCGTCGGCAGACAACGACATTTCCCGCTGTATCCCACTCCACCATTTTCGAGGAGAAAGCATGAAGAAGTTCCTTAACACCACGCTGGGCGCCGCAGCGCTGGCCGTGGCAATGGGCGTGACGCTCCCAACCATGGCCGCGAACATGGACGGCATGGACATGAAACCTGCCAGCGGCGCGACAAAGGCACCTCAGCCGGTACCGGCGGAGATTCGCAAGATAGACGCGGCAACCAGGAAAATCACGCTGAAGCACGGACCGATTGCCAACCTGGGCATGTCTGCCATGACCATGGCTTTCCCGGTCAAGGATGCGGCCATGCTCAAAGGACTGAAGGAAGGGGACCAGGTATCGGTGACGTTTGACACGATCGACGGCAAGCCCACTGTGGTGGACTTGCGAAAGTAACAATGGGCGCGACGAGGTGGCCGCGATGCACGTTGCGTTGCGCTCGACACCGGCGGGGGCTGTATTCAAATACGCCGTATAACAACTTGCAGCATGCCGCGCGCGCACGCTGGCCTATAGTCTGTGAGCCAGCCACCTCATCGGCCCGCCCGGGGCCGAGCCCTCACAGGAGATAACGCGTGTCGACCACCGAAACCTATCTGATCGATTCCATCCGCCTCGCCATGGATAACGTGCGGGAGCGCAACACCTGGCCCTTCGGTGCCGTGGTGGTCAAGGACGGCAAGGTGCTGGCGCGCGCGGTCAACGAGGTGGAAGCCACCTGCGACCCCAGCGCGCACGCCGAAATGCAGGCAGTGCGCGCCGCGAGCCGGGCACTGGGCAAGCCCGACCTGAGCGGCTGCACGGTCTACGCCAGCGGCTACCCGTGCCCGATGTGCCTGACCGCGATGTACCTGGCCGGTGTCGAGGCGGTCTACTACGCCTATTCCAACGAAGACGGCGCGCCCTACGACCTGTCCGCGGAACGCGGCTATGTCGAGCTGGCGCTGCCTGTCGAACAGCGCGAGATGAAGCTGGTCTACCAGCCGGCGCGCGACGAAGGCCCCGACCTCTATGAGGCGTGGCGCGAACGACAGGACCGCTAGGGGATAGGGCCTTCACCGGACGCCACGCGATGCCTTGCCCGCGCGGCCTTTTCAGCGCGCGACTTCCTGCCGCAGGTGCTCCAGCACCCGCGCAGCGCGTGGCGACAGTGGCCACTCGGCACGATGGACCAGCCATAGCGTATCCACTGCCGGCGGGCCACAGTCGACCACCTTGATCGCATCGGCATGCGCGAAGGCCTTGCGCGCGTACTGGTGGATCACCGTGAAGCCCAGGCCGCGTGCCACCGGTTCCAGGATCAGGCCAACCTGGTTGCTGAAGCCGCGGCAGGGCAGGCTGCGCACGCCTGGATTGCCCGGAAAGCGCCTGCCGAACAAGCGGCTTGCCATCGCCTTGCCATCGGGGTGGTCGATAAAGCCGATGCGTTCCAGATCCTGCCACGTGTGCACGTCCTCGTGCGCGGGCACGACCAGTTCCAGGCGCTCTTCGATAAACGGGCTCGCCGCGAGCCGTGCATCGTCCGGCTTCAGCGTGACCAGCCCAAGCTCATAGTGGTTCTGCAAGACCGCTTGCACCACCTCATGGTCGGGGGCGAAGCGATGGCGCACGATCAGCCCGCGATTGGCCTGCTGGAAGGCCAGCAGGATCGGGTACAGGTACAGGCCGATGCTGCCCGGCGTGATCAGCGAGACCTCGCCGTGGGTACTGTCGGCATCGGATAGCCGCGCGTTCAGCCGCTCGCCGGCCTTGTCCATCTCGCGACAGTAGTCGAGCAGGGCACGGCCGGCGGGGGTCAGTTCGATGGCGCGCGGCCGGCGGATCAGAAGCGGGCCGAACTGGCTTTCCAGGTGGCGCACATGCTGGCTGACGGCGGCCTGGGTCAGGTCGAGGCGGTCGGCGGTGCGGGTAAAGCTGCCCAGCTCAGACAGCGTGACGAAGGAGCGAAGCCACTGCGGGTTCACCATAATGAATATTTATCAATTCAATAATCTGTACGTTGTTTTCATTATAGAGGCGCGCGCCTACCATCCGGGTTCATGCAATGACGCAGGAACCCAACCAGCATGTCTGCCCTGTTTTCCCCGTTTGAACTGAAAGATGTCACGCTGCGCAACCGCGTCGCGATCCCACCGATGTGCCAGTACAGCGCCGTCGACGGCATGGTCAATGACTGGCACCAGGCGCATTACGCCGGCCTGGCCCGTGGCGGCGCCGGCCTGGTGATCGTCGAAGCAACTGCCGTGTCGCCCGAAGGCCGCATCACCCCGGGCTGCACCGGGCTATGGAACGACGCGCAGCAAGCCGGCATGGCGCGCATCGCCGCGGCGATCAAGGCCGGCGGTGCGGTGCCCGGCATCCAGATCGCCCACGCCGGCCGCAAGGCCAGCGCCAACCGGCCGTGGGAAGGCGACGACCATATCGCCGAAAACGATCCGCGCGGCTGGCAGACGCTGTCGCCGTCGGCGGTGCCGTTCGGCGCGCACTTGCCCAAGGTGCCCCGGGCGATGACGCAGGACGACATCGCGCGCGTCCAGCGCGATTTCGCCGCCGCCGCCCGCCGTGCGCGCGATGCCGGTTTTGAATGGCTCGAGCTGCATTTCGCACATGGCTACCTGGCGCAGAGCTTCTTCTCGCGCCACGCCAACCAGCGCGACGATGCTTATGGTGGCGACCTCGCCGGCCGCAGCCGTTTCCTGCTGGAGACGCTGGCGGCGGTGCGCGAAGTGTGGCCCGCCAATCTGCCGCTGACCGCGCGCTTCGGCGTGATCGAATTCGACGGGCAAGACGAGCAAACGCTGGCCGATTCGATCGAGTTGGCGCGGGCGATGCGCGAAGGAGGCCTCGACCTGCTCAACGTCAGCGTCGGCTTTTCCACGCCAGACGCAAAGATTCCATGGGGCCCGGCCTTCCTCGCGCCGATCGCCGGGCGCGTGCGCGGCGAGGCGAAGCTGCCGGTGGCTTCGTCATGGGGCATCGACAACCCCGTGCTGGCCGACCGCGCCGTCGCCGAGGGACAGATGGACCTCGTCATGGTCGGCCGCGCGCTGCTGGCCAACCCGCACTGGCCTTACCACGCCGCCCAGCGCCTGCAGGTGCGGAAGCCGTCGTGGGTGCTGCCGGCGCCTTACGCGCATTGGCTGGAGCGCTACCAGCTCCAGGCCTGAGCCCGGGCGAAGCGCGGCGGCGTGCCGGCACGTTTCCGCGTTTTGCCGCACAATAACGCCTTGCGCGCCGCACAGGAGCACGCTGGATCACCAGAGGCGGGGTCATCGACCCGCCCGGCAGCGGGCGGCATTCCGTAGAACTCTCTGCAATCCTGTACATGGCCGCCCCACATGCACACGCCGCCGCGGACGCCGTTCGCGGCGTTTCGCCTTCCGGCGCCTCGCGCGATGCGAGCACGCCGGACCTTTCCGACCATCCCGCATCGGCCGCACCGGCCGCACCGGCCAGAGCGCCGGCAAGTTCCGGCCGCCTCGCACTGCTGGCGCTCGGTGTCGGCAGCTTCGCCATCGGCACCGGCGAATTCGTCATCATGGGCCTGCTGCCCGATGCCGCGCGCGACCTCGCCATTTCCATTCCCGAAGCCGGCCACCTGATCAGCGCCTATGCGCTGGGCGTGGTCATCGGCGCGCCGCTGCTGGCGGTGCTGGGGGCGCGCTGGCCGCGGCGCAACCTGCTGGTGGCGCTGATGGCGGTGTTCGCAGCGGGCAATCTCGCCAGCGCGATGGCGCCGTCCTACCTGTCGATGCTGGTGGCGCGGCTGCTGACCGGCTTTCCGCACGGCACCTACTTCGGCGTGGCGGCGCTGGTCGCCGCGGGGCTGGTCCCGCGCGAGCGGCGTGCGCAGGCGGTAGGGCTGGTGATGCTGGGGCTGACCAGCGCAACGCTGGTCGGCGTACCGATTGCCGCCACGGTCGGCACTTGGCTCGGCTGGCGATCTGCCTTCGTGATCGTGGGCGCGCTCGGCGCGCTGACGGCGCTGCTGGTGTGGCGCTGCGTGCCGTTCGCGCCGGCCGACCGGCATGCCAGCCCGCTGCGCGAACTGTCGGCGCTCCGGCGCAAGCAGGTGTGGCTGACGCTGGGCATCGGCGCAATCGGGTTTGGCGGCATGTTTTCGGTGTTCAGCTACATCAAGCCGACCATGCTTGAACTGGCGCACATGCCGGTGGCCGGAATCCCAGTGGTGCTGGCGCTGTTCGGCGTCGGCATGGTGGTGGGCAACCTCGCCGGCGCGCGGCTGGCCGACAAGGCGCTGATGCCGACCATCGGCGGCGTGCTGGCATGGACCGCACTGGTGCTGGGCGCCTTTACCTTCACCGCGCCGCATGCGTGGCTCGCCGCGGCCAACGTGCTGCTGATCGGCACCGTGGTGGCACTGGGGCCGGCACTGCAGATCCGGCTGATGGACGTGGCCGGCGATGCGCAGGCACTGGCGGCCGCGCTCAACCACTCGGCGTTCAACCTGGCCAATGCGCTCGGCGCGTGGCTGGGTGGCGTGACCATCGCCGCCGGCTATGGCTGGACCTCGACCGGCTGGGTCGGCCTGCTGCTGGCGCTGGGCGGCCTGGCGATCTATGCCTGGTCGGTGCTCGACATGGACCGCCGCGGCGCTACCGCAACGGCCTGACGTGCCTTGGCCATGGGCGCCGTCAACGGCTGGACTGGCCCCGGCGCGCGAGAATGGAAAACCCGCCAAGAAAGAAGGGCGCCATCGCCGGCGCCCCTTGTCGATTCCGGCGCTACGGCCGGCAGTCCCGCCGTCAGGCGTCCGCGACGCTCGCGCCGACGATATTGAAGCCGCCGTCGACGTAGGTGATTTCACCGGTCACGCCGCTGGCCAGGTCGGACAGCAGGAAGGCGGCCACGTTGCCGACTTCGTCGATGGTCACGTTGCGGCGCAGCGGGGCGGCCTGCTCGAAGTGGCCCAGCAGCTTGCCGAAGTCCTTGATGCCCGAGGCGGCCAGCGTCTTGATCGGGCCGGCCGAGATGCCGTTGGCGCGGATGCCGCGCGGGCCGACCGACGAAGCCAGGTAGCGCACGCTGGCTTCCAGCGCCGCCTTGGCCAGGCCCATGGTGTTGTAGTTGGGAACCACGCGCTCGGCACCCAGATAGGTCAACGTCAGCAGCGAGGCCTTGTCCGACAGCAGCGGCAGCGCGGCCTTGGCCAGCGCCGGGAAGCTGTAGGCGGAAATGTCGTGGGCGATGCGGAAGCCTTCGCGCGACAGGCCCTCGAGGAAATCGCCGGCGATGGCTTCGCGCGGCGCGAAACCGATGGAGTGCACCAGCCCGTCGAACTTCTCCCAGCGCTGGCCCAGCGCGGCGAAGGTCGCGGCGATCTGCTCATCGCTGCCGACGTCGCACTCGAACACCATGTCGGTACCGAATTCCTTGGCAAACTCGCTGATCCGGTCCTTGAACCGTTCGCCGACATAGGTGAAGGCGAGTTCGGCGCCTTCGCGCTTGCACGCGGACGCAATGCCATAGGCGATCGAGCGGTTCGAGAGCAAGCCCGTGATAAGGATCCGCTTACCTGCCAGAAATCCCATAAGTTCTCCAAGGTGGTGTATCAGGCACGCTTCCTGCGTCCGCCGTGCGGCCGTGCGCGTGCCCTGGATGTTCTGCGGCCGTTTTATTGCGCCGCGCAGAGGGAATGTCCGGATGGCTGGCGCCACCCCGGACGCATGTAAAATTGTCTCATACTTGGCCCGGCCGCAGAACGCCGGGACCCCAGAGGTCATAGTGGAGGAATCCAACGGGATGCCTATTCAAGCACGTTGGCCGCTTCAGGCGGCATGGCAGTGCTTCCGGCGGGATGCGGTACTGCGGTTCGGGCTGGCGGCCATGCTGGCGGCGGGGGTCTCCCTGGTCTCTCTGGTCTCTTCTCCGGCCATGGCGGCGCATGGGTTCGCGCTGCACGGAGACCTGAAGTACGCCGAGAACTTCCCGCACTTCGACTATGTCAACCCCAACGCACAGGCTGGCGGCACGCTCACGCTCGCCAATCCGGACCGGCGCACCAGCTTCGACAAGTTCAACCCGTTTACGCTGAAGGGTACTTCGGCGCCCGGGCTCAATGCGCTGATGTTCGAGTCGCTGCTGGTCAGCAGCGCCGACGAGACCGCCAGCGCCTACGGCCTGCTGGCCGAGGACGTCACGGTCGCGCCGGACGAGATGTCGGTCACCTTCCGCATCCGCCCGCAGGCGCGCTTCTCCAATGGCGACCCGGTGCTGGCATCGGACGTCAAGCATTCTTATGACATGCTGATGAGCAAGGCGTCGAGCCCCGGCTACCGCAGCATGTGCACCGATGTGAAGGCGGTGGTGGTGACCGGCGAGCGCACGCTGCGCTACGACTTCAAGCAGCGCAACCGCGAACTGCCGCTGATCGTCGGCGCGCTGCCGGTGTTCTCGAAGAAGTGGACCGCCAAGGTGCCATTCGAGAAGCTGACCTTCGAGCCGCCCATCACCAGCGGCCCCTACCTGATCGAGCGCTACGACGCCGGCCGCGGCATTATCTTCAAGCGCGACCCCAAATACTGGGGCAAGGACCTGGCGGTGCGCCGCGGCACCTTCAATTTCGCGCGCGTGGTCTACCGCCTGTACAAGGACGAGACCGCCAAGCTGGAAGCCTACAAGGCCGGCGAGTTCGATGCCATCGTCGAGTACCGCGCCAAGAACTGGGCCAAGAGCTACCAGGGCACGCGCTTCCGCAACGGCGAGCTGATCAAGACCGAATTCCCGCACCGCAACGGCGCCGGCATGCAGGGCTTCGTGATGAACATGCGCAAGCCGGTGTTCCAGGACGTGCGGGTGCGCCAGGCGCTGATCCTTGCGCTGGACTTCGAATGGCTGAACCGGCAGCTGTTCTACGGCGCCTACAAGCGGCTGGACAGCTGGTTCTCAAACAGCGAGCTGGCCGCCAGCGCCACCTTCGACGGCCGGCCCGGCCCCGCCGAGATGGCGCTGCTGGAACCGCTGCGCGCCGAGCTGCCGCCCGAGGTCTTCGGCCCCGACGTGGTGCAGCCCAGCACCGCAGCGCCCCGGTCGCTGCGCGACAACCTGCGCCTGGCCCGGCGCCTGCTGGCGCAGGCCGGCTGGACCTACACCGACGGCGCGCTGCGCAACGCCAAGGGCGAACCGCTGGTATTCGAGTTCCTGGACGATGGCGGCGCCATGAGCCGCGTCATCACCACCTATGTGCGCAACCTGGAGAAGCTCGGCATCCAGGTGCACCAGCGCACCACCGACTTTGCGCTGTACCAGAAGCGGCTGGAAGACTTCGATTTCGACATGGTGTCGATCCGCTTCCCCGACTCGCAGAGTCCCGGCAATGAGCTGCGCGACCGCTTTGCCAGCGAGGCCGCGACCACGCCGGGCTCGGACAACCTGTTCGGGCTGAAGTCGCCGGTCGTCGACAAGCTGGTCGACAACCTGCTGCATGCCCATACCCGCCAGGAGCTGATCACCGCCGGGCGCGCGCTCGACCGGGTGCTGATGCACGGCTACTACATCGTGCCCAACTGGTACAGTGCGTCGCACCGGGTCTCGTATCGCAAGGAGCTGGCGTATCCGGAGCGGCTTCCCTATTTCTATACGGCCGAAGGCTGGATCCTGAGCCAGTGGTGGCGCAAGGACGTCCAGCCGCAAGCGCGCTGACGCGTTCAGTGCAGATTAGCTAAAGAAACAAGGACCGGCCGATGCTTGCCTACCTGCTCAAGCGCATCCTGCTGATGATCCCGACGCTGATCGGCGTCATCACGCTGACCTTTGTCGTCATCCAGTTCGTCCCGGGCGGCCCGGTCGAGCAGATGATGATGGAACTGAAAGGGCGGGGCGGGGCCGGCGAAGCCAGCGGCGGCGGCGCCGAATACCGCGGCCGCCGCGGCGTCGACCCGGAGAAGATCAAGGAGATCCAAGCCCTGTACGGCTTCGACAAGCCGCCGCTGGAGCGCTACTTCCTGATGCTCAAGCGCTTCGCCCAATTCGACCTGGGCCAGAGCTATTTCCAGCACCGCAGCGTGTGGGAACTGGTCAAGTCCAAGCTGCCGGTGTCGGTTAGCCTGGGTTTGTGGACGTTTTTCCTGACCTACCTGATATCGGTGCCGCTCGGCATCTCCAAGGCGATCCGGGCGGGCAGCCGTTTCGACGTCGTCACCAGCATCGTCGTGCTGGTCGGCTATGCGATTCCCGGCTTCGTGCTGGGCGTGCTGCTGCTGGTGCTGTTCGGCGGCGGGACCTTCGTGCAGTGGTTCCCGCTGCGCGGGCTGACCTCCGACAACTGGGAACAGCTGTCGCTGATGGGCAAGGTGATGGACTACCTGTGGCACCTGGTCCTGCCCATCACCGCCTCGGTGGTGGGCAGCTTCGCCGTGGTCACCATGCTGACCAAGAACGCCTTTCTGGAGGAAATCCGCAAGCAGTATGTGCTGACCGCCCGGGCCAAGGGCCTGGGCGAGCGCCGCGTGCTATGGAAGCATGTGTTCCGCAACGCCCTGATCCCGCTGGTGACCGGCTTCCCGGCGGCCTTTATCGGCGCCTTCTTCACCGGCTCGCTGCTGATCGAGACGCTGTTCTCGCTCGACGGGCTGGGCTTGCTGTCGTATGAGGCCGTGCTGCGTCGCGACTACCCGGTGGTGCTCGGCACGCTCTACCTGTTCACGCTGATCGGGCTGGTCACGCGCCTGATTTCCGATGTCTGCTACGTGCTGGTCGATCCCCGCATCCATTTCGAGGGCCTGCACCGATGAAACCGTTCTCGCACGCCGTACCCAACGGCCTGCCGCACTCGCCCTCGCCGCGCCAGCGCGCCTGGCAGCGCTTCCGGCGCAATCGCCGCGGCTACTGGAGCCTGGTGATCTTCGTCGCCATCTTCGTGCTGAGCCTGGGCGCCGAGGTGTTGTCCAGCAACCGCCCGCTGGTGGTGCGCTACCAGGGCAGCTATTACTTCCCGATCGTCAAGACCTACCCGGAAACGACCTTCGGCGGCGACTTCCCGACGCCGGCCGATTATCTCGATCCGTTTATCCGCGACCGCATCACCTCAGACGACAACTTTGCGCTCTTCCCGCTGAACCGGTATTCGTACGACTCGCTGAATTACTTCGCCAAGGAGCCCAACCCGGCGCCGCCTTCGGCCGAGAACTGGCTCGGCACCGACGACCGCGGCCGCGACATCCTGGCGCGGCTGCTGTACGGCTTCCGCGTGTCGGTGCTGTTCAGCCTGGCGCTGACCGTGATCGGCGTGGTGATCGGCACGCTGACCGGGGCGCTGATGGGATTCTTCGGCGGCCGCTTCGACCTGTTTTCGCAGCGTGCGATCGAGATCTGGAGCTCGATGCCCGAGCTGTACCTGCTGATCATCTTCGCATCGATCTTCGAGCCCAGCCTGGCACTGCTGATCATCCTGCTCTCGCTGTTCGGCTGGATGGGGCTGTCCGACTACGTGCGCGCCGAGTTCTACCGCAACCGCTCGCTGGACTACGTCAAGGCGGCGCGGGCGCTGGGCTTGTCCAATGTGCAGATCATGTGGCGCCATATCCTGCCCAACAGCCTGACCCCGGTGATCACGTTCCTCCCGTTCCGCATGAGCGCAGCGATCCTGGCGCTGACCAGCCTGGACTTCCTTGGCCTGGGCGTGCCGCCGACCACGCCCAGCCTGGGCGAGCTGCTGGCGCAGGGCAAGGGCAACCTCGATGCGTGGTGGATTTCGCTGTCGACCTTCACCGTGCTGGTGGTGACGCTGATGCTGCTGACCTTCATGGGCGACGCGCTGCGCGATGCCTTCGACACCCGCCTGGGCCTCGCCCAGCTGCGTGGCCGGGTCGAACCCAAGGTCCCGGCCGGCGCGCCGACGGGGACTGCACCGGGGGTCACGCCATGAGCGCGTTTTCGTCAGCCGCGCCAGTCCTCCAGGCCGGGGCTGCCGCTGCGCAGGCAGCGGCGCCGGCGCCTGGCTCCAAGCTGATGTGCGTGGAAAAGCTGTCCGTCACCTTCGGCCACGGCGAACATGCCACCCGCGCGGTGCGAGAGGTCAGCTTCGACCTGCGCGCGGGCGAGCGCTACGCGCTGGTCGGTGAATCCGGCTCGGGCAAGACCGTGACCGCGCTGGCCATGCTGCGCCTGGTGGAAGATGCCTACTACGACGGTGCGATCCGCTTCGAAGGCAAGAACCTGCTCGACGTTTCCGACCGCGAGATGCGGGCAATCCGCGGTGCCGAGATCGCGATGATCTTCCAGGAGCCGATGACGGCGCTGAACCCGCTGTACACCATCGGCAACCAGATCGTCGAAACGCTGGCGCTGCACGAAGGCTTGGACCGCCGCGCGGCGCGCGAGCGTGCCATCGCGCTGCTGGAGCGCACCGGCATCACCGATGCCGCCCACCGTTTCGACAGCTTCCCGCACCAGCTTTCCGGCGGCCAGCGCCAGCGCGCCATGATTGCCATGGCGCTGGCGTGCCGGCCCAAGCTGCTGCTGGCCGACGAGCCCACCACGGCGCTGGACGTGACCATCCGCGCCCAGATCATGGACCTGCTGCGCGACCTGCAGGCCGAATTCGGCATGGCGGTGATGCTGATCACCCATGACCTGAACCTGGTGCGTTCCTTTGCCCAGCGCGTGGGCGTGATGGAGAAGGGCGTGCTGGTCGAGACCGGCGAGACCGCGCAGGTGTTTGCCGCGCCCCAGCACCCGTACACGCGCAAGCTGATCGACAGCCGGCCGAAGCGCGAGGTGCTGCCGCTGGTGCCGCTGGCGCCGGTGCTGCTGGAGGCGCGCAACCTCAGCGTCAACTACGCGCGCAAGCGCCGCGGCCTCGCTGGCTGGTTCGGCAAGGATCAGTTCGCGGCGGTCAAGGATGTCGATTTCCAGCTGCGCGAGGGCGAGACCATCGGCATCGTCGGCGAATCCGGCTCGGGCAAGACCACGCTGGCGCATACCGTGCTGGCGCTGCAGCGCAAGGGCGCTGGCACTATCCATTTCCTGGGCCGCAGCTTCGACGACGCCACGCGCAAGGACCGCTGCCAGCTGCGCTCGCGCATGCAGGTGGTGTTCCAGGACCCGTTCGGCTCGCTGTCGCCGCGCATGACGATCGAGCAGATCGTCGGAGAGGGCCTGGCGCTGCACCAGCCGGGCTTGTCGCGCGAAGCCACGCGCGAGCGCGTCATCGACGCCCTGCGCGAAGTCGGGCTCGACCGCACCGCGCTGGGGCGCTACCCGCACGAATTCTCCGGCGGACAGCGCCAGCGCATCGCGATCGCGCGCGTGCTGATCCTCAAGCCCCAGGTGCTGGTGCTTGACGAGCCAACCTCCGCGCTGGACGTTTCGATTCAGCAGCAGGTGCTGGCGCTGCTGTCCCAGTTGCAGCACAAGTACAACCTCAGCTACCTCTTTATCAGCCACGACCTCGCGGTGATCCGGGCCATGGCGCACCGGGTGATCGTGATGAAGGCAGGGGAGGTGGTCGAGACTGGGGAAACCGAGGCAGTGCTCGGTGCGCCGCAGCATCCCTATACCCGCAAGCTGATGGCTGCTGCGCAGGTTGGTGCTGCCTGACCTCGGTGCTCTGCAGCATCGCTTTTCACGCCGCCGGCCTGGCGGCGTTTTGATATGCGCAATCCGATAAACAGGATGCGAAATTCGGCCTATATCGTTGATTCGCAAGTCAAATCCGGCGAATTTGTAACGAACTTTGACATGTGAATGACAACCCTTTACCATCCCGCGAGTACTACTTTTGGGGGTGGTGTCTCCGGCGCATTGGCTCGTGCATGCACGTTGACGGTGCATCGCCCGGGGCGAGCGGGGCGCAATAGCGTCCTTCCAGCCGGGCGCGGATGTTGCGTAGCATCCCCCCAGTAGTGCCGGCGTGGTGCACACGCCGTACGGATACCCCAGCAGCCCCGGACCTTGTGCCGGGGCTTGCTTTGGAAACGATCAACGGGAGAACCAATGCAGCGATCGGTACTTCATTCCCTGGCGCGCGCCGCCGTCGGAATTGCCATTGCCTGCGGTGCGACTGTGTCGAATGGAGTGCTGGCGGACACGGTGTTCAAGGACGCCGACGCCCGTATCGATGCCACGGCCTCGGCCGCGGACTCGCATGCGGAAGGCAAGCGTGGCTTGCTGTCGTCCATGGTGAATTCCACCAGCAACGTTGCCAGCAAGGCTGGCGACCTCGTCATGAACGCGCTGGGCCTGATCGGCGTGCGTTACCGCTTCGGCGGCAACAGCCCCGAATCCGGCCTGGACTGCAGCGGCTTTGTCCGCTACGTGTTCCAGGACACCTTCGGCTTCATGCTGCCGCGCCGCTCTGTCGAAATCAGCCGTGTCGGCACCAATGTGGCGACCAGCGACCTGCGTCCGGGCGACCTGGTGTTCTTCAACACCATGCGCCAGACGTTCTCGCACGTCGGCATCTATATCGGCGACAACAAGTTCGTGCACGCCCCCTCGACGGGCAGCAAGATCCGTGTCGACGACATGCGCGCCGCGTACTGGGTGACGCGCTACAACGGCGCGCGCCGTATCGAAGACGATGGCAACAGCCGCAGCGAAAGCCTCGGCGACATGGTCGAGACACTCAAGCGCTACGACCCCAAGGCCGTACGCGCCGCCATGTACGGCGGCTGAGCGTCACGGCAACAAACAAAAAGGACTGCCGCGGCAGTCCTTTTTGTTGTCCGCGCCGGGCGCAGCTATTGCGTCGCTACCGTGCTGGCCGGCTGCAGCCGCGCCTGTTCCAGCTTCTGCCGCAGCGCGGCCATCACCGCGGCGGTTGCCTGCTCGCCCGCCAGCACCGCGCGGTTGCGGGCGTTGAAGTCGCTGCCGCTCATGTCGGGCAGCTCGGGGCGGATCACCACGTCCGCGCGCGACAGTGCCATCTTGTTGATCGACTGGCCCATGATAGCGGTGGTCTGCAGCAGCACGCCGCTCTGCCCGGCGTTCTTCTGCGCCGACGGGTCGGCGGAGATATTTACCGCGATGACGAAGTCGGCGCCCATGGCGCGCGCCGAGTCGACCGGCACCGGTTCGACCAGTCCGCCGTCGACGTAGTCATGTCCCTGGATCGAAACCGGCTGGAACACGCCCGGCACGCTGCTCGACGCACGCACCGCCTGCCCGGTATTGCCGCGGCGGAACAGGATCTTCTCGCCGGTCTTCAGGTCGGTGGCGACGATGCCGAGCGGCAGCTTCATCGCCTCGATCGGCCGGTTCTGCACCTGGCGGTTGACGTAGTTCTGCAGCGCCTCGCCCTTGAGCCAGCCGCCGAAGCGGGTGCCGAAAGGCAGGGCCCAGTCGGCGATCGACGCCTCGTCCATGGTCAGCGCGAGCTTGTTCAGCCGGAAGCCGTCCAGGCCGCTCGCGTACAGCGCGGCCACCACCGCGCCGGCGCTGGTGCCGGTCACCAGGTCGGCATGGATGCCCTGCGCCTCTAGCGCCTTGATCACTCCAATATGGGCAAAGCCGCGCGCGGCGCCGCCGCCAAGTGCCAGGCCGATCTTGATCGGGCGTGGGGTGGGCGGGACGGCGGGCGTGGTTGCTACCGGCGGCGCGGTGCGCGGGCCGAAGGCACAGCCCGCCAGCAGGGCGGCCGCGGAGAGGCCGAGGAAATGACGTCGTTGCATGAAGCGGGATCAGTGAATCAGGGGTGGCCGGTAACGCCGTGGCATGTGATGTTGGCGCTGCTTTACGCCGCATAGTGCGGTTTGCGTCGGCATGCGCGTCGGCCGGCACGATCTCAGACCGGCGCAAGCATAAATGATTCCGCGCACGCCCGGGCGCCATGCAGAAGGCGGCGGAGCGTGCTTGTATAATGCAAAGCCTGCACATACCAGCCCGCGCGCGCCGCTGCGCGCGGGCTTTCTTGTTTCTGCCCCTGACCATGACCCAACGCGTCCGCACCCGCTTTGCGCCGAGCCCGACCGGCTTCATCCACCTCGGCAATATCCGCTCCGCGCTCTATCCCTGGGCCTTCGCCCGCCGCATGAAGGGCGACTTCATCCTGCGCATCGAAGACACCGACGTCGAGCGCTCGTCGCAGGAAGCGGTCGACGTGATCCTGGAGAGCATGGCCTGGCTGGACATGGACATCGACGAAGGCCCGTTCTACCAGATGCAGCGCATGGACCGCTATCGGGAAGTGGTGGCGCAGATGGTCGATGCCGGCCTGGCCTATCGCTGCTACATGAGCACCGCGGAACTCGACGCGCTGCGCGAAGCCCAGCGCGAGCGGGGCGAGAAGCCGCGCTACAACGGATTCTGGCGCCCGGAAGAGGGCAAGGTCCTGCCCGAGCCGCCCACCGGCGTGGATCCGGTGATCCGTTTCAGGAATCCGATCGGCGGCAGCGTGGTCTGGGACGACGCGGTCAAGGGCCGCATCGAGATTTCCAACGACGAGCTCGATGACCTGGTGATCGCGCGCCCGGACGGCACGCCCACGTACAACTTCTGCGTGGTGGTGGACGACCTCGACATGAAGATCACGCACGTGATCCGCGGCGACGACCACGTCAACAACACCCCGCGCCAGATCAACATCATCCGCGCGCTCGGCGGCACCGCGCCGGTCTACGCGCACCTGCCGACCGTGCTGAACGAGCAGGGCGAGAAGATGAGCAAGCGCCACGGCGCCATGGCCGTGACCGGCTACCGCGACGAAGGCTACCTGCCCGAAGCCGTGCTGAACTACCTGGCCCGCCTGGGCTGGGCCCATGGCGACGCCGAGATTTTCTCGCGCGAGCAGTTCATCGAGTGGTTCGACCTGGATCACCTGGGCAAGTCGCCGGCGCAATACAACCCGGAAAAGCTGGCCTGGCTGAACAACCACTACATCAAGGTCGGCGACAACCAGCGCCTGGCCGAATTGACGCGGCCGTTCATCGAAGCGCTGGGCGGCAAGGTGGAAGGCGCCGATCAGGTCGGCGTGGTGGCTCTGGTGAAGGATCGCGCCAACACGCTGAAGGAAGTCGCACAGGCCGCGCTGCTGTTCTATCGCGGCGAGCCGCAGGCGGATGCCGCGCTCAGGGCCGAGCACCTGACGCCGGAGATCCAGCCCGCGCTGGCCGCGCTGTCCAGCCAGCTGGCCGCGTTGCCTGAGTGGAAGCGCGAGGCCATCAGTGCGACCTTCAAGGCGGTGCTGGCCGAGTTCGGCCTGAAGATGCCCAAGCTGGCCATGCCGGTGCGCCTGCTGGTGGCGGGCCAGCTGCAAACGCCGAGCATTGACGCGGTGCTCGAACTGTTCGGCCGCGACACGGTGCTGCGCCGCCTGGGCGCCGGTATCGCCGCGTAAAAAATCTCGCAAAAATCCGGGCCGGGGGCTTGCGCTCCGGACCGGAGTTGCGCATAATCTCGTTCTCCCTGCAGCGCGGTCCCTGACCAAGCGGGCTGACGGATCCGCAAGGATCTACGCAATCTCCAGGCTTTTAGAAAGCAAAGAGAAAAGCGAAAAAAGTTAAAGGGAAGCTTGCAAAGATTAGTAGTTGATATATAATCTTGGCTTCGCTTGAAACGGTAGTTAAATCAAGCGAAAATAACGCAAGTGGCAGTAAATGGCAGTACCATGGGGCTATAGCTCAGCTGGGAGAGCGCTTGCATGGCATGCAAGAGGTCAGCGGTTCGATCCCGCTTAGCTCCACCAAGATTCAGGTGGCATCCAGTCAGTATCGGATGGCGCCAGACGGAACGTGTTGAAAAACAAGTTTCTGTCCCCTTCGTCTAGAGGCCTAGGACATCACCCTTTCACGGTGAGTACAGGGGTTCGAATCCCCTAGGGGACGCCAAAACAGCCGGGCGTAATCAAACGTCCAGCGCGTCACCAAGAGCTTTGCTCGAGGTGGCAGCCGACTAAGGAGTGGTAGTTCAGTCGGTTAGAATACCGGCCTGTCACGCCGGGGGTCGCGGGTTCGAGTCCCGTCCACTCCGCCAAAACTAAACCCGCATGGTTAATCGCCATGCGGGTTTTTCTTTTAGGGTGAGGGATTATGTTGATAATCACCACGGCAACAGTAAAAAATGTTGCAATCGTTGCGGAAATCGATATATAATCCTAACTTCGCTGCAAACACAGCAGTTTGTGAAAGCCGCGAAAGCAGTATCAGGCAGTTACCCGTATGGGGCTATAGCTCAGCTGGGAGAGCGCTTGCATGGCATGCAAGAGGTCAGCGGTTCGATCCCGCTTAGCTCCACCAAGGATTCGGGAGGTATCGAAAAAGATGCTTCCCAGGCGCGAAAAAGTTTGTTAGAATGTCGGACTTTCCAGCGCAAGACAGAAAACGCGTTGAATAACAAGTTTCTGTCCCCTTCGTCTAGAGGCCTAGGACATCACCCTTTCACGGTGAGTACAGGGGTTCGAATCCCCTAGGGGACGCCAAAACAGCCGGGCGTAATCAGACGTCCAGCAGTCGTCTCAAGCCATATGCTTGAAGCGGCGCCGACTAAGGAGTGGTAGTTCAGTCGGTTAGAATACCGGCCTGTCACGCCGGGGGTCGCGGGTTCGAGTCCCGTCCACTCCGCCAAATTAAACGCCCGCGCAAGCGGGCGTTTTTCTTTTCTGCTCCAGGTTTTTCCCACGCCTCGATCTGCAGGTGCGCCTGCGGCAAGCGCAGGCGCGCCATCGGAGCATGCGATCGGATCAAAGCTTCATGTCGGCGCTCACCTTCGCGAAATACCGCACCAGCAAACCACCGGCAATGGCGAGGCTGATGCTGTTGGCCAGCCAGAACCCGCTCGCTCCATGCGTGAACGCCGGCAGGCCTTCGATCAGTCCGAACCCCAGCACATAGCCGCCGCCCAGCCCGATGCCCCACAGCGACCCCGCATAGATCAGCGTCGGAATCATCGCGATCTTGTAGGCACGCAGGATAAACGCCGTCATCACCTGCACGGCATCGAATGCCTGGTAGAAGGCCACGAACAGCACCAGCGGCAGTGCGGCCGCCACCACGGTGGGGTCGCTCGCATAGGCGTGCAGGATGGGCTCGCGCAGCAGCCACAGCAGCGCGCCGGTCAGCATGGCCAGTGCCACGGCCGCGCGGATGCCGCGCCAGGCAATGCGGCTTGCTCCGGCGAGATCGCGTGCGCCGATATGCTGTGCAACCAGTGTCGAGGTAGCGATGCCCAGCGACAGCGGCAGCATGTAGGCCACGGCGCCCAGGTTGGCGATGATCTGGTGCCCCGCCAGCGTGACCGTGCCCAGCCGCGTGATAAAGATCGACATCAGCGTGAACGAGGTGATCTCGATCAGGTAGGTCAGCCCCATCGGCACGCCCAGGCGCAGCAGCGCGCGCAACGGCGCGGCTGCCGGCCAGCTCCATGTGGCAAAGATCCGCAGCGGCTGGTAGGCAGCGCCATAGCGCAGGATCAGCAGCCCGGCGCTGCACCATGCCCAGCTGATCAGCGTCGAGGCCAGCCCGCAGCCGGGCCCGCCCATGGCTGGCACACCCAGGCCGCCGTGGATAAACCAGGCATTGAGCGGAATCTTCAGCGCCAGGCCGCCAACCTGCAGCACCGTGACCATGATCGGCCGCGACATCGCATTGTTGAGCGCCGAATAGATGCGGAAGGCGAGCGCCGCGGGCAGCCCGAACGCGCCGAAATGCAGGTAGGCGGTAGCCTTGTCGACCAGCTCGGGCGGCGCCTTGGCAAAAGCCAGCAGCGGCGCCGGGAAGGCCAGCAGCAGCACGCCGGGGATCGCGAGCGCGGCACCCAGCCACGCGGCCTGCCGCACTTCCGCACCGATCGCCTCGACGCGGCCGGCGCCATAGAGCTGGCCGGCGACAGGCGCCAGCGCCTGCAGCACACCCATCAGGCTGATATAGACGGTGACGTAGATCGAACCGCCCAGGCCGACAGCGGCGAGGTCGGTGGCGGAGGCGCGGCCGGCCATCACGGTGTCGATGACGCCGAAGGCGATCACGGCCAGCTGGCCGGCGAGTACCGGCGCGGCCAGGCTGAAGATGCGGCGAAGGTCTTGGAACAGGGTCATTCAGGCCTCAGGGGCGATGTCAGGGGCGTTGGCCGGGCACGATGCCCGCAGCCGCCTGCGGCCGGAATGGATCGATGGCGCTGCGGTGCGCTGCGAAGGGCTCGCGCCGGTGGGATCAGGGCTGCCGCGGCAGGCGGCGGCGCGGCAGGTCGGGGCGCGGATGCACGGCGCGCGCGGTATCGACCAGCCGGTACATGCGGAAGCGCTCGTCGCGGTCCGCGGGGCGGCGGCCTTCCCAGATCAGCCGCCATTCGAAATGCGAGATATTGCCGGGCTCGCCATAGTCCACCGAATCGTGGCGCAGCAGCACGTCGCAACCGTCGCCGGGGCCGCCAAAGCGGATATGGCCGAAGTAGGCGAACGATGCCAGCTGTGCATCGCCCATGCGGATCGGCTGCACGCACCGGTATGCGGGCGGCAGCGCCATCGCCGCGGCCTGGGCCACGTCACGGTAGGTCTTGCCGTAGTTGATCGACGGCAGCCACAGCGTCATCGCCATCACCCACATCAGCGTGGTGCCGGCAGCCGAGATCACCACCGGCCGCCAGATCTGCTTGGGCGCGCGCGACAGGCGCCAGCGCACGATCAGCACCCAGGCAATGGTCGCAGCCAGCGCGATCAGCACCGCGGTGATCGTGAACTCATGCTGGTAGCCGGGGAGCTGGCGGAACACGTTGCGCGCGATGCGCGGCGGCCAGCCGGTGGTCTTGGCGATCCACATGAACCAGACCGTGCCGCCAAAGATGGTGAAGAACAGCAGCGCGAACCAGTCGATCGCGTTGATCACGCCACGCGCCAGCGTGGGTAGCGCGAAGGCCGCCAGTACCGCCATCGGCGGCAGCAGCAGGATGAACTGCACGTCGCCGCCGCTGCGTTGCAGGAACAGCAGCACCACCACGGGCAGCAGCACCGCCAGCGGCATTGCAACGTGGGCGGCGCGGCGCATGCCGGCCCATGCAACCCATGCCCATGCCGCGATCGGCCAGACCGGCCACGTGTACAGGAACAGGTTGCGCATGTTGAAGCCGAACGTCTGCATGTTCGGCGAACCATAGTTGCGCCGGTCGTAGCGCGCCCATTCGCGGATAAAGGTGACCGCCTCGGTTCGGTCCGTCGCGCCGAAATACGCCGCGGCCAGCCACGCCGCGACGATCAGCAACGCCAGCGGGATGCCGATGGCGGCGAGCCGCTGCCAAGGCAGCGGTTTGCACACCAGCGCGCAGACCACGGTGCCGAACAGCAGCGCCAGCGGCAGGATGGGGCCGCTGGCCAGCGCCAGCCCGCCGAGCGCGGCACCATAGACCAAGCTGCCCATCAGCGGCTTGTCGAGGCTGCGCACCAGCGCGTACAGCGCCAGCGCGATAAAGGCCACCTGGCCGACCTGCGGCGTGGTCTCGTGCCCGCGCATGGCCAGGCCGACGCAGGCCAGGAAGATCAGCAGCGCGCCGTCGGCCAGCGTGCGGCCATAGTCGCGCGCATTGGGCTGGCCGCCGAACGCATAGGCGAACGGCTGGACCTCGTCGCGCCGGCCCAGCAGGTAGGTGCTGTACCAGATGCAGGCGCAGGTCGAGAAGAAGAACAGGGCGGTGGCAAGGCGCGCGGCGTCGGTGGGTCCCAGCCAGCCGCCGAAGCCGCGGATCATCAGCGCGCCGATCCAGAACACCAGCGGACCGTCCTCCGTGAACGGCCGGCCGACGATGTTCGGCATCAGCCAGTCATGCAGGCCGCCGGTGGCCAGTTGCCACATCACGCCGAAGCCGGCGGCGTCCTCGTTTTTCCACGGATCGCGGCCGAACAGGCCGACCAGGCCATAGATGATGCAGATCGCCAGCAGCAGGGCGCGCGGCAGGGCGCCGGTCGCGGCAGCGGTCAACTGGACGGGTGAGGTATTGGCTTGACGCATCGATGCTCAGGTCGGGCCGTGGCGCAATGGCGCGAAGGCCACAGTATCGCGCATGCGGCGGCCGCGAGGGCCGTGACATGCCGTGGAAGCCTCACGCAGGTGAGGGATTCCGGTGGATACAACAGTGCCGGCGCCGGATAAGCGGGGCTGCACAAACGGCGGGCACAAAAGAAAAGAGGCAGCCGATGCTGCCTCTTTGCTGGTTCGCGCCGGCCCGGAGCATCTGTCCGCGGGCCGCGCGAAGCGGGGTTCGCCGAAAGCGATTACTTCGCAGCCTTGCCCAGCTTGTTGCCGAACTTCTGGCGGAACTTCTCGACGCGGCCGGCCGTGTCCATGATCTTCTGGGTGCCGGTGTAGAACGGGTGCGATTCCGACGAGACTTCGATCTTGGCCAGCGGGTATTCCTTGCCGTCCTTCACGATCTTGTCCTTGGTCTGGATGGTCGAGCGGGTGATGAAGCTGAAGTCGCTGGACATGTCCTGGAACACGACTTCGCGGTAATTCGGGTGAATGCCTTCTTTCATGATGAGTCCTTTCTGGTTGGGTAGCCAGTCCGTTGCGATCCGCGCTTTGCTGCTGCGCTTTACTGCTGTATTCGCTGAAAACACGACGCGTCGACGAACGAACCACTTGCCGGTAACGGGCAAACCGGAATTATGGCAGAAAAACAATGACTTGGGGAAGAGGAAGAGGCATGTCGCGCGCTGCCTGGGCTGGAAGCCTGGATATGCCTTTCTGCTCACATTGCGGCGGGATCCTGGCGGTAAAAAGAGGCTAGCGACTGGTAGACAACCGGCCAATACCGGGCCAGGCCGCCTGGCTCGACAAAAAAAGCTTCCGACGTCACCGCAAAGAATTCGCCGGGGGTCTCGCTACCGTACGGGTCGATGATGCGCAGGGCCGGCGGCAGCCGTTCGGGATGCTCCCAGTCCGATTCCTTGCGTGCCTCCCATGCCTCGGCAAAGCGGTCGTACTCGGTGAGGAAGGTTTCCGCCCACGCTTCAGCATCGATATCCGGATGCAGCACGCGCGAGAAGGGCGGCACGCCGTCCGGCTCGCCGTCGAGCATGTCCAGCTTGTGGGCAAATTCATGGATGACCACGTTGTAAGTGTCAGCCGGCAGCTCATGGTCGCTGTCGATGCCGGCCCCCGGTGCATACACGTCCGCCCAGGACAGGATCACGGGGCCATGTTCCCAGGCTTCGCCGCTGGCTTCCTCTACCACGCCGTGCACCAGGCCGATCTCGTCCTGCACGGTCCGGCGGATGATGAATTCACCGGGGTACAGCACGATGCCGTGCCAGCCGCGGTACCACGCCAGCCCCAGCTTCAGAATCGGCACGCACGCTTGCACGGCAACGCTGACGACCATGTCGTCGGCCAGCGGCAACTCGTGCGCGGTGGAGTATTCCTTCTCCGCAATGAACAGCGTGGCCAGCTCGCGCAGCGCGGCCAGGTCTTCGCTGCCATAGCGCTGCACGAACGGCAGCGTGGCGATGGTGCGCTCCCACAGGTCGTCGGGGATCGCGTAGTGCTCCAGCTTGCGGGCCCTGGAGCGGGTGCGCAGGAATGCAGTCAGTTTGCCGAGCATAGGAAACCAATCGGACAACAAAAAAGCGTGCCGTGGCACGCCTTTCTGTTCGTCTTGCGGCGCGTCCCTGAGCGGTGCGCCGCAGCGAGGCTTAGCCGCCTCTGCGCATCATATCGAAAAACTCTGCGTTGTTCTTCGTGGCCTTCATCTTGTCCATGATGAACTCCATGGCCTGCACTTCATCCATGTCGGAGATGAACTTGCGCAGCACCCAGATCTTCTGCAGGATTTCCGGCTTGATCAGCAGTTCTTCGCGGCGCGTGCCGGACTTGTTCAGGTTGATCGACGGGTAGACGCGCTTCTCGGCCAGGCGGCGTTCCAGGTGCACTTCCATGTTGCCGGTGCCCTTGAACTCTTCATAGATCACGTCGTCCATGCGGCTGCCGGTTTCGATCAGCGCGGTGGCGATGATGGTCAGCGAACCGCCTTCTTCCAGGTTGCGCGCGGCGCCGAAGAAGCGCTTCGGACGCTGCAGCGCGTTGGCGTCGACACCGCCGGTCAGCACCTTGCCCGAGGCCGGCACCACCGTGTTGTAGGCACGCGCCAGGCGGGTGATCGAGTCCAGCAGGATCACCACGTCGCGCTTCAGCTCGACCAGGCGCTTGGCCTTCTCGATCACCATTTCGGCGACCTGCACGTGGCGGATGGCCGGTTCGTCGAAGGTGGACGCCACCACTTCGCCGCGCACCGAACGCTGCATCTCGGTCACTTCTTCCGGACGCTCGTCGATCAGCAGCACGAACAGATCGGCTTCCGGATGATTGTTCGCGATCGCGTGTGCAATGTGCTGCAGCATCACGGTCTTGCCGGACTTGGGCGAGGCCACCAGCAGCGCGCGCTGGCCGCGGCCGATCGGCGCGATCATGTCGATGATGCGGCCGGTGATGTTCTCTTCCGCCTTGATGTCGCGTTCGAGCGTGAGCGGCCGGTTCGGGTGCAGCGGCGTCAGGTTCTCGAACATGATGCGGTTCTTGACCGCTTCGGGAGGCTGCCCGTTGACCTTGTCCACCTTCACCAGCGCAAAGTAGCGCTCGCCGTCCTTGGGCGTGCGCACTTCACCTTCGATCGAGTCGCCGGTATGCAGGTTGAAGCGGCGGATCTGCGACGGGCTGATGTAGATATCGTCCGTGCTGGCCAGGTACGAAGTCTCCGGCGAGCGCAGGAAGCCGAAGCCGTCGGGCAGAACTTCCAGCGTGCCGTCTCCGAAGATGGTTTCGCCCATCTTGGCGCGCTTCTTCAGGATCGCAAACATCAGTTCCTGTTTGCGCATCCGCTGTGCGTTGTCGATCTCGAGCGTTGCCGCCATTTCGAGAAGCGCAGACACGTGAAGCGATTTGAGTTCTGTCAGGTGCATAGACGAGGGGTACAGATTTGCCCGGACGGGCGAGACTGAAAGAGAAGGGGGAAAAATGAGCGAACGCTCGGGGAGTTGTTGGTGGCATCTTAGCACAATCCGACCGGTGCGCCAGGGTGTGGCGCACGCACGTCGGATCGTGACAAAACCGGAGCGGCTGGTCTCGCTCCGGCGCGCAGCTTACAGGTTGCCGTCGAGGAAGGCAGTCAGTTGCGACTTGGACAGCGCGCCGACCTTCTGGGCCGCGACCGCGCCGTTCTTGAACAGGATCAGTGTCGGGATGCCGCGGATGCCGAACTTGGCCGGGACCTGCTGGTTTTCATCGACGTTGATCTTGGCGACCTGCAGCTTGTCGCCATAGTCCTTGGCAACTTCGTCAAGAATCGGGGCGATCATCTTGCAGGGGCCGCACCATTCCGCCCAGAAGTCGAGCAGGACGGGCTTGTCGGACTGGAGGACGTCGGTGTCGAAGGAGGCGTCGCTCACATACTTGATTTGTTCGCTCATGGCGGAAAACCTCTGGTTTCGCTCTGTTTATGTTGAAGGCCGGGAAACTGGATAGGACAGAACCGTAACCTTACACGAGAATGCGCGGACCCGCCGAAGACGCCTTTGCCGCCTGCCGGCTGGCTCTGGCGGCCGCAGCCGCGCCCGTTGCTGCCGATATGTTACCAGTTTGCCGATTTTCAAGACCGGCACCGGTGTGGGGCCGAAAACGTCGTCGGCAACGGTAATGATTCTGCTGCAATCGGGTGATTAGTAGAAATGCTTATTTTCAATGGCGCCAAGAGATTCAGCCAATCGGCCTGGGTGCCATGGCGTGCACATGCGGGCTGGGCATAGTGCCGGATCCGCGTTGCGTGCGCGTAGAATAGAAAGCGGTCCGCGGGCCGCGCACCGGCCGGCCGACCCTCACGAACCCTGCTCTCCCGAGAAGGCCATCGACAAGGTCATCGATATGAACACCGATCCCCGCAAGCCTACCCAGCCCGAGTCCGGCCAGACGCCGGACGTGGACCACCTGAGCGATGCGCTGGACCACATCAGCAGCGCGGTCGAGACCAACAGCATTGCCAGCGGCGCCGCCAAGGGCCTGGTCTACAGCATCATCGAGACGCTGGGTACGCTGGTGGGCGACCCGGACCTTCCCGAGCATGCGCGCTCCGGCTACGAGGGCCTGCTCGAAACCGCGCGCGAGATCCGCGCCCGGCTGGAGGGCGGCACGCACTGAGCGGCCTGCCCGAACGCACACGCTCCGGTTCCGCGCACCGGGGCGCTTCCATGAATCGCCGCCCGCCGTGTTGGCCGGCGGCGTCCGGTATTCTCTTTGCCTTGTTTCCTGACGTCTTCCCCGACCGACGCAGTTTCCGCAGCCATGCCGCGCTGCGGCCCACGAGCCCATGACGTCGCTGAGCTTTCGCCCTGGCCCTGATTTCCTCGAGCAGGCGGCCACTGCAGCCTGGTTTTTCCTGGACCGCTGTGGCGCGCCCGAAGCCGGCGCGCACGTGGTGGTGCCGACCGCCGCGCAGATTCCCGGCGTGCGCGAGGCGCTCGACGCCGCCGCGCGCGCGGCCGGGCGGCCGCGCCTGTTGCCGCGCGTGCTGACGCTGGGCCACTGGCTGCTCGACCTGCCGCCCGACGGCACGCCGGTACGCAGCCATGCGGCGCGGCTGCTGGCGGTGCAGCAGGCCGTGCGCGGGCAAGAGTGGCTGCGCCGCGCCTTCGGCGCGCAGAACGAGACCGCGGCGTGGGGCCTGTCGCAGACCCTGCTTGCGATTTGCGACGAACTGAATGCGCGCTGGCTCGAGGACGCCGCCATCCGCGATGACGACGACATCGACGGCGACGACCGCGCCGCGCTGCTGCAGGGCGCGCTGGAACGCACCTACTCGCACCTGTCCGAACGCTTCCTGGGGGAAGAGGCCCGCATCGTGCTGGCGTTCTGGCAGGCGCTGTCCGGGCCCGACGATCCGCTGCCGGCGCGGCGCCGCGCGTTGCGCGAACTGTCGCAGCAACTGCGCGGCCCGGTGGTGTGGATCGCGCCGACACCCCCTGCGCCGCTCGAAGCCGCGTTCCTGCGCGATGCCGCGGAACTGGCGCCGGTGCTGCAGGTCGGGTACGACTGGGCGGGGCAGGGCGGCATGGACACCAATGCGGACTCCGATGCGGACTCCAATGAGGACTCCAATGCCGACGCCGATGCCGACTGGTACCGGACGCTGCTGTCGCTGTGGCCCGAAGCACGTATTGCCGGGGAGGGCGACGCCATTGCGCCGACACCCGCCATGCCGGCACTGCCCGAGCAACGGCCGGCCATCCGCGTGATCGGCAGCGCGCGCTTCGAGGACGAAGCCGCGGCCGCCGCGGCGCAACTGGTGCAATGGCTCAACGAAGGCCGCCGCCAGGTCGCGCTGGTGGCCCATGACCGCGTGGTGGCGCGGCGCGCGCGCGCGCTGCTGGCGCGTGCCGGCGCACCCGTGCGCGACGAGACCGGCTGGAAGCTGTCGACCACGCGCGCGGCCGCGGCGCTGATGCGCTGGTTCGACCTGCTGGTGCGCGACGGCGATACCGCGGCGCTGCTCGACCTGTTGAAAAGCCCGTTCTGCCTGCCCGATTTCGCCGAGCGCGGCGCGGCCATCGCGCTGCTGGAGCGCCAGGTGCGGCGCGAGGGCATTACCGGCGGCTGGCCGCGCCTGCGGCAGTTGTTCGGCAGCGCCCCGACAAGCGCGCCCGAGCCTGGCAGCGACGAGGACGAGGCCACCGAAGCGCCACGCCGCGCCGCGCGGGCGCTGATTGCCGTGCTGGCCGACGAAGCGGCACGCTGGCCGCGCGGCCTTGCGCAGCATCCGCTGGCAACGTGGCTGGAGCGGCTCGAGGGCATGCTTGACGGCTTTGGAATGCGCGCTGCGCTTGCAGCCGACGAGGCCGGCAGCCAGTTGCTCGACGCGCTGGCGCGGCTGCATGAGCTGCCGCAGGACGAGACCGGCGGCCACGCCACGCTGTCGCAGGGCGAGTTCCGCGCCATGCTGTCGGCGCTGCTCGAATCCGTGGCCTACAAGGAGCCATCCGCCAGCGGCCCGGCGCGCATTACCATCCTGCCGCTGAACGGCGCGCGCATGCGCCGATTCGAGGGCGTGGTGATCGTGGGTTGCGACGATGCGCAATTGCCTTCGAGCGCGGCCGAGCTGATGTTCTTCTCCAACCAGATGCGCCGCGAGCTGGACCTCGAAGACCGCGAGGCGCGCTTCGCCCAGCAGGCGCGTGACCTGGCGGAGGTGCTGCTGAACAACGCCGACGTGGTGATGACCTGGCAGCGCTTCGGTGGCCGCGGCGAGCCGCATCATGTATCGGGCTGGATCGAGCGGCTGGCGGCATGCTGTGCGCGCAGCGGCGTCATCATCGATGGCAACGCCATGCCGCAGGCCTTCGAGACCTTCGCCGAACCGCAAGGCATGCCCGCGCCGTCCGCGTTGCCGGAGCTGGTGCCGCAGCGCTGGAGCGCGCAGGCGTACAACATGCTGCGCCGCTGCCCGTACCAGTTCTTCGCCGGCCGCATGCTCGGCCTGGCCGGGCTTGAGACCGTCAGCGACGAACTGGAAAAGCGCGAGATCGGCGAGCACCTGCATCGCGTGCTGCTGCGCTACCACAAGGACCTGCACGCGCGCCGCGAGCGCGGCGAAACGCTGTCGCAAGACCAGCGCCTGGCGCGGCTGCGCGAGATCTCGGACGATGTGTTCGGCGCTCTGATGGCCGAGGACGGCAACGCCATCGCCTATTACCGGCGCTGGCGCGAGGTGCTGCCCTCGTATGTCGCGTGGCAGTCGGGTCGGGAGGCGGAGGGCTGGTTCTGGCGTGGCGGCGAGCTCGATGCCGGCATCGACCTGCCCATGCCCGACGGCCAGCCGCTGCGGCTGACCGGACGCATCGACCGGCTCGACCAGGGGCCGCACGGCGCGCATGCGGTGCTCGACTACAAGACGCAGAGTGCCACACGGCTCAAGCGCAAGCTGGCCGAGGTCGAGGAAGATTGCCAGCTGCCGTTCTACGGGCTGTTGCGGGCCGATGCGGTAGACGGCAGCTGGGTGTCGCTCGAAGGCGCGAAGGAGAGCGCGCGCGACAACTCGCCGTCGGCGCAACGCGAGATCGGCCTGCCCGACTTCCAGGCCGCGGTCACCTGGCTCGAACGGCAGATGCGCCATGACGTAATGCGGCTGCGCCAGGGCGCGCGGCTGCCCGCGTTCGGCGATGCCTCGGCCTGCATGTATTGCACCGCCCGCGGCCTGTGCCGCAAGGGCTTCTGGGAATCCACCGCCGTGCCGGTGCTGAAAACATGATGGTCCACGATCTGCTCAATCCCCAGGATACCCAGGGCCAGCCCTACCAGCGCGATGGCCAGCCCGTGTCGGAGGCCGAGTTCACCCGCGCGGCCTGCGATCCCGCGCGCTCGGTCGTGGTCGAGGCCTGCGCCGGCAGCGGCAAGACCTGGCTGCTGGTGGCGCGCCTGGTGCGCCTGCTGCTGGCCGGCGCCGCGCCGCACGAGATCCTCGCGATCACGTTCACGCGCAAGGCCGCCGAAGAAATGCGCGATCGCCTGCTGGAAGTGCTGGCACAACTGTCGCGCGATCCCGACGACGACGTCATCGCCGCGCTGATGCAACGCGGCCTGAGCACGGAGGCCGCCCGTGACGCGCTGCCGCGCGCGCGGCGCCTGCATGCGCAGGTGCTGGCCGCGCCCGGGCGCATGGCCATCGACACCTTCCACGGCTGGTTCGGCACGCTGCTGCGCGGCGCGCCGCTGGCGTCGGGCATCGTGCCCGGCGCGTCGCTGCGCGAAGATGCCTTGCGCATGAAGCGTGAAGCTTGGGCGCCGGTCTGGCGCGCGCTGGCCACGCCGCAGTACGAAGACCTGCGCGCCGCATGGGAAACGCTGGTCGATACCATGGGCGACTTCCAGGCGCGCGCGCTGCTCGACGCCATGTTCCATGCCCGCAGCGAATGGTGGGCAATGCAGGAAGGCGGCGACCCGCGGCAGGCATTGTGCGACTGCCTTGGCGAAGACGCCCAGGGCGATGTCCTGCTGCAGGCGCTGGCCGACGAAGGCTGGCGCGATGCCTGCGAGACGCTGGCGCTGCGCCTGGGCGCCGGCGGCAAGACCGAACAGACCCATGCCACGCGCATCACCGACGCGCTGATGGCCATCACCGCCTGGCGCGAAGCCGGCGCGGCGCCGGGCAAGGCCGCCGAACGCGTGTTCGCGCAACTGCGCGCGGCGTTCTTCACCACCACGGGCGAGCCGCGCTCGCTGCGCCGGACCAACGCCCTCGTCAAGGCCGCGGGAGGCGAGGGCATGGTCGATACGCTGCTCGACCAGCATGCGTCCATCTGCGCGATGCTCGACGAAATCAGCGCCCGCTGCTGCGAGGCCGCGGTGCTCGCCATCAACCAGGCGCTGTTCTGCATCGGCGACGCCTTGCTGACGCGCTACCAGCAGCACAAGCAGGAACAGCGCGCGATGGACTTCGCCGACCTGGAGTGGCAGGCCGCGCAGCTGATGTCC
The DNA here is from genome assembly GCF_038900635.1 of Cupriavidus oxalaticus. Taxonomy (GTDB): domain Bacteria; phylum Pseudomonadota; class Gammaproteobacteria; order Burkholderiales; family Burkholderiaceae; genus Cupriavidus; species Cupriavidus oxalaticus_B. The sequence goes on along the minus strand of NZ_JAYMRX010000001.1, from coordinate 125,556 downwards.
GACGAAGAGACCGCGACCTACCTTCAGGTGCGCCTGGACGCGCGCTACCGCCACCTGCTGCTCGATGAGTTTCAGGATACCAACCCGCTGCAGTGGCGCATCCTGCAGGGCTGGCTGGCTGGTTACGCGGGCCTGGGCGAGCGCCCGACCGTGTTCCTGGTGGGCGACCCCAAGCAGTCGATCTACCGCTTCCGCCGCGCCGACGCGCGGCTGTTCGGCGCTGCCGGCGAGATGCTGCGCGATGCGTTCGGGGCAACGGTGCTGCGCACCAATCGCACGCGGCGCAATCGCGCCGAGGTGCTGGACTGGGTCAATGCCGTGTTCGACGCGGCGCGCGCCGAAGGGCGCTACCCGCTGTACGAGACGCAGACCTCGGCGCTGGCCGAAGGCGGCGGTCCGGTGTGGCTGCTGCCGCTGGTAGAGGCCGAGGACAAGGCCAAGGACGAGGCCGATGACAAGACAGGCGACAGCGAAGCGAGCGAGCCGCAAGCGCAGGCCGGCGACGACGCCACGCACCGCGACACGCTGCTGCAGCCGCGCCGGCACGCTGGCGATTCGCTACGCCTGGAGGAAGGCCGGCGCGTGGCCGCGTGGCTTCGCCATGTGCGCGACACCGTGCCGGTCCACGAGAACGGCGGCACGCGCCCCGCGCGCTGGAGCGACATGCACCTGCTGGTGCGCCGCAAGACCCATCTCGCGGACTACGAGCGCGCGCTGCGCGAGGCGGGCATCCCGTGCCTGAGCCCGCGCCGCGGCGGCCTCCTGGCCACGCTGGAAGCGCTGGACCTGTCGGCCTTGCTGGCCTTCCTGATGACACCGGAGTCCGATCTCGATCTCGCCCATGTGCTCAAGAGTCCGCTGGTCGGCGCGACCGACGATGACCTGCTGGCGCTGGCGCAGCTGGAAGGCGAGGGCGGCTGGTGGGCGCGCATCGAAGCCAACGGCCTGCCCGGGCACGTCTCGGACGCATTGCGCGAAGGCGTGCCGCGGCTGCGCCAGTGGCTGCGCGTCGCGCCGCACCAGCCGGTGCACGACCTGATCGACCAGATCTTCCACGGCGGCGAAGTCCGGCGCCGTTATGCCGAAGCCGCGCCGCCGGATATCCGCGAGCAGGTGCTGGCCAACCTCGATGCCTTCCTGAAGCTGTCGCTGGATCTGGACGGCGGGCGTTACCCAAGCCTGCCCAAGTTTATCGACGAGCTGCAGGAAATCCGCCGGGGCGACGAGGGCGAGAGCCCCGACGAAGGTGGCATGGGCGACAACGCTGAAGACACGGAGCCGGCCGAGGACGATGCCGCCTTTGCCGGCCTCGACGCGGTTCACATCCTGACCGTGCATGCAGCCAAGGGCCTGGAGGCACCGTTCGTGGTGTTGCTCGATGCCAACCACAGCGATCCCGCCGCGGACAAGGGCGGGATCCTGGTCGACTGGCCGCCGTCGTCGCCGGTGCCGCGGCATTTCTCGGCGTATGGCAAGCGCTGCGAGCGCGGCCTGGCGCGCGCGCCGATGTTCGAGGCCGAGTCGGCACTGGGCGAGCGGGAGAACTGGAACCTGCTGTACGTCGCCATGACGCGGGCGCAGCAAGGCCTGCTGGTCAGCGGCGTGAAGGGCCGCACCAGCCGCGCCGGCGCCGGCGAGAACAACGCGGAGATCGCCGGCAGCTGGTACGTGCGGCTGCAGGGCGCAGGCGTGGGCGAGATGCTGCCCGCGTACCCCGCGCAACCGGCGCAGGCGGGCGACAGCGATGCGCCCATGCTGGCGCGCCTGAGCGAGCCGGTGCGCTTCACCGACTTCCGCCTGCGCTACCGCGACGCCGGGGCGCTGCCATCGTTCGAGGACGACGCGCAGGCCGGCGAGGATGCGTCGGAAGACGACGGCATCGTCTTCAACGCCGCGGCGGCCCGCCACGGCGAACTGGTGCACGCCCTGCTGGAGCGGCTGACGCGCTATCCGGAAGCCTTCGCCGGCATTCCGGACATCGACACGGTGCTGCGCTGGTTCCCGCTCACCGGCGCGCATACGCCCGAGGCGCGGCAAGCCTGGCGAGACCAGGTCGATGAAGCGCTTGCGGCGGTGCGCGCGATGCTGGCTGCGCCGGCGCTGGCGCAGCTGCTGTCGCCAAACGAGGCCGGCAGCGCGCGCAACGAAGTCGAGCTGTATGACGCGCGCGGCCGGCTGCTGCGCATCGACCGGCTGGTGGAATTCGACGACCGCATCGTCATCGTCGACTACAAGCTGCGGTTGCTGCCGCAGGAGCACGCGGCCTATCGCGCGCAGCTGGGGCGCTATGTGGCGGCGGTTGCGCCGCTGTTCCCGGGCAAGCGCATCGAGGCCGGCGTGGCCACCGCGGACGGCGAGTGGATTCCCGCCGAGCGGCTGGCGCCGCCGATGCTGACGCAGCAGGGTTCGCTGTTCTGAGTGGCGAGCGCGCCGGACAGCTTCGGCAAATCGGCGCAGAATGGTCCGTGCGTGCGCCGTGTCCGGCGCACGCCAGTCGACCCGCTGTACTAAAGTGGCCTAAAGTGGCAGGTACGGCGCTGCAAGCGGCGCGCGCATGCCGATGCGGATGCTGATCGCGGGAGCGTGGGGCGAAGCGGTGGAACGGTGAAGCAGGAGGGAGAAGGGAGCGGTAAGGCGGGACGTAGGTAAAGCGGGCGTAGAGGTGGACGAGCCTGACCCTCGGCACTGGTGGAAAACGGCTGTGGCTGCTTCGTTCCCGACCTGACCAGGTTGACCGCGCCACCATGCGAGGAGGCCCGTCCGAGCGGCATTGTAACCCAGTCCGGGGCATCGCGTCGAATTGCCTTGCCGGACACGGGTCATTGCATGCGGCAAAGCGCCGGCTTGATCTGGCGCAGGCAGTGTGGGCCGCGCCGGCCCGACCATGACAGGCCGCCGCACTACCAGCGGCGCGGCGCGCCGGCGATGCGCGTCCCGGATCCACCGATTCACCCAACACGGAGCGTGGTGAGCCCAGACATGAACGCAAACGACCAGATCATTCACGGCGCCATGGCGCCGCAGGAAATCTCCACCGAAGTCCTGATCGAAAAATACGCCAAGGGCGAAGAAGGCAGCATTGCCGACGTCAGGCAGCGCGTGGCGCTGGCGCTGGCGCAGGCCGAGCCGGAGCACGAGCGCGAAGCCTGGAGCGCGCGCTTCCTGTGGGCGCAGGAAAACGGCTTCGTGCCGGCCGGGCGCATCAATTCCGCCGCCGGCACCGGTATCCAGGCCACGCTGATCAACTGCTTCGTGCAGCCGGTGGGCGACTCGGTGTCGGAAGCGCGCGACGAGCGGCCCAGCATCTATACCGCGGTGGCGCAGGCGGCCGAGACCATGCGCCGTGGCGGCGGCGTCGGCTATGACTTCTCGGCGATCCGGCCGGCGGGCGCGCTGGTGCGCGCGACGCATTCGCGCGCGTCGGGGCCGGTGTCCTTCATGAAGGTGTTCGATGCCTCGTGCGCGACGGTTGAATCTGCGGGCGCGCGCCGCGGTGCGCAGATGGGCGTGTTGCGCTGCGACCATCCGGACATCGAAAGCTTTATCCACGCCAAGGACAAGGGCGACCTCACCAACTTCAATATCTCGATCGGCGTCACCGACGAATTCATGCGGGCGGTGCAGGCCGATGGCGAGGTCGAGCTGATCCATGAGGCCGAGCCCGGCGCCGACATGATCGCCGCCGGCGCCTACCGCCGCGACGACGACCAATGGGTGTATCGCCGCCTGCCGGCGCGGCAGCTGTGGGACCAGGTCATGCAGGCCACCTACGACCACGCCGAGCCCGGCATCCTGTTCCTGTCGCGCATCAACGCCGACAACAATCTCTATTACTGCGAGCGCATCGAGGCCACCAATCCCTGTGCCGAACAGCCTCTGCCGCCGTATGGCTGCTGCTGCCTGGGTTCGATCAACCTGACGCGCTTCGTGCGCCAGCCGTTCTCGCCGCAGGCTGAGTTCGACTTCGATGCCTTTGCCGAAGTGGTGCGCGTGGCCACGCGCATGCTCGACAACGTGCTCGACGTGACTTTCTGGCCGTTGCCCGAGCAGCAGGCCGAGGCCCACGCCAAGCGCCGCGTCGGCCTGGGTTTCCTGGGACTGGGCAGCGCGCTGGTGATGCTGGGCCTGCGCTACGACACCGAGCCGGCGCGGCAACTGGCGGCGCGAATTGCCGAACGCATGCGCGACGAGGCCTACCTGGCCTCGACCGAACTGGCGGCGCAGAAGGGTGCCTTTCCGCTGCTGGATGTCGACGCCTACCTGCGGAGCGGCTTTGCCAGCCGGTTGCCGCAGGTGGTGCGCGATGCCATTGCGCGCAATGGCCTGCGCAATTCGCACCTGCTGTCGATCGCGCCGACCGGCACGATCACGCTGGCCTTTTCCGACAATGCCTCCAACGGCATCGAGCCGGCCTTCTCCTGGACCTACAACCGCCGCAAGCGGATGCCGGACAACAGCTACCGCTCGTTCGAGGTGGCGGACCACGCTTGGCGCCTCTACCGTCACATGGGTGCCGACATGACACAGCTGCCGGACAGCTTTGTCACGGCGCTGCAGATGTCGGCGCTGGACCATATGCGCATGCTGGAAGCGGTGCAGCCGTACATAGACACCAGCATCAGCAAGACCGTCAACGTGCCGGAGGACTATCCGTACGAGGCCTTCCGCCACCTGTACCTGGAGGCCTGGCAGGCGGGGCTGAAGGGCCTGGCGACCTATCGTCCCAATTCGGTGCTTGGCGCGGTGCTGTCGGTCGATGCCCCGGCGGCAGCGCCCGCGGCGGTGGCCGACGACAACCCGCTGGCGCGCCCGTTCAACAGCCGGCCGGTCGGCGACCTGGAGGGCGTCACTTCCAAGGTCGAATACCTGACCTACGAAGGTCACAAGACGGTCTACCTGACCGTCAACTTCATGCGCGTGGCAGGCGTCGCCGACGGCAAGCCTGTGGCGATCGAGCGGCCGGTGGAGTTCTTCATGCCGGCGGGGCAGCGCAGCGAGGGCCAGCAGTGGATCACCTCCACCATGCGGCTGCTGTCGATGGTGGCGCGCTCGGGTGGTTCGGTCGCCAAGGCGCTGGCCGACATGCGTAACGTGGTGTGGGACAAGGGCACCGTGCGCTATGGCTCGCTGGTGCGGCAGGATGGCACCGAGGTGCCGCGTTTCCATGACTCGGAGGTCGCGGCGCTTGGCTACGCGCTGCAGCGCATACTGATCAAGCGCGGGTTCCTCGATGCGGAAGGCGGACAGGTGCCGGTGGCGGCGCTGGCGGCCCGGCTGGCTCAGCGCGAAAGCGGCGGGGCCGCGATGGCCGCGGATGCCGGGTCCGCCGTCCAGGCCGGAGCTGGCGTGGCAACCCCCGGCGTGGGCACCGGCAAGCCTTGCCCGGAGTGTGGCGCGCACGCCCTGCACAAGGTCGATGGCTGTGCGAAATGCGCCAATTGCGGCTACGTGGGCGAATGCGGCTGAAGCCGTCCCGCGCCTGAAACCCGCCAGCGGCGCGGCGCCGCTGGCAGGCCGGCGCTCCAGGCCGCAAACTCCGGCCCCGCCGCGGGTTGCGGGCGGTCGCCATTTGCTACAATCGCCGCCATGAGTTATCAAGTTCTAGCGCGCAAATGGCGCCCCAGGGATTTCACCACGCTGGTCGGCCAGGAGCACGTGGTCCGCGCGCTCACGCACGCGCTGGAACAGCAGCGGCTGCACCACGCCTACCTGTTCACCGGCACGCGCGGGGTCGGCAAGACCACGCTGTCGCGGATCCTGGCCAAGGCCCTGAACTGCACCGGTGCTGACGGCAACGGCGGCATCACCGCCCAGCCATGCGGGGTGTGCAAGGCCTGCACCGAGATCGACAGCGGCCGCTTCGTCGACTACATCGAGATGGACGCCGCCTCCAACCGCGGCGTCGACGAGATGGCGCAGCTGCTCGACAAGGCGGTCTACGCGCCGGGCACCGGGCGCTTCAAGGTCTACATGATCGACGAAGTGCACATGCTCACCAACCACGCCTTCAACGCCATGCTGAAGACGCTGGAAGAGCCGCCCGGGCACGTCAAGTTCATCCTCGCCACCACCGATCCGCAGAAGATCCCGGTCACGGTGCTGTCACGCTGCCTGCAGTTCAACCTCAAGCAGATGCCGCCGGGGCATATCGTCTCGCACCTGGACCATATCCTGGCGCAGGAAGGCATTGCCCACGACGGCAACGCGCTGCGGCTGCTGGCGCAGGCCGCGCACGGCTCGATGCGCGACGCGCTGTCGCTGACCGACCAGGCTATCGCCTACAGCGCGGGGCAGGTCTCCGAGGAAGCGGTGCGCGGCATGCTGGGCGCGATCGACCAGGGTTACCTGGTGCAGCTGCTCGATGCGCTCGCCGCCGAGGATGGCGCCGCCATGCTGGGCATCGCCGATGCCATGGCCGACCGCAGCCTGTCGTTTGCCGGCGCGCTGCAGGACCTGGCTTCGCTGCTGCACAAGGTGGCGCTGGCGCAGGCCGTGCCGGCTGCGGTGCAGGACGAATGGCCGGAGGCGGACGATGTGCGCCGTCTCGCCGGCGTGTTCGACGCGCAGGAAGTGCAGCTGTTCTACCAGATCGCCAATCTCGGCCGCAATGAGCTGGCGCTGGCGCCGGACGAGTACGCCGGCTTCACCATGACGCTGCTGCGCATGCTGGCGTTCCGCCCGTCGGCGTCGCCGGAGCCCGCGCCCCCGACCGTGGCGCAAGGGCAGGGCGGCGGCGTCGCGCCATCGCGGCCGCGCAGTGCGGCGCTGGCGGCCGATCCGGCCACGCCCCGGCATGCCGCCGTGGCGACTGTGCCCGCGCCGGCGGCAGCACCGGCTGCACCCGCCACCGTCGCGGCGCCGATGCCGGCGGCGGCACCCGTATCCGTATCCGAATCCGTGGCCGAGCCTGCTGCGCCGACAGCGCCGGCGGCCGCCGCCCCCGCGCGGCCGGCGCCGGATGCTGCCATGTCGCCGGCGCGTGCCGCGCTGGCGGCCGCACGTGCCGCCTCCGCGCGCGGCGGCGCGCGCAATGCTCCGCCGCCTGCAGCGCCCGCCGCTGCCGCGGCTCCCGCGCAGCGCCCGCCGGCACAGCCATTGCGCGCGCCCGCTGCGGCTGCCGCTAGCCGTCCCGCCGCGGCGCCGGCCCGGCCGGTCCCGCAGCCGCCCGCGCAAGCCCAGGCACCGGCGCAGCGCGCTGTGCCGCAGCCCCAGGCAGCGTCCGCCAGGCCGGCCCCGGCCGCGCGCCAGCCTGAACCGGAATCGGTGCCGCCATGGGAGATCTCCGGCGGCAGCGATGTGCCGCCATGGGAAGACCTGCCGCCGGACTTGCCGGTCATCGGCCCCTATGACAGCGACCCGGGTTTCGGTGCGGACGAGCGTGACAACGGCTTCAGCGACAACGGTTTCGGCGAGCCGCCGCGTGCCAATTCCGGCAACCGCGCAAGCAACGGCACGCGCAACGCTGCGCCCAGGCCAGCCAGCGCGCCGGTGCGCGAAGCGGAGCCCGCGCGCGAGGCCGCCGCGCCGGCTGCGCCGCCCGAGGGCGCGAGGTACGTCGCCCCGCGTCCTCCCGCAGCGGGTGAAGACGGCTCGCCGCCGGTCTTCACCGGCGACTGGCCGGCACTGGCTGCCGGCCTGCCGCTAAAGGGCCTGGCGCAACAGCTGGCCTACCAGAGCGAACTGACGCAGGTGGTCGGCAAGACCTTCAACCTGCGCATCCCGGTGGCCGCCCTCGGCGAGAACGGCGTCGCCGAACGCCTGCAGCAAGTGCTGTGCGACCACTTCGGCCAGCCCGTGCGCGTGCTGTGCGAAGTCGGCGCGGTCGCGGTCACCGCCGCGGCGGCCGACGCCCAGGCACGTGCCGAGCGCCAGCGCGAAGCCGAGGCCGCGATCGAGGCCGACCCCTTTGTGCAAGGGCTGCTGCGCGACTTTGGCGGCCAGATCGTGCCGGGCTCGATCCAGCCGCGCGCGGCCTGACGGCAACGGCCAGCCACGAATTTCCACCACCGAATTTCTTACCGAATCCAGGAGCGTTCCATCATGATGAAAGGTCAACTCGCCGGGCTGATGAAGCAAGCCCAGCAGATGCAGGAAAACATGAAGAAGATGCAGGAGCAGCTGGCCCTGATCGAGGTCGAGGGCCAGTCCGGCGCCGGTCTCGTCAAGGTGGTCATGACCTGCAAGAACGACGTCAAGCGCGTCACCATCGACCCCAGCCTGCTGGCCGAGGGCGAGGACAAGGACCTGCTGGAAGACCTGGTCGCCGCCGCCTTCAATGACGCCGTGCGCAAGGCCGAGGCCACCACGCAGGAAAAAATGGGCTCGATGACCTCGGGCCTGCCGCTGCCCCCGGGCTTCAAGCTGCCGTTCTGAAGGCAAGCGTGAAAGCGGGTGTGAAGGGTTCCGCGCCGACATCGCTGCAGGCACTGGTCGAGGCGCTGCGGGTGCTGCCCGGCGTCGGGCCCAAGTCGGCCCAGCGCATGGCGTACCACCTGCTGCAGCATGACCGCGAGGGCGCGCGCAAGCTGGGCGACGCGCTGCGCGGCGCGGCGGACCATATCCGCCACTGCCAGCGCTGCAACACCTTCACCGAGCAGGAGATCTGCGAGACCTGCCTGGATGACCGCCGCGACGCCGCGCTGCTGTGCGTGGTGGAAACGCCGGCCGACCAGGTCATGATCGAGCAGACGCTGACTTACCGCGGCAAGTACTTCGTGCTGATGGGCCGGCTGTCGCCGCTGGACGGTATCGGCCCGCGCGAAATCCACCTGGACCGGCTGCTGGCGCGCGCCACCGAGCCGGATCTGGGCGGCCCGGTCGGCGAGGTCATCGTCGCCACCAACTTCACCAGCGAAGGCGAGGCCACCGCCCACTACATCGGCGAAATGCTGAAGGCGCGCGGCCTCAAGGTGTCGCGCCTCGCGCGCGGCGTGCCGGTCGGCGGCGAGCTCGAATACGTCGACGCCGGCACCATCGCGCGTGCGGTGATGGACCGCCGCAACCTCTGATCCCGGCCGAGCGGGGCGGCATGCCCGCGCCCCGCGTCCCGGATCCTTCCGCGTCCCTGCCTGCCCCATGAACCTGGCCCGCTTCGATCTCGTCACGCTTGGCTTGTTCGTCGCCGTGGCACGGCAGGGCAGCATCTCCGCCGGCGCGCGCCAGTCGCACCTCGCCGTGGCCGCGGCCAGCAAGCGCATTTCGGACCTTGAGACCGCGGTCGGCGCGCCGCTGTTTTTCCGCCATGCCGCCGGCGTGCAGCTGACCGAAGCCGGGCAGGCCTGCTTCCACCATGCGCTGACCATCCTGCAGGATGTGGAGCGCATGGCCGGCGTGATGTCCGACTATGCGTCCGGCGTGCGTGGGCAGGTGCGCGTCTGTGCCAACACCTCGGCGATCACGCAGTTCCTGCCGGACGACCTGGCGTCGTTCATGCAGCGCCATCCCACCATCCGCATCGAGCTGGAGGAGCAGAACAGCCGCGACATCGTCGCCGCGCTGGTGGAGAACCGCGCCGACGTCGGCATCTTTGCCGACCGCACGCCGGCGGCGGGGCTGATGACGGTCGAGTACCGCCAGGACGAGCTGGTCATCATCACGCCGCCCAACCACCCGCTGGCTGCGCGCGGCCCGGTGCGCTACGCCGATACGCTCGAATTCGACTTCGTCAGCCTGCCGCAGGAAACCTCGCTGGCGGCGCGTCTGCTGGAAGAAAGCAGCCGGCTCGACCGGCCGTTCCGGCTGCGCATCCAGGTGCGCAGTTTCGACGCCATGTGCCGCATGGTGATGGCCGGACTCGGCGTGGGCGTGCTGCCGCGCATCGCCGCCGAGCCGCACGTCAAGTCGATGGGTTTGTCGCTGGTGTCGCTGCAGGATGCCTGGGCGCGCCGCTCGCTGCTGATCGGCCTGCGTGACCCGGCGGGCCTGACGGTGTCGGCGCGGCTGCTGATCACCCATCTGTGCGGGGACAGGGCGCCGTTCTGACGCCCTGGGCGCCAGGCCCCCGGGGCCTTTCGCGTTCCGAGAAAACCCGCTTCTCCGATTGCCGATTCCTGGCTTGCCCCTGGCTGGGGCACACTCCGTGCCAATGACAGACGCGGCGGTATCGGTCCCACGGATCGAATTTTCGCAGCGCAACAAATCCCCCGCATTGCACGGAGACACGCCATGGCGCAACAGATCCTCGAGGGCATCCGCGTCCTCGAACTCGGACAACTTATCGCCGGCCCTTTTGCCGCGAAGACCCTGGCCGATTTCGGCGCCCACATCATCAAGGTAGAGCCGCCCGGGCAGGGCGATCCGCTGCGCAAATGGCGCATGCTGCATGAGGGCACGTCGGTGTGGTGGGAGGCACAGTCGCGCAACAAGGAGTCGATCTGCATCGACCTGCGCCAGCCGGAAGGGCAGGCGCTGGTGCGCAAGCTGGCCGCCGAGGCCGATGTGCTGATCGAGAACTTCCGCCCCGGCACCATGGAAAAGTGGGGCCTGGGCTGGGACGTGCTGCATGCCGACAACCCGCGCCTGATCATGCTGCGCGTGTCGGGCTACGGCCAGACCGGCCCGAAGAAGGACGAGCCGGGCTTTGCCGCGGTGGCCGAGGCCATGGCGGGACTGCGTCACCTGACCGGCGAGCCGGGCCGCGCGCCGGTGCGCGCCGGGTTGTCGCTGGGCGATACCATCGCCGGGCTGCACGGCGCCATGGGCGTGCTGCTGGCGCTGTACCAGCGCGATGCGCGCGGCGGCGAAGGGCAGGTGATCGACGTGGCGCTGTACGAATCGCTGTTCAACCTGAGCGAAAGCCTGCTGCCTGAATACTCCGCCTTCGGCGCGGTGCGCCAGCCCGCCGGCGGCGCGCTGCCCGGCATCGCCCCGTCCAACGCCTATCCCTGCAGCAGTGGCGAATACGTGCTGGTGGCGGCCAACGGCGATGCCATTTTCAAGCGCATGATGCTGGCAATCGGCCGGCCCGACCTGGCCGATGACCCGGCGCTGGCCCAGAACGACGGCCGCGTCAAACGCGTCGACGAGATCGATGCCGCCATTGCCGACTGGACCCGCACGCAGACGGTGGAATCGGTGCTTGCCGTGCTGCGCGAGGCGCAGGTGCCGTCGGGCCGCATCTATACCGTCAAGGACATTGCCGAAGACCCGCATTACCGCGCCCGCGGCGTGATCGAGTCGGTGACCTCGGCCGGCGGCCTGACCGTGGAAGTGCCGGGCGTGGTGCCCAGGCTGTCGGCCAGTCCGGGCGGCATCCATGACCGCGCGCCCACGCTGGGCGAGCATACCGATGCGGTGCTGAAGCAGGCGGGCTTCGATGATGCCGCCATCGCCGACCTGCGCGCGCGCAAGGTGATCGCATGAGCGCCGCCGCCCAGTTGCGCGGCCCGGCCCGCGTCGAAATCAATGAAGTCGCGCCGCGCGACGGCCTGCAGATCGAGCCGGTGGTGGTGCGTACCGACGGCAAGGTTGCCTTCGTCGACGCGCTGTCGGCGAGCGGCTTCGCCCGTATCGAAGCCACCTCGTTCACGTCGGCACGCGCCATCCCCGCGCTGGCAGATGCCGAAGCAGTGATGCACCAGATCCAGCGCTTCCCCGGCGTGCGCTACACCGTGCTGGTGCCCAACCTGCGTGGCCTGGAACGCGCGCTGTCGTGCCGGCCGGACGAGGTCAACCTGGTGATGTCGGCCAGCGAGACGCACAACCGCGCCAACCTGCGCATGACGCGCGAGCAATCGCAGGCGCAATTGCTGGCGATGATCGAAGCCGCCAGCGCCGCTGGCGTGCCGGTCAATGTCTCGCTGTCCACGGTATTCGGCTGCCCATTCGAGGGCGAGGTCGAGGCCGACGCGGTGATGGCGCTGGCCACGCGCTTCGCCGAAGCCGGCGCGGCGGGCATCACGCTGTGCGACACCACCGGCATGGCCTATCCCACGCAAGTGGCCGCGCTGTGCGAGCGCTTCCAGGCGTCGCTGCCCGGCACCGGCCTGACCATCCACCTGCACAACACGCGCGGCATGGGCCTGGCCAATGCGCTGGCGGCCTGGGAGACAGGCGTGACCCGCTTCGACGCGGCCGCCGGCGGCCTGGGCGGTTGCCCGTACGCGCCCGGTGCCAGCGGCAACGTCAGCACCGAGGACCTGGTCCACATGTTCGACTGCATGGGCGTGCAGACCGGGGTCAGCCTCGGTGCGCTGCTCGACGCGGTGGCCGGCCTGCCCGCGCTGGTCGGCCGCGACATCCACAGCCAGTTGCTCAGCGCCGGCCCGCGCCTGCGCACGCACCAGCCACCGGCATGGATGGCGGAGCATTTCGCGGCACAAGGCTAGTGCCGCCGCACCCGGACAACAACAAGACATTGGCAATACAAATGGAGACCCTCATGAAGCAAGCCCTTCAACGCATCGCTGCCAAGCCCGCCACCACCACTTTTGCTGTCCGGCGCAAGGCCGCCGCCGCCACGCTGGCGGCGCTCGGTGCCGCGTGGCTGGCGCCTTCCGCGCTGGCGCAGGACGCCTATCCCAGCCGCCCGATCACGCTGGTGGTATCCGCCGCGGCTGGCGGCACCACCGACATCGCGGCGCGGATGATTTCGGAGCCGCTGTCCAAGGCGCTCGGCCAGCCGGTCGTGGTCGACAACAAGCCCGGCGGCAATGGCGGCATCGCCGCGCAACTGGTGGCGCGCGCCAAGCCGGACGGCTACACGCTGATGCTGCAGTACTCGGGCTTCCACGTGATCACGCCGCTGCTGATGAAGAACCTGTCGTGGGATCCGGTCAAGGACTTCGCGCCGGTGGCCAATATCCTCTCGGCGCCGCAGGTGCTGGTGGTGCGCCAGAACCTGCCGGTCAAGTCGCTGAAGGAGCTGGTCGCGTATGCCAAGGCCAACCCGGACAAGCTCAACTACGCGTCCTCGGGCAACGGTTCGCTGCAGCACGTCTCGACCGAGCTGCTGAACCAGATGGCCGGTACAAAGATCGCGCACGTTCCGTACAAGGGCACCGGCCCGGCCATCACCGACCTGCTGGGCGGCACGGTCGACCTGACCATGACCACGCCGCCGCCGCTGATGGGCCATATCGCCGCGGGCAAGCTGCGGCCGCTGGTGGTGACCAGCAAGACGCGCCTGCCGAGCCTGAAGGACGTGCCGTCGGCGCCCGAGGCTGGCTACCCCGACCTCGACGTGTCGTCATGGTTCGCGATGTATGCGCCGGCCGGCACGCCCAAGGCCGTGATCGACAAGCTCACCGGCGAGATCGAGAAGATCATGCGTACCGAAGCCTTTCGCAAGAAGGCCGAGGAACTGGGCGCCGAGGCGAAGTACATGAACCCGCAGCAGCTGGCGCAGTACCAGAAGGCGGAACTGGCGCGCTGGGGCAAGGTGATCAAGTCCGCGGACATTCACGCCGAATAAGGAGCAGGGCAGTACGGCAAGCAGGCCGCGCGACGCGCGGCCTGCTTGCCGTGGGGCAACGGGCGGATAGGTAGAGATACCGATGCGGACCCGCCATCCACCCGGTAGCATCGCAACTTGCCGCACGGCGGCACGCCGTGTTTTCGCGCATCGCCGTCCGGATCCAAACGGAAAGGAAACGGACAGGAAACGGGTAGGAGACAAGCATGTATAAGAAGAAATTCTGGAAGCAGTTCCTGATCGCGCTGGCGTTGTTCCTGGCCGGCTGGTTTACCTTCGGCCATGCGCAGGCGCAGGGCAAGCCAGAGAAAACCAAGGTCACCATCGCGGTCGGCGGCAAGAACCTGTTTTACTACCTGCCGCTGACCATCGCCGAGCGCCAGGGCTACTTCAAGGACGAAGGCCTGGACGTCGAGATCGTCGACTTCGCCGGCGGCGCCAAGGCGCTGCAGGCCGTGGTGGGCGGCAGCGCCGACGTGGTCTCGGGCGCCTACGAGCACACCATCAACCTGCAGGCCAAGGGCCAGCGCTACCAGGAATTCGTGCTGCAGGGCCGGGCGCCGCAGATCGTGCTGGTGGTGTCGAACAAGACCATGCCCAACTTCAAGTCGATCGCTGACCTGAAGGGCAAGAAGATCGGCGTGACCGCGCCGGGGTCGTCGACCAACATGATGGCCAACTTCGTGCTGGCCAAGCATGGGCTGAAGCCGTCGGACGTGTCGTTCATCGGCGTGGGCGCCAGCGCCGGCGCCGTGGCTGCGATGCGTTCGGGCCAGATCGATGCGATGGCCAACCTCGACCCGGTGATCTCGATGCTGACGCAAAAGAACGAGGTGCGCGTCGCCTCGGACACGCGCACGCTCAAGGACACGCAGGCGGTGTTCGGCGGCAACATGCCGTCGGGCTGCCTGTATGCGTCGCAGGCCTTTATCCAGCAGAACCCCAATACCACGCAGGCACTGACCAATGCCATGGTGCGCGCGCTGAAGTGGCTGCAGAAGGCGGGCCCGTCGGACATCGTCAAGACCGTGCCGGAAAGCTACCTGCTGGGCGATCGCGCGCTGTACCTGGCCGCGTGGGACAAGGTCAAGGAAGCGATCTCGCCGGACGGCACCATGCCGGCCGATGGTCCGCGCACCGCGCTGAACACGCTGCAGCAGTTCGACGCCGAACTCAAGGGCAAGCCGGTCAAGCTGGAAGAGACCTATACCAACGCCTTCGTGCAGAAGGCGAACGCCAGGTACAAGTAAGACCGCATCGCCGACGACACCGGCCCGCTGCCCGCAGCGGGCCTTTGCTTTGCGGCAGCGGCAGACATTTCCTCATCACTCGCCGGCGGCACGGACGGCGAACGACACGGCCACCATGAGCACTCCCGCACTTTCCCTCGACAAGGTCACCTGCACCTTTGTCTCGCGCGATGACCGCAGCCAGCGCTATACCGCGGTCAAGGACGTCACGCTGTCGATCCAGCCGGGCGAGTTCGTCTCGGTGGTTGGCCCGACCGGCTGCGGCAAGTCGACGCTGCTGAATGTCGGCGCCGGCCTGCTGGAGCCCTCCAGCGGCGAAGTATGCGTGTTCGGCGAACCGCTGCGCGGCATCAACCGGCGCGCCGGCTACATGTTCCAGACCGAGGCGCTGATGCCGTGGCGCAGCGCGCTCGACAACGTCGTCGCCGGGCTTGAGTTCCGCGGCGTGGCGCGCGCCGAGGCTGTGCGGCAGGGCGAGGACTGGCTGCGCCGCGTGGGCCTGGGCGGCTTCGGCGACCGTTATCCGCATCAGCTTTCCGGCGGCATGCGCAAGCGCGTGGCGCTGGCGCAGACGCTGGTGCTGGATCCGGACATCATCCTGATGGACGAACCGTTCTCCGCGCTCGATA
Source organism: Cupriavidus oxalaticus (assembly GCF_038900635.1). Taxonomy (GTDB): domain Bacteria; phylum Pseudomonadota; class Gammaproteobacteria; order Burkholderiales; family Burkholderiaceae; genus Cupriavidus; species Cupriavidus oxalaticus_B. The sequence goes on along the minus strand of NZ_JAYMRX010000001.1, from coordinate 110,266 downwards.
TCCAGACGCGCCAGCTGATGGAGAACGAGGTGCTGGACCTGTGGGCCGCAAAACGCAAGGCGGTGCTGTTCATCACGCACGACCTCGACGAGGCCATCGCCATGAGCGACCGCGTGGTGGTGTTGTCGGCAGGCCCGGCTACGCATCCCATCGGCGAGTTCGCCATCGACCTGCCGCGCCCGCGCGACGTGGCCGAGATCCGCAACCATCCGCGCTTTGTCGAACTGCACGCCGCGATCTGGGACGTGCTGCGCGAGGAAGTGCTCAAGGGCTATGCGCAGCAGCGCAAGGTGGCCTGAGCCCGCCCATTGCAACGTCATTACAACGACAACCGAACGACAACCGAATCCCGATGGCATTCCGTAACGACTCCAAGGGCATGCTGCGCGTCTGGCAGCTGCTGGTGCTGGTAGTGATCCTGGGTGTCTGGCACATCGCCACGCGCTCGCAGCAGGTCGCCTTCTTCTTCGGCGAACCGCTGATGGTCGCGCAGCGGATCTGGAACTGGTTCTTCATCGAGCGCGATATCTACCTGCACCTGGGCGTGACGCTGCTCGAGACCGTGCTGGCCTTCGGCATCGGCACGCTGGCGGGCCTCGGCGTGGGCCTGTGGCTGGCGCTGAGCCCGATGACCTCGGCGATCCTGGATCCCTACGTCAAGGCCATGAACTCGATGCCGCGCGTGATCCTGGCGCCGATCTTCGCGGTGTGGTTCGGCCTGGGGATCTGGTCGAAGGTGGCGCTGGCGGTGACGCTGGTGTTCTTTATCGTCTTCTTCAATGTCTATCAGGGCGTCAAGGAAGTGAGCCCGGTGGTGCTCGCCAACGCGCGCATGCTGGGCGCCAACCAGCATCAGCTGCTGCGCCATGTGTACCTCCCGAGTGCAACCAGCTGGGTGTTTTCGTCGCTGCACACCTCGGTGGGACTGGCTTTTGTCGGTGCGGTGGTGGGCGAATACCTGGGCTCGGCACGGGGCGTGGGCTATCTGATCCTGCAGGCCGAGGGCACCTTCGACATCAACACGGTGTTCGCCGGCATCGTGGTGCTGACGGCGTTTGCGCTGATGCTGGACTGGATGGTCGGCATCGGCGAGAAGCGGCTGATGAAGTGGCAGCCCAGAAACGGGGAGACGGAGAAGCTGTAAGCGGGCTGGCCTCGCCCTCGTCCTCGCCCTCATTCTCGCCCTCGTTTCCTGCATCCGCCACGCCGAAGCGGACCGAGGCGGTCAGCCCGCCACCAGGCGTCTCTGACAGCGCCACGCTGGCGCCGTGCAACCGCGCGATCTCGCGCACGATCGACAGGCCCAGTCCGGTGCCTTCCGCGGACTGTCCGCTCTCGCCGCGATAGAAGCGGCGGAACACCGCATCCCGCTCGGCAGGCGCGATGCCTGGACCGTTATCCACCACCTGCAGCACCGGCACGCCGGCCGTCAGTGCAACGCGCACGGTGACCACCGCGCCACGGCCGGCATAGCGGATCGCATTGTCGATCAGGTTGCCGGTCAGCTCCTGCAGCAGCTCGGCCTGTCCGTCGAGCTGCACCGGTCCGTTCTGCTCGAAGCCCAGGTCGACGTCGCCGCCGCGCGCCACCGGTGCCCATTCCAGCGCCACGCCCTGCGCCAGCGTATCGAGTCGCAGCGGCCGCAGCGTGGGTTCATAGCCTGCATCCGGTTCCAGCCGCGACAGCGACAGCAGCTGCTGCACGCCCTTGGACGCATGCCGCACGGTGCCGTGCAGCAGCCGCATATGCTCGCGCACGCGTTCGCCATCGCATTCGCGCAATGCCAGTTCGGATTGCGCCTGGATGATCGCCAGCGGCGTCTTGAGCTGGTGCGCGGCATCGGCAAAGAAGCGCTTGCGCGCCTGCACCATGCGGTATAGCCGCGCCATGTACTGGTTGAGCGCCTGCACCAGCGGCTTCATCTCGGCAGGCAGGTCCTTCTGCTCGATCGGATCGAGCTGGGTGCCGCGGCGTCCGACCGCGTCCGAGAGCCGGTGCAGCGGCCGCAGCCCGCGCCGCACGCCGAACCAGACGATGGCCAGCGCCAGCGTCACCAGCATCAGCTCCTGCAGCAGAGAGCCGATCAGGATGTCGCGCGCCAGCAGCTGGCGCGGCTCGATGGTTTCGCCGACCAGCACCCACACCAGCCGCGTGCGTGCCGAGCCGACGTCGTGGACCGGCAGGGGCTGCGCGGCCATGCGCAGTGCCTGTTCCCGGAACGCGGTGTCGTAGAACACGGTGCGGTAGAGCTGCAGCGGCGCCTTGGCGGGCATCGGCAGGTCCTCGTAGCCGGTCACGGTGGCGCCGTCTTCGTCGCGGATGCGGTAGTAGATGTGCGGGCCGGCCTGGTCGTCGAACAGTTCCAGCGCGAGGTTAGGCAGGTCCACGTCGAGCCGCCCCTCGCGCAGCCGGATGCCTTCGCGCATCGCGCGCAGCGACGCTTCCAGCGTGCGGTCGAAGGCGGTATGCGCGGCCGACATGGCGCGCTGGTACGTCAGCCAGGCATCGAGGGCGAGCAGGCCCATCAGCGGCACCAGCAGCCACAGCGACAGCTGCAGCCGCAGGCTGGGCGGCTGGCGCGGGATCTTCATGGTGGCCGGTCTCAGGGCGATCGCAGGCGGATCAGGCCGACGTCGGCCGCGACTCGAGCAGGTAGCCGAGTCCGCGCAGCGTGACGATGGCCACGCCGCTGCCGTCGAGCTTCTTGCGCAGCCGGTGCACGTAGATCTCGATCGCGTCCGGGTTCACCGATTCGTCGATGCCGTAGATCTTCTCCGACAGCGCCGCCTTGTTGACCGCGCGGCCGTCCCGCAGCATCAGCACCTCCAGCACGGCGCGCTCGCGGCCGGTCAGGGCCAGCAGCTCGCCGTGCAGCTTGAACGCGCGGCTGATGCTGTCGTAGTGGAGCGGGCCGAACGCCAGCTGCGTGTTGTCATGCCCGTGGCTGCGGCGGATCAGCGCGCGGGCGCGCGCCTCCAGTTCGGATAGGTCGAACGGCTTGGCCAGGTAGTCGTCGGCGCCGAGGTCGAGGCCGCGCACGCGGTCTTCCACCGAGCCATGCGCGGTCAGGATCAGCACCGGCAGCGGGTTGCGGCGCTGGCGCAGGCGGCGCAGCACCTCCAGCCCGTCGAGCCCGGGAAGGCCGAGGTCCAGGATCAGCAGCGCGTAGTCCTGGGTGCACAGCAGGCTGTCGGCGCTGCGGCCGTCGTGCATGCAGTCGACCGTGAAGCCGGCCTGGCCCAGAGCCTGGTTCAGCGAGTTGGCCAGCATCACATTGTCTTCGGCAAGCAGGATACGCATGGAACGGGTGGAACTGGAATAGGGCGAAAAGATCGGCAAAGCGGCACGGCCATCCGGCCGGATGGCCGAGGCCAGACTGATACAGCGATCTGCTGCGGCTTAGAAGCTAGGGAAACCCCCAACTCCGCCCGGCGTCGCCACACGCGAATTGCCCCGATTCCGAAAGCGAACTGAAAGTGCGCGTGGCCTACCATCCGCCCCGTTCCAGCATCAAGACCACAACAAGCACTCAAAGCAAGGAGACAGCATGAAGCGTACGGCCATGGCAATCGCGACGATGGGACTGGCTGCAGCCGGGTCGGCATCCGCCCAGTCGAGCGTGACCCTGTACGGGCTGGTGGACGCCGGTATCGAATACGTCAGCCATGCCGGCCCGGACGGGTCGGCGGTGAAGCTGACCTCGGGCGGCAAGAACACGTCGCGCTGGGGTATCCGCGGCAGCGAAGACCTGGGCGGCGGGCTCAAGGCCATCTTCAACCTGGAAAGCGGCATCGCTATCGATACCGGCCGGCTGGACAGCGACAACACGCTGTTCGATCGCCGCGCCACCGTGGGGCTGTCTGGCCGGTATGGCCAGGTGGTGCTGGGCCGCACCTTCACCACCACCTACGACTTCATGCTGCCGTTCGATCCGATGGGCTATGCGCCGGCCTATTCGTGGGCCACGTCGTCGACCGCCACCGGCGGGCGCAAGGACGGCCTGTTCTCGCGCGCTTCCAATGCGATCCGCTATGACGGCAGCTTTGGCGGACTGAAGCTGGGCGCGACCATGGCGCTGGGCGAAGTGGCGGGGGACTTCAAGAGCTCGTCCAAGTACGCGCTCGGCGTCGGCTACAACGCCGGTAAGTTCGCCGCGGCGGCGACATGGGACCGCCAGAACGGTGCCGGCACCAGCACCACGCCGGCCGACAGCACCGACTACATCCAGGGCATCCACGCCGGCGCCAGCTACGCCTTCGGCGACCTGAAACTGTACGCCGGCTACCGCAACTACAAGCGCACCTTCACCACCGGCGCACCGGACGACCGCAGCGACATGTACTGGGGCGGCGCCAGTTTCGACTTCACTCCGGCGTTCACGCTGTACGGCGCGGTCTACAAGCAGAACATCAAGGGCGGCAACAACGCCGACCCGATCCTGTTCTCGCTGCGCGGCCAGTACGCGCTGTCCAAGCGCACGCTGGCCTACCTGTCGGTGGGCTATGCGGAAGCCCGCAATGGGCAGAACGTGAGCGTGTCGCGCGACCTGGTCGGCTATGCCAGCAACCAGACCGGCGTGATGGCCGGCCTGCAGCACCGCTTCTGACGGGAGAGACCTGCGGAATGACGATTGGGAACTGCCTGCCGCCCTGGCGTAGGGGTGTACGCCGACAAGGTCGGCAGGCAGCTTGAGGCGCGTTGCCTCAGCGGGCGCAGGGCGTTGCCGCACGTCCTGCGCCTTTCTTTTACCGGCGGCCGGGCAGGGCGCCCGCCGCCTGGTGCGTGCTTCAGGGCACGATCACGATCTTGCCGGTCACCTTGCGCGCTTCCATGTCCTTCAGCGCCTGCGGTGCCTGTTCCAGCGGATAGCGCGCCGAGATATGCGGGCGGATCTTGCCTTCCTTCATCCAGCCCAGCATCTGCGCCATGTTGGCCTGGTTGGCCCTGGGCTCGCGGCGCACGAAGTCGCCCCAGAACACGCCCACCAGCGATGCGCCCTTGAGCAGCGCCAGGTTCAGCGGCAGCCTCGGGATCTCGCCATTGGCAAATCCCACCACCAGGTAGCGGCCGCGCCAGCCGATCGAGCGGAACGCCGGCTCGGCATAGATGCCGCCCACCGGGTCGTAGACGACATCCGGGCCCTTGCCGTCGGTCAGCGCCTTGACGCGCTCGCGCAGGTCTTCGGTGCTGTAGTTGATCAGCGCATCGGCGCCGTGCTCCTTGCACACCGCCAGCTTTTCGTCGGTCGACGCGGCGGCGATCACGCGCGCGCCGATGGCCTTGCCAATCTCGATCGCCGCGATGCCCACGCCGCCGGCCGCGCCGAGGACCAGCATGGTCTGGCCCGCCTTCAACTCGCCGCGGTCGATCACCGCATGGTGCGAAGTGCCGTAGGTCAGCGTGAAGGCCGCGGCGGTCTCGAAGTCGATGCCCGGCGGCATCGGCACCACCGAGGCGGCGGGCGCCTTGGCCTGCGTGGCAAATGCGCCGTTGCCGAGGTAGGCGATGACCTTGTCGCCCGGCTTCACGTGGGTGACGCCTTCGCCCACCGCATTGACCACGCCGGCCAGTTCGGAGCCGGGGCTGAACGGCAGGGCAGGCTTGGCCTGGTATTTGTTCTGGATGATGAGCACATCCGGGAAGTTGACGGCGGCCGCCTTCACGTCGATGACCACTTCGCCCGCGCCCGGCACCAGGTCAGGCAGGGTTTCCACGGTCAGCGAATCAGGGGGGCCCCAGGCTTTGCACAGTACGGCTTTCATCTTGTCTCCGTTCGATATGTGTGGCATTCCGCGCCAGTCAAGCTTATGCGGGCGGGCAGGGCAAGTGTAGCGTACAAATAGCACGGTCGTTCTGTTCCATGCCGAAGCCGCGGTGCCGGTTATTTGCGCCCTGCATACCGGGTCGCAGCGTGCACCCGGACGCGATTCCGGCGCGGCGCACGGGGCGCTTGTGCGGCGCGCGCTCAGGTACAATCGCGCCATGCATATCCTCCTTGCCAACGATGACGGTTATCTCGCGCCGGGACTGGCCGTTCTGCATGCGGCGCTCGCCCCGCTGGGCCGGATCACGGTCATTGCGCCCGAGCAGAACCACAGCGGCGCTTCCAACTCTCTGACGCTGCAGCGCCCGCTGTCGATCTACGAAGCGCGCGAAGGCGTGCAGAAGGGATTCCGCTTCGTCAACGGCACGCCGACCGACTGCGTGCACATCGCGCTGACCGGCCTGCTGGAAGAGAAGCCCGACCTGGTGGTGTCCGGCATCAACCAGGGACAGAACATGGGCGAGGACGTGCTGTATTCCGGCACCGTCGCCGCCGCCATCGAAGGCTATCTGCTCGGCATCCCGGCGGTGGCCTTCTCGCAGGTCGACAAGGGCTGGGAGCACCTCGATGCGGCCGCGCGCGTCGCGCGCACCGTGGTCGAGCGCATCATCAGCCAGCCGCCCGCCGAGCCCTTCCTGCTCAACGTCAATATTCCGAGCCTGCCGTTCGAACACATCAAGGGCTATCTCGCCACGCGCCTGGGCAAGCGCCATCCTTCGCAGCCGGTGATCACGCAGGTGAATCCGCGCGGCGACACCAACTACTGGATCGGCCCGGCCGGCGATGCGCGCGATGCCAGCGAAGGCACGGACTTCCATGCCACCGCCGCCGGCTATGTCTCGCTGACGCCGTTGCAGCTCGACCTGACCCATCGCGGGCAGCTCGACGCGCTCGACCAGTGGCTGAAGTAGGCAGCCGCTTCGCAGTGTCGCGCCCCCGATGAGTTCCACGCCCCGACGCAACAAGTTCCCCCTGCCGCTGGACGCGGTCGTCGAACGCAAGCCCGCACCGGCCCGCACCGCCGGCATGCCGGCCGTCGACGCGCGGCGCACGGGGACGGCCGCGCCGCCGGCCGTACCGCCCAAGCCGGCCAAGCCAAGGCTGCCGCGTACCGCCGCGCCGGCGCCTGCGCCCGCACCCGCGAGCGCCGTGGAGCAGCGCGCCTCGGCGGCCACGGCCGGCGGCGGCGGCATGGCGTCCGCGCGCGCGCGTACCGCGCTGGCGGCCCGGCTGCGCACCGGCGGCATCCGCGACGAGCGCGTGCTGTCGGCCATCGCCACGGTGCCGCGCCACCTGTTCGTCGAGCCGGGGCTGGCATCGCAGGCGTATGAAGACGCCGCGCTGCCGATCGGCCACCAGCAGACCATTTCCAAGCCATCGGTGGTGGCGCGCATGATCGAGCTGCTGCGCGACGGCCTGGCCGCCGACACGCCGCTGGAGCGCGTGCTGGAGATCGGCACCGGCTGCGGCTACCAGGCCGCGGTGCTGAGCCAGGTGGCGCGCGAAGTTTTCTCGATCGAGCGCATCCGGCCGCTGCATGAACAGGCCAAGGCGAACCTGCGCCCGCTGCGCGTGCCCAACCTTCGCCTGCACTATGGCGACGGCATGCTCGGGCTGCCGCAGGCGGCCCCGTTCTCGGCCATCATCCTGGCCGCCGCCGGCATGGAGGTGCCACAGGCGCTGCTGGAACAACTGGAGGTGGGCGGGCGGCTGATCGCCCCGGTGGCCGTGGCGCCGCCGGCGGGCGTGCCCGGCCAGACGGTAACGCAACAGCTGCTGCTGATCGAGCGGCGCAACCGCCATCGCTTTCACAGAACCGCGCTTGAAGCCGTTTTCTTTGTGCCCTTAAAATCGGGCACCATCTGAGTCGAACTATGCACAACATCGTGAAATCGCAATATTTCGCACGCGCCGGTCAACTTTTTACGGCTTCTGCGCTGACGGCCTTGCTTGCCGCCTGCGCTAATTCGCCGATGCCGGCCCCTGTCGTTGACCGCACCTCCACCTCGGGCGCGGCCGCCGCGTCGATGGAGCCGGCACCGCCGGGATACTATCGGGTCAAGCGAGGCGATACGCTTTATCGAATCGCCCTGGAGAACGGCCAGTCGTACCGTGATGTCGCGACCTGGAACAACCTGTCCAATGTGAACCAGATCGAAGTTGGCCAGTTGTTGCGCATCGTGCCTCCGGGCGCCGATGTCAACGCCGCGCCCGGGGTTTCCACTACGCCGATCGCCCCGGCCACGGTGCAGTCCCAGCCGATCGACCAGGCGCGCCCCGTGGGCACGCCCGCGCCGCCGTCTGCGGCTGCAACGCCGGCAGCGCCGGCAACGCCTGCGGCAGCGGCAGCGGCAGCGGCCGCCACCCCGGCCGCGCCGGCCGCCGACGGCGCGATCAAGCTGGCCTGGCCGGCAACCGGCCAGATGGTCGGTAAATTCGACGACAAGGGTAATAAAGGCATCGATATTGCGGGCACGAAGGGCGATGCGGTGCTGGCCGCCGATGATGGCCGAGTGATTCACGTTGGCCCCTTGCGCGGCTACGGGAATCTTGTCATCATCAAACACAACGAGACATTTCTTACTGCGTACGGGCACAACGAAAAGGTGCTCGTGGCAGAGCAATCCGCGGTCCGCAAGGGCCAGAAGATTGCGGAGATGGGCAACAGTGATACCGACCGGGTGAAGCTTCACTTCGAAGTTCGCAAGAACGGAAAACCGGTTGATCCGATGCGGTACCTGCCGCCACAGTGAGGGTTCATGCCACGCCAGAAAACTGTCTCCTCCGGAACAACTGTCAGCAGGGCTCGCCGTCCCAAGCAGCCGGAAGTGAAGGCTGGTGTGGCACATCCCGACGAGCACGCCGACGCGCAAGCGTTCGAGCCGGATCTCGCTGCCGATTTGATTCCCGCGACCGACGAGCCGATCGCCACCTCCACTCCGGTGGGCCTGCGCGAGGCGGACCTGCTCGCCGACGACAACGACCGCCATCTGCGCGATGACGACGATGACGAGTCCGAGGACGAGGAAGACAGCGAAGGCGAGAACGGCAGCGACGGCGCAGCGGCCGAGCACGATGACTTCCGCACGGTGCTGCATACCGAGCTGGCCGCCGACACCGTCCAGCATTACCTGAACCGCATCAGCATCAAGCCGCTGCTGTCCGCGCCGGAGGAACTGCATTTCTCCACGCTGGCCAAGGACGGCGACTTTGCCGCGCGCCAGGTCATGATCGAGCGCAACCTGCGGCTGGTGGTGAGCATCGCCAAGGGTTACCTCAATCGCGGCGTGCCGCTGCTCGACCTGATCGAGGAAGGCAACCTGGGCCTGATGCACGCGATCGAGAAATTCGATCCGTCGCGCGGGTTCCGCTTCTCGACCTATGCAACCTGGTGGATCCGCCAGAGCATCGAGCGCGCCATCATGAACCAGGCCCGCACCGTTCGCCTGCCGGTGCACGTGATCCGCGAACTGAACCAGGTGCTGCGCGCCAAGCGCCATCTGGAGAAGGGTGGCACCGACGGGCGCGACGCCAGCCTGGAAGACATCGCCCACCTGCTGGGCAAGACGCCGGACGAAGTGCAGGACGTCCTGGCACTCAACGAACACACCACCTCGCTCGATACGCCGTTCGACCTCGATCCCGGCTCGAGCCTCCTGGATTTCCTCTCCGACGAGCACAACGCCGCCCCCGACCAGGAAGTGGCGCACCGAGAGCTGGAAGGGCTGATGAAGCTCTGGCTGGCGCGCCTGTCGGAAAAGCATCGCTATGTGGTGGAGCGCCGCTTCGGCCTCAACCATATCGAGCCCGCCACGCTGGAAGAGCTCGCCGAGGAGATGGGCCTCACGCGCGAGCGCGTACGCCAGATCCAGCAGGAGGCGCTGGTCAAGCTCAAGCGGCATTTCGCTTCGCAAGGTGTCAGGAAGGACGCCGTTTTATGACCCCTGTGCTGGTATTCGACATCGAGACCATTCCCGATGTCGCCGGCCTGCGCCGTTTGCATGACCACCCCGATGCGATGAGCGACGGCGAAGTCGCCGAACACGCTTTCGCCGCCCGCCGCGAGAAAACCGGCAGCGATTTCCTGCCGCACTACCTGCAGCGCGTCGCCGCGATTTCCTGCGTGCTGCGGCGCACGCACCGCGATGGCTCGGCGGTGTTCCACGTGGGCTCCCTCGGTACCACCGAGGACAATGAAGCCACGCTGATCCAGAAGTTCTACGAACTGATCGCCCGCTACAGCCCGCAACTGGTTTCATGGAACGGTGGCGGTTTCGATCTCCCTGTGCTGCATTACCGCGGCCTGGTCAACGGCGTCACCGCGCCGCGCTACTGGGAGATGGGCGAGGGCCGCGACGAAGACAGCCGCGACTTCAAGTGGAACAACTACATCAGCCGCTACCACATGCGGCACCTGGACCTGATGGACCTGCTGGCGATGTACCAGCCGCGCGCCAGCGCGCCGCTGGATGACCTCGCCAAGCTGTGCGGTTTCCCGGGCAAGATGGGCATGGATGGCAGCAAGGTCTGGCATGCTTACCAGGCTGGCCAGCTCGACGAGATCCGCGCCTATTGCGAGACCGACGTCGTCAACACCTACCTGATGTACTGCCGTTTCCAGCTGATGCGCGGCGGCATGCCGCCGCGCGAGTTCGACATGGAGATGGCGCTGGTCCAGGAATCGCTGGCGGAACTGCCCGGCGAACAGTGGATGGCATATCTGCAGGCCTTCCGCCTGCAGCGCCTCACGCCCGAAGTCGACGACTTCGAGGACTGATCGCGCCGGCGCCCGCCGGCGTGCGCCACGGCAGCCCTAAAGGTCTAGCGACAGCAGGATCGGCTGGTGGTCCGAGTCGGCGGTATCGGCGTTGACTTCGCAACGCCGGATGCGCGCGGCAAGATTCTCCGTGACGAACATGAAGTCGCAGGCGAACGGTGGCTCGGGCCATTGCTCCTTGTCATGGATGGCGCAGGTTGGCGCGTGCGGCTGGCCCGGGTGCGTTTGCAGCCAGGCGTCGCACCACGGCGTGGTGGTGTCGGCGAACGGCTCCAGCATGCGGCGATAAGCGACGTCGTCGGGTTTGCTGTTGAAGTCGCCGCACAGGATGGCTTCGGCGGGGCGCGCTTCCGGCGTGAACGGCCCGGGCCACTTCTCGCTGCGGCCTGGACGTCGCGCATGATCGCAGGCCTGTACATGCCAGTCGCGCAGGGCCTCGGCCTGCGCTGCGCGCTGGAGCGTCGAGTAATACTCCAGGTGCGTGCAGATCACGCGCAGCCTCTGCGTGCCGGCCTCGACGGTGACTTCCAGCGCTACGCGCGGCATCGAGGCCACTTGCGGGTCCGCTGGCCACGGCAATGCGTGCCGGAATACCTCGCGTACTGGTAGCCTTGTAGCAATCAGGTTGCCGAACTGCTTGTGGGCGCCGTTGTGGCCGCGGCGATCGACGCCCGACGCAAACAGCAAGTGGTAGCCTGGCAGCAGGGCTGTCAGCTCGGCCACCTGATCGTCGCCCGGCGTGCCGCGCAGTTCACTGAAGTTGCGCGTGACTTCCTGCAGGCAGATCACGTCGGCATCGGCCATCGCGCGCAGTGTGTCCACCTGCCGCGCCAGGTCCACGCGCCCGTCCGCGCCGCGGCCCCATTGGATATTCCAGGAAATCAGTTCCATACAAGGCCTCCGTCATTGATCCGTCCGGTCTGGCATACAATCGCGCTTTCGTAAAACAATACGTCAGGTTTTATCTGGTGTCCCAAGCCGTGTCCTCCCCACAAGAAACGTCCGCCGTCGCGCCCGAATCTGTCGCACCGGGTGCAGCCCCCGCCGCAAAAGAGGCCCGTGGCCGCGCCAATGTCAATGCTCCCGGCGCCGACCCCGTGGTGTCGATCGACAGCCTCGACATGGAGGCGCGCGGGGTCGGCCGCCTGGTGAACGAGGACGGCACGCCTGGCAAGGTGATCTTCGTCGAAGGCGCATTGCCGGGCGAGACCGTCAGCTATCGCAGCTACCGTCGCAAGGCCAGCTTCGAGCAGGCTCACCTGGGCGAAGTCCTGCAGGAATCGGTGATGCGCGTGAAGCCGGGCTGCCAGCATTTCGGCGTCTGCGGCGGGTGCTCGATGCAGCATCTGGACTCGCGCGCGCAGCTTGCGATCAAGCAGCGCGTGCTGGAAGACAACTTGTGGCACCTGTCCAAGGTGAAGCCCGACGTGGTGTTCCGGCCGATCGCCGGCCCGGACTGGGGATACCGCTACCGCGCGCGACTGACCGTGCGCCACGTGGTGAAGAAGGGTGGCGTGCTGGTGGGCTTCCATGAGCGCAAGAGCAGTTATGTCGCCGACATGACGCGTTGTGAAATCCTGCCGCCGCATGTCTCGGCGATGCTGGTGCCGCTGCGCGAACTGGTGGCGGGGCTTTCGATCCGCGATCGCATGCCGCAGATCGAACTGGCCGTCGGTCATGAAGTGACGGCGCTGGTGCTGCGCATCCTCGAGCCGCTGACCGACGCTGACAAGGACCTGCTGCGCGCTTTCGCCGATGAGTACAAGGTCCAGTTCTGGCTGCAGCCGAAGGGGCCGGACACGGTCTACCCGTTCTACCCGACCGATGTCGAGCTGGCCTATACGCTGCCGGAATTCGGCATCCGCATGCCGTTCAAGCCGACCGACTTCACACAGGTGAACCACCAGATCAACCGCGTGCTGATCGGCCGCGCGCTGCGCCTGCTCGATGCGCAGCCGGGCGATCGCCTGCTCGACCTGTTCTGCGGCATCGGCAACTTCACGCTGCCGCTGGCCACGCAAGGCAAGTCGGTGATGGGCATCGAGGGCAGCGAGGCGCTGACCACGCGCGCGCTGGCCAATGCGGAGTACAACGGGCTGGCCGCCAGGACCGAGTTCGCATGCCGCAACCTGTTCGAAGTCACCGCCGACGACATCGCCGCGCTGGGCCGCTTCGACCGCTGGCTGGTCGACCCGCCGCGTGAAGGCGCGCTTGCGGTGAGCAAGGCGCTGGGCGAACTGGCGCAGCAGGGCAGCGACGTGCTGCCGCGGCGTATCGTCTATGTGTCGTGCAGTCCCGCCACGCTGGCGCGTGATGCCGGCCTGCTGGTGCACGAAGCGGGCTACCGTCTGAGCGGCGCCGGCGTGGTCAACATGTTCCCGCATACGTCGCACGTGGAGTCGATCGCGGTGTTCGACCGCGACTGACCGCTGCGTGCGCCCAAAAGAAAAAGCCGGCCAAGTGGCCGGCTTTTTTCATGCCGCGGCGATTGCCGTCATTCCCGGTTGCCGCCGAAGATGCCCAGCAGGGCCAGCAGGTTGGCGAAGACGTTGTACACGTCGAGGTAGATCGCCAGCGTGGCGGTGATGTAGTTGGTCTCTCCGCCGTTCACCACGCGCTGTACATCGAACAGAATGTACGCCGAGAAGATACCGATCGCGATCACCGACACTGTGATCATCAGCGACGGCAGCTGCAGCCAGATATTGGCAACGCTGGCCAGGATCAGCAGGATCACGCCGACGAACAGGAACTTGCCGAGGCCGGAAAAATCGCGCTTGCTGACGGTGGCGATGGTGGCCATCGCGCCGAACACTGCCGCCGTGCCGCCAAAGGCGTACATGATCAGCGCCGGTCCGTTGGAAAATGCAAGCGTTGCGCTGATCAGGCGCGACAGCATCAGTCCCATGAAGAACGTGAACGCCAGCAACAGCACCACGCCCATGCTGCTGTTCTTGGTTTTCTCGATGGCGAAGAAGAACCCGAACGCGATAGCCAGGAACAGGATCAGCGACAGGCCGGGGCTGCCCGCCATGAAGCTGAAGCCTGTGGCCACGCCAACCCACGCGCCGAGCACGGTGGGGATCATCGAAAGGGCCAGCAGCCAGTAAGTGTTGCGCAAGACCCGGTTGCGAACGACGACGTCAGTGACGGTCGACGCACTGTTGCCGAAACCGTAGGTATTCAGCTTGTTATCCATGGTGACTCCTGTCTCGAAACGGTGAGGCGCCGGGCCTGTCCGAAATAAGGAGAATTTTCGGATCGACCGCGGACGGAACCATCGTCAATGTGGCATCTGGTGGGCCGAATTGCAAGGGCGGGGTAATCCCGCAGGCACCCAAGCCCCTGTTTCAGCCCGTTCAGAGCTGCCTTCGTTTGACGGACGCCGGGGCGCCACGTTCCGGACATGACAAGGATGTAATGTGCAGGCGATGCTACTTGCGGGCAGGATGTGCCGTTCGACCGGTTACACCCGCGCCAGAGCGGCCCAGACCCTCGAAAGGGTCATCGTCTTCGTGCTAGAATTGCACGTTTAATCCATTTGTAACCCCTTCATTTTTCGGAGTTTTTCATGGCGATCGAACGCACCCTGTCGATTATCAAGCCGGATGCCGTGGCCAAGAACGTTATCGGCCAGATCTACGCCCGTTTCGAGGCCGCCGGCCTGAAGATCGTTGCTGCCAAGATGGTGCACCTGTCGCGCGGCGAAGCCGAGCAGTTCTATGCGGTGCACAAGGAGCGCCCGTTCTTCAAGGACCTGGTCGACTTCATGGTTTCCGGTCCGGTCATGATCCAGGCCCTGGAAGGCGAGAACGCCATCGCCACGAACCGTGACCTGATGGGCGCCACCGACCCGAAGAAGGCCGAGAAGGGCACCATCCGCGCCGACTTCGCCGACAGCATCGACGCCAACGCCGTGCACGGCTCGGACGCCGCCGAAACCGCCGCCGTGGAAGTTGCCTTCTTCTTCCCGGGCATGAACGTCTACGGCCGCTGATCGGCTGCTGACTGACACTGAAGCCGAGTTTGCCGTCATGAACGATCTCGTCAACCTGCTCGACCTCGACGCGGACGCGCTCACCGCCTATTGCGGCGAGCTCGGCGAGAAGCCGTTCCGTGCGCGGCAACTGCAACGCTGGATCCACCACTACGGTGCCAGCCGTTTCGACGCCATGTCGGATCTCGCCAAGTCGCTGCGCGAAAAGCTCTCGACCCGGGCCGAGATCCGCGCGCCTGCCGCCATCACCGACAACCTGTCGGCCGACGGCACGCGCAAGTGGCTGCTCGACGTCGGCCAGGGCAACGCCGTGGAAACGGTGTACATCCCCGAGGAAACGCGCGGCACGCTGTGCGTCTCCTCGCAGGCGGGCTGCGCGGTCAACTGCCGCTTCTGCTCGACCGGCAAGCAGGGCTTTTCGCGCAACCTGACCACGGGCGAGATCATTGGCCAGCTATGGATGGCGGAGTTCGCCATGCGCGAGCAGCTGGGCCGTGGCCCCAAGGACGACCGCGTCATCTCCAACGTGGTGATGATGGGCATGGGCGAGCCGCTGCTGAACTACGATGCCGTGGTGCCGGCCATGCGGCTGATGCTGGACGACAACGCCTACGGCCTGTCGCGCCGGCGCGTGACCCTGTCCACCTCGGGCGTGGTGCCGATGATAGATCGGCTGTCGAAGGACCTGCCGGTGGCCCTCGCCGTGTCGCTGCACGCGTCCAATGACGCCTTGCGCGACGTGCTGGTGCCGCTGAACAAGAAGTATCCGCTGGCCGAACTGATGGCGGCATGCCGCCGCTACCTTGAATTCGCGCCGCGCGATTTCATTACTTTCGAATACTGCATGCTGGACGGCGTCAATGATGGCGTCGAGCATGCGCGGGAACTGCTGAAGCTTGTCGCCGACGTGCCGTGCAAGTTCAACCTGATCCCATTCAATCCCTTCCCCGAATCGGGGCTGAAGCGTTCCAACAACGAGCAGATCCGGCGCTTCGCGCAGGTGTTGATGGACGCCGGCGTCGTGACCACCATCCGCAAGACGCGCGGCGACGACATCGACGCCGCCTGCGGTCAGCTGGCCGGGGAAGTGAAGGACCGTACCCGACTGGCCGAGCGCGGCAAGTTCGGCAAGATCACGCCACTGGTGCCGGTCAACAGCGCCGGCCAGCCTCGGGAGGCTCGCCCTGCATGATCCGTCTGATCGCTGCGGCCCTGTTCGGGCTGCTGATGTTGTCCGGCTGCCAGCTGCCGCACTCGCCGGCGCAGGATCTCCAGACCGCTTCCGACCAGACCGATGCAAGGCGCCGCGCCGGCATCCGGCTGCAGCTGGCCACCAACTATCTCGAGGCCGGGCAGAATGCGGTCGCGCTTGACGAGATCAAGCAGGCAATCGCCATCGATCCGTCGCTTGCCGATGCCTACCATGTGCGCGCGCTGATCTATATGAGCATGAACGAGCAGGCGCTGGCCGACGACAGCTTCCGCACCGCGGTGTCGATGCGCGGCAACGACGGCGACCTGCTCAACAACTATGGCTGGTTCCTGTGCCAGTCGGGCCGCTATGGCGACGCGGTGCCGATGCTGCAGCGCGCCGTGTCGGCACCGTCGGCGGGCGGCCCGGTGAAGCCGCTGATCAGCCTGGGTGCGTGCGAGCTGCGTCGCGGCAACAGCGCCGAGGCGGAAAAGAATCTGAAGGCCGCGCTCGGCTACGACCGCAACAATCCGGTGGCGAACACCAATCTGGCGCTGGTCTACTACCGCCGCGGCGATTTCGCGCAGGCCCGGCAGTTTGCCCAGCGCGTCAACAGCAGCCAATTTGCCAGTGCGCAATCCCTCTGGCTGGGAGCGCGCATTGCACACCGCCAGGGCGATGGCCGCACGCAGGATGCGCTGGTGGCGCAGCTGCGCAGCCGCTTCCCCGATTCGCGTGAGTTGACCGCCTACGAACAAGGAGCATGGGATGAGTGAGCACGACCGCGCCGCAGGCCAGGCCGTACCGACGCAATACGTCGGCGGTGGCGCGCACGAAGGAGACCGCGAAGCCGCAGCGCGCGAGATTGGCGCGGCACTGGCGCGCGAGCGCGAAGCGCAGCGGCTGTCCGTGGAAGACGTCAGCGCGCGTCTGAAGGTGGCGGCGCCGAAGCTGCGCGCGATCGAAGGCGGTGACCTGCAGGGGCTGCCCGACATCACTTTCGCCAAGGGCGTGATGCGGGCCTACGCGCGCATGCTGCATGTCGATATCGACGCGCTGCTGGCGCGCTTTCAGCCTCCGGTGGCACCGGTCACCGAGATTGCACGCCAGCGCGAGGGCAGCCTCAATGC
This sequence comes from Cupriavidus oxalaticus, assembly GCF_038900635.1. GTDB lineage: Bacteria > Pseudomonadota > Gammaproteobacteria > Burkholderiales > Burkholderiaceae > Cupriavidus > Cupriavidus oxalaticus_B. The sequence goes on along the minus strand of NZ_JAYMRX010000001.1, from coordinate 93,346 downwards.
GGCGTTCGACGACCGCAATCGCTTCCGCACCGGCGGAGCCGGCGGGCGCTGGGTCTGGCTGGCGCTGGTGGCGGTGGTGCTGGCCGCCGGTGGCTGGTTTGGCCTGGACCATATCCGCCATTGGATCGAGACCCGCAGCAGCGCGACCGAGACTGCCACGACGGAAGAACATGCCGCCGCGCAATCGACCGAGCCCGGCACGGTGACTGCGGCGCTGCCGCCGGTAATGGCCGCCGCCGACTCGCCAGCGCCCTCGGCTGAAACCACGCCGGCCAGCGCCGTGACCGCGACCGCGGCGCCGGCATCGGTCGCGGCGGCCGTGCCTGCCGCTGCACCGGCCGCGGCAACGCCTGCGCCCGCAGCGCCCGCAGGCCAGGGCGAACTGCAGATCCGCTTCGCCGGCGACACCTGGTATGAAGTCCGCGACAGCAGCGGCAAGGTCGTGCTGGGCGGCACCGCCAAGGCCGGCCAGGCCGTGGCCGGTGGCGGCAAGGCTCCGTACAAGGTGGTGATCGGCAACGTCAAGGGGGTCGAGTCGATGACGCGTAACGGCGAGCCGGTCGACCTGAAGGCAGCCAACCGCAACAACGTTGCGCGCCTGACGCTGCCCTGATCCGGGGTCGGCGAAAGGTGCGGCGCAGTGCGTCTTTGCAAGGTGGTAATGCTATGAACCAACAGCTCTGTCTCCCGGTCCTCCCCGGCTCGCTGCCGCGCCGCCAGACGCGCCAGGCGCGCGTCGTATGGGGCGATAACGTGGTGACCATCGGCGGCGACGCGCCCGTGCGCGTGCAGTCGATGACCAACACGGATACGGTCGACGCCATCGGCACGGCGATCCAGGTCAAGGACCTGGCGCGCGCGGGTTCGGAAATCGTGCGCATCACGGTGAACACGCCCGAGGCCGCCGCCGCGGTGCCGTCGATCCGCGAGCAGCTCGACCGCATGGGCGTCGATGTGCCGCTGGTGGGCGACTTCCACTACAACGGCCACAAGCTGCTGCAGGACTATCCGGCCTGCGCCGAGGCATTGTCCAAGTACCGCATCAACCCCGGCAACGTGGGGCAGGGCGCCAAGCGCGACACGCAGTTCGCGCAGATGATCGAGATGGCGTGCCGCTACAACAAGCCGGTGCGCATCGGCGTGAACTGGGGCAGCCTCGACCAGGACCTGCTGGCGCGCATCATGGACGAGAACGCGTCGCGCGCCGAGCCCTGGCCCGCGCAGAGCGTGATGATCGAGGCGCTGATCACCTCGGCGATCGATTCGGCAAGGAAGGCCGAAGAGATCGGGCTGCCGGGCAGCCAGATCATCCTGTCGTGCAAGGTGTCGCAGGTGCAGGAGCTGATCGCGGTCTACCGCGAACTGGCGCGCCGCTGCGACTATGCGTTGCACCTGGGCCTGACCGAGGCCGGCATGGGCAGCAAGGGCATCGTCGCTTCCACCGCGGCGCTGTCGGTGCTGCTGCAGGAAGGCATCGGCGACACGATCCGCATCTCGCTGACGCCGGAACCCGGCGCACCGCGCGAGAAGGAAGTGTATGTGGGGCAGGAAATCCTGCAGACCATGGGAATGCGCAACTTTACCCCGATGGTGATTGCCTGCCCGGGATGTGGCCGAACCACCAGCACGGTGTTCCAGGAGCTTGCGGCAAGCATCCAGACGTACCTGCGCGAGCAGATGCCACATTGGAAAACCGCCTATCCGGGCGTCGAGGAAATGGATGTGGCCGTGATGGGCTGCATCGTCAACGGCCCGGGCGAGAGCAAGCACGCCAATATCGGCATATCGCTGCCGGGTTCGGGCGAGTCGCCCGCGGCGCCGGTGTTCGTCGACGGCGTCAAGGTGAAGACGCTGCGCGGCGAGCGCATCGCCGAGGAATTCCAGGCGATCGTCGACGAGTACGTGCGCACACATTACGGTCCGGGCGCTGCACGGGCCGATAAGGAAGTGGCAGCCTGAGCCCTACCGGCCAGGCCCGAGAAGCTGACAAGAACAGAATGACGCAATCCGACAACGCAGCCGCCGCCGGCGCTGCCAAGACTGAACCGAAAGCCGAGCAGAAGGCCGAACTGAAGGCCGAGCAGAAGGTGAAGGCCGCCAAGGCGCTGCAGGGCGTGAAGGGCATGAACGACATGCTGCCGGCCGACGCGCCGCTGTGGGAGCATTTCGAGAATGCCGCGCGTGCCATGCTGCGCGCCTACGGCTACCAGCAACTGCGCACGCCGATCGTCGAGCACACGCAGCTGTTCGTGCGCGGTATCGGCGAGGTGACCGATATCGTCGAGAAGGAGATGTACTCCTTCACCGATGCGCTCAACGGCGAGCAGCTGACGTTGCGTCCCGAAGGCACCGCCGCCGCCGTGCGCGCGACCATCGAGCACAACCTGCTGTACGACGGCCCCAAGCGCCTGTGGTACACCGGCCCGATGTTCCGCCACGAGCGCCCGCAGCGCGGCCGCTATCGCCAGTTCCACCAGCTGGGCGCCGAGGCGCTGGGCTTCGCCGGTCCGGACGTCGACGCCGAGATCATCCTGATGTGCCAGCGCCTGTGGGACGACCTGGGCCTGACCGGCGTGCGCCTGGAGATCAATTCGCTGGGGCAGGCCAATGAGCGTGCCGCCCACCGCGAGGAGTTGATCAAGTACCTGGAAGGCTTCCAGGACATCCTGGACGAGGACAGCAAGCGCCGCCTGTATACCAATCCGCTGCGCGTGCTGGATACCAAGAATCCGGCGCTGCAGGAAATGGCCGCCAACGCGCCCAAGCTGATCGACTTCCTGGGCGAAGAGTCGCTGGCTCACTTCGAGGGCGTGCAGCGCCTGCTCAAGGCCAACAACATCCCGTACAAGATCAATCCGCGCCTGGTGCGCGGGCTGGACTACTACAACCTGACGGTGTTCGAGTGGATCACCGACAAGCTCGGCGCGCAGGGCACCATCGCCGGTGGTGGCCGCTATGACCCGCTGATCGCGCAGATGGGCGGCAAGCCGGCACCGGCTTGCGGCTGGGCCATGGGCGTCGAGCGCATCATCGAGCTGATCCGCGAAGAGGGCGTGGTGCCCGACGCCGCGGGTTGCGATGTCTACCTCGTGCACCAGGGCGAAGCCGCCGCGCAGCAGGCCATGATTGCGGCCGAGCGGTTGCGCGACGCCGGCCTGGACGTGGTGCTGCACGCCAGCGCCGACGGCAAGGGCGGCAGCTTCAAGTCGCAGATGAAGCGCGCCGACGCAAGCGGCGCGGCCTATGCCGTTATCATTGGCGACGACGAAGTGGCCGCTGGCGTGGTCCAGGTCAAGGAACTTCGCCAGCGCGATCAGGCCGAAGGCGGTGGGCAACAGGCCACCGTGCAGGCCGAGGGCCTGGTCGACTACCTGATCGACGCCATGGTCGGCGCCAGCGAATAAGCGCGGAGTAGGCGCGGAATAAGCGCACTTCGGCCGCAACGTCAACCAAGACGCCCGTATCCAACCAACGCAGGTGATTGCCTCGACATGGCTTACGATCTAGAAGAACAGGAACAGCTTGAGAATCTGAAGGCCTGGTGGCGCCAGTACGGCAACGCGCTGACCTGGGTGCTCATCGCCGCATTGCTGGCGTTTGCCGGCTGGAACGGCTGGAAGTACTGGGAGCGCAAGCAGGCCGGCGAGGCCGCGGTGCTGTACGAGCAGGTGCTCAAGGCCGCCGAGGCGCGCGACGTCGAACGCATCAAGCGCGCCGCGACCGATCTGGAGAACAAGTTCGGGCGTACCGCCTATGGCCAGATGAGCGCGCTGGTTGCCGGCCGCGTGCTGTATGACGCTGGCGACCTCGCCGCGGCCAAGACCCAGCTGCAGTGGGCCATCGACCACGGCGACGAAGAATACGCGCATCTGGCCAAGGTGCGCCTGGCCGGTGTGCTGCTCGACGAAAAGGCCTATGACAAAGGCCTTGCGCTGCTGAAGGACGAACCGCCGGCAGCGTTCGCGTCGCTGTATGCCGACCGCCGCGGTGACCTGCTCGCCGCGCAGGACAAGCGCGACGACGCGCGCGCGGCCTATCGCAAGGCGCTGGACAAGCTGGGCGAGGCCGAGCCGGCCACGCGCCAGATCATCCAGTTCAAGCTCGATGCGCTGGGCGCGGCCTGATGCGGCCGCACGCGCTTTGGCATCACGCAAAACCAGGACCGTAACCTTATGACGTCAGTGCTTTCCCGTGCCGTACATCGCCAGCCCACCCGCGCCGCCACCCGCGCGCTGGTGGCAGCTGCCTGCCTGGCCGCGCTGGGCGGCTGCTCGCTGTTCAGCAAGGAAAACAAGCACCCGCCCGCCGAACTCAAGCCCGTTTCGGCCACGCTGACGGTGCGCCAGGCGTGGAAGGCCGATGTGGGCAAGAGCGGCCCGTATTCGATGCAGCCCGCCGCGGCAGGCAACAATGTCTATGTGTCGTCCCACAACGGCAACGTGATGGCGCTGGAAGGCGCCTCCGGGCGCGTGCTGTGGAAGGCCAAGACGGATCTGGACCTGACCTCCGGCCCGGGCAGCAATGGCTCGGTGACCGCGGTCGCCGGCGAGAAGGGTGCGATCTACGCTTTCGACGCCAGCGGCAAGCAGATCTGGAAGAAGCAGGTCAACGGCGAGGTGCTGTCCGCGCCGCTGGTCGGCAACGGCCTGGTGGTGGTGCGAACCACCGACACTCGGGTGTTCGGCCTCGATGCCGAGACCGGCGAGCGCCGCTGGATCTACCAGCGCTCGCAGACGCCGCTGAACCTGCGCGCCGCGATGGGCATGGTGTTTGCCGGTGACGGCATCGTGATGGGCTTTCCCGGCGGCAAGCTGGGCGTGCTGACGCCGGGCAACGGCGTGCTGCGTTGGGAAAGCACGATTTCCTATCCCAAGGGCGTGTCCGAGATCGAGCGCCTGAACGATGTCACCGGCCAGCCGATGATCAGCGGCCGCCAGGTCTGCGCCACGACCTTCCAGGGGCGCGTGGCCTGCCTTGAGCTGACCAACGGCCAGCCGCAGTGGGGCAAGGATTTCTCGTCGCCGAGCGGCCCCGCGCAGGATGACAATGCGATCTATGCCAGCGACGAGCAGTCGGTCGTGCATGCCTTCGACCGCCAGAACGGCAGCGAGCGCTGGAAGAACGACCAGATGCGCAATCGCCGCCTGGGTGCGCCGCTGGCATTGGGTCGCTCGGTGGTGATGGGCGATTTCGAAGGCTATGTCCACTTCCTGTCGCGCGATGACGGCCAGGTCGTCGCCCGCATGAAGACCGATGGCAGCGCCATCACCGCCGCGCCGGTGGTGGCGGGGCAGACGCTGGTGATCCAGACTCGCGACGGCGACGTCTTCGGGTTCCAGCCGGGCTGACCAGCAAGCAGTGCGCGCTGCCGTACACCTGTCGGTACGGTGCGCGCCGAATCCGGTAGCATGATCCCTGGTCGTGCGGCAATTTGCGCAGCGGGTCGCTGACCGACGCCGCGCCCCGACAGGACAAGCGGCAAGGCGCGCCCACCGGGCGCGCGTGCCGTCGGATCCATTGACTCCGGAGTAACCGGGGGGCGGCAGGTGCCGGCCCCCGTTTCCGTTTATTGCATGAAACCAGTTATCGCACTTGTCGGCCGCCCCAATGTGGGGAAGTCGACGCTATTCAACCGCATGACCCGCTCGCGCGACGCCCTCGTCGCCGACCTGCCGGGCCTGACGCGCGACCGCCACTATGGTGAGGGGCGCGTCGGCGAGCGTCCGTTCATTGCCATCGATACCGGCGGCTTCGAGCCGGTGGTCAAGGAAGGCATCGTCGCCGAGATGGCCAAGCAGACCAAGCAGGCGGTGGTCGAGGCCGACGTGGTGATCTTTATCGTCGACGGTCGCCTGGGCCTGGCGCCGCAGGACCGCGCCATCGCGGACTACCTGCGCAAGACCGGCCGGCGCATCATGCTGGCGGTCAACAAGGCCGAGGGCATGAAGTACACCTCGGTCGCCGCGGATTTCTACGAGCTGGGCATGGGCGATCCGTACGCGATCTCCGCTGCCCACGGCGACGGCGTGCGCGAGCTGGTCGACGAAGCGATCGAGCTGGCCGTGCAGGAGCGCCCGGAACTGGCCGCGGAAGAGCCCGTGGACGGCAAGGGCGTCAAGATCGCCATCGTCGGGCGCCCCAATGTGGGGAAGTCCACGCTGGTCAATACGCTGATCGGCGAAGAACGCGTGATCGCATTCGACATGCCGGGCACGACCCGCGACGCCATCTACGTGGAATTCGAACGCGGCGGCAGGCCTTATACGCTGATCGATACGGCTGGCCTGCGCCGGCGCGGCAAGGTGTTTGAGGCGATTGAAAAATTTTCAGTGGTCAAGACGCTGCAATCGATCGCCGATGCCAACGTCGTGATCTTGCTGCTGGATGCGCAACAGGACATCTCCGACCAGGACGCGCATATTGCCGGCTTTATCGTTGAATCCGGACGCGCTCTGGTGGTCGGCGTCAATAAATGGGACGGGCTGGATGGCCATGCCCGCGACCGCATCAAGCACGATCTCGAGCGCAAGCTGCAATTCCTGAACTTCGCGAATTTCCACTTTGTGTCGGCGCGCGAGCGCACCGGCATCGGCGCGCTGATGCGTTCCGTCGACGACGCCTATGCCGCGGCCATGGTCAAGCTGCCGACGCCGCAGCTGACGCGCGTGCTGCAGGAAGCCGTGGAATTCCAGCAACCCAAGCGCGTCGGTGCGTCGCGTCCCAAGCTGCGCTATGCGCACCAGGGTGGCTCGAACCCACCGATCGTCGTGATCCACGGCAATGCGCTGTCGGGGATTGCCGAGACTTACCGGCGCTATCTCGAAAACCGTTTCCGTGCGGCCTTCAAGCTCAAGGGCACCCCCCTGCGCATCGAATTCCGTACGAACAAAAATCCGTACGCGGACTCGAAGGATTGAGTCCGGAATCGGATCCTTGGCGGGGCCAGTTTTCGTTTGCGTTCGTTTGGAACTGCGGCTAAATTCACGGTAGCAGGGGGTTCCCTGTGCATTGACGCCGACTTGGTACCGTTTTTTGATCTTTTTTCTGGCGCGTTTTTGCGCCGATTGACTTGAACCGGGGATTTCCATCCCCATCATTCACCACTAAACCTATAAATTTGGAGTGTGCCATGAGCAACAAAGGGCAACTGCTACAAGACCCGTTCCTGAACGCGCTGCGCAAAGAGCACGTGCCGGTGTCCATCTACCTCGTCAATGGCATCAAGCTGCAAGGCAATATCGAATCGTTCGATCAGTACGTCGTGCTGCTGCGTAACACCGTGACGCAGATGGTCTACAAGCATGCGATTTCCACCGTCGTTCCGGCGCGCGCGGTCAACTTCCGCGTGGATGATTCCTCCGAGAACTGATCTGCCTCGCGGCCGCGGAAACCCGCGGTCGCCGACCCAAGGCATCGGCCTGGCACCCCGTGGGGTTGCACCGATGCCCGGTACCGGTGCGCCAGCGCGGCCGGTGCCTGCCGGACTGGCGGCGTATCTCGCTGCCACGGCCTCCCGCCCGGTGCGGGTAGGCGTTCCGGCTGGGGACAGGGCAGGGCGGGACTTCCGTCGGCCATCCCCTGAAACCATCGGAAAGCGTTCCGCTATTCCTCGCTATTCCTAATTCCCAGCGCATTCGCGCCATCCCTTGGATCCCAGAGCTACTTCCAACACTGCCCCGTCGCGCGCCATCCTCGTCGGCGTCGATTTCGGCAAGCATGATTTCGAGGAAAGCCTCAGCGAACTCGCCTTGCTGACCTCCACCGCCGGCTCGCTGCCGGTGCATACGCTGACGGGCCGCCGCTCGCGGCCGGATCCGGCGCTGTTCATCGGCTCGGGCAAGGCCGAGGAACTGAAGGAAGCCGCCGACGCGCTCGATGCCGACGTGGTCGTGTTCAACCACGCACTCAGCCCGGCGCAGCAGCGTAACCTCGAGCGCTTCCTGAACCGCCACGTGATCGACCGTACCGGCCTGATCCTGGATATCTTCGGGCAGCGTGCGCAGAGCCATGTCGGCAAGGTGCAGGTCGAGCTGGCGCAGGTGCAGTACCGCGCCTCGCGGCTGGTGCGCGCGTGGAGCCACCTGGAACGCCAGAAGGGCGGTATCGGCATGCGCGGCGGCCCCGGCGAGCGCCAGCTCGAGCTGGACCGGCGCATGCTGGATGACCGCGCCAAGCGGCTCAAGTCAGACCTGTCGCGGCTGCAGCGCCAGCACAGCACGCAGCGGCGCGCACGCGCGCGCAACGATACGCTCAGCATTTCGCTGGTTGGCTATACCAACGCGGGCAAGTCGACGCTGTTCAATGCGCTGACCAAGGCGCGCGCCTATGCGGCCGACCAGTTGTTCGCCACGCTCGATACCACCTCGCGCCGGCTGTTCCTGGACGGGCTGGGCAACGTGGTGCTGTCCGACACGGTCGGATTCATCCGCGACCTGCCCACGCAGTTGGTGGCGGCGTTCCGTGCCACGCTCGAGGAAACGGTCCATGCCGACCTGCTGCTCCATGTGGTCGATGCATCCAGCCCGGTGCGCCATGAGCAGATCGAACAGGTCAACCGCGTGCTGGCAGAGATCGACGCGTCCGACATCCCGCAGATCGTGGTGATGAACAAGATCGATGCGGCGCCGGAACTGCTGGACCAGGGCCCGCGCATCGAGCGCGATGAAGACGGCATTCCCACGCGGGTGTTCCTGAGCGCCCGCGAAGGGATCGGCCTGGATGCGCTGCGCGAAGTGGTGGTCGAGGTGGCCCAGTGGCTGGCCAGCCGCCCGCCGGAACCCGCGCCCTACGATCAGCGGCTGGGCGACGCCCATCTGTATGAGGACGGTAGCGACAGCGACGATCTGGCAGGCGATGACGCCGATGCCGCCCAGCCGGGGGCAAGGTCCTGAGCCACGCCGGCGCGGCCTTTTGCGCGACCTGGGTGCCGTTGCAGTGCTTCTGCGGCCAGGTTCGGAGCGCCTTTCCACGGATTGGTCGCGATTTGGGCAAATGTGGCGCAGATGACTGCTAGAATCCCCCTGTTACAAACTTCCCCGGACCCGTGCACTTCATGCCCCAGTTTCCCCGGAATGCTGATTCGAGCCTGACACCAGGCGGCCGCTTCGCGCCACGCGCGGGCTGGCAGCGCCTGCGCGCCATCTTCTCGCTGAACGATCCGCGCTGGGGTCGCAACGGTGACGACGACGACAAGAAGGACGGCCGCGACGACAACCGCCAGCAGAACCAGCGCCCGCAACAGGATGGCGGCCCGCCGGATCTGGACGAACTGTGGCGCGATTTCAACCGCCGCCTGAACGGCCTGCTCGGCCGCAAGGAAAACGGCGGTGGCGGCAACCAGGGTTTTGGTGGCCCGCGCACCCCGGGCAAGGGCTCGGGCGTGGGCGCCGGCGTGATTGTGGCCGCAGTGGTCGGCATCTGGCTGGCCAGCGGCTTCTTCATGGTGCAGGAAGGCCAGACCGCCGTGATCCTGCAGTTCGGCAAGTTCAAGTATTCGGCCGGTCCCGGCATCAACTGGCGCATGCCCTGGCCGGTGCAGTCGGCGGAGGTCGTGAACCTGTCGGCGGTGCGTTCGGTCGAGGTGGGTCGGTCCACGTCGATCAAGGACAGTAACCTGAAGGACTCGTCGATGCTGACGCAGGATGAGAACATCATCGACGTCCGCTTCACCGTCCAGTACGTCATCCAGGACGCAACCGAATTCCTGTTCTTCAACAAGACCGACCGCGGCGGCGACGAAGAACTGGTGACCCAGGCCGCCGAGACCTCGGTGCGCGAGATCGTCGGCCGCAACAAGATGGACTCGGTGCTGTACGAGAACCGCGAACAGATCGCGCAGGGCCTGGCCAAGTCGATTCAGGCGATCCTGACGGCGTACAAGACCGGCATCCGCGTGCTTTCCGTGAACGTGCAGAGTGTGCAGCCGCCCGAGCAGGTGCAGGCCGCGTTCGACGACGTCAACAAGGCCAGCCAGGACCGCGAGCGCGCGATCAGCGAAGGCCAGGCCTATGCCAATGACATTATTCCGCGCGCCAAGGGTACCGCCGCGCGACTGAAGGAAGAATCCGAAGCCTACCGCTCCCGTGTGGTGGCGCAGGCCGAGGGCGATGCCTCGCGCTTCCGCTCGGTGCAGACCGAATATGCCAAGGCGCCGCAGGTGACGCGCGACCGGATTTATCTTGAGACCATGCAGCAGATCTACAGCAATTCGACCAAAGTGCTGGTGGACGCGCGCCAGGGTAACAATCTCCTCTACCTGCCGCTGGACAAGCTGATGGCGCAGGGTCAGGGCGACGGCCGTGCCGCCGCGCCAGGGCAGCCGGGCGCTGGTACGCCGGCGCCGGTTCCCGAGACTTCGCCGGATACCCGGTCGCGCGAATCGCTGCGCAACCGTGACCGCGACTCGCGCTGAGGAGACCCGTCATGAACCGACTGATTTCCTTCGCGATCGGCTTTTTCATCCTGCTGGCGGTGCTGTCTTCGATGTTGTTCGTGGTTGACCAGCGCCAGTACGCCGTGGTGTTCGCCTTCGGCGAGATCAAGCAGGTGGTGCGCGAGCCCGGCCTGCATTTCAAGCTGCCGCCGCCGTTCCAGAACGTGGTGTTCATGGACCGTCGCCTGCAGACCATCGACGTGGCCGCCAACGAGCGCTTCCTGACCGCCGAGAAGAAGAGCATGGTGGTGGACTGGTTCGTCAAATGGCGCATCACCGATCCGCGCAAGTTCTTTGTCGCCTTCGGCGGCAACCTGCGCGGCGCGCAGGACCGCATGACCCAGCGCATCGACGCCGTGGCGCGCGAGGAGTTCGGCAGGCGCACCGTGGCCGACGTGGTCGCGGGCGAGCGCGAACAGGTGATGCAGGCCATCCGCAACGGCATGGTCGAATACGCCAAGTCGGTGGGCGTCGAGATCTTGGACGTCCGCCTCAAGCGCGTCGACCTGCTGCCCGCGATCAGTGAATCGGTGTATCGCCGCATGGAAGCCGAGCGCAAGCGCGTGGCCAATGAGTTGCGTTCCACTGGCGCGGCCGAAGGCGAGAAGATCCGCGCTGACGCTGACCGCCAGCGCGAAGTTGTGCTGGCTGAAGCCTATCGCGATGCCCAGAAGATCAAGGGCGATGGCGATGCCAAGGCGTCGCAGATCTATGCCGATGCCTTTGGCCGTGATCCGCAGTTCGCGCAGTTCTGGCGCAGCATGGAGGCGTATCGCAACACCTTCCGCGACAAGCGCGACGTGCTGGTGCTGGAGCCCAATTCCGAGTTCTTCCGCTACATGCGTTCCAGCGGCGGCGCCGCGGCGGCCGCGTCCGGCGGGCCCGGAGGCAAGCGCTAGAACGTCCGCTTGTCCGTGTGGCGAATTGACGAAAACCCCGGCTTGCCGGGGTTTTGTCCGGCTGGAGCCATCATTGCCGAGTGATGGCCCGGGCGCACGGAGAGGCAAGACTGCGGCAACAATGTGCCCGGGCGCGGCCCGGCGCCGCGGACGCGGAGTCCGCGGGGTAACCGAATGACCGAGAAGAGATTCACCATGTCTAACCATTGGCTGCTGCCAGAAAACATTGCCGACGTGCTGCCGTCGGAAGCGCGCAAGATCGAAGAACTGCGCCGCCGCATGCTGGACCTGTTCCGCACCTACGGCTACGAGATGGTGATGCCGCCGATGCTGGAGTACCTGGAGTCGCTGCTGACCGGTACCGGCCATGACCTGGACCTGCGCACGCTCAAGCTGGTGGATCAGTTGTCGGGCCGCACCATGGGCCTGCGGGCCGATATCACGCCGCAGGTCGCGCGCATCGACGCCCACCTGCTGAACCGGCCCGGCGTGACGCGCCTTTGCTACGCTGGCAACGTGCTGCATGCGCGGCCGGCGGGTTTCCATGCCACGCGCGAGCCGATCCAGATCGGCGCCGAGATCTACGGCCACGCCGGTCTTGAAGCCGACGTCGAGATCCAGGAGCTGATGCTGGCTGCGCTGCAGGCGGCGGGCCTGTCGGAGATCCGCATCGACCTGTGCCACGCCGGCATCCTGGAAGCGCTGCTTGCCGGGCTGCCGTCGATCCGAAAGATCGAGGACGCGCTCTTTGCCGCGCTCGAGACCAAGGATGTGCCAGCGCTGCGCGAGTTGACCATGGGCATGCCGCAGACCGAACGCGATGCGCTGCTGGCGCTGCCGACGCTGTACGGCGGGGTGGAAGTGCTGGAGCGCGCCCGCGCCACGCTGCCGGCAAGCCCGGCGATCGGCCGCGCGCTGGACGAACTGGCCGCGCTGGCGGTGCAGGTGCGTGGCGCCAGCGTCAACATCGACCTGTCGGACCTGCGTGGTTACCACTATCACAGCGGTGTGATGTTCGCCGCCTACGTGGCGGGCCTGCCCAACTATGTGGCCCGGGGCGGGCGCTACGACAAGGTGGGCGAAGCCTTCGGCCGCGCGCGGCCGGCGACGGGTTTTTCGCTCGACCTGCGCGAAGTGGCGTCGCTGTCACCGGTGGAAGTGCGCGCCCAGGCCATTTTCGCACCCTGGGATGCGGATCCGGCACTGCGCGCCGCGATTTCCGCACTGCGCGCCGCCGGCGAGATCGTGATCCAGTCGTTGCCCGGCCATACCCACGAGCTCGACGAATTCAACTGCGATCGCCAGCTGGTGCGCCAGGATTCCGGCTGGGCCGTGGTGCCGCGCTGACGCCGGGCGTGCAATCCCGGCCAAAAATCGGGAATCGCCCTGCAACAAGAGTAGAATACGTTTTTAACCTATTGACCAAAGCAATATGTCCGCATCCGCAGTAGGCCAGGGACGCAATGTCGTCGTGATCGGCACCCAGTGGGGTGACGAAGGCAAAGGAAAAATCGTCGATTGGCTTACCGACCATGCAAAGGGCGTGGTGCGGTTCCAGGGAGGCCACAACGCCGGCCATACCCTGATCATCGGCGGCAAGAAGACCATTCTCCGCCTGATCCCGTCGGGCATCATGCGCGAAGGCACGATCTGCTACATCGGCAACGGTGTGGTGCTGTCGCCCGAGGCGCTGTTCCGTGAAATCGAAGAACTCGAAGCCGCCGGCCTCCAGGTGCAGAACCGCCTGCGCATTTCCGAGGCGGCGACGCTGATCCTGCCGTACCACGTTGCCATCGACAAGGCGCGCGAAGCCCGTCGCGGCGCGGCCAAGATCGGCACCACCGGCCGCGGCATTGGCCCGGCGTATGAAGACAAGGTTGCCCGCCGCGCGCTGCGCGTGCAGGACCTGTTCGATCCCGAGCAGTTTGCCGAGCGCCTGCGCGAGAACCTGGACTACCACAACTTCATGCTGACCCAGTACCTGGGCGCCGAAGCCGTGGATTTCCAGCAGACGCTGGACGACGCGCTGGCCTTCGCGCCGCGCCTGGCCCCGATGGTGGCCGACGTCTCGGCCGAGCTGTACGCGGTCAACGCCGCCGGTGGCAACCTGATGTTCGAAGGCGCGCAAGGCACGCTGCTCGACGTCGACCATGGCACCTATCCGTTCGTGACCTCGAGCAACTGCGTGGCCGGTGCGGCCGCCGCCGGTGCCGGCGTCGGTCCGGGCCGCCTGAACTACATCCTGGGCATCACCAAGGCCTACTGCACGCGCGTGGGTTCGGGCCCGTTCCCGAGCGAGCTGTACGACAACGACAACCCGCAGCGCCAGGACCAGGTCGGCGTGCGCCTGGCCAACGTCGGCAAGGAATTCGGTTCGGTCACCGGCCGTCCGCGCCGCACCGGCTGGCTCGATGCCGCCGCACTCAAGCGCTCGGTGCAGATCAACGGTGTGTCGGGCCTGTGCCTGACCAAGCTGGATGTGCTGGATGGCCTGGACAGCATCAAGCTGTGCGTCGGCTACACGCTGGACGGCACGACCGTCGACATCCTGCCGCGCGGCTCCGATGCCGTGGCGCGCTGCGAGCCGGTCTATGAAGAGTTCCCGGGCTGGAACGAGTCGACCTTCGGCGTGAAGTCGTGGGACGCGCTGCCCGAGGCCGCCCGCGTCTACCTGAAGCGCGTGGAAGAAGTGGTCGGCATCCCGATCGACATGATCTCGACCGGCCCGGACCGCGACGAGACCATCCTGCTGCGTCACCCGTACAAGGTCTGACCTGGCAACCAGAAGCACGACGTAGTGCCGCGGCGCCACGAACGCCGCGGCCTGCAACAGAACATCGGCCCGCGCAAGCGGGCCGAACCTTATTGGCCCGCCGGGCCCGGCCGGCCACGAAGATATCTAGAGCAAAACGATGAACCTGCCAACCAACGATGAAGAGAACCTGTGGGTCTCGTGGGACGAATACCACCGCCTGATCGCACGCCTGTCGCTGAACGTGCATGAGTCGGGCTGGAAGTTCGACAAGATCCTGTGCCTGGCGCGCGGCGGCCTGCGCGTGGGCGACCAGATGTCGCGCATCTTCGACGTGCCCCTGGCGATCCTGGCCACCAGCAGCTATCGCGAAGCGGCCGGCACGCAGCAGGGCGACCTGGACATTGCGCAGTACATCACCATGACGCGCGGCGAGCTGTCGGGCAAGATCCTGCTGGTCGATGACCTGGTCGATTCGGGCATCACGCTGGAACGCGTGGGCCGCCACCTGAAGGAACGCTATCCGGCGGTGACCGAGGTGCGCTCGGCGGTGCTGTGGTACAAGGCCTGCTCGAAGGTCGAGCCGGACTATCACGTGACCTTCCTGCCGTCGAACCCCTGGATCCACCAGCCGTTCGAAGAGTACGACACGCTGCGCCCGCACAACCTGGGCGCCTGGCTCAAGCGCGGCAAGCGCGCCAGCCTGCTCGACGACGACGCGAGCGCCTGAGCGCGGCTCGGCCGCACCTGTGCCGGCGGCACCCGCCGCGCGGCACTGGCACGGATGGCGTCAGTAGCCGACCGTGTAACGCTGGCGCGAATGCGCCGGCTTTTCGATCTCGTCGAGCATCGCAATCGCGTAGTCCTCCATCGAGATCCAGCTCTTGCCCGCGGCATCGCTCAGCAGGGTTTCCTCGCCGATACGGAATTTGCCGGTGCGCTCGCCCGGCTCGAACAGCGCCGACGGCGACAGGAAGGTCCAGTCGATCTGTTGCTCGCCACGCAGCGCATTGAGGAAGTCGCGGCCCGCCAGGGCCTCGGTCTTGTACGCTTCAGGGAAGGTGGGCGTATCGACCAGTTGCACATCCGGTGCGACATGGAGGCTGCCGGCGCCGCCCACTACCAGCAGTCGAGGCACGCCGGCCTGGCGCACGGCCGAGGTGACCTGCTGCGCGTTCAGTTGCGCGAAGCGTGCAGTGCTGATGACGATGTCATTGCCTGCCAGCGCCGCCGCGAGTGCGGCACCATCCGTGCCATCCACGTCCTTGGCGGTCAGGCCGGCGCGTGCCGGCAGCCGGCTCGCCTGGCGCGAGATGGCGGTCACCTGGTGGCCGCGGCGCAGGGCTTCTTCGATCAGGCGCGTGCCGACGCGCCCGGTGGCGCCGATGATTGCGATATGCATGGTCACTCCTTCATTACTGGGTGGCAGAGCCGATATGAAACCAGCATGGTTACACATCGGGGCAAAAAAATTCAGCGCTTGCGGCGCTGGCTGGTACCTTCCCCGGCGCCTTTGACATCGGCAAGCATCCCGGCAATGGTGATGCCGGCCAGCGTATTGTCCATGGCCGCCTGGGCCCGGTCGGCAACCTTGCGCAGCGCGCCGGTGATTTCGCGGCCGACCATGCAGGCCGGGTTCGGCGCGCTCTGGTGCAGCGTGATCAGCGCGGTGGTTTCCACCGCGCGGAACACTTCAAGCAGCGTGATCGATGCCGCCGGACGTGCCAGCGTGGCGCCGCCCGTGCTGCCCATGGTGGTGCTGACCAGGCCCGCTTCGGCAAGCTGGCCCACCAGCCGGCGGATCAGGGCAGGGTTCGTGCCGACGCTGCCGGCGATCATCGACGACGGCACCGGTTCCTCGGAACTGGCCAGCAGGGTAAGGATGTGGACCGCTACGGCGAACCGGCTGCTCGTGCTCATGGTGTCGGGGATAATGTGAAACCATGATAGTTACATATCATGGCTGCTGTCAACGTTGACGCCGATGACAAGGACGGGGACGCGATATGGTGGTCTTCGGAATGCCGGAATCGCCACTGAAGCTGTTACACTCCTCGACATCGCCGGCCGATGTGGTTTGGTTGCCGCGCAAGGCATAGCGCGCGGTTTCAAGGACGGGAAAAACCCCGTACGCTCACGTATGACACCGCGGCAGGTTGCCGCCAAGCAAGGAGTGGAAGTTGCCGGATCTGGTACGCCAACAAAGCGCCGAAAACAAAAAACCCGCAGGGCTCGAAAGCGCTGCGGGTTTCCCGGTGATCTGGTGCCCAGGAGAGGACTCGAACCTCCACAGTGTTGCCACCGCTAGGACCTGAACCTAGTGCGTCTACCAATTCCGCCACCTGGGCAGGTGTCGAAACAACCGAAGCGCTCATTATAGAGAGCGCGAGAATTTTGTCAATTAGTTTCCAGAAAAAATTGAATCAGAACAACTATCCGATCCCCAGCCGGGAAGAAATCCTGGGCGTGCTGAGAACGTCGGGATCTCCGCAGTCGGCAGGCGATATCGCCAAGGCCCTGTCGGTCACGCGCAAGGAGCATGACGGCTTCCAGAAGCGCCTGGCGGCGATGGAACGCGACGGCCAGATCGAACTGAACCGCAAGGGCCGCTATGAACTGGCCCACCAGCCCAACTTCGTCACCGGCCGCGTGCAGGGCCACCGCGACGGCTTCGGCTTCCTGATCCGCGACGATGGCGAAGACGATATCTTCCTGCCCGAGCGCGAACTGCAGAAGGCCATGCACAACGACCGCGCGCAAGTGCGCGTGGTGGGCTACGACCGCCGCGGCCGGCCCGAGGGCCAGATCGTCGAGATCATCGAGCGCGCCAACCGCTACGTGATCGGGCGGCTGCTCAGCGAGGGCGGCGTGCTGGTGGTTGCGCCCGAGGACAAGCGCATCAGCCAGGACATCCTGATCCCGCCCAAGGCGCAGGGCAAGGCGCGCGTGGGGCAGGTGGTCAGCGTCGAGCTGATCGAATATCCCGACCGCTATGTGCAGCCGGTGGGCCGCGTGGTGGAGATCCTCGGCGAGATTGACGATCCCGGCATGGAGATCGAGATCGCGGTGCGCAAGTATGGCGTGCCGCATGCTTTCTCGCCGGCGGCTGCCAAGGACGCCGCCGCCTTGCCGGATGAGGTGCGCCAGGCCGACCTGGACCACCGCATCGACCTGCGCGACATCCCGCTGGTGACCATCGACGGCGAAGATGCGCGCGACTTCGACGACGCGGTCTACTGCGAGCCGGTCAAGATCGGCCGTGCAAAAGGCTGGCGCCTGATCGTGGCGATCGCCGATGTGTCGCATTACGTGCGCCCCGGCACGCCGCTGGATGCCGATGCGCTGGACCGCGCCACCTCGGTCTACTTCCCCCGCCGCGTGATTCCGATGCTGCCGGAGAAGCTGTCCAACGGACTGTGCTCGCTCAATCCCAATGTCGACCGGCTGTGCATGGTCTGCGATGCGGTGCTCACGGCCAAGGGCGAACTCAAGGGCTACCAGTTCTATCCCGCGGTGATGCACTCGACCGCGCGCCTGACCTACAACGAGGTCTGGTCGGTCCTGTCCAACACCAAGGGTCCCGAGGCGCACAAGCGCGCCGAGCTGGTGCCGCACCTGCAGAACCTGTACGAGCTGTTCCAGGTCCTGCTGAAGGCGCGGCGCGAGCGCGGCGCGATCGACTTCGACACCACCGAAACCTATATCGTCTGCAATGCGCAGGGCAAGATCGAACAGATCCTCCCGCGCACCCGCAACGATGCGCACCGGTTGATCGAGGAATGCATGCTGACCGCCAATGTGTGCGCGGCGGATTTCCTCGAGCGCTTCAAGCACCCGGCGCTGTACCGCATCCACGCCGGCCCCAGCGAAGAAAAGCTGAAGAACCTGCGCGAATTCCTCAAGACAGCCGGCCTGTCGCTGGGCGGCGGCGACAAGCCGCAGGCGTCCGACTATGCCGAGGTGATGGACAAGATCAAGTCCCGCCCCGATGCGCCGATGCTGCAGACCATGCTGCTGCGCTCGATGCAGCAGGCGGTGTACAGCCCCGACAATATCGGCCACTTCGGCCTGGCGTACGGGGCCTACGCACACTTCACCAGCCCGATTCGCCGCTATCCCGACCTGCTGGTGCACCGCGCGATCAAGGCGGTGCTGGCGCATACCAAGTACCAGCCGGCATTTGCCCACGGCACCGAACTGAACACCGCGATCTCGCCCAAGGCGCGCCGCCTGCAGGCCAAGGACGCCGAGCAGAAGGCGGAACTCGCCGCGGCGCGCGCCAAGCGCAACGAGGCGATCTGGGACGAGCTTGGCCTGCATTGCTCGGCCAACGAGCGCCGTGCCGACGAGGCGTCGCGCGATGTCGAAGCCTGGCTCAAGTGCTACTTCATGCGCGACAAGCTGGGCAGCGATTTTGCCGGCACCGTCAGCGCCGTGACGTCGTTCGGCATCTTCGTGCAGCTCGACGAGCTGTATGTCGAAGGGCTGGTGCACGTGACCGAACTGGGCAGCGATTACTTCCAGTACGACGAGGCCCGCAACGAACTGCGCGGCGAGCGTACCGGCATCCGCTATCGCCTGACCGACCGCGTGCGCGTGCAGGTTTCGCGTGTGGACCTCGACGCACGCAAGATCGACTTCCGCCTGGTGCAGGAGCCGTCGGCCAAGACATTGCGTGCGCGCGCAACCGGCACCGACACGCAGCCGCGCGTCCCGGCCGCCCACGCGGTGCCGGCGCGCAAGAAGGGGCGCCAGCTGGCGGCGCTGCTGGGCGGTTCCTCCAAGCCGGAAGAGTCGTTCGACGAGACGCTCGACCGCGTGATCGAGGAGCAGCCGGTGTTCGAAGCGGTGATCACGCCGCTCAAGCCGCACGTCAGGACCGGCGGCAAGCCGGCCAAGCGCGCGGCCAAGCCAAAGCCCGCGCACCTGGAGAAGCCGCGCAAGCCGGCGTCGAAGTCGCGTCCTGCCAAGACGGCCGGCAAGTCTGCCGCCAAGCGCACCCCCCGCAAGCGTTAAGGCAAGAGGGGCGCTGAGGCCAGCCGCCGTCCCCGCCTGCGCGGGGACGGCGCACGGGCGAGTACAATCGCGCCCATGGCTAAACAAAAACTCCTGATCGGCTTCCACGCCGTGACCGCTCGCCTGCGGCAAGATCCCAAGGGCGTGTCGGATATCTACATCGAATCCGCCCGCCGCGACCGGCGCATGCAAGACTTCGTCCGCCTGGCCGAAAGCCTGGGCGTGCGCCTGCATCCGGTCGACGCCGAGCGCCTGCGCGGCATGGCCGGCACCGACCGGCACCAGGGCGTGGTGGCGCGCGCCGAGGACGTTGCCCTCGCGCTGAACCTGGACGAGCTGCTCGATGGCATCGAAGGCACGCCGCTGCTGCTGGTGCTCGACGGCGTCACTGACCCCCACAACCTGGGCGCCTGCCTGCGCGTGGCCGACGGCGCCGGCGCGCACGCCGTGATCGCGCCCAAGGACCGCAGCGTCGGCCTCAATGCAACCGTGGCCAAGGTGGCCAGCGGCGCGGCCGAGACCGTGCCGTATATCACCGTGACCAACCTGGCGCGCACGCTGCGTGAGCTGCAGGAACGCGGCATCTGGGTGATCGGCACCGCCGACGGTACCGAGAAATCCCTGTACGACATCGACTTCAAGGGCCCGACCGCGATCGTGATGGGCGCCGAAGGCGAGGGCATGCGCCGCCTGACGCGCGAGACCTGCGACGAACTGGTCGGCATCCCGATGGCGGGCGGTGTCGAGAGCCTCAACGTTTCGGTGGCCAGCGGCGTCTGCCTGTACGAAGCGGTGCGCCAGCGGCGCCTGCCGCGCTGACGCCATGGTGGCCGATCCGCTACGCCCCACCTCTGAGCCCTGGCCCGGGATGGAAGAGGCGCGTCGGCTGATCGCGCAGGCGCGCAGCATCTTCGTGCTGACCGGTGCCGGCATTTCGGCCGAGTCGGGCGTGCCGACCTTCCGCGATGCGATGACTGGCCTATGGGAACGGTTCAATCCGGAGGAGCTGGCCAGCGAAGAGGCTTACCGGCGCCAGCCGGAACTGGTGTGGGAGTGGTACCTGCACCGGCGCGCGCTGGTTGCGGCCGCGCATCCCAATCCAGCGCACCACGCGCTGGTGGCGCTGGCCGCGCAGAAGACCGTCGCGCTGGTGACGCAGAACGTCGACGGCCTGCATCAGCGTGCCGGCAGCCAGCATGTGATCGAACTGCATGGCAACCTGTTCGCCAACAAATGGCTGGACGGTTGCGGGCGCTGCGAGGAAGCCAGCGCGTTGCCCGGCATGCCGCCGCGCTGCCATCTGTGCGGCGCGCTGATGCGTCCGGGCGTGGTGTGGTTCGGCGAAGACCTGCCGCGCGTGGCGCGTTTTCGCGCCGAGCACGCGGCGGAAACCTCGGACCTGTGCCTGGTGGTGGGGACGTCGGGACTGGTTTATCCCGCTGCCGCGCTGCCGGGGCTGGCGAAGGAGCACGGCGCGCCCGTCATCGTGATCAATCCATTGGCGTCCGCGCTGGACCAGACCGCGGACCTGGTGGTGCCGGCAGCGGCAGGCGCCTTGCTGCCGCTGCTGTGGCCGCAGCCGGGGGTAGAGCCGGACTGAGCACCTACCGAGCCGGAACTGCCGGCTTGCCTGGCGCCTATCTGGCGCTTATTTGGCAATCTCTCCGATCAGCTTTTCCAGTTTGACCGCGTCCGCCGCGAACAGGCGGATGCCTTCGGCCAGCTTTTCGGTGGCCATCGCGTCTTCATTCAGCTGCCAGCGGAATGCCGGCTCGTCCGCCGTGATGCGGGCGATATTGGCGGCCTGTGCCTGGTCGACCGACAGCTTGCGCTCGGAAGCACCCTGGCCGGCGGCGAGCTGCTCCAGCAGTTCCGGGCTGATGGTCAGCAGGTCGCAGCCGGCCAGCGACAGGATCTGCGCGGTGCTGCGGAAGCTGGCGCCCATCACCTCGGTCGGGTAGCCGAACTTCTTGTAGTAGTCATAGATCTGGCGCACCGAGCGCACGCCGGGATCGTTGTCGCCGCCGTTGGCGACCGGGTCCCACTGCTCGCCGGCCTGCTTCTTGTACCAGTCGAAGATGCGGCCGACGAAGGGCGAGATCAGCTGCGCGCCAGCCTCGGCGCAGGCCACTGCCTGCACCAGCGAGAACAGCAGGGTCATATTGCAGCGGATGCCGTCGCGCTGCAGGATCTCGGCCGCGCGGATGCCTTCCCAGGTCGACGCGATCTTGATCAGCACGCGCTCGCGCGCGATGCCGCGCTGTTCGTACAGCTGGATCAGGTGGCGGGCCTTGTTGACGCTGGCGGTAGTGTCAAAGGACAGGCGCGCGTCGACTTCGGTCGAGACGCGGCCCGGCACGATCGCCAGGATCTCGCAGCCGAAGGCGATCAGCACTTCGTCCATCACCGCATCGACGCCGCCGTTGCCATGGTGATCGTGCACCGCCTTCTCCAGCAGGTGCCGGTATTCGGGCTTTTGCACGGCCTTCAGGATCAGCGAGGGGTTGGTGGTCGCGTCCTGCGGGGTGTATTGCTTCATCAGCTGGAAGTCGCCGGTGTCGGCCACTACCGTGGTGAACTGCCTGAGTTGTTCGAGCTGGTTCATGTCGCTTAGTCGTTGGCGCTGAATTGGCGCTGAATTGGCGCTGAATTGGCGCTGAATCGTTGACGATTCGGTTCGCGGTGGCGGGGCGGCAAGCGCCGGCCCGGCCGATCCATTGTACCGCCGGTGGCGGGGTATGCCGCTCTATCCGCTACACTATGCGTTTCCTCCAACGCAATCTGGCTGTTGTCATGACTCAGGATGAACTCAAGGCGTTGGTGGCGCAGGCCGCCGCCGACTATGTGAAGCAGGAAGTTCCCGAAGGCGCCGTGCTGGGCGTGGGCACCGGCTCCACCGCCAACCTCTTCATTGATGCCGTGGCGGTGTTCAAGGAGCGCTTCGCGGGTGCCGTGTCGAGCTCCGAGGCTTCCACGCGCCGCCTGCAGCAGCACGGGTTCAAGGTGCTGGACCTGAACGAAGTCGACGAGATTCCGGTGTATGTCGACGGCGCCGACGAGATCGATGCCAGCGGCGCCATGATCAAGGGCGGCGGCGGCGCGCTGACGCGCGAGAAGATCGTTGCCTCGGTGGCGAAGCGCTTTGTCTGCATCGCCGACGGCAGCAAGCTGGTCGGTACCATGGGTGCCTTTCCGCTGCCGGTCGAGGTGATTCCGATGGCACGTGCGGCCGTCGCGCGCAAGCTGCAGGCGCTGGGCGGGCAGCCGAAGCTGCGCATGACCAAGGAAGGCGGCATCTACAAGACCGACAACGGTAATGTGATCCTGGACGTTGCCGGTCTGAAGATCGAGGATCCGCGCGGGCTCGAGCAAACCATCAACCAGGTGCCGGGCGTGGTGACCGTGGGCCTGTTCGCGCTGCGTGGCGCGGACGTGCTGCTGCTTGGCACCGGCGACGGTGTGCAGCGCACGGACTACTGATCCGACGCATAGGTCGGTCGGCCGTTAAGCGGAAGTCAATCTGCCAGCAGTCGATCGGCCAGCAAAAAGGGGTGCCTCGTGCACCCCTTTGTCGTTTGACGCGGTCCGGAATCAGGACTGCGGCGGCACGTAGCCCTGCGCCTGGTCGGCGCCTTCGCCGAAGAAGTACTTCTCGGTCTGCTTGAGCAGGTACTGGCGCGCGCGCGTGTCTGCCATGTTGAGGCGGTTCTCGTTGATCAGCATGGTCTGGTGCTTGAGCCAGCCGGCCCACGCTTCCTTTGACACGCTCTGCCAGATCTTCTTGCCCAGTTCGCCGGGCAGCGGCGGGAAGTCGAGGCCTTCGGCTTCCTTGTTCAGCTTGATGCAATGGACCATGCGGGCCATGGGGGACTCCTTGTTCGTTCGTTAGACTGGGCTCAGGGCGCTGGCGTTATTGTAGCCAAGCAGGCGGCTGGCCGCGGCGCGGCGGCCATTGACCCTACGCCGTCACAGTTTTTTCATCAGCACCATCGACTTGCGCTGCCAGTTATAGAGCTTGCGCTTGTCTTCCGGGAGATCGTCGACATTGGCGTGGACGAAACCGCGCTTGAGGAACCAGTGCTCGGTGCGCGTGGTGAGCACGAACAGGCGCTCCAGGCCGAGCGCGCGGGCGCGGCGCTCGATGCGCTTGAGCAGGCGCTCGCCGTCGCCGGTGCCCTGGGCTTCAGTGGAGACCGTCAGGCAGGCCATTTCGCCCATGTTCTCGCGCGGGTAGTCATAGAGCGCGGCGCAGCCGAACAGCACGCCATCGTGCTCGATCACCGAGAAATTGGCGATATCGCGCTCGATCAGGTGGCGTCCGCGCGGCACCAGCGTGCCATCCGCCTCCAGCGGCGCGATCAGTTGCAGGATGCCGCCGACGTCGTCCAGCGTGGCTTCGCGCAGGCTTTCGAGGTCGGTATCGGACAGCATGGTGCCGACGCCATCGTGCAGGAACAGTTCCAGCAGTACCGACCCGTCCAGTGCAAAGGGGATCAGGTGCGCACGCGGCACGCCGCCCTTGAGCGCCTTCACAAGGTGGCGCAGGTAGTCCGCCACGTCGTGCGGCAGGTGGTTGTTCTGCAGGCGCTCCACTGCTGTGCGCAGCGACATTTCCGGCATCAGCTTGCCGACCGGGTCGGGCACGCCCGGCACCTCGGTGATGAAGATCAGCTTGTCGGCCTTGAGCGCGGTGGCGGTGGCGCTGGCCACGTCTTCCATCGACAGGTTGAAGGCCTGGCCGGTCGGCGAGAAGCCCAGCGGCGACAGCAGCACCACCTTGCCGTGCGACAGCGACATGCGCACCGACTCGGCATCGATCTTGCGCACCAGCCCGGTGTGCTGGTAGTCGGTGCCGTTGACGATACCGACCGGGCGCGCAGTGACGAAGTTGCCGGAAATCACCGACAGCTGCGCGCCGGCCATCGGCGTATTGGGCAAGCCCTGGCTGAACGCGGCCTCGATGTCCAGGCGCAGTTCGCCGGCGGCTTCCTTGGCGCATTCGAGCGCGGCGTTGTCGGTGATGCGCACGCCGTCGACGAATTGCGACTCGACATGGCGCAGCGCCAGTTGCTCTTCCACCTGCGGGCGGGAGCCGTGCACCAGCACGATCTGCATGCCCATCGCGTGCAGCAGCGCCACGTCGTTGACCAGCGCGTTGAGCACGTTCGACTTGACCAGTTCGCCCGCGAACGCGATCACGAAGGTCTTGCCGCGGAAGGCATGGATATACGGCGCC
Organism: Cupriavidus oxalaticus; assembly: GCF_038900635.1. Taxonomy (GTDB): domain Bacteria; phylum Pseudomonadota; class Gammaproteobacteria; order Burkholderiales; family Burkholderiaceae; genus Cupriavidus; species Cupriavidus oxalaticus_B. The sequence goes on along the minus strand of NZ_JAYMRX010000001.1, from coordinate 69,011 downwards.
ACCATGCGCAGCCAGTCGACGAACTGCTGGTGGTCGGGGCCGCCGCGTTCGATGGCATCGGCGACTGCCGGCCCCGGTGCAGTGGCGGACTCGGCCGAAGTCGGGGCAGGCGGGGGGAGTTCTGCCGTGGCGGGCGGCTCCGCCGCCATGGCGGCTGCCGTATCGGTAGTGGTCGCCGGCTGCGGCGTATCGGTTCTGGCGTTCATCCCGCGGATTATAATCCCGGCCAATGTCAGAACAACGCCCCTTCAAGGTTGCAAAGCCCGCCAGGCCAGGTCAACCCGGCGCCCCGCAGACGCCGGCCGGTGCCGGCCAGTCCACGCCGACCAATCCGTCCCGGCCGCCCAAAGGGCAGGCCCGCGCGCAGGCACCGAACCAGATCGCAGGGCAGACCCAGCGCCAGGCCCGGCCGCCCGCCGGCCGCCCGGAGCCCGCTGTCGCCCGTCCGGCCGGCGAACCCGGCCAGCGCCAGCCGCGCGGTCCGCGCCAGGAGCGCCCGCCGCGGCCGCCACGCACGGTCAATCCGCTGCCGCCGATCGCGTTCCCCGAGGCGCTGCCGGTCTCGGCACGCCGCGACGAGATCGCCGCGGCGTTGCTTGCCAACCAGGTCGTGATCGTGTCGGGCGAGACCGGCTCGGGCAAGACCACGCAACTGCCCAAGATCTGCCTGTCGATCGGGCGCGGGCCGGGGCGCGATCCGGGGCAAATGAGCGGAGGACTGATCGGCCACACCCAGCCGCGCCGCATCGCCGCCACTTCCACCGCCAAGCGCATCGCGCAGGAGCTGGGGTCGCCTGTGGGCGAGCACGTCGGCTACCAGGTGCGCTTCAACGACACCATGTCGGCGGGCGCGTCGGTCAAGCTGATGACCGACGGCATCCTGCTGGCGGAGACGCAGAACGACCCGCTGCTGCGCGCCTACGACACCCTCATCATCGACGAGGCGCACGAGCGCAGCCTGAACATCGATTTCCTGATCGGCTACCTGCGCCAGATCCTGCCGAAGCGGCCCGACCTGAAGGTGATCATCACCTCGGCCACCATCGATGCGCAGCGCTTTGCCGAACATTTCACGCTCAACGGCAAGCCCGCGCCGGTGATCGAGGTCAGCGGCCGGCTGTACCCGGTGGAAGTGCGCTACCGCCCGATCACCGACGACGCACCGCCGGGCGCCGCGCCGCGCAGCGCGCAGGCGCGCGAGCGCGATCTGTACGACGGCATCGTCGATGCCGTCGATGAATTGTGCCGGGTGGGCCCGGGCGACGTGCTGGTGTTCTTGCCGGGAGAGCGCGAGATCCGCGAGGCCGCCGAGGCGCTGCGCAAGCACCATCCGCCGCATACCGAGATCCTGCCGCTGTTCGCGCGGCTGTCGGTGCAGGAGCAGGAACGGGTGTTCAAGCCGTCCAACACGCGCCGCATCGTGCTGGCGACCAACGTGGCCGAAACCTCGCTGACGGTGCCGGGCATCCGCTACGTGGTCGATACCGGGATGGCGCGCGTCAAGCGCTACTCGTACCGCAACAAGGTCGAGCAACTGCAGGTCGAGTCGATCTCGCAGGCCGCCGCCAACCAGCGTGCCGGCCGTTGCGGCCGCGTGGCCAACGGCGTGTGCATCCGGCTATATGAAGAGTCGGATTTCACCGGCCGCCCCCGCTTCACCGATCCGGAAATCCTGCGCTCGTCGCTGGCGGCGGTGATCCTGCGCATGAAGGCGCTGCGCCTGACCGATATTGAATCGTTCCCGTTCATCGAGCCGCCGCTGGGCCGCGCCGTTGCCGACGGTTACCAACTGCTGCAGGAGCTGGGCGCGGTCGACGACGCCAACCAGCTCACGCCGACGGGGCGGCAGCTGGCCAAGCTGCCACTCGACCCGCGCGTGGGCCGCATGATCCTGGCCGCGCGCGAGCACCAGTGCCTGCGCGAGGTGCTGATCATCGCCAGCGCACTGTCGGTGCAGGATCCGCGTGACCGCCCGCAGGAGGCGCAGGAGGCCGCGGACCAGGCGCACCGCAAGTTCATGGACGAAAGGTCCGAGTTCCTGGGCTGGGTCAAGCTGTGGAAGTGGTTCGAGGACGCGGTCGCGCACAAGAAGTCGAACCGCCAGCTGCAGGACCAGTGCCGCGCCAGCTTCCTGTCGCACCTGCGCCTGCGCGAATGGCGCGACGTCCATTCGCAGCTGCTGACCACGGTGGCCGAGCAGGGCTGGCGCCTGAACGAGAGCGAGCCCACTTACGAGCAGGTGCACAAGGCGCTGCTGACCGGCCTGCTCGGCAACGTCGGCGTGCGTATCGAGGATGGCGACCGCAAGGGCCGTGAGTACCTGGGCGCGCGAGGCATCAAGTTCCACCTGTGGCCGGGTTCGCTGATCGCGCGCAAGGTCGGCCGCTGGATCGTGGCGGCCGAGCTGGTCGAGACCAGCCGCCTGTTCGCGCGCACGCTGGCGCGGATCGAGCCGGAGTGGCTGGAACAGATCGGGGGCCACCTGCTCAAGGTGAGCTGGAGCGATCCGCACTGGGAAAAGAAGGCCGGTCAGGTGCTGGCGCTGGAGCGGGCCACGCTGTACGGCCTGGTGGTCTACCAGCACCGCCGCGTCCACTACGGGCCGATGAACCCGCAGGAAGCGCGCGAGCTCTTTATCCGCCGCGCGCTGGTCGAGGGCGAGTTTGATACGCGGCTGCCGTTCTTCTCGCACAACCAGCGCCTGGTGCGGGAGATCGAAAACCTGGAGCACAAGTCGCGCCGGCAGGACGTGCTGGTCGACGACGAGCTGATCTACGCCTTCTACGATCGCGCCATTCCGGCGGAGATCAACCAGCAAACGAGCTTCGAGCAGTGGTACCAGGCCGAAAGCGCCAGGGACCGCAAGCTGCTCTACCTCAACCGCGACGAGCTGATGCGGCACGAGGCGGCCGGCATCACCACTGACCTGTTCCCCAAGACCATGAACGTGGCCGGGGTGGACATGGGCCTGACGTACCACTTCGAGCCGGGCAGCCACCGCGATGGCGTGACGCTGACCGTGCCGCTGTACGCGCTCAACCAGGTGCGGCAGGAGCGTGCCGACTGGCTGGTCCCCGGCATGATCAAGGAAAAGGTCCACTTGCTACTGAAGTCGCTGCCTCAGAAGCTGCGCCGCCATTGCGTGCCGTTGCCGGACTTCGCCGCCGGCTTTGTCTCGCGCCAGCCGTTCGGCGAGGGCGAACTGCTGGACGTGCTGATAGCCGATATCCGCGCAGAGACCGGCACCATGGTCAAGCGCGCCGACTTCAAGCTGGAAACGCTGCCGGCGCACCATGCGATGAACTTCAAGGTCATCGACGAGCACGGCCGCCAGCTCGACATGGGCCGCAACCTGGCGCAACTGCGCGCCGAGCTGGGCGGCCAGGCGCAGCAGTCGTTCCAGCGCGTTGCCGCGCAGGCGGCCGCGCAGGTGGCCACGCGAGCCGGCTCGCCGGACCAGGCCGCGCAGTTGCCGGCCGCCGAACCCGGCCAGTACGAAAACCTGACCGGCTGGACCTTCGGCGAGCTGCCCGAGCTGCTGGAGATCCGCAAGGGCAGCCAGACGCTGTTCGGCTACCCGGCCCTGGTCGACCGCGGCACGTACTGCGACGTCGAGGTCTTCGACGATCCGCAGGAAGCCGCGCGCATCCACCACCTCGGGCTGCGCCGGCTGTTTGCGCTGCAACTGCGCGAGCAGGTCAAGTTCATCGAAAAGAACATCCCCGGGCTGCAGCAGATGGCGATGCAGTACATGACGCTGGGCTCGCAGGAAATGCTGCGCGACCAGATCGTGATGCTGGCGCTGGAACGCGCCTGCATGCAGCCGCCGCTGCCGCGCAACGAGGCCGAGTTCAACGCCCGCAAGGACGAAGGCCGCACGCGGCTGTCGCTGCTGGCGCAGGAGATCGCGCGGCTGGCCGGCGTGATCCTTGCCGAATACGCCGGGCTGCCGCGCAAGCTGCTGCAGGCCAAGCCGTTCGCCGCGGCCTACGCCGACATGGAGGCCCAGCTCGGCCGGCTGATGGGCAAGCGCTTTATCGACGATACCCCGTACACGCAGCTGGTCCACTTCCCGCGCTACCTGAAGGGCATCGCCATGCGCATCGACAAGCTCAAGGGCGACCCGGCGCGCGATACCCAGCGCATTCAGGAGATGGTGCCGCTGCTGCAACAATGGCAGCGCGCCGAAAAGCAATTGCGCACGCAAGGCCGTGGCGGCGAGGATGCGCGGCTGGAAGAGTTCCGCTGGATGCTGGAGGAACTGCGCATTGCGCTGTTCGCGCAGGAGCTGCGCACGCCGGTGCCGATGTCGGTGAAGCGGCTGCAGAAGGTGTGGGAATCGATGCAGCGCTGACGCTGGGCGCCGGTACGGCCGCAAATGGTCGTGCCGGCGCAACAATCTGCCAAATTCTTGTTCGCCGTCAGCCGCGACGTCAGCGGAATTAGCCGGCCAAACGTTAGAATCGCCGATTCAGTTCTTCTTGTAGCGGGTCTTATGTTCGCATTGCGTCGGTGGGTGCGTCGGTCGGTGGCTGGTGGGATCACGGTGGGCGCGCTCGCGCTGGGCCTGATGGCCGCGCCGGCATTGGCGGAGGTAGTGGTGATCCTTAATTCGGGTGATGCAACCGTCACGCTCATCGACAAGGACACACAGAAGGTGCTGGAGACTTTCCCGATCGGCAAGGAGCCGCACCACCTGATCGCGACGCCCGACGACAAGTCGCTGATCGTCGCCAACGCGGTCGGCAACGACCTCGTGTTCCTGGACCCGGTGACGGGCAAGGTGCAGCAGCGCGTTCCCAATATCGACGACCCTTACCAGATCGGCTTCTCGCCCGACCAGAAATGGTTTGTCGCCACCGGCAACCGGCTTGACCGCGTCGATGTCTACCGCTGGGACGGCAAGGCGCTGAAGCTGGCCAAGCAATATCCGCTGGCCAAGACGCCCAGCCATATCGCCTTTACCGCAGACAGCCGCATCGCCTTTATCACGCTGCAGGACTCCAATGAGGTCGCCGCGATCGATTTGATCACGCAGAACGTGTTGTGGCGCATGGAGGCCGGCTCCGCGCCGGCCGGCATCTGGGTGACACCGGACCAGAAATACCTGCTGGTCGGCATGACCGGGGCGGACTATATTGCCGTGATCGACTGGCGCACCCGCACCATGGTCAAGCAGATCCAGACCGGCAAGGGCGCGCATAACTTCCGCGCGGTGGGAGACAAGCGCCACCTGTTCCTGAGCAATCGCGTGACCGGAAGCATCAGCATCATCGACCAGCAGACGCTCGCCAAGATCGGCGACATCACGGGCCTGCCGCCCGGGCCGGACGACATGGAGCTGACCGCCGATGGCAAGACCTTGTGGGTGACGTTCCGCTGGGCGCGCTCGGTCGGGCTGATCGACGTGCCGAGCCGCAAGCTGGTCAAGACCGTGCGTGTCGGCCGCTCGCCGCACGGCATCTACTTCCGCACGCGCGCGCCGCTGTACTAAACGGGTCGGGGCAGGATCATGCGCGGTACCACGGCTTCGCCTTCCAGACCATTCGGACGATTCGGCGGGACGCTGGCGGGGCTCGCGCTTGCCTGCGCCTTGCCTTTCGCGCTGCATGCGGCGGATGCAAGCCCGGCTCCAGCAAAAGCCTGCCCGGCCGGCACGCTCTACCTGACCTTCGATACCGGCAGCATGAGCCAGGCTCAGCTGATCGCCGACACGCTGCGCCGCCACAGGATCCGCGCGACTTTCTTCCTGGCCAATGAACCCACGGTGCGGCAGGACAGCTCGCTCGACCCGTCCTGGGCGCCTTACTGGAAGACGTTGGCCGCTGATGGCCATGCCTTCGGCACGCATACCTTCGACCATGTCTTCCTGCGCGGCGTGCGCGGTGGCCAGGTGACCATGCGGCCGCAGTTCGGCGCGCAGGCCGGCAAGGACACGGTGATGGATGCTGCCGGCTTCTGCCGCGAACTGCGCCGCAGCGCCGACGCCTTCCGCGACATGACCGGTGCCGAGATGGTGCCGCTCTGGCGCGCCCCGGGCGGCCGCACCGCGCCGCAGACGCTGCAATGGGCCGAGCAGTGCGGCTTCCGCCACGTCGGCTGGGCGCCGGCCGGCTTCCTGGGCGATGAGCTGGCATCGGACCGCTACCCGAATGCGATGCTGCTCGAGCGCGCGCTCGACAAGCTGCGCGATGGCGACATCACCATGGCGCACCTGGGTATCTGGTCGCGCAAGGACCCGTGGGCGCCGGGCGTGCTCGAGCCGCTGCTGTCCGAGCTGGAGCGCAAGGGCTTCTGCTTCGCGACGCTGCGCGAGCACCCGGGCTACCGCGACTGGATCGCCCGGCATGCCGTTGGACAACAGGAGGGCAGGCGGTAATGTGGGAGTCGCTCAACGGCTGGATCGGACAGATCGAAGGCGCGCTGTTCCAGGATGTGGTGCTGCCGGTGGTCTATGACCTCGGGTTCGGCCGCTATGCCGAAGAGGCCTTCACCGGCACCGAGTGGCTGCTGGTGGGGCTGGTGCAGATCGCGGTGATGTTCCTGATCCTGGGTCCGCTGGAAAAATGGCGTCCGGTGGAGCCGGTGGCCGACCGCGCGGCGATCCGCACCGACATGCTCTATACGGCGATCCACCGCCTCGGGCTGTTCCGCCTCGCCATGTTCTTCCTGCTGGCGCCGCCGACGGACTCGCTCGAAGGACATCTGCGCCTGATGGGCTGGCAGCGGATCAATGTCGAGGACTGGTGGCCGGGCGTAACCTCGGTGCCGCTGGTCAGCTTCTTCGTCTACCTGCTGCTGTTCGATCTGCTCGACTACTGGTACCACCGCCTGTCGCATACGTTCCGCTGGTGGTGGCATCTGCACGCGGTGCACCACAGCCAGCGCCAGATGACGCTGTGGAGCGACAACCGCAATCACCTGCTGGACGACATGCTGCGCGACCTGGTGTTTGCGCTGGTGGCGCTGGGCGTGGGCGTCGAGCCATCGCAATATGTGCTGCTGGTGGCTCTGTCGCAATTGCTGCAGAGCCTGCAGCATGCCAACGTGCGGTTGCATTTCGGCACCATCGGCGAGCGCCTGCTGATCTCGCCGCGCTTCCACCGAACCCACCATGCCGTCGGCATCGGCCATGAAGCCAGCGGCGCCCCGGCGCGGCTGGGCGGCTGCAACTACGGCGTGATCTTCCCCTGGTGGGACATGCTGTTTGGCACGGCGGTCTTCACCGAGACCTACCACCCCACCGGTATTCGCGACCAGCTGCCGCCGCCGCTGGGCAAGGGCCACGACTACGGCTCGGGCTTTCTCGCCCACCAGTGGTACGGCATCAAGCGCCTGCTGCGGCTGCGCTGAAGCGAACCTCTACTGCGTGACGCCGCGGCCCGCGGGCGGCGGCAAGTGGCGTATGCTAGTGTTCCGGTTCGCCGCCGGCCCCCGGCGCCGGCTCCAACGCCGGCTCCAACGCCGGCTGTAATCGCCTTCCACCGCATAATCGCCGAGTCCACGCTCGGACCCACGCTGCATGAACGATATCTTCCGCTCGTTTGGCCGCGCGCTCGTCAGCCAGCTGCATCCCCGCATGCTGCTGCTGACCGTGCTGCCTTTCGTCCTGGCCACGCTCTTCTGGGGCGGGCTGCTCTGGTGGGGCTGGGATCCCATCATGACCGCCACGCGCGGTTTCCTCGAGACTTCGGTGCTGACCAGCTGGATCTACAGCGCACTGGACTGGTTTAGCCTGCAATCGATGCGGGCCGTGGTGGCGCCGCTGTTCGTCGCCGCGCTGGCGGTGCCGCTGGTGATCGCATCGATGCTGATGTTTATCGGCGTGTTCTCGGTGCCGGCCGTGGTGCGCCACCTGGAGCGCAGCTACCCGGATTTGTCCAAGGCCCACGGCGGTAGCGTGCTCGGCAGCGTGTTCCAGTCCCTGGGCAGCACCGTCGTGTTCCTGTTGCTGGTGCTGGTGACGCTGCCGCTGTGGCTGGTGCCGCCGTTCTTTGCGCTGATTCCGCCGGTGCTGTGGGGCTGGCTCACCTACCGGGTGATGACCTATGACGCGCTGTCCGACCATGCCAGCGCGGAAGAGCGCAAGACGCTGATGCGGCGCCACCGCACGCCGCTGCTGGTGATCGGCGTGGCGGTGGGCCTGCTGGGCTCGGCGCCGACACTGCTGTGGGTGTCGTCCGCGGCGGTGATCTTCCTGTTCCCGTTCGTGCTGGCAGGCACGCTGTGGCTGTATGTGCTGATCTTTATCTTTTCGGCGCTGTGGTTTGGCCACTTCTGCCTGCGCGCGCTGGCGCAGCTGCGCGCCGAACGCGCTGCGCCGCCTCCGGCGCAGCAGCCAGCCGGTCCGTCCGCGGGCGGAGACATCATCGACCTGGCGCCCTCCGACGTGCGGCGCATCGAACATTCCTGAAGCGAGGGCAACATGGGTTTCGGCCTGATCATTATCGGCGACGAGATTCTGTCGGGACGACGCGAAGACAAGCATCTGCGCCGCACCATTGAACTGCTGGGCAAGCGTGGCCTGGCGCTGGACTGGGCGCAGTATGTCGGCGACGACCGCGGCCGCATCACCGCCACGCTCAAGCGCACCTTCGCCGGCACTGACGTGGTGTTCTGTACCGGGGGCATCGGGGCAACGCCCGACGACCATACGCGCCAGTGCGCGGCCGCGGCGCTCGGCGTGCCGCTGCAGCTGCATCCCGAGGCGCGCGAGCAGATCGCGCTGCGCATCGCGGAGACCGCCGGCGGCGATCCCGTCAAGGCCGACCTGAACCAGCCGGAAAACCAGCACCGTTTCAAGATGGGCGAGTTCCCCGAAGGCGCGCGCATCATCCCCAACAGCTACAACCGCATTCCGGGCTTTTCCGTGGGACATCACCACTTCATGCCCGGCTTCCCGGTGATGGCATGGCCGATGATGGAGTGGGTGCTCGACCATGAGTATGCGCACCTGTTCCACCAGGTGCAGCACCAGGAGCGCGCCTTCTATGTGTTCGAGGCGCCCGAGTCCACGCTGACCCCGCTGATGGAGAGGGTCGAAGCCGCATTCGAAGGCATCCGCGTGTTCAGCCTGCCTTCGGTCGGCGACGTGCAGCGCGGCGACCGCTTCGCACGCCGGCATATTGACCTGGGCGTCAAGGGTCCGGCCGACCTGGTGGCTCCCGCCTATGCCATGCTGCTGGACGGAGTGCGTGCGATGGGGTTTGAGGTCGTCGAGCAGCCGCTGCGGGAATCGGCGCGGGCCTGAGCGTTCGCGGCGGCGGCGCAAACAATAAGGGGCAGCCTGGCTGCCCCTTTCGTCATGCTGGCGCGGCGGGCGCTCAGGCGCCGTGCCACGGCAGTCCGCGCACGCACCAGCCTTCGACCGTCTTGCGGTGGTGATGCTCGTCGCGGTTGCCCTCGAAGCCTTCCAGCACGTCCATGGCGAAGTGGTAGCCGGCTTCGGTCGCCACGCGCGCGGCGTGCTTTGAGCGGGCCGCGCTGCGGCACAGGAACAGCACCGGCACGTCGGCCGGCACGCGCGCCTTCAGGTCCTCGATGAAGCGGGCGTTCTGCGCGCCGCCGGGGTAGGACATCCATTCGACATGGGCGAACTGCGCGTCGGGCACATCGACGCCGCCGACCCAGTCCAGCTCGGCCTGCGTGCGCACGTCGACCAGCACCGCGGCGGGGTCGTTCTGCAGCAGGGCATAGGCTTCCTGCGGCGACAGCGCACCGAAGTACGGGAGCTGGTTCTGTTGCTGGCGCTGCTGGGCCGCCAGGAGGAGATCGTCTCGGGTGGTCATCTGCGTGACAAATGAAATGGATGGAATAGGGGGCGCGAAGGCCGTAACACGGTATTCTATAGCGCCGCGGCAACCCGGCGGCCGCAACGTGCGTCAGCGCTGGCTGGTTGGCGCCAGGAGTGGGCAAGAATGACCGTTTTTGGTGCTTGCGCACTAATGCGGTGCGATAACTTGCTCATTGCACCATTGTGGTGTTTTATTGGTGGGCGGTCTGCGAAAGTGCATGTCGATGGTGCGCCACTCGGTCGCTCAACTGCACGAACGATCCGGACTGCGTCACCCCGCGATGGTGCGCGGTTCGCCGGAGTTGCACATTTTTCGGGCCGGGGAAAGCAGTGGGGCGTTTGCTTGGCACGCTTTCTGCTAACATTCCTCCGTCCTTTCGTGGCGAGGTCGGCAAGCGCGGCGACATGCAGCGGCGCCGCCGGCGACAGGCCCAAGAATTGGCTTTCTCAGACATTTGCCGAATACCCAGGAGATTGGCATGGCCCACAGCGTTGCAGACGTGATGAAGCTGGTGAAGGAAAACGACGTCAAGTTCGTCGACTTCCGTTTCACCGATACCAAAGGCAAGGAGCAACACGTGTCCGTGCCCGTGTCGCACTTCGATGAAGACAAGTTCGAAAGCGGCCACGCTTTCGACGGCTCGTCGATCGCCGGCTGGAAGGGTATCGAAGCTTCGGACATGCTGCTGATGCCGGATTCGAACACGGCTCACATCGACCCGTTCTACGAAGAGCCGACGCTGGTGCTGTCGTGCGACGTGATCGAGCCGTCGGATGGCAAGGGCTATGACCGCGACCCGCGTTCGATCGCCAAGCGCGCCGAAGCCTACCTGAAGAGCACTGGTCTGGGCGACACCGCCTTCTTCGGTCCGGAACCCGAATTCTTCATCTTCGACGGCGTGACCTGGAACGTCGACATGCAAGGCTGCTTCGTGAAGATCCATTCCGAAGAAGCCCCGTGGTCGTCGGGCAAGGAATTCGAGCACGGCAACGCCGGCCACCGTCCGGGCAAGAAGGGCGGCTATTTCCCGGTCGCCCCGATCGACACCTTCCAGGACATGCGTTCGGAAATGTGCCTGATCCTGGAATCGCTGGGCATCCCCGTTGAAGTCCACCACCACGAAGTGGCTGGCCAGGGCCAGAACGAAATCGGCACCAAGTTCAGCACGCTGGTGCAGCGCGCCGACTGGACCCAGCTGCAGAAGTACGTGATCCAGAACGTCGCCCACACCTACGGCAAGACCGCTACGTTCATGCCGAAGCCGGTCGTTGGCGACAATGGCTCGGGCATGCACGTGCACCAGTCCGTGTGGAAGGACGGCCAGAACCTGTTCGCTGGCAACGGCTACGCCGGCCTGTCGGAATTCGCGCTGTACTACATCGGCGGCATCATCAAGCACGCCCGCGCGCTGAACGCCATCACCAACCCGGGCACGAACTCGTACAAGCGCCTGGTGCCGGGCTTCGAAGCGCCGGTGAAGCTGGCCTACTCGGCCCGCAACCGTTCGGCTTCGATCCGTATTCCGTACGTGGCCAACCCGAAGGGCCGCCGCATCGAGACCCGCTTCCCGGATCCGCTGATGAACCCGTACCTGGGCTTCTCGGCACTGCTGATGGCCGGCCTGGACGGCGTGATGAACAAGATCCACCCGGGCGAAGCCGCCGACAAGAACCTGTACGACCTGCCGCCGGAAGAGGATGCAAAGATCCCGACCGTCTGCTCGAGCCTGGACCAGTCGCTGGAGTACCTGGACAACGACCGCGAATTCCTGACTCGCGGCGGCGTGTTCTCGAACTCGATGATTGATGCCTACATCGAACTGAAGATGGAAGAAGTTACGCGTTTCCGCATGACCACGCACCCGGTCGAGTTCGAAATGTACTACTCGCTGTAAGCGGCCCTTGCCCGGAAATGACACAGGTTGTGACCGGGCAACAGTTGCACCAGAAAGGGGCGGCTTCGGCTGTCCCTTTTTGCTTTGCTCGCTAGAATGGGGAATCCGATCCCATCCCGATCCATCCCTGTTCACACCTAACGCCATGTCCATGGACGCTTCATCGCGCAAGGCCGGCCGGGCCGCGTCGCTGCACCAATTTCGTGTTTGCTTCCCTGTTCTGGTGAGTGCCCTGGCATTGACGCTTGGTGCCTGGGCCGTGCCGTCGCGGGCGCAGTCGTCTTCCGACGTCTACGTTTGCACCGGACCCAACGGTGTTCCCGAATATCGCAATGGCAACGCCGGCAAGGGGTGCAAGAAGCTGAACCTGCCGGACGTGGTGACCGTGCCTGGCGGGCGTATCGCACCGGCGCCGGCGCCGGCCAAGGGCGCTGCGGCAACGGCCAGCAACGCCAGCTTCCCGCGCGTGGACAGTGCCACGCAGCGCAGCCGCGACAGCGAGCGCAGAACCGTGCTCACGCAGGAGCTGCAGGCCGAAGAGGCCAAGCTGCAGGCGCTGCGCGCCGAATACAACAACGGCCAGCCCGAACGCCAGGGCAACGAGCGCAACTATCAGAAATACCTGGATCGCACCGCGTCGCTGCGTGACGACATCACGCGCAGCGAGGCCAACGCCGCATCGCTGCGGCGCGAGCTTGGCAACCTGAAGGACTAAGTCTTATGCGTCGCCTGATTCGCGGTGTGTCGCGCAAGGTCGGTGGTGCCGACAGTGTCCGTGGCGAGACCTCCGCGCCGGACCTCGTGCAATCGGGTGGCGGCGCCCAGGTGTTGCCCATGGGTGTGGTGGCCTTCCATGCCGGTCTCGACGTGGTCGCCAACCCGGTGCTGCTGGTGAGGCAGCCCGGCCTGCGCGTGGTCTACGCCAATCCCGCCGCCGAGGCGACCTTCGGTGTGTCGCGCCGGGGCATGGTGGAGCTGTCGCTGCCGGACCTGTTCGGCCACTCGGACGAACTGCACAACATGCTCGACACCGTGGTCGCGCGCCAGTTCGACGTGCGCCGGCAGGACCTGGTGCTGCAGCCGCCGCTGCAGGAACCGATCCATGCGCACGTCGTGATCGCCGCATTGGAAGCGTCCGGCGACACCGTCGTGGTGGAGATCCTCCCCAACGAGCAGAAGGTGCGCAGCGACCGCGAGGAACGCATCCTCGACCTGACCTCGGCCAACAAGGAACTGATCCGCAACCTGGCGCACGAGATCAAGAACCCGCTCGGCGGCATCCGCGGTGCCGCGCAACTGCTGGAGTTCGAGCTGCCGGAGCGCTCGCTGCGCGAATACACGCAGGTCATCATCAAGGAGTCGGACCGGCTGCAGACGCTGGTCGACCGCCTGCTGGAGCCGCACCGCCATCCGCATATCGTGTCGAGCCTGAACATCCACGAGGTGCTGGAGCGCGTGCGCTCGGTGGTGCTGGCCGAGTTTCCGAACGGCCTGGAGATCGTGCGCGACTACGACGCCAGCCTGCCCGAGCTGCAGGGCGACATGGAGCAGCTGATCCAGGCGGTGCTCAACATCGTGCACAACGCCGCGCAGGCGCTGGCCGATCGCATTGCGCGCGGCGATGCGCAGATTGTGCTGCGCACGCGCGTGGCGCGCCAGGTCACCATCGCCAAGCGCCTGTTCAAGCTGGCATTGGACTTGCATGTGATCGACAACGGCCCGGGTATCCCGGAAGACATTCGCGAGCGCATCTTCTATCCGCTGGTATCGGGTAGGGATGGCGGCAGCGGTCTCGGTCTCACACTCGCTCAAACCTTCGTGCAGCAGCACGAGGGCTTGATCGAATGCGAGAGCCGGCCGGGCTGTACCGACTTCCGCATCCTGCTGCCGTTGCACTAGCTGTCCGCGAGCGATCGCGCCGCAGTGCCGGGCATGCGGAAGACCAAATGACACCGAGCAGACAAGCGACGCACATGAAGCCGATCTGGATAGTCGACGACGATCAATCAATCCGCTGGGTCCTGGAAAAGGCCCTTGCCCGTGAAAGCCTGCTCTCGCGCAGCTTCACCAATGTGCGAGACGTGCTGGCCGCGCTGGAGGAAGACCAGCCGCAGGTGCTGATTTCCGATATCCGCATGCCCGGCGGCTCCGGGCTGGATCTGCTGCAGGCCATCAAGGCGCGCCATCCGGGGCTGCCGGTCATCGTGATGACCGCCTACTCCGACCTGGACAGCGCCGTGGCGGCGTTCCAGGGTGGCGCCTTTGAATACCTGGCCAAGCCGTTCGATGTCGACAAGGCGGTCGAGCTGATCCGCCGCGCGCTGGAAGAAAGCCTGCGCGAAGAAGAAATGGACGACCGGCTGGTCGACGCGCCCGAGATCCTCGGCCAGGCGCCGGCGATGCAGGACGTGTTCCGCGCCATCGGGCGGCTGTCGCAGTCGAACGTCACGGTGATGATCACTGGCGAGTCCGGCACAGGCAAGGAACTGGTCGCGCGCGCGCTGCACAAGCACAGCCCGCGCGCCAACGGCCCGTTTATCGCGCTCAACACCGCGGCCATTCCGAAGGACCTGCTCGAATCCGAACTGTTCGGCCACGAGCGCGGCGCCTTCACCGGCGCGCAGACCATGCGGCGCGGCCGCTTCGAGCAGGCCGAGGGCGGCACGCTGTTCCTCGATGAAATCGGCGACATGCCGTTCGATTTGCAGACGCGCCTGCTGCGCGTGCTGTCCGACGGCAATTTCTATCGCGTCGGCGGCCACAACCCTTTGCGCGCCAATGTGCGGGTCATTGCCGCCACGCACCAGAATCTGGAGCTGCGCGTCAAGGAAGGCCTGTTCCGCGAGGACTTGTTCCACCGCCTGAACGTGATCCGGCTGCGCCTGCCGCCGCTACGCGAGCGCCCGGAGGACATTACGCTGCTGGCGCGCCATTTCCTGCAGAAGAGCGCCAAGGAACTGGGTGTCGAGCCCAAGCGCATGTCGGACGAGGCGCTGGCCTATGTCAGCACGCTGCCGTTCCCCGGCAACGTGCGCCAGCTCGAGAATCTGTGCAACTGGCTCACGGTGATGGCACCGGCGCAGACCATCGAGGTCAAGGACCTGCCGCGCGAGATGCTGGAGGCCGGCACCAGCGAGCCGATCAATGCGCCGCGGCCCGAGCGCGTGGTTGAGGCGCGTGCCGCCGAGTACGAAGCCGGTCATGAGTTGGCCGACTACGGCGGCTTTGCCATGCCGGTGGCGGAGGCGGATACGGCGACGGTGGTGCGGCCGGCGCCGGCTGCCAGCGCCGCGCCGGCCGGCGCCACCGCAGGCTGGGAACACCTGCTGGCCGGCGAAGCGCGCGCCATGCTCGAGGCCGGGCAGCCGGAGGTCATGGATGTGCTGACACGCCGGTTCGAGAAGGCGGTGCTGGAAGCCGCGCTCGGTGTCACGCGCGGGCGCCGGGTGGAGGCCGCGACGCGGCTGGGCATCGGGCGAAATACCATTACGCGCAAGCTGCAGGAACTGGGGTTCGACTGAGCGGACAGAGTGCAAAAAGAAACGGCCGGGCATATCCCCGGCCGTCTTGCGTTGTTGCCTCCGTTGGCTCTCAGCCGCGCGCCTGCACCAGCCGCTGCGCCATCTCCGCGAACCCTTCGCCACCCGACGCCGCAGTGATATAAGCCGGCGGCACCGGCAATTGCGGCAGGATATCCCGCACATTGGCCACCCCGACCGACAGCGGAAAGTGCGCGAACATGCTGGCATCGTTGGCCGAATCGCCGATAAACAGCCATTCATCGTGGCGCGCATCCAGGTCTTCGCCCAGTAGTTCCGCCACGCACAGCTTGCTCATCGACAGCTTGTCGTGCTGTCCGAACCAGCCGTTGACATGGATCGAGCTGACCGTGGCGGTCATGCCGGCCTCGCGCATCAGCGCGGCGATCCGGGCAACCGCTTCTTGCGGTAGCGGCGGCACATCTTCGGCATGGTCGATCGCCAGGTCGGCGGCGTGCCAGGCCTGGTCCGACGCCAGCGCGCAGCCCGGCACCTCAAGCAGGATGCGCCGGCCAAGCGCATCGATGCGCTCGAGGTTGCGCGCGCGGGTGGACGCGTCGTCCAGGAAGCGGGTGTGCAGCCGGCCATTGCGCAGGTGCGAATAGAAGGCACCGTTCTCGCCGATGATCGCGTCCACCGGCCACAGGCGGGTCAGGATCTCGGCCCACGCAATGCAGCGCCCCGTCACCGGGATGACGTGCAGGCCGGCCCGGCGCAGCCCGTCCAGCGCCAGATAGGTGGAGGCGGGCAGCCGACCGTCGGTGGTCAGCGTGCCGTCGATATCGGTCAGCACGCCGCGCACGCGCTGCAGCACGGAATTAGAGAGCTTGTTCAGGGATTGCATGGCGGGCCATTGTAGCCGTGGTTCAGTCGTCTTCGTCGGTTATGTTGGTTATTGCGGCGCAAAACGGCCGAGATCCGTGAAGTTGCGGATTTGCTTGCCCGGGTGCGACCGGCGTAACATGCCGCTGTCACAAAAGAATCACATGCTGTCGGATTTCCGATCGCCCAGAAACAAGTGAGACCAAGGAGAGCCACCCATGTCCGTATCCCGTACCGCGCTTAAACTTGCCGTGCTGGCCGCCCTGGCCGGGGCCGGCAGCGCGCAGGCCGCCGTTGAAATCCAGTGGTGGCACGCCATGCAAGGCGCGCTGAACGACAAGGTGAACGAAATCGCCAACAAGTTCAACGCCAGCCAGTCCGAATACAAGGTGGTCCCGGTCAACAAGGGCAACTACGACGAAACCATGGCGGCCGGCATCGCCGCCTTCCGTGCCGGCGGCGCGCCGGCCATCCTGCAGGTATTCGAAGTCGGCACCGCCACCATGATGAGCGCCAAGGGCGCGATCAAGCCGGTGTCGACGGTAATGAAGGACGCCGGCGAGAACTTCGACCAGAAGGCCTACATCCCGGCCGTGGCGGGCTACTACACCTCGTCCAAGGGCGAGATGCTGTCGTTCCCGTTCAACAGCTCGACCACGGTCTTCTACTACAACAAGGATGCCTTCAAGAAGGCCGGCCTGGACCCGGAGAAGGCACCCAAGACCTGGCCGGAGGTGATGCAGTACTCGGCCAAGCTGAAGGCATCGGGAACCAACTGCGCGTACACCACCGACTGGCAGGGCTGGGTCCACCTGGAAAGCTTCTCGGCCTGGCACAACACGCTGTACGCAACCAAGAACAACGGCTTCGGCGGCACCGACACGCGCCTGGTCTTCAACAGCCCGCTGCACGTCAAGCACATCACCAATCTGCAGGACATGGTGAAGAAGGGCTACTTCAGCTATGGCGGCCGCAAGGCGGAATCACAGGCCAAGTTCTATAACGGCGAGTGCGCGATGTTCACCGGCTCGTCGGCCTCGCTGGCCAATATTCGCAAAAACGCCAAGTTCGCGTTCGCGGTGGCCCAGCTGCCTTACTACCCGGACGTGCAGGGCGCCCCGCAGAACACCATCATCGGTGGCGCCTCGCTGTGGGTGATGGGCGGCAAGAAGCCGGACGAGTACAAGGGCGTGGCCAAGTTCTTCAACTTCCTGTCGCGTCCGGAGATCCAGTCCGACTGGCACCAGGCCACAGGCTACCTGCCGGTGACGATGGCCGCCTATGAGCTGACCAAGAAGTCCGGCTACTACGACAAGAACCCGGGCGCCGATGTGTCGGTGCAGCAGATGGTCGTCAAAACCACCGACAAGTCGCGCGGCGTGCGGCTGGGCAACATGGTGCAGATTCGTACCGTGGTGGACGAGGAACTGGAAGCCGTCTGGGCTGGCAAGAAGGAGCCCAAGGCAGCGCTGGATTCGGCCGTGGCCCGTGGCAACGATCTGCTGGAGCGCTTCCAGAAGACCGCGCGCGAATAAGCGCGGCCTGAAGGCAAGCTGACAAGACAGGGCGGGCGGCGGCGAAACCTCCGCCCGCTTGCATTGTGGCCGGCTACATCCGGCCGTACCTGGAACGATGCCGCAACCCGCGGCATCCGCCGGAATCCGTTCATGGAAAAACGCGTTGTTTTCCGCTCGCCGTGGCTGCCGTATCTGCTGGTCTTGCCGCAGATCGCGATCACGCTGATCTTTTTCTTCCTGCCCGCGGGGCAGGCGTTGTACCAGTCGATGCTGCAGCAGGATGCCTTCGGCATCAACCTGGAATTCGTCGGCCTCGATAACTTCCGCATGCTGTGGAGCGACCCGCTGTATGTGGAGTCGTTCCAGACCACCGCGATCTTCGCCATCGGCGTCACCGTGGTGGGCCTGACCACCGCGCTGGCGCTGGCCTATTTTGCCGACCGCGTGATCCGCGCCGCGGTCGGCTACAAGACCTTGCTGATCTGGCCGTACGCGGTCGCGCCGGCGGTAGCGGGCGTGCTGTGGATGTTCATGTTCAACCCGACGCTGGGCGTGGTCTCGTATTTGCTGCGCAAGATGGGCGTGGAATGGAACTTCCTGCTCAATGGCAACCAGGCGCTGCTACTGGTGGTGCTCGCCGCGGCATGGAAGCAGATCAGCTACAACTTCCTGTTCTTCCTGGCCGGGTTGCAGAGCATCCCGCGCTCGTTGATTGAAGCCGCGGCCATCGACGGCGCCGGGCCGTGGCGCCGCTTCTGGTCGATCATCTTCCCGCTGCTGTCGCCGACCACCTTCTTCCTGATGGTGATCAACGTGGTCTACGCATTCTTCGATACCTTCGCGATCATCGACGCAGTCACGCACGGCGGGCCCTTCAACTCGACCAACACGCTGGTGTACAAGGTCTTCCATGACGGCTTCCGCGGCATGGATATCGGTGGCTCGGCCGCGCAGTCGGTGGTGCTGATGGTGATCGTGATCGCGCTGACCGTGGTGCAGTTCCGCTACGTGGAACGCAAGGTCCAGTACTGACGGAGGCAGCCATGGTAGAACGACGTCCTTTCCTTGATTTCCTGACCCACGCGGTGCTGATCCTTGGCATCGTGGTGGTGGTGTTCCCGGTGTACCTGACCTTCGTCGCGTCGACGCTGACCGCGGAGGAAGTGCTGGACGCACCGATGACGCTGATCCCCGGCAGCCACCTGATCGAGAACTATCGCACGGTGCTGTTCCAGGGCGTGGGCGAGGCGGCTTCGCCGGTCTCGACCATGATGAAGAACAGCCTGATCATGGCGCTCGGCATCGCGCTGGGCAAGATCGCGATCTCGATCATCTCGGCCTTTGCCATCGTCTATTTCAAGTTCCCGCTGCGCAAGACCTTTTTCTGGCTGATCTTCATCACGCTGATGCTGCCGGTTGAGGTGCGGATCCTGCCGACCTACAAGGTCGTGTCGGATCTCGGGCTGCTCGACAGCTACTTCGGCCTGACCATTCCGATCATCGCGTCGGCGACGGCGACCTTCCTGTTCCGCCAGTTCTTCCTCACCATTCCCGATGAACTGGCGGAAGCCGCGCGCATCGACGGCGCCGGGCCGCTGCGCTTCTTCTGGGACGTGGTGCTGCCGCTGTCGCGCACCAGCATCGCCGCGCTGTTCGTGATCCAGTTCATCTACGGCTGGAACCAGTACCTGTGGCCGCTGCTGATCACCACGCAGAAGTCGATGACGCCGGTGGTGGTGGGCGTGACGCAGATGATCTCGCGCTCGGGCGATGCCGCCACCGACTGGAACCTGGTGATGGCCACGGTGATGCTGGCGATGATCCCGCCTGCGGTGGTGGTGGTGCTGATGCAGAAGTGGTTCGTCAAGGGCCTGGTCGAAACCGAAAAATAAGCGGAACAACAAGGCGCGGCGCGCCACCCGCGCGCGCGCAGGACAACAGCAATGGCAAAACTGTCGCTTCGCAACGTTCAGAAAACCTACGCCGGCGGTACCCAGGTGGTGCACGGCATCGACATGGAAATCGCCGACGGCGAGTTCATCGTCATCGTCGGCCCGTCGGGCTGCGGCAAGTCAACGCTGCTGCGCATGGTGGCGGGGCTGGAAACCATCACCGGCGGCGAGATCCATATCGGCGACAAGGTCGTCAACAACCTGGAGCCGGCCGAGCGCGACATCGCCATGGTGTTCCAGAACTACGCGCTCTATCCGCACATGAGCGTGTACGACAACATGGCCTACGGCCTGAAGATCCGCGGCATGGCCAAGGCCGAGATCCAGCAGCGCGTGGAGCATGCTGCCGGCATCCTGGAACTGTCGCCGCTGCTGGACCGTAAGCCGCGCCAGCTGTCGGGCGGGCAGCGCCAGCGCGTGGCCATGGGCCGGGCGATCGTGCGCGAGCCGGCGGTGTTCCTGTTCGACGAGCCGCTGTCCAACCTCGACGCCAAGCTGCGCGTGCAGATGCGGCTGGAACTGAAGGAGCTGCATCGCCGCCTCGGCACCACCAGCCTGTACGTGACGCACGACCAGGTCGAGGCGATGACGCTGGCCGACCGCATGATGGTGCTCAATGCGGGCCGCGTGGAGCAGATCGGCACGCCGCTTGAAGTCTATTCGAAGCCGGCCAGCACCTTCGTGGCGGGCTTTATCGGTTCGCCGCCGATGAACCTGATCCCAGTGGTGCGCAACGGCGCTGGCGATGGTGGCGCGCAGATGCGGGTGGTAGCGAAGGAGGGCGCCGGCGGCGCCAGCGCTACGCTCGGCCACCTGCCGATGGGGTTGCACCTGCCCGAACAGGCGTTGCTGGGGCTGCGGCCGGAACATATCGAGCCGTGCGCCTCGCACGAGGCCATCGCCGAAGTCGATGTGCGCGTGGTGGAGGCGCTCGGCGCCGACTCGTTCGCGTACGGCTCGCTCGGCGGCCAGCCGGTGGTGGTGCGGCTGGAGAGCCATGCCCGGGTGCGCGCCGGCGACCGCCTGCCTGTGACCTCGTCGCCCGACCACCTGCATTTCTTCGCTCCGGATACCGGAAAGCGCATCGAGGCCTGACATGCCAGCCATTGCAGACACCCAATCCTGGCCGTACCCGCGCCATATCGCGCACCGTGGCGCAGGCAAGCTGGCACCAGAGAACACGCTCGCCGCATTCCGCCACGGCGCCGGCTTCGGGTACCGGATGTTCGAGTTCGACGTCAAGCTGTCTGCCGACGGCAAGCCGGTGCTGATGCACGACGCGACGCTCGACCGCACCACCAGCGGCAAAGGCAGGGTCGATGCGCTGACGCTGGGCGAGCTGGCGCTGCTCGATGCCGGCAGCTGGCACAGCCCGGCCTGGGCCGGCGAGCCGGTGCCGACGCTGGCCGCCATCGCCCGCTATACGCAGGCCAACGGCTTCCTGGCCAATATCGAGATCAAGCCGGTGCCCGGCACCGAAGCACGCACCGGCGCGGCGGTCGCGCTGGATGCCGCGGCGCTGTGGGCCGGCGCCGCGGTGCCGCCGCTGCTGTCGTCGTTCTCGGAAGAGGCGCTGATTGCGGCAGCGCACGTGGCGCCGGACCTGCCACGGGCGCTGCTGCTCGACAAGCTGCCGGGAGACTGGCTCGAGCGGCTGCGCCGGCTCGGCTGCGTGGCACTCGATGCAAATTACCGCGAGCTGGACGAGGGTGTCATTGCGGCCGCGCACGCGGCCGGCTACCGCGTCCTAAGCTATACCGTGAACGACCTGGCGAAGGCAGTGCAACTGCTGGGCTGGGGGCTGGACGGGCTGATCACCGATGCCGTCGACAACATAGAGCCGCGCTTCTGATTGTTGTGCGGCTGTTGCCAAAACGCCGATGACGAGGCGAATTGTCGTGCGATGAAGTTTCGTATCGCGAAAAGTACACATTGCTTAAAAGCAAACGTGCTATGCTTACCGCCGTGAAGACTTAAGGTCCTTCCCCGCACAACTTGCCCTTTCGGGCCTTGTGAGGAAGCCAGCACATCCGGCGCCCCAGTGGTGCCGTTTGCGTAGGGTCCTCAGTTGGGCTCCCAAGAGTTGTTTGCAATCCGCTAACCGGTCAAGCCGTGTCGCGGAAGGTTGAATAACCCGCTGAACTCCGGCATACCCGGAGAAAAGTGAGCGTCCCATGATGCAGCAGTACCAGAGCAATTCGTACCTCTTCGGCGGTAACGCCCCGTATGTCGAAGAACTGTACGAAGCTTACCTCCAGAATCCCGCCTCGGTTCCCGACAACTGGCGTTCGTACTTCGACGCCATGCAGAACGTTCCCGCCGTCGACGGCTCGAACGGCCGGGATGTTGCCCACGCTCCCATCGTTGCCTCGTTCGCCGAGCGCGCCAAGCAAGGCCCCATCAAAACCATCGTTGCCTCGGCCGATTCCGACATGGGCCGCAAGCGCGTCGCTGCCACCCAGCTGATCGCCGCCTACCGCAACATCGGTTCGCACTGGGCCGACCTGGACCCGCTCAAGCGTCAGGAGCGTCCGCCCCTGCCGGATCTGGACCCCGCGTTCTACGGTTTTTCCGAAGCTGACCTCGACATCGTCTTCAATGCCAGCAATACGTACTTTGGCAAGGAGTCGATGAGCCTGCGCGAGCTGCTGAACAACCTGCGCGAAACCTACTGCGGCACCATCGGCGCCGAATTCATGTACGTGAGCGACCAGGCGCAGAAGCGCTGGTGGCAGGAGCGCCTGGAAACCACGCGTTCCAAGCCGGTCTTCACGCTGGAGAAGAAGAAGCACATCCTCGACCGCCTGACCGCGGCCGAAGGCCTGGAGCGCTTCCTCCACACCAAGTACGTGGGCCAGAAGCGCTTCTCGCTGGAAGGCGGCGAGAGCTTCATCGCCGCGATGGACGAACTGATCCAGCACGCCGGCACCAAGGGTGTGCAGGAAATCGTGATCGGCATGGCCCACCGCGGCCGCCTGAACGTGCTGGTCAACACCCTGGGCAAGATGCCCGCCGACCTGTTCGCCGAATTCGAAGGCAAGCACGTCGACGACCTGCCTGCCGGTGACGTCAAGTACCACAAGGGCTTCTCGAGCGATGTCTCGACCGAGGGCGGCCCGGTCCACCTGTCGCTGGCGTTCAACCCATCGCACCTGGAAATCGTCAACCCGGTGGTCGAAGGCTCGGCCAAGGCCCGCCAGGAACGCCGCGGCGAAGTCGGCCACAAGGAAGTGCTGCCGGTGCAGGTCCACGGCGACGCCGCCTTTGCCGGCCAGGGCGTGGTCATGGAGACGCTGAACCTCGCGCAGACCCGCGGCTACGGCACGGGCGGCACGATGCACATCGTCATCAATAATCAGATCGGCTTCACCACCTCCGACCCGCGCGACGCCCGCTCGACGCTGTACTGCACGGACGTGGTCAAGATGATCGAGGCCCCGGTGCTGCACGTGAACGGGGACGATCCCGAAGCCGTGGTGTACGCCATGCAACTGGCCGTTGATTTCCGCATGGAATTCAACAAGGACGTCGTGGTCGACATCATCTGCTTCCGCAAGCTGGGCCACAACGAGCAGGACACCCCCGCGGTCACGCAGCCGCTGATGTACAAGAAGATTGGCCAGCACCCCGGCACGCGCAAGCTGTACGCCGACAAGCTGGCCGCGCAGAACCTGGTTGCTGCCAGCTTCGGCGACGAGAAGGTCAAGGAATACCGCGCCGCGATGGACGCCGGCAAGCATACCGCCGACCCTGTCCTGTCGAACTTCAAGAACAAGTTCGCCGTGGACTGGATGCCGTTCCTGAACCGCAAGTGGACCGACGCCGCCGACACCGCCGTGCCGGTGACCGAACTGAAGCGCCTGGCCGAACGCATCACCACCACGCCTGAAACGCTGAAGCTGCACCCGCTGGTGGAGAAGGTCGTCAAGGATCGCGCCAACATGGGCCGTGGCGACCAGCCGCTGGACTGGGGCATGGGCGAGCACCTGGCCTTCGCCTCGCTGGTGTCGTCGGGCTACCCCGTGCGCATCACCGGCCAGGACGCGGGCCGCGGCACCTTTACCCACCGCCACAGCGTGCTGCACGACCAGGCGCGCGAGCGCTGGGATGCCGGTTCGTATGTGCCGCTGCAGAACGTGTCGGAAAACCAGGCACCGTTCACGGTGATCGACTCGGTGCTGTCGGAAGAAGCCGTGCTCGGCTTCGAATACGGCTATTCCGCAGCCGAGCCGAACGCGCTGGTGATCTGGGAAGCCCAGTTCGGCGACTTCGTCAACGGCGCCCAGGTGGTGATCGACCAGTTCATCTCGTCGGGTGAAGTGAAGTGGGGCCGCGCCTCGGGCCTGACCCTGATGCTGCCGCACGGCTACGAAGGCCAGGGTCCGGAACACAGCTCGGCTCGTATCGAGCGTTTCCTGCAGCTCTGCGCGGACCACAACATGCAGGTTTGCCAGCCGACCACGCCGGCCCAGATCTTCCACCTGCTGCGCCGCCAGATGATCCGTCTGTTCCGCAAGCCGCTGGTGATCATGACGCCGAAGTCGCTGCTGCGTAACAAGGACGCCGTGTCGCCGCTGTCGGACCTGGCCAAGGGCCACTTCGAGACGGTCATTGGCGACCAGGAAGAACTGAACGCCAGCAAGGTCAAGCGCGTCATCATGTGCTCGGGCAAGGTCTACTACGACCTGGTCAACACGCGCAAGGAACGCGAGGCCAACGACACCGCGATCATCCGCCTGGAACAGCTGTACCCGTTCCCGCACAAGGCCATCGCCGCGGAGCTGAAGAAGTATCCGAACGCCACCGAGATCGTGTGGTGCCAGGACGAGCCGCAGAACCAGGGCGCCTGGTTCTTCGTGCAGCACTACATCATGGAAAACATGACGGATGGCCAGAAGCTCGGTTATGCCGGTCGTCCCGCCTCGGCTTCGCCGGCGGTGGGCTACTACGCAAAGCACAACGAGCAACAGAAGGCGCTGCTGGAGGCTGCCTTCGCCAAGCTCAAGGGCTTTGTTCTGACCAAGTAATCGTGGCAGCCACGGCGACGCGCGCAGGTGCGCCGTGGCTTGCCAATATAAAGACAACACGCATAACACGAGGAATTCACAACCATGGCTATTGTTGACGTCAAGGTTCCGCAGCTGTCCGAATCGGTCGCCGAAGCGACCATGCTCAACTGGAAGAAGAAGCCGGGCGAAGCCGTTGCCCAGGACGAGATCCTGATCGAAATCGAAACCGACAAGGTCGTGCTGGAAGTGCCGGCCCCGTCGGCTGGCGTGCTGTCGATCATCGTCAAGAACGACGGCGACACCGTCGTCGCGGATGAAATCATCGCCAAGATCGACACCGAAGCCACCGCTGGCGCCGCTGCCCCCGCGGCCGCTGCCCCGGCTCCGGCTGCTGCCGCTCCGGCACCGGCCGCCGCTCCGGCCGCCGCCGGCGCCGTGGCCATGCCGTCGGCTGCCAAGCTGATGGCTGAAGCCGGCCTGTCGGCTGGTCAGGTTGCCGGCACCGGCAA
This sequence comes from Cupriavidus oxalaticus, assembly GCF_038900635.1. GTDB lineage: Bacteria > Pseudomonadota > Gammaproteobacteria > Burkholderiales > Burkholderiaceae > Cupriavidus > Cupriavidus oxalaticus_B. Next base: position 43,975 of record NZ_JAYMRX010000001.1, on the reverse strand, counting down.
GGACGGCCGCATCACCAAGGGCGACGCGATTGCCGCCGCCGCCGCTCCGGCCGCCAAGGCCGCCCCGGCCCCGGCCGCGGCCAAGCCGGCGCTGCAGCAGGTTTCCGCTCCGGTCGACTTCGCCGCGCTGGGCGACCGTCCGGAAGAGCGCGTGCCGATGAGCCGCCTGCGCGCCCGTATCGCCGAGCGCCTGCTGCAGTCGCAAGCCACCAACGCCATCCTCACCACCTTCAATGAAGTCAACATGAAGCCGGTGATGGACCTGCGCAACAAGTACAAGGACCGCTTCGAGAAGGAACACGGCGTGAAGCTGGGCTTCATGTCGTTCTTCGTCAAGGCCGCGGTGCACGCGCTGAAGAAGTTCCCGCTGATCAATGCTTCGATCGACGGCAACGACATCGTCTATCACGGCTACTTCGACATCGGTATCGCCGTGGGCTCGCCGCGTGGCCTGGTGGTGCCCATCCTGCGCAACGCCGACCAGATGAGCCTGGCCGACATCGAGAAGAAGATCGCCGAGTTCGGCGTCAAGGCCCGTGACGGCAAGCTGTCGCTGGAAGAACTGAGCGGCGGTACCTTCTCGATCTCCAACGGTGGCGTGTTCGGCTCGATGCTATCGACCCCGATCATCAACCCGCCGCAATCGGCCATCCTGGGCGTGCACGCCACCAAGGATCGCCCGGTGGTGGAAGACGGCCAGATCGTGATCCGCCCGATGAACTACCTGGCCATGTCCTACGACCACCGCATCATCGACGGCCGCGAAGCCGTGCTGGGCCTGGTCGCCATGAAGGACGCGCTGGAAGATCCGGCCCGCCTGCTGCTGGACCTGTAATCGACGGTCCCCCGCGCGCGTCGGCTCATGCCGACGCGCGTGGCGCGCATCTCCAGATTTGATCGCGCGCCGGCACACGCTGCCGGTGCCACAAAGGAATTCCCATGAGCAAACAATTCGACGTGCTGGTGATCGGCGCCGGCCCCGGCGGCTATATCGCCGCGATCCGCGCCGGCCAGCTCGGCCTGAACGTGGCCTGCTGCGAAGGCAATGCGTACGACGATCCCAAGAACGAGCCGCGCCTGGGCGGCACCTGCCTGAACGTGGGCTGCATCCCGTCCAAGGCACTGCTGGCTTCCTCGGAAGAGTTCGAGAACGCCCAGCACCACCTCGCCGACCACGGCATCACCGTGGGCGACGTCAAGGTCGACGTGTCCAAGATGCTCAAGCGCAAGGACGATATCGTCGGCAAGATGACCAAGGGCATCGAGTTCCTGTTCCGCAAGAACAAGGTGACGCTGCTCAAGGGCTACGGCAAGTTCGTCGGCAAGACCGCGGAGGGCTTCCAGGTCGAGATCGCCGGTGAAGTCGTGACCGCCAAGCAGGTCATCATCGCCACCGGTTCGAAGGCTCGCCACCTGCCGGGCGTCAAGGTCGACAACGACCTGATCAGCGATAACGAGGGCGCGCTCAAGTTCCCCGCAGTGCCGAAGAAGCTGGGCGTGATCGGCGCCGGCGTGATCGGCCTGGAGCTGGGCTCGGTGTGGCGCCGCCTGGGTGCCGACGTGACCGTGCTGGAAGCGCTGCCCGCATTCCTGGGTTCCGCCGACGAAGGCGTGGCCAAGGAAGCCCAGAAGCAGCTGACCAAGCAGGGCCTGAAGTTCAGCCTCGGCGTGAACGTGAACGAAGTGACGACCGGCAAGAACGGCGTCACCGTCAAGTACACCGACAAGGACGGTGCTGCACAGACCCTGGAAGTCGATCGCCTGATCGTGTCGGTCGGCCGCGTGCCCAACACCGACAACCTGGGCCTGGACGCTGTCGGCCTGGCCGCCGACCAGCGCGGTTTCATCGAGGTGGACGACCACTGCGCCACCAAGGTGCCGGGCCTGTGGGCCATCGGCGACGTGGTGCGCGGACCGATGCTGGCGCACAAGGCCGAGGACGAGGGCGTGGCCGTGGCCGAGCGCATCGCCGGCCAGAAGCCGCACATCGACTACAACTGCGTGCCGTGGGTGATCTACACCTTCCCGGAAATCGCATGGGTCGGCAAGACCGAAGCCCAGCTCAAGGCCGAAGGCCGCGAGTTCAAGGCTGGCCAGTTCCCGTTCATGGCCAACGGCCGTGCGCTGGGCATGGGCCATCCGGACGGCTTCGTCAAGATGCTGGCCGATGCCAAGACCGACGAAATCCTGGGCGTGCATATCGTTGCCGCCAACGCGTCGGACCTGATCGCCGAAGCCGTGGTGGCGATGGAGTTCAAGGCCGCCAGCGAAGATATCGGCCGCGTCTGCCACCCGCACCCGTCGATGTCGGAAGTCATGCGCGAAGCCGCGCTGGCTGTCGACAAGCGTCAGCTCAATATGTAAGGCGCATGCCAGTCCACTGAATCATTGAAATGGCCGGTGAAGGACACGCCATGCGGGATACAGCGCTAGGCGCAAAGCGCAGCAATAGCACAGCTATTGCGAGCATTTGCAACGACGCGATGTGCCCGCATGACGTGGCAGGCACCGACCAATTTCAGTGATTCGGTGGACCAACATGGCCTGAGTACCGGCGCGCCGCATCAGCGGCGCGCCGTTTTCACTTGCGGCGCGTGCCGCGTGAGCCCCCAGCATGAACGTCACTGAGTACTACGAGAAGGAACTGAAGGAGCGCGGCTACACGTCCGACGAGGCGCAGTTGCGTGCCGTGGCGCGGCTGCAGCAGTGCTACGACGAATGGGTCGCCTACAAGAGCCGCCGCAACAACGCGCTGAAGAAGCTGCTGGTCCGTCCCGACGTGCCCAAGGGCGTCTACATGTGGGGCGGGGTGGGGCGCGGCAAGTCCTTCCTGATGGACAGCTTCTATACCTGCGTGCCGGTGGTGCGCAAGACGCGGCTGCACTTCCACGAATTCATGCGCGAGGTCCATCGCCAGCTGGAAGAGCTGCGCGGCCGTCCCGATCCGCTGGACGAGCTGGCCAAACGCATTGCGCGCCGGTTCCGCCTGATCTGTTTCGATGAGTTCCATGTCAGCGACGTCGCTGACGCGATGATCCTGCACCGCCTGCTGCAACAGCTGTTCGACAACGGCGTGCAGTTTGTGATGACTTCCAATTACCGGCCGGACCTGCTCTATACGGACGGCCTGCACCGGGACCGTGTGCTGCCCGCCATCGCGCTGATCCAGCAGAAGATGGACGTGCTCAACGTGGATGCCGGCATCGACTACCGCAAGCGCGCGCTGGAACAGGTGCAGGCTTACCACACGCCACTCGACGCCGGCGCGAACTCGGCGCTGCGCGATGCCTTCACGTCGATTGCCGGCGTGGCCGACGAGTCGCCGCTGCTGCATATCGAGCACCGCGAACTGCGCGCGCTGCGCAAGGCCAATGGCGTGGTGTGGTTCGACTTCGCCACGCTGTGCGGCGGGCCGCGCTCGCAGAACGATTACCTGGAACTGGCTTCGCAGTTCCATACCGTGATCCTGTCCGACGTGCCGCGCATGACACCGCGCATGTCGTCGGAAGCACGGCGCTTTACCTGGCTGATCGACGTCTTCTACGACCACAAGGTCAAGCTGCTGATGTCGGCAGAAGTGCCGGCGGACGAACTCTACACCGAGGGACAGATGGCCAACGAATTCCACCGGACCGTGTCGCGCATCATCGAGATGCAGTCGCGCGAGTACCTGGAATCCGAGCGCCGCACCATGGATACGTCGCTCACCTGAGGGTTGCCAAGCGTTGCATTTCGGCCCGGCGCGACGATAGCCGGGCCGCATTGACTTAGATCAAGGTCGATGCCGGGACCGCCCTATACCCTGCAGGGGGTAGAAAAAGGTCCCCCATGTCGTCCCCAGCCACCATCCCTTCCGCCAGCGTGCTGGCCATGCATGCAGCGTCCGCCGTGCCTGCCGCCAACGCCGGCGCGGCCACTGCCGGGGCGCAACTCGCATGCTTCCATTGCGGCCTGCCGGTCACGCAGGCCGAGCCGCTGGCAGCCGAACTGGACGGCGCCCGCCGGGTCTTCTGCTGTGGGGGCTGCCAGGCACTCGCACAGACCCTCTACGCGGCCGGATTTGCCCATCTTTATGGTGACGAGGCCCGCTTTGCCCGCCCGATCGACGACGCGGCGCGGCGCGAAGCCGAACCGATCTGGGCCGCCTACGACACTCCCGAATTGCGCACCCAGTTCGTGCGTCCGCTCGACAACGGCCGGGCCGAGATCACGCTGGCGCCCGAGAACATCCGGTGCGCCGCCTGCGCCTGGCTGATCGAGCAGCACCTGACGCGCCAGCCCGGCGTGGAGTCCGCGGTGGCCAATGTTGCCACCCGCCGCGTGGTGGTGCGCTGGCGCGAAGGCACGCAGTCCGTGGCCGGATTGCTGGCGGCGCTCGCCGGCATCGGTTACATGGCGTGGCCGTTCGAGGTCTCGCGCACCGACCAGCAGGAGCGGCGAGCGCGCCGCAGCCTGCTGATGCGCATGGCCGTGGCCATGCTTGGCATGATGCAGGTGATGATGTATGCATGGCCGATCTACACGCATGAGGCCACCATCGACCCCGGCCAGCTGCAGCTGATGCGCTGGGCCAGCCTTGCGCTGACGCTGCCGGTGGTCTTCTATTCCGCATCGCCGATCTTTGCCGGCGCCTGGCGCAGCCTGCGTCAGCGCCATCTGGGCATGGACGTGCCGGTTGCCATCGGCGTCGGCGCGGGGTTTATCGCCAGCGCGCTGGCCACCGTGCGTGGCATCGGCGAGGTCTATTTCGATTCGGTGACGATGTTCGTCGCCTTCCTGCTGCTGGCGCGCTATCTCGAACTGCGCGTGCGCCAGGCATCGCGCAGCGGCGCCGAGATGCTGGCGCGCCAGCTGCCCGCCACCTGCGAGCGGCTTGCCGGAATAGGGGCCACGGGTGAACGCATCCCGGTGGCACGTTTGCGCCAGGGCGACCTGATCCGCGTGAAGGCGGGCGAGATCGTACCCGCCGACGGCACCGTCGTCGCCGGCGCCAGCGAACTGGACGAGTCCATGCTGACCGGCGAAAGCCGGCCGGTGCGCCGCGGTGCTGGCGAAACCGTGCTGGCCGGCTGCTTCAACACCGCCAGCCCGCTGGAGCTGCGTGTGTCGCGCGTGGGCGCCGGCACACGGCTGGCCGAGATCGTTGCGGTGCTTGACCGCGCGCTGGCGGAAAAGCCCCGCCTGGCCACGCTGGCCGACCGTGTCGCCGGCTGGTTCGTGGCCACGCTGCTGGTGCTTGCGGCGCTGACCGGGCTGGTGTGGGGGCTGTGGATCGATCCATCACGCGCGCTGCTGGTGACGATCGCAGTGCTGGTGGTGAGCTGCCCTTGCGCGCTGTCGCTGGCCACGCCCGCCGCGCTCGCCGCCGCGGGCGCCGCGTTGTCGCGGCGCGGCGTGCTGCTGACGCGCGGCCACGCGCTGGAGACACTGGCGCGGGTGACCGATGTGGTGCTGGACAAGACCGGCACCCTGACCGAAGGACGGTTTGCCGTTGCCGCAGTGCAGCCGCTGGCCGATCTTGGCGAGGCGCAATGCCTTGCACTGGCCGCGGCGATGGAACGCGGCGGCGAGCACCCCATCGCACGCGCGCTGCTCGCGGCAGCGCCTGATGGAGGGCGCCATGCCGGCGCGGTCACCGGCATCCGCAATGTGCCCGGACAGGGCCTTGAAGCCACGGTCGCCGGACGCCGCCTGCGGCTCGGCCGGCCGGATTTCGCGCGTGGCCTGGTTGGCGGCGGCTCTCCTGTGCACGTGCCGGCGGTTGCGGGCCCGATCCATCCCGGCGCCACGGTCGTGTGGCTGGCGGCACAGGAGGGCATGCTTGCCAGCTTCGTGCTGGCCGATGTCGAGCGTGCGCAGACTTCCGCGTTGCTGGCGCGGCTCGGCGCGCTGGGCGTGAACTGCCACCTCGTCTCCGGCGACAACGCCGCGGCCGTGCACTGGTGGGCAAAGCACTTCGGCATCGACGATGCCGCCGGCGAAGTGACGCCCGAGGGCAAGCGCGACTACGTCGCGCGGCTGCAGCAGGGCGGGGCGGTGGTGCTCGCCGTCGGCGACGGCATCAACGACGCCCCTGTGCTGGCGCAGGCGCAGGTCTCGATCGCGATCGGCAGCGGCGCGCCGCTGGCGCAGGCCGGCGCCGACGCGGTGCTGACACACGGCGGCATCGACGAGATCGCGACCGCGCTGGCGGTGTCGCGCAAGGCGCGGCGGGTGGTGCGGCAGAACCTGGGCTGGTCCTTCTTCTACAACGTGGTGGCGATCCCGCTGGCGGCGACCGGGCTGGTGACGGCATGGATGGCCGGTATCGGCATGTCGCTGTCGTCGCTGCTGGTGGTGGCCAACGCCTGGCGTCTGCTGCGCGCCGGCCGCAAGCCGGTCTAGGAGCCTCATGGAAACGCTTTACCTGCTCGTGCCGATGAGCCTGGTACTCGTCGTCGTGATCGCAGCCGCACTGTGGTGGGCATTGCATGCGGGCCAGTACGACGACCTCGACCGGCCCGCGGAATCGATCCTGCTTGACAACGACAAGCCTTGACGCGCGCATGTCCCGACATGCCATCGGGCCTCGGACCGGGGCCGCGCCGCGAGGTTCATTGCCGGTCCTGCGCGACTTGATAAAGATCAACACACCGGTGGCGGGGTTTTTCTAAAGTCGCAACGTCAGTAGGTTTTTTCTCTTCTCTTAGCTTTGGGGGTCTGAATGGATGTCACTGCCGCGTCTTCACGCGTCGACACCTTCAATTACGGCGTCGTAAGACAGTTCGCTGTCATGACGGTAGTCTGGGGGATCGTCGGCATGGCCGTCGGCGTGCTGCTGGCAGCACAGCTGATCTGGCCGGAACTCAACTTCAACACGCCCTGGCTGTCGTTCGGCCGCCTGCGGCCGTTGCATACCAATGCGGTGATCTTTGCCTTCGGCGGCAGCGCGCTGTTCGCGACTTCGTACTACGTGGTCCAGCGCACCTGCCAGGCCCGCCTTTTCTGCGGCCCGCTCGCTGCGTTCACCTTCTGGGGCTGGCAACTGGTCATCGTTGCCGCGGCCATCACGCTGCCGCTGGGCATCACCTCCTCGAAGGAATACGCCGAGCTGGAATGGCCGATCGACCTGCTGATCACCGCGGTCTGGGTGGCGTATGCGATCGTGTTCTTCGGCACCATCGTCAAGCGCAAGACACGGCATATCTATGTCGCCAACTGGTTCTTCGGCGCCTACATCCTCACCATCGCGCTGTTGCACATCGTCAACAACATCGAGATGCCGGTGTCGCTGTGGAAGTCGTACTCGGCCTATGCCGGCGTTCAGGACGCGATGATCCAGTGGTGGTATGGCCATAACGCGGTGGGCTTCTTCCTGACCACCAGCTTCCTCGGGATGATGTACTACTTCATTCCCAAGCAGGCCGAGCGCCCGATCTTTTCCTACCGCCTGTCCATCGTCCACTTCTGGGCGTTGAACTTCACCTACATGTGGGCCGGCCCGCACCACCTGCAGTACACCGCGCTGCCGGACTGGGCGCAGTCGCTCGGCATGGTGTTCTCGCTGATCCTGCTGGCGCCTTCGTGGGGCGGCATGATCAACGGCGTCATGACCCTGTCCGGCGCCTGGCACAAGCTGCGCACCGATCCGATCCTGAAGTTCCTGGTGGTGGCGCTGTCGTTCTACGGCATGTCCACGTTCGAAGGCTCGATGATGTCGATCAAGACCGTCAACGCGCTGTCGCACTACACGGACTGGACCATCGGCCACGTGCACTCCGGCGCGCTGGGCTGGGTCGCGATGATCTCGATCGGTTCGCTGTACTACCTGATCCCGCGGCTGTTCGGCGAGAAACAGATGTACAGCGTGCGTCTGATCGAATGGCATTTCTGGATCGCGACCATCGGCGTGGTGCTGTATATCGCCTCGATGTGGATCGCCGGCGTGATGGAAGGCCTGATGTGGCGCGCCACGCAGCCTGACGGCACGTTGACCTATGCCTTCGTCGAAGCGGTCAAGGCCAAGTACCCGTTCTACCTGATCCGTCTGCTGGGTGGCATCTGCTTCCTCTCCGGCATGCTGCTGATGGCCTACAACATCGCCAAGACCATCGTCGGCAAGCGTGCCGTGGATGCGCCGATCCCGGCCAGCATCCCCGCCTCCGCACACTGATCATTCCAGGATAGAAAGATGTCGGAAAAACAAAGATTCTTTTCCCACGAAACGCTGGAGAAGAACATCGGCTGGCTGATCATCTGCACGATCCTCGTGGTCAGCATCGCGGGTCTGGTGCAGATCGTGCCGCTGTTCTTCCAGCACTCCACGACCGAGCCGGATCCGGGTATCACGCCGTATTCGCCGCTGCGGCTGATGGGCCGGGATATCTATATCCGCGAAGGCTGCGTCGGCTGCCACTCGCAGCAGGTGCGTACGCTGCAGGCCGAAACCGAGCGTTACGGCCACTTCTCGACCGCGGGCGAGTCTGTCTACGACCACCCGTTCCTGTGGGGCTCGAAGCGTACCGGCCCCGATCTGGCGCGCGTCGGCGGCCGCTACTCGGACGACTGGCAGCGCATTCACCTGCGCAATCCGCGCGACGTGGTGCCCGAGTCGGTGATGCCTTCCTACCCGTGGCTGGAAAAAGCCGCGCTGCCGACCAACGATATCCAGGCCCGCATGCGGGCGCTGGTAAAGCTGGGCGTGCCCTACACCGAGGCCGACATCGCCAAGGCGCCGGACGCGCTCCAGGGCAAGACTGAGGAAGACGCGCTGGTGGCTTACCTGCAAGGCCTGGGCACCAACCGCCGCAATGTCCGCGTGGATACCGCTGCAGCGGCTGCGCCTGCGGCGCCCGCAGCGGAAGCCGCTGCGCCGACGAAGGAGTAAGCCATGGCCATGATCACCGCCATTGCGACCGTCGTGTCGATGGTCGTCTTCCTTGGCATCTGCTGGTGGGCCTGGTCGGCCGGCCGGCAGGCAGCCAACCGGGAATCCGCCATGCTGCCGTTCGCGCTGCCTGACGAAACCACGACAACATCGAGCCGGAACACCTAGCCATGAGCGATTTCTTTTCCGATTTCTGGAGTTACTACATTGCCGCGATCGCGCTCGTCGGCATCGTCTGGTGCGTATGGCTGCTGTTCTCGCAACGCAAGATCACCAAGACCGCCGGTGGAGGCGACGACACCGGCCACGTCTGGGACGACGACCTGCGCGAGCTGAACAATCCGCTGCCGCGCTGGTGGATGTGGATGTTCCTGCTGGCCTGCATCTTCGGCCTGGTCTACCTGGTGTTGTATCCGGGCCTGGGCAAGTATGCAGGCGTGCTGAATTTTTCGACGCAGGGCGAACTGGCGGCGCATCGTGCCGCGCAGGAGCAGATGCAGAACGAGATCTATGCCAAGTACCTGAAGATGGATGTCAGGCAGGTGGCAGGAGATCCGCAGGCGCGCGAAATCGGCCAGCGGCTGTTCCTGAACTACTGCGCGCAATGCCATGGTTCGGACGCACGCGGCAGCCGCGGCTTCCCCAACCTCACAGATGGGGACTGGCTGTATGGCGGCCAACCCGAAACCATCCAGCAGACCATTGCCAAGGGCCGCAATGGCGTGATGCCGCCGTTCGCATCTACCATCGACGGCAAGCTGGCAGGCGACGTGGCGCAGTATGTCCGCTCGCTGTCGGGGCTGTCTTCGGACCCCATCCGCGCCTCGCGTGGAGAAGGCACGTTCAAGTCGACCTGCGCGGCTTGCCATGGTGCCGGCGGCAAGGGCAACCAGGCATTGGGCGCGCCGAACCTCTCCGATAACGTGTGGCTGTATGGCAGTTCGGAAGGCAGCATCGTCGACGCCATCCTGAAGGGGCATAACAACCACATGCCGGCACATGAAGAGATCCTGACGCCAGAGCGGATCCGCATGCTGACGGCCTATGTCTGGGGTCTGTCCAATACCGGCGGGGGTGCCGGCCAATGACAGGCGACTCATCTGAGCGGGCGCGGGCCGCCCGCAGGAGAAACCATCCATGAACGCACCCGGGACCGAAGAAGTGGCCCGGGCGGCCGACCACCAACGGTCGGCCGCTGCGCCTGCCGAGACCTCGGATGAAACGCTGTACGAGGTCCGCCGCAAGATCTATCCGCGCTCGGTCACGGGCGCTTTCTCCAGCTGGCGCGTCTGGCTGGTCCTCTTCACCCAGCTGATCTACTACGGCACGCCCTGGCTCCAGTGGAACGGACGCCAGGCCGTGCTGTTCGACCTTGGCGAACGCAAGTTCTACATCTTCGGGCTGGTGTTGTGGCCTCAGGATGTCATCTACCTCGCCGTGCTGCTGGTCATTTCGGCGCTGGCGCTGTTCCTGTTCACGGCGATCGCCGGCCGGCTGTTCTGCGGCTACGCGTGTCCGCAGACGGTCTATACCGAGATATTCATGTGGATCGAACGGCGGATCGAAGGCGACCGGATCGCCCGCATCCGTCTCGATGGCGACCCCTGGAGCCTGCGCAAACTGCGTCTCAAGGCCACCAAGCACTTCCTGTGGGTACTGATCGCGCTGTGGACCGGCTTCACCTTCATCGGCTACTTCGCGCCGATCCGTGAGCTGGGTGGCGAGCTGGCGAGCTTGTCGCTGGGCCCGTGGCAGACGTTCTGGATGCTGTTCTATGCGTTTGCCACCTGGGGCAACGCGGGCTTCATGCGCGAGCAGGTGTGCAAATACATGTGCCCGTATGCGCGCTTCCAGAGCGTGATGGTCGACCGCGACACCTACGTCGTGACCTACGACATCGGCCGGGGCGAGCCGCGCGGCAGCCGTTCGCGCAAGACCGACCATCGCCAGGCGGGCCTCGGCGATTGCGTCAACTGCAGCATCTGCGTGCAGGTGTGCCCGACCGGCATCGATATCCGCGATGGCCTGCAGTATGAATGCATCGGCTGCGGCGCGTGCATCGACGCCTGCAACCAGGTCATGGACAAGATGTCCTATCCGCGCGGCCTGATCCGGTACACCTCGGAAAATGCCATGCGCAAGGCGCTGTCCGCGGCTGCGTCGCGCAAGCGACTGCTGCGTCCGCGTGTCATCATCTATTCCGTGATCTGGGTCGCGCTGCTAGCTGGCTTCGTGGCTTCGATCGCGCTGCGCACGCCGCTGAAAGTGGACATCATCCGCGACCGTGGCGCGCTGGGCCGAGAGGTCGAAGGGCGCTGGATCGAAAACGTCTATCGCCTGCAGTTGATCAATACGACCGAGGGGCCGATGCACATCAGCGTGCGCGCAGACAGCGATGAGCTGAAGAACCTGACGGTCGAATACGACAAGCAGGCCGAATCGCTGGCGCCGACGTCGAACCGGCTGTTGCCGGTCCGCATACGCGTGCCGATTGAAGACGCCGCGCAGGGCACGCACAAGATCAGCGTGACGGTGACCGGCGAAGGAACGGAGCGGGGCAACGCCGAGATCCGGCAGAGCACCAGCTTTATCGTGCCGCGCGACCTGTGACGCCAGGCGTTCGGTGCAGAACTCAAGGGGGCATGATGAATCAGCAAGGCAATCCGTGGTGGAAAGAGCCGTGGCCGTGGCTGTTGATGAGCGGCCCGCTGGTCGCGATGGTGGCCTGCGGCGTCACTATCTGGCTTGCGTCTTCGCATCCTGACGTGCCGGTGCAGGGCGCAGCGCGCCATGGACTGGTGGTCGAGAAGGCCGAGGCGGCGCGGCCTCAGCCGAGCGCAGCGAGGCAGCCATGAGGTTGCGCTGGCTGATGTGGGTCCTGTGGCCGGGGTTCCTGATGGCGGGGTTTGCCACCGCGACAGTGTTCTCGGTCGTGGATCCCGGTGATCTGAAGTTCTTCGGGCATCCGATCGACGCCTCGCGCGAATCGATCTACACGATGAGCTTCCTGCTGGCGTGGATCTTCTGCGCGCTGTCCAGCGGGTTGACGCTGTACACGATGCCGACGCGGCTCAGCGATACCGACGAGTTGGAATGAATGCCGATACCTGCGCCGCCCCGCGCGGCGCAGGCGCAAAGCGGCGGGGCGGAGGAAAGGATCAGCAGCTGCGGCTATAGAGCTGCTTGATGCCGGCGAGATCCACCAGCTTGACGTGGCGCTGGCGAATCTGGATCAGGCCGGCTTCAGCGAAACGCGAGAACAGGCGGCTGACGGTTTCCAGTTTCAGGCCCAGGTAGCTGCCGATTTCCTCGCGGCTCATGCGCATCACGAATTCGGTCGACGAGTAGCCACGGGCCGACAGGCGCTCAGACAGGTTGATCAGGAACGCGGCAAGGCGTTCTTCGGCGCGCATCGAACCGAGTGTCACCAGCATCAGCTGGTCGTGCGTGATTTCCTTGCCCATCAGCCGCAGGAACTGATGCTGCAGCGAAGGCAGGTCCGCTGACAGCGTCTGCAGGTCGCCAAGGCGGACTACGCAGACTTCGGTATCTTCCAGTGCGGTCGCGTCCGAGGCATGCTGCATCTCACCGAGGCCGTCGAGACCGACGATTTCGCCAGGCAGGTGGAAACCGGTAATCTGGGAACGGCCGTCTTCGGTCGTGACGTGCGTCTTCAGCGTGCCGAAGCGAATGGCATAAACCGCGGTGAGGGGATCGCCCATGCGATACAAGGTCTCACCCTTATGGACCCGGATGCGTTCCTGCACCAGCGTGTCCATCTTGGTGAGGTCTTGCTGGGACATGCCAACCGGAAGGCACAGTTGCCCCATCGCGCAAGTGGAGCAACGGGGCGACATCTCGGTGATTGGAATGGAGGTGAGCAATTGGAACCTGCAAGAGTGGATGCGAGGGCGCGACCCCGACATTTTAACGTGCGATGTGATGAGGCAGGGAGTCAGATTTGCCATTTGGTGTGCTAATTAGCGTTTTTATGCTGGCGTTGCTTGGCGGCGTGCATTGCGCAGCAATGTGTGGCGGCATCGCCCTGGCGGTCGAACAGCCACGTGGCGGCGTCGCGGCCGTGACCTTTGTGCGCAGCCGCGCTGTCTGGGCCGGGGAGTTGCTGGCAATGCACCTGGGCCGGATTTCAACCTACATGCTGCTTGGCGCGCTGCTGGGCGCGATCGGCGCCGGCGCGTGGAAGCAGGATTACCTGCCGGTGCAGCGCTGGCTGTTCGGAGCCGGCAGCGCCATGCTGCTGTGGTCGGGCTGGCGCCTGCTGCGCGGCAGTGCCTTTACCGTCGCGTGGCTTGAGCGGCTGGCGGCGCGGGCGGGCAGCGCCGTGGCGCGGCAGATCGGCCGGCTGGGCGGCGGCATGCCAACGTTCGTGCGTGCGCATGGAGGACTTGCCAGGCGCTACGGTGTTGGCCTGGCCTGGGGGCTGGTGCCGTGCGGCATGGTCTATGGGGCGCTGACGCTGGCGCTGCTCGCCGGCAATGCCGGTTCCGGTGCGCTGGTGATGGGCGTATTCGGCGTCGGCACGCTGCCCAACCTGTTGGTGCTGTCGGGGCTGTCCGGCTACTTGCGCGGCCTGTCGCGGCGGCGCGCGGTGCGCGTGGGCGCGGGTGTTGCTGTTATGGCTTTCGGCGCCCTAGGCCTGGCGCGCGCGGTGTTGCTGCCACATTCGCTCGCCGAGCAGGGTTTTTGCTTGGTCTTTTGAGGCGTATGGGGCGCACGGCACGGCGGATGATGGTTGCGGGCGAGGGCGGGAATGCCATACAATCGCCAGCATTGCGGTATTGCGCGATGTTTTGTAAGCAGCGGCGAGCAGCGCCAGCGGCCTTCCTACCAGAAGGTGCGCCCACGGCGGCGGGAGCGTTGGTAGTTCAATGCCCGGCCCGTGCCGCGGTCCATCCGGTTTAAAAGATCTGGTTCAAAAGCCCGGCTGGCACTGCGGTGTTGGAGATGCCGGCCTTGCTCCCGATACCCGTTTTTCTTGCGTCCGAGGCGTTCAGTTCGCCGACAGCGGCGTCCGTTTTGCGGGCGCGCCACGCAAGAGGTTCGCTGACCGGCCCATGGCGGCATGCGAACGATCTCCTGCCGGAGTGACCCGGCAACTCGATGCAAAGAAAGGGAAGTGCACGGCTTGGATGCAGCAGGCATCCGGGTGAGCTGCGCAATGAGATGGCGATGGCATTGGCATCGCTGTATCCAAAATCTCCGGTGCCCCGGATCCGTCCGGGAGCAGGTGCAAAGACAGGCTGCACACCATCAACATGAATACCCAAGAGGCGAAGATCGTCCTCGAGACGGCGCTGATCTGCGCGCAGGAGCCTTTGCGCGTCAATGATCTGCGACGGCTGTTCGCCGACGATGTCGGCGCGGACACCGTCCGCGTGCTGCTGGAGGAACTGCGCCAGGACTGGCGCCCGCGCGGCGTGGAACTTGTGGCGCTGGCCAGCGGCTGGCGCTTCCAGAGCCGCCCCGAGATGCGCGAATACCTCGACCGCCTGAATCCGGAAAAGCCGCCGAAATACTCGCGCGCCGTGATGGAGACGCTGGCGATCATCGCTTATCGCCAGCCGGTGACGCGCGGCGACATCGAGGAAATCCGCGGCGTGACGGTCAGTACGGAAGTCATCAAGAAGCTGGAAGACCGCAGCTGGATCGAGGTGATTGGCCACCGCGACGTGCCGGGGCGGCCGGCACTGTATGCCACCACCAAGGCCTTCCTGGACGACCTCGGGTTGCGTACGCTGGACGAGTTGCCGCCGCTCGAGGATGCCCAGGCGCAGGCTCAGGCAACGCTGCTGGACCAGCAGGCCATCGATTTCGAGGCGCTGGCGGCAAGCAAGCCTGGCAGTGCCGATGAAGAGGCGTTTGCCGAACCGGCGCAGACCGAGGCATCCGCCGCGGGCGAGTCCGAAGGCACGGACGCCGGCCACGCCTCCGCAGACGGCGAAATTGCCAACGGATTCGACCTGCACTCGCACCAGCATGGAGCGGAGGAACCGGGTGCTGAAGGCGAACCAACCGAACGGGCCAATCCTGCCGATTCCGATCCGGACGGGGCACGGGGTGAACTGCCGGAAGACGGCAGCTCGCCGCACCCGAGCGAGCACGACGAACGCGTGCCGAACTGAACAACATGCAACATCCGATAGTGAATACCTTGTCTGATTCCGTTGAGCAAGACACCCGCCACGCGGGCGCACCCGCCGACTCCGGCGCCGCAGAACCCGGATCGGGCAGCGAAGCCGCGCCCCGCCGCAAGGGGCTGCGCCGAGGGCTCAGGAACCTGGTGGCGTCGCGCCGCCAGGCAACGCAAGATCGCGATGCCGGCCGCGCCGAAGGCGCTGAGGCCGGTATGCCCGGCGACGCCGCCGAAGCGGCCGCGGCACCTGCGGCGGCCGGCGGGCGCGGTGCCCAGCGTGGCCGCGGCAAGCGCAAGCCGGCTCAGGGCGAGGGCGGCCAGCCGCAGGCCCCGGCCGACAAGGCGCCCAAGGCTGAAAGGGCTGAAAGGGGCGAGAAAGCCGAAAGGGCCGAGAAGGCAGACAAGGGTGAGCAGGCGGCCCGCAAGCGCAAACCGAACCCGCGTGGCGGCAAGTCAGCCGCGCCGGCCGAGGGGCAGGCCGCTGCCGGCCGGCAGCCGCAAGGCCGCCGCAAGGAGGGTGCCAAGCCGCAGGGCCAGCGCAAGGGCCAGGGCGGCGCCGACAAGGCCGCGGCCGGCAGCGAGGACCTGTTCCGCTTCGTGATTTCCGAGCAGTATGACAAGGAAGACACGGTCATCCCGCGCACCAAGGCGAAGCCGGTGCGCGAGCTGTCGGCCGAGGACGACGCCCCGAAGCTGCACAAGGTGCTGGCTGAAGGCGGCCTGGGCTCGCGCCGCGAAATGGAAGAACTGATCCTGCAGGGCCGGGTCTCGGTCAACGGGCTGCCGGCGCATATCGGCCAGCGCATCCTGCCGGCCGACCAGGTGCGCGTCAACGGCAAGCTGATCCACCGCAAGGTGTCGACCAAGCCGCCGCGCGTGCTGCTCTATCACAAGCCGGCCGGCGAAATCGTCAGCCAGTCGGACCCCGAAGGCCGTCCGACCGTGTTCGATAGCCTGCCGCGCATCAAGACCGGCAAGTGGGTCGCCGTTGGCCGGCTGGACTTCAATACTGAAGGCCTGCTGATCTTCACCACCTCGGGCGATATCGCCAACCGCTTCATGCACCCGCGCTACGGCGTCGAGCGTGAGTACGCGGTGCGCACGCTGGGCGAGCTGGCCGAAGCCGACCGCCAGCGCCTGCTGCACGGCATCAAGCTGGACGACGGCGAGGCCAACTTCCTGCGCATTGCGGACGGCGGTGGCGAGGGCGTCAACCAGTGGTACCACGTGGCGCTGACCGAAGGCCGCAACCGCGAAGTGCGGCGTATGTTCGAGGCGGTCGGCCTGACCGTGTCGCGCCTGATCCGTACGCGCTACGGCCAGTTCCTGCTGCCGCGCGGCCTCAAGCGCGGCCGCTGGCAGGAGGTCGAGCCCAATGACGTCAAGGCACTGATGACCGCGGTCGGCCTGAAGGTGCCTGGCAAGGGCGAGCAGTCCGGCAAGGGCGCGACCAAGGTCGGCGGGCGCAAGCAGCGGACCGAAGCGGCGATTGCCGGCATGCCTATGCATACCGGCATGGACGGCCTGCCGCGCTATGAACAGGGCGGTGCAAGGGGCGGCAGCCGCGGCGGCCAGCCGGATCCGATGAAGACGTCGATGGGCTACATCAGCCACGGCCCCACGCTGCTGACCTCGCACGCGGCCAACCTTGGCGGCGGTCGCGGTACCGGCGCGCGCCAGGCGCGTGGCGGCGGGGGCGCCGGTCTGGGCGGCCAGGGCAAGCCGCAGCGTCGTGGCGGCGGTGAGCCGAACGGAAATGTCATGCCGAAGGCGGCGAAGGCCGGCGGAAACCGCACCCAGCGCGGCGGCGGTGGAGGTGGCGGTGGCGGTGGCGGCAATCGCGGAGGCAGCCGCGGGGGCAACCGCGGCGGCAATCGCTGAGTGCCTGATGCCGCGCACGGCGGGGTGAAGACCCGCCAGCGCGGCGCGTAATCTGCGAGTATGTCTGGCTTTTGCCTTTTCGACATAATCCGCGTATAATTCAAGTCTATTCAAAAAGCCATCCTCGCCGAGGGTGGGCGAATGATGGGCATTGCGCCCATTTTTTTTTGGTTCGCCCGAATTCGGTCCCGCGCCCCGGCGCGGGCGGGGTGGCGGACAGGCAGCACTGCAGCAGGGTCGTCCCGGACGGCAGCGGCGGGTTTGCCTGCCACGGTGTTGATGGCCATTACTCGGGATAACAGTGCATCTGGCAGATTTGATCGAAACCACCCTTAACGGCATGGGGTATGAGCTGGTTGAGCTCGAGCGTGCCCCGGCCGGATTGTTGCGTGTCTATATCGATCAGCCTGAAACCGGCATTGCCATCGAGGATTGTGAAAAGGTGAGCCGCCAGCTCACCCACGTGTTCACGGTCGAGAACGTCGACTACGAACGCCTCGAGGTCTCGTCGCCCGGACTGGACCGGCCGCTGAAGAAGCTGGCCGACTACGTCCGCTTTGCCGGCGCCGAGGCGCGCGTGACGCTGCGCCTGCCGGTAAACGGGCAGAAGAACTTCACGGGCATCCTGCGCGAACCGGCCGGCGAGGCTGGCGCGGAGAAGGTCGGCCTGGAGTTCGAGGGCAAGGATGGCCCGGCACTGCTGGAATTTGCCGTATCCGATGTCGACAAGGCACGCCTGGTGCCGGTATTCGACTTCAAAGGAAATCAAAGAAAAGGGAACAAGCAATGAGCCGCGAAGTTCTGTTGCTCGTCGATGCGCTTGCGCGTGAGAAGAACGTCGACAAGGATGTGGTATTCGGTGCCCTGGAGGCGGCGCTCGCCTCGGCCACCAAGAAGCGTTTCGAAGAAGACGTGGATATCCGGGTCGCGATCGATCGCGAGTCGGGCGAGCATGAAACCTTCCGCCGCTGGCTGGTGGTTCCCGACGAGCAGGGCCTGCAGGAGCCGGACAAGCAAATCCTTCTGTTCGAAGCCCGCGATGAGAACCCCAGCCTTGAGCTTGGCGACTACATCGAGCAGCAAATCGAGTCGGTCGAGTTCGGCCGTATTGGCGCGCAGGCCGCCAAGCAGGTGATCCTGCAGCGCATCCGCGACGCCGAGCGCGAGCAGATACTGAACGACTACCTCGATCGCGGCGAGAAGATCATGACCGGCACGGTCAAGCGCGCCGACAAGAAGGGCCTGATCGTGGAATCCGGCCGCGTGGAAGCGCTGCTGGCCCGCGACCAGATCATCCCGAAGGAAAACCTGCGCACCGGCGACCGTGTGCGCGCCTATATCCTGAACGTGGACCGCGCCGCGCGCGGCCCGCAGATCGAGCTGTCGCGCACCGCCCCTGACTTCCTGATCAAGCTCTTCGAAAACGAAGTGCCGGAAATGGAGCAGGGCCTGCTGGAAATCAAGGCCGCCGCGCGTGATCCGGGCGTGCGTGCCAAGATCGCGGTGGTGGCGCATGACAAGCGCATCGACCCGATCGGCACCTGCGTGGGCGTGCGTGGTACGCGCGTGACCGCGGTGCGCAACGAGATCGGCGGCGAGGCCGTGGATATCGTGCTGTGGTCGGAAGACCCGGCGCAGTTTGTGATCGGCGCGCTGGCACCTGCGCAAGTGCAGTCGATTGTGGTCGATGAAGAGAAGCACAGCATGGACGTGGTGGTCGACGAGGAAAACCTCGCCGTCGCCATCGGCCGCAGTGGCCAGAACGTACGCCTGGCGTCCGAACTGACCGGCTGGCAGATCAACATCATGACGCAAGAGGAATCGGCGCAGAAGCAGGCCGAAGAGAGCGATGTCGTGCGCAAGTTGTTCATGTCCAAGCTGGACGTGGATGAGGAAGTGGCAGACATCCTGATCGAGGAAGGCTTCTCCACGCTGGAGGAAGTGGCCTATGTCCCCATCAGTGAAATGATGGAGATCGAGGCCTTTGATGAAGACACCGTCAATGAGCTGCGCAACCGCGCACGTGATGCGCTCCTGACGATGGAACTGGCCCGGGAAGAAAAGGTGGAAGAGGTGTCGCAGGATCTGCGCTCGCTCGACGGCCTGAACCCGGAACTGATCGGCAAGCTGGCCGAAGGTGATATCCACACGCGTGACGACCTGGCCGAACTGGCCGTCGACGAACTGGTCGAGATGACGGGCGTCACCGAGGAAGAAGCCAAGGCGCTGATCATGAAAGCACGGGAACATTGGTTCAACTGAGGGACACGGCCGGGCTGCCGACACCAGCCCGGACGCGCTTTCCGCATACGATTTGTCCCGACGAAGACACCAAGCATTGAAAGGGTTTGAATGGCAAGCACAACAGTTGCCCAACTGGCCGCAGAACTGAGTCGCAGCGCAGCTGCCCTGCTGGAACAATTGCAGGCGGCTGGGGTGGGCAAAGCTGCGCCAGAAGACATCATCACGGAATCGGATAAGACCAGGCTGCTGGACTATCTGAAGCGCTCGCACGGCCAGGCCGACGACAGCGCCCGCAAGAAGATTACGCTGACCAAGCGCGAGACCTCGGAGATCCGCCAGTCGGATGGCACCGGGAAGACTCGCACCGTCCAGGTTGAAGTGCGCAAGAAGCGCGTGCTGATCAAGCGCGACGAGGCCCAGCCTGAAGTCCACGCGGACGCCGCCGAAGGGCATGCAGCGGCCGCGGCCGAGGCTGCCGAACAGGCACGCCGCGACGAGGATGAACGCCGTCAGGCCGAACTGCTGGCGCGCCAGGAAGCCGAAGCCAAGGCCGCCCGCGAGGCAGCCGAGCGCGAGGAAGCCGAGCGCCGCGCCCAGCAGGAAGCCCTGGAAGCGGAGCAGCGCCGTCAGGCCGAACTCGCCGCCAAGAAGGTGGAGGAAGAGGCTGCCGCGTCGCGCGCCGTGACCGAGGCCGCCGAGGACTCCTCGCGCAAGAAGGCCGAGGACGAGAAGGCCCGCGTCGCCGCTGAACGCGCCGAGGCGCAGAAGGCTGCGGACGAGGCCAAGGCCGCTGCCGACAAGGCCCGCGCCGAGCAGGAAGTCGCTGCTCGCAAGCGCCGCGAGGCTGCCGAAGCCGAGGCTCGTGCGATCCAGCAGATGCTGAACGCACCCCCGCGCGTGCTGAAGGCGCCGTCCGAGCGCAAGGCTGAAGAAAAGAAGGCCGAGCAGACCGGTACGCTGCACAAGCCGGTGAAGCCGGCCGGTGCGACCACGGAAGCGAAGAAGGACGACAAGAAGCCGGCCACCACGACCACGACCACGGCAACCGCCGACAAGAAGGGCAAGGTCGTGAAGGCAGGCTGGCAGGACGACAGCAGCCGCAAGAAGGGCAGCGGCCTGAAGACGCGCGGCGATTCGTCGGGCGGCGTGGGCGGCTGGCGCGGTGGCCCGCGTGGCCGTGGCGGCCGGCAGCAGCAGCACGACGACAGCCGCAGCAGCTTCCAGGCGCCGACCGAGCCGGTGGTGCGTGAAGTGCATGTGCCTGAAACCGTCTCCGTGGCCGATCTCGCGCACAAGATGGCGGTGAAGGCGTCCGAGGTCATCAAGCAGATGATGAAGCTCGGCCAGATGGTGACGATCAACCAGGTGCTGGACCAGGAAACCGCCATGATCGTGGTGGAAGAAATGGGCCACAAGGCGTTCGCCGCCAAGCTGGACGATCCGGAAGCGCTGCTGGTGGTGGACGGTGAAGAACATACCGACGCCGAACAGCTGCCGCGACCGCCGGTGGTGACCGTGATGGGTCACGTCGACCACGGCAAGACCTCGCTGCTGGACTACATCCGCCGCACCAAGGTTGCCGCGGGCGAGGCCGGCGGCATTACGCAGCACATCGGTGCCTACCACGTGGAAACCGACCGCGGCGTGATCACCTTCCTGGACACTCCGGGTCACGAGGCCTTCACGGCCATGCGTGCCCGCGGTGCCAAGGCGACCGACATCGTGATCCTGGTGGTCGCGGCCGACGACGGCGTGATGCCGCAGACCAAGGAAGCGATTGCGCACGCCAAGGCTGCCGGCGTGCCCATCGTCGTGGCGATCAACAAGATCGACAAGCCGGATGCCAACCCGGACCGCGTCAAGCAGGAACTGGTGGCCGAGCAGGTGCTGCCGGAAGAGTACGGCGGTGACTCGCCGTTCGTGCCGGTGTCGGCGAAGGCTGGCACTGGCATCGAGGAACTGCTGGAGCAGGTGTTGCTGCAGGCCGAAGTCCTGGAACTGAAGGCGCCGGTCGACGCCCCGGCCAAGGGCCTGGTGGTGGAAGCCCAGCTCGACAAGGGCAAGGGCCCGATCGCTACCATCCTGGTCAGCAGCGGCACGCTCAAGCGTGGCGACGTGGTCCTGGCTGGCAGCGCCTACGGCCGCGTGCGTGCCATGCTGGACGAGAACGGCAAGCCGACCAAGGAAGCCGGTCCGTCGATCCCGGTGGAAATCCAGGGTCTGTCGGAAGTGCCCGCCGCCGGCGAGGAAGTGCTGGTGCTGCCGGACGAGCGCAAGGCACGCGAAATCGCGCTGTTCCGCCAGGGCAAGTTCCGCGACGTGAAGCTGGCCAAGCAACAGGCCGCCAAGCTGGAGAACATGCTCGAGCAGATGACGGAAGGCGAAGTGCAGACGCTGCCGCTGATCATCAAGGCCGACGTGCAGGGTTCGCAGGAAGCGCTGGTGCAGTCGCTGCAGAAGCTGTCGACCGCCGAAGTGCGCGTGCAGATCGTGCATGGCGGCGTGGGTGGCATCTCCGAGTCCGACGTCAACCTGGCGACGGCCTCGAAGGCGGTCATCATCGGCTTCAACGTGCGTGCCGATGCCGGTGCGCGCAAGCTGGCCGAGCACAACGGCATCGATATCCGCTACTACAACATCATTTACGATGCGGTAGACGAGATCAAGGCGGCGATGTCGGGCATGCTGGCGCCGGAGAAGCGCGAGACCACGACCGGCACGGTCGAAGTGCGCCAGGTGTTCCGGGTGCCGAAGGTCGGCGCGGTGGCGGGCTGTATGGTCACCGACGGCGTGGTCAAGCGGACTTCGCTGGTGCGCGTGCTGCGCAACAACGTAGTCATCTTCAGCGGCGAGCTCGATTCGCTGAAGCGCTTCAAGGACGACGTCAAGGAAGTGAAGCAAGGCTTCGAGTGCGGTCTGTCGATCAAGAACTTCAACGATGTTCAGGAAGGCGACCAGCTCGAGGTGTACGAAATCACCGAGGTGGCGCGTACGCTGTAAGCGTCGCAAGCAACGGCAGGCCTCGGCCTGCCGTTGTCATCTCAGCAGAACAGTATTGAATGGCCAAGAAAGGCAATATCTCCTCCCGCAACCTCCGCATCTCCGACCAGATCCAGAAAGACCTGGCCGAGATGATCCAGCGCGAGCTGCGCGACCCGCGCCTGGGCCTGGTCACGCTGCAGTCGGTCACGCTGACGCCGGACTATGCCCACGCCAAGGTGCACTTCACCGTGCTGGGTGCCGAGCCGGCAACGGCCGAAGCCATTCTCAACGAGAAGGCCGGCTTCCTGCACTCGCTGCTGTACAAGCGCCTGCACATCCATACCGTGCCGACGCTGCGTTTCCTGCACGACACCTCGGTCGAACACGCGATCGAGATGTCCAAGCTGATCAACGAAGCGAACGCCACGCGTTCGAAAGACGACTGAGCCGGTGCCCGTGCCGCCAGGCATGGGCAACGCGACCACCAGTGTCGCGGGCCGCGCCGCATCAGCGTCGCTCCTGTTTCCTCCGATGACCGAATCCAACGCCGCTCGTCCGCCACGCCTGCCGCGCCGCGACGTCCATGGTGTGCTGCTGCTCGACAAGCCACTGGGCCTGTCGTCCAACGATGCGCTGGTGCGCGCCAAGCGCCTGCTGCGCGCCAGCAAGGCCGGGCATACCGGTACGCTCGACCCGCTGGCCACCGGCTTGCTGCCGCTGTGCTTTGGCGAGGCCACCAAGTTCTCGCAGGACCTGCTGGAAGCGGACAAGACCTATGACGCCGTGGTGCGGCTGGGTGCGCGCTCCAGCACCGGCGATGCCGAGGGCGAATTGCTCGATATCCGTGAGGTGACCTGCGACCGCGCCGCGGTGGAGCAGGCGCTGGTGCGCTTTACCGGCGCGATCGAACAGGTGCCGCCGATGCATTCGGCGCTGAAGAAGGATGGCCGCCCGCTGTACGAGTACGCGCGCGCGGGGCAGACGGTCGAGCGCGCCGCGCGCCGTGTCACCATCCACGCGATCGAACTGCTGGATTGCGCGCTGCCCCCGTCGTTCACCACGGCCGTGTTCACCATGCGCGTGACCTGCAGCAAGGGCACCTACATCCGCACGCTGGCCGAGGATATCGGCGAGGCGCTGGGTTGCGGCGCCCACCTGACCGGGCTGCGCCGCATTGCCGTGGGCGACCTGACGCTGGACGGTGCGGTGACGCTAGAGCAGATCGAGCAACAGGACGATGCCGCGCGGCCCGGGATGCTGGCCCCGGTCGACGCCTTGCTGCAGAAAAGCCCGCCGGTGACGCTGGACGAAGCTGCCGCTGCGCGCTTCCTGCAGGGACAGCGCATTGCGCGCCGCGACCTGCCCGATGGCACCGATATCGCGGAAGGCGTGCTGGCGCGCGTCTATGCCGGCGCGCCGGCGCGCCTGCTCGGCGTTGCCCGCATGCGCGAGGGCGCTTTGCGGCCGGAGCGGCTGGTCAAGCTGTAGGCGCCGCTCCTTGCCGGGAGCGTATCAGTCGAGCGTGATTTTCGCTGTCTTGATCACGTCGGCCCACATCTTGCGGTCCTGCGCCAGGAACCCGGCGAAATGCTCGGGCGTATCGCCGACCGGCTCGGAGCCGAACTCCGCCATCTTCTTCTTCACCTCCGGATTGGCCAGCGCCTTCACCAGTGCCTGGTTGTAGCGGGCCACGATCGGCTTGGGCAGGTCCTTCGGGCCGAAGATCCCTTGCCAGGTCGGCATGTTGAAATCCTTCAGGCCGCTCTCGGCCAGCGTCGGCACGTCGGGCAACAGCGGCGAGCGCTTGCTGCCGGTGACGGCGATGGCGCGGACCTTGCCGGACTTGGCCAGTTGTGCCGCCGTGGTGATGTTGTCGACGGTCATGGCGATATGGCCGCCCATCAGGTCGGTGATCACCGGCGTGGCCCCCTTGTACGGCGCGTGGACCATGTCGACGCCGAGGCGATGCAGCATGGTCTCGGCGATCAGGTGGTTGGACGTGCCGACGCCGGCGGTGCCATAGGTGACCTGTGGCGTCTTTTTCACGTACGCGGTGAAATCTGCCATCGACTTGACCGGCAGGGCCGGGTTGATGATCACCACGTTGGGCTGCGTCGCCAGCATGGCGATCGGCGTAAAGTCATCCGCCTTGTACGGCGTGCCCTTCGGGTTGAGCACGTGCGTCACCGCCATCGCTCCGGCCGCGCCCATGCCGATGGTGTAGCCGTCGGCCGGCGCCTTGGCCAGCTTGTCGGCGGCGATGTTGCCGCCCGCGCCAGGCACGTTTTCCACCACCACCGGCACGCCGAGGCTTTCGGACAACGGTCCCTGCACCAGCCGTGCCAGCAGGTCGGCGGAACCACCCGGCGCGAAGCCGACCAGCAAGCGCACCGGCTTCGACGGCTTCCACTCCTGCGCATGCGCGCCCGTGGCCGCTACCGCGCCCAGGCTCATGCACACCATGCCGCGCAGCAGCGGCCCCATCCACTTCGCCACCTTTTCCATCGTTACATCCACTCCAGCAGTGTCACAGGCAATCTGTCAGCGGGCTTGCCCTTACCCGTAAGCAACATCACAGGCCGCTGCCGCTGCCGCCTTCCAGCACCTGGCCGAGCAGCCTGGCCACCATGCGGTTCGAGAGCAGCACCGGCGCGCCGGCATGGCGCGCGACTTCGGCGCGCATCGCCTCGGTGTAGCCCATGCAGTGCATCACCACCAGGTCGCAGCCGCGCAGCGTCTCGCCGGCCTGCGCGAAACGGCCGGTGCCGGCGACGGTGTCTGTATAAGGAGAGGCATGGGTGACGCGCAGTTCGCAGGACACCGGTTCGATCAAATGAAAGCTGTCGACCTGGCCTTCCAGGGGCAGCACGATGCCAAGCCGCTTGCATCCCCGGGCGAGCGCGACCGTCAGGTGATCCACCACCTGCTGCGGCTCGATCACCAGCGTGCGCATCGGCGGCAGCGCGGTGCCCGTGCATAGCGGCACCAGTGCGTCGAAGCGGCCATCGTCCAGCGATGCCATCAGCCGCGCGAGCATGGCCTCGGCCACCGGCTTGCCCATCACCGCCTGCGAGCCGTCGCGCAGGCGGCTGGCAAAGTGGTATTCGCCGCCGGCGGGGGCAAGTGCGGCGATTGCCTCCGCATCGAGGTCGTCGAGGATGCCGAATTCTTCCTCCGCCACCGGCAGGCCCAGGTCGGCCAGCATCTGCGGCACCACGTCGGTCCTCGGCGAATGGCCGATGGTGACGAAGGCGACGCGCGGCAAGCGTCCGGCCGTTGCGGTCATGCCGTCACCCCGACGGTTTGCAGGTGCGCCAGCGAGCCATAGCGCCGCTGCAGTTCGGCCCATTCGTCCACATCGTAGAAGGCGCACTGGCCCTGGCCGAACAGCTTCGCGACTTCGATACAGAAGCGCGTGGCCACATCCAGGTCATGGGCGTTGGTCACGCCGGTCGCGCAGCCCGGCACCGTGGTCTGCGCGGTCAGCGCCACGCCGACCACCGGTGCATCGGTGACGATGGCGGGCTGCATGATCGAGTTGACATGCCACAGGCCGTTCTCGTAGGGCGTGATGTCCTGCGTGGTCAGCGGCAGTACCACCGGCAGTTCGCCGCTGACCCAGCCGATCAGGTCCAGCATGCGTTCGGGCAGCCGCAGCAGCCAGCCCGCCTTGGCCACCGGCGTCAGTGCGACGCCGCGCCGGTTGACGAAACGGTTGCCGCGCGTGGTGTCGACCGACAGGATCGCCGCCATTTGCGGATGGACCTCGTGCGACATCATCGTGCGCATGGCGAAGGGCGACTTCATCATCGGTACCGGCTGGTGCGGCCGCGTGGCGGCATGCGGGCAGATGTGGGTGTGGATGCGGACCGGGCCTGCCAGCACGTCGCCGCCGGCGGCCATGTCGGCCAGCTTCAGCGCGGTGGCGACCGCGACGATGGCGCCGTCGGCATCGGACACCAGGCCGGTCACGGCCGGGCGCGCGCCCACGCCGCCGAGCCGTCCAACCACGCCCAGCGCGGGTGCGTCGGGGTTGCGGCCGGGCAGCGTGCAGGCGAGAAAGTCGGTGTACAGGCCGTTCTCTTCCACGCGCGTCACCGTGACGTCGCTGATGCCGCGTGCGCGCAGCAAGGCGGCAACGGCTGCGCCGTCGACATTGGCTGCGGACAGCAGCTCGATCGATTCAATCACCTGCTTGATGGACATCTTGCTTGGGTTCCTTGCTTGCTTTCCTGGATTGCGACGGGTCAGATGGCGGTGGCGCAGGCCGGCACGGACAATGCGCCGGGGGCGACGTCTTCGGTCTCCTGGCCAAGGAACCAGCGTGCGCCGTGCGCGCCGCCCATCTCCATGCGATCGCCCGATACGCGCAACCAGTTGCCTTCGGGAAGGCCCAGCACCGGCATCCGCGGCTGCAGCACCGTGAACTCTGCCAGGCGCTGGTCACGGGTTTCGCCGCGGAAGCCCGGCACCACCAGGTTGAAGTAGTGCGGATTGATCTGGAAGGGCACCAGCGCGAGCGCGTCGAGCCCGCCGGGGTCGGCGACCGGCATGTCGTTGGTGGTGCGGATGGTCGGGCAAGCGACGTTGGTGCCGGCGCTCCAGCCGATAAAGCGCGCGGCACCAGCAGTCACCTGGCGCGCGATGACGGGCAGCAGTCCGCGCTCGCGCAGGCATTGCAGCAGGCGGAATGTATTGCCTCCACCGATGACGATCATTTCGGCCGCTTCCACCGCCTGCACGCAGTCAGCTTCGGACAGCCGGTGCGGCGAGTGCGCTTGGATGCCGGCCGGGGCCAGTGCATCGCGCACCAGCGCTTCGTACGTGTCCCAGTCGCGCGTGACACCGGCGAACGGGAGGAAGCAGGCCCGGGTGCGGCCGCCGGCCAGTTCGCGGAGCGCGTCGTGGGCATGGACGAGGTAGCCTGCGTCGCTGGTGGAGTTGCTGAGCAAGAGGAGTTCCATGCGGAGTTCCATGGGATTGAGCTGCTGGGATTGCTATTGAGCGGCGCTGTCGCCGCGATGGAGCCAGAGCGGATCGCCGATGCGCTGCCCGACCGGCGCCACTGCCTGCACCAGCGTTTCGCGCAGCGCGTGGGCCTGGGCCTGGCTGACCTGCATCGCGGTGAACGACAGGCACAGGCCGCGCACATCGCCGGAAAGCGGATCGGCCAGTGTGGTGGCCACGGCGCCGATGCCCGGCATGCCTTCATTCACGGCGATCGCGCTGCGTTCGCGGCCGGCGCTTGCCACGCGCTCGGCCAGTTCGGCCACGGTAGCGGGGCAGCCCGCCGGCGCCTCAGGCAATTTGCGCGCGCCGGAGGTGCCATAGCGTGCGCTGAATTCGGCTTCCGGCAGGCGCGAGAGCAGCACGCGGCCCATCGCAGTGGTGAATGCCGGCCGCCGCGCGCCCGGTGGCGACAGCACTTGCACCGGGTTGCTGCCGTTCAGGCGCTGCAGGACCACGGTGTCGGTGCCGTCGAGCATCGACAGGTAGGCAGTGAAGCCGGTGGAGTCCGACAGCGAGGCCAGGATGCCCCGGCATTGCTCGTCGAACGGATGCGCCTGCGTTGCCACCTGGGCGGCGCGGATCAGCAGCGTCCCGGGGCGGTAGCGCCGCGTCGATGGCTGCAGTTCAAGCAGCCGGTACCGCACCATCTGCGCCAGCAGCCGCGAAGCCGAGCTCTTGGCCAGGCCGAGTTCATCAATGACGTCATTGAACGTGACCTCGTGCCGGCCTTGTTCGAACATGGCCAGCACGCTTTCCACGCCCTCGAGAATGCTCACACCGTCGCTCCGTCTCTCTGATTTTTCATTTGGTTCCGTTTTTAGGAACCTTGGTTCCGTAAATCGGTTAGGAAATCATAGGACGGTCGTGGCCGGAATACAAGAGGGCCCGGAGAGAAGGCAAAAAAAGGGACGCTCGCAAGCGTCCCTTTGTCCATAAGCAGGCGTAATGCCTCAATGCGCCGCCATGGCGTCCGCCGAGCCGCCGCCGCCCTTGGCCGGCCGCGTCAGCCAGACAAAGCCGATCAGCACGAAGAACAGCATCCCCGAAATCCAGAAGATATCGTTGGCGCCCAGCATGGCTGCCTGCTGGGTGATGTTGCGCTCGATCACACCCATCGCCTGCGCCTGGCTCATGCCCATCTGCATCAGGTGGCTGAGCTGGTCGTGGTAGGCCGGGTTGTACGGGTTCGCCTGCTCGACCAGCTGTGCATGGTGCAGGGCCGAGCGGTTCTCCCATACCGTGGTCGAGATCGAGGCACCGATGCCGCCGAAGGTAATCCGCACGAAGTTCGACAAGCCCGACGCCGCCGGAATCTTCTCGGCCGGCTGTCCCGACAGGATGATCGAAGTCAGCGGGATAAAGAACATCGCCATCGCCGCGCCCTGGATCAGCGTCGGCACCATCAGCGTCCAGGTATCGACCTGCGTGGTGAAGCCCGAACGCATCAGGCTGACGATGCCGAACGTGATGAACGCGGCCGTTGCGACCCAGCGCGCATCCATCTTCGGCAGGTTACGCCCGATCACCGGCGACAGCAGGATCGCGAAGATCCCTACCGGCGCCATCACGATGCCGGCATCCGTCGCGGTATAGCCGATGATGGTCTGCAGCCACAGCGGCAGGATCACCAGGTTGCCGAAGAACAGCCCGTATGCCACCGAGATGGCCACCACCCCCGAGCTGAAGTTGCGGCCCCTGAACAGGCTGATGTCGACGATCGGATGCTTCTCATGGCTCTCCCACACCAGGAAGAACAGGAAGCCGACAATGGCGACCAGCGTCAGCACCACGATCTCGGTGGAGTGGAACCAGTCCAGCTCCTTGCCCTTGTCGAGCATCAGCTGCATCGACCCCACCCAGATCACCAGCAGCGCCAGGCCGATGCGGTCGATCGGCAGCACCTTGGTCGGCGTCTCGCGGTCCTTGTAGATGGCCCAGGTGGCGTAGGCGGTGATGAAGCCCACCGGCACGTTGATGTAGAAGATCCACGGCCACGTCATGTTGTCGGAGATCCAGCCGCCCAGCAGGGGGCCCATGATGGGCGCCACCAGCGTGGTCATGCCCCATAGCGCCAGCGCCATGGTGCTCTTGGCGGGCGGATAGCTCGACAGCAGCAGCGACTGCGACAGCGGGATCATCGGCCCCGCCACTGCCCCTTGCAGGACCCGCGCGGCCAGCAGCGTTTCCAGGTTGGGCGCGACGCCGCACAGCCAAGACGCCAGCACGAACAGCAGGATCGACGTGATGAACAGCCGCACCGCGCCGAAGCGCGTGGTCAGCCAGCCGGTCAGCGGCACCGAGATCGCATTGGCCACCGCGAACGAGGTAATGACCCAGGTGCCCTGGTTCGGCGCCACGCCGAGGTCGCCCGAGATCGCCGGGATCGACACGTTGGCGATCGACGAGTCGAGCACGTTCATGAACGTGGCCAGCGACAGCGCGATGGTGCCGATCACCAGCTTGCCGCCGGTCAGCGGCTGCGGCTGCTGCGGCGCCAGCGGCGCGGCAGGCCGCGCCGGCGAGCCGGCGCCGGACTGCGCGGCGGTGATGGAGTTGGCCATGGTCAGGTGCGGGCAGGCTTGGCGTTGGCACCGCCGGCCGCGTTGGCCGTGTCGGGCCCGATGGCCCCGTTGCCTCCGTTGGTCCCCTTGGCGCCTTCGGTCCCGGCGGCGGAAGGCAGGCCGGCGGCGCGGCCGCCATTGTTGGCGGTGATAATCTGTGCAATCAGCTGGTCGGCGTCCTGCGCCACCTTGTCATAGACATCGGTCTGCATCGGCCTGGCCGGCGCGGCGTTGGCCATGGCGGCGCCTTCCTCGCGGCGCACGTCGACCTTCACGGTCATCGACAGGCCCACGCGCAGCGGGTGGTCCTTGAGTTGCTGCGGATCCAGCGCGATACGCACCGGCAGGCGCTGCACCACCTTGATCCAGTTGCCGGTGGCATTCTGCGCCGGCAGCAGCGAGAAGGCCGAGCCGGTACCTGCCGAGAAGCCCGCGACCTTGCCCTTGTACTCCACCTTGGAGCCGTACACGTCAGCCTCCAGCGTCACCGGCTGGCCGATGCGCATATGGGTGATCTGCACTTCCTTGAAGTTGGCGTCGACCCAGACCTGGTCCAGCGGCACCACCGCCATCAGCGGCGCACCGGCGGCCACGCGCTGGCCCACCTGCACCGAGCGCTTGGCCACGTAGCCGGTCACGGGCGCCGGCATGGTCGAGCGCGCGAACGACAGGTAGGCCGAGCGCAGGTTGGCGGCGGCGCGCTGCACGTTCGGGTGCTTTTCCACGGTGGTCTGGTCGGTCAGCACCTTGTTCGAGGCCAACTGCTCGCGCGCTGCCAGCAGCGCCGATTCGGCGGCCTTGACCGCCGCCTGCGCGTGCGAGATTTCTTCATTGGAGACCGCGCCCGAGCCCGCGATGGCCTGGCGGCGGCGCAGGTCTTCGCGCGCCTTGGCGACATCGGCATCGCGCAGCGCCACGTTGGCGGCGAGCGAGCCGTTGTTGACGTAGAGCGTGCGCACCTCGCGCACGGCCTGCGCCAGCTGTGCCTCGGCCTGTTCCATCGATACCTGGGTATCGGCCCGGTCCAGCTGGATCAGCGGCTGGCCGGCGGTGACGAGCTGGGTGTCGTCGGCGGCGATCGACACCACCGTGCCGGCCACCAGCGGAGTCACCTGCACCACGTTGCCGGCGACGTAGGCATCGTCGGTGGTTTCGAAATGGCGGGCGTACATGCCCCAGTACACGCCATAGCCGATGCCGGCAACGACGATCGCCGCGGTCAGCGACAGCAGCATGCGCTTGCGCTGGCCGTTGCTGTTGGGGGCCGGGGCTTGCTGGGGATTGCTGGTGCCGGCCGCTTGCTGGTTATTGCTCATGATGTTCTCTGGTGAATCTTGTCTGCAATCGCTGGGTGCGCGGATCAGCCGCGGGCGCCCGCCTCGGTCTTCTGCTGGTGCTGCGCGGTGCCTGCCTGGCTGTGGCCGGCGTGGCTTTCTTCGCCCTCGGCAGGCTCCTGGTAGCCGCCGCCGAGCGCCTTCATCAGGCCCATCTGCAAGTCGAGCCGGCGTGCCTGCAGGTCGGTCGCGAGCCGGCGCTGCTGCAGCACGTTGCTTTCAGCGTTCAACACGGTCAGCTGCGTGCCCAGGCCCGCCTTGTAGCGCGTAGTCGCCAAAGCGTAGGCGTGCTCGGCCAGGTCCAGTGCTTCGCGCTGGCTGTCGATCTGCTTGTCGACGCTGCGGATGCTGGTCATGGTGTCGGCGGTTTCGCGCAGCGCATCGACCAGCGCCTGGTTATAGTTGGCCACGGCGATGTCGTAGCCGGCGTACTTGCCCTTCAGGTTGGCGCGCAGCTTGCCGCCCTCGAAGATCGGCAGGCGCACGGTCGGGCCGATGCCGAAGGTGCGGCTGATGCCCATCAGCAGGTTGGACGGGTCCAGCGCCGCCAGGCCGGCAAACGCGGTCAGGCTGACGTCGGGCAGGAATTCCTTCTTTGCGACGCTGATGTCCTTGGATGCCGCTTCGACGCGCCAGCGCGCCGCCACCAGGTCGGGACGGCGGCCAAGCAGGCCGATGGTCAGGTCGTCGGGAAGGGTGGGTGTGGCCTGCGCCAGCAGCACCGGAGGCTGGATCTGCAGGCCGCGGTCCGGGCCCTTGCCCAGCAGCGCGGCGAGCTGGTTGCGGGCCAGCGCGATTTCCTCGTCGACGCGCTGCAGGTCGGTCTGCGATGCGGCCACGGTGCCGCGTGCCTGCGTGGTCTCGACCTGCGTGTCCAGGCCGGCGGCCAGCCGCTGGCGCGACAGTTCGGTCAGGTCGCGGCGCTGCGCGATGGCGCGCTCGGCGACATCGTGCTGGGCATACAGCGCGGCCAGGCGGGCGTAGTTGCGCGCGATCGAGGTCGCCAGGATCAGGCGCGAGGCCTGGCTTTCCGCTTCGGCGGCGCGGTCGTCCGACAGCGCGGCTTCGAGTGCGTCGCGGTTCTTGCCCCAGAAGTCGAAGTCATACGACAGGCCGACCTGCAGCCGCGACTGGTTCTGCCACGAGCCGGCCAGCGGCGTGCCCATGAACAGGTCGTTGTTGGAGAAGCGCTGCCGGATCAGGCTGCCTTCGAACTCCAGGTGCGGGTAGAGCGCGCTGCGCGTGGCCTCGGCCATGGCGCGCGACGCTTCCACGCGGGCAAAGGCCGCCTGCAGACCGGGATTGTCCTTGACCGCTTCGTCGACCAGCGCGCTCAGCTGCGGGTCCCTGAACTGGTCGACCCAGTCCTGCGTGGGCCACTGGCCGTGTTCGCCGGGCAGGGTTTGCGAGGTGGCCATCGCGGCCGGCTCGGCCATGGACTGCGTGCTGTGCGAATTGCCGAGCGCGGCGCAGCCGGCCAGCACTGCCGCGGCCACGGCGGTCAGTGCCAGGGTGCCCGCGCGGCGTGCCAGTTCGCGTGGCCGCGCCGACAGGGTGGCTTGTGAAGAGAGAGCTTGTTTCATGGTGTTGCTCCGTATCCGGAGCCATGCCTTGTGACGGGTGGTACGGTGTGTCCGGCTTGTCCGGACGGTCTGCCTTGCCGGGGTCCGGCAGGCGCCGCGCTACCCGCTGTTGTTATCGATGACCCGGCGCAGCATGCTCTTCAGCAACTGGAGTTCGTCGGCGGAAAAGCCCCTGAAGTGCTGGGAAAGTGCTTTGCAGAAAATGGTCGGCAGGCGGTCTGCCAGTGCCTGGCCCTGTTCGGTCAGCAACAGGTCGACCACGCGGCGGTCGTCGTCGCGGCGCTGGCGTTCGACCAGGCCGCGTTTTTCCATGCGGCTGAGCAGGCGCGTGACCGAGCCCATGTCGGTGTTCAGTTCACGCCCCAGATCTGTGACGGTGGCGGCACGCCCGGTGGCGATCATGATCAGGCAGCTTGCCTGCGCATGCGTGATGTCCAGGCTGCTGACCTCCTGCTCCACGGTGTGCGCCAGCGAATTCTTTGCGCGCTGGAGCAGATACCCGACGCTGTCGCTCATCTGGTATCCGGCGGGATCGAACAACGCGGCGCCCGTTGCCGGGGGGCCGGAGGAAGGGTCCTGTGACATCTTTGCCTTTGCAATCTTTGCTGTGGCAAATATATGTTTGTATTTAAGGATGCACAAGAACGGAAATTGGTTATTTCGTTTTTAGCAAAGATATTTGCTATCCGAGTGACGGTTGAGGTCAACGCATCTTGCGCCGCAACATGCTAGAATGTTGGGTTACCTCAGATTCTCCGACCCTCCTTGCGAGAGTCGCTTTTAGCGAGACGCAGCAATGACCCGCGCCATCCGAAACATCGCCATCATCGCTCACGTCGATCATGGCAAGACCACCCTGGTCGACCAGCTCCTGCGCCAGGCAGGCACCTTCCGCGACAACCAGCAAGTCGCCGAGCGGGTGATGGACTCGAACGACCTGGAAAAGGAACGCGGGATCACGATTCTCGCGAAAAACTGTGCCGTCGAATACAACGGCACCCATATCAATATCGTCGACACCCCGGGCCACGCCGACTTCGGCGGTGAAGTGGAGCGCGTGCTGTCGATGGTCGACGGCGTGCTGCTGCTGGTCGACGCGGTCGAGGGCCCGATGCCCCAGACCCGCTTCGTCACGCGCAAGGCGCTGGCGCTGGGCCTGAAGCCGATCGTGGTGGTCAACAAGATCGACCGCCCGGGCGCGCGCCCGGACTGGGTCATCAACCAGACCTTCGACCTGTTCGACAAGCTGGGCGCCACCGACGAGCAGCTCGACTTCCCGGTGATCTACGCCTCGGGCCTGAACGGCTTTGCCGGCCTGACCGAAGACGTGCGCGACGGCGACATGAAGCCGCTGTTCGAAACCGTGCTGGACAAGGTGCCGGTGCGTGACGACGATCGGGACGGTCCCCTGCAGCTGCAGATCATCTCGCTGGACTACTCCAGCTACGTCGGCAAGATCGGCGTGGGCCGCATCTCGCGTGGCCGCGCCCGTCCGCTGCAGGACGTGGTGGTCAAGTTCGGCCCGGAAGGCAACCCGATCAAGGGCCGCATCAACCAGGTGCTGAAGTTCCAGGGCCTGGAGCGCGAGATCGTGCCCGAGGCCGAAGCCGGCGACATCGTGCTGATCAACGGCATCGAAGAACTGGGTATCGGCTGCACCGTGTGTGCGCCGGACGCCCAGGACGCGCTGCCGATGCTGAAGGTGGATGAGCCGACGCTGACCATGAACTTCTGCGTCAACACCTCGCCGCTGGCCGGCCGTGAAGGCAAGTTCGTGACCAGCCGCCAGCTGCGCGAGCGCCTGGACCGCGAACTGAAGTCGAACGTGGCGCTGCGCGTGGCCGATACCGGCGACGACACTATCTTCGAAGTGTCGGGCCGCGGCGAACTGCACCTGACCATCCTGCTGGAAAACATGCGCCGCGAAGGCTACGAGCTGGCCGTGTCGCGTCCGCGCGTGGTGTTCAAGGAAATCGACGGCGTCAAGAACGAACCGTACGAACTGCTGACCGTGGACGTCGAAGACAGCCACCAGGGCGGCGTGATGGAAGAGCTGGGCCGCCGCAAGGGCGAACTGCTCGACATGGCGTCGGACGGCAAGGGCCGTACCCGACTGGAATACCGCATCCCGGCCCGCGGCCTGATCGGCTTCCAGGGCGAGTTCCTGACGCTGACGCGCGGCACCGGCCTGATCAGCCATATCTTCGACGACTACGCGCCGGTGCGCGAAGGCGGCCTGGGCGAGCGCCACAACGGCGTGCTGATCTCGCAGGACGACGGCGATGCCGTGGCCTACGCGCTGTGGAAGCTGCAGGACCGCGGCCGCATGTTCGTCAAGCCGGGCGATGCGCTGTATGAAGGCATGATCATCGGCATCCACAGCCGCGACAACGACCTGGTGGTCAACCCGATCAAGGGCAAGCAGCTGACCAACGTGCGCGCTTCGGGTACCGACGAAGCGGTGCGCCTGGTGCCGCCGATCCAGATGTCGCTGGAATATGCGGTGGAATTCATCGCCGACGACGAGCTGGTCGAGCTCACGCCCAAGAGCATCCGCCTGCGCAAGCGCCACCTGAAGGAGCACGAGCGCAAGCGTGCCTCCCGCGAAGGCGCATAAGCGTTCACGGTGTCAAAAAAACCGCGCTTTCGAGCGCGGTTTTTTTATTGCCGCCGCGTCACCACACGCACATCCTAAGTTCGCGGAAGCACCTCCGTGGCGGACGCACGCGGGCTGCGCCATTCCGGCGGCTTCCACAGGTAGCGCAGATCCCGGTCGCGCCACGCATCCACGAACATGTCGCGCCATTCGTGGAAGGTCAGCGTCAGCGGGTTGTGCGTGCGCACCTGGCGCGTGATGCCATATACGGGCGCCTCCCGCTCGGGGACGAAGGTGCCGAAGAGCCTGTCCCACACCGTCAGCACGCCGGCGTAGTTGCGATCGATGTACTGCGGGTTCCTGGCGTGATGCACGCGATGGACCGAAGGCGTGTTGAGTACCGATTCGATCCACGGCCAGCGCCGCCCCAGCCGCGTATGGACGAAGAACTGGAATGCCAGATTCAGGCCGACGGCCAGGATCACCCAGTCCGGCGTAAAGCCGATATACGCCAGCGGAATCCAGAACAGCCACATCCCGGACAGCGGATACGTCAGGCTCTGCCGGAACGCGGTCGAAAAATTCATGCCTTCCGACGAGTGATGCGTCACGTGCGACGCCCATAGCCAGCGCACGCGATGGCTGGCGCGGTGGAACCAGTAGTACAGCAAGTCCTGCAGCAGCAGCAGCAGCGCGAAGGACCAGGCCGTCTCCGGGACCGCGCGCAATCCATGCTGGTAACACCAGCTGTAGACCGTCCGGATCATCAGCCACAGGAAGAACGCGTCCGACGCCTGGTGCATCAGCGCGAGCGCCGCATTGGAGACGGTATCGCGCAGGCTGTACACCGACCGGTCGCGGTGCGCCCAGTACCAGGCCTCGCCGGCAATGGTCAGCAGGAAGACCGGCGCAAACGCCAGCAGGATGAGTTCGGGATCGAGCGATTCGGTGGTCATCCCGCAAGTGTGCACATTCCATCCGGAATTGCTACGAGCAGTTCCTCCAAACATGCGGGATGACGCGAGGTGAGCCGCATCGGGCACATCCTCGCATTGCTGTACTCATGCGCAGTTGTGTTGCGCATCGGAAGGTAACTAATCCGGGTTAAGGAACCGTTGTGCGCGCCGTAGATGAGCAGGGCAGCGGCATGTCGCGTCCCCTGATTTCGCAAACGCCCTCGTCCCGAATTTTTTGGCTTTCTACCCCCGGAGCTTCAATGTTCAAGAACACTACCATCGGAGTCAGATTGTGGTTCCTGACAATCGTTACCAATGTGTTGATTCTGATTGTCGGCGCCGTCGGTTGGCTCGGCATGTCGAGCAGCAACGATGCCACGCGCCAGATCTATTCGCAGCAACTGTCGGCGGCGGTGCATCTTGCCGAAGCGCGCTCGAACCAGCTGCTGGTGCGGGTGCTGCTCGACCAGGCCACCTTCGCCACCGACCCCGCCGACGCCAAGGCGCGCGCCGCGACCGCCGAGGGCTTTGCGCGCGATTCCGAGAAAGCATGGAAGGCCTACCTTGCGCTGCCGCGCTCCGCGGAAGAAGAGAAGATGGTCGATGATGTCACCGCCAAGCGCGACGCACTGTTCAAGCAAGGCGTGGCCCCCATGATTGCCGCATTGCACGCGGCCGATCGCGATGCGGTGATGAAATACGTGCTCGAGGAAATCCCCCGGCTCGACATCGCCTTCACCGCGGCCAACGCCGAACTCAACCAGCTGCAGCTGGCCAGCGCGAAGGGGGTCTACGAAGCGTCGCAGCACCGCTATCGCAACCTGTTCACGATGTCGGTCATTGCGCTGGTGCTGGGCCTGGCGTTCAGCACCGTGGTGGCGTGGCGCCTGCGCGGTTCGATCGTGCAACCGCTCGATGTTGCCATCACGCGCTTCGACAGGATCGCCGGCGGTGACCTGAGTGTGCAGGCAGCGGCCAGCGGTGGCGTGCAGGCCGATGAGTCGGCGCGCAACGAAACGGCGCGCATGCTGGGCATGCTGGGCCGCATGCAACACAGCCTGGTGGCGATGGTGGGCGAAGTGCGCGGTGGTGCCGATGCCATTGCCTCGGCCAGCAAGCAGATCGCCAGCGGCAATGCCGACCTGTCGCAGCGAACCGAGCAACAGGCGGCATCGCTGGAAGAAACCGCATCCAGCATGGAAGAGCTGACCGGCACCGTGCGCCAGAACGCCGACAGCGCGCGTGAGGCGCGCACGCTGGCCACGGACGCCAGCGCGCTGGCCGAGCGGGGCAGCGAGGCGGTGTCGCGCGTGGTCGATACCATGCGTTCGATCGACGGCAGTTCGAGCAAGATCGTGGACATCATCGACGTGATCGAGAAGATCGCGTTCCAGACCAATATCCTGGCGCTCAATGCCGCCGTCGAGGCGGCGCGCGCCGGCGAGCACGGCCGCGGCTTCGCGGTGGTGGCGGGCGACGTACGCGACCTGGCGCAGCGCTGCGCCGGTGCATCGAAGGAGATCCGGACGCTGATCGGCGCTTCGGTGGCGAACGTGCGCGAAGGGACGGGACTGGTCGACGATGCTGGCCGCGCCATGCAGGACATCGTCGACGCCGTTCGGCGCGTGAGCAGCATCATCGGCGATATCAGCGCGGCGTCGGACGAACAGTCGCACGGCATCGAGCAGGTCAACGTGGCGGTGTCGCAGATGGACAGCATGACCCAGCAGAACGCGGCGCTGGTCGAGCAGGCCGCTGCCGCGGCCGCTTCGCTGGAAGACCAGGCGCAGCGCCTGACCGCGCTGGTGGCGACGTTCAGGCTGGCCTGAAGGCGGCCGCCCGCGGCGCATGCGCATCATCCATGCATGCGCCGCAAGCTGCCCATGGGGTACGCCTGCCGGTGCGACTGGCGTAAAATCGCCAGTTGCATTGGAGGAGTAAGACATGACTGAATTCGTCACGACCGAAGTCCAAGGTGGCATCGGATACCTGACGCTGAATCGTCCGCAAGCGCTCAACGCGCTGTCGCTCGACATGATCCGCGCCATCACCCAGGCGCTGCAGGCGTGGGCTTCTGCGCCCGAAGTGGTGGCGGTGGTGGTCTCCGGTGCCGGCGGCAAGGCATTCTGCGCCGGTGGCGATATCCGCTACTTCCACAAGGCGGCGCATGAAGGCGATCCGCTGCTCGACCAGTTCTTTGTCGAGGAATACGCGCTCAATTTCCTGATCCATCGCTACGCCAAGCCCTATATCGCGCTGATGGACGGCGTGGTGATGGGCGGCGGCATGGGCATTTCGCAAGGGGCCCGGCTGCGCCTGGTCACCGAGCGCACCAGAATGGCCATGCCCGAAACCAATATCGGCCTGTTCCCCGATGTCGGCGGAGGCTGGTTCCTCGCACGCACGCCGGGCCATATCGGCGAATACCTGGGGCTGACCGGCACCGCGATCAGCGCGGCCGATGCGCTGTACGCAGGCCTGGCCGATGCCTACCTGCCGGGCAACCGGCTGGCCGAGCTGGTGGATTCGCTGCGCGCGCGGCAGTTTGCCAGCGGCGATGCCGTACTCGCGCATATCGAAGGCTTCACCGCGCCGCACCGCGCTGACTGCCCGCCTGCGCAAAGCACGCTGGCGGGCCTGTCCGCACAGATCGACGCGCTGTTCGCGGGCAATACCGCGCAGGATATCCTGGCGGCCGTCAGCGATGCGCCGGGCGACTGGGCCGCGCAAACCGCTGCCATGCTGCGCAGCCGTTCGCCGCTGATGCTGTGCGTGTCGCTGGAGCAGATCCGCCGCGCGCGCGGCATGTCGCTCGAAGACGAGCTGCGCATGGAGCTCGACATGATGTACTACGTGTTCCGCAAGGGCGACGGCGTCGAGGGCATCCGCGCGCTGGCGATCGACAAGGACCACAAGCCGCGCTGGCAGCATGCCCGGCTGGATGAGGTTGGTCGCGAGACGATCCAGTCGTTCTTCGACAGCCCGTGGCGTGCGGAAGACCATCCGCTCGCCGCGCTGGGCAAGTCCGCCTGATCAGCTCGTTCACACGGCCGGCGGCGTTTGCGCGCAACTTGCTTGACGGCGGAGCAGTCGCGACTCGGGTAGAGTGGCGGCTGGACCGGCGCGGGCGGCCATGCCAGACATGGCGCCGCACCGTCCGCTTCAAGTGTCCACACAGACAAAGGAGCCGATCGTCGAGATCGGCGAACTGCAGCTCTACAACCAGGACCTGGACGACAAGCCGCCGCAGCCCTGGGCCGCATTCCGGGACCGCGTGCGCCGCGCCGATGCGGTGCTGTTCGTCACGCCCGAGTACAACCGCTCGGTCCCCGCACCGCTGAAGAACGCCATCGACGTGGGCTCGCGCCCCTATGGCAGCAGCGTCTGGGACGGCAAGCCTGGCGCCATCATCAGCGCCTCGCCGGGTGCCGTCGGCGGGTTCGGCGCCAACCATCACCTGCGGCAGTCGATGGTGTTCCTCAATGTTCCGCTGCTGCAGCAGCCCGAGGCCTATATCAGCGGCGTCGACAAACTGTTCGACGAGCAAGGCGGCATTGCCAGCGAATCCACGCGGGGCTTGTTCGACAAGTTCCTGGCCACGTTCGCCACGTGGATTGACAAGACTGCAGCCGCACGATGAGTCTGGGCGCGGCCGCGCCCTGGCATGACTGATGGTTCATGGTCAGGATCATCGAGATTTTGGCCATGCCAGCGACAACCTTCGTTGCAGTCTGGTCGTAGGCAGCGTCTCGGGCGAAAGATCCGCGAGGGTGGTAAACTCATGCGCCTCCCGCAAAGCCGCGATACTGCTTCGGCTGCATTGTGCGCCGCCTCAGGCGCATGGGAGCTGCCCCCACCGGGCACCGTCGATATCTGCGAGTAGCATGAGGATTGGCCGCGCCGATCCGTTCCGAAATGACCCATTTTCAAGGTAAACCTGCCGCGGCAAGTCCGCGCCGCGTATCCGTGGCGCCGATGATGGATTGGACTGACCGCCATTGCCGCACCTTCCATCGCCAGCTCAGCCGCCATACCTGGCTGTACACCGAGATGGTGACCACCGGTGCGCTGCTGCATGGCGACGTGCCGCGCCACCTGGATTTCGATGCGGCGGAGCAGCCGGTCGCGCTGCAGCTGGGCGGCAGCGAGCCGGCAGACCTGGCCGCGGCGGCGAGGTTGGGCGAGCAATGGGGCTACAAGGAGATCAACCTGAATTGCGGCTGCCCGTCCGAGCGCGTGCAGCGCGGTGCTTTCGGCGCCTGCCTGATGGCGGAGCCCGAACTGGTTGCCGATTGCGTGAAGGCGATGCGCGATGCGGTCAGCATTCCGGTGACGGTGAAGCATCGCATCGGCATCGATACCATCGAGCACTACGATTTCGTACGGGATTTTGTCGGCACGGTCACGGAGGCGGGCTGCGACACGTTTATCGTTCATGCCCGCAATGCCATCCTGAAAGGCCTGAGCCCCAAGGAAAACCGCGAGATTCCGCCGCTGCGCTATGAAGTGGCATACCAGCTGAAACAGGAATTTCCGCAGCTGGAGATCCTGATCAATGGCGGCATCGTCACCTATGACGAGATGGCGCGGCATCTGCAGCACGTCGACGGCGTGATGATTGGCCGCGAGGCATATCACCAGCCCTATGTGCTGGCGGAAATGGATGTGCGCTTCTATGGCGACGCGGGGGCACCAGTTCGATCGCGGCTGGATGTAGAGCTATCGATGCAGGATTATATCGGCGACATGGTCGAACGCGGCGGGTATATGGGGGCGGTCACGCGGCATATGCTGGGGCTGTACCGCGGCGTTGCGGGAGGACGAGGCTGGCGCCGCGTGCTGTCCGATGCGAAACGCATGCATGCCGCGCGCACTCGGGCCGATGTGGATGCACTGTTTGAAGAGGCGCGTAGCCATCTGCGTCCCCTCGCGTCAGAGCCGCTGGCGGCATAGAGGGATTCGCGCTGGACGATCGAGCATCACCCCGTCAGGGGCTATCGAATCGTTGCTCTAACACCGAATCGCCAATCTGTGCATTGAATACCGAGGGTAGCGCGCGCGACGCTTGCCAGCTCCGATCGTCCGGAAACTGGCGCCCGCAAAGGGATTCCCCTAATTCGCCAAGGCAGGGCACTTTTTTACACTGTGCCTGCCCTCGAATACAGGGCTTTCTTCAACTGATTATTCAGCCCGCTTCGGCGGGCTTTTTTTCGTCGGCGCGTCCCGCGCTCTTCGTTTACCCGAATGGTGCAAGTCCCGGATGACAGTTACATTGCAACGGCCTTCAGGGCATTTGAGATCGCTAAAGTTAAGAGTCCGCGCTGCGGACTCTTTTTTTTGGCCTTTTATGGCCTGCTGCGATCGCGCCAGTCGAGCTGATTTGACCGGATCGCATGAAAAAGAGTTCCATCGGTCATGCGCTGCAGCGCTGGATCTATCGCGAAGTATGGTTGATGCCCACGTCCAGCGTTCCGTAGGCCGTGATTCCTGACTCCCGTCCATCGCCTGCGCCGCCCGCACAGCCCGCCAGGGCCACGACCATCCCCAGCAGCGACAAGACACCTGCCAGGCGTCCAAGGATCGTTCGCATGCTCTTTTCCTCGCAATTCTTCCCGAAAATGGTTGGGCCACTGCCAATGCGCCAGGTTCCGGCGAACCTTGCACTGCCAAACCGAACTGCGGGGAAGGAAAAGAGGCAGGCAGCCCGATGGAGCGGGCCGCCTGATGGGAAGATCGAGGGGGGTCAATGTCCCTCGGAGCAGAGTATCGCTGCGCGCACGTCCGGCAAGAACCCTGCAGAGGTGGGGGCTGAGAACGCCATATCGCCTGCGGATTGGTGACTTCCCGCAAACGCCTGCCACGCCCATGTCTGGCAACGTGGCCTGCGTGCTACGATTCTTCGCATCGCCACAGGCGAACGGACGGCGGCTAGCGTGGACAAAGCGAACGCGAACAACGATGAGTCATTCGGCGAAGTGTTTGAGGACTTCAGGCTGGTCTGGGTCGCCGAACAACTGCAGGATGGCAAATGGACGGCGCGCTACTGCTGGCACCATGGCACCTCGGAGGCCGCAGGCAGGGCATTGCAGGAAG
Organism: Cupriavidus oxalaticus; assembly: GCF_038900635.1. Taxonomy (GTDB): domain Bacteria; phylum Pseudomonadota; class Gammaproteobacteria; order Burkholderiales; family Burkholderiaceae; genus Cupriavidus; species Cupriavidus oxalaticus_B. Next base: position 1,715 of record NZ_JAYMRX010000001.1, on the reverse strand, counting down.
CCGTCCTCAACGGCAAGTCGCGCCGGTTGCTGGGGCACTTCGATTCCGAGGCGGAGACCATTGCTGCCATCAAGCAGGCAGTGTTGCTGGAGGCCAAGTGGCAGCCGCGCAAGGCGTGATGCAAGTCCCGAAAAAAATTTGTGCGGGATACTAGCCATCTCGGAAAAGAGTTTGTATAATCTTGGTTTTCGTCGATCAGCGCTTCGCTGATGACCTCTACGGTGGCTGTAGCTCAGTTGGTAGAGTCCAGGATTGTGATTCCTGTCGTCGTGGGTTCGAGTCCCATCAGCCACCCCAAGAATTTCCTTACAAAACAGCGCCTTACACAGGCGCTGTTTTGCTTTCCGGGACTCCTGTTACGACTTTTGGAAGATGAGATTCCAATTTTGGAAGATCATCAGCGGGTTGCCTTCACTTTCCGCTCTCGCCGGCGGTCGTAGATCTTGGCCACCATGCGCCCGTCGGCGTGCCCGGTGGCATCCACGATGCGCTCATCGCCTTCGTCCATCCGCTCAGTCACCGCGCTCGGCCGCATGTCCGCAAGTGCAAAACGCACGAACGGGATTTCCTCCTTCTCGGCAGCCGCTTCGCAATAGTCCATCAGGCGCCCCCAGATCGTGGTCCACCCGCTGCGGCTGTACACCTGCCCAGAAGTGTTACCAAAGACGTAGACACCAGGGATGCGCTGTAGCGCCAGCGCTTCGTCGACAGTCGCCTTCAGTTCCGGCGACCAATGGATCAGTTTCCAGCGCTGGGCATGCCCTGCTTTGCGCTTTCCGACCGGCACCTGAACGCCGGCGTCAGTGATGCGCTGCCGAGGAGGGCGCGCATCTCATCCGGGCGGCTGACGGTCAGGAAAGCCGTGTTGGCACACAGCGCCATGATGTGGTAGCTTCCGCCGCGCTCGCGCGCAATCCGTCTCATCAACTGCATCTCAGCCGGTGACACCACGCGCTGCCGGGGGCGGGTCGGGTTGTACTCGATCCCGCGGCATGGGTTTTCCTCGAGGTCGCCGTGCTTGCGCCCATACTCCAGCACTGCTGACAGGAGAGCGATCTCCTTGTTCGCCTTCGCCGGTGCTCCCTTGCTGGCACGGCCCGCCAGGTATTTGTATACGTGGACGGGTTTGATGGTCTCTGGCGCCATCTTCCCAAACACGCCGATCAGCTTTTTCGATTCGCGTCTGTTCTCAGTGAGCGTGCCGTCAGCCTTTCTGGACTCGCTGTCTGCAGGCAGCCCTTCCTGCCACTCGAAATACCGTTCGAAAAGCGATTCGACCGTACCGGCGCGCACGACATTGCCGTTCAGCTCGTTGGCTCGCCGGATGGCCTCGTCGCGGATAGCGGCAACCGCCTCGGGATTATTTGTCGAGGCCGACAGCCGGAAGGCCCATTTACCGGTATCGAGCTTGTAGCCGTAGCTCGTCTTGAACTTGCCCGCACGCATGTAGAGGCGAAATGGCAGCCCGTCGGGCCGATGACGACGTCCAATCATGTTCAGATGGCAGAGAAATCGGGTTCTACGGGAGCCGGCGCGACATTCGAGACAGGGGCGACCCCGTGCATTCGGGCGTCATAGTATCGGCGGTTGGATTTGCCCCCGTGTCCGCGGACACGGTCACACCCTTAGGTTGATAAGGCCATCGCACGCCTGAACTCGCGCGGAGAGCGGTAATTCAGGGCGCTATGGGGGTGCTGCTCGTTGTAGTGCTCAAA